>NZ_OZ034793.1:0-1338593 GCF_964028505.1 Wolbachia endosymbiont (group A) of Alloplasta piceator | reverse complement strand
TTAGCCAGATAGGCACTCTTCCACCTGGCTCATTTCTCTTAATAATTCTCGCTATTGTTGTTTTGCTGCTTTCCAATCTATTCTATTTATTCTTTTGTATATTAAAGTATAGTAGTAATAATAGTTCTATCAATAACTTGTTACTAACTTAAAATTCAGTAAAAATTGGCGTTATTCAACTTGTGGATAAATATGTGAGTAACTTTCGTATATTATTGATTTTCTGTTATGATTTATGTGTATAAGTAAGGTGTTTAGAGTGTTAGTAATTTTCTTTTATGGAAAATACTTTACCATCATGCATTGTTACACAACTATGTATATGTTGTTGAAAAAGTTGTTGATCAATTGTTGGTATTTTATATCAACAAATAATTCACAAATTAATTTGACATTATTCACATGCTTATTAAACATTTAATAACAGTTTTCTTGATAAATCTAATCTGAAAACGTTTTTGCCATTACAGGGAATAAATTGAGTAAAAAAAGAACCTTAGTAGAAAAAATAGCATATAGAATTTTTCTCTTCCTTTTCAAAAAAGCTTCTGTGTTGAAAAAGTGTGCGACTGAGGCATTAATGAAAGATCTGCCAGACCTTAATATATTTAATGGTCTATTAAAATTCCGCGATTGTGGTATAATGGATATAATGACTCCACGTACAGAGATATGCGCAGTAGACATTGAGTCAAGCGAGCATGAAATAATAAAGAAGATAAAAAACACTTGCCACACTAAAATACCAATTTATAAAAATAACTTTGATAACGTAATAGGCTTTTTTTATGTAAAAGATGTTATTTTTAATAGGGATAAAAATTTTAATCTGAAACATATTATACAAAGCGTAATATTTGTTCCACCCTCGATGAAGACAACTAATCTTTTTGTTAGGATGAACTCTTCTAAATCATGCTTAGCTATCGTATTGGATGAATATGGTGGAACTGATGGTTTAATTTCAATGACTGATCTTATAGAGGAACTAATACCAAACATTGATAGTGAAAACGAAATAAATTCAGAATATACCATTACTGAATTGTCTCAAAATAAGTTTGAAGTATCAGCAAGGGCTCTTATAAAAGATATAGAAGAGGATCTAAAAATAGAATTACGTGACCCTGAAGAAGATTATGTTACACTTGGTGGTTTGATTCTTTCGATTGCTGGTAAAGTGCCTTCTGTAGATGAAGTCATTAAATATAAAAATGGTATGAAGTTTATCATCAAAGATGCAAATGAGCGCTACATTAATAAAATAGTACTAGACTTAAGTGATTACAAAAATTAGATTTGGTACCCCTTGTCGGGGAATGCCTTGACACGAAGAAAAAGTTGTAATAACCAAATATGCAACTCAAGTTATAGTTAAACCTATTTCCAGCGAATTATTTTCGCAAGTATAATGCATTTCAGTGTTATAGTACTCTAATAATAAAGAGGTCATATAGATATTAATATCTTTTGTATTTAAATTAGTGTCATTTTTTTTGATTAATTTGTCTACTAATGATTTGCTTATTGGTTTGTGTTCATTTAGAATTTTTATAGTTAATAGCATTTTATCTTCTGTTTGAATCAGTAAAACAGATACTAGTTCGACTTCCGCCACTGCACTGGCTATAGTTAGCACCATATTGGAAATTATCTTATTTATCTTTTCAATTAAATCTTCCTTATTTTTTGCAGAGTATGCGTCTATTTTCCACGTAAGCTTTACTTTTTTTTTAATAAATAATTTTCGATATTAGATTTGGTCTTATCAAAGCTATAATTATCCATTGAAGAAGAATATGCCTGCTTCATAACTTTATGTTTATATATTAAATCATCGGAGCTTTCTTTAAGAAACAACAACGCTTCCTTCTGCGCATCAGCATCATTCTTATCTATTACTTCAAGCTCTTCTACGCCAAACGTTATTCCATTCATAGAGTTAGCAAAGTCATGAAGCAGCCGTCCTGATAGCAGTTCCGTTATTAACAGTATGTTTTTGGTATTTTCGTTCATTGGATAATTATAAATGATTTAAGTTACCCTATATTGGTAAGTATATAATAGTCAATTAAGAGAAAGTTTCGTTGCACTTTTTATATCAAGGCATTAATATAGTATTAACAATTTTAAAATTTATAAAAGGATTATGAATACTTATACTAGATCAGGAATAGATATTGAACTATATAATAAGTTAATAAAAGAAGTCAAGCCTATTGCTCAAGAAACTACTAGAGAAGAAGTAATCAGCGAAATAGGTTCATTTTCTGCGTTATTTGATTTTGCTGCACTAAGTAAGAAGTATGACCATCCAGTACTCGTTTCCTCAACTGATGGAGTAGGTACGAAACTGTTGATAGCTCAAGAAGTGAATAAACATGATACTATAGGTATAGATTTAGTTGCAATGTGTGTAAATGACTTACTTGCACAAGGAGCAACGCCTTTGTTTTTCCTTGATTACTTTGCAACAGGCGTTTTGACCAAAGATGTTTTATTATCTGTGGTTAAGGGCATTGCAGAGGGGTGCAAGCAAGCTAAAATAGCATTGGTTGGTGGGGAAACTGCAGAAATGCCTGGAATGTATGGTAATAATCACTATGACCTTGCAGGGTTTGTGGTTGGTGTAGTTGATCGAAAGCAAATTCTTCCAAACTGTAGTATTATGAAAGCAGGTGATTATATAGTTGGCTTAGAGTCAAGTGGAATTCACTCAAATGGGTTTTCTTTAGTGCGCCATGTTTTCAAAAGCTTAGGTATAAATTATAACGATACATCTCTATGGAATAATAAATCTTGGAATGAAATACTACTTGAACCAACAAAAATATATGTTGATTCTTTGCTGCCTATCATGTCACAAGTAAAAGGTATTGCGCACATCACGGGTGGTGGTTTGGTAGACAATATTCCGCGAATTCTTCCAAAAAACTTATTTGCAAACATAGACATTAATTCCTGGAAATGGCCAGATATATTTTTATGGCTAACAAAGGAGGGTAAAATAGAGAAGAAAGAAATGCTAAAAACATTTAATTGTGGTATTGGTATGGTATTGATCGTAAGTTCTGAGAATATGCAAAACGTGAAAAATCATTTCCAAAAACGTGGAGAAAAAATTGAAATTATTGGAAAACTTGATGAGGCATGTAACCCTCCACTTGATAGAGTAGTATTTAGTTAACCTAACTCTACTGACAATCTTTCCGCAACTTCTAAGTATGCTTTTTTCAAGTTGCCTAAATTCAAACGAAAGACGTCTTTATCTAGCTTTTTATAAGTATTTTTATCCCATAACCTGCAGTTATCAGGGCTGATTTCATCGGCTAAAATGATTTTAGTACTGTCATTTATCAATCTGCCAAATTCCAATTTAAGGTCAACTAGATCTATGCCTGCATTTGAGAATAAATCAATTAGGATTTCGTTGATCTTTAAAGTTGTAGTTTTTACTTCATCCATTTCTTTGCTAGATAGCCAATCAAAATACAGTATGTGATTTTCATTTACCATTGGGTCGGCTAGGTCATCATTTTTGTAAAAAAACTCGATTATAGGAGATGCAAGCCTCTCACCTTCTTTGATATTAAAACGTTTGCAAAAGCTGCCAGCTGCAACATTCCTCACTACTACTTCAAGAGGTATGATTTTGAGTTTTTTGACTAGCTGCTCTCTTTCATTCAGAGTTTTTATAAAGTGTGTGCTAATTCCTGCTTTCTCAAGCTTTTCCATGATAAAAGCACTAACATGATTATTAATTATTCCTTTGCTCTCAATAATTTCATATTTTTCCTTATTGAATGCTGTAACATCATCTTTAAAGTGCTGTATAACAGTTGATGAGTCTTCAGTTTCAATAATGGCTTTCGCTTTACCTTCGTATATCGTTTTATTCAGTGACATGCTTAATTTAACTATATATTATATCAATTTACTGTTCTTAGAGTATAGCCCCAAATAACTTAAAATAAACCTTAATGGCATTCAATGTTACAATATTAACCATATTTCCAGAAATGTTCCCCGGGTTTTTGAACTATTCTCTTGCCGGAAAAGCGTTAGAAAAAAAAATATGGAACCTTGAAGTAATAAATATTCGTTCTTTTGCGAAAGATAAACATTCAACTGTGGATGATGTTCCATATGGAGGTGGAGCAGGAATGGTTATGCGTTCTGATGTAGTTGGTGATGCAGTAGATAGTATGCTCTCTGTTCATAAAAACACTAAGTTTATTTACATGACTCCATCTGGAACTAAGTTTAATCAGAATATTGCCAGAGAATTATTAGAGTTTCCTCATATAACAATATTGTGTGGTCGATTTGAAGGTATTGACCAAAGGATAATTGATGCGTATACTCCTTATGAGTTAAGTATTGGAGATTATATACTTTCAGGAGGTGAGCCAGCTGCAATGGTGGTTCTTGATGCATGCATTAGACTTCTTCCAGGTGTAGTAAATAATACCGATAGTATTACTGAAGAAAGTTTTAATTATGGTGGTGGTGTACTTGAATATCCTCAATATACTAGACCTGAGCAGTGGAAGGGATATAAAGTACCTGAGGTTTTGTTATCTGGCAATCACAAAAAAATAAGTGATTGGAGGCAGAAGCAGTCTCATGTTATAACAAAAAAGCGTAGGCCTGAATTATTGAATGGAGAGATAAATGACAAATTTACTTAAAAAATTTAACGAACAGCAAATGCAAGTGTTAGCTAAAGAAATACCAGAATTTCGTCCTGGCGATGATTTGAAGGTCACTTTTAAAGTAGTTGACGGTACAAGTGAACGTATACAGATATTTGAAGGTGTATGTATATCAAAAAGGAACCGCGGGTTACATTCTTCTTTTGCAGTCAGAAAAGTGAGCCATGGAGAAAGTATAGTGTCTCAGTTTTTTGTTTATTCTCCTGCACTGGTTTCAGTGCAAGTGACAAGAAAAGGAAAGGTTCGTAGAGCAAAACTGTATTATCTGTGCAAACTATTTGGAAAAGCTGCAAGGATCAAAGAGCGTACTACTTATGTTAAAAAGAAATCTAAGTAGATACAATAGGGAGTGATGTCAATTGTGTCATCTCAGAACTCTCTCTTGTCATCCCAGTGCGTGACACACAACTGTACGAACATTGTGTTTGCCTCCCGCTGTGGTGTCATCCCAGTGCTTCGACACTGGGATCCAGCATTCATTATTCTCCTTTTGGTTTGTGCTTTCATGGAAAATGTAAAAATTATTTGCAGGCAAAGCCTGCTGGATCCCAGTGTCAGCTACTTGCATGACAAAAAAGGGGAAAGTTTTTTCAAATCCTCGTGTAAAGAAAAGTAAATGAGTATAAAGAAAAAATTCCTTAAATTACTTCAGTCAAGGCGTGTACATGCTCGTATAAAAAGGAAAAATAAAAAGAACAGAGCGCTACGCTTTTGTTCTTTCACGGCACTAGTTATCTCACTTGGCTGTCCTGTGTGTATATTGTTGAGTATATTAGTTAACTCTTACAGTGCCTTAACAGTAACGAAAATTTTATTGCCAGTTGAAATAAATGCTGATCTTGCTTTGGCGAGTAATCCTAGTGATTTGCGGTATAAGTCCATTGGCTTACTCAACGATTCTTTACGTAAGGTGTTTGGAGGAACTGATTTTAAAGACGGTGACGAAATTTTAAGTCGTAATTCTTACAAAGAACTAGAGAAATTTTTTCGTAAGAAAGTAAAAGATAGTGGTGAATATGAGATCTGGTTTACCGCGTCAAGTATAATTAATTCAATAAATAAAGATAAATATTTGAATGATCGTTATGCTAAATTACTTGATTGGCTAAAAGAAAAGAGGAGAGTGAAAAAATTTTTTAATAAGTCTTTATTCCTTAAATCTGACTCTCGTGAACCTGAAAATGCAGGGATTTTAGGAGCGTTTATCGGTTCATTAATGACAATTATAGTGTGCCTAGCATTAGCATTACCAATAGGAATTATGTCGGGCATCTGTCTTTACGAATTTATGCCTAAAAATAGGCTAATGACTAATATTGTAGAAATTAGCATAAATAATCTTGCTGCAGTGCCTTCAATAATATTTGGTGTAGTGGGCTTAACTCTCTATCTTGGCATATTTGGGCTACCACGCTCTTCACCACTTGTTGGTGGAATGACTCTTTCATTTATGATGTTACCTAATATTATAATTGCAACAAAAAATGCCTTTGCGAATGTTCCTATTACGATAAAAGATGCAGCGTTTGCGCTTGGTGCACCTCACATCAAGGTGATATTAGATCACTCTTTACCGATTGCGTTACCAAGAATAATACATGGTACTGTGCTTGCAATTGCAAGGATTTTAGGTGAATCTTCTCCTTTACTTATGATGGGTATGGTGGCATTTATTGCTGATACACCTACGTCCTTTTTCGATCCGGCGACTGTTCTACCTGTGCAAATATACATATGGTCAAGCAATCCTGAAATTGCATTTGTTGAACTTGCTGCTATCGCAATTATAGCTTTATTATTGGTGTTATTTGCGTTAAATTTAGTAGCAAATTTTGTAAAAAGGAAATTCGAATTTTTTAATTTTTAGCAATTCATGAAAATCACAGTCCTATCTGGTTATGGCTTAAATTGCGAAAAAGAAACTGCATTTGCATTTATGGAATGCAGCAGAAAACTTGGTATTGGTAATATTGAAGTAAAAATCGTTCACATTAACGATATCATAGATAATCCAGGTGAACTGAAATTAAGCAATATACTTGCAATTCCAGGGGGTTTTTCCTATGGTGATGACACTGGTGCTGGTAATGCGTTTGCTTTACGTATTAAAAACAACTTGTTGGATGAGTTTCAAGAGTTTTTATCTCAGGACAAGCTGATTATAGGAATATGTAATGGTTGTCAGATATTAGTAAAATTAATTCCAGAATTCTCTAGTCTAGCTTTAATCCATAATGATATAGGCAATTATCAATGCCGTTGGATTAGAGTGAGAGTTAATTCAAAGAGTAATTCTGTTTGGCTACGGGGCCTGAGTGAACTATATCTCCCTATTGCTCATGGGGAAGGCAAATTTTTTATGGATCAAGATATTTTGAACCAATTGATTGAGAGCAATTCCACCGCATTACGTTACATTGATAAAAATGGCAACTATGCTAACCTACAATTTCCTTACAATTCGAATGGATCTACATACGACCTAGCAGCTTTATCAGATAAAAGTGGAAGAGTGCTAGCTTTAATGCCCCATCCAGAAAGGGGAATATTTTTTACTCAGCAAGATAATTGGCCCCTTGAAAAAGAAAAGAGCAAGCGTTTAGGTGTTGCTGTGCCAAAATATGGCGATGGAATGCTTATATTTGAAAATGCACTAAAGTATTTTTGTTAAAATTTATTGATAGGGATTTATGGTCGAAATTATCCCCTGATATTGCAAAAAACTTGCTTGACAAGCCTTGCCAGTCCCCTTATCATGAAACTGAAGCTATTTATTTATCTTCGCAATCTGTGCAGGTTAATGACAAAAAACTTAGGGTATTTGGCGTCTCATGTTTAATTTTTCGCACTACGTGCATCGCATGTCTTTAAAAATTTCTGGGTTTTTACCTATATAAGCCGAAACGCGCTTACAAAGCGTTTAAGACAGCAAAAAACGTCAAATTGACAAGGGAGAATTTGAATGCTAGCTACTACGGGGTTTCTTTGCCTTTTTTCCTGCTTAGTAAATTTCTTAAACACTTGCGGTGTAGGTTAGTTGCAAGTTAGAAGCGTATCCGTTCAGCGGAGTGGCAGAATAAGGTAGACAAGGTGATCTAAAAAGATAATCATAGAGCAAAAGTGAAATAATATGGTAAACCTTTTAGAACTTTGCAAAAATTTACAGCAAAAAATAGAAAGGTTAGAAGCAAAAATAGAAAGATTGGAAAAAGAGAATGAAAGTTTAAAAGCAGAAAATAAGGCTTTAAAGATAGAAAATGCTGAGTTAAGAGAAAGACTCGGTTTAAGCTCAAAAAATTCATCAATACCAAGTTCCAAAGAGTTGTATAAAATAAAAAAGAATAAGCCGAAAAGCGAAAGGAATATTGGCGGTCAGGTTGGTCATAAAGGAAGTTTTCGCGCCAACATGGATGCAGATAAAGTAGTAAAGATAGAGTTGCCTAATACTTGCGAATGCGGAGGAGAAATTGCAATATGTGAAAAACCATATATTCATCAGAAAGTTGATCTTCCAGAAATCAAGCCTTATGTAGTGGAATATCAGTTAGAACATGGCCGTTGTCGGAGATGCGGAAAGAGAAGAAGTAGCAAGTTACCGGAAGGTGTTACGCCAGATACATTTGGTCCAAGGGTTAAGTCAATAATTGCAGCGTTCAGCGGATTCTACAAAAATTCAAAACGCGAAATAGCGAGTGTCGTAAATGATATCTTCAATTTGAACATAAGCGTCGGTAGCATATCAAATAGTGAACATAGAGTTGCTTCAAAATGCAAAAAAATGTATGAGCAGATCGAACAAGAGATAAGTAGGAGTAAAGTTCTACATATTGATGAAACGAGCCATTATAACAAAGGTAAACTCGCTTGGTGTTGGATGTTTGCAAGCAATACGGCAAGTTTTGTAAAATTTACAGAGTCAAGAGGAATGAAAGTTTTACAAAATAGTAAATTCTGCAATCGCAATAGCTTGGTAATAACTGACAGGTATGCAGCATAGAATTATTTTGCCGATAAAAACAGGCAAATCTGTTGGGCACATTTATCAAGAGATTTTGAAAGATTAGCACATAGTTGGAATATTGAAGTTAAAGTTCTGGGTTGTTAGAGGTTGTCCGGAAACAAGTAAAAGGCTATAATATCTGAAATTTTAGTACGGGGTAAAGATGAGAAAAAAGTATCCAACAGATCTAAGCGAAAGGGAATGGGCAAGAATAGAAAAACACTTCAGAGTATCATACAAGAAAGGAGGAAGGCCGCCAAAGTATAGCAAAAGAGAAATATTAGAAGCAATTTTCTATGTATTGCGTACAGGGTGTCAATGGCGGTATTTACCAAATGATTTTCCGCTATGGAAGACTGTGTATGAGCAGTTCAGGCAATGGAAGAAGCAGGGAATTTTTGAGAAAATGAATTATGAAATTACAAAATATAGTAGAAGAAAAATAGGAAGGAATGAGCAGCCGAGTGCCTGTATAGTAGATAGTCAATCTGTAAAGACTACAGAAAAGGGGGGATCAAAGGCTATGATGGAAGTAAAAAAGTAAAGGGTAGAAAAAGGCATATAATTACAGACACTCAGGGTTTTATACTAGGTTGTTACGTAGGCGCTGCTAACGAAAATGATAGAGATGGTATTAAAATAGCATTAAACAATATGAGAACAAAATATACTAAAGTTAAAAAAATGTGGGCTGACATGGGATACCAAGGAAGAAATTCAAAGAATCACATAAAGGAAGAATATGACATAGATATTGAAATTGTTACAAGGCCTCCATGTAGATTTTGGGTGCACAAAGATACGCCACCTGAGCTACTACCAACAAGAGAACAAGGGTTTAAAGTACAGCCAAGAAGATGGGTTGTAGAAAGGACTTTTGCTTGGGTTAATAGGAATAGAAGGCTATCGAAGGAGTATGATTTACTCACAACATCCACTGAGAATTTCATATACCTAGCTATGAGTAGGGTTATGTTAAAGAGGGAATATGCTTGAATTTACTAGTTTCCGGACAACCTCTAAATGTACAATAAGAACTAGATTCCAGACTGGAATGACAGCAGTCCTACGTCATACCGCGATTCATTCTCGGTATCTCTAGATCCCGCTAACAAGTAGCGGGATGACGGTTGTCAGGCTAGCTGTCATCCCAGTGCCCAGACACTGGGATCCAGAAATTTTAATTGTAAGTAAGCATACTGGGTTGATAAGTATAAAAGTAGCTAGAAAATAAACATTTTTGATGAGATTATATGGAAAACTGGATGCCAGTGTCAAGCACTGGCATGACACCCTTCACGGACTTTTAAATTACTTTAGCTATAAATATTAAGAAATTTACCAAATGAAAAAAAAAGGCAAAAGAAGCCCTGGGGTTATTATCCGCTTTAAAATATTGGCGTTTTTTATGTTTTAAACGCTTGACAAGCAAGATTAAGCTGCTTTTAATTGCAACTAACTTACGCTGCAAATGTTTAAGAAGTTTACTAAGCAGAAAAAAAGACAAAGAATCCCCGAGTTAGCTAGTCTTTTACTATCTCTGTCGAGTATTGGCATTTTTTGATGTCTTGTAACGCTTTATAAGCGCGTTCAGCTTATTTAGATAAAAATCTAGATGTAGATGAAGTTTTGTAAAGACATACAGTATCTATATACTGCAAAAAATTGAACATAAGACGCCGATACATTAAGTAATCCTTACCTTTTAATCTGCAGATTGGCGAAAGCAAATACAATAGCTTCAGTCTCATGATAAGGGGGCTGGTGAGGTTTGTCAAGGAAGTTTTTTCGTTTCTATGTTGTCAGCTACTTGGATGACGCCAATCTGAGTTAACTACACCAACTCACATTCAGCAAAAAAGAAAGCTATCTCCTTACGAGCATTTTCTAGACTATCCGAGCCGTGGACTCTATTTTCACTAATATCATCAGCAAAATCACCCCTGATTGTGCCTTTATCTGCCTGCTTTGGATTGGTAGCTCCCATGATTTGTCTGTATTTACTTACTGCATTTTCACCAACTAAAACTTGAACTACCACAGAACCAGAGGTCATAAACTCTACTAATTCCCCAAAAAAAGGCCTATCTTTATGAATTTCATAAAACAGCTCTGCTTGTTTTTTTGTTAGTAACATCATTTTTTGTGCTGTGATTTTCAGCCCAGATTGTTCGATGTAGGAATTTATATTGCCTGTAATATTATTTTTTACTGCATCAGGTTTTAAGATTGAAAGTGTCTTCTCAATTGCCATATTATTTCCTTATATAGAATAGTACATTTATAGATTTATTTTATTACAAATTTTAATTTCATAGAAGTGATTTTTTATCTATAATTAAGGACAAATCATCAAGGAGGTATTGTATGGGTAAATGTTATAAAAATAACACTACTAAACAAGCTGAATCTACTACTAGAAAATTAGTAAGTAACTTTAAGTCATCGCTTTTGTGTGGAACAAAAGGGTTTTTGACTTTTAGTCTGGCATTTTTAAGTTATTTGGAATATAGTTCACATCATAATACAAAATTAAAAGAAGGTGCTGCCTTTGCAATGAAAAGAAACACTATTCCATTTCTTGAAATGACAATCATAGCACCGCTTGTTTGTTTTGCACTGCCAGCTATGCTAGGCAGTATGAGCCTCATGCAATGCGCACTTTTATGTGCTGCCTTAATGATTGCCACATGTTTTATTGTCAGAACTTTTCATCTGCGTGAGAAGTTAATGGAAAAAATCACTAACCATAGTAGAAAAGAAATAGACGCGGAATTTAAGAAAGATACTATAAAATTTCCTATTTTTGATCAAAATAGAAAACACATCGAGTATAATTCGCCCAATTCAGGGCAACCACTGAATGAAACGAGTAGCACCTCTCTTTTCGTTAAAGTTTTACTTTTCCCTCTAAAGGTTCTTTTGAAGGTCCTGCAAAGTTGTATAATGCTATCTTTAGCTGCTGTTGAACTTCTTGAAACCGTGCCAAGTTTTTGTGTTGATCTGTTTTTTGATAGAAGTTTTGAATCCACACAGAGTAACATGCAGAGATTTGGCCACTTATTGTATGCAAATGTGAGAAATTTAGTGCCTATAACTAAATTTGATGAGTGTGTAGCTAATTTTATAGGTACCCCGAAAGTAACTTGTTGTAGTAGTGCGTAGGTGAAAAAGGCAGTTATCTTATTTAATCTTGGCGGGCCTGATTCACTAAATGCGGTCCGTCCTTTTTTATTCAACCTTTTTTATGACAGGAGAATAATCAATCTACCGAATCCCTTTCGGTTTCTTTTAGCAAAGTTTATATCTGCGAAACGAGAAAATACTGCACGAAAAATATACGAGGAAATTGGAGGTAAATCGCCAATTCTAGAGAATACAAAAATGCAAGCTAATGCTTTAGAACTAAAATTAAACGAAAATAGAAACCATGTACACAAGGTATTCATCTGCATGCGCTATTGGCGTCCATTTGCTGACGAAGTTATTGAAAGTGTAAAACAGTTTGATCCTGATGAAGTGATTCTGCTGCCACTGTATCCACAATATTCAACTACCACAACTCTGTCATCCATCGAGAATTGGCAAAAAAATGCTAAACGGTATGGCCTAAAATGCAATACAAAAATGATTTACCGTTATTATGATAACCAAGATTTTATTGAAGCTCACGCTAATCTGATAGCTAAGTACTATAAATTGGCTAGCAAAATCGGTAAACCAAGAGTCCTATTTTCAGCCCATAGCTTACCTCTTAGTATTATTAAAAAAGGCGACCCTTACGCTTCACAGGTAGAAAGAAGCGTAGAGTTAATAGTAGAAAAGTTAGCTATTAATAACTTAGATTGGTCAATATGTTATCAGAGTAAGATTGGTCCTGTAAACTGGCTAGAGCCAAGCACTGAAAGTGAGCTATTACGCGCAAAAATTGATGGTGTACCTGTAGTTCTATCACCTATATCTTTTGTTTCTGAGCATTCAGAAACTCTAGTTGAACTTGATATAGAATATAAAGCAATTATCAAGGATGGATATTACTTTCGCGTGCCAACTCTCAGTGCCGATTCTTTGTTTATTAAATGCTTGGCTGATTTATGCATAAATCTCCCTTAAAGCCCTGATTTATAGTGCTTTTCTTTTAGGATTTTATGTGATAGAATAACAGAAAGTTATTATTTTATTAACTATTTCATGCCAAGCAAGCTAAAAGAAAAATCAAATACGGTTGCACAAAAGGTACATGATGCTTATAATCATGATATCAGGAAGGTAATCTGCATCACAACAGGTTTAACAGCCCTATTGTGTAAGATTTCACTGCAATTTTGCTGCGAGTTCATTGACAATAATAGATCCAATATCTTTCTTATACGGAATGTTGCTCGACTAGTAAAGTTTCCGACATCTATTCTATACATTGCCCATTCTGCATTTACTCTACAGGATCTAATTAAGGATTACAGAAACCCTGAGAGTAAAAAAGAGCTGGCAAAAATTGTGGGTAAATCGGCTAATCTTGCAAGCAGCATCATAGAAGCATTGATGATGTTGAAAGTCATCCATTTTTTTACTAGGAGTAATGCAGACGTAATAAGTCACATTCACTTAACATCAACGATCCTATTTCTGTTTATTTCGGAACCTATAAGCTACTATTATTCATGGAGAAAATACCTAGATAATAAGGATCCTGAAAAGTCTGCTAAGTGTAAGAAGGACCTTATTATCAGCACATTAACTTTGTCATTAGGTTTGTTAAACTTCATATTAAAAAGAATGGAGACTGCAACCATACCAATAAACTTAGGTAATGGTATAATCTATAATTTCAACTTAAGCGTAACAGTTAGCATAATATATAGTGCAGTATTTCTGGCAGTTCAGCTTGACAAATTGTTTCAACAACCTGTCAATGATGATCCTTCCACTGAACTTGATAGTGCTGGCCATAACCATATTCAGCACGGTAATGATGGTAATGATCTGCCCGATGGTAACGCTGTGGGAATGTAAGGGTTAGAGGTGAAAAGATTTTATTTCTACTGCCAACGCTAGTACTGCTAATTTGCTAACAATACTCCAAAGTGACAGAATTTTACCTTCCACAACCTGGCTAACATCATGAAACTCACAGTCAGTGGCATTCAAGCTAGAATATACATCTTTTCTGCTATTACATCGGTATAAGTAACATGTTGGAGTATCTCCTATATAGTATATTAGCGGTTCTGCAGAACTGCTTTTAAACATGTCAATGGTTGGTACACCTTCTTGTATAATAACGCTATTGATTGCTATTCCTTCTTTTATCTTTTTCATTTTATGACGCTTTTTTTTATTGAGGTTTAATATTTCCTCTCCACTTGTTGCTGTTATAATGCCCATCCCATATGTGCCATTGCTTGCTTTGATAAAAACGTAAGGTTGTGTTTTTATTTCATATTCCTCATATTTTTTTTGCACTAGAGATAATATTTGGTCAACTTTAGTTGCTACTGCTCCTAGTGACAAATCATCATCAAAATCAACTCCATCACAGCTCTCTGTAAGCACAGAAATTAGCCATGGGTCTATTTTAAATTCGCCACAAAACTCAGATGCTAATTCTTGATAGATTTCAAAATACTTAAATTTCTGCCTGCTATGCCAACCGTATAGTGGGCTTGGTACTATATCTTGCTTTACGTCTTTCAGCGTGTCTGGAATGTGGCTCGTCATATCACGGTTCAGTATAATAACATCAGGCACAAATCCTGAAGTTGTCTTTAGCAGAGAGTTTTCTTTCACAACAGTTTCATACTGTTCTATTAAATTGTATACTTCATTATGTAAAAGGCCAATTCTAGCTTCAAAACCTGCGAGTTGCAGTACTTTCTCTATAACAAATACGTTTTCTATATACATTTTATTGCGTGTATAATTTTCCGGTATTATAAGAACCTTTTTGTATTGATGTCTTTTAAAGTAGCTTTCTATCAATCTTGCTGCCATTGTTCTTGATTCTTCACTTAAGTTATTGAATCCTGCAGGAAATAAATTAGCGTCCACTGGGGCAATTTTGTAGCTGGAGTTTCTAAGATCTATAGAGCTATAAAATGGCGATGTAAGGCCATTAAATTTTGCTTCGAACCAATTATTTATACTTTTTTCCAAATCTGGGTGAATTATGTTTTGCATCTGCACTTTAAATGTTATAAGGAAGGTATTATATTATAAGCTATAGTTGAACATATTTAGTAAATTTGACTAAAGATTAAAGTATAATGAGATTCTTATTTAAAGTGATAGAAAAATGATTCAACACGATAACAATAAAATGTATGGCACTACTATACTGTCAATTAGAAAAGATAAAAGTGTAGTAGTAATAGGTGACGGACAAGTTTCACTGGGCCACACTGTTATAAAATCTGGAGCAAAAAAAGTTAGGCGTCTTTCTGGTGATTCCGTAATTGCTGGATTTGCCGGGGCAACAGCCGACGCATTTACTCTTTTTGAAAGATTAGAATCTAAACTTGACAAGCACCCAGGGCAATTAATGAGAGCATGTGTTGAACTTGCAAAAGACTGGAGAATGGATAAATATCTGAGGAAATTAGAAGCTATGATGATCGTTGCAGATAAATCTATTTCATTAGTAATTACGGGAACAGGTGATGTTCTTGAACCTGAAGATGGAATCGCAGCTATTGGCTCTGGGGGAAATTTTGCTCTATCTGCAGCAAGAGCTTTAATTGACATTAAAGGAATATCAATAGAGGAAATTGCGAAAAAGGCTATGAAGATAGCTGCTGATATATGTGTTTATACAAATCATAATGTGATTATTGAAAAAATAGAGGAGTGATATGTCTTCCAAGCAAAAAACTTTATGCACCAATTTTTCCAATCAGCCTATAACCCTTTCAGAAGGACGGTCTTGTAGTAGTGACACCTACGATGAAAAAAATGACCTCTATAAAGATACTAAGAGTGGTTTTGATTCAAATGACAGCGATGTTCAAGTTAATGACAGTACTCAAGTTTTGTTAGATGACCTGCCACCACAGAAGATAGTTAAAGAGTTGGACAGATTCATAATCGGACAGGATGATGCAAAGCGTGCTGTTGCTATTGCGCTCAGAAATCGTTGGCGTCGCAATCAGGTTCCATTTCCATTGCGTGATGAAATCATACCTAAGAATATATTGATGATCGGTCATACAGGGGTTGGTAAAACTGAAATAGCTCGCCGCTTAGCAAAACTTGCCGGTGCACCGTTTATAAAAATTGAGGCAACGAAGTTTACTGAAATAGGATACGTTGGACGTGACGTTGATTCGATAATACGTGATTTAGTTGATGCAGCAATAGTTTTAGTTAAAGAGAAAGCCCGTAAAGCCTTAGCTAAAAAGGCTTTAATTTTAGCTGAGAAAACAATAGTAAACTCTATGGTAGGCGAAGATGCAACCGAAGAGAGTAAAAAAATTTTTAGAGAAAGGTTGAGGAATAAAGAGTTTGAGGACGGAGAAGTTTCTATTAACGTCAGAGAGAGCAAGAGTATGTTACCTACTTTCGATATACCAGGCATGCCAGGTGGGCAAGTTGGTGTGATGAATGTAACAGAAATAATGGGCAAGATGTTTAACGGGAGCAAAAAAACAAAAACTATTACGGTGAAGGTAAAAGAAGCGCGTGAAATATTAATTAATGAAGAAAGTGAAAGGCTAATGGATGAAGATAAGATAATCAAAGAAGCCATTGATCTTGTTAGTAATGACGGTATAGTATTTTTGGATGAAATAGACAAAATTGCAGCGCGTACAGAAGTAAAAGGTGAAGTAAACAGAGAAGGAGTGCAACGCGATCTGTTACCATTACTTGAAGGAACAACTGTTACAACTAAGTATGGCCATGTAAAAACAGACTATATATTATTTATTGCATCTGGTGCTTTTCATCAGTCTAAACCATCTGACCTCTTACCGGAATTGCAGGGCAGATTACCGATCAGGGTAGAACTTAAGGCACTTACTCAAGAAGATTTAATAAGAATATTAAAGGAACCAGAATCTAGTTTGTTAAAGCAGTACATAGCTTTAATGAAAACAGAAAATGTGACACTTGAGTTCACTGATGATGGTATAAAAACCATAGCTGAAATAGCGTTTACAGTTAATAGGCAAGTGGAAAATATAGGCGCAAGAAGGCTTCACACTGTTATGGAGAAGCTTTTAGATGAGATAAGTTTCATTGCTTCTGAGAAAAATAGCGAAAAATTCATTATAGACAGCAAGTATGTAAAAGATAAACTTGAGTCAATTTCGAAGCAGCTTGATTTATCTAAGTTTATACTTTAGGAAAAACGAAAAGCCTACTTTAAGTAGTATAGAAAGTGTTCAGAAGGTCAGCCAGTAGACCTAAAATTTCAGCTATATTCTTTAGGCTGTTTTTCAACAGTAGAATGGTGTGCTGCGACCTCTTGCTTAACATCTAAGCTTAAGTCAATTATTGAGATATTTTCTTCATCATAATCTATGTCTTTTATTAACATATCGTCAGTAATAGTCAAAAGGTCAGGCGGAGAAAGAATAGTTCTTTTATTACCAGCTCTCATTCCCACAACTCCAAGCTCTATAGCAAGTGGTATTTTTTTATCGCCAACCCTAAATTGCACTGTTTGATCTTTGGCTATATATTCTCCATTATGCTCCTTTACGCTATATTTAACCGATATCTCATCACCGCACCTTACTTGTTTTCCAGTCTTGTTAATTAAGTCATTAAAAACCATCAGATTATTTACTGAGTCGGGATATTTATCCTTTACTTCGATCAGTTTGACGTAATAAGAATTAAAATTCATTTTGTTATCATTGGCAATAGTAACTACACGCTCTCCGCCTTCTTTCATACCTATTACCCCTAAACTCACTTCTTTTAGGTTATCTTGACCTATTTTCAAAGTAACATCAGAAACTTTGCTAGGGAGTGTTGCTAAGTTATTATTAGAAATTTTATATATTTGCAGTAGGACTTCCAGGCCGCAGAAAGCCTTGCTGCCACTGCCTTCAGTAATTTCATAAAAATTTATCGAATCTTCTTCTTTTTGCTGCGTCATTTCTTCTAAATATTCTGTTAGCCCATGCTTTTCAATATAGCGGTCAAGTGCTGATTCAAGTATTGGCTTCACTAGGTAATGTGCTATCGTCTGTATCAAACCACCATGCGTGGCACTTATCTCATAAAGCTTGTCCTTTTTTTCCGGTTTACCTTTGTTTATATAGACAATAGTAAACACAAAAGCAGAAGTTAAAGTGAGAATCATTACTATGGAAATAAGCATTTGTAATATAATTTTTCTAACCATCTTTCTTTACTTGATTCAATAAATCATATAAATAATTAGTATCCCCTGAAAGCGCACTCAAATTATCCAAGCCTTGTTTAAAGAGGCCGTCTATATAGTTCTCTACTTCACTTTTACCAAGCACAGACATAAGATTATTTGTTTTATCTTGTTCGTAGTCTTCAATATCATCCTTAGCTTGAAAGATAAGCCCTAGATTTATTCCATAGTTATATAACGCTTTACGTTGCTTGTCTATAGCATTTCCTATTATAGCGCCTATTTCACATGAAGCTGCAAATAGTTTTGCGGTTTTCATCAAATGAATTTCTTTTATTTTGTTAAAATCTGCACCAATATCTAAAGCCTGTCCTCCCACCATTCCCCTAATTCCTATTGCCTGAGAAAGAACTTTTATGATCTCACAGCGTTTCTCATTTAACGAAGATAATACCTCAAAAGCCAGAGTAAGTAGTGCATCTCCGGCAAGCACTGCTGTTGCTTCATCAAATTTTTTATGGCAGCTTAGCTGGCTTCTGCGAGTATCACTGTTGTCCATGCACGGTAAATCATCGTGAATTAGAGAGTAAGCATGAACAAATTCAATTGCTGCAGCAACTGATATTACTTTTTTAGCTTCCGCGTTAAACACTCGAGATGAAGCTACGACTAAAAAGGAGCGTATATGTTTTGCAGGAGCAAGGAGTATATAACGCATAGCTGATATAAGCTTATTCTCGCTATTTTCGGGTAAGAGTTTATTTACTTCTACAATAAGCAAATTTTTTGTTGTTTCGTCTAGCATTTTTGAATTGTTAATTGTTTAGCACGTAACGCTAGCCAGCTAGGGCAGTAGAAAACTTTACTGTAGTTTACCAGTTATAAAAGATATTGCAAACATAAAAATTTTTTATAACATCAAAGAATAGGTTATTTTTT
The DNA here is from genome assembly GCF_964028505.1 of Wolbachia endosymbiont (group A) of Alloplasta piceator. Taxonomy (NCBI): domain Bacteria; kingdom Pseudomonadati; phylum Pseudomonadota; class Alphaproteobacteria; order Rickettsiales; family Anaplasmataceae; genus Wolbachia; species Wolbachia endosymbiont (group A) of Alloplasta piceator. Next base: position 1,319,611 of record NZ_OZ034793.1, on the reverse strand, counting down.
TGGTAAGAAATGTGAATAGCGAACTAGCAAAGAGCACTAGAGAAGACATAGAAGAAAAAGTAAAAAAGATTATACTAGAGCACATTAGTAAGGATGTAGAGAAATTCAACAGCTCTTCAAAGCTTTCGGAGCATGGTACAGACAGTTTAGATGCAGTTGAAATCATCATGGCGGCAGAAGAAGAGTTCGGAATAGAAATTCCAGATGAAGACGCACAAAAAATGGAAACTATGGAGCAAATAGTTGAGTACATTAATAATAAAAAAGGCTAATAGTTAGTGTTAAATGAGCAGAAGAGTAGTAGTCACTGGTGTTGGTTTAATCACTCCACTAGCGGCAGATGTTGGCAACACTTGGTCAAGGCTAATAAAAAGTGAGTCTGGCATAAAAGCAATCAATACGGATAGATTTGACTCTTCTGATCTTGCTTGCAAAATTGCAGGGCAGGTGCCGTTGCAATCAGACAACATTGAGCACCATTTCAATCCACTAGATTATATTTCTGAGAAAGACTCAAAAAGGACAGATCGTTTTATTCATTACGGTATTGCAGCAGCTATTCAGGCAGTAGATGATTCATTAATTTTGGAAAGCCAAAATATCAATCGGGAACGTGTTGGTGTAACTATTGGCTCTGGTATAGGTGGTCTTCCGTCAATTCAGGAAAATGTAATTACCATGCAGGAAAAAGGGCCCAGACGTGTCAGTCCATTTTTTGTCCCTGCAAGTCTAATAAATTTGATATCTGGCCATATTTCTATTAAATACGAATTTACAGGTCCAAACGATTCAGCAGTAACCGCATGTGCAACAGGTGCGCATGCAATCATAAACTCAGCAAGAACTATAAAACTTGGTGAAGCGGATGTTATGATTGCAGGTGGAGCAGAAAGTGCACTGTGTAGAGTTGGAATTGCAGGTTTTGCATCTATGAAGGCGTTATCAACTAAATTCAATGATAAACCCAAAGAAGCTTCAAGACCATGGGATGCAGAACGCGATGGTTTTGTTATGGGTGAAGGAGCAGGTATATTGGTGTTGGAAGAATACGAACATGCAAAAAAAAGGGGGGCAAAAATACATGCTGAACTGGTTGGGTACGGACTCACAGGAGATGCGCACCACATTACAGCACCACATCCAGAAGGAAGAGGCGCATTTAAGGCAATGCAGCTTGCTTTAAAGAGCGCACAAATTAATCCCAATCAAGTAGGGTATATCAATGCACATGGAACTTCAACGCCACTTGGAGATAAAATTGAAGTAATAGCAATGAAACAGTTATTCGGTGACTACGTTTATAAAATACCTGTTTCTTCAACTAAATCTTCTATAGGACATTTACTTGGTGCTGCAGGGAGCATTGAAGCAATATTCAGTATTCTTGCGTTAAATAATGGAATTATTCCGCCAACCTTAAATTTACACAAGCCTTCAGAAGGATGTGATTTAAATTTTGTACCGTTTAAAGCTCAGGAGCATAAAATTCAATATGCACTTTCTAATTCGTTTGGTTTTGGTGGCACTAATGCATCGCTCATATTTGGACAAGTTTAGTTGATGTCACCCCAGTGTCTTCCTCTTGTCATTCCAGTACCCTCCTCTTGTCATGCAAGCAGCTCTCCTACTGTCATCCCAGCACGTGACACTGGGATGACAAACGGTTGTGAAAGGGAATACATATAAAAATTAAACTATCAATAGCAATTCAAAAAGAAAAAATATTCTATTCATCCCTGAAGAAGTATTTTATTGACAATTTATGAATAAAGATCAATAATGCAGAAAAGGAATTGATAGGCGTATGAATGAATTTAACCACTATTAATTGTACATTATTTGTTGTAATTACATATTTTTTGACGTGCATTATAGCTTGGTGCTTACCTTTCAAAGACATAACATTATTAACAACATTTGTTCCGGCTTCAGTTGCAATTTTGCTAACCATTTATAATAAACAGAAGGTAAGGGATCTTTTTAAACTTAGTTCGCCAAAAAACTGTCTATTAGGGTTTATACTTATTCTGGTAAGTATGCTAATTTCCAATGGTCTTTTGTCAATTTACTGCGGTTTTTCATTTTTCCGAGAGTCTTTTACGTTAGACCGTGTAAAGGATTTGAGTGCAGTTTTGAGTCCATTAGTGATGTTATTTGTTTTATTATCAACCTTTGTGATGTGGATCATTATGTCTCTTGGTGAAGAGATCGGTTGGCGTGGCTATCTTTTGAAAAATCTTAAAAGCAAAATATCAAATTTTTATATCAGAGCAATTATTGTCGGTATTATTTGGTCAGTATGGCACATACCAACTTATGTGGTTGCTGGCTCAGCTTTGTGGAAGGATGGCTTTACATTCCCGACTATTTGTGCTTATACCCTTTATATTTGTGCAATGTCTATAATGTTTACCTGGTTGTTTGAAAAAGACAACTCGATTTGGCCAGTAACTATTGCTCATGCAACAAATAATCTTGTGTATAGTGTTTTGAGCATTCTAATGCCGTCTCCTCCTCTGTCAACTTTCGATGCAGTAATTCGCCTTACATTAGGAGCAGCTGGTTATTTCATTGTTGCAATTGGTGTTATTTGGTTTGATAAAGCTCGAGAGCGTCATTTGAGTAATTCATAGTATAAAATTTCGGGGGCAATTCGCATCAGGTGTCATGCAGGTAGCATGACACTGGGATGATGAGGAAGAAAAAGCAAATTTTGCCTTTTACGGTCAATCTATTATACTTAGTAAGACTTCAATAAACTAATGAATTATACTTTATATCTAATTAAATGCACAAGATATTAATAAGAAATAACTACAAACCTTTGGTCGGAAAAATCAAGATTAATGGCTCAAAAAATGCTGTTTTACCAATAATGGCAGCAAGTCTATTAAGTAGCTCCCCGGTAATTTTGCATAATGTACCTGATTTAATTGATGTGCATCTAATGTCTAAGTTGCTTGAAAGTCTTGGAGCAGAAGTAAACTTTATGCACAATAAAAATTATAAAGCGAACCATACTTTGAAAATTGACTGCAGCAATATCAACAATCACGTGATGCCATATAAAACCGCAAGTAAGCTAAGAACTTCTTTTCTAATATTGGGTCCAATGCTTAGCAGATTTGGCAAAGCGAGAACAGCATTTCCTGGTGGATGCAACATTGGAAAGCGTCCCGTTGATATGCATATTAAAGCATTAGAAGAAATGGGAGCTAAAATTGAAATTGACGGCTATAATATAATTGCAACAGTGAAAGGAAAGCTACAAGGAAAAGAAATCACATTTGAGAAAATAAGTGTTGGCGCAACAGAAAATGTAATAATGGCAGCAACATTTGCAGAAGGAGTGACAACAATAAACAATGCTGCAACTGAGCCGGAAGTTCTTGATTTAATAGATTTTCTGAAGAAAATGGGTGCTGATATTGAAATTGATAATACAAAGGTCATAATAACAGGAGTTGAAGCACTAAATGGATGTGTTCATAAAATAATACCAGATCGCATAGAAGCAGGCACCTATGCACTAGCTGCTATAATAACCGGTGGTAAGTTGGAGTTGGAAGGAATAAATCTATCTGATATAAGGTGTATTACAAATGAGTTGGAGACTATAGGAGCTATGGTTGAACTGTATGATGGAGGCATTGTTATTTCCAGAAAAAATGGCTCTATTAAGTCTGCTAACGTTGCGACAGATCCATACCCCAATTTTCCCAGTGATATGCAACCACAACTGATGTCTGCAATGTGCATCGCTGATGGGATATCAGTAATTGAAGAGAACATTTTTGAAAACAGATTTACACATGCAGATGAATTGAGAAAGTTAGGTGCTAATATCAGCATCGAGAAAAGCAAAGCTACTATAAGTGGAATAAAAAGCTTATCTGGAGCTAATCTATATGCTACTGACTTAAGATCAACAGCAGCTTTGGTGCTTGCTTCTTTGGTAGCCGGTGGAGAAACTATAATAAACAATTCACATCATTTATGGAGAGGATATGAAGCAATGCATGAAAAACTCAATTCATGTGGAGCTGATATCTCCATTTCGTCTTGAGGATATTTTATGAATGAAGCAACCAAACGAACTATAGTAAAAGAAATAGATGCAATCTTATATGAAGAACATAAGGTATTAGACCATGGATTTATTCGAGTAGTGGATTATATGGGCTCTGATAGCGCTATAGTTCAAGCTGCTCGTGTTTCTTATGGTAAGGGAACAAAACAGATAAGTCAGGATGAAGCACTTATAAAGTATTTAATGAGACATCATCATACAACTCCATTTGAAATGTGTGAAATTAAGTTTCACGTGAAACTTCCAATTTTTGTTGCAAGGCAATGGATAAGGCATAGAACTGCAAATGTGAATGAATATTCAGCAAGGTATTCAATACTTGATAATGAATTTTATACACCTAAACCAGAACAAGTTGCAAAACAATCTGACAATAATAAACAAGGTAGCGGGGAAGCTTTTGATCCAGATACCTCAAAGGAAATAATAGATTCTCTAACAAATGACTCTAATTTAGTATATTCTCATTATGAAAAATTTATTGAGCAGGGGCTTGCAAGAGAAATTGCCAGAACTAACCTAATGCTTAATTACTACACGCAATTTTATTGGAAAATAGATCTGCATAATCTCCTTCATTTTTTGAAGCTTAGAGCTGATAAGCATGCCCAATATGAAATCAGAGTTTATGCAGAAGTTATGCTGGATATAATAAAAAAATGGGTTCCACTGGCCTACAATGCCTTTGTTGAATATTGCCTAGAATCAGCCTGTATTTCAAGAACTGGTCTAGAAATAATTCGCAAATTAATTAAAGGGGAAAACGTTACTAGAGAAGAAAGTAATATTGGTAAAAGAGAATGGGGCGAGCTGATGTCTATACTTGATAAACAATCTTAAAGATAAAGGCATACGTGTCAATCTCCTCTGTCAGTTAACTCTCGTTCACCAGATTGAATCTTGCTTTTTACATCACATTAACTCATCACTTTTATAGAACATCTCATTAAAATCATTTAGAGTTCCAAAATCCTGACCCTTGATAAACAGGTGATCATTAGCAACATGTGCTTCATCAAGAGTAAACAGCTCGTAATGATGATTGTGAGCGGGCCTAACAATTTCATTATATAAAACCATTACTTGTTCGTAGTTATATCCATCGCCAGCATGATATTTACCACGTACGGTATCATAAAAATTCTTTACATCATCATATGTCACTTGCAGCTCCACCTTATACTTTCCCACTTCAAGAGGACTTCCTGTCTTTATTTTTAAGGGATGTTGTGAATTTGCAACACTGTTAGAAGTTTCTGCTTCAATATCAGAATTTTTATCCATATTTTCTATCACACTTGCCATAACAGTTTCTTGTTCATCTTCTGTTGGTTTTGTTTGTTTTTCAGTCTTATTACTGCTACTGTCAGTTTCCACAGTTAGAGGTTGTCCGGAAACAAGTAAAAGGCTATAATATCTGAAATTTTAGTACGGGGTAAAGATGAGAAAAAAGTATCCAACAGATCTAAGCGAAAGGGAATGGGCAAGAATAGAAAAACACTTCAGAGTATCATACAAGAAAGGAGGAAGGCCGCCAAAGTATAGCAAAAGAGAAATATTAGAAGCAATTTTCTATGTATTGCGTACAGGGTGTCAATGGCGGTATTTACCAAATGATTTTCCGCTATGGAAGACTGTGTATGAGCAGTTCAGGCAATGGAAGAAGCAGGGAATTTTTGAGAAAATGAATTATGAAATTACAAAATATAGTAGAAGAAAAATAGGAAGGAATGAGCAGCCGAGTGCCTGTATAGTAGATAGTCAATCTGTAAAGACTACAGAAAAGGGGGGATCAAAGGCTATGATGGAAGTAAAAAAAGTAAAGGGTAGAAAAAGGCATATAATTACAGACACTCAGGGTTTTATACTAGGTTGTTACGTAGGCGCTGCTAACGAAAATGATAGAGATGGTATTAAAATAGCATTAAACAATATGAGAACAAAATATACTAAAGTTAAAAAAATGTGGGCTGACATGGGATACCAAGGAAGAAATTCAAAGAATCACATAAAGGAAGAATATGACATAGATATTGAAATTGTTACAAGGCCTCCATGTAGATTTTGGGTGCACAAAGATACGCCACCTGAGCTACTACCAACAAGAGAACAAGGGTTTAAAGTACAGCCAAGAAGATGGGTTGTAGAAAGGACTTTTGCTTGGGTTAATAGGAATAGAAGGCTATCGAAGGAGTATGATTTACTCACAACATCCACTGAGAATTTCATATACCTAGCTATGAGTAGGGTTATGTTAAAGAGGGAATATGCTTGAATTTACTAGTTTCCGGACAACCTCTGATACCAATTCTCATTGTTGTCCAGTCAAATAGGAAACATTGCAGAGTTGTTTAATTGTGGAGCTGGCAAGAGAAGTAATAAATTTGCACAAAGCACCCTCAAGTAGAGCAATTGTATCGTATATTTTATTGCGCAAAATGTTCTGTTTTATATATAACCAAAGCCTCTCAACAGGATTTAGCTCAGGTGAGTATGGAGGTAGGTATATAATGTCGATATTTTTAGGTACCTTTAAATTTTTTGACCTATGCCAACTAGCACAGTCCATAACGAGAAAAGCCTCTCGTGTTTCTAGATATTGCGAAATTTGCTCAAGAAATATGTTCATGCAATCAGTGTTGACATTTGGTGCAAATAAGCTAGAACTCTCTCCATTTCTAGGATTAACTGCACTATAGAGATAGAAATTTTGCCTACCTAATTTTGTTTTAACCTGTGTTCTAATCCCCTTTTTAAACCACCCATGTCCAACTTTTGAATGTGTGCCAAACCGTGATTCATCAAAGAAAAATAGCTCTTTTTCTGGATACTTGCTAATAGCTCCATTGAGATTTTTTTTTGAATTCCTCTTGTTTGCTTTTATCTTGTCCATTATGAACTGGTCTTGGTGTAATATATGAGAATTTCATCTTTTGCATATGGCGGTGTACTGTAGATTTGCTGATATTTAATCCGAACTTTTCCTGGATTCTTATTCTCATTTCTTTAATGGTGATATTAGGATTTTCTTCTATCCACTCTTCAATTTGCTGTAGTTGAGCCTGATTTAATTTAGTTTTTCTACGACGTTGTGAAGGAGCAAACAGTTTTTCTTCTCTGCCAATTTTCAAGAGTTTTACCCACGAAGTTAGTGCGCTTCTTGAAATGCAATATATTTTTGCTACAGCCGTTATACTGTACTTTTTTGCTGCAATTACAGCATTTAGTTTTTTTGAAACATATGCATTATTCATTACTTTCTTCAGCATTTCTTTTGCTGATTCTACTACTTTTTCATCCAATAATTTTGATCTTAATGCCATTTAAACCTCGCTATTTTACTTACTTCAGTATGGCTTTTCTTCCATCATTGTCCATCTGTTTGCCCTGTAATGGGAATTGGTATTAGGTAAGGAATGGTGACCTGTTTAGGTAAGTAGTCATAAATGTTAGTAACATATTTTCTTAAATCAGAATTTGCCTTTAGTGCTGCATAAATGCTATTGTACAACTCATTTATAGCTTGAATTTTTTCCATAATTAACCCTCACAGACACGGCTATTGCAATTTGCAGGTGGCAGATGGTGTCATTCCAGTGCTTGACACTGGAATGGCTTTGTTGCATCGCTAGCTATGATGGATTAAAGATAAAAAAGATAGGGAATATCAGTAGCTTATTATTCTGGTATTTATAACAAGAACGGTCAGTGAATACCTAAATTTGAGTAAAAGAAATTTCACTACCACTCACTAATCCGGCTAAAATTCAAGAATTTCAATGCTTTAGCTATTTTCAATAGAATTAAATTTATTAATATAAATAACAAATTACTATTCTTAAATTTGATCAGATTGATTGCAAAAAAACAAGATTTTCAATAGGTTGCTTATAATCCTAACTATAGTTAGCCTTTCATAAGTAGCGATGCAACAAAGCCATTCCAGTGTCAAGCACTGGAATGACATCATCCTTTTTTGGGATTCCAGTGCAGCTACTTGCATCTGCAAATTGCAATGTTCGTACAACTGTGGGTGCTAAGTTTTACAAACACCGTTGTGCTGAACCTTGAATATCCACTTCTTTCAATTCAGTGTCAGGAGCGATGGGTTTTGATATTGTGTATGTAATGCCACCAGCTATCAATGCAGATACCACAGAAGCTGCAACTATTAATAGAGCAGACAATCCGGAAGCAATACTAAGAGCAGCACCTACTGCTAACATAGCTGCAAGGCTCGCGTAGGCAACTTTTGGGGAAAATTGTCTTTTTCCTACTTTTTCTAGTGACACTTCATTTGTTTTAGTTTTGCCCAGTTCACCCTCAAGTGGTGTGTTTTCATTCTCCAGACTTCTTATTTTTTGTGTTAGTGATTCATTCTCTTTATTGAATTGTTTCAACTTAGTCTCATGTCTAGCTATACAACTTTTTGATTCTGCTAGTTCCTTTTGCGCTTTTTCTAACAACACTTTTGTTTTAGAATGCTTATTTTCGTTTTCTTCTAATTCGCTATTAAGCGTTGTATTTTTACTTTCTAGATCTTGTATTTTTTGTTCTAGTGATTCATTCTCTTCATTGAGTTTCTCCAGTACTTCCAATTTAGTCTCATGTTCAGTGACACAATTTCTCAATTCTGTTAGTTCCTTTTGCGCTTTTCCTAGTCCACCCTCAAGTGTTGTGTTTTTACTTTCTAGATCTTGTATTTTTTGTTTTAGCAATTCATTCTTTTTCTGCTCATCCTTTAGCTGAGTACGTAATTCTTTTAACTTAGCTTTACGTTTTTCAACCTTTTCTGCTTTTTCTGGAGTTTCCGTTGCGTTGTGTGTTTTGGAATGAGAAAAGGTACTAGGTACAACTTCAGATGGCTGATCACACATACTGTTTAGTCTATCTATTAGGTCTTCATCCTTTATCAATGAGCGATCTGCTCCATATTTTATCAAAAGTTTTACTGATTCTTTAGCGCTTTTTGCAGCAGCATAGTGTAAAGGGGTCACGCCATCTTTATCTTGTGCATTAATGTCTTCTCCATCTTCTAATATAGATTGGTCTAAAGCTTCAGATTCATCTGCATCAAAATATATTCCACTATCGCCACTATTACTTTTATTTAAAAAGATCTGTTCCCCATTATATGTAGTATACTGCTCTGGATGTTGACTGTGCAAGTCATTATGTTCTATGCGCTTCTGATTATTGGCAAGTCTTTGTTCTGCCTCTTGCAACTTTTGCGCCATAGCATCTCTTTCTCTTATAGCCTGTTCTTTTTCTAATGTATCATCTACTTTGTCTGTATTGTTTTCATTAACGATTGAGTTTGAAGAAGTCTGTTCATCCTCATCTTGTACATAGATTTTTCTGTTGTTTGGTGTAGTTCCGTTGTTCTCTTCCTGATCTCTTGCATTACATGCTTGCACTGCAGCAGTTGCGTTATTTCCGTTCACAGCTAAATTTCCTGGAGTTTTATTATTAGGCTGCGGTAAAGTGCCTTGTCTATTTTGTCTTCTCGTAGCTCCTGCCTCAGCATAACGTTGTTCTCCTTCCTCTAACATTTCTATTATAGCCTTTTTACCTTTTACATCACCGACAATATCCCTTGGAGTTCGGCCTTGACTATCTTTTAGTAAAGGATTTGCGTCATTATTCAATAAAAGCTGAACTATCTCTTGATGACCATGCAAAGCAGCAATGTGCAAAGCAGTTAGCTTAGACTTAGCTTCATCAAGTTCATATATTGGTTCATTAACTTTTGCTTCCTTTGCTAGTAGGAGTTTTACTATTGGTACACTGTTACATTCCACAGCAAGATGTACCAACATATAATTTACAATTTTGTCTGAATCTAATATACTGAACATCTTATCTATCTTCAAATTGTTATAAGTGCTATATACTATTGAGTCTGCATCTTTTAGCTCACTTCCTATTCTTTCAAGTAAATTATTCTCATTTAAACCTTCACTCTTGCTTACCTCATTTATTATTTCAAAAAACTTTTCCTTTTTTATTGCCATAACCTTTCCTCTCAATTTATTTATTATTGCTGAACAGTCTCACAAAAAAGTTAAGTTTGTCGAAATTCCATGTTTGATCTAAAAATTAGTCATAAACATTTTCTTGTCTGTCATCCAAGTAGCTGACACTGGTTCACTCTATAATGGTGTCACAGCAGTCCTACATCATGCCACCGCGAACCGTCATACCGCGATTCATTCGCGGTATCTCAGCCGCTAACTGTTCTCCCTCATCATACCGTCACGGTATCTCCAGATCCCGCTAACACGTAGCGGGATGACGAGTTACTTAACCGTCATACCTTAGAGGTTGTCCGGAAACTAGTAAATTCAAGCATATTCCCTCTTTAACATAACCCTACTCATAGCTAGGTATATGAAATTCTCAGTGGATGTTGTGAGTAAATCATACTCCTTCGATAGCCTTCTATTCCTATTAACCCAAGCAAAAGTCCTTTCTACAACCCATCTTCTTGGCTGTACTTTAAACCCTTGTTCTCTTGTTGGTAGTAGCTCAGGTGGCGTATCTTTGTGCACCCAAAATCTACATGGAGGCCTTGTAACAATTTCAATATCTATGTCATATTCTTCCTTTATGTGATTCTTTGAATTTCTTCCTTGGTATCCCATGTCAGCCCACATTTTTTTAACTTTAGTATATTTTGTTCTCATATTGTTTAATGCTATTTTAATACCATCTCTATCATTTTCGTTAGCAGCGCCTACGTAACAACCTAGTATAAAACCCTGAGTGTCTGTAATTATATGCCTTTTTCTACCCTTTACTTTTTTTACTTCCATCATAGCCTTTGATCCCCCCTTTTCTGTAGTCTTTACAGATTGACTATCTACTATACAGGCACTCGGCTGCTCATTCCTTCCTATTTTTCTTCTACTATATTTTGTAATTTCATAATTCATTTTCTCAAAAATTCCCTGCTTCTTCCATTGCCTGAACTGCTCATACACAGTCTTCCATAGCGGAAAATCATTTGGTAAATACCGCCATTGACACCCTGTACGCAATACATAGAAAATTGCTTCTAATATTTCTCTTTTGCTATACTTTGGCGGCCTTCCTCCTTTCTTGTATGATACTCTGAAGTGTTTTTCTATTCTTGCCCATTCCCTTTCGCTTAGATCTGTTGGATACTTTTTTCTCATCTTTACCCCGTACTAAAATTTCAGATATTATAGCCTTTTACTTGTTTCCGGACAACCTCTTAACATAGATCCCGCTAACAAGTAGCGGGATGACGGTTGTCGTTTAGCTATAAACATTAAGGAATTTACCAAACGAAAAAAAAGGCAAAAGAAGCCTCGTGGTTGGCTAATTACTTACATTATACTTTCAAGTATGGCGTTTTTTTATTCTAAACGCTTAATAACCGCGATTTAGTTGCTTTTAAGCCGCAACTAATCTAAATTATAAACATTAAGAAATTTACTAAACAGAAAAAAAGGCAAAAGAAACCCTAGGGTAGCTAGTTATTCACTATCCATTTTTTAAATCGGCGTTTTTTGATGTTTTAAATAGCGCATTTCAGCTTATATTAGGTAAAAACCTAGAATTTTATAAAGACATAAGGTGCACATAGTGCAAAAAATTAAACAGTATCCGTTCAGCGGAGTGGCAGAATAAGGTAGACAAGGTGATCTAAAAAGATAATCATAGAGCAAAAGTGAAATAATATGGTAAACCTTTTAGAACTTTGCAAAAATTTACAGCAAAAAATAGAAAGGTTAGAAGCAAAAATAGAAAGATTGGAAAAAGAGAATGAAAGTTTAAAAGCAGAAAATAAGGCTTTAAAGATAGAAAATGCTGAGTTAAGAGAAAGACTCGGTTTAAGCTCAAAAAATTCATCAATACCAAGTTCCAAAGAGTTGTATAAAATAAAAAAGAATAAGCCGAAAAGCGAAAGGAATATTGGCGGTCAGGTTGGTCATAAAGGAAGTTTTCGCGCCAACATGGATGCAGATAAAGTAGTAAAGATAGAGTTGCCTAATACTTGCGAATGCGGAGGAGAAATTGCAATATGTGAAAAACCATATATTCATCAGAAAGTTGATCTTCCAGAAATCAAGCCTTATGTAGTGGAATATCAGTTAGAACATGGCCGTTGTCGGAGATGCGGAAAGAGAAGAAGTAGCAAGTTACCGGAAGGTGTTACGCCAGATACATTTGGTCCAAGGGTTAAGTCAATAATTGCAGCGTTCAGCGGATTCTACAAAAATTCAAAACGCGAAATAGCGAGTGTCGTAAATGATATCTTCAATTTGAACATAAGCGTCGGTAGCATATCAAATAGTGAACATAGAGTTGCTTCAAAATGCAAAAAAATGTATGAGCAGATCGAACAAGAGATAAGTAGGAGTAAAGTTCTACATATTGATGAAACGAGCCATTATAACAAAGGTAAACTCGCTTGGTGTTGGATGTTTGCAAGCAATACGGCAAGTTTTGTAAAATTTACAGAGTCAAGAGGAATGAAAGTTTTACAAAATAGTAAATTCTGCAATCGCAATAGCTTGGTAATAACTGACAGGTATGCAGCATAGAATTATTTTGCCGATAAAAACAGGCAAATCTGTTGGGCACATTTATCAAGAGATTTTGAAAGATTAGCACATAGTTGGAATATTGAAGTTAAAGTTCTGGGTTGTTACTTGAGAAACGTGGCCACTGAATTATTTGCACTAAAAAAAGCTTTACTAAAAAGTGAGATAGATGTTTTGAGGTTTGTCAGACGTGCCAGAAAATTAAGAAAACGTACAAAGTATTACTTGAAGGAGATATCTCGTTTACCTGAAGCAATTGGAGCCTCTCGAGTTGCAAAAAATGTTCTGAGATCTGAAAGAATGATGTGGAAATTTTTAGATGACCCAGAAAATATTCCGCTGACAAATAACCACGCTGAACGGCAAATTCGGCATTATGTCGTTTATCGCAAAAACTCATATTTTACACAATCAAAGCGGGGAAATACATTCCTTGAGCGGATAATTTCATTATACTTAACTTGGAAACAAAGGGGTCTCAATCCTTTCCAAAATCTCCTATCTATTGTTTCTTAAACCACTCTCCTGAACGGATACATTAAACATGGGACGCCAGATACGTGAGTTTTTTTGTCATTTAATCTGTACAGAGAAGATAAATAAATAGCTTCAGTTTCATGATAAGGGCGCTGGCGGAGTTTGTCAAGTAAGTTTTTTGTTTCTGCGGACTACCTGGATTAATATTATATAGAAGGTTTGCTGCCAATAAAGCCTAAACTTACCAAATACATTTCTGTAGATTCAGATCTACTTGACTTTGGTTTAAAGTATTTTACTGTTTTAAACATTTTTTTTAGCTCGTTACAAAAATCTTTATCAGATTCTCCTTGGAAAATTTTTACTACAAACGTGCCACCATGACTCAAGAAATGCTTTGCAAAATTGAGCGCTGCTTCGCATAAAAGCATAATTCTGATATGATCCAACGATTTTAAACCACAAGATTCGGGGGCCATATCAGATAAAATTACATCAAATTTTTGATCTTTGAATTTTTCTCTTAAAATTTCAAGCTCATTGATAATATCGCATTGTATAAACTCTACTCCATTAATTGCATTCATTGGTTTTACGTCAAGAGCAACTACATTTGCATCTTTCTGAGATGCAACTTGTGACCATCCACCAGGAGAAGCACCAAGATCAATAATTTTTTGCCCTTCTTGGAATAATTTAAATTTGTTATCCATTTCTACCAGCTTATATGCTGAGCGTGACCTATAACCATCCTTGCTAGTTTTTTGCACATACTGATCATTCAAATGACGATGTAGCCACCTTGTTGAAGATAGTTTTCTGCCTCTAGCCGTCTTTACTCTAGTTTTTATTGCTAATACCCTACTTATTATTGATTATATCTTTAAGCTCTTTTTCAACTACTTCTTTTGCCAGTGCATGTAGATATTTATTCAGCCATTCTGAGAGCTGAGGTTTTAAAAGAGATGTAACTAATTCTTCAACAGTAAGGTTCGCTTTTTTTTGTTGTTTATGCTGTAATTCGTTTTGCATTTTTCCAAGCAACGCTTTGATCTCTTCCATATTCTCTTTTAAAATTAGATGATCGTTATTTTGCGCTTGTAAGCCGCTATTACTCGCTTTGTTATTACTCATTTGGATATTATCGTACAAATAAATATCTTTTTTTTCTTCTGAATTGTAGCTATGGCCATTAAATTGGTTATTGTTGCAAGCCATTTCCTCACTTTGGTCATCATTATCAATGTCCTCTTTTTCATTATTTTCTTTTTTGCCATCTTCTTCTATTTCTTCTGGATACTCTTCCTCAAGGTATAGCACATCATCATTTTCATCCTTTATTTCTGCTTTATCGTTACTCGCGTTTTTACCCGATATAGCTTTTTTTATATCTTCTAGGATATCTTTTACAGATTGATTGCCTTGTTCATCATGCATAGTGCTAATACCATTAAATTTAGAGGTCTATACTATTTATCATAAAAAGCAAGTTGTAAACACTAATCACATAATTGCTTTTTGCTTCAACTAAGTCTGAACGTGCTTTAAATAATGCATCTTCAGTGTCCAAAAGGTCAGATGTACTCTTTAAATTTAAGTTTACTTCTTGCTCAACTCCTTCCAATGCTAGAGCTGCTGCTTTTTCCGCTTCTTGACTTGCTTTGATAATGGCCTTTGCTGTCAACACATTATTCCAAGCATTTACAACTGCTTGTTCTATATTTTTTACCGTTTCATAATAATCGTAGGTAGATTTTTTTGCATCCATTTTAGCTTTACTGACACCAAAAGCATTAACTCCTCTCTTAAAGATCGGAACATCAAGAGTAAAAACTACATGAACATTTTCTAATAGTTTGTCTACCTTCATACCATCCTCCCCAAAATTTTTGCTTGCACTTAGATTTAAAGAAGGAAGCCACTTGGAGCTTCCAGCAATCACTTCCATTCCGGCTGCTCTTTTTTGATAAACTGCTGCTTTTAGAGATAAATTATTGGTTTTTGCTAACTGTAAACATTCATTTAGCTCTGGAACAGAAGGTAGTTTATCATTAGCTTCAGAAAGGTCATCAGCATCTTCGCCAATCAAATGATAATAAGCAATATTTACCAACTTTAATTTACCTTCAGCATCAACTCTTTCGGATATAGAAGACGAAAATTTTGCTTTTGCTAACAAAACTTCAGCATTGGTTACCTCTCCAAGGGAAAAGCGTTTTTTCATAGCTGACAAATGTTCCAAAGAAACGCGTTCTTTATGTTCTCTGAGCTTTAATATTTCTGTCTTTTGTAAAACATTAACATATGCTTTCACAGCATTAAGTGCAAGCTCTTGTTTTAATTGCTGAAATCGCATCTTTTCTGCTTTGAGAAGATGGCTTGATCGACTGAATGTGGCAAAGGTACCACCGCCATCGATTAATTTCTGGCGCAATGTAAGTTTTTTTTCAGATGTATCAAGATTAAAGTTACTATCGAAATTGTATTGCAAATTAATGTCAGGTAAAAATCCAGCTAACCCAGAAGATTTATAGTGTTTTTCTGCGCTTTTATATTGGTAAAATTGAGACTTTATTTTTGAGCTATTTTTGATGGCTTTGCTTATCACTTCTCCCACATCGGTTGCATAGCAACTTATAGTATTAAAAATGATCGCAAGTGTGATAATCAATCGAAACATTCTAATTCCTATGCATATTGGTTGCGCAGCTCAATTACTAACATAAATTACTTTAATAATCAATAACTAATATTGTTGACACTATTGAGAAATTAAGTATATCATAGCTTACTATTGTTGGATCAAATAATGAAGACTTTTTTCTTAAAGGAGAAACAAATCAATAAAAAGTGGTTTGTCATAGATGCAGAAGGGTTAGTGGTAGGGAGGCTTGCAGCATTTGTAGCGACACTATTACGTGGAAAGCATAAACCTGAGTATACACCTCATATGGATTGTGGCGATAATGTAATTATTATCAACGCAGAAAAGGTGCATTTCACCGGAAAGAAGCTTAAAGATAAAATTTACTATAAGCATACAGGTTATTCTGGTGGTTTGAAGAAAACTACTCCAGATAATATTTTAAATGGCAAATTTCCTGAGCGTGTAATAGAAATGGCAGTGAAAAGGATGCTTGATGATGGGCCTATGGCACGTAGACGCTTTGAAAATTTGTATGTTTATTCTGGTTCAGAGCATAAGCATCAAGGACAGCAACCTGAAAAGATAGATTTTGCCTCTTTGAATCGTAAAAATAAAAAGTAATGGAGTAAAAATGAAGAGTTCTACAATAAATAACAATGATTGGTCAGAAAAGACAATTAAATCAGCAGTTGATTCGCTTGGTCGTTTATATGCTACAGGCCGAAGAAAAGAATCTGTAGCAAGAGTATGGATAAAGCCGGGGAGTGGAAAATTTAGTGTTAACAAAAAAGGCGATCTAATTTCTTATTTTAAAAGAGAGTCAGTGTGCCAAATAGTAAAAATGCCATTTGTTGCAACTTCCACATTGGATAAATACGATGTATTTGCAACTGTAAAAGGTGGAGGGCTATCTGGTCAAGCAGGTGCTCTAGCTCATGGAATAAGCAGAGCTTTAAGTAGTGTAAGCCAAGATTTGCATTCTATACTACGTAATGGTGAGTTCTTAACTAGAGATTCACGTGTTGTTGAACGTAAGAAATATGGTCAACATAAAGCTCGGAAAAAGTGTCAATTTTCTAAGAGATAGTTATTTTATAGGGGTGTTTTTTTGTAAGTATTATACAAATATTTGCAAAAATGTATGATATCCTCTATTTTTGTGATGAATTTAGTTGACTATCGGTGTCAACATAATATGCTATTTATGTGATTTTTTCAATATTAAGGTAATTTATGAGTAAAGAAGATATAATAAAACAATTAAAGGAAGATTGTTCTAGTCAGAATATAGATATAACAAAATCTGATTTGAGCAAGATTCATGATGCGTTTATTAAAATAATAAAGAATGAGCTGCATGGGAAAGGTGAAATACGTTTGCATGGAATAGGAACATTTTCTACTGCTATCAGTCAGGAAAAACAATGTCGTAACCCCCAAAGTGGTGAGATCATGACTGTTCCTAAAAAGACAAGGGTAAAATTTAAAGCAAGCCAAACTCTTTTAAGTATTTTAAATGAGAAGGAAAAAGCAGCAGTTAGTTAGACATTGTCATTTTCATTGTTTTTACTACGCTGTGTAAGCCGTAAAATACAGCTTCGCTAATTAAATAGTGGCCTATGTTAAGAGCTGAGATGTGAGGTATTCTTGTCATCTTCTTAGCGTGTTTATAAGTTATGCCATGTCCTGCGTGGCATTCTATTCCTAATTTATTGACGTACTCTGCAGCATTAGTAATTAACTGTAACTTTTTTTCTGATGGATTATCACAGTAATCCCCTGTGTGAATTTCTATTATGTCAGGTTTTGTCCCTAGCTTTTCAAGATATTTTAGTTGATCAATATTTGGATCGATAAACAGTGAGACTTTTATGCTAGAGCTATGCATTTCCTCTATTATACTAGAAAGTTTACTGTGCATATTCACGATATCCAGGCCACCTTCGGTTGTTAATTCTTCTCTTTTTTCTGGTACTATACTAATCGAATAGGGTTTTACCTTTTTTGCTATTTCAAGCATTTCTTCCGTGGCTGCAATTTCAAGATTTAGCTCAGTGCTAATGCTTTTTTTTAGGTTAAATACGTCTTCATCTCTAATATGCCTTCTATCTTCTCGTAAGTGTACAGTAATAAAGTCTGCTCCAGCGTCAATGGCTATTTCTGCTGCTTTCAATGGATCTGGATAAGAAGTTCCGCGTGCGTTGCGGAGGGTTGCAACGTGATCGATATTAACACCTAGTTTCACAATCTACCTCAGAAATTATTTATAGATTATACATGTTATTAGGTTTTTTGCATAGTCATTGTTTGACCTTATCCAGAAAAAGTGGAGAGAAAGAAAAGAGTTTTTTTGGGTAAAATAAAATTTTGGAGGATTAGAAATGGTAAGAGAATATACGGCAGAATTCAAATTGGAAGCTGTTAAGCTGGCAAATGAACAAAGAAAGGTAGGTCAACCAGTTGCAAAAGTAGCAAGAGATCTAGGAATAAGAGATAGTGTATTAGGAAAATGGATGAAGAAATATAACGAAAAAAAGTCAGCGGCAAATGCATTTCCAGGTAGAGGTAACATGGCTCCTTACAACAAAGAGAGGTTTGATTTACAAAGAGAGTTAGCAAGAGTAACAAGGGAAAGAGACATTTAAAAAAAAGCCCTGGCCAGTCAAAAAGAGTAAAATATTTTTTTATAAAAGAGCATAGTAACTGCTATAAAGTACAGGAATTATGTAGGATTTTCTGCTAGTGGCTACTATAAGTGGACCACAAGAAAAATAAGCAGTAGAGAATCAGCAAATAAAGAGCTACTCGAAGCTATTCAAAAAATATATCAAGTTTCTAAATGTAGATATGGAGCTCCTAAAATTCATGCTGAATTGAAGGCTTTGGGTAAAAGTTGCAATTTGAAAACGGTGCAAAGTATTATGCAGAAAAATGACATCAGGGCTATACTGATACCAATTCCCATTACAGGGCAAACAGATGGACAATGATGGAAGAAAAGCCATACTGAAGTAAGTAAAATAGCGAGGTTTAAATGGCATTAAGATCAAAATTATTGGATGAAAAAGTAGTAGAATCAGCAAAAGAAATGCTGAAGAAAGTAAGGAATAATGCATATGTTTCAAAAAAACTAAATGCTGTAATTGCAGCAAAAAAGTACAGTATAACGGCTGTAGCAAAAATATATTGCATTTCAAGAAGCGCACTAACTTCGTGGGTAAAACTCTTGAAAATTGGCAGAGAAGAAAAACTGTTTGCTCCTTCACAACGTCGTAGAAAAACTAAATTAAATCAGGCTCAACTACAGCAAATTGAAGAGTGGATAGAAGAAAATCCTAATATCACCATTAAAGAAATGAGAATAAGAATCCAGGAAAAGTTCGGATTAAATATCAGCAAATCTACAGTACACCGCCATATGCAAAAGATGAAATTCTCATATATTACACCAAGACCAGTTCATAATGGACAAGATAAAAGCAAACAAGAGGAATTCAAAAAAAAATCTCAATGGAGCTATTAGCAAGTATCCAGAAAAAGAGCTATTTTTCTTTGATGAATCACGGTTTGGCACACATTCAAAAGTTGGACATGGGTGGTTTAAAAAGGGGATTAGAACACAGGTTAAAACAAAATTAGGTAGGCAAAATTTCTATCTCTATAGTGCAGTTAATCCTAGAAATGGAGAGAGTTCTAGCTTATTTGCACCAAATGTCAACACTGATTGCATGAACATATTTCTTGAGCAAATTTCGCAATATCTAGAAACACGAGAGGCTTTTCTCGTTATGGACTGTGCTAGTTGGCATAGGTCAAAAAATTTAAAGGTACCTAAAAATATCGACATTATATACCTACCTCCATACTCACCTGAGCTAAATCCTGTTGAGAGGCTTTGGTTATGTATAAAACAGAACATTTTGCGCAATAAAATATACGATACAATTGCTCTACTTGAGGGTGCTTTGTGCAAATTTATTACTTCTCTTGCCAGCTCCACAATTAAACAACTCTGCAATGTTTCCTATTTGACTGGACAACAATGAGAATTGGTATGAGAAGAAAGTTTAAAATTAAAAAACAACAAACAGATAATAGAGCTGTAGCTCCCAATATACTAGATCAAAACTTTATTGTTGATCAACCAAATAAAGTATGGGATTACTTACATCAAAACCAAGGAGGGATGGCTATATTTGGCAGCAATAATTCTCACGTATGGTAGTTAATGAGTAGTGCAATAAATAAACAATTGGTTATGAACTCTTTATTAATGGCCATTAATAGGCGTAAACCTGTTAAAAATCTACTGCTGCACAGTGACCAAGGTTCACAATATACTGCGCAAGGGTATCAATATCTCTTAGCTGTAAAGAATATAGATGAGTAATAAAGGCTGTTGTTACGACAATTCTGTTGCAGAAAGCTTCTTTAGCTCATTGAAAAGAGAAATACTTATTGATACTTCACAACACTCTGCTCAACAAACTAGAACTGCAATATTTGAATACATAGAAATTTTTTATAACAAACAACGTCACTATTAGAGGTTGTCCACAAACCAAGGAATACGTAGTATATAAAGAAAGAATATTGAGGTAAGAGATGAGGAAAAAATATCCAACAGATTTAAGTAAAAGGGAATGGGCAAGAATAGAAAAACACTTCAGAGTATCGTACAAGAAAGGAGGAAGGCCACCAAAATACAGTAAGTGTGAGATAGTATAGCATTTCTCATAATAGTCCGAATAGGTCATAGGAAGGCAGAATCAACAGCACGACGAAAGGATTCGAATAGAGGAATGTTTTTCCTGGCTCTGTTTTTTATAGCAAACCAATGATGCTCAATTTTGTTAAAATCTGGAGAATAAGGCGGCAGATACAAAATTTCTGCACCGACTCCTTTAGCGAGCTTGATAAGCTTATCAGACTTATGAAAAGTAGCATTATCAAGAATGACAGTTTGTCCAGGTTCTAAGATCGGTGCCAAAAATTGCTCAAACCATCCATTAAAAATATCCATATTACAGTGGCCTTCAAATGTTAATGGAGCAACTATCTTTCTTCTACTTAAGGCTGCAACCATGCTGATTCGTTGAGTTTTTTTCCAGATTTTAGGGCATAAAATCGCTGTCCTTTCTGGCAATACCCATATGGATAGTCCTCCGTGTTATCAATCCCAGACTCATCTATATACACTAAGTTTTCTGGTTCTTTTGTTGCTATAATTTTTAAGAATTCAGCACGTTTTTCTTCGTTCCTTTCCTTGTATCCATATGTCTTTTTTTGCGCGTAAATCCAATTTTTCTGAGAGCTCGGTGGATCGTTTGGATACTAACGTTGCCCCAAAGTTTAGCCATTTCCGACAGAGTTTTTCTACCGTGTTTTTTAGCAAATTCGATAAACTTATTCCAGTCGATAATTTTCTGATTGTAACCTCCATTACCGAGTTTTTTTGACTGAAAGTCGCCTGTTTCTTTTTTTCTTTGCTGCCACTCCCACAAAGTAGTTCGTCCAATTTTAAATCTTGCTGCCACTGCTTCTCTGCTTTCCCCTTCGTCTAGTGCTTCCATTGCTTTTTTTCTTAAATCATAACTATATGCTGCCGGCATCCAACCTCCTTATCGCCATCTATCCTTAATCTTATCATATCCGGACTTCTGTGGAAAGAGCTATAAGAGGTTGTCCGGAAACAAGTAAAAGGCTATAATATCTGAAATTTTAGTACGGGGTAAAGATGAGAAAAAAGTATCCAACAGATCTAAGCGAAAGGGAATGGGCAAGAATAGAAAAACACTTCAGAGTATCATACAAGAAAGGAGGAAGGCCGCCAAAGTATAGCAAAAGAGAAATATTAGAAGCAATTTTCTATGTATTGCGTACAGGGTGTCAATGGCGGTATTTACCAAATGATTTTCCGCTATGGAAGACTGTGTATGAGCAGTTCAGGCAATGGAAGAAGCAGGGAATTTTTGAGAAAATGAATTATGAAATTACAAAATATAGTAGAAGAAAAATAGGAAGGAATGAGCAGCCGAGTGCCTGTATAGTAGATAGTCAATCTGTAAAGACTACAGAAAAGGGGGGATCAAAGGCTATGATGGAAGTAAAAAAGTAAAGGGTAGAAAAAGGCATATAATTACAGACACTCAGGGTTTTATACTAGGTTGTTACGTAGGCGCTGCTAACGAAAATGATAGAGATGGTATTAAAATAGCATTAAACAATATGAGAACAAAATATACTAAAGTTAAAAAAATGTGGGCTGACATGGGATACCAAGGAAGAAATTCAAAGAATCACATAAAGGAAGAATATGACATAGATATTGAAATTGTTACAAGGCCTCCATGTAGATTTTGGGTGCACAAAGATACGCCACCTGAGCTACTACCAACAAGAGAACAAGGGTTTAAAGTACAGCCAAGAAGATGGGTTGTAGAAAGGACTTTTGCTTGGGTTAATAGGAATAGAAGGCTATCGAAGGAGTATGATTTACTCACAACATCCACTGAGAATTTCATATACCTAGCTATGAGTAGGGTTATGTTAAAGAGGGAATATGCTTGAATTTACTAGTTTCCGGACAACCTCTGATACCAATTCTCATTGTTGTCCAGTCAAATAGGAAACATTGCAGAGTTGTTTAATTGTGGAGCTGGCAAGAGAAGTAATAAATTTGCACAAAGCACCCTCAAGTAGAGCAATTGTATCGTATATTTTATTGCGCAAAATGTTCTGTTTTATATATAACCAAAGCCTCTCAACAGGATTTAGCTCAGGTGAGTATGGAGGTAGGTATATAATGTCGATATTTTTAGGTACCTTTAAATTTTTTGACCTATGCCAACTAGCACAGTCCATAACGAGAAAAGCCTCTCGTGTTTCTAGATATTGCGAAATTTGCTCAAGAAATATGTTCATGCAATCAGTGTTGACATTTGGTGCAAATAAGCTAGAACTCTCTCCATTTCTAGGATTAACTGCACTATAGAGATAGAAATTTTGCCTACCTAATTTTGTTTTAACCTGTGTTCTAATCCCCTTTTTAAACCACCCATGTCCAACTTTTGAATGTGTGCCAAACCGTGATTCATCAAAGAAAAATAGCTCTTTTTCTGGATACTTGCTAATAGCTCCATTGAGATTTTTTTTTGAATTCCTCTTGTTTGCTTTTATCTTGTCCATTATGAACTGGTCTTGGTGTAATATATGAGAATTTCATCTTTTGCATATGGCGGTGTACTGTAGATTTGCTGATATTTAATCCGAACTTTTCCTGGATTCTTATTCTCATTTCTTTAATGGTGATATTAGGATTTTCTTCTATCCACTCTTCAATTTGCTGTAGTTGAGCCTGATTTAATTTAGTTTTTCTACGACGTTGTGAAGGAGCAAACAGTTTTTCTTCTCTGCCAATTTTCAAGAGTTTTACCCACGAAGTTAGTGCGCTTCTTGAAATGCAATATATTTTTGCTACAGCCGTTATACTGTACTTTTTTGCTGCAATTACAGCATTTAGTTTTTTTGAAACATATGCATTATTCATTACTTTCTTCAGCATTTCTTTTGCTGATTCTACTACTTTTTCATCCAATAATTTTGATCTTAATGCCATTTAAACCTCGCTATTTTACTTACTTCAGTATGGCTTTTCTTCCATCATTGTCCATCTGTTTGCCCTGTAATGGGAATTGGTATTAGAATATGGTGCATTGCGAATAGGAGAAGGAGATAATCTAATCTGAATAAAAAGCTGGCAATATCATGATATGCAAGGCAAAGTAAAAATGACCTTTAGGGTAGGCGATGAAAAGATCGAAATGATTTTATCTTCTGAAAAAGCTGAAAGTTTTGGTAAAATAATGGTACATATGGATGACAAAAGTTGTGAAATCTTCTCAAAGTACCTAAAAGAGCTAGAAAAAGAACCTCGTATAAGCAAGGTTGTTGAAGCTGCTAAAAGTTTTGCACAAACGAAAAGCAGTGCAGTTAGTCCACCTCTTTCTAATATGAAAAGTGTTGACACATCGCAACATTTTCAAAGTAGTGACCATGAATCACCAGAGCATTAACAATTATCATACATACATTGTTGCATATAGCAATAGTGTATGTGTATAGTTAGTAGGGTTTGTAAACTTAATAAAGTCTACAACTAATTTGAAAACTACTTTATTGTATGCAAGACTTTAAAATACTAGAAAATCTAAAAACCAAAGCACTAGAAGCTGAAAAAGGAGGCGGTTCTGACAGGATTACCAAACAACATGAAAAAGGGAAATTAACTGCTAGAGAAAGGCTCAGTATATTGCTCGATGAAAGTTCTTTTGCAGAATACGATAAATTCGTAAAACATCATGCAAATGATTTTGGCATGCAAAATGCTAATTTTTTAGGTGATGGGGTAGTGATTGGTCATGGTACTATTTATGGCAGAAAAGTTTTTGTTTATTCTCAGGATTTTACTGTCTTTGGTGGTTCACTTGGTGCGTCACATGCAAAAAAAATATGCAAAATTATGGATATGGCAATTAATGCCAGAGTTCCAATTATCGGACTAAATGATTCTGGTGGAGCCAGAATTCAGGAAGGAGTAAATTCTCTTGCTGGTTATGGAGAAATTTTTCAAAGAAACGTAAATGCATCGGGTGTTATACCACAAATTTCTTTAATTATGGGCCCATGTGCAGGAGGTGCAGTTTATTCCCCAGCATTAACTGACTTTACTTTCATGGTGAAAAACAGTTCATATATGTTTATAACCGGGCCAGATGTAGTAAAAAAGGTTACCTACGAAGATGTAAGTTTCGAAGACCTCGGTGGAGCAAAAATTCATACAAGCAAAACAGGAGTAGCGGATTTTGCATTCAATAATGATGTTGAAATGCTGCTAAAAATGCGTGAATTCTTTACTTTCTTACCAGCAAATAATCAAGAATCACCGAAACCTAAATCAACCTGTGATTCAGTTAATGATATTGATGAATCTTTAAATACTCTGATTCCTAGCAATCCTAATACTCCTTATGATATGTATGAACTCATTGAAAAAGTTTGTGATGAAAGGAATTTCTTTGAACTGAAACCTGATTTTGCTCGTAATATCATAACTGGTTTTGGTAGAATTGGAGGAAATACTGTCGGTATTGTTGCAAATCAACCTATGCACCTTGCAGGATGTTTGGATATTGATTCTTCAAGAAAAGCTGCGAGGTTTGTAAGGTTTTGTGACGCATTTAACATTCCGATCATCACACTTATTGATGTTCCAGGATTTTTGCCGGGTACAAATCAAGAATACAATAATATAATACAACACGGAGCGAAACTGCTTTACGCTTACGCTGAAGCGACCGTGCCGAAAATTAGCCTTATCACTAGAAAAGCGTATGGTGGTGCATACATTGTTATGAATTCGAAACATCTAAAAGGTGATATAAATTATGCCTGGCCAACTGCTGAAATAGCTGTGATGGGCCCTGAAAGTGCAGTTGAGATTATATTTCGACACGAAAAAGATCAGCAAACGTTAATTAAAGAATATAAAGAAAAATTTGCTAACCCATTTTTTGCTGCATCATATGGATACATTGATGACATTATAGTGCCAAGTAAAACAAGGTATCACTTTTGTAAAGCATTAGAGCTACTCAAAAACAAGAAGGTAGAAAGGATATGGAAAAAGCATGACAACTTACCTCTGTAACTTTCTTCTAAGCCTTGCTTACAAGTTATGCAATATTATAAGTATAATCAGTGTGCCGTTACCAAGACTCGAACTTGGGACCTCGTCATTACCAATGACGTACTCTACCACCTGAGCTACAACGGCAAGTTTATATATTATGATAATGAATAACACAAAAAAGAATAAGGAAAAAGAAGAGGAGAAAAAAAGATTAGCGAAAGCTTTAAAGCAAAATATTTTGAAAAGAAAAAAGCAGCAACAGAGTAGACAGAGAACCCTTTCAAAACTCGTTTGTGGTGAGGAATTTTTAGGAGAAAGCACCGCAGAATACTCGAATGTATTTGAGAACGACAAAATTACCATCAGAAACTTAAGTTTTGAAGGAGGTATCATGCCAGAACTACCGGAAGTGGAAGTAATCTCTAATTTTTTGCTTGATAAAATTAAAAACAAGCAAATCAGTAATGTTATAGTGAATAATTGGAATTTACGTGCCCCAATAACAAAAAATATTGATGATATGCTAAAGGGCAAAGTCATACGCAACATCAAGCGTAGAGGTAAGTATACCATCTGGAATACAGATGGTAGTGTGGCTGTAATCATACATCTTGGCATGAGCGGAAAGCTTATATATGCTGACCACGATCAAATGCGGAATAAGCATGATCACGTGGTATTTTTATTTTCTGACAATACTTCAATAATTTTTAATGACCCAAGAAGATTTGGATTAGTTATCGTTTTAAATAAAGAACAAGAAACGGATTTTTTTAGCGATTTTGGAATAGAGCCCCTCACGGATGAATTCAGTGGAGACTATTTACAGGAGTTGCTGAAAAACAAAAAAGTGAATATCAAATCAGCGTTAATGGACAATAAATCAATAGTTGGCGTAGGCAACATATATGCTTCTGAGAGCTTGTTTAGAGCCCGTATATCACCACTCAGGTCAGCAAAAAACTTGACCTATAGAGAGTGCGAAAAACTTGCTGCTGAAATAAAAAATACTCTGAGTGATGCAATTGCTGCAGGTGGTTCAACACTGAAAGATTATGCACAGCCATCTGGATCTGCTGGATACTTTCAAAATAACTTTTACGTATATGGTAAAGTTCAAAAACCTTGCAAGATTTGCAATAATATCATAACACTTATACGACAAAATGGCCGTAGCACTTATTTTTGCAACGCGTGCCAGAATTAAGATTTTATTTTTTGATATGATATTTTCACTTGAAAAAGATCCATTTGATTTGTTTTCAAAGTGGTACAAAGCAGTACTTAATTCTCCGTGTGAACAACCAACTGCAATGACGCTAGCAACTTGTAGCAAAGACTGTATTCCATCTGCAAGAGTGGTATTACTAAAGGAATATAGCAAAGAAGGTTTTGTGTTTTTCACTAACGTAAACAGTAAAAAAGGGAAAGAATTGACTGAGAACCCCAAAGCTGCGTTAGTGTTTCATTGGATAGAATTTGCTAGGCAAGTGCGAATTGAAGGAGAGGTTAAACTTCTAAACGATGAAAGAACTGACAAATACTTCTCTTCTCGAGCGCTGGGTAGTCAAATTAGCGCATGGTGCTCAAAACAATCGAGCATTCTGAAAGATTGGCAAGATTTTGAGCAAGCTATAAAATTGAAGGAAAAAGAATTTCACAATACACAAGTTTCTCGTCCTGATTTTTGGGTGGGATTTTTCGTAATCCCAAAAGTAATTGAATTTTGGCAAGAAGGTGAATATAGGAAGCATATTAGATTTAGATACACTCTTGTTGAGGGAAGCGATTGGAAAGTGGAACAACTATATCCTTAAAAATGGTTGCGGGAGTAGGATTTGAACCTACGACCTTCAGGTTATGAGCCTGACGAGCTACCGAGCTGCTCCATCCCGCGTCGTTGCTTATTTAGTTATTATATATACAAATAATGAAAAAAGAAAAATAAAATTTCACCACATGCAAATATCGACACACTTATTAACTTTTCTTGACATAATAGTTAGTTATATACGTAACAATCTGCGCAATGAACAATATAACTTGATACTGTGGTTTCCTGTTTTTCAGTGTGTAGGAATTCTAACCTATTTTTCCCTAAGTTTTGAACCAAGCTGCATATCTATTTTTCTTTTGCTTTTACCCACACTAATTTTGATTGCAATATTGTATAAAAGGTACGCGATATTGTGTATCGCTTTAATTGCAGTGCTCATAGGATTTACAGCTAGTAAATTAAGAACAGCTTTAGTTGATACTCAAATTCTTGATAAAGAGAGATATGTAAAAGATATCGTTGCCACAGTGAAGGATATTAACGACAGGGGCTCATATAAACAATTTCTGCTTTCTGTTGAAAAATCCCCTACTATCTCAAAATCCTCTCCTGTCATCCCAGCGCCCCCTTTTGTCATCCCAGTACTTGACCTTACCCAGAAAAAAAAGATATGGATTCCAGCGTCACGCGCTGGAATGACACCGGATAGAGCTCTAGATAACATCAGAATATCAGTTAGAACCAAAGTGGAAAAAGGCATTAAAATAGGCGATCAAGTAAAATTATCAGCAAAACTCTTCCCTCCAAAAATTGCGCCTTCGGAGTATGCATACGATTTTGCAAGAATAGCATATTACCAGAAAATAAGTGCAACAGGTTTTGCAACAAGCAAAATAACCCTGCACAAAAAGGCTGAAGCAAGGAAATTTCTAGAGTATATAGAATCTTTCCGTCAATACATTTATGAAAACCTGCAGCAAAATATCAAAAAACCACATGTAGACATAATTTCTGCATTACTGATCGGTAAAAAAGACGGCATAGATCAAAAAACTATGGACGCGATACGAGATTCAGGTATAGCACATTTGTTTGCCATATCTGGTTTGCATTTATCATTCGTTGCTGGTCTGTTTTTTGTAGTGTTTCGTAATTTATTCGCAATATCTGAAACTTTGACTCTTAAGTATAACACCAAGAAAATATCTGCATTTCTTACCATTTTGCCAACCACGTTTTATTTGTTGATTACCGGTATGCAAATTTCTGCTCAGCGTGCCTACATCATGGTGATTTTAGTACTCGTTGCAATAATGATAGAGAGAAAATATCGAGGGTTAATAGCAATTGCGTTTGCTGCTGCAGTGATACTTATCATAGAACCAGAAGTAATTTTAAAGCCTGGCTTTCAGATGTCATTTTCTGCTGTTTTGGCACTGGTTGCCAGTTATCAAATTAATGCTAATAAATTGTTCAAAATAAAAATAATGAAATATTTTGTGTCGATAATGATTAGCTCAGTAATAGCAAGTTTAGCAACTGTTCCGTACACGATATACAATTTTAATTATTTTTCAATTAGTGGCATTATCACAAATTTAGTTGCTATACCAATAGTTACATTAATTATTATTCCACTTGGAATAATCTATGTTTTGTTGATTCCTTTCGGTATTGAATGGATTATAGCGCCACTTATAGAACGCCCAATTGACAGCATTTTGTATATAACAAACGCTATCGCTAGTCTTCAGTATTTGGTTATTCCCATTCGCACTTTTCCTGCATCATCAATTATTATAATAACACTTGGTTTATTGTGGCTGTGCTTGTGGGAAAGAAATTGGCGTTTCTTCGGAATTTTCTTTATTGTGCTGGGTATTTGCTTTAGCACCGCATATAAAACCCCCGACATACTAATAAATGCTGATAATGTTGCTGTAAAAGAAAGTGATAACTTACTATATTCTCTCACCAGGAAAAATAGGAACTTTGTTGTCAAAACATGGGCGAAGCAAAATGGGCAGAACCAAATTTTGAATCATAAAAAATACAATAACTCAGATAAAAGGCTAAAGTGTAACGATTATGGCTGCATATATAATAAAGGAAATAATAAATCAGTGTTGCTAGCTTATAAGGAAGAAGATATTCTAGAAAATTGTGATAAAGTTGATTTAATAATTCAATTAAGTGAATTCGACTATTCAGTTTGTAATACTAAAACTATCAAATATGCCAATCTAAAAACATATGGCACACATTCAATTTGGTTAACAAATCGTTACATAAAGATTAATAAAGTGCGCTCTAATAGGCCTTGGCACATGTTGAAAAATTAAGAAACTTGATTTTAAGGTTTGGTTAATGTATACCTAAATAAGTTTAAACTAGAAAAATGTTATGGTTACAGACACTAAAGATCCTTTCAAAGACTATTTTGATTTTTTAGGATTTAGAAAACTTTCTGACCAGCCCAGTAGAATTTTGAGCTCTATAAGAAAGTATTCTGGTACTATATCGATAGCAAGTACCATTGCTACTCTTATAGCATTTACTACCTTTTCTATTCAGCCTGTTATAGTAAGTATTGCTGGATTTGCGTTCACGCCAGCACCTCTTGCCTTTATTCCTCTTGCAGTTTTCTTATTTACTGCTGTTATAAACTTTATAAATACACAAAAAATAAAAGAGAATGAGATAGATAAAAAAGTAGGAAACTATCAAGTTGATGAACAGTACAGCCAGATTGTTCAAGAAGCCGAAAAAATTGAAATTGTAACAAATTTAGATCGTAAGAGGAAAAAGCTTTCAATAGTTTTACCAATTTCTAAGACGCAGAGAAAAATACTAGAAGATATAGAAGCAGAAAATAGAAATAGGATTCTCTTGTTTACAGGATCATATGTATTTGGTGCTATTATAGTAGTTTCAGCAATATCACAATCCATTAATGCTCCAATAATATTAATAGCTTTATTAGTCGCTATTCTTTTATGCATCATATCAACACTTAGCAATCTAATAAGTAATAGCGTGGATCATGAAAATCATACTATTAGAAAACACAGTTCTTTAGGTCTTCTATTTCCATACTGGTCTGGAAAGGGCATGGTTGTATCAGTAGTAGAAAATAAGCTTGGTAAAAGGGAAAATGAACTAATATCTCTAATGAAAAAACTACTTAGTCCGCTTTGCAACTCATTTGACAGTAACCTTAAAAAAGCTTGCGATTTACTTGATAATAGTCTTTTAAAGCCTGCAAATATTAACATTAAAGAAACGCTTGATCACCTAAAAAAAATCAGAGAAGACATCAAAAAAGATTTAGATTGGCTACATGCAGAAATTTCAGAAGTTTTAAACAACACTAAAGAATTGACAAAAAAAGCACATTCACTAGATATTGAAGGTACTTTTTCTAGGTTAGAGAATGCTATTAAAATTGCTGAAGATAAGATTGAACGATTTGAACCAAGCCGCTTTGTAGGCTGGCTTCAATCAACTACGCAGTCTAATAATAACGAGTTCCTTAGCATGCTAAAAAAGTTAAAAGAGGATACAGAAAAGGAAAAAACGGAATTGAAGATGCAATTAAACGTAGTAAGGAATGAATTAGAAGAAATAAAAAAGAAGCAAGCTCAACCAAGTACGCCTGATTTAGAAGCTAACAATGGAAATAATACTAATAAATTATTAGTGTTAGAAAATAAAGTCAAAGAACTACGTGACACAGTTAGAAAGTTAGAGCTGGAAGCAGAACAAAATAAGCTGCAGCAAAAGAAGGAAAAGTTAGAGCAAAAAAAATCTGAACAAGAAAAAACAGATGAATGGAAAGAAAAAATCAATGGCAACCCAAGTGACTTTCTATATTATTTATTAGAATCTATTAAGCTGGAAGAAAAAGATAATAAAGAAAAAAAGGTTGAGGCAACATTACGGGATTTTGATAACAAAATAATAATTCACTGGAAAGATGGCTCTCAAACAATTTGCCATATTAAAAAACAAGGTGATCTTCCTAGTACAAAAGTTGATTTTGTAGATCAAAATATTCAAGCAGCATTTGCAGTAGCTCGCGCGGGGTAGTTGTTATAGACCACTTAGAAGTAACCTTAAGTGTTAATAATGATAAAGAGAAATTAAGGTTAGACACCTATATAGCTGAAAAATGCAACATATCACGCAGCAAAGCGCAAAGATTGATACAAAATGAGCAGGTGAAATTACTTGGCACACCGATAATTAATAATGACTACATAGTAAAACCAGATGAAGAGTATGTGGTGCATCTCGTTCAACCTGACATATCCACATCAATTGAGCCTAATTATGACATAAAACTTGATATCGTCTATGAAGATGAGGACATTATAGTTCTGATACCAATTCTCATTGTTGTCCAGTCAAATAGGAAACATTGCAGAGTTGTTTAATTGTGGAGCTGGCAAGAGAAGTAATAAATTTGCACAAAGCACCCTCAAGTAGAGCAATTGTATCGTATATTTTATTGCGCAAAATGTTCTGTTTTATATATAACCAAAGCCTCTCAACAGGATTTAGCTCAGGTGAGTATGGAGGTAGGTATATAATGTCGATATTTTTAGGTACCTTTAAATTTTTTGACCTATGCCAACTAGCACAGTCCATAACGAGAAAAGCCTCTCGTGTTTCTAGATATTGCGAAATTTGCTCAAGAAATATGTTCATGCAATCAGTGTTGACATTTGGTGCAAATAAGCTAGAACTCTCTCCATTTCTAGGATTAACTGCACTATAGAGATAGAAATTTTGCCTACCTAATTTTGTTTTAACCTGTGTTCTAATCCCCTTTTTAAACCACCCATGTCCAACTTTTGAATGTGTGCCAAACCGTGATTCATCAAAGAAAAATAGCTCTTTTTCTGGATACTTGCTAATAGCTCCATTGAGATTTTTTTTTGAATTCCTCTTGTTTGCTTTTATCTTGTCCATTATGAACTGGTCTTGGTGTAATATATGAGAATTTCATCTTTTGCATATGGCGGTGTACTGTAGATTTGCTGATATTTAATCCGAACTTTTCCTGGATTCTTATTCTCATTTCTTTAATGGTGATATTAGGATTTTCTTCTATCCACTCTTCAATTTGCTGTAGTTGAGCCTGATTTAATTTAGTTTTTCTACGACGTTGTGAAGGAGCAAACAGTTTTTCTTCTCTGCCAATTTTCAAGAGTTTTACCCACGAAGTTAGTGCGCTTCTTGAAATGCAATATATTTTTGCTACAGCCGTTATACTGTACTTTTTTGCTGCAATTACAGCATTTAGTTTTTTTGAAACATATGCATTATTCCTTACTTTCTTCAGCATTTCTTTTGCTGATTCTACTACTTTTTCATCCAATAATTTTGATCTTAATGCCATTTAAACCTCGCTATTTTACTTACTTCAGTATGGCTTTTCTTCCATCATTGTCCATCTGTTTGCCCTGTAATGGGAATTGGTATGAGTAAACAAAGTGGATTAACAGTGCACCCAGGTGCTGGGACAAACAATGATACGCTTTTGAACGCAGTTATCGCTCACCTTGATGTAAGACCAGGAATTGTTCATAGACTCGATAAAGATACTAGTGGGCTAATGGTAATTGCAAAAAATGAAGCAGCCCATAGTTTTTTGTCTGAATTGTTATCGAATCGCAAAATAAAGCGGGAATACTTAGCAGTAGTTTGGGGAATATTATCTTCCCAGCAGGGAACTATAGAAACTAACATTGCTCCAAAGCGTGGTAATAAAGAAATGATGTGTGTTACAAAAACAACGGGCAAATTAGCAATCACTCATTACTCAGTAGAGAAAGTTATAGGACAAGCAAGCCTCGTTAAATGCACTTTAGAAACAGGTAGAACGCACCAAATTCGAGTCCACATGAGCCACATAGGACATTCTATAGTTGGTGATCAAGTTTATGGGAAAAATAGTAGTAAAAGCACAAAATATGCTAAAAACTCTAGTTTTATTCGTAATTTCAACAGACAAGCACTACATGCTTATACACTGGGCTTATACCACCCAAAAAGTAAGGAATACATGGAATTTGTCTCTGATTTACCACAAGATATAAAAACTTTAATTGGTGAGTTTGAAAATATACCTAAGAAAGGGTTACCTGATTTTTGAAGTATAAAATCAACGGCATCATTGCTGGTATATATCTTTGGCTAAAATAAATTAAGATTTACTGCAACTACAATAAGTGCTCTTATCATCACATTTTGGTGTTAAGTCAGGATAGAACGTGAGTATAGCATCATTCTTTCTTATAAATACTGATTGATAATTGTCATCCTCCATTTTATACAGGCACATTCCATCTTTTCCCAATTCCTTAAACGCCTTAGAGGTTGTCCGGAAACAAGTAAAAGGCTATAATATCTGAAATTTTAGTACGGGGTAAAGATGAGAAAAAAGTATCCAACAGATCTAAGCGAAAGGGAATGGGCAAGAATAGAAAAACACTTCAGAGTATCATACAAGAAAGGAGGAAGGCCGCCAAAGTATAGCAAAAGAGAAATATTAGAAGCAATTTTCTATGTATTGCGTACAGGGTGTCAATGGCGGTATTTACCAAATGATTTTCCGCTATGGAAGACTGTGTATGAGCAGTTCAGGCAATGGAAGAAGCAGGGAATTTTTGAGAAAATGAATTATGAAATTACAAAATATAGTAGAAGAAAAATAGGAAGGAATGAGCAGCCGAGTGCCTGTATAGTAGATAGTCAATCTGTAAAGACTACAGAAAAGGGGGGATCAAAGGCTATGATGGAAGTAAAAAAGTAAAGGGTAGAAAAAGGCATATAATTACAGACACTCAGGGTTTTATACTAGGTTGTTACGTAGGCGCTGCTAACGAAAATGATAGAGATGGTATTAAAATAGCATTAAACAATATGAGAACAAAATATACTAAAGTTAAAAAAATGTGGGCTGACATGGGATACCAAGGAAGAAATTCAAAGAATCACATAAAGGAAGAATATG
The DNA here is from genome assembly GCF_964028505.1 of Wolbachia endosymbiont (group A) of Alloplasta piceator. Taxonomy (NCBI): domain Bacteria; kingdom Pseudomonadati; phylum Pseudomonadota; class Alphaproteobacteria; order Rickettsiales; family Anaplasmataceae; genus Wolbachia; species Wolbachia endosymbiont (group A) of Alloplasta piceator. The sequence continues at coordinate 1,285,335 of NZ_OZ034793.1, read as the reverse complement.
ACATAGATATTGAAATTGTTACAAGGCCTCCATGTAGATTTTGGGTGCACAAAGATACGCCACCTGAGCTACTACCAACAAGAGAACAAGGGTTTAAAGTACAGCCAAGAAGATGGGTTGTAGAAAGGACTTTTGCTTGGGTTAATAGGAATAGAAGGCTATCGAAGGAGTATGATTTACTCACAACATCCACTGAGAATTTCATATACCTAGCTATGAGTAGGGTTATGTTAAAGAGGGAATATGCTTGAATTTACTAGTTTCCGGACAACCTCTAAGTAAGATTTCCCTACGTCATACCGCCGCGGTATCTCCAGATACCGCTAACAACTTACTATTACCAACAAATATGAGGTTCGTGAGCAAGTCGCCATCCTTCTGCTAAATCAAAGAGACGTTTATATCCTTTCCAAAGAGTAATTGGTCCTGGTTTTGGGTCGCTTTTTCTTGCTAAATGACCTCCAAGTTCACGAAACGGCTTCTTTTATAGTAGGGGCTATATTTGGACATGGTTTCCTGTGTATTTTAACATATAAAACTTTCCATTCTTCCTCAGCTAATAAGGCAGTACATGGTAATGTTGGGTTAGTTCTTGCAATTGATGTAATAAAGAAAATTCTCCAAGCAATAATGCTCATGACTGTTAAATACCTCATTAATCTTTCTGCTGTTCCAAGTCTACATTCCTCAACTTTGAGACCGGATTTAAAATTTTATGTAATATCTCTATTTTCCATCTAAGGCAATTGTAAGTTAAAAACGTGATATAAAAGAGATAAGAGAGAAAGATAACCCTGCTCACTAGGAATAGCGGGCGTGCGCGACCGAAAGGAAATTGGTATTACAACCGTTGGTATCAAGGTACGCTAGCCCTATCTCTCGATACGTTTGAATAGTTGCTTGGGACATATATATGCACCCGTTTACAATCTTAAATTAACTAAAACTATCGAGGTTTATTATGGTTACATCTTATCAAAATTTTATTGGCATTGACATCGGAAAATTTAAAAATGTCGTTGCAATTCACAAACAGAAGAATGCTGTCGAATTTGATAATAATGCTTCTGGTTGGCAACAATTATTTCAAGAGTTTTCAGATATTCTACCTAATGCTTTAGTGACTTTAGAAAATACAGGGAAATATGAGCTTGGCTTATCACATTTTCTTACCGACAAAAATATTGCCGTGCATCGAGCTAATACTCGTAAAGTAAAAAGCTTTATTTTATCTCACGGAACTTTAGCAAAGTCTGATAGATCAGATGCAAGAGCTCTTGCTCAATATGGATTTGAACGCCATAGAACTATCTCTCTATTTGTACCTACCTCTACAGAACAATCAACTTTGGCTGCACTTTGTCAACGTCGTGATGATATTACGCAAATGAGAACTCAAGAAAAATGCAGACTTGAAGCACCGGAAAATGATCATATAAAAGAAAGCTGTCAAAAGACCATTGAGTTTTTCGATAGTCAAATAAACGAACTCAATGATACTATACAAAAGATTATTGATGAAAGCCGCGCATTACAACAACGCCAAAAAATTCTTAAAACAGTTCCTGGAATAGGTAAAAAGTTATCACAAGATTTTTTGTGTTTAATGCCAGAGCTTGGTTACTTAAATAGAAAAGAAGTAGCAAGTCTTGCCGGAGTTGCACCGCATCCAAAAGAAAGTGGTAAAGCTGTTGGTTACCGAAGGATTACAGGTGGTAGAAGTAACGTTCGTTCAAAGCTGTTTACAGCCGCTATGGCTGCTACAAGGTCAAAATCTATACTTGGCGCCTTTTATTCTAAGCTTGTTGAAAGTGGTAAGAAGAAGATGGTGGCTATAACAGCCCTAATGCGTAAAATTATAGTAATTGCTAATACAAGACTTAAAGAAGCAATTAATTTGCATACTTAAAAATCTTCACAACGGTAACTGAAATTGGCTAATGAATATGTGCGTCCACACAGACTTAAAGCACATATTCATTAGCTTAAGCAGAAATTGCTGTGGTAGCTGTTTGATATAAAATTCTATTTCTATGACAAACGGGTTTTTATTGCCCATATAATTTGCAAAATTACACAAATAAAAAAATTTTTAAAAAACATAGTTGATATCAACTAATTTTTTCAACAGCTTCATCGAAAGTATTAACTGAAAGATTCGTTAATAGCATCCATTCTAGCGGTTTTTTTTAAGGGAAGGGGAGTTTTCTCAACAACATAAACTGCATAAAGTGGTAATTTAGGTAGTTCTTCCGTCTTATGCCTAATATTATTCTTAGATGGATTCATCATAAACTTTCCAAATCTAACTTCCAAACGTGCTGTTCTTTTTGGCTTATTATCTTTTACAGGAACTTCAACTTCTACCGTACCTGCACAATGAGAGGATTTAATAAATGCCCATAACTTCTGCTCACCTTTTTCAGGATATCGAGATTTTCTATTTACTGCTCTATCTCTGCATGCTCTAACTAGCACTGCCGAATTAAGACTATGTGCAAGCTCAAAAAAGTCATATATATCTGCTTCTCTATCGCATACAGTTATAGTCTCAGTTTGAGTTGGATCAATAATATTATTTGTTTTTCTTAAAGTTTCCAACCACTTTACGCTTTCTTTATCTTCAATGCGATCGCTCTTTTTTTTAAGGTTCTCAGTTTCTTCAGGTCTTGAATAAACTTTTTGATCTAGTATCCCTAGTACCAAACCTTCTATACTAACGGCAAGAGCTGTATGCATTATAATACCTTTTGCAGTATCATAACTGGACAAATTTGCTAATCCGCTTGTTTTTTTATGGTTATTATATACAATGTAACTGGTATCTTGAATGACAAGAACCCTCTTGTGAGCTTTTGTTCTCTCAACTGTTTTATCAATGTGTGAAGCTAGAATATCGACTTCTTTTACGTTCTCATTTTAAAAAAAACGATATGCTGCTTTTGCTTCTGACCAACTTCCGCATGCCTCATTAATTGAGCTTTCAGGTAAACTTATCAAACTGTCAGCAATATTTACTAATCGGTCAGTTAATCTTTTATCTCCAAGTACAGCATCTCCAAATTCATTTTTAGCCCATTCATTACTCTCGTTTGCCATTTTTATACCCTCAATATTTGCAAACTCTAATATTGTAATACTTTATTTATAAGTACATTTATATTTGTGGGTAATAGTAAGGAATGACACCGTCTTGGATGGAAACCAGTGTCAGCTACTTTCATGACACCATCACAAGGTGAAACTGGATCCCAGATACTGTCTCTGCTGTCAAACAAATTATCCAACAAAATTACAATTAAATGGTTGATTATTTTTAAGAATACCAAAAAAGACATGCATTAATTTTCGCATTAACGCAAGAACTATGACTTTTGGACATTTGCCTTTACTTGCTAGACGCTGACAAAACTTTTGAAAATGATTATTATGGTTTTTGACTACTATAGCTGGCATATAAAGAGCTTTTCGAATACGCTCAGATCCTATTTTGCATATGCAACTTCTCTTACTTACTGACGATCCCGATTGATAATGTCCTGGATTTAGACCAGCAAAAGCTGTAAATTGTTTAGCATTGTCAAAGTTATCAACTGATGGCATTTCTGCGACAACAGCAACAGCAGTAAGATATCCTATACCTTTTATAGTCTTAAGGTTTTCCACCATATTTTTTAGATGTGGATAGTTATTTATATGCTCATTAATTTCTTTTTCGAGAACAATAATTTGCTCCTCTATTGCCAAAATTACTTTAGATATAGCTTCTTTGCAACTGGAATGCATATTTTTGTTTTCCAAGCGATTTGTCTGTTGCACCTTATCATCTTTTAGCGATTGCATGCAACGGTAAAGCTCCCTCAAATGCCTCATTTCAGGTGCAATGGGCTTCCAAAGAGCAGGTTTGTTGGCGATACAAAATCTAGCTATCATAGCTGCATCTGATTTATCTGTCTTATTTCTGAGCAGCTCACTTTTGCCAAAAGCTTTGATTTGGGCTGGGTTTACTATACTGACATTATGTCCTAAATCGTGCATAAAAGTAGCCAAATCTTCTCCATACCAACTAGTTGCTTCAAGACATAAATGAGTAAGATTTGCTCCATGGCCATTGCACCAAACTACAAGTTTTGCAAAACCATCTTGATTATTTTGAAAGACTTTGTGTCGTTTTTTACTGTCCACTAACAAACAAACATCAAATTTCTTTTTTGAAATATCCACACCCAAAATAGCATTTACTTGCATAAAATTGCCTCCAAGACTATAAATAAACTGAGAGTTTAGACTAACCTTGTAATACGGGATATAATTCCAAAAGATACTGTTCAGTCTTTAACTCTATGGGAGGGAAGCAAAGTCTGGCTTAATGGCATTAGTGTCGCATCAGCTTCACCCTCCCTGTGAGGTATTTTAGCTCTAATGCCTCACATCATAAAGATACAAGTGTCTGGGCACTGGGATGACAAGAAGAGAGCACTGGAATGACAGGAGAAGGGGGGCTACTACCGTCATAAAGGAACCAGTGTCAGCTACTCGGATGATACCTCTTTCTACTTAATTTGGGTTATGCAAGAAGTCTATTCGCGGTATAGATTCCGCTAACGAGTAGCGAAATGATGGTTTTTCAAATCGTCGGTAAGCCTAAGTCAGTTTAGCTATATGCTTTTAATTCCCCCAAAAGGAGAATTAAATATGTGAAATTCTAGTTGATATAATTTAATGAATGGTTAATTTTAACTATTAATTTATTTGAGAGATTTTAATAATATTTAACCCACTCGTTTTTCTATTTTCCATATCGTGATGTGCTTGAATTATTTCATCAAATTTATATTTTTTATTGATCCGTACAGTTAAAAGTTTTTTTCTTATCATCTCGAAGATTTCCATTGTGGTAAGCACTAATGTGAATCTATCATGCTTATAATGGTATATTGAGGTTCCAGTTGCAAATAACGAACGTGAACTAAGTAAAGAAAAACTAATAGGAGCGTTACCTGATATCTGCCCATAGGAAACGTATATGCCGAACCTGCCTAAAGATTCAAAAGAGAGCTTACTTGTAGCGTAACCTATGGGGTCATACACTGCACCTACTCCTCTGTTTTGCGTAATCTCCATAATTTTAGAAACGAAGTCTTTATCATTGTATTTTATTGCGTATGTGCAGCCACTTTGTAAAGCTATCTTCATTTTTTCATCAGAGCTTACAGAACCTATCACTACACCTTTTTTATCCTTTGCCCATTGACATATTATTTGCCCTAAGCCACCATTAGCTCCATGAACTAGCACGAAAGCACCAGGCCTGATTTTATAAGATTGATTAACTAAATAGTGAGCTGTCATACCTTTAAACAGCACTGCAGCAGCAACTTCATCAGATATGTCATCTGGAATTTTTATCAGATATTTCTGGTGTATAATGCGCTTTTCACAATATGCCCCTGGAGGAGCTGTGCAATATCCAACTCTGTCTCCAACTTTGAATCCATCACTGATTTTTTTACCAAGTTTTTCAATAACCCCAACTGCTTCCACTCCAAGCACTGATGGTAAATTTTTAATTTTGCGTGTACCTTTTCTGTGCTCTAAATCATAACGATTTAAGCCGATAGTTGTGTGACGCACTAAGACTTCCTCGCCTTTTGGCTCACCTATGCTCTTATCTACAAATTCTAATACTTCTGGTCCCCCAGTTTTTTTAATTTGTATAGCTCTAACCATGATGAATATTAAGACAAAAACTTTGATTATGTTATCTAACAATTAATATTTTGCAAAGTTATTGTTTTCACAATCAATAGACTTCTTGCGTTACCTCCTGTCATTCCAGTGTCAGCTACTTGGATGACACCCTATTGATTACTGAAATGACATGGTTTGCAAACATTCTGTTACTTAAGCTTAAAAAACGTGTATGACAGTGTTATTTCGCTCAAATCTTTTGTATTGTTATCAAGCATTATCTCAGGATCTATATAAAAAGATACGGGCATAGCTGCTTTTTGTTTTGGTAGCAACATTTGTTCTTCAAAACAAAAGCATGCAATTTTATTGAAATACTTACCTGCTTTGAAAGGCGTAACGTTATACACCGCCATTCCAAATGAAGGCTGATCAGATAGATTTTTTGCGTAATAAAACGCTAAACTTTGTTCTCCTATGTTTACGTCAACGTAGTTAGTTTCTGATTTAAACTCCCAAGGTAGATCGGACATTATATCAGCATTGAAATGGACCCTGATCTTTTGGTTAGTTATATTTGTTGTTGTGTTAGTTACTTTTCTTATTGTGCCACCATACCCAGTAGCTTTACAGAAAATGCTATATAGAGGTACCGATGCATATGCAAGACATATCATCGACACAACTAAAGATACTAAAAAGAAAACTATAGAATTCTTACTGCCTTTCCTTAAAAAGGAAAACATCTAATCCCTATTGTTGAACAAGTTAAGTAACCTGAGTAGATTGAGAAATATATTAATAAAGTCAAAATAAAGATTAGTTGCACCGAGTATTGCCAATTTAGTAGTAGCAACTTCTGATCCGTCATTATGTTTATAATAAACGTCCTTGATTCTTTGAGCATCATACGCAGTCATTAAGGTAAAGACTATTACTGATATGAACGATATTGCAAAGTGGAGAGGACTACTTCCAAGAAATAAATTTACTATAGACGCAATGATTAACCCCCAAACTCCCATAATCAAGAAAGAGCCCATACTTGTAAGATCTCTTTTTGTAGTATTGCCATATAAAGCCATAGAGCCAAACATGATTGATGTAATGAAAAACGCCCTTGCTATATTTTCTGCAGTATAAACTATAAAAACATAAGATAAGGAAAGCCCCATTAACACTGAGAACGAGAAAAATATAGTAACGGCAGACTGAGCACTTAGGTGTTGAATTCTATAAGACATGTAGAACACCAATGCAACCGGAGATAACATTACCACAAGCGATAGAACGGGATTAGAATAAATTACTTGAAAAAGACCAGAAAATACTGTTAAAAATGCAACAAGCCCTGTGACGCCCAAAGCTAAAGCCATGTAATTGTATACTTTAGTTAGGTAACTTCTAAGCCCAGCGCTATAGTAAACGCCTTGAGAGCGAATATCCTGTTCATTTCTCATATAAGACATAATATAACTCCTTTTGTCCATTATTTAACACATTATAATATAAAACCACATTTTTATCAAGTGTTTTTATTATAAACAGCTATGCGCTGGCATTTGTTTTAATATAAATAGAATATAGGCCTATTGCTGCTGCATTTGAAACATTTAAGCTGTCAATTACGTTTGATATTGGGATCTTTAAAAGATAATCACAATTTTCTTTAACTAACCTCCGCATTCCTTTCTCTTCAGAACCAAAAATAATTACTCTTTTTTTCTCAAGACTCTTTATTTCATCTATATTTTCTTTAGCATTGCAATCAAACCCGTAACACCAGTAGCCGACCTTTTTTAAATACTGCATAGTTTTTACTATATTTGTAACGTATATTAGCGGAACAATATCTAAAGCCCCACTTGCTGCTTTTGCAATAGATGCATTTTCACTCGGTGAATGGTTATGTGGTAAAACCAATGCGTTGACATTAAAACAAGCTGAAGTTCTTAAAATCGACCCAATATTGTGCGTGTCAGTGACTTGATCTAAAATGACTATAGTAGAGCTGTCGTTTGAGCTTTTAGCTATTTCTTCAATGCTTAAGTTATAAAGAATAGGGGCAACATTTAAAGCAATTCCCTGATGGTTAGCACCTTTGGGTAAAACGTCATTAAGTATTTTGTTTTCTACTAATCGAACTTTAATGCCCTTACTGTCTACACATTGCCTAATTTCTTTTTTGTGCTCTCTATAGAAATTTTCTGTTGCTAACAGTTCTATACACCGCCTATTTTTATTCTTCAGTGCTGACATGCAGGTGTGCTTTCCATACAGCCAAAAATTCTCATTAGTTTTTGACGATTTCATCGTATTATTGAAAATCGGGTTTTTATAGAATAAGCAACATTTTACTATGTTTGGATATTGTTGTAAAATTATACAATTCGATTAATGCGTTTATGTCGGACGATGAGTTGGATTGGCAAAAAAATGTTAAGCCAATAGAATGTGGAAAAGTTACTTTGAAAGTTGATCATAAAGTAAATATAAAGTCTATGGTTGATAAAGGTACCTCCGACTTACAAGGGAATTTTCTTAATACCAATAATAGTAACTCATCATTTTGTCTTGACTACAACACAAAATCAAAGATTGATAGGGGTAAATATTTTATAAGCGATAAGCTCGATTTGCACGGCTATAATATAGAGGATGCTTACTGTAAATTGATAGATTTTATTATCAAAAATTATCGAGCAGGAAATAGATGTTTATTGGTAATTACGGGATACGGCAGTGCAACAAATAAAACAGACATTATAAAGAGTAACTTAAATAAATGGTTAAATGACACTAAAATCCAGCATATGGTTCTATACTACCAACAAGCTACGAAAAAACATGGTGGTAAAGGGGCTTTTTATGTTTTATTAAGAAGGAATAAAAACCTTGAGTCCTGATACTTAAAATTCCTTTTAAGCCTTAATTTTTCTTGTATAACCATACAGTGTTCGGCAGCGCGTGACGCACAACTGTGCGAACATTGTGATTTGGGTCTACCAGGAAGGATGTCTCCCAGTACCTCTTTTCCCGTCATCCCGCTACGTGTTAGCGGGATCTCATTTCACTTTATGAGGGTGTCATCCGAATAGCTTGACTACTTGGATCCAGATTGGATACTGAGTTGGTGAGTATAAAAGTATAGCTTCTACGTCATACCGCCGCGGTATCTCAGCCGCTAACAAGTAGCGGGGTGACGAGTTACTATACCGCTGCGAACCGTCATACCGCGATTTATTCCATAGCTGTACGAACATTCATTTTTTGTATCCGTTCAGCGGAGTGGCAGAATAAGGTAGACAAGGTGATCTAAAAAGATAATCATAGAGCAAAAGTGAAATAATATGGTAAACCTTTTAGAACTTTGCAAAAATTTACAGCAAAAAATAGAAAGGTTAGAAGCAAAAATAGAAAGATTGGAAAAAGAGAATGAAAGTTTAAAAGCAGAAAATAAGGCTTTAAAGATAGAAAATGCTGAGTTAAGAGAAAGACTCGGTTTAAGCTCAAAAAATTCATCAATACCAAGTTCCAAAGAGTTGTATAAAATAAAAAAGAATAAGCCGAAAAGCGAAAGGAATATTGGCGGTCAGGTTGGTCATAAAGGAAGTTTTCGCGCCAACATGGATGCAGATAAAGTAGTAAAGATAGAGTTGCCTAATACTTGCGAATGCGGAGGAGAAATTGCAATATGTGAAAAACCATATATTCATCAGAAAGTTGATCTTCCAGAAATCAAGCCTTATGTAGTGGAATATCAGTTAGAACATGGCCGTTGTCGGAGATGCGGAAAGAGAAGAAGTAGCAAGTTACCGGAAGGTGTTACGCCAGATACATTTGGTCCAAGGGTTAAGTCAATAATTGCAGCGTTCAGCGGATTCTACAAAAATTCAAAACGCGAAATAGCGAGTGTCGTAAATGATATCTTCAATTTGAACATAAGCGTCGGTAGCATATCAAATAGTGAACATAGAGTTGCTTCAAAATGCAAAAAAATGTATGAGCAGATCGAACAAGAGATAAGTAGGAGTAAAGTTCTACATATTGATGAAACGAGCCATTATAACAAAGGTAAACTCGCTTGGTGTTGGATGTTTGCAAGCAATACGGCAAGTTTTGTAAAATTTACAGAGTCAAGAGGAATGAAAGTTTTACAAAATAGTAAATTCTGCAATCGCAATAGCTTGGTAATAACTGACAGGTATGCAGCATAGAATTATTTTGCCGATAAAAACAGGCAAATCTGTTGGGCACATTTATCAAGAGATTTTGAAAGATTAGCACATAGTTGGAATATTGAAGTTAAAGTTCTGGGTTGTTACTTGAGAAACGTGGCCACTGAATTATTTGCACTAAAAAAAGCTTTACTAAAAAGTGATACCAATTCCCATTACAGGGCAAACAGATGGACAATGATGGAAGAAAAGCCATACTGAAGTAAGTAAAATAGCGAGGTTTAAATGGCATTAAGATCAAAATTATTGGATGAAAAAGTAGTAGAATCAGCAAAAGAAATGCTGAAGAAAGTAATGAATAATGCATATGTTTCAAAAAAACTAAATGCTGTAATTGCAGCAAAAAAGTACAGTATAACGGCTGTAGCAAAAATATATTGCATTTCAAGAAGCGCACTAACTTCGTGGGTAAAACTCTTGAAAATTGGCAGAGAAGAAAAACTGTTTGCTCCTTCACAACGTCGTAGAAAAACTAAATTAAATCAGGCTCAACTACAGCAAATTGAAGAGTGGATAGAAGAAAATCCTAATATCACCATTAAAGAAATGAGAATAAGAATCCAGGAAAAGTTCGGATTAAATATCAGCAAATCTACAGTACACCGCCATATGCAAAAGATGAAATTCTCATATATTACACCAAGACCAGTTCATAATGGACAAGATAAAAGCAAACAAGAGGAATTCAAAAAAAAATCTCAATGGAGCTATTAGCAAGTATCCAGAAAAAGAGCTATTTTTCTTTGATGAATCACGGTTTGGCACACATTCAAAAGTTGGACATGGGTGGTTTAAAAAGGGGATTAGAGCACAGGTTAAAACAAAATTAGGTAGGCAAAATTTCTATCTCTATAGTGCAGTTAATCCTAGAAATGGAGAGAGTTCTAGCTTATTTGCACCAAATGTCAACACTGATTGCATGAACATATTTCTTGAGCAAATTTCGCAATATCTAGAAACACGAGAGGCTTTTCTCGTTATGGACTGTGCTAGTTGGCATAGGTCAAAAAATTTAAAGGTACCTAAAAATATCGACATTATATACCTACCTCCATACTCACCTGAGCTAAATCCTGTTGAGAGGCTTTGGTTATATATAAAACAGAACATTTTGCGCAATAAAATATACGATACAATTGCTCTACTTGAGGGTGCTTTGTGCAAATTTATTACTTCTCTTGCCAGCTCCACAATTAAACAACTCTGCAATGTTTCCTATTTGACTGGACAACAATGAGAATTGGTATGAGATAGATGTTTTGAGGTTTGTCAGACGTGCCAGAAAATTAAGAAAACGTACAAAGTATTACTTGAAGGAGATATCTCGTTTACCTGAAGCAATTGGAGCCTCTCGAGTTGCAAAAAATGTTCTGAGATCTGAAAGAATGATGTGGAAATTTTTAGATGACCCAGAAAATATTCCGCTGACAAATAACCACGCTGAACGGCAAATTCGGCATTATGTCGTTTATCGCAAAAACTCATATTTTACACAATCAAAGCGGGGAAATACATTCCTTGAGCGGATAATTTCATTATACTTAACTTGGAAACAAAGGGGTCTCAATCCTTTCCAAAATCTCCTATCTATTGTTTCTTAAACCACTCTCCTGAACGGATACAAATTATTTACATTTTTATACTATGCACATTACATCATGTGTTATTTAACCTTACAATAATTTTTTTATTCTTGCTGCTTCTTCAAATTCTAAATTTTCAGCATGCTCTATCATTTGCTTTCTCAAATCATCCTTATTAGTATTTACTTTCGGTTCTGCTATTGCCCTCTCCTGTAAGGTGTTTGATATAGGTTTTATTATAGTCTTTGGGACAATATTGTGCAATATATTATGTTCTTCTTGTTTTTTTCTTCTTCTTTCGGTCTCTTTTAACGCACGATCCAGAGAACCAGTGATTTTATCTGCATACAAAATTACTCTACCTTCAGCATTACGCGCAGCACGACCGATCGTTTGAATTAATGAAGTTTCCGATCGCAAAAATCCTTCTTTATCAGCATCCAAAATTGCAACCAACCCACACTCTGGAATATCAAGACCTTCCCTCAGCAAGTTAACACCTACTAAAACATCGATTTCTTTAGATCTTAATTTACATATAATTTCTATTCTCTCCAGCGCACCAATATCAGAATGCAAATAACTCACTTTCATATTCAATTCACTCATATATTCAGCTAAATTTTCAGCCATTTTTTTCGTCAATGTAGTGATTAAAACACAAAATCCCTTCCCTATTGTCACTTGTGCCTCATGAATTACATCATCAATTTGACTCTCTATTGGTTTTACAATGCAGATTGGGTCCGTAAGCCCTGTTGGACGGATAACTTGCTCTATAAATACATTACTGGTCTTTGCCAACTCATACTTTCCTGGAGTGGCTGAAATGTAAACAGTCTGCGGCCTAACTCCCTCCCACTCTTCAAATTTTAATGGACGATTATCAAAAGCGGAAGGGAGCCTGAAGCCATAGTCAATCAATTTCTTTTTACGCGCCTCATTACCACTGTACATCGCACCAACCTGAGGAACGGTGACATGACTCTCATCAACAAATAAAATTACTTCTTTGGGTAAATATTCAAACAAAGTAGGCGGTGGATCCCCAGCTTCCATTCCATAGAGATAACGCGAATAATTTTCAATACCTTTACATATTCCTGTTGTTCTCATCATTTCGATATCAAAATTAGTGCGTTGCTCGAGGCGCTTTGCTTCAACAATCTTGTTTTGCGAGTAGTAATAATCCAAGCGTTCATGCAGCTCTTTTTTGACTAGTTCAATTGCCTGCAACAAAGCCTCACGCGGGGTTATGTAATAGCTATTTGGAAAAATGGTGATTTTATTTACGCCTTTGGTAACATTGCCCGTTATAGCATCAACTTCAGAAATTTCTTCTATTTCATCGCCAAATAACGATAAACGCCAAGCTTTATTTTCATAATGGGAAGGAAATATATCAACAATATCGCCGCGCACTCTGAAATATCCTCTCTCAAACCTGGCATCAGAGCGCTTGTATTGAAGATCAGTTAAGTTGCTCAGGAAATCATTAATACGAATTTTATTTCCAACACTAAGCGGTATGATCATGCTGCGGTAGCTCTCAGGCGAACCAAGACCGTATATGCAGGAAACACTGGCAACTACGATCGTATCCCTGCGCTCCAAAAGGGAGCAGACGGTGGAATAACGCAGCATCTCAATTCTTTCGTTAATTGCAGAATCTTTTTCGATATAAGTATCAGTTTGTGGTAAATAGGCTTCAGGTTGATAATAATCATAATAAGAAATGAAGTATTCAACAGCATTATGGGGAAACAATCCTTTCATTTCCTCATAAAGCTGTGCTGCTAAAGTTTTATTGTGTGCCATAATTAATGCAGGCCTGTTTGTCCTTGCAATAACATTTGCCATAGTAAAAGTTTTCCCAGAACCAGTAACTCCAAGCAAAACCTGATCTCTTTTATTGCTATTTAGCCCTGCAATTAAGCTATCGATTGCCTGTGGTTGATCCCCAGCCGGTTGAAAATGTGTAGCGATTTGAAATTCCATAGACTTTACTTACTATCTTTGATTCATTGTATAGTAAACACTATATTGCTTTTAAGATAAGTTGTATAGCTATCGTAAAGCCATAAAACATTAACCAACAATGTCATGCAAGTAGCTGACACTGGAATCTTGTTTCAATGTTAAACAAAATACCATAGAATTCAAGAAGACAATTCCTAAAAAATCCCTACATCCAAAAAAAGGCAAAATGCTGCTTGAATAAGCTAAATTTTTTTAGATGCAAAAACAATAAAACATAGTTGATACTAAAGTTATAGTACTCCTATGACAACGTTACAAAAATTAAGGAAATGGATAGCTCTGATCAATTGGAATAGTATTTTCAGGTACCGGTGGTCAATATGACATTTTTAAAATAAAGATTTAGAACCTGTTTAAAATCTTCTCAATAGAAGAGAAATGAAGGAAAGAACGACCATTTGTAGGCTAGTGTTAAGTTTTCGCTCGCAATTTTTCCACAATCGTCTGCATTTTTCTAACCAAGCGAAAGATCGCTCTACAACCCATCTTTGTGGCAATACAGCAAAGGAATGTAATTCACTTCGTTTTATTACTTCTACAGTTGCTCCAATAATCGTTTTTATTTGAGTTGCAAAATTTTCTCCTGTATAACCTGCATCGACCAGTATATTTTTAACTTCCGAGAGGTTTTCTTTTGCGCTTTCAACCATTCTCACAGCACTGCTAACCCCAGTTGTAAATTAGAAAAAATAGAAAAGGTAAGGAAATAGGGTAAACTCCGAGGTATTTGATATTCATTCCTAAAATAGGAGGTTACCAATGAAAGAGAAAGTAACAGAAATCTTTTGTATAGTCGATGATTTTTGCAATACAGTCGATGAAAATTTTGCAGAAAAACTTCTACCAAGTGGCAAAAAACCAACCAGGACGCCAGAGATTACGCATTCAGAGATTTTTACCATAATATTGCTATATCAAGTGCGACAATTTTAAAATTTTCTATGTGCATTATTTGAAATTATTATACGAATCAGCGTTTCCAAAATTGCCATCCTATAGTAGGTTTATCAGGCTAAAATCGCGGGTTTTATGGTATTTAGCGCTCTTAATGCAATGGTTTTGCGAACAGTCAAAAGTGACAGGGATTTCGTACATAGATGCAACATCTATCGCTGTTTGCCATCCAAAAAGGACCTCGAGAAACAAAGTTTTCAAAGGGTTGGCAAAGATTGGAAAGACTACTTATGGGTGGTTTTTCGGTACATCTAGTAATCAATGAAACTGGCGAAATTCAAGGGGTTACGGTGATAAAAGGCAACGTTGATACCTGTGCCAAATTTAACTAAGAAATTGACTGGATTATTGTTTGGAGATAAAGGATATATCAAAAAAGATCTTTTTCACGAATTATTCGATAGAGGGTTAAAGCTTGTAACCAGTATAAAAAAGGGTATGAAAAACTCATTAATGGCGCTAAATGAGAAGATTTTGTTAAGAAAAAGATCGATTATTGAGACAGTTTTTGGCTCTCTGAAAAACAAATTTGAGATTGAGCATACTCGCCACAGATCACCGATAAATTTTTTGGTACACATTTTTTCTACGCTTGTTTCATATTCCATGCAGCCGCTGCATTTCTAAGCTTTACTTCGTTGGCTAATCCGCAACTGGGGTATATAGGGTTGACACCAAGGCAATATTCTTCTGGAGAAGTTGATCGGCATGGCAGCATATCAAAGATGGGACCAGCGGAATGTAGAAGTATGTTATATGAAGCTGCACAAACAATGCTTACAGTTACCAAGAGGACATTTAAATTAAAAAACTGGGGTTGCGAAGAAAAAAGGAATGAAAAAAGCAATTGTAGCAGTAGCAAGAAAATTAGCTGTATAGCCTTTCTTATAATAGTCCGAATGCGATAAGATATGTGTTTATGGCTATAGCAGGCCAGTAGCATATTACGGTCTGTTCGGATTATTGTAAAAAGAGCTATAATTATGCATAGGATGTTGGTTGATAAAACAGAATTTTATTATCAATAAACATCAAAAGAGCATAGGACAATAATTTTATTGAAAATAAAGATAGCAATGCCGATGGAAGGGACAAGCAAGAACTTAGTTAGACTTCGTGGTAAATATGTTGCCGTCCACTTCCGCCTAACAAGTATAATGCGGCTTGACAAATTTATTGTCATCTCAGACCGCGGAGAGAACCATATGCTACTTTTAACTTATGTAAAATTACCAAGGATTATGGAGAAGATATGCTGTTTTGATTTGTGTGAAAATTATTGTTGACTTATGTGCAATTAGAGAACCTAAGAGGTTGTCCGGAAACTAGTAAATTCAAGCATATTCCCTCTTTAACATAACCCTACTCATAGCTAGGTATATGAAATTCTCAGTGGATGTTGTGAGTAAATCATACTCCTTCGATAGCCTTCTATTCCTATTAACCCAAGCAAAAGTCCTTTCTACAACCCATCTTCTTGGCTGTACTTTAAACCCTTGTTCTCTTGTTGGTAGTAGCTCAGGTGGCGTATCTTTGTGCACCCAAAATCTACATGGAGGCCTTGTAACAATTTCAATATCTATGTCATATTCTTCCTTTATGTGATTCTTTGAATTTCTTCCTTGGTATCCCATGTCAGCCCACATTTTTTTAACTTTAGTATATTTTGTTCTCATATTGTTTAATGCTATTTTAATACCATCTCTATCATTTTCGTTAGCAGCGCCTACGTAACAACCTAGTATAAAACCCTGAGTGTCTGTAATTATATGCCTTTTTCTACCCTTTACTTTTTTTACTTCCATCATAGCCTTTGATCCCCCCTTTTCTGTAGTCTTTACAGATTGACTATCTACTATACAGGCACTCGGCTGCTCATTCCTTCCTATTTTTCTTCTACTATATTTTGTAATTTCATAATTCATTTTCTCAAAAATTCCCTGCTTCTTCCATTGCCTGAACTGCTCATACACAGTCTTCCATAGCGGAAAATCATTTGGTAAATACCGCCATTGACACCCTGTACGCAATACATAGAAAATTGCTTCTAATATTTCTCTTTTGCTATACTTTGGCGGCCTTCCTCCTTTCTTGTATGATACTCTGAAGTGTTTTTCTATTCTTGCCCATTCCCTTTCGCTTAGATCTGTTGGATACTTTTTTCTCATCTTTACCCCGTACTAAAATTTCAGATATTATAGCCTTTTACTTGTTTCCGGACAACCTCTTATAGCATTTCTCATAATAGTCCGAACAGGTCATAGGAAGGCAGAATCAACAGCACGACGAAAGGATTCGAATAGAGGAATGTTTTTCCTGGCTCTGTTTTTTATAGCAAACCAATGATGCTCAATTTTGTTGAAATCTGGAGAATAAGGCGGCAGATACAAAATTTCTGCACCAACCCCTTTAGCAAGCTTTATCAGACTTATGAAAAGTAGCATTGTCAAGAATGACAGTCTGTCCAGGTTCCAAGATCGGTGTCAAAAATTGCTCAAACCATCCATTAAAAACATCCATATTACAGTGGCCTTCAAAGGTTAACGGAACAACTATCTTTCTTCCACTTAAGGCTGCAACCATACTGATTCGTTGAGTTTTCTTTCCAGATTTTAAGGCATAAAACCGCTGTCCTTTCTGGCAATATCCGTAGGGGTAGTCTTCGGTGTTATCAATGCCAGACTCATCTATATACACTAAGTTTTTAGGTTCTTTTGTCGCTATAATTTTCAAAAATTCAGCACGTTTTTCTTCGTTTCTTTCCTTGTATCCATATGTCTTTTTTTGCGCGTAAATCCAATTTTTTTAAGGGCTCGATAGATCGTTTGGATACTAACGTTGTTCCAAAGTTTAGCCATTTCCGATAGAGTCTTTCCTCCGTGTTCTCTGGCAAATTTGGCAAAGGTACCCCAGTCGGTAATTTTGTGATTGTAACCCCCATTTCCAAGTTTTTTTGATTGAAAGTCTCCTGTTTCTTTTCTTCTTTGCTGCCACTCCCATAAAGTAGTTCGTCCAATCTTAAATCTTGCTGCCACTGTTTCTCTGCTTTCTCCTTCGTCTAGAGCTTCCATTGCTTTTTTTCTTAAATCATAACTATATGCTGCTGGCATTCAACCTCCTTATCATCATCTACCCTTATCCTATCACATCCGGACTTTTATGGAAAGAGCTATACTTGGTAGAGTTAAATTTCCTGGATCCAAGTAGTCGGCTACTCGGATGACAGGAGAAGGTACTGCCGTCATAAAGGAACCAGTGTCAGCTACTTGGATGATACCTTTTTTCTACTTAGTTTGGGTTATGCAAGAAGTCTATTATAATCAGGCTTTAAGTGTGCGGAAGTAATTTTTTTCGTTAAAGTAAAAAATTTTTTCTATAGCTGATCAAAGTGGGATCAAGAGAAACTTACCACTTTCTTTACAAAGGGTTTGATGTTACCATTTGACTGCCTATTCTGAATTTATTGAATGAACGTTAACATAAAGAATCTAGTTCATGCTTTCTCTAAATTGCCAAGTTTAGGGCCATCATCATCACGCAGGTTAGTTATACATTTACTCCAAAACAAAGAAAAAGTTATGCTACCACTTGCATCTTTGATTAAAGAGCTAGCAGATCTTATAATAGAGTGTGAAGTTTGCGGAAATCTAGATACTAAGTCACCTTGTTCTATTTGTACTAACCCAAAACGTGACACTAAGTTACTGTGTGTAGTAGAAGAATTAGGTGATCTATGGGCGTTTGAAAAAGGAAATATATATTCAGGTTTATACCATGTTTTGGGTGGCAGATTGTCTGCAATAAATGGCATAGGTCCAAAAGAACTCAACCTTGACACTATTCTGAAAAGAGTGACAGAGTCTAAAATTGAAGAGATAATTATCGCAATTAATCCGACATTAGAGGGCCAAGTTACTGCACAATATATAATTGAATTGCTAAAAAATTTGGATGTGAAAATATCACGCCTTGCTTGCGGCATACCAATGGGCGGAGAAATTGACTATCTTGATGAAGGAACGCTGAGGATAGCACTTACTTCAAGACAAGAATATGAGTTAAATATAAAATAAGACATGTGCTTAAAAAAACTTATATCGCTAATAACATTCAAAAAGAAAAAAATAGTGCCACCACTTAAAGTGGTGGCTTGGGAAAATGACCACCTAAACTATAAGCAATTTTCAGGTAAATTCAACACTATAATTAAAACAATTGATCAGTCTTTTACAATAATATCTTTGGAAGTATATGATGGATGGGGCAAGACGTTTTTTTTGAAAGAATGGGTAAAAGAGTTAAAACAGCAAAATGAAATTGCAGCTTATTATAGTGCATGGGATATCAATGCATTGGACCAACCACTGCCTTCTTTTTTAAATTTCCTATTTGAAGATTTATTTGTATCGTATAAAGTAAAAAGAAGTGTTATACAACAGTTCAAGAACATAAACCAAGAGCTATTTTCTCTAAACACACTAGGAAAGCTGATCAGTAAATCTCCACTTGCTATGCTTTCAGTATTTCTTGATGCTGCAAAAGAGGCTGATAAAAAAGACATAGGTTTTGTCTTGAGTGAATTAAGTCTTCTCCAAAGAAGAAAAGAGAGTACTAGAGATTTTAAAACACAGTTAGCGGATGTGGTTAATAAAATCAGAAAAGACAAAAACATTTATATAATGGTGGATAATCTTGATGTGTGCCGTCCTAAATTCGTTGTCGATTTTTTGGAATCTATAAAGTATATGCTTGATGTGGAGGGGCTGGTTTTCATTATTTCTGTAAGTAAAGATAAGAGTAATGTACAAAGAGCAATCAGCACAATACTTGGACCAAATTTTGACCTAAAATCTTTTACTGATCTCTCTTTACATTTGCCAAAACAACCGATAGAAAAATTTACAAAAGAACTATTTGAAAATATTAAATTACCGAAAAAGTCAAAAAATTTGATTGTAGATAGTTTTATATTTTATACAGAAAGCCTGTCACTATCGTTAAAAACAATAGAATACTGCGTAAAAAAAATAAAGCTGTGTCTTCTGAATCACACAAGAGAAGAATTACCTGATCCGAATTTGTTTTCATTTTTGGTAATACTGCAATCGATAAATATTGATATATATGAGGAATTAGGTTTTTCATATCAAAGAGCATTGGAAAAAATTGAAAATGAATATAAATCTTTAGTTCTAAATGGTCAAGAAGAATGGGAAAAACTTAAAACCTCTCTAGAAACTGCTTTTGCAGAGAGGGAGTCAAAAATTAACAAAGCTATAAAGGATATACTATTTTGAAAAGATACCCTACCTTTACATATACAAAGATAGGGTAACATTTGATTAACGCCCTTTTACTATGTCATTACCTTGTTCAAACTTTCTGATTAATTCGCTTACATTGACATTAGATAATTTTTTACCTGCAGATTTGTCATTATGTGAAGCATCAGGTTTACGAAGGTCTTCCTTACTGTTACTCCTAGTAATATTACATCTAACAATGTTTGAATTATTAGACTTATCGCTTACATCTGAAATATTGCTTTTTTCACTACATGAAGACGAATTACTCGACATATTGCCTAAGCTAAAGAGCTTTTTACCTTGATAGATTGGATTCCAATCAAGTGGATTATAAGTTTTTTTGCTAGTCTCAACCTTTTGGTTATTTTGCTGTTTAGGAGAAAAACCAAGTTTTTCTCTTTCTTTCTTGCTTAGCGTTTTGAGAAATTTTACGGTTTCTAATTCATCAGTTGCTTGTACTTTATGTAAATCAAAGCTTTTTTGATGGTTATCCTGCTTAACATTTTCCATCATTTTATCTTTTATTGTTCTATCCTCATCATCAGAAGTGCTGCTACTAATATCACTGATACCACTATCCCCTGAATTGCGGCGTTGTTTGTTAGGAGTGCTATGAATGTTGTCTTCCATGAGTTTTTGCATTGTTGGGCCAAATGTTCTTCCAAGATTGCTACTCACTGTTTTATTACTATCATTTGCTTGAGAATGAGGTACATTTCGCTCAAAAATTGCTTTTATTCCAGCAAATTTAGCTTGGGAAGATTTCGGAGGAACAGGTGGGGCAACCATGCCTTTTGAGTTAATCTTTCCTTCATTTTGAGGAAAAATTTTTGGATTATTTTTTTCTACTGTAGTATTCATTTTTTGTATCCGTTCAGCGGAGTGGCAGAATAAGGTAGACAAGGTGATCTAAAAAGATAATCATAGAGCAAAAGTGAAATAATATGGTAAACCTTTTAGAACTTTGCAAAAATTTACAGCAAAAAATAGAAAGGTTAGAAGCAAAAATAGAAAGATTGGAAAAAGAGAATGAAAGTTTAAAAGCAGAAAATAAGGCTTTAAAGATAGAAAATGCTGAGTTAAGAGAAAGACTCGGTTTAAGCTCAAAAAATTCATCAATACCAAGTTCCAAAGAGTTGTATAAAATAAAAAAGAATAAGCCGAAAAGCGAAAGGAATATTGGCGGTCAGGTTGGTCATAAAGGAAGTTTTCGCGCCAACATGGATGCAGATAAAGTAGTAAAGATAGAGTTGCCTAATACTTGCGAATGCGGAGGAGAAATTGCAATATGTGAAAAACCATATATTCATCAGAAAGTTGATCTTCCAGAAATCAAGCCTTATGTAGTGGAATATCAGTTAGAACATGGCCGTTGTCGGAGATGCGGAAAGAGAAGAAGTAGCAAGTTACCGGAAGGTGTTACGCCAGATACATTTGGTCCAAGGGTTAAGTCAATAATTGCAGCGTTCAGCGGATTCTACAAAAATTCAAAACGCGAAATAGCGAGTGTCGTAAATGATATCTTCAATTTGAACATAAGCGTCGGTAGCATATCAAATAGTGAACATAGAGTTGCTTCAAAATGCAAAAAAATGTATGAGCAGATCGAACAAGAGATAAGTAGGAGTAAAGTTCTACATATTGATGAAACGAGCCATTATAACAAAGGTAAACTCGCTTGGTGTTGGATGTTTGCAAGCAATACGGCAAGTTTTGTAAAATTTACAGAGTCAAGAGGAATGAAAGTTTTACAAAATAGTAAATTCTGCAATCGCAATAGCTTGGTAATAACTGACAGGTATGCAGCATAGAATTATTTTGCCGATAAAAACAGGCAAATCTGTTGGGCACATTTATCAAGAGATTTTGAAAGATTAGCACATAGTTGGAATATTGAAGTTAAAGTTCTGGGTTGTTACTTGAGAAACGTGGCCACTGAATTATTTGCACTAAAAAAAGCTTTACTAAAAAGTGAGATAGATGTTTTGAGGTTTGTCAGACGTGCCAGAAAATTAAGAAAACGTACAAAGTATTACTTGAAGGAGATATCTCGTTTACCTGAAGCAATTGGAGCCTCTCGAGTTGCAAAAAATGTTCTGAGATCTGAAAGAATGATGTGGAAATTTTTAGATGACCCAGAAAATATTCCGCTGACAAATAACCACGCTGAACGGCAAATTCGGCATTATGTCGTTTATCGCAAAAACTCATATTTTACACAATCAAAGCGGGGAAATACATTCCTTGAGCGGATAATTTCATTATACTTAACTTGGAAACAAAGGGGTCTCAATCCTTTCCAAAATCTCCTATCTATTGTTTCTTAGAGGTTGTCCGGAAACTAGTAAATTCAAGCATATTCCCTCTTTAACATAACCCTACTCATAGCTAGGTATATGAAATTCTCAGTGGATGTTGTGAGTAAATCATACTCCTTCGATAGCCTTCTATTCCTATTAACCCAAGCAAAAGTCCTTTCTACAACCCATCTTCTTGGCTGTACTTTAAACCCTTGTTCTCTTGTTGGTAGTAGCTCAGGTGGCGTATCTTTGTGCACCCAAAATCTACATGGAGGCCTTGTAACAATTTCAATATCTATGTCATATTCTTCCTTTATGTGATTCTTTGAATTTCTTCCTTGGTATCCCATGTCAGCCCACATTTTTTTAACTTTAGTATATTTTGTTCTCATATTGTTTAATGCTATTTTAATACCATCTCTATCATTTTCGTTAGCAGCGCCTACGTAACAACCTAGTATAAAACCCTGAGTGTCTGTAATTATATGCCTTTTTCTACCCTTTACTTTTTTACTTCCATCATAGCCTTTGATCCCCCCTTTTCTGTAGTCTTTACAGATTGACTATCTACTATACAGGCACTCGGCTGCTCATTCCTTCCTATTTTTCTTCTACTATATTTTGTAATTTCATAATTCATTTTCTCAAAAATTCCCTGCTTCTTCCATTGCCTGAACTGCTCATACACAGTCTTCCATAGCGGAAAATCATTTGGTAAATACCGCCATTGACACCCTGTACGCAATACATAGAAAATTGCTTCTAATATTTCTCTTTTGCTATACTTTGGCGGCCTTCCTCCTTTCTTGTATGATACTCTGAAGTGTTTTTCTATTCTTGCCCATTCCCTTTCGCTTAGATCTGTTGGATACTTTTTTCTCATCTTTACCCCGTACTAAAATTTCAGATATTATAGCCTTTTACTTGTTTCCGGACAACCTCTTAAACCACTCTCCTGAACGGATACAACAAAAGTATTAAATTCTTAGTAATTGACTCTATACAAACAATGTATGATAGCAGAATTATATCAGCACCAGGAACTGTAACTCAGGTCCGCACTTGCGCACATGAATTAACCATTCTTGCGAAACAATATGGTATTTCCCTCTTAATAGTTGGCCATATAACTAAGGATGGACAAATAGCTGGACCTAAAACTTTGGAGCATATGGTGGATACGGTATTATATTTTGAAGGTGAAAATAGCAATCAATACCGCATTTTGCGTACTATTAAGAATAGATTTGGCCCTGCAAATGAAATTGGTGTTTTTGAGATGTCTGAAGCAGGACTTGTGCCTGTTGATAACCCATCATCATTGTTTCTGATGGCCCATGACAGAGAAGTAGTTGGCAGCGCCGTATTTGCAGGAATTGAAGGTTCAAGACCAATTTTAATGGAAGTGCAAGCATTAATAGCAGGGACTAATATGGCAACCCCAAGAAGGGCAGTAGTTGGGTGGGATATTAATCGATTGGCTATGATCATTGCGGTGCTAAATGCTCGTTGCAAAATGTTTTTGCATGATAAAGAGGTATACCTAAACATTGCAGGGGGACTCAAAATACAGGAACCATCGGCTGATCTTGCTGTTGCTGCTTCCCTTATTTCAAGTGTAGTAAATTTACCGCTGCCAACTTCTTCAATAATCTGCGGTGAAGTTGCACTTTCAGGAGAAATTAGGAACATCTCGCATGCTGATCTCAGACTAAAAGAAGCACAAAAGTTAGGATTCAAAAAAGCAATTATGCCTAAAAATGGCAATTATTCTTCTCATGATATTGAAATAATCAAGCTTGGTCACGTAAGGGAATTAAGAGAAGTCTTTAATTACAATTAAATAACGCTTCAGCAAATTCTTTACTAGTAAACTCCCTTAAGTCCTCTATATTTTCGCCAATTCCTATAGCATGTAACTTTATCTTATAAGCTTCTGCAAGTCCAATTACCACTCCGCCCCTAGCAGTGCCATCTAACTTTGTTACGATTAGCCCGGTAACATTAACCATTTTGCTAAATGCTTCTAATTGGCTATAAGCATTTTGGCCGGTAGTTGCATCAAGAACTAAAATAACGTCATGAGGGGCAGTATCATCCAATTTCTTTATCGTTCTATATATTTTTGATAACTCCTCCATAAGGTTCACATTATTTTGCAGCCTTCCTGCTGTGTCAATTAGAACAACATCAACGTTGTCTTTTATAGCTTGACTTACAGCTCTATATGCCACACTTGCAGAGTCGCTACCGTACTCTCCAGTAACAATCAAGCAATCAGAACGTTCTGCCCAAATGTTTAATTGCTCACTAGCAGCAGCTCTAAATGTGTCGCATGCAACAAGCATAACGGATTTTCCCATTTCCTTATATTTATATGCAAGCTTACCTATAGTTGTGGTTTTACCATTACCGTTTACTCCGCATACCATTATTATATGTGGTTTTTTGTTCAAAATTAACGGTTGCACAACTGGGCTCAATATAGCTTCTATTTCGTTCATTAACTGCTGCGAGATAATATTATACTCAACTTCCTTGTCAAACTTGATGCTTGTGAGCCTGTCAATAATCAACTTGGAAGTTTTATGACCAATATCCATGCTAATTAGCAATTCTTCTAGCTCATCTAAAAGCGACTGATCTAATTTTTTTTTGTTAGAGAAAATACTTTTTACTCCGTTGCTAAAGCGAGAAGAAGTTTTTAACAAGCCTTTATAAAGGTTACCAAATAAACTCAAGAGAATACTCCTTTTTAATTACAATATAGAGAATGACATGCACTACATGTATTTGTAAAGTAAATACACTCGTAACCCATATATTTTGTGAGTAAAATATACTGTTTGCTAGTGCATTTTTCTTTAGTTTTTAACCTAAATATGTTATAATGTAGAATAGCAGTTCACAGGTAATTTTATGAGTTATAATGAGAAAATTTTAGATCATTACGAAAATCCAAGAAATGTTGGCTCTCTGGATAAAAATGATCCAAATGTTGGTACTGGTTTAGTTGGTGCACCATCGTGCGGTGATGTAATGAAATTGCAGATAAAGGTCAATGGCAAAGGTGTTATTGAAGATGCAAAATTTAAAACTTTTGGTTGTGGTTCTGCCATTGCTTCAAGTTCCTTGTTAACAGAGATGATAAAGGGGAGAACCATCAGTGACGTTACACAGATAAAGAATACTCAAATAGTGGAAGAGTTGTCTTTACCTCCAGTGAAGATACACTGTTCGGTACTTGCTGAAGATGCTATAAAGGCTGCTATTCATGACTATCAAAGTAAACAAAATAAAGGTGGACATTGAGAACTAAAGCATGAGTGAATATCAAGGAGTAAACGCTATAAAGAAAGATAAAAAACTTATTACTATAACTGCGAAAGCAGTAGAAAGGATAAAGTATTTATTGGACCAAAAGAAGCATACTAACCTTGAGAAATCAGAAGAAGCAATAGGAATAAGAGTGCTAATTAAACAAAAAGGATGTTCTGGTTTAAAATATGATATTGAATATGCGTATGATACTCGTCCTTTAGAGTCGATAATTGAGGAAAACTGCGGTGATGACCAAAAAGTTAAAGTGTTGATCGATCCAAAATCCGTCATGTTTATTCTTGGCTCTGAAATGGATTATGTAGAAGAAAAATTTTCATCGGGTTTTGTTTTCAAAAATCCTAATGAGAAAGGAAAATGTGGTTGTGGAGAGAGTTTTCATGTCTAGCAGCTATTTTACATTGTTTGAAATTGAACCAACTTTCAATATCAGCTTTGATGAGTTAGAGAAAAAATATATTGAGCTAAGCAAGACTGATATAAATGAAAGACAGTCCAAAAACATGGAAAATATCAACAAAGCTTATCAAGTGCTAAAGTCACCACTAGAACGTGCTGAGCATTTGTTGAATCTTTTTGGTGTGGGAAGCCCAAAGGATCATCCAAATTCTGAAATATTAAATGAATCAATGGAAATAAGAGAGTACTTACTAGACTGCGATGATCTACAATTTGCAAGCAGGATGATTGATGAAAAAATAAAAGATTGCGTTAAAAACCTAATTAACACTTTTGCTGTAAAGAATTTTGATGGAGCTGCTACACAAGTCTTAAGATTGAAATATTTATATAAGTCACTTGAGGAGGTGAAAAAGAATGCAACCAATTCAAATTTCTGAACCAAATTCAAGTGAAGTAGTTTTTGGTATAGATCTTGGTACCACCAATTCTTTAATTGCCATGGTAAATAAAGCTGGCAACGTGGAGATATTTAAAGATGAGCAGGGAAGAGAGCTACTGCCTTCTGCTCTTTCATATGAAAATAATACATTGAAAACTGGCTGTGACGTCGGTCAAAATGCAATCTACTCAATAAAGCGTTTAATGGGTAAAAGTGTTGAAGAATTAAATAAAGAAGGCGTCAATTTTGAAATAGATCATGAAAGCGAAAAAGTTATTAGAATAAAATGCGCAGAGGAAAAGTATCTTACTCCTGTTGAGATTTCTGCTGAGATATTAAAAGCTTTATGCAAGAGGGTAGAAGAGTCTACAGAGATGAAAGTAAAAAAAGCAGTGATTACTGTGCCAGCTTACTTTGACGATTCAGCACGTAACGCAACTAAATATGCGGCAAAATTAGCTGGAATAGAAGTTCTTCGCCTCGTTAACGAGCCAACCGCTGCAGCGCTTTCTTACTCCATTGAAAAGAACAATAACAGTGGAATATATGCAGTTTATGACCTTGGTGGTGGAACATTTGATATTTCGATATTGAAATTGCATCAAGGAGTGTTTCAAGTTCTTGCAGTTGGTGGTGACACTAAACTCGGTGGAGATGATTTTGATCATTTGCTTAACCTTATTGTGCTTGATAAGTATAGAGAAAAGGTAGGTTTAAACAAAGAATGCTCTAGTGTCATCCCAGTCTGGGATCCAGAAAGTTTGATTACAAATGAACACACTAGAAAGTTATATAATAAGAACTGGATTCCAGTGTCAGCTACTTGCATGACAACACTTATTGAATCACGTATTGTAAAAGAATACCTGAGCGAAAACACCGTAGGCACTTTTGAATTCAATATTAACGGTGAATTATTTGAATGCGAAATTACCAGAGAAGAATTTGAACATGCAATCGGTTCTTTGGTCAATAGGACTATCAATATAGTCACTCGTACTATAAGTGATATAGATCTTAAAATTGATGATATAAAAGGAGTAATTTTAGTTGGTGGTGCAACTAGAACACCATTGGTTCAAAATTCACTAGTCGAACTTTTTGGAAATAAAGTACTAAATGACGTGGATCCGGATAAAGCAGTTGCCATTGGGGCAGCTCTGCAGGCTCATGATTTAACTTCGAGCTCAAAAGATAGGAATATTCTCCTGGATGTTCTACCTTTATCACTTGGCATAGAAACTATGGGAGGCATAGTTGAAAAAATCATACCAAGAAATACACCACTACCAGTTTCAGAGATAAAAGAGTTTACAACTTATGTTGATGGGCAACTAGCAATGAAAATTCACGTTTGTCAGGGAGAACGTGAAATGATAGAGGATAACAAATCTCTAGCGCAGTTTGAACTAAAAGGTATACCGCCACTGCCTGCAGGTTCTGCAAGAATTGAAATAGAATTTACAGTTAATGTTGACGGAATCTTGACTGTTACTGCAAGAGAAAAAGCTACTGGAATTGAGCAGACAGTTGAAGTAAATTCAAATTTTGGCTTGAGTGAAGCTGATGTTCAAAATATGGTTAACCAGTCAATAAACAGCTTTGATGAAGATATGAAGGCTCGTTCCCTTGCAGGTGCTAAAATTAATGGAAATAAACTCATACACTTGGTTGAAAACAATAATAACCTTTTCACTGATCAAAAGTTGAAAAACCTATTACAAAATGCAAAAAACGCTTTACAAGGCAATGACTTGAATGAAATTAACAACACTATCGCCGAGTTAGAAAATTCCTCTTTAGAGTTGTGTGAATTAACAAATAGGTAGAAAAAGGTATCCGTTCAGGAGAGTGGTTTAAGAAACAATAGATAGGAGATTTTGGAAAGGATTGAGACCCCTTTGTTTCCAAGTTAAGTATAATGAAATTATCCGCTCAAGGAATGTATTTCCCCGCTTTGATTGTGTAAAATATGAGTTTTTGCGATAAACGACATAATGCCGAATTTGCCGTTCAGCGTGGTTATTTGTCAGCGGAATATTTTCTGGGTCATCTAAAAATTTCCACATCATTCTTTCAGATCTCAGAACATTTTTTGCAACTCGAGAGGCTCCAATTGCTTCAGGTAAACGAGATATCTCCTTCAAGTAATACTTTGTACGTTTTCTTAATTTTCTGGCACGTCTGACAAACCTCAAAACATCTATCTCACTTTTTAGTAAAGCTTTTTTTAGTGCAAATAATTCAGTGGCCACGTTTCTCAAGTAACAACCCAGAACTTTAACTTCAATATTCCAACTATGTGCTAATCTTTCAAAATCTCTTGATAAATGTGCCCAACAGATTTGCCTGTTTTTATCGGCAAAATAATTCTATGCTGCATACCTGTCAGTTATTACCAAGCTATTGCGATTGCAGAATTTACTATTTTGTAAAACTTTCATTCCTCTTGACTCTGTAAATTTTACAAAACTTGCCGTATTGCTTGCAAACATCCAACACCAAGCGAGTTTACCTTTGTTATAATGGCTCGTTTCATCAATATGTAGAACTTTACTCCTACTTATCTCTTGTTCGATCTGCTCATACATTTTTTTGCATTTTGAAGCAACTCTATGTTCACTATTTGATATGCTACCGACGCTTATGTTCAAATTGAAGATATCATTTACGACACTCGCTATTTCGCGTTTTGAATTTTTGTAGAATCCGCTGAACGCTGCAATTATTGACTTAACCCTTGGACCAAATGTATCTGGCGTAACACCTTCCGGTAACTTGCTACTTCTTCTCTTTCCGCATCTCCGACAACGGCCATGTTCTAACTGATATTCCACTACATAAGGCTTGATTTCTGGAAGATCAACTTTCTGATGAATATATGGTTTTTCACATATTGCAATTTCTCCTCCGCATTCGCAAGTATTAGGCAACTCTATCTTTACTACTTTATCTGCATCCATGTTGGCGCGAAAACTTCCTTTATGACCAACCTGACCGCCAATATTCCTTTCGCTTTTCGGCTTATTCTTTTTTATTTTATACAACTCTTTGGAACTTGGTATTGATGAATTTTTTGAGCTTAAACCGAGTCTTTCTCTTAACTCAGCATTTTCTATCTTTAAAGCCTTATTTTCTGCTTTTAAACTTTCATTCTCTTTTTCCAATCTTTCTATTTTTGCTTCTAACCTTTCTATTTTTTGCTGTAAATTTTTGCAAAGTTCTAAAAGGTTTACCATATTATTTCACTTTTGCTCTATGATTATCTTTTTAGATCACCTTGTCTACCTTATTCTGCCACTCCGCTGAACGGATACCAAGTTATTATTCAAACAACAGTTATGCAAGAGATCTGATTACATCTAAGCTAACAATGGACCACTAGATATATTACTAACCACGTTGACCTGATTCAATATTTTATTAGTGGGATTGAAATAATTTTCTATAAATTCCTTATATATAGCTGTTAACTTGTGTATATCGTTTACTGATACGCATTCGTTTATCTGATGTGCAGTTTTGTTGATTATACCAAATTCAATCACTGGACAAACATCTTTGATAAACGCAGCGTCAGATGTGCCACCACTTGTGCTCAACGCAGCATCAATACTGGTAACTTTATTTATTGCATCAAGCATAATATCAGTATTCCTATCGGGAGTAGAGAGGAAAACGTCCCTGCTGCTATGCATAAAAAGCTTATAATCGTTAGTTACACTAGAGCATATTTCATCAATCAGCTTATATAAGCCACCCGGTGTTTGTTCATTGTTATATCGAATGTTAAAACGTGTAGTTGCTGAGCCAGGTATTAGATTGCTAGTATTATTTCCAACATCGATAGTAGTAACTTCGCAATGTGAAGGCTGAAAATATTTATTACCATGATCAAAAGTAGTATTTTTTACCTTACTCAATATCGATATTACCTTATATATTGGATTGTCTGCTAGGTCTGGGTAGGCAACGTGCCCTTGTTTTCCATGGCA
Source organism: Wolbachia endosymbiont (group A) of Alloplasta piceator (assembly GCF_964028505.1). NCBI lineage: Bacteria > Pseudomonadati > Pseudomonadota > Alphaproteobacteria > Rickettsiales > Anaplasmataceae > Wolbachia > Wolbachia endosymbiont (group A) of Alloplasta piceator. The sequence continues at coordinate 1,255,048 of NZ_OZ034793.1, read as the reverse complement.
AATTAATTCAAATGTTACAGAACCTCTTCTGCCTATTTTTATGGTATCACCTAATTTCTTACTACTGGTTGGTTCGCCAACCACACAAAAATCTATCTTTTTCTGCTTATTTTTCATCCATTCCAAAACTGCCTTTGTTCCATATTCTTCCATGCTTTCTTCAGCACTGGTAATCAATGCACTTATCGAACCATTAAATTGAAACTTCTCTGCAATCAAATTTACCATAGCAGCAATAAATGCAGCTACTCCGCTTTTCATATCAGCGGCCCCTCTTCCATATAGCATTCCATCCCTCACTTCTGGATTAAATGGACCAAATGCCCAATCTTTTAACTGACCCGGTGGTACAACATCAACGTGCCCAGCAAAGCACAAATTTGGTACTCCATTTATATATTTCGCATAAAGATTTTTAACTTTATCACCAAATTCTAAAATCTCACAATCAAAGCCGCTCTTCTTGAAGATTGTTGCTATATACTCTATTGCCCCGCTGTCTTCTGGTGTTATACTCTCAAAAGAGATCAATTTCCTAGTTAGCTCTACAGGGTCAATTTTCATGTCAATCTTAAAATACTTATACTGCTATATTGTAAACACTCTATGCACTATTTAAAACAAATATTACATCAAACCGAACAAACTTTTCTAAGGGAAGTAATAACAGATTACTACCTTGCTGATGATATCTATGAAATATGCACACGACACGGAAATGACGTCTTTCTAGTTGCAGATAAAAATACAGCAAAACTTTTAAACAAAAACGTACTTAATAAAATTCCTAACTTAATTATTCCAGCTCCACCTGTCATTCCAGCGCGTGACACTGGAATCCATAAGTTGTTTTCCTGGATCCCAGTGTCAGCTACTTGCATGACACCAAGCAGAGCTGCCTCTCTTGAAACCGTAAATCTAGTTAGAAACAAAGCAAAAGACAGTGACTTAATAGTTGCATTTGGTAGCGGCACTGTTAACGATATCTGCAAATATGCAAGCTACCTCGAGAAAAAAGATTATATATCGTTCCCAACAGCCGCTTCTATGAATGGATATACCTCTGCAAATGCTTCAATATTAGTAAATGGATATAAAAAATCGTTCAAAGCACATCTTCCAAGAGCAGTATATATAGATATAGACATACTTGCCAATGCACCACTGCGTCTCACATTAAGCGGATTTGCAGATTTCATTTGTCGTTCAACAGTTCAGGCTGACTGGCTACTATCTCATTTGTTGCTTGGCACAGAATACAATGAATTACCTTTTACACTTGTTCGCGATTTGGAGCAAATTTTGCTAAGAGAGTATACGGCGCTTACTAAAAGAAGTAGAAAAGTGGTCCTATTACTTATGGAAGTTCTACTAATTTCAGGACTTGGAATGGTAATATCAAAAGGCAGCTATTCTGCAAGCCAAGGAGAGCATATGATAGCTCACGCAATGGAAATGGTAACAAGAGATCATTCCTTACTACATGGCGAAAAAATTGCTGTTACGACGATTACCATGGCTAATTTGCAGGAAAAGATATTATCAATACAAAACCCGATTATCAAACCGACCACTTTAGATGTAAAACATATAACTCAGTGCTTTGATAATATCGAATTTGTAAGAACTTTTGAACAGAAGCAAATTATGCAGCAAAAAATCCAAGAGATTATTTGTAAAGAATGGCATAATATTTCCAGTTTAATTAAGCAAAATTTACTACCTGCAAAACACCTGCAAAAAATATTTGAAGATCTATCAATTCCACACTTACCAGAGCACCTCAGTTGGAATAAAGAACAATATTGTAAAGTGGTCGATCTTGCGTTTACAACAAGAGATAGATTCACCTTTCTTGACTTAGCTAACTGCATAGAAGAAAGTTAAGTTTTGTAGTGAAATTCTGTCATTTAAAGAGATCATAGGCCAAAAGCTAAACCCTTTTCACAATCTCTTATCCATTGTCTCCTCACCTGAGTGGATATACAACTCATTCCAAGTAACTGACACTGGGTTTCACCAATAGCACTGCTTTGCTAAACATAGTTTAGTTCGAGTGGCTGAGGAGGGACTTGAACCCCCGACCAAGAGATTATGATCCTCCTGCTCTACCAACTGAGCTACTCAGCCTAATTAAAAACCTTATTATATACACGATCTATATGTTTCGTATAATACTTCAAATCAAACAAAGATTCAAGTTTTTCCGAGTTAATAACCTTAAGTAAGGGTTTATCTTGTTTCAATTCGGCCAGAAAATCACTGTTGTTTTGTTTCACTTTCATTGCATTGCTCTGAACAATTTTATACGCCTCTTCCCTCGCCAAACCACTATTTACTAACTCAAGCAATACACGCTGTGAGAAAACTAAACCTTTTGAAGAATTTAAGTTCTTTTCAATGTTTTCCTTATTGATCACCAATTTATCTATCAAATCTGTTAATCGCACTAAAGCAAAATCCATTGTTATACAAGCATCAGGAGCAATGCATCTTTCCACAGACGAGTGTGATATATCACGTTCGTGCCACAATGCAACATTTTCTAACGCAGGAAAAACATAACTGCGTATTAAACGTGAGAGTCCAGTCAGATTTTCACTTAAAATAGGATTACATTTGTGTGGCATAGCAGAGCTTCCCTTCTGCCCAGTGGAAAAATGCTCAGAAATTTCGCCGATTTCAGTTCTTTGCAAATGACGAATTTCAACAGCAACATTTTCTATTGAGCTTGCAATCACTCCCAAAACTGAAAAGAACATAGCATGTCTATCACGAGGAATGACTTGAGACGATATGATTTCAGGTATGAGTCCTATTTCTTTCGCTACATATTCTTCAACAAACGGATCAACATTTGCAAAATTGCCTACTGCACCTGATATTTTACAAATTGAGATCTCTTTTTGCGCGCTAATTAATCTCTGATAATTGCGTTTAAATTCAGCATAAAATCTGGCAAATTTTATTCCAAGAGTTGTTGGTTCTGCATGCATTCCGTGACTGCGTCCAACACAAACAATATCTTTATAGTCCTCAGCTTTTTTTTTCAATGCTGCAAGTAAATTTTTTAGATTCTCGAGCAAAATATCACAGGAATCTTTCAGTTGCACCGCAAGGCATGTATCCAAAACATCAGAACTTGTCATTCCATAATGAAGATAACGAACATCAACTCCCGCTTTTTTAGCAATATATGTCAGAAAAGCTATAACATCATGTTTTACAATGGATTCAATTTCGTTGATACATTCAACATCAAATTCAATAGCACCAGAGAGGTTCTCAGCAATATTATTCGGAATCACTCCTAACTTTGCTTGAGCTTCACACGCTAATTTTTCTATTTTAAGCCATATATTAAATTTATTATTTTCCTCCCAAATGGAAGACATTTCTTTTCTGCTATAGCGGGGAATCATTTTTGATTTATTCCAATAATGGTGTCATTCCAGTGCGTGACACTGGAATCCAGGTATAAAAGTATTTGCAAATTATTCAATGGACAACGGATTCTAGAAGCATAAAATAATGTCCATGATGAAATAAACTGGATCCCAGTGTCACGCACTGGGATGACATGAGGGAAGCACTGGGATGACACCAGCTTAGCCATGGCAGACATTTCTTTACGACTATAACAAGGGATCATCTTTGATCAGCTATCATCACCATCAGTAGCTTCTTTATTCGCATCTTGCTCTGCCTCTTGTTGCTCAGACTTCTGATTTTGCAATTTTACTTGCCTTAGCTCATTTGCATCTGTTTCGGATTTCACGACGTATATAGTAATTGGTACTACTACTTCACTATATAATTCTACGTTTACTTGGTATTCACCCAAGTTTTTGATGCTTACTCCACCAAAAGATAAACTACGGTGATCTATCACATGTCCTTCTTGTAGTAAAATTTTCGCAATTTCACGTGTTGTTACAGAACCAAAAATTTTACCATCCTCTGAAGCTTGCTTTATCAATATCACAAACTTATCATGTAGTGACAATGCAAGCTCTTTTGCTACATTTAATCTTTTTATATTCTCTTCTTCCAGTAATAAACGTTGCTCCTCTAGCTTTGTTAAATTTTCCTTGGTAGCTTTCACCGCTTTTCTTTGTGGAAAAAGAAAATTACGTGCATAACCTGGCTTAACTTTGACAACTTCACCAAGCTTACCTAAAGTCCTTATATTTTCCTTTAAAATTATCAACATAAATTACCTAAACTTTTTTAGTACAGTAAGGAATAAGAGCTAAAAAACGTGCCCTTATGATCGCTAAGCGTAACTTCCTTTGTTTTTTTGCACATACGCCTGTTAATCTTCTAGGTAATATCCTACCATAGTCAGAGGTAAACTTGGATAATAAATCTATATTCTTATAATCTATGTCTTCATCTTTAGACGCAGCAAGAGGGCAAACTTTAGAACGCCTAAAGCCAGTCCTATTATTTACAGATACGTATGAATTATTAAAACTATTTCGTCTTTTCATCATTATGCGCTTTGCTCCTCAATTTGTTTATTCATCATATGAGATTTACCTTCAAAAATTTTATCAACCTGCACAGGAAAGTGGCGAATAACGTTCTCATTAAGTTTCATTCTACGCATAAATTCATCCAGAATGCTTGCAGTAGAACTTATGCACATTATACAATAATGACCGCTCTTCATTTTATTTTTGTGATATGCAAAATCCAAAAGACCCCAATGTTCATACTTGATTAATCCTGATGCTTCAATGTTTTTCAAAAGCATTTCCAACGCTTTGCTCGATTGAGTTGGACCGTTTATTCTAAAATCTTTCAAAATATCTTGAAAAATCTTTATTAGATGTTCTGAAATATTTCTCTTCAAAGCATTTACTGCGTTATGGATAAACGCACTTTTAGTACTGCCTCCTAGAAATTTTGTAAAATCTTGCGTCATTCCTAAATCTTTTAGGTCATCTTTCAACTCTTTATCGATTTTTGACTTCACTTCTTTCAAATTTGAAAGATCTTCTTCCAATTCAACCCATAAAATTTTTGTAAGATCTTCCAAGAAATCAGAGTAAGCAACTAGACCTTCTTTAATGTTTTCAGCACGCACTTCTAACTCTTGTGTTGTAAGCTTGTCATTTCCTTTTTTCAGAATATCCCTGATTTGCTGGAACATAACATCTGCTTTAATATTTTTCAATGAAACAGCTAGCTCTTGGACCATCTCCTCTACTTCTTGCTGTAATAATCCTTGTTGTGTTATAAAAGTAAATTCATAAAGATTCACTATATCTTCCTTTAATACCGATTAAATATTTCATTATATAAAGCTTTTTTATATAAGCAAGTTATTTGTATTAATTTCTACGCCTTTAATCCAGCTTAAGTTAGATATTTCATAAATTACTTGAGGAGCAATTGAGTATGCACCTGGTAATAAGATGCTCACTTTATGTTTTTCGAGAAGAAGTTTTAGCATTATTTTGGTTCTGCCTTCATCTTTCAATATTGCGTTTAATTCCATAGCGGCTTTTTGCGAATCCGTGCACTCAGTGGTGAGAACTAATTCTTTTATTGTAGAAGTGATTCTTTTTGTAAACTCAGATATATCTTTGCCTGCCAATCTTGTTGTATTTTCCGAAGCTTCAAGACCAATTATCACAAATGTTCCTGGTGAAAATAAATCTCTTTTTTCTTCTATTATTTCATTATTATAGAATGCTATTTCAGAAACGTTATGGGGATCAGAAAGTGTGAGGATAACAAACCTTCCACGCTCTGAAGTTCTCATACGTGCATTTAATATTACCCCAGCAGTTTTTGCTGTTCTATTTTCTCCGATAAACCCAATATTTAACTTTTCCAGAAGAGTTCTAAATTTTTCAAGCGGATGATTAGTTAAATAAAATCCTAGTGAAAATAACTCATGTTCTAATTTTTCCTCTTCATCAAAATCTTCCACATTCTCAAGTTTCGGTTTGAGGACATCAAGACTACCAAACAAAGCAGCTTGACTTGATTCTCTATCCTGTTTGTTTTTATTTGCAAAGTAAATCAGCGTGTCCATTGACTCATATAGCTGCTTTCTGTTCTTATGCACGCTATCGAATGCTCCGGATTTAATCAGGCTTTCTAGCGCTCTCTTATTTATTGTATGACCTGAATTTTGAATGAATTCCCATATGTCCTTACAAGCGCTTGAATGTACGTTCACTATTCCTTCCGCTATAGAAAAACCAACATTCCTCAAGGCAGCAATACCATAACGTATGCGTTCATCCTCTATTGAGAATTCAGCTTGAGACTTGTTTATATCAGGTGAAAGAACGGTAACGCCACTAAACTTTGCTGCATGATAAAATAAATTCAGTTTATCTCTATCATCAATATTCAGATTCATTAGTGCTGTAAAAAATTCTAATGGATAATTAGCTTTAAGGTAAGCCGTTTGATAAGATATCACCGCATATGCTGCAGCATGAGATTTATTGAACCCATAACCAGCAAATTTTGCAACAAGGTCAAAAATATAACTTGCCCTGTCATAATCAACGCCATTCTTCGTTGCCCCTTGGATGAAAAGTTCACGTTGTTTATCCATCTCTTCCTTGATTTTCTTACCCATGGCACGTCTCAGCAGATCTGCTTCCGCTAAGCTATACCCGGAAAGAATACGGGCTATTTCCATCACTTGTTCTTGGTAAATTATTACCCCAAATGTCTCTTTTAATACTTCCTCAAGTAACGGGTGAATATAATCTGGCTTTTCAAGTCCGTGTTTTCTTGCAACATAAGTTGGAATGTTATCCATAGGTCCTGGACGATAAAGGGAAATTAAAGCGATAATATCTTCAATGCAGTCCGGTTTTAGTTTAATTAAAGCTTCTCTCATTCCCGAACTTTCAAGCTGAAACACTCCAATTGAATCACCGCTTGAGAGTATCTCATAGGTTTTTTGGTCATTTAAAGGAACTGAAGAAATATCAATCTTTTTTCCATCACGATTAATTAAACGACATACATGATCTATTAGCGTTAGCGTACCAAGCCCAAGAAAATCAAATTTTATTAGCCCAGCTTTCTCCACATATTTCATGCTGTATTGAGTGATTGGCAAAGCTGAATTTGGATCATAATACACAGGAACAAAATTTTCCAACTTTTGATCACATATTACAATTCCAGCAGCATGGGTTGAAACGTGACGATATATTCCTTCAAGCTTAAGAGATATATCAAGAAGCTTTGCAATTACCTCATCACTATCCCGCTCTTTCTGCAGGTTTTGATCAAACTCTATCGCTTGTGATAAAGTTACAGGATTTACTGGATTAAATGGAACCATTTTAGATATTTTATCCACTTGAGAGTAAGGCATTTGCAATACTCTACCAACATCACGCAATACTGCCCTTGCCTGCAATTTACCAAAAGTGATTATTTGAGCAACATAACCGTACTTTTTCTGAACATAATCAATAACCAGGTCCCTTTTCTCTTGGCAGAAATCGATATCAAAGTCAGGCATCGATACACGATCAGGATTCAAAAATCTTTCAAATATTAGGCCAAACTTTATTGGATCAAGGTCTGTAATCTGCAAGCCCCAAGCAACAATTGATCCAGCACCAGAGCCTCTTCCTGGACCAACTGGAATGCCATTTGCTTTGCTCCAACGAATGAAATCAGAAACTATCAAAAAGTAGCCAGCGTAGTTCATCGAAGTTATCACACTCAGTTCGTAATTCAGCCGATCGTAGTATTGTTTAAGGTCTATGTCTGTCTCATTCGCAATACGGAATTCTAATCCTGCAACTGCCTGCTCCCTCAGTTCTTCATTCTCAGTTTTATTTTCTCGACAAGGAAATTTAGGCAAAATAGGCTGCCTGCTTCTTGGCATGTAAGAGCACCGCTTAGCTATCACTAAAGTGTTATGAATTGCTTCGGGAATGTCGCTGAACAGCCCCTCCATTTCTGCCACAGACTTGAAGTAATGCTCGGTAGTTAACTTCTTTCTGTTATTCTCCAGAGCATAACTCCCCTCCGATATACACGTTAATATATCATAAGCCTCATAGTCAGACCTATTTGGAAAAAACACATCGTTCGTTGCAACTAGTGGTATATTGCGCTGATAAGCAAAGTCTATCAAAGCTTCTTCAAGCTCTAGCTCTTTATTCAACCCATGACGCTGCAATTCAACATATAAATGACCATTGAATGCTGAAAGCAGTTTTTCAACCGTTTCTTTATCTTGCCCCAACAATAGTTGAGCCAAACATCCACCGGTTAAAGCGATCAGACCCGTACTTAAATTCAATAGCTCATCAAAATCAACGTAAGGAATATCGCTGTTATTCTTGCGCTTTCTAAAAGACTCACTCACCAAAGTGACTAAATTAGTGTACCCTTGCTCATTTTTTGCAAGCAATAATATAGGTAAATTTTGTTCTGAATGTTTAACTATAATATTGCATCCTATTATTAGCTGTATTCCCCTACTTGCCGCATATTCTGCAAATTCAAGTGAGCCAAACAAGTTACCTGAATCAGTAATTGCAACCGCTGGCATTTTATTTCGCAAACAAAGGCCGATCAGCTCCTCAATTTTAACCGAGCTTTCAAGCAGCGAATAAACACTATGAACACGTAAGTGTATGAACATAAGAAACTTCAGATCAACAAAAAAGGATAACATTAATTTACTCATGAGAACATAATTTTCATGAGAACAAAAGCCTATAAAATTCTAAAATTAAAATACAAAAACTTACTTGACAAACTCCGCCAGCTCCCTTATCATGATAGTGAAGCTATTGTATTTGCTTTCGCCAATCTGCAGATTAAAAGGTAAGGATTACTTAATGTATCGGCGTCTTATGTTCAATTTTTTGCAGTATATAGATACTGTATGTCTTTACAAAACTTCATCTACATCTAGATTTTTATCTAAATAAGCTGAACGCGCTTATAAAGCGTTACAAGACATCAAAAAATGCCAATACTCGACAGAGATAGTAAAAGACTAGCTAACTCGGGGATTCTTTGTCTTTTTTTCTGCTTAGTAAATTTCTTAAACATTTGCAGCGTAAGTTAGTTGCAATTAAAAGCGGCTGAATCTCGCTTGTCAAGCGTTTAAAACATAAAAAACGCCAATATTTTAAAGCGGATAATAACCACGGGGCTTCTTTTGCCTTTTTTTTCATTTGGTAAATTTCTTAACGTTTGTAGCTAAAAGAGCCCAAGAGAGGTCAGTGCTCCTTTTTTTGTCATCCCAGTGCCCAGACACTGGGATCCAGGAATTTTATTAAGTTGGTGAGCATAAAAATAGCTGTTTTAGTTAAAATACAATGTTTTAATGATTATGGAAAGGCTGGATCCCAGTGTCTGGGCACTGGGATGACAAGAAAGAGGCTACTTGGATGACACCCTGACAATCGTCATCCCGCTGCTTGTTAGCGGCTAAGGGATACCGCGAATGAATCGCGGTATGACGTAGGGATTGCATTAGCTATAATTCTTTAGTTTTCACTTTTCTTTTAACCTTGCAATGATATTTTCTTTGCCGATAAAAATTAATAGTTTAGCGAGCTCTGGGCCTGTTTCTGTTCCTGTTAAAGCTAAGCGCAACTGCGTAAATAGGTCTTTTGCCTTTATATCCACTGTTTGTCGAATAGTTTTGACCCATTCTGACAACGTGTTTTCATTACAATCACCTTGGGGCAATGCATTGAACGCAATTTTTATAAGCTCCTTATCAAGAATCACAGGCTCTATATCGGATTTGCATATTTTCCACCACTTGGCCACCTCAGAAAACCTTTCTATATTGTTCCTTATAAAATACCAAAACTCTGAGGAGTCCACTCCAATTTGACTTAAACGGTCTTGCACCATTTCAAATGGCATTTGTTGCAGCACTTTGCTATTTAGCTTGTATGCTTCACTCAAGCTAAATTGCGTACATGCTGAGCTAAATTTTTTAATGTCGAATGAATCAATCAAAGATTGCATACAGGCGCAAGCTTCAATTGGATTGGATGTTCCAAGCTTCACTAAATAACTAACTAGTGCCATCGGTTCAATTTCATCTTCTTTTATAGATTTGATATCCAGCCCACCGACTCGCTTGGATATCTTGCTATCATCAAAATGTAGCAGAGAAAGGTGAGCAAATGTAGGGATTTTCGCTTTTAATGCTTTAATCATTTGAATTTGCACTGCGGTATTAGTTACATGATCTTCCCCGCGTACAATATGGGTTACATTAAAGTCAACATCATCGATAGCAGAAGGTAACATGTATGTGTACATTCCATCTTCTCTCTTTACCACGGGGTCACTTATGCTACTGGTTGCAATATTTATTTCACCTTTAACTTCATCATTCCATTTAACAACTTCATTTCTATCCAACTTAAATCTAAAATGTGGTCTTCTTCCTTCTTGCTCATAACGAATTTTCTCTTGCTCAGTTAGAAGTAACGCGCTTCTGTTATATACCGGGGGAAGTCCTTGTTTTAACTGCAATTTTCGTTTAATTTCTAACTCTTCTCTTGTTTCATAGCATGCATAAATATGCCCTTCTTTTATTAACTGCAAAAACACCTCATTGTAACGCTCAAAGCGCTCTGATTGCTTGAAACTTGCATTCCAATTGATACCAATCCATTTCAAATCTTGTATGATATCATTTATATATTTGACATCTGAACGCTGAAGGTCAGTATCATCAAAACGGAGTAAAAATTTTCCATTTTGATTGCGTGTGTACATCCAACAAACCAAGGCAGTTCGTACGTTTCCTACGTGGAGGTAGCCAGTTGGGCTTGGAGCGAATCTTGTTAGCATTTAAATAGCAATATTGTTTACTCTAATTTATTTTAATTTTATATAAATATATGGCTAGAGCAAGCGAGATCTGCTAATACAATTGAGCAAGAGAAGAATAAGTATGGCTATAGCATTGTGGCACCTTTGATATTTGATGGATTAAGACCATATGATAAATTCAAGAAAATTCACAGCTTGACGACAAAGGCTAATGTAGCATTATATTGGTATCATGACTAACTTAGAAAAGATGAGAGAAAAACTGCAAGATCAAATAAATTATCATAATGTTTTGTATCACCAAAAAAATAAGCCAGAAATAAGTGATGCTGAATATGATGAACTGAAGAAAAAGTTAGCTGAAATAGAGCCAGAAATTTATGCAACACAAGATAGTGTTGGTGCTCCACCTGATGAGAGGTTTTCTAAGGTGGAACATCAAGAACCTATGCTTTCCCTTGAGAATGCTTATGATGAACAAGGTGTAGAGAAATTTTTGTCTAAAATAAAGAGGTTTTTAATTGAGGACAAAATAGAGATATTATGTGAACCAAAAATTGATGGGTTGTCGTTTTCTGCAATTTATGAGGATGGAAGATTTGTTAAAGCTGCAACTCGAGGTGATGGTTTTGTAGGGGAAGATGTCACTCACAATGTTGCAACAATAAAAGGCTTTCCTAAGTTTTTGCAAGGTGTGCAAGGAAGACTAGAAGTAAGAGGTGAAATATACATCAGTAACAGCGACTTTTTAAAGTTAAATGAAAACGATGAATTTGCCAATCCTCGAAATGCAGCCGCTGGTTCTCTAAAGCAATTGGATGCAAACATTACAGCAAGCAGACCTCTTAGATATTTTGCTTATTCTTTGATTGGTGGAGCAGAGAAAAGTCAAAGTGAGGTACTAAATAAGCTTGAGGCACTTGGTTTTTGCGTAAATGAGCATCAGTCCTTAACGAGTAGTTTAGATGGAATGCTGAAGTTCTATAATGAAGTCTATAACTGTCGCTATAACTTGGATTATGATATTGATGGAATAGTCTATAAAGTAAATGATTTGGTACTACAAAATCGTCTAGGGAATACTCACAAAGCACCGCGCTCAGCACTTGCATACAAGTTTTCTGCGGTTTATGCAAAAACAAAGTTAAACAAGATATTTATACAGGTGGGCAGAACAGGGGTTTTAACTCCAGTTGCAGATTTAGTGCCAGTCAATGTTGGTGGGGTGCTAGTTAGTAGAGCAAGTCTGCATAACCAAGATGAGATAAAACGTAAAGACATAAGAGAGGGAGATATTGTAACAATCAAAAGGGCAGGGGATGTAATTCCCCAGATCGTTGAAGTAAGCAGAGATTCTCGTCTTCCAAATACACCTGAATTTGTGTTTCCTGAAGTATGCCCTGAATGTGGTAGTAAAGTACGTCAGGTTGAGGGAGAGGCTGCAGTAAGATGTCCTGAGGAATTTGCCTGTAAAGCTCAAATAATAGAAAAACTAAAGCATTTTGTATCGAAAGATGCATTTGACATTGTTGGCCTTGGTGATAAGCAGATAGAGTTTTTTTACGACCTTGGTCTGATAAAACAAATTCCCGATATTTTTACTTTAGAAGAAAGATTGGATGAATTTAATCTGGAAGAACAGTCTGGTTGGGGCAAGAAATCAATAGCTCATTTATTAAATGCTATACAAAGCAGAAGGGTAATAACTCTAGATAGGTTTATATTTTCTTTAGGTATTAGATTTATTGGCCAAGTTGCAGCAGAATTGCTTGCAGATTATTATGTTTCTTATGATAATTGGTATAATTCGATGATTGAACTGTCATCAGATAATACTGAGCTAGTAGGTATAGACGGCATAGGAAAAAAAGTAGCTGAATCTTTGGAATCATTTTTTTCTAAGGAACATAACATCAAAATGTTAAATGATCTTACTGCTTGTCTTCAAATTCTTCCTGTGAGCTCCAACTCTAGTAACTCTGTTTTAAATAATAAAATTATAGTGTTTACTGGTAAGCTACTTGCTATGAGTAGAGGAGAGGCAAAAGTAAGAGCCAAAACTCTAGGAGCAAAGGTCAGCTCACATCTTTCTGCTAAAACTGACTACCTAATTGCAGGAGAAAAACCAGGATCCAAATATAAAAAGGCAGTGGAATTAGGTGTAGAAATTTTAGATGAAGACCAGTGGCATAAAGTGATAAGTTTGGGAGTGTTCAAATGAAACTTGGATTGTATATTAAATCAAAGTTGCAAGACTATTTAGAGAGTAGCCAATTCTTTCCATCCAAGAATCATTTTATTGACTTGCCTCAATTTTTCAACAGAAGGCAAGTCTTCTGTGCTGAGCGGTAGGCGGACAGTTTGATGTTCTATAAGACCAATATCATGCAAAAGTGCTTTAGTAGGTATTGGGTTGCTGGCAGTAAATAACGCTTCGCAAGCCTGTTGCCAGATATCTGCCTGAGGGTTCCTGCCATTGAGGCACTTCTTAACATATTCATGTGCTACATATGGCCAAACATTGGAAGCAACGGAAACCAGGCCAGCCGCACCATAAGCGGCCATATCGGATATCATATTATCATCTCCACAAAAGACCTCAATATTTGGTGCAACTTTCTTATACTGAGCTAAAGTATCAACAGTGCCACTTGAATCTTTGATAGCCCAAAATTTTTCGTGGCTGGATAAGTTGCGTACAGTTTCAGCGTGAAGATTTATTCCTGCTCTTGATGGAATATTGTAAAACATAACCGGCACATGTGCTTTCTCAAGCAGCTTTTCAAACCATAAAGTCTGCCCCATAATTCCGGGCTTTGCATAAATGGGAGTTGTCATTAGATAGCCATGAATAGGCATACCCTTGCAAAAATCAAGCCATTCAAGAGTCTGATATAGATTCACTCCTGGTACGCCAATTATAATTTTCGTATTTAATTTTAGCTTACATACGAATTCAACTAATGTACGCTTTTCAGAATCAGTAAGCGATAGGCTCTCACCTGTACTACCCAGCAACACTACGCCATTTTCAGCTTTAACTTGCATTGTCAGTAAACGCTGCAAACTGCTATAATCTATACTATCTCCATTGCAATTAAAAGGAGTAACACAAGCAGTCCATAAAAATGTAGATTTCAATTTAAATTGTTAAAATGGTATTTCATCGTCGAGTAGTTCATCTTTTATATCGTTGTCAAAACTTTCGTGTTTATCTTTTTGTCCTGTTTCACCTTGTTTGTATTCACTCGGCTTGTAATCAGAGTTTGGTCGTGAATCGAGGAGAGTAAGAGCGCTATTAAAATTATATAGAACCACCTCTGTTGTGTATCTTTCACCACCGTTTTGGTCAGTCCATTTTCTAGTTCTCAAAGAACCTTCAACATAAACTTTACTGCCTTTGCGTGCAAAATCTTTGACGATTTTTACTAATCCTTCACTAAAAATTACGATATTATGCCACTCTGTCTTTTCAGAGCGCATACCGGAAAGTTTGTCAGTCCAACTTTCAGACGTGGCTATTGAAAAACTTGCCATTTCTTTTCCATTTTGTGTAGTCCTAATTTCAGGATCTTTTCCTAAATTACCAACTAGTATGACTTTGTTTATGGTACCACCAGACATAATTATGCTCTAAATAAATCCTTTTATTATCTTATGTGAAAATACTATTGTCAAATTTAATTAAAAGTGCGCTTGGAGGGATTCGAACCCACGGCCTTTGCCTCCGGAGGGCAACGCTCTATCCAACTGAGCTACAAGCGCATATATATTTAAGTTATTTAATAGATAAGCCATCCAAGTCAAATTTTTGTTTTGGATAAAGCGTAAACATAATACTCCCATATCCAAAATATACATTTTGAGAATCATTCGCATGCTTTTTTATTGCTTTTTGATCTACGGTCCATACAAAAGTTACATAATTTTCAGTGACTGAGTGCACTTTTAAATCCTTGGTATTTATAAACAGTTTTCCATTTACCCATATTTTCCATGTATCGGGAGAAAGATATAAAATTGAGTCTAAACTCACTACCTTACAGTTGAAATTATCTGATACCTCCTCTTTTACAGCTCTTGAAGATCGTAAATTGAACTTTTCCATTTCATTGACCATTCTATTAACTGGCTCTTCATCAAAAAAAATGCTTTTTACGTTACTATATTGTGACAAAACGTCAAAGTCACTTTCCACTGCTTCTCTTATTATATCGTCCCGATCTGTATAGCTTAGTTTTTGATTGTTGATAAAGAAACACTCTTTTGCACGCAAATTTGCTATATCAATAAAATCGTCGATTTCTTGATTACCAACTTTAAGAATACTTTCAAAATATCTTTTTTCTATCATCATTCCATACTGAGAATGATGACAAACCATTTCATCATTACCTTGTTTTTCTATATATACGCATAAATTTCCACTATTTAATCCTAATATTTTATGCTCAATAAAATCTTCATTGCCAATATATTGTCGGCAAGAATACTCCTTACAAATTTCTATGCTTTCTATGATATCTTCACAACTGCAATATGCATTAACATTGGAAATGAGTAGCGTAAAAATAAAAAACAGCTTTATGTTCATCACCTTATCTACTTAATATAGTATACCAATCAAAGACTATATTAGCTCTCACTATCTCTATCATATTACCATTCAAAATCTGATTCATAGTTGCAGCATCAATATTTCTCTGCTTATTTAAAATAAGAGATTTGATCATAACATAACCGGGCAGATTTGGAATAGACTGTAGAAATAAAAAAATATGCTTATCGCTGATTGAGCTTAAATTTAGGACCACTTCACTTTTTATTACTTTTGTGCGTTCACTTTTGTTGTGGAGCTCAACTTCTTCGGGTATAGAAATTGATATTTCAGGTTCTAATATATAGTGCTTTTTATATAACTTGCTAAGCTCGAAATTTAAATTTGCAATGTATCTGCTACTATGTAAATTTGAAGAAGAAATTTTTTTCCATAAATCTAGGTTTTTATTTAGAACAACTTCCTTTTTTTGAATTCCAGTAATCTGTAAATTAATAGAACGTATTTTATCAATCGCAATTTGGTTTTTATTATAAATCTTTTCGTTATAGATAACAACATATGTTAATAACCCTATTAATCCAACAGATAATAACAAATACGATATAAACTGAATTGTAGCTTTTCTTTTTAATTGAGAGATAGTCATTAATCTACATTGCCTCTCCTATTTCAACATCAATAGATAGATTTTGCTCTTTAGCAGCAGGTAAGCTAGAAATATTAATGTCATAGGTACGAAAATTATCGTTTAAATTTTTTCGTAGTTTCTCGTATTGATGAGAAATATTTTTACCGGATTGAAAATTAAACTTTAAAGTTGTGGTAATATAACTTTTTGCCTCATTATAATTCCATTCAAATGATCGAAGCTCTATACCTGGTATTTTTAACTTTTCTACATACTTAACTTGTGTAAGAGGAGAGTATTCTATTTTTGATAAAATATTATTGATATTAATAAAATCATAAATTTCATCTATTTTTTTTACATTATAGCTTTGGCTAAGTTTTGTTAATTGGTTATTTAAGGTGTTCTGCTTTGCTGATAAATTATCAGCGACATTGAAATTTGAATACAAATTTAGCAAACAAAGGGTGTTTGTTATAACTAAAACCAGGGCGAAGTATAGAAAAATTCGAGGAGAGTTTAAATAAAGGTAATTGAATAGATAAAATTCTTTAGTTTCCTTTGTATTAAAAATAGCTGCTAATTTATTCTTAAAGCTATGAAACAAAATTATGGTATCGCAAAAGTTATCTTTTTCACTTATAGCTAGTTCTGCTCCTAATAGTTTGCCTAACTCATATGGAGTTAATATGTTCACACTGTTCTCTGAAAAATTTATGACTGATAAACTAGCTTTGATATCTTCTGACACTATGATACAAAGGTCGATAGGGTTATTTTTTTCAAACCCAAACTTAGTTAAGGATCGAATAGTATCTTGCACTTCCTGATATATTCCACCAGCGATAATTCCTGGTAAATTATCATTAGTAAATGATGTTAAGCGCGTAAATACCATTTTATTCTCTTTAAGAACCACTTGTCTATAGCCTCCCGTTTTAGTTGCAGCAACTATAATTTTCCAATTATTAGGATCTTTATGTAGAATCTTTTTTGTTATATTACTTATTTCTATAGGAAACATTAATATTCCCTTAAAGTTGGAGCCTATCTCAATAAACACATTCAACCAATATTCTACTAAATGCTTTGCTTTTGATGAAACAAGAAGATAGCACCAGTTTTGATTGAATTTGTTTGGCTTCTCAACCAAAAAAACTGAACTTATGTCATTATTACGAGAAAAATGCTCCATCTTTGTTTTTGCTGATAGATAGGCACTAATCTTGTTTGCCCTTGTAATAAACTGTAGCGAGTAATTTTGATCTGCATGATTAAGCACCAGGTATAAAGGTGCTTTTTTATCTGACGAAAGACATGAAATTAAATCGGAAACTGCTTTATCGTTTTTGCCCTTAACAAAATACCTTTTATTTAAAGTATTATTTTTAAAATATAGTAACATTATGCCTTCTTCTCCAATAGAAAGCATAAACTTACTTTTGGATTTTGAACTAAACATATTAACAAAGCATATACTTATCTAGAATTAAAAAGGCAATTTATTGAAATTCATTAAACGTTAGAGGGAAATATTGTTATAAATTTTCGCAGCAACATTATTTATATTATAATTTTTTATAAAATTACCACTAATATTAAGTTGTTTAGATAACAAATTAAGAAAACTCATTAAGACGAATTTGTTGTTTTTCAAATTGTAGGTAAACCTAAGCCACTTTAGCTATATCTGCCGATTGACTTTAATTAATAAGAGTTATTAATCTATTTACTATTCTTGTGATATTATTTCTAATGGTAAAGAAATATATATTTTTCTGGAACAGTTGTTATTTCAGATACAGAATTTATTGTAAGTAAACTAACCATTTGCTGAAGAGCGCTCATCTTCTGTGGTACTTGATGATGGAGCAACTAATTTGCTCAAAATCTCATCTTTTGGTCCCATAGCGTAAATGACACCATCTGACATGAGGATCACCTTATCAACTACGGACAATAACGGTAGCTTGTGAGTGATGATAACAGTAGTAGTATTTTGTTTTCTTGCAATGCCAATTGCATTAATTAAGCATGCCTCTCCATTGCTATCTAAGTTAGCGTTTGGTTCATCAAGTACTAAAAGTTTTGTGTGACCATAAAAAGCTCTGGCAAGTCCAAGAAGCTGTTTTTGGCCGCCAGAGAGCGTTACTCCTCCAGGACCTCCTATTGTTGTATCATATCCATTTGGTAAGCTTAGTATTAGTTCATGTATTCCTGCAATTTTTGCTGCTTTGATTATTTCTTCAGGATTTGGATCTGGCCTCATGCGAGCAATATTAGCTTTGACACTAGTGTTAAATAACTCAATATCCTGAGGTAAGTAGCCAACATAATTACCAAAATTTTCTCGATTCCAAGTATATACATCAGCGCCATCTAGTCTGACTACACCAGATATTGGCTTCCATACACCAACAGTTAATTTTGCGATAGTGGATTTACCAGAAGCACTTGCACCAATAACACCAACTACATCTCCAGGATCTATAATGAATGATATTCCTTTTACTGTCGGCTTATTGCTTCCATAAGGAGTAAAAAATACTCTATCAAATTCCAATTTTCCTTCAGGTTCTGGTAGAGCCATCGTTTGCTCTCTTTTTGGCGATGTTAATATAAGTCTTTGTAGCCTTCCATATGACATTCTAGCCTGATTTAAAAACTTCCAAGTATGAACCGCAGCATCAAATGGTGCTAATACTCTACCCATTAAAATTGAAGCAGCGATGATGCTACCGGCAGTCTTATGAGCTGTGATTGCAAGTAATGCACCTGTTCCAATCACTGATATTTGCAGAGTTGAGCGCAAAAATTTAGTGATTCCAGTAATTACATTAGAGCGATTTTGTGCTTTAATTTGCATTGCTCGGTTCTGATCATTTCGTTTACACCAATCAGAGACTATGAATTCTGACATGCCCATAGCTTCAACCACTTCTGCATTTCTTGTTGCAACATCTATAGCATTGATATTCCGTATAGTTTCTTCGTTGGTTTCTTGTAATATTCGTTTAGTGGCAAGTTCATTCCATATTGCCATAGAGACTAATATAATAATTCCAGTAATAGCTATAAACCCCGTGGAGGTATGTATCATGAAAATCACAACAAGGTAAATTAACGACCATGGAGTATCAAACAGTGAGAATATACCATTTCCTGTAATGAAATTTTTTATCACTCCGAGATCTCGTATTGCTTCACCACTTGAAGTTGAGCTCTGCACTGACGTTAGCCTGATTGACCTTACTATCAGATCTGGTGTTGCAGTTTTATCGATCCAATCACCTATTTTTGCCATGGCTAAATATCGACAAGTTTCAAGCATTGCAGAACATGCAAATGCAGATAAAGTGATAATTGTCAGCATAGTTAGTGTTGATACACTTTCGCTCGATATCACCCGATCAAGCACTTGAGAGGTATAAAGTGGTAGGAATAACATTAATAAATTGATTCCCGCACTAAACCAAAAGATAAACCAAAATGCACTTTTGCATTTTTCTAGGCAAATATATAGAGTACTTTGCTTCAATTCTTTTTTTATTGATGGCGTAATTTCCACAATCTTCCTCTTAATTTGATTACATGCACCATATACAATTTTTATTACAAAAATATTAATAACGGTAGTTAGCTTACTTTAAGTGAGTAAAATATTAATATATGTGAATAGGAAATATAAACAATGGTAAAAAGAAGTATAGTTAATATTTCCTTCATTGCCTATAGCGAAGCTACGTCATACCGCGATTCATTCCATAGCTGTACGAACATTCATTTTTGAAGGTAAACTGCACAGCAAATGGTGTCATGAAAGTAGCTGACACTGGGATGGCTTTGTTGCATCGCTACTTATGAAAGGCTAACTATAATTAGGATTATAAGCAACTTATTGAAAATCTTGTTTTTTTGCAATCAATCTGATCAAATTTAAGAATAGTAATTTGTTATTTATATTAATAAATTTAATTCTATTGAAAATAGCTAAAGCATTGAAATTCTTGAATTTTAGCCGGATTAGTGAGTGGTAGTGAAATTTCTTTTACTCAAATTTAGGTATTCACTGACCGTTCTTGTTGTAAATACCAGAATAATAAGCTACTGATATTCTCCACCTTTTTTATCTTTAACCCATCATAGCTAGCGATGCAACAAAGCCCGCCGATTCATTCTACTGCAACGCAGAAAATTCGTACAATTGTGCATAATGTGGGGCTTCTGGCTACATTTTTCTATTGAACTCACCTTTTCTCTATGTGACAGATTTCGTATTAAATTTTAAATTTAATGCGCCTAGATATACAAGCATTCCTAGCAAAACCATAGGTATAGAAAGCAACTGCCCCATAGTTAAATCAAGCCACAAATAGCCAATTTGATAGTCTGGTTCGCGAAAAAACTCAACGAAAAAACGTGCTATTCCATACCACATAACTGCAATACCAGTTAACGCACCGTGATACAGTCTTATTCTAGTTAAGAAAAACAGTGAATTTGCAACTGCAAAAAGTAGCAGTCCTTCAAAAAGTGCCTCATAAAGCTGGCTTGGATGATGCAGCAAATTATCACCACTCTCTGGAAATACCATACCCCATGGCATAGTTGTAACTCTGCCAAATAACTCTCCGTTTATAAAATTGCCTATGCGACCTAAAAATAAACCTATGGGAACTCCGCAAGAAACTAGGTCCAGTGCATAAAATGTAGGGATATTATGTCTTTTACACGAAATTATTACTGCAAGCAAAACTCCTATAGCACCACCATGAAATGACATCCCTCCTTCCCAGGTCTTCAATATCTCAATAGGGTTGCTTATATAAAGAACTGGATCATATATCAATACGTAGCCAAGTCTACCTCCAAGGATAATACCTACAATAGTGGCTGTTAATAACGAATCGTAAAAATTCTTAGTAAATATTTTTTGGTCATCTAGCTTATGTAAATACCAATATGCAAACACTATACCCAAAACGTAGGCTAAGGAATACCAATATATAGAAACAGGACCGATGCTGAAAATTACTGGATTTAAAGACATATTTTGCTATAAATTATTCTTAGACAATCTACTTTTTTCACGATCCCACTCTCTCTGTTTTATGGTTGCTCTCTTATCGTAGAGTTTTTTTCCTTTTACAATGGCAATTTTAGTTTTTGCAAATCCTTTATCGTTAAAATAGACCGAAAGCGGCACAACAGTTATCCCAGCAGTCTTGATTTGACCAATTAGTTTATTTATCTCCTGTTTATGCAAGAGTAATTTACGTTCCCTTTTTGGTTTATGATTTTTTCGGTTCGCAGCTTTATATTCTGCAATATGCATATTGTGCAGCCATACTTCGCTATTCTTTTCAACAACATAGGCGTCGGAAATATTTACTTTTCTTTCTCTTAGCGATTTAACTTCACTGCTTAATAAGACCATACCCGCTTCAAATTCTTCTAAGATGAAATATTCAAACCTTGCTTTCCTATTTTCTGCAATAACTTCCATATTTAAAGATATCTTTAAGCTTCAATATATTACAGAGTTTTTGACTTAATTCATAATAAAACAGTTATCCCAATAAATATAAGGTGCCAGGCTAGTCTGATAGCAACAGGATAACAAAAATCAAGTAAGTACTTCTTTTGCCTTTCCAGATACAAGTTCCTGCTTTACTCCTTTCATTTCAGTTTTAGGCTTTGACATTATATATTGACCAGCACCAACTATGAGCGCAGATCCTGCAGCTAGTCCAATTATTGCTGGTACAGATAGGGCAGTAGCAAATGCAAGTGCAACACCAACTATCACTGCAGTTACAAAACACACAATAACGCCTTTTACAATTGCATTTTTTGCAGATTGTTCTTTTTCTTTCACAATTGCATTTTTTCCAACCTGTTTTTCTTCCTTTTTCTCTGGAAGCTGCATTACATCTTTATTTTCAGTAAGATCCTTTGGCGTTTTTTTATTCTCATTTTTTAACGTTTGCTTTTTTTCCGCTTCCTCTAAAAGCTGAATTATACCTTGATATTTAGTAAGGTCTCTTGGCGTTTTTCCATCAACATCTTTTAATGAAGGGTCTGCTTCAGTGTGTAGCAGAACTTCCACCACTTTTATTTTGCCATTTTCAGCAGCAAGATGTAAAGGAGTACGTCTATCACCATTGTTTGCATTAACCTCTGCTCCTTTTGCGATTAGAGTTTTTACTACATCTTCGTGGCCATTTTTAGCAGCAAGATGTAAAGGAGTACGTCTATCACCATTTTTTGCCTTAACCTTTGCTCCTTTTGCGATTAGAGTTTTTACTATATCTTCGTGGCCATTTTCAGCAGCAACATGCAAAGGAGTCCATCTATCAGCATCCTTTATATTAACATCTGCTTTCTCAACTAGAATTTTTACTACCTCTATGTGGTTATTTTCAGCAGCAAGATGTAAAGCAGTACATCTATCATCATTTTCTGCATTAACCTTTGCTCCTTTTTTGATTAGAATGTCTACTACATCTTTATGGCCCTCTCTGGCTGCAAGATGTAAAGGAGTCTCGTCCACAATACCTTCTGCATTAACATCTGCTTTCTCAACTAGAATTTTTACTACCTCTATGTGGTTATTTTCAGCAGCAAGATGTAAAGGAGTACATCCATCATCATCTTTTGCATTAACATTTGCTCCTTTTGCAATGAGAATTTTTACTACATCTTCGCAGCCCTCTCTGGCAGCAAGATGTAAAGGAGTACATCCATCATCATCTTTTGCATTAACGTTTACTCCTTTATTTAATAGGTTTTTCACCTCCTCCTCATTATTATGTTTAACAGCTGAAAGCAAAGCTTTGATGTTCTCTTGTGCCTTTAATAGAGCTCCTTTTACCACTTCATGGCCTTTTTGAGAAGCAAATGTTAAAGGAGTCCATTTATAATGATCTTTCGCATTAACATCTGCTCCTTTTTCAATTAGAGTTTCTACTATATCTTCGCGGCCATTTGCAGCAGCAAGATGTAAAGGAGTCCACCCATCACTATTTTTTGCATCAACGTTGATTCCTTCTGCTTTTGATAGAACTTGTACTATCTCTTTGTGGCCATTTGTAATAGCAAGATGTAAAGGAGCCCATCCTTTATCATTTTCTGCATTAACATTTGCTCCTTTTCCAATTAGAGTGTTTACTACATTTTCGTGGTTCTTTTCAACAGCAAAATGTAAAGAAGTCCATCCATCACCATTTTTTGCATCAACAATTGCTCCTTTTCCAGTTAGAATGGTTACTACATCTTTGTGGCCATAGTGAGCAGCAATATGTAAAGGAGTAATTTTATTATCATGTTCTGCATTAATATCTGCCCCGTTTTCAATCAGAGCTTTTGCTACATTTGCATAGTTCCAATAAGAAGCAAGATGTAACAATTTGACTTTCTTAGAATTTTGACCACAAGATATAGTAAATATGTAATTTATGTCAGATCCACTATCGTTGTCAGGTTTACTCTTTTCCCACTCTTGACATAAATCTGGATCTTCTTCTTGTAACTTAGCTTTTATTTTTTCAACTATATTGTCCTTGCTCAAATCTGAAAGGTCATTTATTTTTTTTAATATTTCCATAAATTTGTCATATTTCATAACTTCCTCACTTAAAAAACATAACTTAGTTGTTATATCTTTCAACATAGAAGTCAAGAACCTAAATATTCGTTATTATCTTTCCTTAAAGAGTCATTTAAGTTATATTACAGACTATGAAAAACCTCAACTTTAGGAAGGAAATCAAGTTTTTTTCTCTGTCATTTATAATTTTATTTGTTCTATGGACTGTATTGTCTGGTTATTTTGAGCCGTTTTTTATTTTTTGTGGAGTGTTTTCCTCTATATTCACATCGTTTATCTTTAGAAGGCTGATAAACGCTGAAAGAGCTCTTAGCCAGATTTTAAATAGTACGAGTAGACTATCGTTTTATAAGTTAGTAAGTTATATACCGTGGTTAATGTACCAAATCATTTTATCAAGTGTTTATGTAACAAAAAAGGTGCTACAACTCAAATCTAAGCTTGAACCGATTATTATCCTAAGAAAATGCAAAGGGCATAATGACGAAAGCATTGCGTTATTTGCCAATTCAGTCACAATCACTCCCGGAACTTTAACTATCAATGTTGAAAGCAAGCAAAAAACGTATTTGTCTACCATATGCTTGATAGATAAAAACCTTGAAAGCGGCATTTCTGAAATAGAAAACAAAATCTTAAAAATACTACGTTCAGTTAAGTAATTGCTTTAAATAAGTTAACAGCATCCTTATATTCCCTTACAAGACTTTCAAGCATTTCTTTTGGAAGGCTATTATTAACAATAGAACATAAATAATTATATAAATCTTCTAACCTTAATATGTTATTTCTCTTCTTGCTGTTAAATTTATACGGAAAAATACCTTCCATAACTTCAATAGTAGTAGCCTTGTTTAAAAATACATTTTCACTTGTCACGCTTATTCTTGCTAAAACAGTGTTAATTTCAGGTTCGTCACTCGTATAAAAATCTGATAGCTGAGTTATTCTAATAACGTACAAAGTTACTATTTTTGACAAGCAATTATCAGCATATTCACAATTTTTTATTACCTCCCACTGAGTAACCTGAGATTTACCTATTTTTGCATTGTTCGGTAATTTACTCATTGAACTTTCTCCATTTAATCCAGTGTAATAAATTATACTAATACTTTGTTAAATAAATAATAACGCGATTACAAAAATATATACTTATAGTGGTATATTATACAAAAATAGCACAATATCTAAGCATTAAAGCTAGTTTTAGCTGGATACATGGGGCTATTCGTTATTTTGTGTTGTCCAGTGAGGTCCAAAATTAGAGGTCCACTTATATAAAGAGTTTAGTCTGCCTTCTTTGCTATAAAATAAGTTTTCCTTTTGAGCTGTTTTGTTAGTATTAACTAAATTATAAACTAACTGTGCTATAATGAAAAAGATAAAACTCGGAATACTAATTTCAGGTGGGGGGTCGAATATGCAGGCCTTAATAGAAGCATGTCAAGATCAGAATTTTTCCGCAGAAGTTGCATGTGTTATCACAAATAATAGCGAAGCTGCTGGTCTGAAAATAGCAGAGCAAGCAGGAATCTCAGCGTTTATTGTTAAAGATAAACCGCTTGATGCTGGTAAAATTCACGAAATACTTGTTCAACATAAGGTTGATTTAATTTGCCTTGCAGGGTTTATGAGAATTCTCAAAGCTGATTTTCTGAGTAAATGGCATAACAAGGTGATAAATATTCATCCCTCTTTACTTCCGTCTTTTAAAGGCCTAAACGCTCAAGAGCAAGCTCTAAAAGCAGGTGTAAAAATTACAGGTTGTACTGTACATTATGTCACTCCTGAAGTTGATGCTGGAGCCATAATTGCTCAAGTTGCTGTGCCAGTGTTACTAGCTGATGATATTCAAAGCCTCTCAGAACGCATTCTAGCTGAGGAGCATAAGTGCTATGTAAAAGCAGTAAGATCAATAGCAGAAAGTATTAATTATTGACCCTGAGCGTTTTTTCCAACTTCAACGAAAAATAAATTTTCGGGTTCCAGTAAAGAACTTGCCAGCTCGTTTACTTTTTCTAGCTTTACGTCATTAATGAGACTTACAAAATTATTTAGACGATTAATATCGCGATTACGTACCTGCATACTAGCCAAGAACACTGCTGTGTTTGCGTTATTAGATAGGGAAAAGATAAAATTATTTACCATACTAATTTTTGTATCTTTAAATAATTGTTCATCAATTCCTTCCTTTTTTATCCTGCTCAATGTATCTCTTATTGCAGATATGGATTGACTGGCAGTAGAGCTATCAGTACTTAAACCTCCGGCTATAATATTTGCATGCGTATAACTAGCCATAGAGGCACTAATACCATAAGTAATTCCAAGATTTTGCCTTAGCTCTTTCATCAGCACTGAATTCAGCCCCATACCACCAAGCGCATTAACCAAAACTTGAGCATTATAGTAGTCTGGATCTTCATAAGCTATACCTTTTTGAGCAAAAAGTATCACACTTTGTGGTATATCCATAAAAATGTTCTTACTTTCTACAGAACCAAAATCATTTTTCACAGGTATTTTTCTCACTTTTGATCTTTTTGACGGCAATTTAGATAAATATTTATCTAATAGCGTAATAATTTCTTCTTTTTTTGCACAACCAGCAACACTGATAACTATGTTATCTTTAGCAAAATTACGCTTTATGTATGTTAAAACATCGTCTCTAGTAATGCTCATTATAGTATCAAGAGTACCGTACACACTTTTTGAGTAAGGATGTTTTTTAAACAATAACGTATCTAATTCTTTTCCAGCAACAAAATAAGGATTTTTTTCAAGATTATTAAAATCAACTTTGGCTTTCTCGAAAACTCTATTCAACCCTTCAGGGTCAACTTTAGGACGTATTATAGCATCGCTAAGTAGTGAAATACTTTCTTCTAAATTTTCAGACAAAGTTTCTAATGACACTCCGAAACTTTCTAAATCGGGGTAAAAAAGTAAATTTATTCCTTTGATCTTCAGTTTTTTTGCAAAATCCTTAGCGTCATTTTCTCCTGCCCCTTCTTGGATTACAAGAGAAGTAAACCAAGCAAGCCCCTGTTTTTCTGCACTCTCATACACATAACCTGCATCTTTAAATGATATATTCAGTGAAACTTTTGGTAAAGCACAGTTTTCGACAAATAAAAACTTAAATCCTTTACGGGTAGTGACCTCCTCTATATTTAAGCTACCACTTGCTTGTAAATTAAAGCTTAGGCAGAAAAAAAACAGAAGTACAAATTTACTTATTCTCATTGTTATCTCCTTTTGGTAATAAACGACCAATTAACTTATTGGAAGAAAAGATAGTACGAATTTTGTTATTTACATCCTCTAAATTAACATCATCTATTTTGCTATATGAAATATCTATTTCATCAAGTGGAATACCAAGTGCAAGGTGTGGCACATAGAACATCGCTATATGAGTTAAGTCAGATAGATTATCAAACTGTGCTGCTTTGTATCTATATTTCGAGCTTTGCAACTCCTCATCCGTTATTCCTTTATACATGAAGTTATTAATAGCATTATCTAACTCTCTTTCAACAATATCTAAATTAACTCCGCTTTTTGGAATGACCTGAATATCAATGTAGCCATCACTAAAAGCTAGGCTATTATAATAAGCAAACACTGATACTGCCACATCTTCATCTAAAACCAGATCATTATACAGTTTGCTGGATTTGCCGCCACCTAAAATTTCAACCGCTAAATGAGCAGCGGAAGCTTCATTTATATGCTCAAATAAGGGTACACGATAACGAAAATATAAAACTGGTTCTTTTACTTCAGTGCTCTCTAAGGTCACCGATAGACCTGCATTATGCACTGGATCCTGATTTGGGTAATTTCTCATTACAGGCTTAGCTTTAATTTCGCCATATTTTTCTTCTGCTAATTTCACTACTTCATCAAGTTCCACATCACCCACAATCAGCAATATTGCATTACCAGGGTGATAATAACTATCCTGAAACCTCACTATGTCATCCTGATTGTAAGTTTTGATATCGCTCTCCCAGCCAATAACAGATCTACCATAGCCATTACGGTAAAATGCACTATCCATTTCTTCCCACAACAAGTTATGAGGTTGGTTATCAAATCTCATTTTTCTTTCTTCCAGTACAATGTTTTTTTCTCTATCTATTTTGTCTTGAGTAACATTAAAGCTGCCCATTCTATCTGCTTCAACTTCCATTGCCAGTGGTAAATCTTTTTTGGGGACTAACTCATAATAACAAGTATACTCTTTAGTGGTAAACGCGTTAAATTGAGCCCCAATGCTACTCATAGTGGCTTCTATATCTGTGAACTTTCCTGTAGTTTCAAACATTAAATGTTCAAAGTAGTGAGCCAATCCTGCTTTGCCGATTGGATCATCCATTCCCCCAACTTTGTATATTACTGCATGTAAAACGGCTGGAATCCGATGATTAGAAACAACATAAACATCTAGTCCGTTACTGAGTTTAGTATATTTTATGTTGTGCTCTATGTTTAAAGCATTCGAAGAAATTGGGTAAGTAAAAAAAAGTACAGGTAGTATAAGAAAACTAAAAAACTTATGAAGCATTATTTCGACCTAATATAAAAACAATTATTTTATTCCTCATTTTGTTTAGAAATAAGCATATCGTATATATACCACTTATATAACAATGTAAACATTCCACAAACTATAGATAAATCTGCTAAATTAAAGGCTGGCCAATACCAATCATCAATATGAAAATATATGAAATCATATACAGCTCCCCAATAGATCCTATCAACTACGTTTCCGATTGCTCCACCAATCATCAGAGAAAAACCAAGGTAAGTTGACTGATCGTCAGACTTGTATATCAAATATGCAAGTATACCAATTATTAGTATTGAAAATGCTGAAAAAAAGAAACCGCCATGTGGTAAAGCGCTACACATTCCAAAACTAATACCTGAATTCCAAACTTCAACTAGTTTTATAAAACTAGCGATCTCAATTGATTCTCCTTCATCAATCAATGAGTTTATGTACAATTTGCTCGTTTGGTCAATCAATACTATAATTAATATAACAACTAAGCATAACTTTTTCATAAATTTGCCTTTAACCTATAAACTTTAAGTATATCATAATTTATCTGTTTTGTTAACTCCTCAATACTATGGAATTTTTTTTCTGACCTTATGAATTTTAAAAGTTGTATATTGACTTTATGACTATATACGTCTTCATCAAAATCGAATATGTGCATTTCTATTATAGGCTTTTTCAGATCCTTAAAAGTAGGTCTCATACCAATATTGACTACTCCATATAACCAATTTGGATTACTATCAGGAAAAGTCACTCTAGCGTAATATGTGCCAAACTTAGGTTTTATCATGCAATCTTCTATAGGAATATTTATGGTTGGAAATCCTATTTCTCTACCTCTACATGCACCTTTTGTCACAACACCAGAAACTTGATAAGGCCTGCCGAGCAATTTATTAGCAATTTCTATTTCGCCCCTTTGTACATACTCCCTTATTGAAGAAGAAGAGCAAATTTTGCCGTCAATTGTTAATGGCTCTAATTTAGTCAAAGAGTATCCATATATTTCAGAATATTTCTCTAGAGTTAATATATTACCCAATCGTTTATGACCAAAAGTGCAATTTTCTCCGACAATTATGTGTTTAGCGCCATATTTATCTATTAAAATCTCACTGATAAAGTCATCGCAGCTAACCTCAGAAAAACCTCTATTAAAATTAATAATATATAAGTAATCTATACCATAGCTGCTGATTAGTTCCTTTTTTTGTTCTTGGTCTATTAACCTAAAATTGTTTCTACCAAATAAAACAGTTGATGGGTGAGGCTCAAAAGTTAAAACTGCAGAGGGTAATCCTCTTTCTTGTGCTACCTTCTTTAGAGTAGAAATTGCAAACTCGTGTCCTAAATGAATGCCATCGAAATTTCCGAAGGTTAGTGCTATATTATTTTCTATCCCTTGCTCACAATTATAAATAATTTTCATACAATTTGATGTTTTTACATGTTTCTTATATATAATAACTATATTTTAGTAAGCTACGGAGATAAATTGTGAAAAATGTTGTGATATATGTAAAGAAGGGCTGTCCATACTGCATAAGGGCAAAGGATTTACTAGATAAAAAAGGTGTGAAGTATGAAGAAATTGATGTGCTCAAAAACTCAGATCTATTTAACGACATAAAATCAAAGTATAACGTTAGAACAGTTCCACAGATTTTTATCAACGATAAGCACATTGGGGGGTGTGACAAATTGATGGATCTTGAAAAAGAAGGAAAGTTGGATGATATGCTAAATAATAATGACAATCACACTGATGTCACAACCTACACAAACAGCAATGATGAATGTGGAGAGTGTGTTATACCACATGATGATTTTATGTAACTTTTTATCTTGTTTTGTCGTGTAATACGTAAATGAAAACTAGTATGCTCACTTTAAACAATTCTTAATGAATTAAAAATACAATTCATTCAGTGAGTTTTTTTAGTGGGAAAAAATGACAAAAAATATTTCAATTATTAGCAGAAACTTAATTAGTATCGAATTAGTTAACAAACAAGATTTAGAGAATTTCATCAAGATTTTCACAGTGCTTGATAAACATATAGCAGCTAAAACACTTTTTACAGAAGAAGTGAGAATAGAGTATAAACAACACAACGGCATAGAAGTTGTTGAATTGCTAAAAGATACAGACTTTACATATCATGAGGTTGAAAATGTATTGAACCACCTGAGTAAACATGGAATGAAGGTGCCCAGCAGTGTTATAGCACACACCCTTTTTGCTGCATACAATCATGCACTTGAATTTAAGGATGTAGCATTTTCCTTTTCTGAAGGCTCTCCACAATTTAACATCAGAGTGAGTAAGAACACCTTCATAATAACTCCTATGAGTGAGGAGAATTTGGAATTGAATTCACAAAGTAGCAAGAAATTAATAGAGTCGTTACAGAGCGAAAAAAATATTTATGATTGTATAGTAGAAGAAAATACCATTAAAGTTATAGTGCATTCTGAAATACATCAAGCTATAAATTTGATTATAAAATCACTGATAAAGTCTCGCCTTTTAGCAAAAGAGGAAGAAGGAAAATTCAAAGAGAAATTGAGACAACTTGCTTTTAAGGATCAAGCTTTTGTTGAGTATTCCAGTATCAAAACCATCAGTAGGTATCCACATAATCATCCTCTGAGAAAGCATGAAAGTGTTACTAAGGATATAGAAAATATTTTATGTGATTTCATAGCAAATGAGAATAGCGAGTTCGCTATAGAGCGGTTAAATAGGCTGAGCTCAGCAGTTTCTCCGGATACTCCAAGAATCATCACTAAAACTATAGATAAACTTGTTAAGTTTCACTAAGATATACGAGAGCCAATAGATTTCTTGTATTACCTTTTGTCATCCAAGTAGCCTTGGCTACTTGGTTCTTTTTTTGGGTTCCAGCTATGTACATAGCTGTATGAACATTGTAGCCGTTATTCAAGTAGCCCGCAGAAGCGAAAAACTTACTTGACAAACTCCGCCAACTCCCTTATCATGAAACTGAAGCTATTTATTTATCTTCTCTGTACAGATTAAATGACAAAAAAACTCACGTATCTGGCGTCCCATGTTTAATTTTTTGCACTATGTGCACCTTATGTCTTTATAAAACTTCTAGGTTTTTACCTAATATAAGCTAAAATGCGCTTATAAAGCATTTAAAACATAAAAAAACGCCAACTTAAAAAATGGATAGTGAATAACTAGCTACCCTAGGGTTTCTTTTGCCTTTTTTTTGTTTGGTAAATTTTTTAACATTTATAGCTAAACGACAACCGTCATCCCACTACTTGTTAGCGGGATCTAGAGATACCGCGAATGAATCGCGGTATGACGGTTCGCGCTGGCATGACGTAGAATTTTATACTCACCAACTCAGTATTCCAACCTGGATTGTATCTTATCGGTAAAAAAGAAGAGCTATTTTAGGAAGTTTTTATAGGACTAAAACCAAAGAAAACTTGCATATAAGTTTATCAAGATGTAAAATTGAAGTTATTTTAAAAGAATAGGTTAATTATGAATCTTGTAACAAAATCTGCTATCGATTTTACTGCTTCATCTGTTCTCTCTGACGGAGAAATTGTTGATGATTTCTGTCTGAGTAAGCGCATAAAAAATAAGTATGCTGTCCTTTTTTTCTATCCACTTGATTTTACTTTCGTTTGCCCAACTGAATTGATATCGCTCAATAATAGAATAAATGAGTTTGCAAAGCGTGGTGTTGAAGTGATAGGAATAAGTGTAGATTCAAAATTTTCACATTATAAATGGCGAAACACTCCAGTTAATGATGGTGGTATTGGAGAGATTAGCTACACTTTAGTGTCTGATATCAAAAAGTCTATATCAAGAGACTATGGGGTCTTATATGATGACTCAATTGCGCTGAGAGCAACTTTCGTTATTGATGATAAATTTATTGTACGTCATCAATCGATAAATGATTTGCCTTTAGGGCGTAATATCGATGAATTCGTTAGAATCGTTGATGCAATTAAACATAATGAAGAGCATGGTGAAGTATGTCCAGCAGGGTGGAAAAAAGGTAAGCCAGCAATGCAGGCAAGCGATGAAGGAGTAGCTGATTATCTAAACTCATACAGTGAAGAATTATAAATTTAGTACAAAAGTTCTTATTATTGGATCTGGGGCAGCGGGTTATGCTGCCGCTATATATGCAGCACGTGCAAACTTAGAGCCAATTGTAGTAACGGGAATGCAGCCTGGTGGTCAGCTTACAATTACTACAGATGTTGAAAATTATCCTGGTTTTGTTTCAATACAGGGTCCAGAACTAATGGAGCAGATGAGGTTGCATGCAGAAAAGGTTGGAGCAAAAATAATAGATGATGAGATAAAAAGCGTTGAACAACTTGAGGATTCTAATGAGTATAGATTTAGATCTTCGGGTAATATCAATGACTACTACTCGGATGCAATTATAATTGCATCCGGTGCGCAAGCAAAATGGCTTGGTCTCAAGAGTGAAAAGGAATTTCAAGGTTACGGAGTTTCGGCTTGTGCAACTTGTGATGGTGCATTTTTTAGGAATAAAGTTGTAGCCGTGATTGGTGGTGGAAATACTGCTGTTGAAGAAGCAATATTTTTAACTCGATTTGCCAAAGAAGTGATATTAATACACAGGCGTGATAAATTAAGAGCGGAAAAAGTAATGCAAGATAGACTCTTTAAAAATGATAAAATAAAAGTAATGTGGAACCATACCGTAGAGCAGATTCTTGGAGAAGAAAATCCGAAGAAAGTTACTGGTATTATAGTTAAATCAACGGAAGCTCAAGAATTGAAAGTCGATGGAGTGTTCATTGCAATTGGGCATGCACCAAATACGGGTATTTTTAAAGGCTTTGTTGAAATGGGTGAACAGGGTTACATAATTACAAAACCTGGAACAACTTTAACTAGTAAAGCAGGAGTGTTTGCTGCAGGTGATGTTCAAGATAAGGTATATCGTCAGGCAGTAGTTGCAGCAGGAACAGGATGCATGGCTGCGCTTGATGCAGAAAAGTTTTTGGAGTCGTAGTTAATTCTAGGATTTTAGATAAATTGCTTGCAATTTTCCTTTTCTTTTACATAATTATGTTAGTAAATTATTAGATGGGTTTAATATGCTTTATGGAGAGAATAGGACAAATACTAATGGTTACAGATATCAGAGAACTCTAGATGCACCGACACAAAAGTTATTTAAAGCTATTGATGATGAAAATCTAGAAGATTTTAGACAAGCTTTGGAAGGAGATGCGGATGTTAATGCGTTTGATGAGGGATATACACCACTAATGACTATTATCATGAATGGTGATGACAGCCCTATATGCTTAAAAATGATGATGTTGCTTTTACAACATCAAAGTTTAAATATTAATGCTCAAGAAACTAAAGAACGCAGTACAGCTCTACATCTAGCCTTTCGCATGGAAAATAGGAATTTTGTACAGATGTTACTTAGACATCCTGAATTAGGTCTAGGCACTGAAAATTCTTATGGAGATCGTTATGGGACACACAGAAGTTATACTCCTAAAGAATATATTGAACAAATTGGGAGAGAGCAGAGGAAAGATTTTTCGCATCTTACAATGGAAATAACAAAAGCACGAAAAGGAAAAGAATTATTAGATGCTCTTTCTAGCGGAAATATTTACCAAGCGAAAAGACTATTAAATCAAGAGCTTAACCCTAATTGCTGGAAAAGAACCTACAATGAAGAAATAGAAACACCGCTTAGCTTAATTATCGAATCGTGTTTACGAGGAATAACACAAGATAACGAAGAAGTATTGACTAAACTTTTAAAACATAAAGACCTAGATTTTAGTCAAATAAAGCCAATACAAGATATAGAGAAAAATCCATGGGTGAAGCAAATAATTGAACAAGCCATTAAAGAGCGATTAACCGGTACTATTAATAGAAAAGATCTAGATGATGTAAAAGAATTGGTAAAGGATAATTGCTTCATAAATCGTGCAATTGTTACTGCTGCATTGAGAAATGTTGATAATCCAATCGAGTCCATTAAAAATTATCTAAATGAAAAATTTCCTGCAAGTGTGGAACAACCTGTGGCAAATACGAATAATATACCAGCAGGTTTTGAGCGGGCTTTTCAAGAAGTTGTAATTGAGCTTGAAAAAATAAAAGCTCAACTTGCAGAAACAGAGCAAGAGCTGGATAGTGCAAAGCAAGAGAAATTAAGTCAGCAAGCAAGGATTAGCGCTCTTACTAATCAAGTAGCTCGACTGACTGAAGAAAGAGATAGGCTTTCATCAGAAAATAGACGGCTCTGTACTGAAAGTCTGAGTAATAAAAACGAAAAACCCTCGCAAGCAATTTCTCCTGGTAAAAAACAAAGCAACTACGCTTCTGCTGCTTTTGTATTATCTGGAGCGTTTGCTGTTGGTGCATGTTTAGCAGTTTTATACGATTATCCAGTAATAGGTGCTTGTCTTACAGCAGTTGCACTGGTTCTTCTTTTAGTAGGATATTTTTTATACAAAGGAGATGAAAAAGACATAGGACCTGGTAGTGCCACAGATAATCCTCGAGTTACAAGGGTTTTGGCTTCTTCTCCAAACTTTGTTGGAAATTCTTATACATATTAAAAACATCTTGATAATTGAGGTGAGTGTAAACTTGAGTGGTCTCAAGACTCGAATGACCAAGCAGTTGTTGTATTGATCTTATGTCAATATCTTCCTGAAGCAAATGAGTAGCAAAACTATGACGAAATGCATGTGGAGATAAGATTTCTGGCAGATTTAATATTCTCCTTATTTTCTGCAAACGATTAGCCACATAAGTTCTTCCCAATTTTTTTCCTCTTACTCCTAAAAAAAGATATTGTGCTTCATCATTAATGCCAAGATAAGGACAGGTTTTTACATATTCCTGTATACATTTTTTTACTACCGGAAGAATGAATACCTGCCTTTGTTTATCTCCCTTACCTGTTACTATTAAACTTTCATTGTTAATATCACTAACCCTAAGGTTCAACGCTTCACTGATTCTTAAGCCTGTACTATATAGCAGGACGATAATCGCAATTTCTCTTTTTACCACCCAAGATTCGCCCAGATCGGATAGTTTCATTTCTTTCAATAAAGTTTTTATATTAGGTATTGATAATGCTTTGGGCAAAGTTCTTCTCTGAATTGGCCTTGATAAGGAAAATACAGCTTCATTGTCTATATTGTAGTTGTTTTTTATGTACTTGAAAAAATTTCTGATTACTGACAATGCACGAGCGTTAGATCTTGCATTCACACCTCTTGCGTAACGAGAGGTAAGCCAACTTCTTAACTCAGGTACGCTCAATTTTTCCAAAGTGCCGACATTTACTTCTCCACCAATGTGAGTATTTAGGAAACTTATAAGATCCTTCAAGTCCCTCATGTATGACTCTAAAGTGTTTGGTGAATAAGATCTGTTGCACCTCAGCCACTCATACCATTTTTCAATGATTGAACCGAGGTCCACAATTATTTTTTAAAGAAAGCATCGATGCACGCATCTCGAAAGGCTTCATTTATATCAGGATGAGAGTGACAAATTCTGTATATATCCTCTGCTGCTGCGCCATATGCCATTGCAACCGCTGCTTCGTTGATTAGCGTATCAGCGTATGCTCCTATGATATGTACACCTAGTATTGTATCTGCTCTGCTACAAGTCAGCACTTTCACGAATCCTTCAGCATCATCAGTGATTTTTGCTCTGCCATTTGCAGCAAATTGACACTTACCCACTTTGTATTCACGGCCAGCATTTTTGAGTTCCTCTTCGGTTTTACCAATCGAAGAAACCGCAGGGTGAGTGTAAATGACAGATGGTATGATTCCATAATCAACGTGAGGTACTTGCCCAGCGATTATCTCTGCAACTGCTACCCCTTCTTCCTCTGCTTTATGAGCAAGCATTGCTCCACCGATCACATCACCAATAGCAAATATTCCTTTCACATTAGTTTCATATCTGTTGTTAACTTGAACGAAACCGCGATTATCTTTTTCTATTTTTTCATCAATACCAAGATTCTCAGTGCATGGTTTGCGACCTACTGCAACCAGCACCTTATCTGCTTCTATAGTATTTGTTTGGTTATCTTGAGCAGAGCAAACTTTCACAGTCAAAGAGTTACTACTTTGTTTTATCTCCTCAACTTTAGTGCTAAGTAAAAATTTTATTCCTTGTTTTTGTAGACTAGAAAATAGAGACTTACTTAATTCTCCATCCATTGCTGCAGCGATTCTGTCAAAAAATTCTACTACAGTGACTTCAGACCCTAGCCTCCTCCATACAGAAGACATTTCAAGCCCTATTGCCCCGGCTCCGATTACGACAAGTTTTTTTGGTACTTCAGTTAAAGATAGTCCACCGGTGGAAGAAATAATACTTTTCTCATCGATATTAATTCCTGGCAAAGAAATAACGTCAGAACCGGTTGCAATTACTATATTTTTTGTCTTCAGCACCTTACCTTCAACTGAAACTTCAAGATTACCTTGGTCAAAAGAAGTAATTTCCCCAAGCCCATTGACTTTAGTGATTTTGTGAAGGTTAAACAGATATTCTATACCTTTTCCAAGTTCCTGAACTCTGGCATCCTTATAGCCTAGCATTTCTTTTAAGTCGAAACTTGCGTCCTTAATTTTTATGCCAAACTTCGACAGATCATTTTTCGTGTGAGCATACTGATAGGAAGAATGGAGCAATGCTTTGGAGGGTATGCACCCAACCCGCAGGCACGTACCACCAAAAATGCTATTTTTATCTATGCAGGCAACTTTCAATCCAAGTTTTGCAGCAGCGATAGCACACTTATAACCACCTGGACCACCACCTATAACAATCAGGTCATAATCAATCATAAAGAACAAACCTATTTTCTAAAGAATAAACACCTTTTCCCTCAGTTGTTACATATATTTTATCGTGAGTAAACACTGGAGTGTGAAACACATTGCCAGGTACTTTGACTACCTTTCCTGCATTTTCAGATCCCGGAAAAGCAAACATTGAACCTTTATTGCTTGTCACCCACAGTGTATGGGCATGCATAATTGGAGCAAACAATTGCGTATTTTCTATTAAATCAGATGCCCAGACTGTTTCTCCATT
Source organism: Wolbachia endosymbiont (group A) of Alloplasta piceator (assembly GCF_964028505.1). NCBI lineage: Bacteria > Pseudomonadati > Pseudomonadota > Alphaproteobacteria > Rickettsiales > Anaplasmataceae > Wolbachia > Wolbachia endosymbiont (group A) of Alloplasta piceator. The sequence continues at coordinate 1,217,693 of NZ_OZ034793.1, read as the reverse complement.
TTTTATATCCAGGCCAATTATTTTATCGTCTTTAGTAACTATAAAAATTCTTCCGCCTTCTTTTTGCTCCTTTGGAGGAATAAGAGGACTGTAATATGATTCAATGTCTGATACACTTTTTACTTGCAGTGACTTTGACCATAAAATATTCCCTGATTTTACGTCAATACCATAAATATAAGAATTGTTTGTAGCTATTAAAGTATCGCCAAGCACTCTCGGTGTAGTAGTTACATCTGTGAGCTGTGTATCCAAAAGGTTTGTAGCCAATTTTTGGCTCCACAATTTTTTACCGTCTTCATTAAAAGCTATTAACTCACCATTTGAAAATGGCGCTATTATTTTATCGTTAGAAATTGCTGGCGATATGGAATACAAACCTCGAACCTCATTGATACCGTTTTGATAAGCCCAAACGAAGCTGCCATCTTTTATATCAAACACGTACAGATAATTATCAATAGTCAATACTACCAATTTATTGTTTATTACTGCTGCTTTCTCTCTTACTGGAGCTCTCAATTCTTTTTCCCACTGAATCTTGCCGGTTTTTGCATCTATTGTGTGTAGAACGTTATCCACTATAAAGAAAACGTTTCCTCTGTGACGCAATAGGCTCATGTTACTAATTTTTTTTCTGTGTGAGAGGTGTAATTTCCAATTCATAGCCTTTGAGTTATCAATATCAAAGGAATATAAAGCGCCGTGCTTGTCTGATAAAATAACGCTATTTTCTGTAAGCACTGGAGCTACATATCCTTGAGATAGTTTTTTATCCACTAGACTTATTCTCTCGCTTGCCATTGTGTAACTGCTACACAATAACATTATCATGACAATTATTACTTTCATTATTTATTGAAAACAAGATTCATTAATATACATCTTAAGAACCTTAATTACAACGGAAATGTTCTTGCTGCATGTTAAAAACGTTGATTTATGAACGAAATATTATATTATTATGTGAGATAATGTATACTCTTAGAGGTAGTACACCTCATCCACTATGCGGCAACGTGCATAGCTGTACGAACATTGAGATATAAAAGTAATTTATACCAAGAAGAAAGATGTCATCCAAATAGCCTCTTTTCCTGTCATCCCAGTGCTTGACACTGGGATGGCTCTGTTGCATCGCAACTGAAAAAATCTGGTGGCTACTGACAAAATTCATTATAAAATAGCCATTTAACCGCTTAAGGAAAAATATGCCACAAAAAATGAGAGTTAGTAACTGCCATGAATATAACAAATTTCTAGAAAAAAGAGGAAATATTTTTCGTTACATCGATAAAGCTATCGAAAATTGGTATGAAAATAGTCCAAAAATGCAGGGCGGCAACTATATTTATAGTGATAAAGTTGTGATTTTAGTGCATATAATCGTTAATCTTTTTAGAATTGGCTTAAGACAAACAGTCGGGTTTATAAAAGGATATTTGCAACAAATAGGAAGAGATTTGGCAGTTATCAGCTATTCGCAAGCTTCAAAAAAAACTTAATATTAAGATCAATGATTGCAGAATTGATAAAAATAATATGGAAGATATCGAAATTGCCATAGATAGCACAAGCATCAGCATTTATAACAACACACAGCAAGGAAAATAGCGCTGACAGAAAATATCGTGGCTATGAACAGACAAGAAAATTGCATGTAATGTTGAATATAAACAGCAAAAAAGCCATAGCTGCAGAATACAGTAACGGTCTGATCACTATGGAGCTTGCGATTTACTTAAAGGAGTTAATTTTCAGCATGCCATAAAAGCACTATATGCAGACAGAGCATATGACAGACATAAACTCTATAAATTGTGTGATGAATGCGGCATAAAGACAAAAATTCCTCCAAAAAAACAATGCAGCAGAGCATCCAAAGTATGGCAGAGAGAAATGCTGCAATTAGACTAATAAAGTCATACAGCGAAGATGGAATGAAGAGGTGGAAAAGGCAAACAAACTACGGAAAAAGATCTTATGTAGAAAGTTTTTTCTCGCGACTGAAACAAACATTCGGGTTTAATTTTCGGAACAAATCTGAAATTAATCGTGGGAAGGAACTGCTACTCAAGTGTTATTTGCTTAATCAATTTACTGACATTGGTATGGCTAAATTTGAAATGGCTACATGAATTTATCGTAAATTACCACCGCATAGTTGTAACATTGTACCATATTACAATGTTCGTACAGTTGTGTGCGCGACCGGGGGTTTTATACTATTCTAGAAGTAACATACGGAAAAGGGGGGATTCGAACCCCCGACATATTTTCATATGTGCACGCTTTCCAAGCGTGTGCTTTAGACCACTCAGCCACCTTTCCATGCTTATTCATAATATTGAAAATTGTACTGCTAAACAATATAAAAACCTGGTATATAGGGTTCACCACGAAAATTCACAGTATTGTTAAACTTGCTTCTGCAAGTTGGAAATGTTTTATCGCAACCTGCGAGTATTGAATATTTATCTCCAGCAAAAATTTGGTATGGAGGCGAAGTAAACAACGTAACTACTTTATTTTTATATTCTTTTACTACACCTTCAAACGCTATTGAGCCAAAGAATTTTACTACTCCGTGCTTATAATATTCATCACTCTCAGTTAAATTCGTGTCTTCAAATCTTCTTTCGTCTATTACTTTAGTGATTGTACTTATTTTACTAAATTTTTTAGTATCGGCTTTACATTTATCATCGCAAAATTGTGCTCTGCATGCAGGAGAGTATAATTCTGCTATGCTTCTCTCAAGCTTTGCTGAAAGCCCTCTAATTTCAACAATAAATCTTCCACTACTTAATGTCACTTTACCAAAAATTCCTGAATGTAGATTCATTGTTCCCTGGGTCAAGTCTTTATAATTCACAAGAAATATTTCAATATTTGCAAAGTCGTACTTTCCTGATAAAACATCTTCTTCTTTAATATCAGCACTATTTAATATCCCTTCAATTTCTAGATTATCAGTTTTTAAATCGCTGTTTAATATTATACTACTGGCTGTAAATCCATTTGAAGATTTATAGAGTATATTATCAATATTTAAATCTTCATCATAGTCAGTGAATCCCATTACTTCTCCACCTGCGAGCTTTAATTTCCAGCACGTAGCGGTGGTAATACCAATTCTCATTGTTGTCCAGTCAAATAGGAAACATTGCAGAGTTGTTTAATTGTGGAGCTGGCAAGAGAAGTAATAAATTTGCACAAAGCACCCTCAAGTAGAGCAATTGTATCGTATATTTTATTGCGCAAAATGTTCTGTTTTATATATAACCAAAGCCTCTCAACAGGATTTAGCTCAGGTGAGTATGGAGGTAGGTATATAATGTCGATATTTTTAGGTACCTTTAAATTTTTTGACCTATGCCAACTAGCACAGTCCATAACGAGAAAAGCCTCTCGTGTTTCTAGATATTGCGAAATTTGCTCAAGAAATATGTTCATGCAATCAGTGTTGACATTTGGTGCAAATAAGCTAGAACTCTCTCCATTTCTAGGATTAACTGCACTATAGAGATAGAAATTTTGCCTACCTAATTTTGTTTTAACCTGTGTTCTAATCCCCTTTTTAAACCACCCATGTCCAACTTTTGAATGTGTGCCAAACCGTGATTCATCAAAGAAAAATAGCTCTTTTTCTGGATACTTGCTAATAGCTCCATTGAGATTTTTTTTTGAATTCCTCTTGTTTGCTTTTATCTTGTCCATTATGAACTGGTCTTGGTGTAATATATGAGAATTTCATCTTTTGCATATGGCGGTGTACTGTAGATTTGCTGATATTTAATCCGAACTTTTCCTGGATTCTTATTCTCATTTCTTTAATGGTGATATTAGGATTTTCTTCTATCCACTCTTCAATTTGCTGTAGTTGAGCCTGATTTAATTTAGTTTTTCTACGACGTTGTGAAGGAGCAAACAGTTTTTCTTCTCTGCCAATTTTCAAGAGTTTTACCCACGAAGTTAGTGCGCTTCTTGAAATGCAATATATTTTTGCTACAGCCGTTATACTGTACTTTTTTGCTGCAATTACAGCATTTAGTTTTTTTGAAACATATGCATTATTCATTACTTTCTTCAGCATTTCTTTTGCTGATTCTACTACTTTTTCATCCAATAATTTTGATCTTAATGCCATTTAAACCTCGCTATTTTACTTAGAGGTTGTCCGGAAACAAGTAAAAGGCTATAATATCTGAAATTTTAGTACGGGGTAAAGATGAGAAAAAAGTATCCAACAGATCTAAGCGAAAGGGAATGGGCAAGAATAGAAAAACACTTCAGAGTATCATACAAGAAAGGAGGAAGGCCGCCAAAGTATAGCAAAAGAGAAATATTAGAAGCAATTTTCTATGTATTGCGTACAGGGTGTCAATGGCGGTATTTACCAAATGATTTTCCGCTATGGAAGACTGTGTATGAGCAGTTCAGGCAATGGAAGAAGCAGGGAATTTTTGAGAAAATGAATTATGAAATTACAAAATATAGTAGAAGAAAAATAGGAAGGAATGAGCAGCCGAGTGCCTGTATAGTAGATAGTCAATCTGTAAAGACTACAGAAAAGGGGGGATCAAAGGCTATGATGGAAGTAAAAAAAGTAAAGGGTAGAAAAAGGCATATAATTACAGACACTCAGGGTTTTATACTAGGTTGTTACGTAGGCGCTGCTAACGAAAATGATAGAGATGGTATTAAAATAGCATTAAACAATATGAGAACAAAATATACTAAAGTTAAAAAAATGTGGGCTGACATGGGATACCAAGGAAGAAATTCAAAGAATCACATAAAGGAAGAATATGACATAGATATTGAAATTGTTACAAGGCCTCCATGTAGATTTTGGGTGCACAAAGATACGCCACCTGAGCTACTACCAACAAGAGAACAAGGGTTTAAAGTACAGCCAAGAAGATGGGTTGTAGAAAGGACTTTTGCTTGGGTTAATAGGAATAGAAGGCTATCGAAGGAGTATGATTTACTCACAACATCCACTGAGAATTTCATATACCTAGCTATGAGTAGGGTTATGTTAAAGAGGGAATATGCTTGAATTTACTAGTTTCCGGACAACCTCTTAGCCTTTCATAAGTAGCGATGCAACAAAGCCCACTGGAATCCAGGAAATTTTGCTTGTAATACCAATTCCCATTACAGGGCAAACAGATGGACAATGATGGAAGAAAAGCCATACTGAAGTAAGTAAAATAGCGAGGTTTAAATGGCATTAAGATCAAAATTATTGGATGAAAAAGTAGTAGAATCAGCAAAAGAAATGCTGAAGAAAGTAATGAATAATGCATATGTTTCAAAAAAACTAAATGCTGTAATTGCAGCAAAAAAGTACAGTATAACGGCTGTAGCAAAAATATATTGCATTTCAAGAAGCGCACTAACTTCGTGGGTAAAACTCTTGAAAATTGGCAGAGAAGAAAAACTGTTTGCTCCTTCACAACGTCGTAGAAAAACTAAATTAAATCAGGCTCAACTACAGCAAATTGAAGAGTGGATAGAAGAAAATCCTAATATCACCATTAAAGAAATGAGAATAAGAATCCAGGAAAAGTTCGGATTAAATATCAGCAAATCTACAGTACACCGCCATATGCAAAAGATGAAATTCTCATATATTACACCAAGACCAGTTCATAATGGACAAGATAAAAGCAAACAAGAGGAATTCAAAAAAAAATCTCAATGGAGCTATTAGCAAGTATCCAGAAAAAGAGCTATTTTTCTTTGATGAATCACGGTTTGGCACACATTCAAAAGTTGGACATGGGTGGTTTAAAAAGGGGATTAGAACACAGGTTAAAACAAAATTAGGTAGGCAAAATTTCTATCTCTATAGTGCAGTTAATCCTAGAAATGGAGAGAGTTCTAGCTTATTTGCACCAAATGTCAACACTGATTGCATGAACATATTTCTTGAGCAAATTTCGCAATATCTAGAAACACGAGAGGCTTTTCTCGTTATGGACTGTGCTAGTTGGCATAGGTCAAAAAATTTAAAGGTACCTAAAAATATCGACATTATATACCTACCTCCATACTCACCTGAGCTAAATCCTGTTGAGAGGCTTTGGTTATATATAAAACAGAACATTTTGCGCAATAAAATATACGATACAATTGCTCTACTTGAGGGTGCTTTGTGCAAATTTATTACTTCTCTTGCCAGCTCCACAATTAAACAACTCTGCAATGTTTCCTATTTGACTGGACAACAATGAGAATTGGTATAAGTAAGCAAACTGATTTGGTGAGCATAAAAAGTGGCTGATCTTATGCTGAATAAACGCTTTTGATGAAGTTGCATGGAAAGCTGGATCCCAGTGTCTGGGCACTGGGATGACATCCTTCTTGGTGGAGTGTCCTCAAATCACAATGTTCGTACAGTTGTGTGTCACGCACTGGGATGACAGGAGAGAGGACACCATATGTTTATTTGATCGACAAATAAACACTAACAGACAAGAATACACCACAGTTAACTGTGGTGTGTACTGGCTGGTTAGAAAGAAAACTTCACACCAGTAAGAAGGAGAATTCCTTGGTTAGAAGGTACATCAGCATCAGACTCATCTTTCAGCTTACCTGTTTCGTTAGTCATAAAATAATGGAGAGCTGCGTAAGGAACAAATTTGCTCTTACTGCATGCAGGAGACAGATCATATTGAACGCCAAGTGCACCATCATGAAGCATATCTTTGTCATTCATTCTGCTGCCAAAATACGTCAAACTTGTGTAGATATTCTCATGTTGATACCCAGCTCCTACAGTCCAATACATGGTATCTATACTATCTTTAACAAATTGAGCTTTCAGCCCTTCCACTCTTTTGCCATCAGTAGCATCTTTACTATCAATTTCCGTATAGGTATCACCAATTAATTTTTTAATACCCTTCGGTTGACCAGATTTGCCCAAGTATGCAAAAGAGGCAGCAAATTTTACGCCTTGATCTTCATTAATCTTATAATCAGCGCTTACACCCAAATTAACACCCATAAGGTCATTGTACTCTACATATTCATTATAAACATGCTTATCTTTATTTAGTTTTTTTGCTTGACCATACTCACCAACTGCAGAAGTTTTAACTTTTACATTATATTTATCAAAGTCATATTCATATGATGCACCAGCACTTACTATGTGCTCATAGTCTGGACCGACATGCCTTATCTTATCTTTTACCTTACCGTTTTTCTCTTCTTTTTCTTTCACAATAAACAAGCTACTATCATAACGAGGTGCATAACTGATGCCAAACCTTGCGCCCATATAATTTGGTGAGTAGTAAGCAACTCTAAATGGCAGTGTAGTCATAACGCCTTTGTTATATTTCCCTGCCATACGGAAAGAGAATTTTTCACTTTCACTCGAAAAACTTTCAGTGTAAAGACGTGGTGTTACATAAAATGGAAAGCTAGCAGCGCTTCCTTCTAAGTTCACTTTTCTGAACCAGTCACTATCTGCAGCTCCGTCAACAGTCGCAATTCTTGTTGCATCAAGCCTCATCAGAGCCTCAGGACCAAATTGGTAACCAAGCTTCACGTCACCATATTTTGAGTTAACAAACACATGCGCACTTCTGCCTTTTGCAGCATAAACACCCTGTGAAGCTCCCTTACCTTCGGTCACTGGGACATGAAACTGCACGTCAGCACCATAAAGAAGACCTAAATCTTCATTCTTATTTTCTGCTCTGAGGTGCAATATTGCATCAGCAATCATACCCATATCGTTGCTGTAATCACCAATATTTCCTATTCCTTCATAGAATATTGGATTTGCTCCTTTTGTTATATCTGGAGTGGCATTATAATACTCTGTAGATCTGTTTGGCATAACGTTATAACGTTTATAATCTGCGCCACTCGGTCCAGCTTTGCCATAACCTTGAGCATCAACAACACCACCAAAAGTTATTCTTAAATTACTTTGCCCTTGATTGGTATCGATAATATCAACTCCACCAACTGAAACAACAGGACTTGCCTTACCTTTTTCCTCTGTATTTTTGTTAATAACTTTTATATCCTTCTTTACATCTTTATCTTCAACTTTAGCATTCTTAGTTTTAGAACGCTTAGTTTTTGAAACTTTACCTTTTTCTATATTAGAATTCTTAGCGTTTAGAGCTTTCGCTTTTGAATCCTCTATAAGCTTTGCTTTTTTCTCATTTGCTAGCCTGATCTCCTCTTTTTTCTTCTGCTCGGCTGCTAATCTCATCTCTTCCTTTTTCTTAAGCTCTTCAGCTTTTTTTCTTGGATCAGCATTACATATTCTGTCGATCTTTTCTTTCAGTTTTTTATTTGATGTTTTCATAACTTCTGTTTTTCCAGAAGTTTTTGTGCTCTCTTGCTTTTTTATTTCCTTCATACTCTCATCAGGAAAGTCAGCTGCAAAACTGCTGAAAGAACATAAAGTTAATAAAGAAACTAGAGCAGTTCTAGTATACATAGACTTTTTCATGAAGTGCCCCCAAAAAATTTCGAAATCATATCTTAAATGTAAATAGTATAAAAATGTTGAAAATTCAACTTAAAGCAACCTTATAACGAAAATAAAAGTAAAATGCAATACCTTAAAAGCAACTTTCTTAATATACTCAACGTGTATATTAACCAAAATTTAGTACAGAGGTTCGCTTGCTAGTGCATTATAACTCGACTATTTATTCTATGGAAGTAAAATTTTTCCACCACAAGTTATTTGCCATTCTTCTTTAAATTTCTTTAGGTATTCTTTTTTTTCGCACTCTAAAAGCAGCTCTTCCACACTTTTGTTGTAGCTTTCAGTAGTAATCCGTCCCTGATGATGCATGAACCTTAAGTAAATCAAATAAGTGTTAATTACATCTGTTTCACAATAATCTCGAATCTCTTGTATCTTGCCGCTATCGTATAAGTCCATAACTTGTGACCCATCAACTCCAATCTTACCAGGAAGATTAAATGCTGCACAAACTTCGTTCATTTTTACTCTCGCAGAAGCTCCAAAATCAGAGAGGGATTCAAGCAAATCACAATGCCAATCACTGCTATATCTCTGATTGTAACTATTCCACTTATCGCCAGCTTTATGAAAATATTCTGCTTGAATGCCATGGACCATAGCACGATACTTCAGCACTGGTATATCAAAAGTGCGTCCGTTGAACGAAACTAATCTTGGCTTTTTCTCTGATATGTAGTTAAAAAATCCTTTCACTAGCTCCTTTTCACTGGAATTTAGTGTGCCTCCAGATCTTATTTCTTGCAGTGTGAACACCTCATAACCACTCTGGTAGCTTATATTGCAAAGTAAAAAACTAATAACTACAACAAGGTGAAAAGGCTGACGCAGAAAAGAGTTTTGCCCGTTTGTTATTTCAAGATGATATTTTGTTAATGCATCCCTCTTCTCTTCTACACTACTATCATCACTAATATTGAGTAAATTTTTGCAGGAATTTACATCTGGTATAGTTTCAATATCAAATACCAATAAAGAATTAAGCATTGCCTATATACTCCTCCGGACGGTCGATCCAAGGTCGCACTTTCACAAATAAAAAGAGGTGTACCTTGCACTCAAATAATTTTTCTAGTTCAGCACGCGCTTCGATATTAATTTTTTTAATATTACTGCCATCTTTTCCTAGTACTATTTTTTTATGATTATCTTTCAACACAAATATGATCTGTTTGATGACTAAACTCTTATCTTTTTTTTCCTCAAATTGTTCAGTTATAACAGCTGTAGAGTATGGCAATTCTTCACGCAAGTTCAAGAATAATTTTTCTCTCGTAATTTCTGCTGATAAAAAATTTGTCGAGGAATCGGTTATTTGATCTTCTTCATAAAACCAGGGGCTCACCGATGCAACTTCAGACAAGTAATTCATCAAATCAGAAAGTCCATCATTCTTTAATGCTGATATCATAAAAACCTTTTCAAATTTATAAAGCAAATTCAGATGCTCATGCGCCATCTTTAATTCAGGCCTTTTTACCAAATCAGTTTTATTGATAACCAAAATGCATCTGCCTTTTGTGCGCTGCAGCCGCATAAATATAGTCTTAATTCTTTCTATATTTTTCAAATAATTGCTTACATCAACAAGCAACAAAGTGATGTCACTATCCTTAACTGCCGACCATGCAGATTTGACTAAAGCTTTTTCAAGTTTTGTTTCTGCTGAGAAAATTCCTGGGGAGTCAGTAAAGACAACTTGTGTGTTGTTGCATGTTGCAACACCCCTTATTTGCGTCCTTGTTGTTTGCACTTTAGGGGTGACAATTGCAATTTTCTTGCCTATGATGCTGTTAATTAATGTAGACTTCCCAGCATTTGGTAAGCCAGCTATGGTTACAAATAAGCATTTTTGTTCTTTCACAAAGAAAATTATAAAGAAAACTGAATGCCCGCGTCAAGCTACTTATATGACAAGAAGGATGACAGAACCCTTTTTGGTTAGCATGCAAAAAGGAAAAAAACTTATTCTACAAATTAAAAATACAATATACTCAAAAACTTTTCAGAAAATCCATAGGAGGGTTTGCTAATGAAGGTTCTTGAGTTGACGCCATTGCCAGAACGACTGCTTGATTTAAGGGTAACGTTTTAACCATAAGGTCACTAACTCCTTAATATGTGTGTTCATAATTTGATTTTCCACGAAAGACATAATAGCAATAACCAGTGTAAGTTAAAATGATTGGTAAAAGCGGTATTATAACAATGAGCATTAAAGATAAACTTGGCCCAGAAGCAGCTGCATCCAGAATGGTATATTGAAAAGGTATAATCCATGGGTAGATACTAATTCCTAAACCTAAATATCCCATAAAAAAAATAGCAATACTGAGAAAGAATGGACGGTACTCCCGTTTAGTATTCTGAAGATCAAACCACAGCATGAAAAATAGCCAAGATGTGAGTAATGGAATAGAAAATAAATAATAAAAATTTGGCATACTAAACCAAAAGTTTTTAATACGTTCATTTAAAAATGGTGTCACTACACTCACTAGTCCCATGAAAATACCTACAAAACCAAGCGTATAAGAAGCAACCTTGCGTGCCCATTCTTGTGTTATATTTTCTGTCTTCATTATGAGCCATGTAGAACCTAAAAGTGCATATCCAAATATCACAGCAATGCCTGTCATTACACTAAAAGCACTTGCCCAATCAAATTGGCCACCAGAAAAGTTGCGTCCGTTTACTTCTACACCATGTATAAATGCACCTAAAATCATGCCTTGGCAAAATGCAGCACCAAGTGACCCAAAATGAAAGGCATAATCCCATAATCGCCTGTATTTTCCTTCTGCCTTAAAACGAAACTCAAAGGATACTCCGCGCACTATAAGGCCAAGCAGCATAATAATGATTGGAATATAAAAAGTAGGCATTAATATTGAATATGCAAGAGGAAAAGCAGCAAACAACCCTCCACCACCCAATACCAACCATGTTTCGTTTCCATCCCAAAATGGTGCAATTGAGCTTATCATGTGATCACGGCATTTATCTGACGGTGCAAAAGGAAGTAAAATACCAATACCTAAATCAAACCCATCCATTAAAATATACAGTAAAACAGCTATGGCAATTAGTAATCCCCAGATTAGGGGTAAATTAATTAAGGAAGAAAAATCAAACATGATTGTTGTCCTTTCCAGATGTACCAGCATCAATCACTGAAGCTCCAATACCGTGTTTATAAAATTGCTCTTCTTCTTTAATGACAGGAATTCCTTTGTATATAAGTTTCAGAATATAGTAACTACCTGCTCCAAATATAAGGGTATACATAACGATAAATGCAATCAAAGACCATGCAACCTGAGGACCGGTAATCGCAGATGAAAATGATTCAATTGTGCGCATAATTCCATATACAGTGTAAGGTTGACGGCCAATTTCAGTAGTAAACCAACCTGCAAGTAACGCTATGAACCCAGACGGCATCATTGATATCCACCATCCATGTAAGAAACAACTTTGGAATAATTTGCCACGAAGATACTGTATAACACTTACTGACCCAATTATGATCATTAAAATTCCAACTCCAACCATTATACGGAAGGACCAGAATACCCATACTACAGGTGGTCTATCTTCTTTTTTCCATTCCTTTAATCCTTTTACTTCTCCTAAAAAATCATGTGTTAAGATCAAGCTGGCAAGATTAGGAATTTTTATCTCGTAGTGATTAATTTCATTTTGCTGATCCGGATAAGCAAATAAAAGTAAGCCAGCCCCTTTTTCGGTTTCCCATATACCTTCCATTGCAGCAATCTTAGCAGGTTGATGCTTTAGTGTATTTAATCCATGCCTATCTCCCATGAACAGCTGAAATGGTGCAGCTAAAGCTACCATAATGGTTGCCATACCAAGCATAATTCTTGCTTGAGGAGCATGTCGTTTTCTCCAAAGATAAAATGCTCCTACACCACCAACCACAAAAGCTGTTGTAAGATAGGCTGCTGTTACCATATGAATAAAGCGATAAGGGAAAGAAGGATTAAAAATAATCTCTAACCAATTGGTTGGATATAGGAGACCATTCTCACCAATCGTGAATCCAGCGGGTGTTTGCATTCAACTGTTGGCCGCAATAATCCAAAAAGCTGAAATAAGCGTTCCCACTGCAACAATACAAGTAGAAGCAAAGTGCATACGAGAACTTACTCTATTCCATCCAAATAGCATAATACTCAAAAAAGATGCCTCCAGAAAAAAGGCTGTTAAAACCTCAAAGGAAAATAGAGGGCCGAGAACATTGGCTATGCGGTCAGAAAAAATCGACCAATTGGTACCAAGTTGATATGACATTACAACTCCAGATACCACTCCCATGCCAAAAGCAACGGCAAAAATCTTGATCCAGAATTTATAAACATCACGGAAACGTGTATCACCAGTCTTAAGCCAACACCATTCCAAAAAGGCTAGAAAACTTGCAAGCCCGATCGTGAAAGCAGGAAATATAATGTGAAAGCCTATTGTGAAGGCAAACTGAATTCGAGCTAATAATAAAGGATCAAATTTAAACATTTTACCTAATACCCATATATTACAAATAATAGCCAAATCTGCCTATAATTCAATCCATTTTTTCACAAAATTGACCTTATCCAGAAAAAGTAGAGAGAAAGTTAAGACGTTTTTGTCATGAGAATAAATTGTGCAGGAATACAACTGTTCTCCCTTGTCATACCGTCACGGTATCTCTAGATCCCGCTAACACGTAGCGGAATGACGATTGTCAGGCCAGCGCCCCTATGATGTCATCCCAGTGCTCCTTTTTTTGTCATCCCAGTGTCAGCTACTCGGATGACAGTGCGCCGTAGAAACACGGAAAGTGTTGAAGCTGTGCAGTAGATGAGGGAGGGCCCCTCGGAGCCGGTTTGCAAGAGCAGGCTTCAAACAGCCATAAGCTGCTTTGGTAAAGAGCTAAGGTAGTGAGCGTTATGGAAAAGGCACAATTATGTGTCATGTATGAAATAGAGAGACGAACGCAAGTGAACCACTGATGAAGTGTCGAAAGCGTAGAGACGACGTCAAAACCAGGGGGTAGTCGTTAACCTGGGATGAATCTACAGGGAGCTTGTTTACTGGGTAGGTGGCGTCCGGCATAAAAGTGGCGTGAATCTATTTTAGGCTATTGCATGGAACTACGGGAACCTGTCGTTTCGATGAAAAGGGAGAAGTCCAAAGAGCTGATCTCTGAGGATGAGAGTACCGATGCGAAAAACAGGGGCGGATTAGCTCGTAGTAGCGAAGAAGTTTCTGTAATGGAAATGGAGTGAAGGGGCTAAGTTATTTAGTTTTAATTATTTATCAACCGAAAGGGAGGAGTTAATGAATAAAACAAAGTCTTTTGATATACCAAAGCAACTTATTTGGAGAGCTTATAAACAAGTATCGAAAAATAAAGGTGCAGCAGGTGTAGATGAGGTCTCGATAACAAAGTTTGAAGAAAATCTAAAGGATAATCTATACAAATTATGGAATCGGATGTCATCCGGAAGTTATTTTCCAGAGCCGGTAAAAGCTGTTGCGATACCAAAAGATACAGGAGGGCAAAGAATTTTATGTGTGCCTTCAGTATTCGACAGGATAGCGCAAACAGCAGCTACAATGTATCTTGAGCCGTTAGTAGAACCGAAATTTCACGAAGATTCATATGGTTATAGACCAAATAAGTCTGCGCTGGATGCGGTATACACAGCACGGAAGAGATGTTGGAAAAATGATTGGACGGTAGATCTTGATATATCTGGATTTTTTGACAATCTGGACCACGATTTAGCACTGCAGGCTATCAAGAAACACACAGACTGCAAATGGGTCATACTGTATGTTGAGAGGTGGATGAAAGCTCCCATTCAGCAAGCAGATGGCAGTAGGGTAACAAGGGATAAAGGAGTTCCGCAAGGAGGTTCAATAAGCCCAATCATTTCAAGCATATTTATGCACCATGCGTTTGATATGTGGATGAAACAAAATTATCCAACAGTACCATTTGAAAGATATGTAGATGATGCGATAGTGCACTGCAGAACTAAAAGACAGGCAGGATTTATGAAAGTAATGATTGAAGAAAGATTGGCTAAGTGTAAATTGAAGTTACATCCTGAAAAGACACAGATTGTGTACAGTAAGGATGATGATAGAAAAGAACAATTTCCTAAACAAAGCTTTGATTTTCTAGGTTATACTTTTAGACCTAGAGTAGCAAAGAATAAGATGAGGAATTATTTCATCTCATTTCTACCTGCAATTAGTAACAAAGCCAAGAAGAAGATCAAGAAAACCATAAAGTCATGGAGAATACATCGGATTACATGGACCACACTAGAGGAAATATCGAAGAAAATAGATCCAATAGTCAGAGGCTGGTTTCAGTACTATGGCAGGTTTTATAAATCAGAGATGTATCCATCTCTCAGAAATATAGAGAGATACCTCATAAGATGGGTCAGGACAAAATATAAGAAACTTCGTGATCACGGAAGACTAGCAAAGCAATTTCTAGGAAAAGTGAGAAAGAGGTCTCCAAGTATTTTCTATCATTGGACACTTGGGTTAGGATCAAAAGGCTAAATAATGGGAGCTGTATAAGCCGAGAGGTTTCCGTGCAGTTCTGCGAGAGACTGGTGGGGAAGTTCCGCCGGTCTACTCTCCTCATCCTTTTTTTGGGATTCCAGCGTCACGCGCTGGAATGACACCTTCCGTATAAACATTAAGAAATTTACTAAGCGGAGAAAAAGGCAAAAGAAACCCTAGGGTAGCTAGTTATTCACTATCCATTTTTTAAGTCGGCGTTTTTTTATGTTTTAAACGCTTTATAAGCGCGTTTCAGCTTATGTAGGTAGAAATTTTATAAGACATAAGGTGCACATAGTGCAAAAAATTAAACATGAGACGCCAGATACGTGAGTTTTTTTGTCATTTAATCTGTACAGAGAAGATAAATAAATAGCTTCAGTTTCATGATAAGGGGGTTGGCGAAGGGTGTCAAGTAACTTTTGCATTTAATCCATTTCTATGGCTTATATGATAATCGTTATTGTAGTATAATTTAGAATAATGCAATAGATACCTAAATGTTTTAGCTATTAATTATATGTTGCACAAAAGCATATATTGCCCTACCATCCAAGTAGGTTAGAAATAAAGAGGTTTTTATGAGTTTTACTTTACCTGAATTACCATACGATAAAACAGCTTTGGAGCCTTATATATCTGCAAAAACCTTAGATTTTCATTATGATAAGCACCATAAAGGATATTTAAATAAACTCAACGAGCTAGTTGAAAATACGGATTATCAACATGTAAAAATTGAGGAATTAATAACAAAAGTGCATGGTAATAGCGGCAACTTGCCTATATTTAATAATGCAGCACAAGTTTGGAATCACACTTTTTATTGGAATTCAATGAAAAAAAATGGTGGTGGTAAGCCTAAAGATGGTAGTCTTCTAGCAAAAAAAATTCAAGACGATATCGGTGGCTTTGATAAATTTTATGAAGAATTTTCGAGTCATGGAGTAAGCCAGTTTGGCAGTGGATGGGTATGGTTAGTGCTCGAAAAAGGTAGGTTAGGAAAGCTCAAAATCACCAAGACTCCAAATGCAGATTTGCCAATAATTTATGGCCAAGTGCCACTACTCACTATGGATGTGTGGGAGCACGCCTATTATTTAGATTGTCAAAACCGTAGAATTGACTACATAAAAGTTTTCCTTGACCATTTAATTAATTGGGATTTTGCAGAAGAGAATTTAAAAAAGAACACATAAGATGAATGTACCCCAGGTAACAAAATTAGATAATGGTCTGCGCATAATAACTGAGCAGGTGCGTGATGTTGATTCCGTAGCTTTAAGCATACGAGTTGGTGTTGGCAGTAGAGCGGAAAGTGCAAATCAAAATGGAATATCCCATTTTCTAGAACACATGGCTTTCAAAGGGACGAAGACAAGAACTGCATTTGAAATTGCAAAAGCTTTTGATGACATAGGTGGGGTTTTCAACGCCAGCACTGGTAGGGAAAGCACCACCTATTATGCAAAAGTCCTCAAGAAAGACATAAAAACTGGTATTGATATATTAATAGATATATTGATGAATTCCACGTTTCCAGAAGATGAATTGGAACGTGAGAAGGGTGTTGTAATACAAGAGATTTTTCAAACTAATGATTCACCAAGTGACATTATTTTCGACAAATATTTTGAGGCAGCTTATAAAGACCAACCATTTGGTAGGTCAATCTTAGGCACGCAAAATACTGTAAAATCTTTTACTCGAGGAGATCTAGATAATTACATAAATGAGCATTACTTTGGTGAGAATATGCTATTTGCCGTTGCAGGAAATGTTGAACATGAAGAAGTTGTTGCATTAACCAAAGATTTTCTCTCAAAGATTCATTCTAAAAAGCTAAAAAAAAGCCAAAATGCGAGCTGTACTGGTGGTGAGTATTTAGAACATCGTAAATTAGATCAGGTACACTTGCTAATTGGTCTACCTAGTGTTTCTCGCCATGACGATAAATATCACACGTTTCAAGTGCTTGATTCTATATTAGGGAGCGGAATGTCATCACGTTTATTCCAGGAAGTAAGGGAAAAGCAGGGATTAGCTTACTCTGTTTATTCATTTAATTCCAGCTATACTAATACAGGAATGTTTTCCATTTTTGCTGGTACAGACAGTAGTAACTTAGATAAGCTTTTAAAATCTATAACGACAGAGTTGAAGAAGTTGTCTACAGATGATCTGAAGGAAGAAGAAGTAAATAGAGTGAAAGAGCGAGTAAAATCCCAAATTTTAATGTCACGCGAAAGTGTTAGCTCACGTGCTGAAACATTGGGACACTACTACGGTAACTATGATAGGTACATCAGTAAAAATGAATTAATAGAAAAAATTAGTGCAGTTACCACTGCTAACGTAAAAAAAGCAGCAGAAGAATTGTTATCTCAGCATGAAAAAACCACTCTAGCTGCAATTGGAGAAATTGAATCATTGCCAAGTTACGATAAAGTGGTTTCTATGCTTAAAGCTTAGTGTACTTTAATTATGTTGCTTAAGCTCACTAAAAAGTTCAATGAACGGTTGCAAAATCCTTTCTATAAAAAGTTTGCTTTCTGGGTATCCGTTCAGGAGAGTGGTTTAAGAAACAATAGATAGGAGATTTTGGGTATCCGTTCAGGAGAGTGGTTTAAGAAACAATAGATAGGAGATTTTGGAAAGGATTGAGACCCCTTTGTTTCCAAGTTAAGTATAATGAAATTATCCGCTCAAGGAATGTATTTCCCCGCTTTGATTGTGTAAAATATGAGTTTTTGCGATAAACGACATAATGCCGAATTTGCCGTTCAGCGTGGTTATTTGTCAGCGGAATATTTTCTGGGTCATCTAAAAATTTCCACATCATTCTTTCAGATCTCAGAACATTTTTTGCAACTCGAGAGGCTCCAATTGCTTCAGGTAAACGAGATATCTCCTTCAAGTAATACTTTGTACGTTTTCTTAATTTTCTGGCACGTCTGACAAACCTCAAAACATCTATCTCACTTTTTAGTAAAGCTTTTTTTAGTGCAAATAATTCAGTGGCCACGTTTCTCAAGTAACAACCCAGAACTTTAACTTCAATATTCCAACTATGTGCTAATCTTTCAAAATCTCTTGATAAATGTGCCCAACAGATTTGCCTGTTTTTATCGGCAAAATAATTCTATGCTGCATACCTGTCAGTTATTACCAAGCTATTGCGATTGCAGAATTTACTATTTTGTAAAACTTTCATTCCTCTTGACTCTGTAAATTTTACAAAACTTGCCGTATTGCTTGCAAACATCCAACACCAAGCGAGTTTACCTTTGTTATAATGGCTCGTTTCATCAATATGTAGAACTTTACTCCTACTTATCTCTTGTTCGATCTGCTCATACATTTTTTTGCATTTTGAAGCAACTCTATGTTCACTATTTGATATGCTACCGACGCTTATGTTCAAATTGAAGATATCATTTACGACACTCGCTATTTCGCGTTTTGAATTTTTGTAGAATCCGCTGAACGCTGCAATTATTGACTTAACCCTTGGACCAAATGTATCTGGCGTAACACCTTCCGGTAACTTGCTACTTCTTCTCTTTCCGCATCTCCGACAACGGCCATGTTCTAACTGATATTCCACTACATAAGGCTTGATTTCTGGAAGATCAACTTTCTGATGAATATATGGTTTTTCACATATTGCAATTTCTCCTCCGCATTCGCAAGTATTAGGCAACTCTATCTTTACTACTTTATCTGCATCCATGTTGGCGCGAAAACTTCCTTTATGACCAACCTGACCGCCAATATTCCTTTCGCTTTTCGGCTTATTCTTTTTTATTTTATACAACTCTTTGGAACTTGGTATTGATGAATTTTTTGAGCTTAAACCGAGTCTTTCTCTTAACTCAGCATTTTCTATCTTTAAAGCCTTATTTTCTGCTTTTAAACTTTCATTCTCTTTTTCCAATCTTTCTATTTTTGCTTCTAACCTTTCTATTTTTTGCTGTAAATTTTTGCAAAGTTCTAAAAGGTTTACCATATTATTTCACTTTTGCTCTATGATTATCTTTTAGATCACCTTGTCTACCTTATTCTGCCACTCCGCTGAACGGATACCTTTCTGGTTCATCGCGTATATTACTTATCAGTTTATTCAAAGTTTTCTCGCTGTTTCGTAAAAATAAATAGCTTTCTACTGCTTGCACACCAGACAAGACAGTCAAAATTCCTCCTATCACTAGACAAGCAGCTATAGCAGGTACGGTACCCACTGCAATTGCAGTTGCGATTAATGATAACCCAGCTAAGAATGTAACGGCTGAAACGCAAAACGCTATTTGATGTTTTTCTTTATTGTTAACCATAAATACCTCACAAAAACTATATTTTTAACATACCAGTGTTGTCATGTATTGTCAAGTTTTTAAAGAAGATTAAAAAATGCAACGCACATGTGCAAAAAACGCTAACTATGGATTAGCCAAGGAAGAAAGAGTAGGAAGAGGAAGGCTTTTTCTGTTTTAGGGAATATAAAATAAGCGTAGAAAAATATGAACTAGGTGTATAATTCACAGTGTAGTGGTGTCTCACTAATCCAATTATTTTTCTCCCGATCTAGCCTATCATCTAATATAGCCTGCCTTATTGATGCCATTAACTTATTCATAAAGAAAATATTATGAATGGTAACGAGCGTGTAAGCCAGGAGCTCTTTAGCTTTCAGTAAATGGTGTATATAAGCTCTTGAATGTTTTCTGCAGGTAAAACATAAACAGTCACTTTCAATTGGGTTGTTGTCCAGCTCAAATCGTTGATTCCGCAAATTAATATGCTCTTTGCACTTTGAAGAAATAGAATTTCTGTTTTTTACTTTAACAAGTGCGCCACCATGCCTTGCTAAGCGGGTTGGATGCACGCAATCAAACGTGTCAATTCCAAGCTCTACTCCGCGAAAGATGTCCACAATTCCACCAATACCAAGCAAATGAGTAGGCCTGTCTTTTTTCAGGTGGTCCATAGTGAAAGAAACTACATCATGCATCTGCTCTTTACTTTGACCAAGTGATCCACCTATTGCTTGACCAAAAAATGGCAAATCGTTGATAAAATCACAACTTTCTCTACGTAAATCTTGATACACTCCGCCTTGACTAATTCCATACAGTGCCTGATTGCCATTATTGTTTTTTTCAAATTCATTTAAAGAACGTTCAGCCCATCTGTGGCTCATGAGCATTGATTTTGCTGTGTATTCTTTGCTTACGTGAAATGGAGTGCATTCATCTAAAACTAGGATTAAATCTGCACCTAATTTCTGTTGAATTTGTACAGATTTTTCAGGAGTTAAGCAATAAATTTTACCATTAATGTAAGAACGAAAAATTGCCCCATCCTCATTAATTTTGATCAAAGTTTTTTGTTTTTTTCTTATTCCTTTTATCTCTTCCGAAACTGATCCGTGGCCTAAGCTAAATATCTGATATCCACCTGAGTCAGTTAGCATTGGCCCATTCCATCCTATCATCTTGCGCAAACCACCAAGTTTTGCAACAGTATTCTCTCCTGGTTGAAGCATTAGGTGATAGGTGTTGGAAAGTATGATTTGGGTACCAGCTTCACTTATTCTTTCAATATCTGCAGCTTTAATTGCAGCTTTTGTTGCGCAGAATATAAAAGCGGGGGTTTCTACGCTTCCATTTGGAGTTTTAATTGTTCCAACTCTTGCAGAACCTGATTGCTTGATTCTCTTGAATGAAAATTCTTCTTTCATCTATTTGCCTGAAAGTTCTGTTATGATGTTTTCTACTTTCTCAGGAGTAAGATTTTCATAGAAGTCATTATTGATCTGCACAACGGGAGCATTAACGCATGCACCTAGGCATTCAACTTCTTTTAAAGTGAACAAATTATCTTTAGTAGTCTCACCGATATTGATTCCAAGTTTTTTTTTAAAGGTATTTAAAACTTCTTCACTATTGCACAACCAGCAAGGAGTTGTTCTACAAATTTGTATTAGATATTTGCCTACTGGTTTTAAATTATACATGGTGTAAAAATTTGCCACTTCATATACACGAATATCTGGAATATGCAGCATATCAGCAACATAACGCATAGCAGATTCAGAAACCCATCCGCATTGCTCTTGAACCAGATATAGTAAAGGCATAACAGCACTACCTTCTCTACCTTTGGGATACATCTCTATAAACTTTCCCGCTTTCTTGAGGTTTTCTGATGTAAAACTAAACTGCTCTTCTTTTTCTATCATTCATGAGACTCGTGTAAACTTTAACAGATTATACCTGTAGAACCAATGATTGCAATTGTTGGTTTTTTGAGAAATAGCATAAAGCTTCTTAGCCCTCTTCAAGCTTATATTTACCTTTTAGTATAAAATATTATATTAATTTTTTAATTTTAGTTAAAATTTTCATTGACATTAACACACAGGAGTAATCATAATAGCATTTTATTAATATTTTAAATAAAATTATGTCTATATTAAGAAGATTACTCGGGATCAACTCAAATACACCGGAAATTAAAGAAGCGATAGGTTTTAATCCAACAAACGTAGAATTAATTGAGGGGAATGGAGTTGCTTACGGACTCAGCTATCAAGATAATGGTAATGGGAGCAGTAAAGTAAAATTACTTATTAGTCCATTATATCAATCAAAAACATACGAATGTGGTACAAATATCAGCGTAGCAAATGAATTCAAAGATCAATTATCTCTCACATTAATAGAAGATTCAGCTGAAATAGATAAAGTTGGAGTTATCTTTCCTGAAGAAGGAATTAGCGAAGAAGGAGAAAAATGCGTTAAAGGCTTATCTTTTAACACTTACGGAATTAAACAATCAGTTAATACTCCTTCAGTTGAACATTTAGATAAAAGAAAATTACAAAAGAATATTGATAATAATAGTCTTGCAAATGTGGGCAATAGTTACTTTCAACCAAGAGCAGTGAAAGTTGGTAATGGTGACGTAATTGTAATCGCCCATAACTTAAAGGATCAAACTTTAGTTTCTTGGTACTTAAAGTCAAGCGAGAGCGGAAAATTTAAGGTATTGACTGGAGAAAAAGGTGTTACAGAAAGAAAATTGTTCAATTTTGATAATCAGGGGCAATTGGCATTAAATGGAAACACGATGCTTTATTCGCAAGTGAGCAAAAGGATTACTAAGGAAAATCAAGAGGTGAGAAAAACACGTATTTTTAAATTTGATATGGCTAAAGTGATTCAGGGTCTGAAGGATGGAGTTAATGGCTTTTTACTTGGTAATCGAAAAGGTCAAATAGATAATAAAGCACTATCTCTTTCTAGAGAACATGAAATAAGCTTTTTGCAGTATGTTGAACAAACGGAAGGAAATGATCTAGTTGCTTTTCTTGAAAATGACCAATCAGCTAATGAGCAGAGGTTACATATAGAAACTCTACTTAAAAATGGATCAGTGTCAGATTTTCCTATCTATCAATTTACAGATCCTATAGAGCAATTATATATTAAAGGCAACGGTCAGGGTGGTTTTATCGTAACTGCGGTAAGTGGAGAAAATATTGTAACTTTTAATCAAAACGGCTCTGGAAAATCTTCTGAAGCAACAATAATACCGGCAAATAGCATCAAAACTCTCAGTGATTTTGTTAATATCATTAACGGTCGATTAACGCCAGATATTATTTCTAGTAGTACCGTGGCTCCTATAACTGTTGCAGAAACGGTTGTGACTTCTAAGAAAACGCCGACTGCTGCAATTACTAGCACAGCAGAAACCGACGCTGTGAAGACTACTAAATTTACAACGGAAGCCGTTGCACCTACTTCTACAATAAGTAAACCTTCAACGGAGTCAACGACAGTAGCAAAAACAACTACTACTTCACAAGCGACCACGGTTGCTACAACGTCAACTAGTGTGCCGATAGTAACTTCAGGGACTGAGACAAGTACTGTAAAACCTACAGCAGCGACTGGTGCGTCGACTTCTACGATGAGTAAACCTTCAACAGAGTCAACGACTCAAACAAGTACAGTAACAGTGAAGCCAACAACAGAAGCCGTTGCACCTACTTCTACAACGAATAAACCTTCAACAGAGTCAACGACTCAAACAAGCACAGTAACAGTGGAACCAACTGCGCCAACAACAAGCTCAGAGAAAACTACACAAACAGTATTTAGTATACCAAGTACTAGAACAAAAGAGTCAACAACTCCTATATTCACCACGACTTTACTTCCTCAGTCTACTTCTTCACCACAACCTACTCAACTTGCTATAGGGTCTAATAAGGCAGGAATGATAGGGGGATCTTTGGTTGGAGCAATAGGTATTGTTGGAATTATAGGATTCATAGCATATAGATATGTTAAGGGTCGTAATGCTGCTCCTGTATTAGAACTAACTGATTTGGGTTATAGAAGGCGATCATCTTCAAGTAGCGATGAAGAAATTTTTACCACTGGTAACAGAATGCGAACTATATATCAATCTGAAACAGTGCTAAATAGTATATCATACCAATTCCCATTACAGGGCAAACAGATGGACAATGATGGAAGAAAAGCCATACTGAAGTAAGTAAAATAGCGAGGTTTAAATGGCATTAAGATCAAAATTATTGGATGAAAAAGTAGTAGAATCAGCAAAAGAAATGCTGAAGAAAGTAAGGAATAATGCATATGTTTCAAAAAAACTAAATGCTGTAATTGCAGCAAAAAAGTACAGTATAACGGCTGTAGCAAAAATATATTGCATTTCAAGAAGCGCACTAACTTCGTGGGTAAAACTCTTGAAAATTGGCAGAGAAGAAAAACTGTTTGCTCCTTCACAACGTCGTAGAAAAACTAAATTAAATCAGGCTCAACTACAGCAAATTGAAGAGTGGATAGAAGAAAATCCTAATATCACCATTAAAGAAATGAGAATAAGAATCCAGGAAAAGTTCGGATTAAATATCAGCAAATCTACAGTACACCGCCATATGCAAAAGATGAAATTCTCATATATTACACCAAGACCAGTTCATAATGGACAAGATAAAAGCAAACAAGAGGAATTCAAAAAAAAATCTCAATGGAGCTATTAGCAAGTATCCAGAAAAAGAGCTATTTTTCTTTGATGAATCACGGTTTGGCACACATTCAAAAGTTGGACATGGGTGGTTTAAAAAGGGGATTAGAACACAGGTTAAAACAAAATTAGGTAGGCAAAATTTCTATCTCTATAGTGCAGTTAATCCTAGAAATGGAGAGAGTTCTAGCTTATTTGCACCAAATGTCAACACTGATTGCATGAACATATTTCTTGAGCAAATTTCGCAATATCTAGAAACACGAGAGGCTTTTCTCGTTATGGACTGTGCTAGTTGGCATAGGTCAAAAAATTTAAAGGTACCTAAAAATATCGACATTATATACCTACCTCCATACTCACCTGAGCTAAATCCTGTTGAGAGGCTTTGGTTATATATAAAACAGAACATTTTGCGCAATAAAATATACGATACAATTGCTCTACTTGAGGGTGCTTTGTGCAAATTTATTACTTCTCTTGCCAGCTCCACAATTAAACAACTCTGCAATGTTTCCTATTTGACTGGACAACAATGAGAATTGGTATCAGAGGTTGTCCGGAAACAAGTAAAAGGCTATAATATCTGAAATTTTAGTACGGGGTAAAGATGAGAAAAAAGTATCCAACAGATCTAAGCGAAAGGGAATGGGCAAGAATAGAAAAACACTTCAGAGTATCATACAAGAAAGGAGGAAGGCCGCCAAAGTATAGCAAAAGAGAAATATTAGAAGCAATTTTCTATGTATTGCGTACAGGGTGTCAATGGCGGTATTTACCAAATGATTTTCCGCTATGGAAGACTGTGTATGAGCAGTTCAGGCAATGGAAGAAGCAGGGAATTTTTGAGAAAATGAATTATGAAATTACAAAATATAGTAGAAGAAAAATAGGAAGGAATGAGCAGCCGAGTGCCTGTATAGTAGATAGTCAATCTGTAAAGACTACAGAAAAGGGGGGATCAAAGGCTATGATGGAAGTAAAAAAAGTAAAGGGTAGAAAAAGGCATATAATTACAGACACTCAGGGTTTTATACTAGGTTGTTACGTAGGCGCTGCTAACGAAAATGATAGAGATGGTATTAAAATAGCATTAAACAATATGAGAACAAAATATACTAAAGTTAAAAAAATGTGGGCTGACATGGGATACCAAGGAAGAAATTCAAAGAATCACATAAAGGAAGAATATGACATAGATATTGAAATTGTTACAAGGCCTCCATGTAGATTTTGGGTGCACAAAGATACGCCACCTGAGCTACTACCAACAAGAGAACAAGGGTTTAAAGTACAGCCAAGAAGATGGGTTGTAGAAAGGACTTTTGCTTGGGTTAATAGGAATAGAAGGCTATCGAAGGAGTATGATTTACTCACAACATCCACTGAGAATTTCATATACCTAGCTATGAGTAGGGTTATGTTAAAGAGGGAATATGCTTGAATTTACTAGTTTCCGGACAACCTCTGATACCAATTCTCATTGTTGTCCAGTCAAATAGGAAACATTGCAGAGTTGTTTAATTGTGGAGCTGGCAAGAGAAGTAATAAATTTGCACAAAGCACCCTCAAGTAGAGCAATTGTATCGTATATTTTATTGCGCAAAATGTTCTGTTTTATATATAACCAAAGCCTCTCAACAGGATTTAGCTCAGGTGAGTATGGAGGTAGGTATATAATGTCGATATTTTTAGGTACCTTTAAATTTTTTGACCTATGCCAACTAGCACAGTCCATAACGAGAAAAGCCTCTCGTGTTTCTAGATATTGCGAAATTTGCTCAAGAAATATGTTCATGCAATCAGTGTTGACATTTGGTGCAAATAAGCTAGAACTCTCTCCATTTCTAGGATTAACTGCACTATAGAGATAGAAATTTTGCCTACCTAATTTTGTTTTAACCTGTGTTCTAATCCCCTTTTTAAACCACCCATGTCCAACTTTTGAATGTGTGCCAAACCGTGATTCATCAAAGAAAAATAGCTCTTTTTCTGGATACTTGCTAATAGCTCCATTGAGATTTTTTTTTGAATTCCTCTTGTTTGCTTTTATCTTGTCCATTATGAACTGGTCTTGGTGTAATATATGAGAATTTCATCTTTTGCATATGGCGGTGTACTGTAGATTTGCTGATATTTAATCCGAACTTTTCCTGGATTCTTATTCTCATTTCTTTAATGGTGATATTAGGATTTTCTTCTATCCACTCTTCAATTTGCTGTAGTTGAGCCTGATTTAATTTAGTTTTTCTACGACGTTGTGAAGGAGCAAACAGTTTTTCTTCTCTGCCAATTTTCAAGAGTTTTACCCACGAAGTTAGTGCGCTTCTTGAAATGCAATATATTTTTGCTACAGCCGTTATACTGTACTTTTTTGCTGCAATTACAGCATTTAGTTTTTTTGAAACATATGCATTATTCATTACTTTCTTCAGCATTTCTTTTGCTGATTCTACTACTTTTTCATCCAATAATTTTGATCTTAATGCCATTTAAACCTCGCTATTTTACTTACTTCAGTATGGCTTTTCTTCCATCATTGTCCATCTGTTTGCCCTGTAATGGGAATTGGTATTACTAGAGTCGAGAGGTATCTTGTCACCTTCTTCCCCATCAAGTTGTAAAACTACTGCTGAATGCCCATTACCTAAATCATTACCTTTTACCACTTTGAATATTTTAATCTCATCCTTTTCTACAAGTTCTTTTAACTCCTCGTTCTTTTCATTTAACTCTTCCTCCCTTTGTCTTTCTGCTTCTCTTTCTCTTGCCAATCTTTCTGCTTCTTCATCAGCTTTCTTCTGCAGTTGTGAGAATACATTTTGTAATATATCTTGTGTGGTTAAGCTATTTGTGTTGCTTAAAAAATTATCTAACACATTTGATGCAATTGGTGACAATTCACCGTGATCATCAAATACTTTTTCCTTTGCTTTATCATAGTGATTTGGGTTATAGATTGCATACAGAGGATAAAAACCATAATCTGCAATTGACGCTCCGTCAGGTGATAGTTCCATTGAGAATCCATAGTAATTAAGTGGAAGATTGGAGGTTAAATATTTACCGTTATCATCCCTAACGTGTAGCTCACTTCTACCATTGTGCTCACTATATTTGTTGTAGTAGATATAAAAATTCTCATGGTTAAGATTGAAGTGATCATCTAGATTATCGAATTGAATTGTACTGCCAAGCTTCTCCCGCAAAAGATTTTTGCTTTCATCTGTAAGCTTTATATGTGCAGAAAAGTATAGCATTTCTCATAATAGTCCGAATAGGTCATAGGAAGGCAGAATCAACAGCACGACGAAAGGATTCGAATAGAGGAATGTTTTTCCTGGCTCTGTTTTTTATAGCAAACCAATGATGCTCAATTTTGTTAAAATCTGGAGAATAAGGCGGCAGATACAAAATTTCTGCACCGACTCCTTTAGCGAGCTTGATAAGCTTATCAGACTTATGAAAAGTAGCATTATCAAGAATGACAGTTTGTCCAGGTTCTAAGATCGGTGCCAAAAATTGCTCAAACCATCCATTAAAAATATCCATATTACAGTGGCCTTCAAATGTTAATGGAGCAACTATCTTTCTTCTACTTAAGGCTGCAACCATGCTGATTCGTTGAGTTTTTTTCCAGATTTTAGGGCATAAAATCGCTGTCCTTTCTGGCAATACCCATATGGATAGTCCTCCGTGTTATCAATCCCAGACTCATCTATATACACTAAGTTTTCTGGTTCTTTTGTTGCTATAATTTTTAAGAATTCAGCACGTTTTTCTTCGTTCCTTTCCTTGTATCCATATGTCTTTTTTTGCGCGTAAATCCAATTTTTCTGAGAGCTCGGTGGATCGTTTGGATACTAACGTTGCCCCAAAGTTTAGCCATTTCCGACAGAGTTTTTCTACCGTGTTTTTTAGCAAATTCGATAAACTTATTCCAGTCGATAATTTTCTGATTGTAACCTCCATTACCGAGTTTTTTTGACTGAAAGTCGCCTGTTTCTTTTTTTCTTTGCTGCCACTCCCACAAAGTAGTTCGTCCAATTTTAAATCTTGCTGCCACTGCTTCTCTGCTTTCCCCTTCGTCTAGTGCTTCCATTGCTTTTTTTCTTAAATCATAACTATATGCTGCCGGCATCCAACCTCCTTATCGCCATCTATCCTTAATCTTATCATATCCGGACTTCTGTGGAAAGAGCTATAGTATCGATCTATAGGTTCGCCTTTTTCTATTTCAAAGTTCAAAGTAATCTTGTCGTTGACCATTGGTAGCCTCCACAAATTCTATAAATCATTTTATTTATCAATCATACGGTCTGTACTATGAAAAATGTGTTAAACATTAAGATTTTCTCTGTACCGATTCATCTATATTGCCAAGCTTAATAAAGTTACAAGCTCTTTAAAACAATGTTAAACTCAATCACTATGGCAAAAACAGTTGACGTATTACTACCACTTCCAATTGATCAGTTATTTTCATATGCAATTGAGGAAAGTACTGAGATTTTACTTGGAGATTACGTAGTAGTGCCATTTGGCAAAAAACGCTTAATCGGAATAGTTTGGAAATACAGTGATAAAAGTAACCGAGAATTAAAATTTATTGAGCAAAAAATCGATTTACCAAATATTAGACCAAAATTGATTGCATTTGCAGAGTGGGTTGCGCAATACAACTTAATACCTATTGGTATGCTTGCCAAAGTGATAATGGGAGGAGTGTTAAAAGTAAATCACATAGATAAATTGGTTTGTGTTGAACAAAAGCAGGAAACAAGTGAAATAAGCTGCAAATTGAGTCCTGAACAGCAGGTAGCTAGTGATAAAATAATCAGCAATTTGAACGAATATTCAGTGACTTTGCTTGACGGTGAGACCGGGTCTGGAAAAACCGAAGTTTATCTCTCTGTGATTGCACAATTGATTAAGAATTACACTGCCGTTCCAAATGCTGCTCAGACTTTACCATCCCAGTGCCCAGAGACACAACTGTACGAACATTGTGATTTGGGTCTACCAAGAGGGTGTTATCCGAGTAGCCTGACACTGGGATCCAGTTTTTCATATAACCTCATTACAAATGTTTATTTTAACTTAAAACCAATACCTAATTTACAATCAAAATTCCTGGATTCCAGTGTCAAGCACTGGAATGACACCTTTATACTCAAGGCAAAACCCACTGTAACATTTAGCATACCGTCTTTGCCACGTACTAGTATGACACCAGAATATGTTGAAATGACATCAGGAGAAGGTAATGCGCAAGTGCTAATCCTCTTGCCTGAAATTGTTTTAACTTCACAATTGGTAAACCGTATTCATGGTCAGATATCAAAAAACTTAGTTGAATGGCACTCAGAGCTCACTCCAAAAACTCGCCGGAATAATTGGCTCAGCATAGCGAATGGAAATGCGCAGATAATTATTGGTGCACGGTCAGCGCTTTTTTTGCCTTATAAAAACCTAAAATTGATTATCGTTGATGAAGAGCACGACTCATCTTTTAAACAAGAACAGGGAATTATATATAATGCTCGAGATATGGCGATAATCTTAGCCAAATTTGAAAATATTCCGATTATTTTATCATCAGCTACTCCACTGCTTGAAACGATTCATCATGTTAAAAACGGGAATTACAATCATGTAAAGCTAACTAAACGATTTGGTGGTGCAGAATTGCCACTCATTAAAGTAGTAGATATGAGGAACAACAAGCAATGGATCTCCTCTGAGCTTTTTGAAAGCATCAAACAAACCATAGAGAAAAAACAGCAGGTTATGCTTTTTCTAAACCGCAGAGGGTATGCACAACTGGCAATTTGTAAAAAGTGTGGATATAAAATTTCCTGCTTAAATTGTGCTGTTTGGCTTACATATCACAAGAAAAAAAATGCTCTTTTGTGCCATCATTGCTCTTATCAATTAAAACTTCCAGAGAAATGCTCTAATTGCCAAAGTGAACAGCCATTGTCCCTCTACGGCATAGGAATTGAAAGGTTGCTTGAAGAAATGGTGAAATTAATACCAAACGCAAAAACTGCGATGATAAGCAGCGATCAGAAGTCGGTTAGTAACGTAATTGACTTGATATTGAAAGAAGAGGTGAACATTATAATCGGCACACAAATAATTGCTAAAGGGCACAATTTTCCCAAATTAACTTTGGTTGGAGTAATGAATGCAGATTTGAGTCTCGAAAATTCTGATTTGAGAGCAGCGGAAAAGACGTATCAATTATTGCACCAAGTTGCAGGCAGATCAGGAAGGTTTAATGAAAAAGGAATGGTAATAGTGCAAACCAATAATCCTGAAAGTTCAATAATAAAAGCATTGCTGCATCAAAAAAGAGACTCATTTTATGAAATCGAACTTAAGTCAAGACGCGAAGCCAAAATGCCACCATTTAGCAGATTAATAGCGCTTATAATCTGTGGTAAGAATCAGATTGCAACACAAAAAGCAGCGAATGAAATAGTAAAATCTCTTCTTTGTCATCCAAGTAGCTTAACTACTTGTATCCAGGAAAAAAATGTAGGTGTAGACAAAAAGGAATTTGAAATTCTTGGCCCATCACCAGCAGCGATAAATTTTTTAAATAATAAGTATCGGTATAGGGTATTATTAAAAATACACAATAAACACAGTTTATCTATACAAAAAAAGCTGAAATATTGGATTAAAAATTGTAACTTGAATTCGAGTATTGCAGTGATAATAGATGTTGATCCTGTGAGTTTTTTTTAACGAGTTCCGTTAAGCCTTCTTGCCAATTACCACAACATTCTCACTGGGAAAAAAATAATCAGGTACAGCCATATTTTTCGGTGCAGGACCCCCAATTACTCGACCTGATGTATCATAATATGAACCGTGGCAAGGACAGAACCAACCATTACCATCTCTTGTAGCGTGGTCAACCGGTACACACCCAAGATGTGTACATATTCCAAGCATAATTAACCATTCGTCTTTTCCTTCGTATACTCTCTGCTCATCTAATTGAGGATCCCTCAAGCTCTTCACATTCACAGCTCTTGCAGCCTCAATTTCTTGCTTTGTGCGTCTACGAATGAATACTGGTTTACCTTGCCACTTTACTTTTACTCCGTGTCCTTCCTGAATTCCAGACAAATTCACCTCCACTGTGGAAGTTGCTAGAACTTCAGCAGAAGGATTCATAGATTTAACCAGTGGCCAAAGTCCACTTGCAGCTCCTATACCTGCCATAGCGCATGTAGTTAATGTTATAAAATCTCTCCTACTCTTATTTTTAGTAAGATCTTTAACAGGAGGTGTTTTTTTATCCTCTTTGTCTGCCAGTGGTTTTTTATTTTTAGTTAATTTTTTGTCCATTGATCTTTACTTAGCCATAAGTATATATTTTAATTTAAATACTGCGTATTAATCAACAAAAACTTGCGCTTTTTGTTTAACCTATACTACGGTTAAGAAGCGATAGAGTTTTCAACTTCAAAAATACTATCTTCAGTGGAATCAGGATCTTCAATTTTCGCTACTGACACCACTTTTTCTCTACTTTCTGTTTTAAACAGAGTGACTCCTTGAGTGCTGCGTCCTGCAATTCTAATCTCATTGACCGAAATGCGAATTAACTTTCCTTTATCTGTAATAAGCATTATATTATCACCCTGCTCAACTGGAAAACTAGCAACAACATTACCGTTTCTGCTAGTAGTAAGAATATTGGTGATACCAACACCACCCCTGTTAGTTACTCTATACTCATACGCAGAAGTTCTTTTACCAAAGCCATTTTCAGTAATAGTTAATATAAACTCCTCATTCACTGCAAGTTTTAAGAATAATTCGTTATCTATTCCTAAATCATTCAAAGTCTTTTCCAATTTAGAATCAATGGAGTTATTAATTGCAGTCCCCAGTCTTTTTGCAAGTGGAACTTTTAAGTAAAGTTCTTTTGTTTCTGTTGCTACACCTATCCCATTTAATATGGTCATGGATATCACGCTGTCATTCTTTACAAGTTTGATACCTCTTACGCCATCTGAATTGCGACTCTTAAATTGACGCACATCACTTACAACAAATCTGATACTTTTTCCAAGCGTTGTTGAAAGTAAAACATGGTCAATTTCATTACATACCTTAACCGATACTAATTTGTCTCCTCCATCGAGCTTTATTGCTATTTTTCCATTGCTTGGAATATAGTGAAAGTCCGCTAAAGAGTTACGCCTTATGTTTCCATAGGCAGTAGCAAAAACTATGTTTTGATTTTCGTCATTTTCACTTGGCAATGGCATGATATTAGTTATAGTTTCACTATCGCTAAGCGGAAATATGTTAACAAGCGCTCTTCCACGTGCAGTTGGTTCTGCAAGAGGCAACTTATAAACCTTTAATCTATAGACTCGGCCAATATTAGAAAAGAATAAGAGGCTAGTGTGAGTATTTGTCACAAATAATTCTGTAATTACATCTTCTTCTTTTAATCCCTGTCCTAGCTTTCCTTTTCCACCACGACGCTGAGTTCTGTAGTGAGAAAGTTTCACACGCTTGATATAACCATTCATAGTTACGGTTATCACCATAT
This sequence comes from Wolbachia endosymbiont (group A) of Alloplasta piceator, assembly GCF_964028505.1. Classification (NCBI taxonomy): domain Bacteria; kingdom Pseudomonadati; phylum Pseudomonadota; class Alphaproteobacteria; order Rickettsiales; family Anaplasmataceae; genus Wolbachia; species Wolbachia endosymbiont (group A) of Alloplasta piceator. The sequence continues at coordinate 1,184,922 of NZ_OZ034793.1, read as the reverse complement.
CCTCTTGTGGAATTAGATCTTCAGCTTCAATGTCCGCGTCTGACTCCTCTATTGAAGTTTTTCGCGGCACAGCAAATCTGTTCTTTATTTCTTGTAGATTGTTTTTTATTTCTTTCATCAACTTCTCTCCTGAGCCAAGAAAAGCGATATATTCTTTTATCAGGTTGATCATTGAACTTAGCTCAGCTTCTAATTTGTCTTTTTCAAGGCCTGTTAAACGCTGCAGTTTCATATCAAGGATAGCCTTAATCTGTAGCTCAGTTAATCTATACACTCCATCTTTCAAAAAGCTTGAGCTATCTGAAATCAACTCGATAATAGTGTTGATTTCATTCGAAGTTTTCCATTCTTTATTTAAAAGTTCTCTACTTGCTTCCGCAGGATCTTTTGCACCGCGGATGATTTTTATCACTTCATCTATGCTGAGGACCGCAATGTAGAGCCCTATATATATATGAGCTTTTTCTCTCGTTTTTCTTAGACGAAATTCTGTTCTCCTGATTAACACTTCTTTTCTAAAGTCAACAAAAGCAGCTATGATTTCTTTTAACGACATCAAAGCAGGCCTGTTGTTATTGAGCACTAAAGTGTTAACACTAAAACTACTTCTTAGTGGAGTTAGCCCCAATACTTGATTAAGTATAAAACTTGCTTCAGCATTTCTTCTGAGGTCAATTACTACTCTAATACCAGACTTATCGGACTCATCCCTAATTTCTGTTATACCATCAATTCTTTTTTCTTTTACAAGCTCACCTATCTTCTCAATTAATTTTACTTTATTTACCTGGTAAGGTATTTCATCAATCACTATTGCTTGCCTATCTTGTGGCAGATCTTCTATATGAGTCTTGCCTTGCACAACAATTGATCCACGACCAGTTGCAAATGCTGATCTTATTCCAGACCTTCCAAGAATTGTTCCCCCAGTTGGAAAATCCGGCCCTGGCATCACTTCAAGTAACTCATCCAAAGTAACTTCAGGATTATCTACATATAACATACAAGCATCTATTATTTCTCCAAGGTTGTGAGAAGGAATATTGGTTGCCATACCAACTGCAACACCACTCGCACCGTTTACCAATAGATTCGGAAACTCTGCAGGCAGCACAACTGGTTCTGTTTCATTTCCATCGTAGTTTGGCCTAAAATTAACTGTATCTTCATCAATATCATTCAGTAAAAAGTGCGACACTTTTTGAAGTCTTGCTTCTGTGTATCGCATTGAAGCTGGTGGATCTCCATCTATCGAACCAAAGTTACCTTGCCCATCAATAAGTGGTAAAAGAAGAGAAAAATCTTGAGCCATCCTGACCAAGGAATCGTAAATAGCTGCATCACCATGTGGGTGATATTTCCCCATTACGTCCCCAACTATACGAGCCGCTTTTTTATATGGCTTACCGGCATCGAATCCAGCTCTTGACATTGCATATAATATGCGCCTGTGAACAGGTTTAAATCCATCCCGCACGTCAGGTATAGCCCGGCTTATGATAACGCTCATTGCGTAGGAGAGATAAGAATCTTCCAGCTCTTTTACTATTGAGATTGGTACTATATTATCCTGCATTTTTTATACTTTAATTGAAGTAATTAATAATACTAACATTCAGTTAAGCAAATGGGCAATGACAGACTTGAACTGCCGACCTCCTCGGTGTAAACGAGATGCTCTACCAGCTGAGCTAATTGCCCCTTTAGATTTAATTCTATAGCTCAATATTATTATTGTAAACAAAAATAGCAATAAATTGTATCCGTTCAGCAGAGTGGCAAAATAGGTAGACAAGGTGATCTAAAAAGATAATCATAGAGTAAATGTGAGGTAAGTCCTTACAATAAATGGTGTCGTCCAAGTAGCCGACACTGGGATCCAGAAAAAAGAATGGTGTCATTCCAGTGCTTGGCACTGGAATGGCTTTGTTGCATCGCTCAAGTGAAAAGAACTGGCAGTTACTGACAAAATTCATTATAAATAGCGATTTAACTGTTGAAGAAAAAATATGCCACAAAAAATGAGGGTCAGTAACCATAGCGAATATAACAAATTTCTAGAAAAAAGAGGAAATATTTTTCATTATATCAACGAAGCCATAGAAAAGTGGTACGAGAATGGTCCAAAAATGCAGGGCGGCAACTATATTTATAGTGATAAAGTTGTGATTTTAGTGCATATAATCGTTAATCTTTTTAGAATTGGCTTAAGACAAACAGTCGGGTTTATAAAAGGATATTTGCAACAAATAGGAAGAGATTTGGCAGTTATCAGCTATTCGCAAGCTTCAAAAAAAACTTAATATTAAGATCAATGATTGCAGAAAATAATATGGAAGATATCGAAATTGCTATAGACAGTACAGGAATTAGTATATACAACAACACTCCTGGTCATAGCAAAGAAAATAGCGAAGATAGAAAGTATCGCAGCTATGAACAGACAAGAAAATTGCATGTAATGTTGAATACAAACAGCAAAAAAGCCATAGCTGTAAAATACAGTAACGGTGTCTACTCTGATCACTATGGAGCTTGTGATTTGCTAAAAGAAGTCGATTTTCAGTATGTCATAAAAGTACTATATGCAGATAGGGCATATGACAGAGAAAAGCTCTATAAGCTGTGTAATCAATATGGTATAAAAACGAAAATTCCTCCGAAAAACAACGCAGCAGAGCATCCAAAGTTAGACTATATGGCTGAGAGAAATTCTGCAGTCAAGCTCATAAAGTCATATGATGAAGATGGTATAAAGAAGTGGAAAAAAGAGATGAGTTATGGAAAAAGATCTTATATAGAAGGTTTTTTCTCGCGATTAAAAAAGACATTTGGGTTTAGTTTTAGGAGCAAATCTGAAATTAATCGTGAGAAGGAACTGCTACTCAAGTGTTATTTGCTTAACAAATTTACTGAAATAGGCATGGCTAAGTTTGAGATAGCTTCATGAATTTATTGTACGTTACCTACTATCCGAAGAGCGATGCAACAAAGCCCACTGGAATCCAGCTTTTTCATAATCATTAAAACGTTGTATTTTAACATAAAACAGCTATTTTTATGCTCGCCAACTTAATAAAATTCCTGGATTCCAGTGGGCTTTGTTGCATCGCTACTTATGAAAGGCTAACTATAGTTAGGATTATAAGCAACCTATTGAAAATCTTGTTTTTTTGCAATCAATCTGATCAAATTTAAGAATAGTAATTTGTTATTTATATTAATAAATTTAATTCTATTGAAAATAGCTAAAGCATTGAAATTCTTGAATTTTAGCCGGATTGGTAAATGGTAGTGAAATTTCTTTTACTCAAATTTAGGTATTCATTGACCGTTCTTGTTATAAATACCAGAATAATAAGCTACTGATATTCGCTATCTTTTTTATCTTTAATCCATCATAGCTAGCGATGCAACAAAGCCATCCCAGTGTCAAGCACTGGGATGACACCCTCCTAATAGGCCAAAATCACAATGTTCATACAGTTATGCATTTGTTGTGTAAATTACCTTTGCAAACAAATGTTCGTACAGCTGTGTTTCACACACTTTGCTTCAATATTTGCACATTAGCCACTCACTTGAACAGATACGATAAATTAGATTTAGGTGAGCTATAAGCTTTTATGAAATCTTTGAGTGCGTGCTGTGAAGTTTTATAAATTTTAGTCTTGCTGTCACTTTGTATAAAGGTATTTTTTCACTCACATCTTTCGAAGTTGTAGCCATGTTCAACAATTTTAAGTAGAATATTGTAGCATTTTGAAAATCTGAAAGTTTATCTAGAATAACAGCTAAATTATAAGTATAAAAAATATTGTTTTCATCGAGGGAAATAGCAGTTATCATATACTCTTTACCTTTTACATAATCCTCCTTTTTCATATAGATCATACCTAAATTTGCTAATAAAGGAGCATAATTTTTATGTATATCATACAATTTTAACATTTCACTCAACGCCAGATCAGGATCATATTGTGAGATTATCGTCAGAAAATTTTTTAATATGTAAGGGTTACTAGGGTGTTCTTTTAACAGTCTTGTGTAAATCTCTACAGCTTTTTTGTATTCTTTATTAGCGTAATAAATATTTCCCAATCCAATTAAAGCATTTTTATGATAAGGAAACTTTGCGATAATCTGATTAAGGAGAGAAATAGCTGCTTCATTATCTCCTGATTCAAAGGAATCTTTTGCTTTTTTTAAAGTAGAGTATATGTCAAAACTCTTGCCAGAATTCTGCGAAATTTTGATATTAAATTTGTCACTTTTTCTCTCAATAACATCAAGATCTTTATATTTTTTATCAGCTTTTATATGCTTGACAACACTATCGAAGGCCTTTTGTATCTCCAAATTTTCACTAGCATAGGTAACAGAAGACCTCCATAAAATCACAACGCAAATTAACATGCAGATAAACATAGGTCCTAGTGTTGTGGCATTGGCTGCAGCGTGTAACCAGTAAACCTTATTTCTTTGAGCTATGCGTAACACATTACAAATTCATAAATGCTAAATTACCTATCTCATACAATAATAAAGATATTATTAATTAGCGGGACGAACATGCTGTGTAGCTTTTCAGAATGCATTTATCTTTTGTCTTCCATATTTCGCTTTATTTCCACAAAAATGCTTCAATTTATCTTAACATTTTGTCAACTACCTTTGTAGATTTAAAAGGGCATTTTTACATATTCCATATGGCTGCCAGTTGCACCCCTCACATGCGTACTCGAATTTCTTTAAAGACATTTTCTCCCTAATCTTTTTTACTGCCTCATTCCAAGTTAAAGTCTCGCCAATTTTAATTCCTAAAATTTCCATATGCCTTCTATCTAGCTCTAAAACTTTAGCTTGTGTGGTGCATTTACCTTGTTTAGTCTGATTTGGACAAGCACTACAGATATTATCAAGGTTACCAACTACTTCGATTTGAGTACTAATTACTTTGCTTGCTATCCTTTTATAATTTTCTACAAAACCCTGAGAATACCCATATCCCCGAAACGCGAGGGTGCACATGAAATGATGAGGGCGGAATTTTATCATTTTTTCAAATATTGCAAAGCTGCTACAAGTAGAAAAATTTTTACCAAACCAGGAAGGATAAATGGTAAAACACCCACCATTATTGCTTGTCCCAGACCCAAGTAAACAGCAAGCCAACTAACACCACAAATAAAGATTACAACTGTACCAGCCAGACAACTTAAAGAATTACACACAAATGATTTATATTTAGAGTTCAGTAATTCATTTACTTTGCTCATTACCATAACAGCAGCTAAACAGCCAATTAAATATCCACCGGTTGGTCCAAGAAGAGCGTGATAACCACCAGAAAAATTCGCAAGAACAGGCAATCCTGCTGCACCAAGTGATAGATATGTAAGCACAGAATAGAATGCTGTTCTGCGGTTAAATTTAAGCCCAATAAGCATTACTCCTAAAGTTTGCAATGTGATAGGCACAGGCTGCAATGGTATACTTATTTGAGCCATCAAGAATAAAAGTAAAACGCAAGACAATATTTCAGCCAGTGTTGATCTGCTGCTAGATTGTGTTATAAACATACCTTCCCAATAAAAATAACTTATTGAATGTAATATATGTGTATGAGAGGTTTTGCAATTTAAATTTTGCTTATATTGTGCTACAATGAATTATTTATGCACTATTAAATTAAAAATGATGAGTAAACAAGATCTATTATCGTTGATGAAAGCAAGACACAGCGGACGTTCATACGATCCTACAAGAGCAATATCTCAGGAAGACATGGATATTTTAATGGAAGCTGTAAGGCTGACTCCCTCATGTTTTGGTGATGAACCCTGGAGATACGTAATATGCAACAAACAGAACAATCAAAGCGCATGGGAAAAGCTGCTAAATTGCCTTGATGAATCTAATCAAAAATGGGCAAAAGATGCACAAGTGTTAATCATATCTTTAAGTGCTAAAAACTTCCGTAAACAAGGTAAAGGAGAAAATCTTTGGGCTAATCATGATACTGGTGCAGCAAATTATGGACTTATGTTACAAGCTGCAGTTATGAACTTAATGGCCCATCAAATGGGTGGATTTGATAGAGATAAAATAGTGAAAGAGTTCAATATACCCAATGACTTTAACGTAATGTCAGTGATAGCGGTTGGTTACGAAGAAGAGGGTGCTGAAACAAGTAAGAAGAAAAGAAGACCAATAGAAGAAATATTTTTTTATGATGAGTGGCCAAAATTCTGAAAATTTTATCAAAATGCACGGCACTGGTAATAATTTCGTTATCATAGACTCACGTTCAACAAACAATTTAGACTGGAACCATAGACAAATTGCTGATCAAAGCAGTTGTGATCAAGTGATAATTATAACAATGTCTAATGCTGCAGACTGTTTTATGCATATCTATAATGCTGATGGAAGTCGAGCTGAAATGTGCGGAAACGCAGCACGCTGTGTTGGATATTTGATAATGTCAGAAAAAGGTGCTGAATACTCCATTATTGAGCTAACAAGCAAACGCATTTTAGAGTGTTTTAAAGTGGGTGATAAATCCATAAAGGTTAACATGGGTAAACCTTTGCTAAAATGGCATGAAATTCCCTTGTCTACTGAGTGTGACACTCTTCACTTACCTATAGAGCTTGAAATGCTAAAAGATCCTGTTGCAGTAAATATTGGCAATCCTCACATAGTTTTTTTTGTTGATAACATAAGTGAAATACCATTGCGAAATTTAGGACCAAAGCTAGAAAATCACGCATTATTTCCTCGGAAAATTAATGTTAGTATTGCACAAGTTGAAAAGTCTGGAGAAATAGCTTTAAGAGTTTGGGAAAGAGGTACAGGCATTACTGCATCATGCGGTAGTGCAGCCTGTGCAGCACTTGTTGCATCTACACTACGTGGATATCTGGTTGCCCAACAGACTTCAGTAAATTTACCAGGAGGCAAGTTATTAATCGAATGGGCAAATAACGTATTCATGACCGGTGATATAGGGTTTTTGTGATCCTAATTCTAGTGATGCATTACTTCCAATACCTTCTTACCAATTACTGCAGGGGTTTCAGCAATTGCAATTCCAGCGCTCCGCATAACTTCTAGTTTTGCACCAGCACTTCCACCGCTGGAAGAGATGATTGCTCCAGCGTGTCCCATACGTCTTCCTGGAGGTGCCGTTTGGCCTGCTACAAAACCAACGATTGGCTTTTTAGTTTTTTCTGTTTTTACAAAATGTGATACATCTTCTTCTTCGTTTCCACCTATTTCACCAATAACTACAATACCATGAGTATCGTCATCTTTTAAAAAGAGCTCCATACAGTCAACAAATGTCATACCATGAACTGGATCTCCCCCAATTCCGATACATGTGGATTGACCAAGACCAACAGCGGTTGTTTGTGCTACTGCCTCGTAAGTTAAAGTTCCGGAGCGAGACATAATTCCTATGTGTCCACGCTTATGGATATGGCCAGGCATAATTCCTATTTTGCATTCTTCAGGTGTAATAATTCCCGGGCAGTTGGGACCAATCAATCGACTTTTTGAGCCGATAAGCGCACGCTTAACTTTCACCATATCAAGTATAGGAATGCCCTCTGTAATACAAATTATCAATTCTATTTTTGCATCTATTGCTTCAAGTATTGCAGGAGCAGCAAATTTAGCAGGTACATATATAACTGTAGCATTTGCACCGGTTTTTTCTTTGGCTTCTGCTACAGTATTAAAAACCGGTAAATTAAGGTGAGTGCTACCACCCTTTCCAGGAGTTACACCTCCCACCATTTTCGTTCCGTAATCAATTGCTTGCTCTGAATGAAATGTGCCTTGTGCACCAGTAAAACCCTGGCATATTAATCTTGTATCTTTGTTTACTAAAACGGACACGCTTTATTTTACCTCTTTTACTATCTTTTGCGCAGCTTCATCTAGCTCATCTGCAGCAATAATATTTAATCCTGACTCTTCTAAAATTTTTTTTCCTTCTTCAAAATTAGTACCTGATAATCTAACCACTAGAGGAACTTTAATGCTCATTTCTTTTGCAGCCGCAACAATTCCACTTGCGATAATATCGCAACGCATTATACCACCAAATATGTTAACCAGAATTCCTTTTACGTTGCTATCAGACAATATGATTTTAAATGCTTCAGTTACAGTTTCTTTACTCGCTCCACCACCAACATCCAAAAAGTTAGCAGGCTCTGCTCCGTAGTATTTTATTATATCCATTGTTGCCATAGCAAGACCTGCACCATTTACCATGCAACCAATACTGCCATCCATTTTGATGTAACTGAGCCCATACTTTGAAGCCTCTATCTCTTCTTTCACTTCCTCATCATAATCACGAAGTTCCATAATTTCTGGGTGACGATATAAAGCATTATCATCGAAATTAATTTTTGCATCGAGCGCAATAAAATCTCCAGAACTTGTTTCAACCAGTGGATTAATTTCAATTTGGCTCGCATCAGTTGCAATAAACGCATCATATATTTTTTTTGCAATGTTCGATATCTTTTCTATTTGTTCTGGACTCAAATGAAAACTGCTGCTTAACTTGCTGCTATCAAAACTTGTAGCAGGATCAATATCAAATTTCACAATTTTTGCAGGAGAATTTTTTGCCACTTCTTCGATGTCCATTCCACCTTCTGAGGAAAATATGAATATTGGCCTACTGAGCTTCGGGTCGATTACCAGGCTTAAATAATACTCTTTCTTAATGCTTGAGCCTTCTTCAACGTACACTTTTCTTACTTGCTGCCCGCTTGGCCCTGTTTGATGAGTAACTAAAGTCATACCAATCATGTCCTTTACAAACTGTTGAGCTTCTTCAACTGACTTTGCTAGCTTTACGCCACCGGCTTTACCCCTACCACCTGCATGAATTTGAGCTTTAACTACAAACACGTCAGATTTTAATTGACTTACTTGAGTCTTTACTTCTTCTGCAGATGTAGCAACAAAACCTTTTGGCACTGGGACATTAAATTTATGCAAAACTTCTTTCGCTTGATATTCGTGAATATTCATAAAATAACCAATGATAAACTATTAACTTGAGTACAAACTACCAACCATAACGTTGCCTTCTGCACTCTTGTTGGTACCTCTTTTTTTTAGCTTCAGCTTTCTTTTTAGCTCTTTTTTCTGATTTTTTTTCATGATATTGTTTTCTCATTTTCAACCCTCTTCCTTCCTTTTGAATTGTTTTTTTCAATACTGGAAGAGCTCTGTCTACATCACCATAATGGACTGATACTTCTATCAAACTCTATACCTCCTTCGGTAATCATTTCAAAATCTATTTATAAATTAGAAAATTAACATTGTCAATTATTTTATAAACTTGAGCGTTAAAATGTAATATGCCATAATTTACATGGTAAATAATGTCATTCCAGTGTCAGCTACTTGCTTACTGATGGAGATTGCTCTTATGTTACAGCGTTCTTACAATTATACTAACATCGGGGCGGAGAGATTTGAACTCCCGACCCTTTGGTCCCAAACCAAATGCGCTACCAGGCTGCGCTACGCCCCGACTTCTTTACTCAGAGTATCAATAACTCAGGCAAAATGCAAGATTCATTTGTTTACTTTAGAAAAAATATAATATGAGATTTAATATTATCTTAGAATATGTTTTTTATTAGCTCCTCTTTAACAACAGACTGCTTCGTAGAAAGTCTACAGGGTTTTTGTGCGCGCAACACTGAACCAGATTTCTTTATGACCCAAACCTTAGCCATATTTAAAAATCTAGCTACACCAATTGGTGAAAGTGAGTGCAGCAACTACAGCAGTATCGACCCTTAAAATTCTTTTTCCTAGACTCAATTTTTGACAAAACTTATCGGCAAGATCAAGTTCATAAGATGAAAAACCACCTTCAGGACCAACAATAATAGCAACATTTTTTTTGCCTTTCAGCACTTTATCAGCTTTACCCGTTTCATCACACAAAACAAAATTTTTACTTTGGGAATCAGGTAACTCACAAAAGTTAATAGGAGGCAAAATCTCTGGTATACTTATCCTACCTGATTGTTCCGCTGTTTCGATTGCTTGTAATTTTGCTCTACTTAGGTTAATATTTTTTACCACTGTACGTTCTGTTGAAATAAATTGAATGCAGATTACTCCCATTTCAGTTGCCTGTCTTACTATGTTGTTCAAAGCAGCACTTTTTACCATGGCACAATACAGGTATAAATTTTCCTCATATTGCTGTTGTTTAGTGCATTCTTTGGGTGTAACTTCTGTCAATTTACGCGATATATTAACTACTTCTCCTAACCATTCTCCATCTTTTCCATTAAAAAGAGAGAGATTATCATACTTCTTAAGCCGCATTACATTGCAAATATAGTGACTTTGTTGTGGATTAAGTGCTAAACTCACGCCTTGTGATAAAGCTTCTTCAACATAGAGCCTAATTTTTCCCATTCAAAACTTTAATTATATTCTACTTGAGTGACTCTTACGGGATTTGAACCCGTGTTACCACCGTGAAAGGGTGGTGTCCTAACCACTAGACGAAAGAGTCAACTTGAATCTAACTAGGTTATATCGATTACATATATAAAGTCAATTCAATTATTTTGAATCACATAGTTAGAGGGATATATCAGTAATCTTATATCGACAGCCTCCTATTACTCCATGCTCAATACTCACTGAACCTATCTCAGATTTAGGAGCTAATTCTAATTGTTGTTCAACTTTTGTATCGGAATCATAGCCAGAATCTTAGCCAGAATCTCTACGCTCATATTTCTGCCTTATTTCTTCTACACTAAAGCCAGCCTTGGTCTTAATTTTTTGATCATTAGTCTGTTGCTGACTTATCGACTTATTAGCACTTAGCTCATTTAGCTTCACTTGCCAATCATTCACTTTATCTTGCACTAACCCATGGCAAGTTCCAGAATTAGCTTTTATGTCTTTTGCTTTTCTTTCTGCTCTTTTCTTGGACAAATCTACCCTAGCATAAATAGGTTCTGACGACTGTTCTGGCTCTTTCTGTTTTAGGCTAGTAGGCTTTTTTGTTCTGAAAGATCATCTATAGTGCAATAAATAGGTTCTTCTGATATACTCAAATAACCACTATCTTCCAATGATAAATTTTCAGTGGATTTTTTATGTGAATCATATATTTCAGCATAAATAGATTCTTCTGATACACTCAAATAACCATTCTCCCCTAATGAGTTACTAACCTTAGTGTCATACACCTCAGCGTAAATGGGCTCTTTTGAAGGCAAAGCATCATAGCTAGTATTCTTTGACTTATACTCAAAAGTTCTAGGAGGTTTTTGTTGTATAGCTTCAATATTCAAATCATCTGTAGAATAATACTCTGCGCCTTTTCCTAGTAAAAAGGAAACTGTGGGGTGAAGAATTATCTCTGCTGGTAAGTTTTTCTCACTATCCAATTTTAGATTTTTTGATTCTGCTAAACTCTCAATAACACGAATTATAACATTCTTTCCATTCTCATCTATTGAGTGGATATCAGCTCCACGATTAATCAGCAATTCCATTATTTTGTGATCTGTAGCATGTCCTAAAGCCTGATTTAAAGCTTGATTATTATTTATATCAAATGATCCTGTATTCTTGAGAGACATAGTCTTTGAAAAGAATTTTCTAAAACTATTTAATGCATCATAGAGAATTAGAGTCAGTTTAACACCTTTTATGTCATTGTTTTTGACAGATTTAATTAAAAAATTATCTATTATGCCCATGATTATACCCCCTATATAAAAGCTCACTACCATGGTACAATTTTAAACTATGATGATTTATTTTCTACTAATAGCAGCTCTCTATAACCACTTAACAAGTGGTGGCATTGACATCATAATTGCATCTGGATTGCCGTCAGTCATTAAACCAAACCTTGTGCCACGATCGTATAACAGATTGAATTCTACATATCTGCCACGTTTTATTAATTGATTTTCTCGTTGTTCTTTTGTCCAAGATTTTTGCATATGTTTACGTATGACGTGCGAATAAATTTCCAAAAAGGCTTCACCTACTGCTTTTGTGAACTCAAAATCGTTTTCCCAGTTGCCAGAACTCAGATTATCATAGAAAATGCCACCAATGCCACGCGGCTCTTTTCTGTGTTGTAAGAAAAAATAATTGTCACATTGCTCTTTAAATTTTGGATAATATCCGGTGTCAAATCTATCACATGTCATTTTGATTGATTCATGGATATACTTGCAATCTTCTTCATTTTTATATATTGGCGTAAAATCCATTCCTCCACCAAACCATTGTTTTGAAGTATATATCAGCCTTGTGTTCATATGTGCTGCAGGGATAAGGGGCGATTGCATATGAGACACTAAAGATATACCGCTTGCCCAAAACTCTCCGTTACTTTCACTTGCACCAGGAATTTCATTAATGGCTGAATCTGCAAATTTTCCGTGTACTTTTGAAACGTTTACTCCAACTTTTTCAAAAACATTACCAAAAATAATTGTAGATTCACCACCTCCACCACCTGGGCGATCCCACTTTCTCTTTTCGATCTTTGGCTCTGCGGATGATTGTTTTTCAATTAATAAGAAAGATTCTATGATCTTATCTCTTAGTGCACAGAACCATTTAAATGCTTGTGTTTTTTGTTTTTCCATAATATCCTCTTGCTAGCTTATTAACATTGTTATATCTGATATTTAAGGAACTTAATTAGATTTGGATGATAATTATCTATCAAAGACGTTAATAAATCTATAATAATTAAATCAATATAATAGAACATTTTCGTATGTACAACAATGCCAAGTAACAATAATGAATAAAAGATACATAGATAACAAAAAAGAGAACAGGGTTGACTTCATACTAAGAAATTATGGAATGTCAATTGTTGTGATGGCAGTTATTATGCTCTTACCTCCAGTAGCAATATCGATACTCTACTTTTTTGATATATATAGTCAGCATATTAATATAGAGATTAATTTATTAGTTAGCATTCTAACAACTCTCTTTATGATGTATAATGTAAAACGCTACAGATACCTACTTAATACTATAGAATTTCAAAATGCAATATTTGCAAATGCACTAAATCATAATACAGAATTTTGCCTTATTTTACATAAGGATGAAGGTATTATTTATGCTGATGCAAGGTTCTACGAAAGGTTTAAAGATCATATAGATGATGACATTACGTTAGCCAAGATTCTTGAAATAGGAGATGTTTCAGAAGCAGACAAAAAAGTACTCTATCATGCACTAAAAAATAACTCTTCTGTACAGGTATGCATTTCCTTAAACAAGAAGAATAGAGTATCTAACTTTCTTTTGCTCTTTGAGCCGATACCAGATAATCCCCAAATTGCTATAAATAGTAATAAGATTTTAAATTTATCATTAGTCCCAATAGCAAGGCCAGATGGGTATTTTGTATTAAAAGCAACACAGATAAACAAGGAGCAGATATATGAAGAGTTAATAGAAAAACACAGCATAGGAACTTACATTGCAAATGCCAAAGGGGTGATTTTATCTGTAAATAAAAGATTTTTAGACATATTTGAACTAAAAAAACTGGAAAAAGGTAGCTCAATCAGTGATTTTATATCTCAATCTAAATATAACAATACAACAACCGATAATGAAATTTTGTTTTTTACTATAAGTGGTATTCCATTCAAGGCTTATATGAGCACTGCTATATTTTGTGATAAATACAACCATAGCTATATATATGGCTTTATAACACCAACCGAATCAAATATTGTTGATTATCAATTACACCCTTGTTTTGCAAATTCATCAATTGCTATTGCACAATGTGACATAAACGGCAACTTTGTAAAGAAAAATACGGCACTAATAAAGCTTGCAGGGTCAGATAATAATTCAATCTTTACGTTGATATTGGATAGTTATCATGTGAAAATACGTGAATATTTTTCGAGTAATAGAATAAATAATGCGTCTTTTGATGTACAGCTCAACGGCGGTAATAACATAAAAATATATTTCAATAAGTTTCTTCATAATAAAATGATCTTCATACTTTGTTATTTTATTGACAATACTGAACACAAAAACCTAGAGATAAAGCTTGAGCATTATCAAAAGATGCAAGCTATAGGGCAGTTAGCAGGTGGTATTGCGCATGATTTCAACAATATATTGACTGGGATAATAGGATTTTGCGATTTGCTTTTACTCCAACACTCAGCTGGTGAACCATCTTTTGGAGATATAATACAGATACAGCAAAATGCAAAGCGTGGATCAAATTTAGTAAGACAATTGCTTGCTTTCTCAAGAAGACAGACCTTGCAGCCAAAAATTATTGATGTAAATAATACTATAGCTAATCTTTATGAAATGATAAAAAGATTAATAGGTGAAAGTATAAAATTTAATATTTATTATGGTAGAGACTTGGGTGCTGTTAGGGCTGATCAAGGGCAATTAGAGCAAGTTATACTTAACTTAGCAGTCAATGCTAGTGCTGCTATGGAAAAGGGCGGAGAATTAACTATACGAACCTTTAATCAAAAGATTGACTCATTAAATTCTACACCTCAGGATATGTTTTCTCCAGACAAGGAAGCGATTGAACATGGAAATTATGTTGTGATTGAAGTAATTGATACTGGATGTGGAATGACGAGTGATACAACTGAAAAGATCTTTGATCCATTTTTTTCTACCAAAGATATTACCTCTGGTACAGGTCTTGGCCTCTCTACTGTATATGGCATTATTAAACAAACTGAAGGATACATCTATGTTGCTAGCAAAGTAAATCATGGAACTAAATTTAGCATATTTTTGCCCATGGTTTACATATCAGATGAAAATGATAGAGAGGAAGATAGTGAAGAAACAGAAAAACCGGTAGTAAGTGAAATTAAAGGTAATGGTATAATTTTATTAATCGAAGATGAAGATTCAGTAAGGGAATTCATCTCTAAAGCACTCAAAAGAAAAGGATTTGATGTAATAGAAGCAAGCATAGGCAGCGAGGCGCTAGAAATAATCAGTAAAAAAAGTCAACACATAGATCTTATAATCACTGATGTAATCATGCCAGAGGTGAGCGGCCCAGAAATAGTTAAAGAAGCATTGATCCATAGGCCAAATATCAACGTTATTTTTATTTCTGGGTATGCAGAAGATGCTTTTTTAAAGAGTGATGACATCAATATAGAAGATTTTCACTTTTTGCCAAAACCATTCACTCTGAATGAATTAGGAAACAAGGTTCAAAGTGTGTTACACAAAGTAAAAAAGACAGTCTAATTTTAGTGTGGTTAGCAACAAAAAAATTTTCTAATGCAAAAGTTTCTTGCATATATACAATAGAATTATTTTATACATAAGATAAAAGGCGTGAGCAAGATTATTGCAATAGTAAATCAAAAGGGTGGAGTTGGCAAAACCACAACTAGTATAAATTTGTCGACAGCCTTTGCTGCTGTAGGAAAAAGCACTTTATTGGTAGATCTTGATCCTCAAGGAAATGCTAGCACCGGACTCGGGATTTCTTATCGTAGTAGGGAAGAAAAAAACATATACAAAATACTACTAAGCAGCGAAAATAGATTGATAGAATCGGCAATTTTCAATATAAAGGAAATTCCAAATTTATCACTAATTTCGTCAGTAGTTGATTTATCAGCTGCAGAAATTGAATTATCGCAACTTGAGCGAGGAAAATTTGTGCTAAAAAGCGCATTAGAGAAGATACGCGATAATTATGAGTATATAATCATCGATTGCCCTCCATCACTTGGGCTTCTAACCATAAATGCTTTGACTGCTGCTAATTCTATTATTGTCCCTCTTCAGTGTGAATTTTTTGCTTTGGAGGGATTGAGCCATTTAGTTAAAACTGTAGAGCTGATAAAAAGAAATAACCTAAACCCTTTTTTGGCAATAGAAGGGATAGTGTTAACAATGTATGACAGGCGCAACAAACTCAGTGAACAGATTAAAAACGATATTTGCCAGTATTTAAATGATAAAGTATACAAAACTATCATCCCATTGTATGAGACTGTTATTCCACGTAACGTACGGTTATCAGAAGCGCCTTCTCATGGAAAACCCGCTATTGTGTATGATCTTAAGTGTCCTGGTGCACAAGCATATATAAGTTTGGCAAGGGAAATTTTAAAAAAGCACGCGAGCAGTTGTAAGGAGAAGAAACTAGTAAGCGAGGGCGTAGTATGAAGGATGATAGACGCCTCGGCAGAGGTCTTGCCGGCCTCATAGGCGATAATTATGATAATAAAGAAGATCGACAAGAGCATTTGCCTATTTCATTACTGCACCCAAGCAAATTTCAACCGAGGAAACATTTTGACGAGGAGTCATTAAGAGAACTTGCAAATTCGATAAAGAAAAGTGGCATTATACAGCCTATCGTGGTACGCAAAGATTCAAATGATGATGGTTATGAAATAATAGCTGGAGAACGTCGTTGGCGAGCAAGCAAGATTGCAAATCTTGATAGTGCACCGGTTATCATAAAAGATCTGAGCGACAAGGAATGCTTGGAAGTATCCATTATTGAAAACATACAAAGGCAAGATATTAATCCAATAGAGGAAGGTGAAGCTTACAGAAAACTGATAGATGAGTTTTTCTATACACATGAGGAATTAGCTTCAGCTATAGGCAAAAGCCGCAGCCACATAACCAATATGATTCGGATGTTGTTGCTCCCTGATAGGGTGAAAACAATGATCAATGAGAAAAAATTGTCTATGGGTCATGCAAGAGCGTTGATTAATGTTGAAAATGCGGAAAGTATTGCAGAAAAAATAGTTTCTCAGGGCTTAAGCGTTAGACAAACTGAAAAACTGATAAAGGACCTACATCAAAACAACAATCAAAAAGAGCAGAGATATACTAGAAATCAAGATATGACAGTAATAGAAGGCGCTATATCTTCTCAACTTGGTTTAAAGATCAAAATTAATGACAACAATTCTAAGGGTAAAGTTATGATACGGTATGATAATCCAAATGAATTGGATTTGATATTGAAAATTTTGAATAGGAAACTTGAGGCATAGCTAGTAGTTGGCTAGCAAAGCAACAAACCAATATCAACTGTTGGTGTCATGAAAGTAGCTGACACTGGAATCCAGGAATTTTATTAAGTTGGTAAGCATAAAAGTATAACTTCTACGTCATACCGCCGCGGTATCCGCTAACAAGCAGCGGGATGACGATTGTCAGGGTAGCTGTCATCCCAGTGCCCTGACTACTTGGATCCAGGAAAAAGAATGGTGTCATCCCAGTGCGTGATACCCTAGTAGAAATCGTTTTTGTAATTGCAACATTCGTGCAATCTTTAGCCATAAATATTTAAAAAATTTACCAAATGAAAAAAAAGGCAAAAGAAACCCCGTGGTGGTTGGCTATTTACCATGTACTAAAATATCGGCGTTTTTTTTATTCTAAAACGCTTGATTAAGAGCGATTTAGCTGCTTTTAACTTGCAACTAACCTACACCGCAAGTGTTTAAGAAATTTACTGAGCAGGAAAAAAGGCAAAGAAACCCCGTAGTAGCTAGCATTCAAATTCTCCCTTGTCAATTTGACGTTTTTTGCTGTCTTAAACGCTTTGTAAGCGCGTTTCGGCTTATATAGGTAAAAACCCAGAAATTTTTAAAGACATGCGATGCACGTAGTGCGAAAAATTAAACATGAGACGCCAAATACCCTAAGTTTTTTGTCATTAACCTGCACAGATTGCGAAGATAAATAAATAGCTTCAGTTTTATGATAAGGGAGCTGGCGAGGCTTGTCAAGGAAGTTTTTCGTTTCATCCAATGCGCTGCCAAAAGCTATGCAAAAAGTCCAATGAGTTAACTCCCATATATCCTGAGTAATTCTTGTGCATTAGCTTTGATTAGGATAGGGCATTTTCTATCATTTAATAGGGAACGCAATATTTCAGTTGCACCCTTAACGTCGTTATTGTGTATCTTTACTATAGCGATGGCTTCTTGGCTTGAATAAGGGTATACTGTGCTTGATTCTAAATTATCAATTTTGTCTTTATTTATTTTTTCACCGTTGGAGTGAAGTAAGCTCATTACTTCTGAATATTGTGCTAACTCACGCAAAACACCAGGAGCATCTTTATCATCTGCCAAATCATTATAAATAGATGCTGTGTCTGTTGGCATTGAATCTGAGATATGATTGAATGCGCGTTCAAAATTTGCTAAATACTCCCAATTTGAATCTATTTCTTCTAGCAGCGGCTTATTATCTTTTTTTAAGAATAATACTTCGTAAAACTTGTCACCTGCAGTTATAGATTGTTTTGTGTTATCAATGTTGCGCAATAAGTATAATGTGATGCCAACTAACATTGGCGCGAGTGCAAGCAGAAAGATGTATTTTTTCATGGTAATATTCCAAATAGTTATATATCTATACATTAATGCTTTTGATTTGCAAAAACATATTGACATAGTGATTATATCATATAATAATATTCTTAAAGTTGTTTGAATAGTTGGAGATTAAAATATTTCTAAAGTAGAAATAAAGACAGCAGTATTAAGCTAAATTATTTTTTGTCGGATTTATCCGATGTACCCTCAACCTTTTATAGGTTGAAGTCTAAATTTGAGAGTTTGATCCTGGCTCAGAATGAACGCTGGCGGCAGGCCTAACACATGCAAGTCGAACGGAGTTATATTGTAGCTTGCTATGGTATAACTTAGTGGCAGACGGGTGAGTAATGTATAGGAATCTACCTAGTAGTACGGAATAATTGTTGGAAACGGCAACTAATACCGTATACGCCCTACGGGGGAAAAATTTATTGCTATTAGATGAGCCTATATTAGATTAGCTAGTTGGTGGAGTAATAGCCTACCAAGGCAATGATCTATAGCTGATCTGAGAGGATGATCAGCCACACTGGAACTGAGATACGGTCCAGACTCCTACGGGAGGCAGCAGTGGGGAATATTGGACAATGGGCGAAAGCCTGATCCAGCCATGCCGCATGAGTGAAGAAGGCCTTTGGGTTGTAAAGCTCTTTTAGTGAGGAAGATAATGACGGTACTCACAGAAGAAGTCCTGGCTAACTCCGTGCCAGCAGCCGCGGTAATACGGAGAGGGCTAGCGTTATTCGGAATTATTGGGCGTAAAGGGCGCGTAGGCGGATTAGTAAGTTAAAAGTGAAATCCCAAGGCTCAACCTTGGAATTGCTTTTAAAACTGCTAATCTAGAGATTGAAAGAGGATAGAGGAATTCCTAGTGTAGAGGTGAAATTCGTAAATATTAGGAGGAACACCAGTGGCGAAGGCGTCTATCTGGTTCAAATCTGACGCTGAGGCGCGAAGGCGTGGGGAGCAAACAGGATTAGATACCCTGGTAGTCCACGCTGTAAACGATGAATGTTAAATATGGGAAGTTTTACTTTCTGTATTACAGCTAACGCGTTAAACATTCCGCCTGGGGACTACGGTCGCAAGATTAAAACTCAAAGGAATTGACGGGGACCCGCACAAGCGGTGGAGCATGTGGTTTAATTCGATGCAACGCGAAAAACCTTACCACTCCTTGACATGGAAATTATACCTATTCGAAGGGATAGGGTCGGTTCGGCCGGGTTTCACACAGGTGTTGCATGGCTGTCGTCAGCTCGTGTCGTGAGATGTTGGGTTAAGTCCCGCAACGAGCGCAACCCTCATCCTTAGTTACCATCAGGTAATGCTGGGGACTTTAAGGAAACTGCCAGTGATAAACTGGGGGAAGGTGGGGATGATGTCAAGTCATCATGGCCCTTATGGAGTGGGCTACACACGTGCTACAATGGTGGCTACAATGGGCTGCAAAGTCGCGAGGCTAAGCCAATCCCTTAAAAGCCATCTCAGTTCGGATTGTACTCTGCAACTCGAGTGCATGAAGTTGGAATCGCTAGTAATCGTGGATCAGCACGCCACGGTGAATACGTTCTCGGGTCTTGTACACACTGCCCGTCACGCCATGGGAATTGGTTTCACTCGAAGCTAACGACCTAACCGCAAGGAGGGAGTTATTTAAAGTGGGATCGGTGACTGGGGTGAAGTCGTAACAAGGTAGCAGTAGGGGAATCTGCAGCTGGATTACCTCCTTAGGCTTTGCGCATAACTTACCATTTTTAATGATGGTGTTGTTATGTGCTATACTGCTGTCTTTACTTCTACTTTATTTTAATTTCCCGATAACGGAATTTTATGAGTGATAGACCTCTTTCTCCACATTTACAAATATATAAAGTACAAGTTACTAGTTTTTTCTCTATTATGCATAGATTGACTGGTATCTTGCTATTCCTTTTATTAATGATACTTTCTTGGTATTTCATATTACATGTTTACTTTCCTGAGTTACTTATAGTAAGGTACTTAAATGCATTATTATTCACTCCTGTTGCTAAATTAGCTTATGTCTTATGTTTTATAAGTTTTGTATATCATTTTCTTAATGGTATTCGTCATTTATTGTGGGATGCTGGGCTTAATTTAGAAATTACTGGCGTTTCAAGGAGTGCTATACTGCTGACAGTAACGCTACTTCTTTCTACTATGGCTTTTTTATTTATGTTTATATGAGTCAGTCTGGAAATTCAGTACATCATTGGTGGGTTCAGCGTGTTTCTGCGGTAATTTTACTGTTCCTGTTTCCTTGGTTTATCTATTCATTTTCTTGCACATTTTATACTGATAGCTCTTTGTCTTTTAGTGAAAAATTTATTAATCACCCTCTAGAGCTTTTATTTTTTGTTGTATTGTTGTTTTGCATTTTTTGGCACGCAGTTCTTGGAATGCAGGTAGTATGCGAAGATTATATACACAGCGTACCTTTGAGGATTTTTACAATTACATGCATAAAGTACTTATCAAGCATTACTTATATAACCCTCGCTTTTACAATCTTTATCTTCTACAGGCATATTTTCTTGTAAAATCACCGGTGCTGTGTTAATATATTATTAGTGTACTAGTTTTATTATTGAACTATAGCATTATAGCGATTTTGGTTTGACAATATGTTTGAAGCATTAAAAAAGGGAGCAATAGATCTTACACTTAAAGCAAAAGGTCTGCTTACTTCACCTGAATCTCAAGTTTACGTCGAAGACCTTAGAAAGGTAATGATGTATGATGGAAGGAAATGCCAGTATCCAAAAAATTATGATCAAATTGTACAGTCTGCTAAAATCATAGAAAACAGGGATATGCATGGAAATGCTATACTAGATAAAGATAAAAATCCAACCTATAAACTTTTGTATGGTCAAAAAGATGAGAATGGAGAACAACCAAGTTTCAGATTATCTTTAGTTACCAAAGATAAAGATAATGATAGATCTTATTTTACTATCAATTATATAGACAATCAGGGTAAGCAAATTCCGATAAATGAGTTGCATAAGTCATATTTTGAGCCATTAGGCTTTTCGAGAATGGATTTGAAAAAACACGTGCCAATTTTTGAAGCTGAAAAAACTAAGGATCCTCAATATCCATTTGAATTAACTAATTCTTCTGTGCTAACTAAAGAGGTAAAAAATAAAGAAGGTAAAGTTCAGGAAGTTGTTGATGAAAAAGGAAGAAATGGAGAATTATTATACACTAGTGATTACAAGAAGCTAAGCACCCATTTTTCAGAAATTAGAGATCAGGATGGTAATCTAGAGCTAGATAAAAGTCTTATATCTGTTCCTATCGTTTTTGCTACAAGCTTGGCTAAAGTTTGTACTAAATTGTTGACTTCTCTTCCTATAAAGTTAGGGGAGCATTTAATAAGCAAACAAAACCCAATTGCAAAGTCTTTTGGCTATCTTTTGTTCACCCCTGCGATGGCAGTGAAGAATTCAGTAAATATGGTAGCTACAATACTTAAGGCCCCAATTTTATTGTTTGTAGCAAATGAGAAAAAATATGGTGATGCTTACTTTACTATGTGGAAACACCAATTGAAAGGATGTTGGGAAGAAGCAAAAAGTGACTTTAATGTTATTAAAGGTGAAGAAAGGCTAAAGCCGGATCATGGGAATCGTGATTCACTAGTGGGCACATGGGATGAGCTTAACGCTAGAAGGCCAAAGAAACAAGGGGATGATAAAGAAGTTAGCAAGAGTAATGAAATACTAAAGAGTCCTGAGGAAGAACAAAATAAGGGTAATGAAATATTAAGTGATAAAAGAAAAGGTCATGTTGAGGAATTACAAAATAGAAGAAATTCACAGCAAGGGCAAGGCGCTACACATGATCACTCTCATTAGCAATTACTTTAAATCAACATTTACTTTCTTTATTAACTATTCCACAACAAAAACTTGCATGTATTTTGCCCTCAGTATAAGATATTAATTATTTAATTAATATCTTAACTAAATGCGCCCTGTAATATTGTGTGGTGGTAGTGGTAGCAGACTTTGGCCTTTATCTAAGCCAAAGCAATTTCAGAAAATATTTAGTCAGAACACTATGTTTCACAACACTTTGTTGAGGCTAAAAAGCGATTATATGCCGCCCATAATTGCTACAAATATACAGTACGAGTCATTAGTGATGGAGGAATTGCATGCACTGCAAGAATATAAAGTGATTTTCGAACCAGTGAAAATTGGAACAGCAGCGGCAATATTAATTGCTGCACTTCTCTGCAATGAAAACGAGACAATGTTAATTCTGCCTTCAGACCATTTTATAGGTGATTTGAATAGTTTTTATGCTTCTACTCAAAAAGCGTCTAAGAGGTTGTCCGGAAACAAGTAAAAGGCTATAATATCTGAAATTTTAGTACGGGGTAAAGATGAGAAAAAAGTATCCAACAGATCTAAGCGAAAGGGAATGGGCAAGAATAGAAAAACACTTCAGAGTATCATACAAGAAAGGAGGAAGGCCGCCAAAGTATAGCAAAAGAGAAATATTAGAAGCAATTTTCTATGTATTGCGTACAGGGTGTCAATGGCGGTATTTACCAAATGATTTTCCGCTATGGAAGACTGTGTATGAGCAGTTCAGGCAATGGAAGAAGCAGGGAATTTTTGAGAAAATGAATTATGAAATTACAAAATATAGTAGAAGAAAAATAGGAAGGAATGAGCAGCCGAGTGCCTGTATAGTAGATAGTCAATCTGTAAAGACTACAGAAAAGGGGGGATCAAAGGCTATGATGGAAGTAAAAAAGTAAAGGGTAGAAAAAGGCATATAATTACAGACACTCAGGGTTTTATACTAGGTTGTTACGTAGGCGCTGCTAACGAAAATGATAGAGATGGTATTAAAATAGCATTAAACAATATGAGAACAAAATATACTAAAGTTAAAAAAATGTGGGCTGACATGGGATACCAAGGAAGAAATTCAAAGAATCACATAAAGGAAGAATATGACATAGATATTGAAATTGTTACAAGGCCTCCATGTAGATTTTGGGTGCACAAAGATACGCCACCTGAGCTACTACCAACAAGAGAACAAGGGTTTAAAGTACAGCCAAGAAGATGGGTTGTAGAAAGGACTTTTGCTTGGGTTAATAGGAATAGAAGGCTATCGAAGGAGTATGATTTACTCACAACATCCACTGAGAATTTCATATACCTAGCTATGAGTAGGGTTATGTTAAAGAGGGAATATGCTTGAATTTACTAGTTTCCGGACAACCTCTAATAGAAGATTTATCTGTACTGAAGTCGGAAAAACAGATTTGCAAACACGCATCACTCAACTGCCAGTAAAAAAGAAAATTTCTCTAGAAGTTACTAAAGGTGGAAACCAGAGATCAAGAAAAGCTAATATTGAAGTTAAGTATATGAAAGCCTATCAGATCTTCTTCCATTTATGGGTAAGGTCATAATTAACCGTGAAAGGTTACATGTAATGTTTCTTCACATAATTATCAATAATTGCCTTAAATTCTTCAGAGACATTATCACCTTGTAAAGTTTTGAAATATTTGCCGTTTTTGTAGACTGCTGAAACAGGTTTTTCTCCATATCCAGGTAAGCTGATTCCCAAATTTGCGTGTTTGCTTTCTCCAGGACCATTTACTATGCATCCCATAACAGCAATGTTCATATGCTCTACACCTGGATTTTTTTTCTTCCACATCGGCATATGAGTTTTTATATAGCCATTCACTTCTTCAGTTAATATACGAAAACGATCGCTGCTCGTGCGCCCACAACCAGGACATGAATTAACCTGAGGGTTAAAGTATCGCAAGCCTATAGACTGCAATATTTCCTGACACACCACCACTTCATTAGTACGCGATTCACCAGGACGTTGAGTCAAAGAAGCCCGTATTGTATCTCCAATGCCATTTTGCAATAAATAAGTAAGCCCTGCTGCGGTATTTACCACACCTTTATTGCCTATACCAGCCTCAGTTAAACCCAAATGCAGCGCATAATTGGAAGATTTTGCAAGTGCCATATAAACTAAAATTAAATCTTGCACTTTGCTAACTTTACATGAAATGATTATTTTGTTTGAATTTAGACCAATTCCTTCAGCTTTTTTGGCACTATCAAGAGCAGACATTACAAGTGCTTTGCGCAGTATAACATCAGAAGGCCTTGAATTACTAAGCGAAGAGTTTTCATCCATCAATTTTTGCAAAAGGTATTTATCAAGACTACCCCAATTTACCCCAATTCTAACCGGAAGATCGTGCATTATTGCATACTCTATCACCCTTTCAAACTTCTCATCACGTTTGTCGCCAAAGCCTATATTGCCTGGATTGATTCTAATTTTACCCAGCATTTTGATGTTGTCTGGATAATCTTGAACTAATTTATCTAGCTCATATTGACCGCAGCCTACCAATATTTTACCGTCAAAACCTTCTTTATTTATCTCTTCTACTATATAAGGTATTGCTCTTGCTACCTCCTCTGAGTTCAAGGCAATTCGCACCAATTCTGAACCTGTACGCGCTAGTTCTGTTATCTCTTTTGCATAATGTTTTGCGCTACTTTTTATATTATCAGAATCTATATGCACACCAAGCGCCATAGATTGTACAACTACAGGATTATTTCCGCCTATCTTTACTTTTCCAACTTCTACAACATGAGTTTTGTGCCTGGAAATTGGCGATAATTCACATGCATCGTCATTCAATATCAGGTCTGTATCTAGCATATTATTAATTGTGATACTATTTTACTGTGTCAGCTACGCTGCCAAACGAACTTGAACCATTCAAACTATAAGCATCTACGTTATCCAAATTAGCAATAGAATCATGTGAGCACGTTCTTCTTGAAGGAGTTTCTTTTATAGTGATATTTATAGGAGAAACTTTCTTTTCTCGTGTTGAAGTAACTTTCTTCCCTTCTTGTTGTTCACTTTCATGCTGCTTACTTTCATACTGAGAAACTGGCTCTTGATCTATAAATACAGCACCCTTTAAACGTGCGATATTAATACCATGCTGATTTATCATAGCGCTCTCTTCATCGTCGACTATGCACGCTTCCATGTCATTTGGCTCATTATCAAGACTAGCAATTTTTTTCTCTTTTAATTTTTTTATTAGATCTTCTTTATTTATAGCTCGATCTTGTGACTTTTTTTTCTTGAGCAATTCCCTACGCTTCTCATACAGTTTATATGACTCAGCAAAATCCTCATCTGTATGAAAGTTTGCACCACCAGGGTTACCAGGAGGTATGTATCTCTTACTGAGCTTAGATTTAGCTCCAGCACTATGCACAGTAAAAAAGCTAGAAACCAAAAACATTAATATAAACAAAACTTTAGAAAAAATCCTAAGCATATGGTGCTATAGTAAATATCGTGTTTTAAAAGATAGCAATTAACAAACTTTAAGTAAACCAGAATCTTTACTAACTTTACAATACAAATATTTTTCTAAAAAGTGATATGTTTACTATCAAAAAATCTACATAGGCTAAGAGAAGAGGAAGGTGTTACAAGTTGCGTAACACCTTTTCAAGAAAAGTGTTATGCAGCTATATGTTTGTCAACTTTTAAGTCATTCCGTAGTTTTTTAGTACCATCGGTAGCATCTACATTATTAAGTTTTGCGTCTGGTGTATCTTTAGACAAGTTCTTTTCTTTCTCCCTTTCACACTTAACTCCCTGATAGATACAGAATGCAACAAAACTAGTTATCGCTATTACGGCAACAGCAGTGGCTATGGTACAAATTAGTAGTGTTTTTTCTTGATCTGCTACTGCCTCTGCAAGTGTTTCCACTTTTTCTTGCAGGCCGTTTAAGTGCTCTTGCATAGCTTGAAACTGCTCAGTACCAATCTTGTCTTCTAATGCACTAAAAACTTTTTCAAACTGCTCAGCATCTATCTTTTGAGCTTCTTGCCATTCTTTTAATGCACTAAATACCTCTTCAAACTGTTTAGCATCTATCTTTTGAGCTTCTTGCCATTCTTTTAATGCACCAAAAACTTTTTCAAACTGCTCAGCATCGATTTTTTGACTTTCTTGCAATTCTGTTACACCTAACCAATTGCACAAAATTCCTTTTACCATTTTAACCCCCTAGTTAATTAATATATTATAATTTTACATTCCCAATGTTTAAATTATTATTAAATTAACTGTCATTATGTATTGACCTTTTAATAATTTTGTTTGACTTGCTTTTTGAAAGTGCGGAAACTTAAATTAAGGTATTACAAGATTGTTATTCAACCAATATCTCTCTTTTCCCTGAGTAATTTGGAGCGCTGACAATACCTTCCTTTTCCATTCTTTCAACGATGTTTGCTGCTCTGTTATAGCCTATTCTAAGCTGCCTTTGAATGTAACTGGTTGAAACTTTTTGATCTCTTTGAATGATGGCCACTGCTTGGTTATAGAGGTCATTTTCTTCATCCTCCGTTTCATCGTGTGACTCTGTAGAAGAATTTTCATCTTCTTTAGTGATTTCCTCCATGTAGTTTGGCTCACCTTGCATTTTCAGATGATCAACTATATCTTGCACCTCATTATCACTTACAAATGGGCCGTGAACTCGAATGATCTTACCACCAGAGGCCATATAGAGCATGTCACCCATGCCGAGCAATTGTTCAGCCCCTTGTTCGCCAAGTATTGTACGGCTATCTATCTTAGAAGTAACAGCAAAACTGATTCTCGTTGGAAAGTTCGCCTTTATCACACCTGTGATCACATCCACAGATGGGCGTTGTGTTGCCATTATGATGTGTATTCCTGCAGCACGAGCCATCTGAGCTAAGCGTTGAATAGAGCACTCTATTTCTTTGCCGGCAACAAGCATCAAATCTGCCATTTCATCCACGATCACTACAATATATGGAAATGTTTCCATCTTGATTGGTATTTTTTCAAACAGAGGTTTGCCTGTTGTTGAGTTAAAGCCAATCTGCACAACGCGCTCCAATTCTATTCCACTATTCATCGCTTCTGTGATTTTTTGATTATAGTTTATAACATTGCGTACATTCAAATACGACATCATGCGATAGCGGTTTTCCATTTCTTTCACTATCCACTTAAGAGCGACCACAGCCTTTTTTGGCTCTGTTACTACTGGCGTTATTAGATGTGGTATTGCATCATATATTGAAAGCTCAAGCATTTTGGGGTCGATCATTATCATCTTGCATTCGTCAGGACTTAATCGATAAACGAGTGAAAGAATCATAGTGTTAATCGCAACTGATTTACCAGACCCTGTGGTTCCAGCAACGAGCAAGTGAGGCATTTTAGTTAGATCTGCAATAACTGGTTTTCCACTTATTTCTTTGCCAAGCGCAATTGGAAGATTTAAGTTTGCATTTTGGTATTCTGGTGATTCAAGCAAATCACGCAGCATTACAATTTCCCGTTCCTTGTTCGGCAACTCTATTCCCATAGCATTTTGCCCACGAATTATTGAAATACGTGCAGAGAGTGCACTCATCGAACGTGCAATGTCATCTGCAAGGCCAATTACTCTTGCAGATTTCGTACCAGCTTGTGGTTCAAGTTTGTATAAAGTCACAACCGGCCCATAGCATACACTGATAATTTTTCCTTGCACGCCAAAATCACTCAGGACTTGTTCCAGCAGAGATAAATTTTTATTGCTCTCCATTTCATTCAGCTGTTTTCTCTGCAAAGACTCCTCTGCTTTGGAAAGTAAATGAATGCTTGGAAATTCGAACTCACTGGAAGGTTTAAAAATTTCTTCGGTAGCTTTTTTCTGTCTTTCTTTTGGTTGTTGTTTAGTAGTGATTTTAGTTTTATGTTTTTCTTCTACTACTAATGGTGCAACTGAATATTCAGCAGTTTTATGTGATCTGAAGAATGGAACATTTACAAATAAGCAAGCTATTTTTTTACATAAGAAGAATAGAGAGTAAATTGTTCTCTTCCAACCAACAGATCCTACAAGACCTATTAATGTTACTATCACAAATACATAAAACGGGCAGTTATTAACGAGTGCATTCCCTATTATTCCACTGTGTCTGTACCTTGCTGTGATGCCTAGCGAAAGTTGTGGTAATATAGCACATACCCCTAAATTGATTAATATTAAATAGAGAATTTTCAGCAGTATTTTTGCTGGCCTGAAGATCAACAAGTAAACTATGGTTGTAGCTATTGTAACACTAGTTAATCCAAGAAATTGAACCAATATATCAGCTAAATATGAACCTACTATTCCACCTAAATTTGTCACTTCCTCATTTGTAGCCGTGTTTAAGGAAGGATCTTTATAGTTATAGCTAAAAACTGATATATATATATATATTAAAAGGGATAGATATATTGCTGATTTTAGATATTTTTTTAACATCTACCTAAAGTAGTAAGCTACTGTATATTTTACAAAGTGAATTGTTATTAGCAATATCATTATAGATAAATCTAATCCGTTGAACGGTGGTATATATCTTCTAATAATCTTTAGTGGTGGATATGTCAATTGGTTCAAGATGTGCATTATGCTACTGACAGTTTCATTATATATGTTCACCATATTAAGTTTAACCAGCCAGTTTAGGACAACCCAACATATTAGAATGAAGCTATAAAGATCAAGTAACGTATTGAGTAGATATATGATTGGATGCATACATATCTATTACACGAAAGTTATATAAAAGACAAGTATTTAGCCTTTTCAAACTCAAAATGTTGTTTTTGCTGAACCAAAAAAAACTTCATTTTTTGAGCTGGGCAAAGCCACCTAAAGTAGAGAATGGACAAGGAAGGAGGGGTGTATAATATATATTAATGTTGGTATTTATTTCTTATAAATATCATCTCTATGTCCTATCTCTGTGATAGTTACTATATGATCTAATTGATTTACTCTGTAAATTACACGATAGTCACCAACTCTTAGCCTTCTACATCCTTTTAAGTTATGATGTAGTGGTTCACCAAAATTTATTGGGTCAACTGTAAGACGTTCTTTTATAGCCTTTTGAACTCTTAGCCTTATTGTCTTTGGAAGGTTTGGTAAATCTTTTTCAACAACACTCTTTAGAGACTTAACCTTGTAACGCTCTAATCCCACTTAATATCTTCAAAATCAACTGTTTCTGCACCTTCAACATCACGCTCATCAGAAATTTTAGATACTAAAAAATCCTCCATTTCAAGCTCAACTGCTTCTCTAAATAGTTTTCCTGCTAATTCTTGAACGGGCTGTTTAGTAAATTCAGATAATTCAGCAAGATGCTTTAAAGTTTCTTCGCTAAGAGCTATGTTAATGCCTGAATTTGCCATATGTTTTACCAAAGTCCACTAATAATTATACAACATTTTTTTTAATTTTTCAATAAAGAAAGGAAGGAAGGAAGGAGGGCTGTATAAAAATATATTTAATGTTTATCAAGTAGCCTTCTCATAAATGGTGTCTCTATGTCCTGCTGTAGCAACAAATACCTTATGTTTTGCAATATTTACAGTATAAATAATTCGATAATCACTAACCCTTATTCTTCTATACCCTTTTAGCCTGCCACGTAATGGTTTACCAAATTTAATTGGATCAGTTGTAAGCCGCTCGTTTATCGCTTTTGTAATCCTTGATCTTATTGTTTTTGGAAGATTTAGAAAATCTCTTTCAGTAAAGTTTTTTGAGTAGACAATATCGTATTTCAGTTTATGTCCTCTCCCTTTCAGATAGTACTGTGTTCCAGTCTACATCCTCACATTCCTTAATAGTTTTATATAACGCAATATCTTCTACTTCGCACTCGATTCCTTCGATGACTAACCTTTTTGCTAGTTCTTGAACGGATTCCTTGGTGATTTCAGCTAACTTAGTAAGGTTATGTGAAGTTTTTGGGTCAAAAGTTATACTAATTCCTGAATCTGTCATATGTTTTACCAAAGTCCACTAATAATTATACAACATTTTTCTGAATTTTTCAATAAAGGAAGTTGATGATATGTAAGAAAAATTTTGCCACCTGCGTTAATAAATAATTAAAGATTTAGCATATTTATCTACCCTCTATTCTATTACTGAAGTTAGACCACTTTTTTCTATTAATATTTTTTGTTTATAAAGATGAGCAGTTACTCATCACGCAGTTGATCTATGGATATAATACTACCGTTTGATAGTTTTTCAGTACATTTTTCACTTTTGTATTCTTTATCAGAGTCGATACTGATTTTGTCAAATATTAAAACATCTCCTGAAATTTTATCACGAAACTCACTAATAGCAAAAAACGGTATAGTAATTCGCTCTTGTTTTCCTTGAAAACTCAAACTGACGCTAAATTTATCCTCAGAAACTTTTAAATCATAGAATTGATGCTGTAATATAATAAGCATTTGAGTAGGGTATGACTTTTTCAAACGATCTGGCATGGTCACACCATTAAAATATGTGAAAAATAATATTTCTAAGTGAGGGATAAAACCATTACCTGATATAACATCTAAAGTCTTTTTGATAACTTGAAAATTAGCAGAATTAAGCAGTTTTTTGTAATCTGTTTGCTCCATATAACTTTCACATACGTAAATTTGGGGGGAACTTCTGTTACCCGGCGTTCCCTGAACCGTGCTTTAGTAATAAATTGGTTGTGCTAAATTAAGCAGCAACACGATATTCTTCAGCAGCAAAATTATCGTTTGCATTTAAATTATGAACTCTTAGCGGTGGTGTCTAACCGAGCAAAGCTACCATCTTTACTATGTATGTCGATCCTTAATCGCCCCCGTATAATTAAAAAACATGGTGGAGGCGCCGAGTACTGCCCTCGGGTCCAATACACCTATTACAAGGTAATTTTATTGCTATAGTACACAAAATGTACATAGCTATTATATAGCAACATTAAATAAATGTCAAGATATTATGACCTTAAGTTGATTTATTGCTAAAACAAAATTAATATTTCCAGTAAAAAATTCTGTGCTCTTAACCTGACACATATGGCTTTTTGAATACTCCCAATGAAAATATTTATAAATAAATATTTACTCTTCTTTTTTATTGTTTTTAGGTTTTTCTTGATCAACCATTTCTCCACCGATCTCTTTTATTTTTAGTATCAACGACTCTGGTACATACATGTCAATTACTTCTTCTGCTGTCACAAATAAAGCCTGATAAGAGTGTGAATTTATTATCCAATTAGGCAATATGTCTTCTGCTTCTATTTTATACTCTCCCTCTTTTTTGTCATATACTGTGTAGCAATATAAGTGCACAGCAAAAAATAATACATAAGAGAGCAATATTCCTTTAAGCACTCCGAGAAAGATTCCAGTAACTCTATCGATAAACCCCAACCTTATGGGTGATAATATGTACATTAGCCAGTTATTTATTATCATGAATATAAGATTAAGTATAATAAATACAGAGATTGTAGAAAGTATGTTTAGTGTAACTTTAGAATCAAAATATTTACTATAATTTGGAGCGAAAAAATCATAGTGATTAGCTGTCAGAAAGACCGATAAAAATAGAAACATTAGTGCGCATAGCTCTTTTATAAAGCCTCTAGTTACCGAGATTATTACGCATAGAACAACAATGAAGATAATTAGGCTATCGAAAAGCATGTTTTATATCTATATGGTTTTCAAGATATAATAGTTGTAAATAACAAGGTTGTAAAATTAATTGTATTTATGCTGCATCAATTGATCTAAATACCTAGCGATCATGTCAATTTCTAAATTCAAATAATCATTTACTTTGTTGTACTGAAAAGTTGTATTTTCCCATGTATAGGGAGTGATATTTACTGTAAATTCCTGATTAATAACTGAATTCACTGTGAGGGAAACCCCATCTAGTGTAACGGAGCTTTTTTTTGCAACAAATTTAATTAATTCTTGTGGGCACGATAGTTTGATTTCATGAGAATCTAAATTTTGATTAATTGTTAAAAATTTTACTATCCCGTCAACATGACCCTGAACTAGGTGGCCATCGATCTTATCACTTAATCTCATTGCTTGTTCGAGATTTATTTTTTTTCCTATTCTCCACGTATTTAAGTTAGCAACCTTCATAGTTTCTTGAGATGCTTGGACTGTAAATGTATCGCTCATTATATCAACAACAGTTAAACACACACCAGAGCAAGCTATTGAATCTCCTTTATTTATAGAGGATAAATTTTGTGTCTTGATATGGAAAATTTGATCAGAGTTGGAGTGAGTGGTAGTATCAGTTATAGTCCCGATATCCGTGATAATTCCTTTAAACATATGGTGAAAATAAATAATTTTACCATGAAAAATTTTTTACAACAACTTATTTCTATTTTGTTATAGTTAAAGTAATTCTGGTTTACCGACAATTTAAAAAACGACAAATTCGTCATCCCGCTACGTGTTAGCGGGATCTAGAGATACCGTGACGGTATGACGTAGGAAAACTGAGCCTGCACTAGCTATAGGCGCGAGAAAGGGGATCGTTTTCACTTACTTGTTCAATAGATTCTATAGAATATTCAGAATATATGAAATAAGCCAAACTCAGAACACATAATGCAGTTAATATTGGTAACCCTATGTTCAATGCTAGCCCAATACTTTCTCTTTTTTCTGGTGGCACTAATCCTTTTAACATTGACACTTTTCCTAACGGAAAATGCCGTAAGCAAAGTGTTGATGCAGATGCTACTATTATAAATAGACAAAAATAAGCCTTTTTTGAGGAAAATACAGTTTTTAATGATGATTTGAGTGTAATGTTAGTAGGTGGTAGAGTTTTAGCTTCATTTGTTGCTGGTGAAAGATCTTTAATTGGTAAAGGGTTTGTAGATTTATGAGGAGTATTTTCATGTTGTGGAGAAGGTTGTTGTATATAAACACCTGAAACTAATTTAAGCAATTGCTCTTTTTTTCTATATACTTGTTTTTGTAAATATTCTTTACCTAAAAGTGAGTTACTAAGAGGTTGTGGCCTTTCGAGTATCTGTAATACTTCTGATATTTCGCCTGGCTCTAATATTGCATGTAATTGTTTATCTTGAAAGTAAACAATATTGAATACTGAGCTGAAAATATTGCAAAATGTTTCTGGATCTTGATTTTTGTATCCACTCATCACTTCAATAAATATTTTATCGAGTTTTTTCCCCCTGTGCTCAATTTGGTTATCTATCATAGCTACTCTAGCATCATTTTGTGCTTGTTTTATGGCTAATGGTTTTTCTTTCTCTGATAGTTCTTTGGTCTGCTTTTTTGACTTCTTTTTTCTGTTAGCCTTAAAATACTCTGTGTGCGAAGTAGTTTGACCGAAATCAGAAATAAGCATTGTGACGTCTTCTATTCTTCTTTCGTCGATTCCATCTTTTTGTGTTACCTTGTCCTGTTTTGTCTCTTGAAGTGTTGGATGGTAAGTCAAAGCCCTCTGGTTTCGTATGGACAGTTTTGGTGGCTGTTGAAAGAAGAATTGTATTGTATTAAAAAAATTGGATAGCCGAAAAGAAGATCCAAACCAAAAAAAATTGTCACGCATTGCAGCAACAACTATTGGAACCCGCATCACTTGCTTTTTACTACTTGTTAAATTATAGCCAAACAGGCCTGTAACTGGTACGATTTGTTTATTTTGTGCATTTTTTTGGTTAGTTTCACTCTGTTCTTTTTTGTCTTCATTTTCAGTTTTTTCTGCATGTTGTAGCTTTTCATTTAGAAATAACTCGATTTGGTACAAGTTGTCCAGGTTAATGTTTTCAACGTCTGTTTGTAGCGTTATCGTTGTGCCCTGCAGAAGGATTTGAGGCGGAGCACTATTTACGAATTCTTCTACAGTTTTATAACTGTTAGTTTTACAGTAGTTATACCAATTCTCATTGTTGTCCAGTCAAATAGGAAACATTGCAGAGTTGTTTAATTGTGGAGCTGGCAAGAGAAGTAATAAATTTGCACAAAGCACCCTCAAGTAGAGCAATTGTATCGTATATTTTATTGCGCAAAATGTTCTGTTTTATATATAACCAAAGCCTCTCAACAGGATTTAGCTCAGGTGAGTATGGAGGTAGGTATATAATGTCGATATTTTTAGGTACCTTTAAATTTTTTGACCTATGCCAACTAGCACAGTCCATAACGAGAAAAGCCTCTCGTGTTTCTAGATATTGCGAAATTTGCTCAAGAAATATGTTCATGCAATCAGTGTTGACATTTGGTGCAAATAAGCTAGAACTCTCTCCATTTCTAGGATTAACTGCACTATAGAGATAGAAATTTTGCCTACCTAATTTTGTTTTAACCTGTGTTCTAATCCCCTTTTTAAACCACCCATGTCCAACTTTTGAATGTGTGCCAAACCGTGATTCATCAAAGAAAAATAGCTCTTTTTCTGGATACTTGCTAATAGCTCCATTGAGATTTTTTTTTGAATTCCTCTTGTTTGCTTTTATCTTGTCCATTATGAACTGGTCTTGGTGTAATATATGAGAATTTCATCTTTTGCATATGGCGGTGTACTGTAGATTTGCTGATATTTAATCCGAACTTTTCCTGGATTCTTATTCTCATTTCTTTAATGGTGATATTAGGATTTTCTTCTATCCACTCTTCAATTTGCTGTAGTTGAGCCTGATTTAATTTAGTTTTTCTACGACGTTGTGAAGGAGCAAACAGTTTTTCTTCTCTGCCAATTTTCAAGAGTTTTACCCACGAAGTTAGTGCGCTTCTTGAAATGCAATATATTTTTGCTACAGCCGTTATACTGTACTTTTTTGCTGCAATTACAGCATTTAGTTTTTTTGAAACATATGCATTATTCATTACTTTCTTCAGCATTTCTTTTGCTGATTCTACTACTTTTTCATCCAATAATTTTGATCTTAATGCCATTTAAACCTCGCTATTTTACTTACTTCAGTATGGCTTTTCTTCCATCATTGTCCATCTGTTTGCCCTGTAATGGGAATTGGTATTATTATATAGTTCACTGCTTTCTTTGGGCACTTTTATGTTGGCTGTAAATTTTTTTTCCCGGGAAAGGCAGATTTTGAAAAAATCAATTAAAGGGTTTATTCGAAATAATCCTATATTAAAGGTGTCTTTATCTGTTGCTGTTAGCTCAAATGAAAATTCTTGTATATTACTTTCAATACTTCTCGAGCGAATAGTACTGATCTTAATTGTTTCGCTAGAAAATGCTTTACTTATGTTTCTGGATTTTTCCTTAAAGAGCTTAGGTAAATCCTCTATTTTATACTTATTCTTAGTTTCAGTATTACTGTTGTGCATAGTTGATACAGCAAATTCATCAACGCAAAGGTAAATAAAAAAGATTAATCAGTCAATAAATTAATAATCAGAATAGGGCAATTTTTCGGATTGTTGATGATATTTAAAATTTCACTATAATGAAAGTTTAAGCCAGCGTTTTTAAGATGAATAAAGAGTTATTAGATGACATACTTTCACTTGAAGATAAAGCAGTTTCCGAAATTGAGAATGCTTCTTCTTTGCAAGATTTAGAAAAAGTTAGGCTATTATATTTGGGAAAAAAGGGTGTAGTTAGAGCGTATTTTGATAACTTAAAAAAGATAGAAAATGCAGAGAAAAAGCGTGATTTAGGTGCAGTGATTAACGCTTTACGTGATAAGATAGATCATCTTATCATGAATAGGGAAAATGTGCTAAAAACAGAAGAAGTTAACTTTAAATTGCAGAACGAGGCGGTTGATATCACGTTGCCCGTTAGACCAGAAAAAATGGGCAAGGTCCATCCACTCAGTAAGGTTATAAATGAAGTAAAGCTTATTTTTGCACATATGGGTTTTAAAGCAGTTGATGGCCCTGATATTGAAGATGAATTTCATGTATTTGATGCACTGAATACTCCAAGTCATCATCCTGCGCGAGAGGAGCAAGATACCTTCTACTTAAAGAATAAAATAAACGATAAAAGAATGGTACTGCGCACTCACACTTCATCTGTACAGATTAGAACCATGGAAAAAACAAAAAAATGCCCAATTAAAATAGTAGCCCCTGGTAGGGTATACAGAAATGACTTTGATGCAACTCATACTCCTATGTTTCACCAGATAGAAGGGTTATATGTCGATGAAAACGTCAATATGGGCCAGTTAAAATTTACTATTCATCACTTCCTTAATAAGTTTTTTGGAGATAAAGGGCTGAAGATACGTTTTCGTAATAGTTTTTTTCCTTTTACTGAACCCTCTGCGGAAGTGGACATAAGTTATAAAGGTAGTAAATGGATAGAAGTGCTTGGATGTGGTATGGTGCATCCAAATGTCTTTCAAAATGTTGGAATAGACCATACTAAATACAACGGTTTTGCGTTTGGCATTGGTATAGAAAGGCTTGCGATGCTAAAATATCAAATCAGCGACCTAAGAAGCTTTTACGATAACAAAATCAGTTGGCTTGATCATTATGGTTTTCATTTTTCATCTTTAAGATAAGTGATAAATAAAGCTCATACTTTTATCATACTTGCTGCCGGGCATGGCAGGCGGATGAATTCAGATTTGCCTAAGGTTCTGCACGAAATAGGCAATTTTTCCATGCTTCAGCATGTCATTTACAATGCAAAACAGTTAAATCCTGAAAATATTGCTGTTGTAGTTGATCTGCCTTTAATTGAAAGACTAAAGTGCTTTAAGGATATACAGTTAATTACACAAGAATTAACACTTGGCACGGGAGATGCGGTCAAAACTGCGATGAGAAACCTAAGAGAATTGCCAGATTCAAGCATAGTTGTTGTGCAGTATGGGGATACTCCGCTCATAAAAAGCAGCACAATAACTAAAATGATTAGTTATTTAGAAGGCAAGGCTCTAGTTTGCCTAGGTTTTAGGACAAGCAATAAAGAATACGGTAGGTTAATTATTGAGAATGGTTCCTTAAGAGAAATCGTAGAAGCAAAGAGTGATAAAAATAATCATGAAGAATTTCTTGCAAATGCTGGAATAATGGTTGCATGTGCAAAGAATTTACGTGAATTGGTGGAGAAAATAGAGTGCAATAGCTCAACTCATGAATATTACTTGACCGATATAGTTTCCATTGCAGTGAAGAGTAATTTAAATGTCGGTTACGTTATTACCGGTGGAGAAGAAGCAACGGGAATAAATAACAGAAATGACCTTATAAAAGCTGAATTTTACTTTCAAGAAAATAAAAGAAAAGTTTTTACCGACTCCGGAGTAACGCTTGTTGCACCAGAGACTGTTTTCTTTTCTCTTGATACGCAAATTGCCAGAGATTCAGTTATTTACCCATATGTTTTTTTCGGTACTGGAGTGAAAATAGAGTCTGGTGCGAAAATACTGCCATTTTCGCATTTAGAAAACTGCTTAATTAAAAGTAATGCTGAGGTCGGTCCATTTACCAGAATACGCGGAAACACAACAATTGGTAATAAGGCAAAAATAGGAAATTTTGTGGAAGTGAAAACAAGTGAAGTTGGTCAAAACACTAGAATAAAACACTTAAGTTATATAGGAAATGCTAAAGTAGGGCAGGAGAGTAATATAGGAGCAGGCACTATTGTTTGTAATTATGATGGGAAAAATAAACATGAAACGAATATAGGGAGCAATTGCTTTGTTGGCGCCAATAGCTCACTAATTGCGCCGCTTAATATTCATGATGAATCTGTAATTGCAGCAGGTAGTGTTATAGTTGAGGATGTACCAGAAAAAAGCCTTGCAATAGCAAGAGAAAAGCAAGTAACTAAGAGAATAAAGTAGTCTAATTTAATTATGTTGTTGTGTCATTTTTAATATTAGACTTCTTGCATAACCATATAACAAACTTTTATTGGGAATAGAAACAAAAAAACTTCCTTGACAAACTCCGCCAGCCCCCTTATCATAACAGTGAAGCTATTGTATTTGCTTTCGCCAATCTGCAGATTAAAAGGTAAGGATTACTTAATGTATCGGCGTCTTATGTTTAATTTTTTGCAGTATATAGATACTGTATGTCTTTACAAAACTTCATCTACATCTAGATTTTTATCTAAATAAGCTGAACGCGCTTATAAAGCGTTACAAGACATCAAAAAATGCCAATACTCGACAGAGATAGTAAAAGACTAGCTAACTCGGGGATTCTTTGTCTTTTTTTCTGCTTAGTAAATTTCTTAAACACTTGCAGCGTAGGTTAGTTGCAATTAAAAGCAGCTGAATTTCGCTTGTCAAGCGTTTAAAACATAAAAAACGCCAATATTTTAAAGCGGATAATAACCCCAGGGTTTCTTTTGCCTTTTTTTTATTTGGTAAATTTCTTAAATATTTATGGCTAAACGACAATCGTCATCCCAGCGGGATCTAGAGATACCGCGGCGGTATGACGGTTAAGTAGGGTGTCATCCTAGTGCTCCTTTTTTTGTCATCCGAGTAGCTTGACACTTGGATGACATCGTCATAAAGGAACAAGTGTCAAGCTACTCGGATGACAGGAGAAGGGGCTACTTGCATGACGGTGTCGGTAAACTTAGAGCTATAATAACTATTTGCCTTTTTTCTGCTTAGGTTATGCAAGAAGTCTACTGTCTGAGAAAAGGTAGATAAAAGATGAAAACAGATAGAAGTATTTTAGTAGCTCAAAAAGAACGTTAAGTCATGCTTTTTATTTATATTGACAGCGTATATGACATCGTTTACGATTAAAGTTAATAACAATAATTTATATTTATCATGTTTGCAGTAATTGAGACTGGTGGAAAGCAATATTTAGTAAAAGAAGGTAGTATAATAAAGGTAGAGAAGTTAGAAGCTGAAGAAAAAAAAGAGGTGGAAATCAATAAGGTGATTTGTATTTCAAATAATGGCTTATCTTATTCATCTAATGCTACTGTTAAAGCTGAAGTGTTGGAGCAGTGCAGGGGGGAAAAAATTATAATCTTTAAGAAGAAAAGAAGAAAAAATTACCGTAGGAAAACTGGTCATAGGCAGTATATAACTGTTCTTCGTATAAATGAAATTAGTCTTCAAAAGTAAGAGGTAAGATATGGCAACTAAAAAATCAGGTGGTAGTTCCTGTAATGGTAGAGATTCAGCGGGTCGTAGGTTAGGAATAAAGAAGAATGGGAAGGTTATTCCTGGTAACATAATTGTGCGCCAAAGAGGCACAAAATTCCATCCTGGGAAGAATGTTGGTATAGGTAAAGATCATACGATTTTTGCTAAAATAGAAGGCTGGGTCAGCTTTAGAAGATCAGCAAATAAAAAGACTTTTATTGATATCGTGCCTACAGATAATATGAAAGCTTCAGCTTGAATAAATCATGGGTCTGTAGCTCAGGTGGTTAGAGCGCACGCCTGATAAGCGTGAGGTCGGAGGTTCAACTCTTCCCAGACCCACCATTTAGTAGTTACTAACTGTGTTTTCTATAGCGGTTTTGATATTGTATAAGCAAAAACATGAGTTTATATAAA
This sequence comes from Wolbachia endosymbiont (group A) of Alloplasta piceator, assembly GCF_964028505.1. Classification (NCBI taxonomy): domain Bacteria; kingdom Pseudomonadati; phylum Pseudomonadota; class Alphaproteobacteria; order Rickettsiales; family Anaplasmataceae; genus Wolbachia; species Wolbachia endosymbiont (group A) of Alloplasta piceator. The sequence goes on along the minus strand of NZ_OZ034793.1, from coordinate 1,144,988 downwards.
AATTTAGTAACCAGTGAATCAGTGGCGGCTGGTCATCCAGATAAAGTAGCAGATCAAATTTCAGATGCAATACTTGATGAGTACCTTTTTACTGATCCTTTTGCGCGAGCTGCAATAGAGACTTTAGTCACCAAAGATAACGTTATTATAGCTGGGGAAGTGTTTGGGCCTAACATCAAAAATAGCAGGATTGAAAGTATTGTACGGAATACAATAAAAGATATTGGTTACAAGCACGATGGGTTCCACTGGAGAAAAGTGAAAGTAAATATATTGCTGCATGAGCAATCAAATGACATTGCAATAGGGTTGGATCAAGGTGCTGGAGATCAGGGCATAATGTATGGCTATGCAACAACAGAGACAGAAAACCTTATGCCGGCACCCATTTTTTATGCACACTCGATTCTGAAAAATATCATGAGCGCAGTTAAAGAAGCAAAACTTGGTCCAGATGCAAAGTCACAAATCACTTTGGCATATGAGAATAACCTCCCGGTACGTGCTGAAAGTATTATTGTCTCAATACAGCACCCTGAGGATTTGGATCAATCAAAAGTAAAAGAAATAATTTACCCTTACATAGTTTCATCTTTACCTGAAGGATGGATGTGTTCTGAGGAAAATCTCTTAGTCAATCCAACTGGTAGATTTGTTATTGGTGGACCGGTTAGTGATTGTGGATTAACCGGACGAAAAATTATGGTTGATACTTATGGAGGTTATATTCCACACGGTGGAGGAGCGTTTTCCGGAAAAGATGCAACCAAAGTTGATAGATCTGCGGCTTATATGGCAAGATATCTTGCTAAAAATATTGTCTTTGCAGGTTTGGCTGAACGTTGTCTTGTGCAACTTTCTTATGCAATTGGTGTATCAAAACCTACTTCATTCTATATTGATACATTTGGTGCGAATAAGGTAGAGGAAAGAGTAATTAAAAAGTTTATCGAGAATAATATAGATTTATCAACAAAAGGCATAATCAAGCATTTATCGCTTAATTGCCCTATATATAAACGTACAGCCTGTTATGGACATTTTGGTAAAGAGTCAGAAAGTGACGGTGGATTTTCTTGGGAAAGCATAAACTTGTCTGCTGATCTTCGTAGAGAATTCAATATAGAAGGTAATAGTAAAATTTCTTTAGATTGCTAAAATTTTTGATTTACAGCCCCATATTTATATACTAGCTTATTGTTAAAGCATAGCACGCTTTTTCATAATAATTATACCGCATTAGTAATAATTTTTATATTCAATTTTTATTGTGAGGCTTATAAAGTGTATAACGAAATAGAAGGAGAACTGTACAACGTAATTGTAAGAGGTTGTCCGGAAACAAGTAAAAGGCTATAATATCTGAAATTTTAGTACGGGGTAAAGATGAGAAAAAAGTATCCAACAGATCTAAGCGAAAGGGAATGGGCAAGAATAGAAAAACACTTCAGAGTATCATACAAGAAAGGAGGAAGGCCGCCAAAGTATAGCAAAAGAGAAATATTAGAAGCAATTTTCTATGTATTGCGTACAGGGTGTCAATGGCGGTATTTACCAAATGATTTTCCGCTATGGAAGACTGTGTATGAGCAGTTCAGGCAATGGAAGAAGCAGGGAATTTTTGAGAAAATGAATTATGAAATTACAAAATATAGTAGAAGAAAAATAGGAAGGAATGAGCAGCCGAGTGCCTGTATAGTAGATAGTCAATCTGTAAAGACTACAGAAAAGGGGGGATCAAAGGCTATGATGGAAGTAAAAAAAGTAAAGGGTAGAAAAAGGCATATAATTACAGACACTCAGGGTTTTATACTAGGTTGTTACGTAGGCGCTGCTAACGAAAATGATAGAGATGGTATTAAAATAGCATTAAACAATATGAGAACAAAATATACTAAAGTTAAAAAAATGTGGGCTGACATGGGATACCAAGGAAGAAATTCAAAGAATCACATAAAGGAAGAATATGACATAGATATTGAAATTGTTACAAGGCCTCCATGTAGATTTTGGGTGCACAAAGATACGCCACCTGAGCTACTACCAACAAGAGAACAAGGGTTTAAAGTACAGCCAAGAAGATGGGTTGTAGAAAGGACTTTTGCTTGGGTTAATAGGAATAGAAGGCTATCGAAGGAGTATGATTTACTCACAACATCCACTGAGAATTTCATATACCTAGCTATGAGTAGGGTTATGTTAAAGAGGGAATATGCTTGAATTTACTAGTTTCCGGACAACCTCTTATACCAATTCCCATTACAGGGCAAACAGATGGACAATGATGGAAGAAAAGCCATACTGAAGTAAGTAAAATAGCGAGGTTTAAATGGCATTAAGATCAAAATTATTGGATGAAAAAGTAGTAGAATCAGCAAAAGAAATGCTGAAGAAAGTAAGGAATAATGCATATGTTTCAAAAAAACTAAATGCTGTAATTGCAGCAAAAAAGTACAGTATAACGGCTGTAGCAAAAATATATTGCATTTCAAGAAGCGCACTAACTTCGTGGGTAAAACTCTTGAAAATTGGCAGAGAAGAAAAACTGTTTGCTCCTTCACAACGTCGTAGAAAAACTAAATTAAATCAGGCTCAACTACAGCAAATTGAAGAGTGGATAGAAGAAAATCCTAATATCACCATTAAAGAAATGAGAATAAGAATCCAGGAAAAGTTCGGATTAAATATCAGCAAATCTACAGTACACCGCCATATGCAAAAGATGAAATTCTCATATATTACACCAAGACCAGTTCATAATGGACAAGATAAAAGCAAACAAGAGGAATTCAAAAAAAAATCTCAATGGAGCTATTAGCAAGTATCCAGAAAAAGAGCTATTTTTCTTTGATGAATCACGGTTTGGCACACATTCAAAAGTTGGACATGGGTGGTTTAAAAAGGGGATTAGAACACAGGTTAAAACAAAATTAGGTAGGCAAAATTTCTATCTCTATAGTGCAGTTAATCCTAGAAATGGAGAGAGTTCTAGCTTATTTGCACCAAATGTCAACACTGATTGCATGAACATATTTCTTGAGCAAATTTCGCAATATCTAGAAACACGAGAGGCTTTTCTCGTTATGGACTGTGCTAGTTGGCATAGGTCAAAAAATTTAAAGGTACCTAAAAATATCGACATTATATACCTACCTCCATACTCACCTGAGCTAAATCCTGTTGAGAGGCTTTGGTTATATATAAAACAGAACATTTTGCGCAATAAAATATACGATACAATTGCTCTACTTGAGGGTGCTTTGTGCAAATTTATTACTTCTCTTGCCAGCTCCACAATTAAACAACTCTGCAATGTTTCCTATTTGACTGGACAACAATGAGAATTGGTATCAGAGGTTGTCCGGAAACTAGTAAATTCAAGCATATTCCCTCTTTAACATAACCCTACTCATAGCTAGGTATATGAAATTCTCAGTGGATGTTGTGAGTAAATCATACTCCTTCGATAGCCTTCTATTCCTATTAACCCAAGCAAAAGTCCTTTCTACAACCCATCTTCTTGGCTGTACTTTAAACCCTTGTTCTCTTGTTGGTAGTAGCTCAGGTGGCGTATCTTTGTGCACCCAAAATCTACATGGAGGCCTTGTAACAATTTCAATATCTATGTCATATTCTTCCTTTATGTGATTCTTTGAATTTCTTCCTTGGTATCCCATGTCAGCCCACATTTTTTTAACTTTAGTATATTTTGTTCTCATATTGTTTAATGCTATTTTAATACCATCTCTATCATTTTCGTTAGCAGCGCCTACGTAACAACCTAGTATAAAACCCTGAGTGTCTGTAATTATATGCCTTTTTCTACCCTTTACTTTTTTACTTCCATCATAGCCTTTGATCCCCCCTTTTCTGTAGTCTTTACAGATTGACTATCTACTATACAGGCACTCGGCTGCTCATTCCTTCCTATTTTTCTTCTACTATATTTTGTAATTTCATAATTCATTTTCTCAAAAATTCCCTGCTTCTTCCATTGCCTGAACTGCTCATACACAGTCTTCCATAGCGGAAAATCATTTGGTAAATACCGCCATTGACACCCTGTACGCAATACATAGAAAATTGCTTCTAATATTTCTCTTTTGCTATACTTTGGCGGCCTTCCTCCTTTCTTGTATGATACTCTGAAGTGTTTTTCTATTCTTGCCCATTCCCTTTCGCTTAGATCTGTTGGATACTTTTTTCTCATCTTTACCCCGTACTAAAATTTCAGATATTATAGCCTTTTACTTGTTTCCGGACAACCTCTAAGTCACTTCCCGGCTATCTAAATGTTTTATAGTTATTGTTGTGTCAAGAATATCTCTCAGAATACCGTTTTCTTTAGCTACTCTTAACACTTTCTCAACAGCTATACTATCTCTACGTAGTATAACATAAGCAAGTGGTGTGTAAGTCACTTCCCGGTCTAGATATTTCATGGTTGTTGTTGTGTTAAGAATATCTTTCAGAATACTGTTCTCTTCAGCTGCTACTAGAATTTCTTTAATAGCTTTGCTATCCTTCCAGAACATAGCATAAGCAAGTGGCGCGTAAGTCACTTCCTTGTTATCTGGATATCTTATAGTTGCTGTTGTGTTAAGAATATCTTTCAGAATACCGTTCTCCTTAGAGACTTTTAAAATTTCTTCAATAGCTATACTATCTTCATATAGTATAGCATAAGCAAGTGGTGTAACAGTTGCTCTCCGACCATCTGGATATTTTATAGTTGTTGTTGCGTCAAGAATGTCTTTCAGAATACCGTTTTCTTTAGCTACTCTTAACATTTTCTCAACAGCTATACTATCTTTACGTAGTATAGCATAAGCAAGTGATATAATAGTTGGTTCTTTACCCCGATGTTTGCTTACTTCCGTAGTAAGAATCCTTTGTTTTTCCTTTTTAGATATTTTTTCTAGTTCTTCAGCAATGCTACTTTTTTTGCCTTTTATTTTTGATGCTAATTTTAAAATACTTTTTTCATCTTTCTCTTTCAATTTCGAATCGTTTACCTGATGAGTCATTTTTTTTCTCAAGGTCTTTCTTATTAAACTAAGCATAACATTTTCTCTCTTCGTGGTTATAATATTTGCTTTTATGAATCAGTTGTGTTGATAATGTATTAATTGCATAGTTCAGACATTGTTTTATAAAGCAAAATTTTAGTAGACCACCTTACAAGAACGTTTCTTGCTAATTCTGAATCCGAAAAAAGGACGCAGTAAAGTTATTTGTAAGGGAAGAATGAAACTTGTAGCTATAGCTAAACTGACTTACGATAATTTGAAAAACCTTCATCCCGCTGCTTGTTAGCGGGATCTAGAGATACCGCGGCGGTATGACGGTTCGCAGTGGTATGACGGTTCGCGGCGGGATGACGATAAGCTCGTCATCCCGCTACATTAATATTGTATTAATAAAAACTTAATAATAATCCTTAATAATATATGAACTAACATGTTCGCAATTTCGTATGACAGAGGAAACAAAAGATGGATATGCTTCCTTATACGTTGCAATTCAGGAAGGTAATATTGAAGCTGCAGAACTACTAATAAAATGTGGCACAAACGTCAATGATCATTATGAACGCAATCGTACGCCACTGCATATTGCCATCGGACGCAAACAATTAGAAATAGCAAAATTGCTGATAAAAAATGGAGCAAACGTTAATGCAAAAACTCAAAATCATGGTAAAGATGATCTAACACCAATGCACTTTGCAGTTTTTGCAAATACGCCAGAATTTATAGAATTACTAGCTAGCCATGGTGCATTGATTAATGAAAGAGAAAGTACCGAAGGGTATACTCCTCTTCACTTTGCTGCTTTATATGGGAACAAAAATATAATACAAGCCTTAATTGATAAGGGACAAGATATTGAAGATGTGGACAATAATGGGCGAACAGCTCTGTTTTTAGCTGCTAGGCAGTGCACTGAAGCAGAAGATGATAGCAGAATAGAAATTATCAAGTATTTGATAGACAAGCTCAAAGCAGATGTAACAAAGAAAGACAATAATAACAATGCAGTACTCTTTCCTGCCGCTAATAATTGCCCTGGAAAAGTGGTAGAATTCATCATTGAGCAATATATAAAAATCTTTGAGTTAGAGAATTTTATCAACCACAAAAATAATGATGGAATGGATGCTTTGGATATTGCGCTGAATAGTGGAAACGAGAAAGCTATTGAAGTATTAAGATCATATGGAGCAGATATCAAGAATAAGGTAGATGGTAGCATTCAAAAAATTACTGCAGAAAAACCAAGTAGTACCCTAGACAGAGCAGAAAGTGCAGAGGTAGCGCCTCCAATTAAGCAAAGAGTATAAAGCTTTTTATAAAGCGATTATAAATTTCAGTAAGTTGCAGAGGCTCTACAATGGGAAGTGTAGTATGTTAGCAGATACAAATGACTAGATAAATTATATTTCATTAAAGTCATTTATCTTGAAACATAAGCAGGATTTTGTATAGTTGTTTCAATTTGGGTCTGTATATTGAAACAACGCGTGAAAATGACAGGTCATTGTACAAGAGGTACCTAATTCACCGACAAGAATGCTAGATAAAGACACTTACATTTCAATTATTTCACAATTTCTGTATAATCTTAAAAACTCAATTAGTGCGTTATGAAGATAATAATAGGTAATGCTAGTAAGGAATTAGGGGAATCAGTAGTTAACCGGCTAGATGTTCAACCATCCTCTGCTTGGATATCAAAGTTTACCGATGGCGAGGTAAATGTAGAAGTAGCAAATGATCTATATAATCAAGAAGTATATATAATACAATCTCTTTCTCCCCCTGTGAATGATAACCTTATGGAGCTTCTGCTCATAATTGATGCAGTAAATAGATTAGGAGCCAAAAGGATAGTAGTAATTATCCCTTATTATGGATATAGCAGGCAAGATAGAATTATCAAGAACAATAATGTGCAGTCTGCTTTAAGTGCCAAATTAGTTGCAAATCTTATTCAAACTGCAGGTGCAAGTAGTGTTGCAGTTATTGATTTGCACTCAAGTCAAATTGAAGGATTCTTTGATGTACCGATAACTAATTTGAACTGCTTTGAAGCATTTGTTGACTCTATACACACGGAAAATTTGGCAATTGTTGCACCTGATGTTGGAGCAATTGGTAGAGCACGTGCTTTTGCAAAGACTTTAGAGGAAAAGTACAAGATAGGGTTAAGTGATAAGATTATTGTAGTAGATAAATATAGGGAGAAAGCAGGCACATCTCAAGTAATGAACATAATAGGAGAAGTTGCAAACAAAAATTGTGTCATTGTTGATGATATAGTTGACTCTGGTGGAACATTGTGTAATGCAGCTCTTGCTTTAAAAAGTTACGGAGCAAAGTCCGTAACTTCATGCATCACACACGGTGTGCTTTCAGGAAGTGCAGTTGAGAAAATCTCTTCCTCTTCTTTAGATAAATTAGTGATTACGGATACCATACTTCACAAATTTGAAAAAACTGGTAAAATAGAAGTTGTTTCGGTCGTAGATATTTTAACTCACTTTATCCAAGGAGGTAACGATGCCAGCTAAGTCAACAGAAGACGTTATTACTTCACTAATAGAATTTGCAAATAAGAGAAAAATAACAATTACCAAGGAAGAAATGCTTAAAATTGCACAGCTTGTAAGGATTAAGTTATCAAATGACGAGATTGATCACTACTCCAAAGAACTGACAATGCTGGATTGGATACACGATACTTTATTGCAAGTTAATACTGAAGGTGTTTCTCCTATGCGTTATGGCAGTATAGACAAGGACATTCATGTACGCGATGATGTTATAAATTCTCAAAATATTAAAGAAGAGATATTGTCCAATACAAAACCTGAGCATGGGTATTTTGTAGTGCCAAAGGTTATAAGCGATTAAAGTAAAATAAGGCTCATATCAAACCTATAATAGATCTACTTTCAAAAATAAGACCAATCCGGTAAAGAAGCATTTGTGGGAGTGGAAACCATTTTTTGATTTTTCTTTACTAAGTCTACTAAATATAGTTTAGAGTTGCTTGGTGATTCTGTTCTTGTAAAAATGATTTCTCTACCATTTGGTAGCCATGCCGGGGATTCAATTTTATGCCCCTCTGAAAGCAGACGTTCTTCTTTGCCATCTGGCTTCATAACTCCTATGTAAAATTTTCCTGACTGAATCTTTGTAAAAGCTATCAGATCTCCTTTTGGCGACCAAACAGGCGTAGCATATCTTCCACTTCCAAAACTAATTCTTTTAGGTTTTTTACTTTTGTTAGTAAAATCGATAACGTACAGTTGCTGACTCCCACTTATATCAGAACTAAAAGCCATATACTTTTGATCTGGAGAAAAAGAGGGAGAAGTGCTTATAGCTGAACCTTTAGTAATTTTTTCTGTCCGTTTACTACTTAAATCTAAAGATAATATATTCGTTTCACCACCCAATGAGTGGGAAATTAAAAGAGATTTACCATCAGGAGAAAATCTTGGTGCAGAAACAACTCCTTCAAATGCGCTGATTATTGATTCAGTGTTATCTTTTAAATTTTTTAATATTATATAACTTTTACCATTTGCGTGCGAGATATAAACAATACCCTTTCCATTTGGTGAGAATCTCGGTGTTGACACAAATCTATCGCCATTTGTTAAGTATTTTATATTACTTCCATCTTGATTCATCACAGCAATTTTACGCACAGATTTGTAGTTGCTATCTTTTTCTTCAGCGATATACGTGATTTTTGTGTTGAAGTGCCCTTTCTCACCAATCAATCTATCATGTATCACATCCGAAACGAGGTGACCAATTTTTCTCCAGTCTTTTGCTGGAAAAACAACTGACTGAGTAAGTAATTCTCTTTTTGTAAAAGCGTCAAATAAACGAAATGATAGCTCTAATGCACTACCAGATATTTCGCTTAAACTTACTGTGACTACAGTATCGCTTTTCCAAGATTTAGATTCAGCTTCCGCGCCACGTTTTACATTAAATAAGCCACAATTAGATAAATTTGTTCCTATTACCTTTGCAATATTTTCGCTTAATTCGCTTTCCAACGCTGTTTTACATGTACATTTAGATACAACAAGACCAATGTTACCAACACTGCTTTTTTTTATATCAACATATAAAGCAGCTTTTGTAAAATAAGGAATAAATAACGAAATAAATAACACCAGATGAACGAATAGCTTCATTCATTTCATACCTGTTCTATCTGAACCTCAATTATAGGTCTTTTTAGTAAATATTCCTTTAAGATACTCAATATTGAACTTTCAATCTTATTTTTAATTTTTTTTGTTGGCTGCAAACTAAACAACGACTCAACTTTCTTGACAATTTTCTGTATGGTAGCTGCATCTTCTAGCACTTCAAAAACACCAGGTACAAATACTTTTGGTTTAGCAAGCAATTTATTTTTCTTGTTTACAACTGCTGTTACCACAATAACTCCGGCATCTCTCATTCTTTTACGCATTTTTATAACACTGCTCTCCGGATGACGTAGCAACATACCATCAATACCAAAGTAGTCAACATCAATTGAATCAACCTTTTCTCCGTTCTCCAAATTAACAATATCACCTGGTGCAATCATTATTGCTTTTGCCACACCGCACTCTTTAGCAAATTTTACATGTGCATGCGTGTGAATATATTCGCCGTGAACTGGAATAGACATCTTCGGTTTTATTAAGGAATACATTTCCTTTAGCTCTTCTCTTGTTGGATGCCCAGAAGCATGAACATGCTCTGTTTTTTCAGTAATAACTTCTACCCCCATCTCAATAAAGGCATTGAGCATGTTGTGCGCACGAGTTTCATTTCCAGGAATGATTTTTGACGAAAAGATCATGGTATCACCTTGCTGCATTTTAAATGCTTGATGACTCTTAACAGCAAGTCTTGCGGTAGCTGCCAGTGGCTCACCTTGACAACCTGTGCAAAGTAGCACCAGTTCTTCCCTTGGAAAATTTACTGCTTCCTTTGCTTCAAGAAACTGAGGAGAATCAGTTAAATAACCACTATCTTGCGCAACTTTCACTATTCTCCATAAAGATCTACCAAGTAAAACTACTTTTCTATTTAGTGCTTTTGCAGCTTGGCTTATCGTTTCAATTCGTGCCACATTTGAAGCGAATAGCGAAACAGCAACTAATTTTTTAGACCGCTTTATTATGTTATAAATATTATTATAAATTTCACCTTCTGACTCAGGGTGATGCTTGCTTAATATATTGGTTGAATCGCAAATTGCTGCAAGCAGGTCACCTTTATCGCCAATTTCTTTTAGACGCTCCATATTAGAAGTTAATCCAACAACAGGTTTTGGATCAAATTTCCAGTCTCCGGTATGGAGTGCACTACCCATTTCAGTGCTAATTAATATTGAATTTGCCTCAGGAATTGAATGAGTTACATTTATAAACTCGACGGTAAAAGGACCCAAATTTATGCTGCCATTTATGTCTACCTCTTTCACAGGCACTATACCTTCCAATCGAAATTCTTTTAGTTTCTCTTTAAGAAAATTAACCGTAAACTTTGTTGTATATATGGAGCACTGCAACTCTTCCCACAAGTGGGGCACTGCACCGCAGTGGTCCTCATGTGCATGTGTAATTATTATTCCAAGTAAATCTTTTTTTCTTTGAGCAATAAAATCTATATCAGCAATGAGCAGCTCAACACCTGGCATAGTTTCATCTGCAAAACCAACACCAAGGTCGATCATAATCCACTTACCTTGGTAATGATATAGGCTAACATTCATCCCGATTCTTCCTACTCCCCCAAGCGGAAGAAATAAAAACTCATTTTTGTTTATATTCATTAAATTTAAATTATTAAAACCTGAGAATAGCAAAACTTCGACCTTAAATAAAGAAATTTATTGCTTTTACATAGTTTTAAGGAACTAAGAAGTTTCTGTTGGCTAATAATAACACTATTGTTAAGTTTTCCATTAATAAGGTCAAAGAATTGCAGGATTAAATGAAAACCCGTAAACAGTTACCCCTTTATGTCATTTAGCAGATTTCTTATTTTTTTTTTACTTTACTAAAAAACCCTTCAGATTGCTGTTGTACACTTGCATTTTCCTCTTCTTCAAGCGCTTTTAATAGTTCAATTTGCTTTTTAGTTAAATTTTTTGGATTTAAAGTCTCAACTATTACCTGTACGTATAAATCACCACGAGCATGTGAGTTCATATATGGCATACCCTTTTCCCTACAACGTAGTTTGGTACCAGTTTGAGTGCCTTCAGGGACCTTTACTTTTATTTTAGCTCCATCAATTGATTGAATATCGATTTCACCACCAAGCACTGCTAGTGTCATTCTTATAGGCACTTTACAGTGTAAATCTGCTTTATTTCTAGCAAAGATTTTATGGAAAATTATTTTCACGTATACGTATAAATCTCCACTTTTTCCACCTTTTGTTCCAGCTTCTCCTTTACCACTTATCCTTACCTTAGCTCCTTCTTCTATGCCTTTTGGAATTGAAACGGATATATTTACTTCATCTCTTCTACGTCCACTTCCACCACATTTCTTACATTTGTTTTGTATTATTTCTCCTTCCCCATAGCATGTAGTACATGTTCTTTCGATGGTAAAAAAGCCTTGTTGAGTTCTAATCCTACCGCTTCCCTGGCATGTGTGGCACTGAACTGGTTTAATTGCTCCTTCGCCACCTGTGCCTTGGCATGTATCACATTTTACATTTGTCACATAATGTATAGGCGCTTGTATTCCTTTAAATGCATCTTCTAAGGTAATTTCAAGATCATAACGTAGGTCTGCTCCAGATACTCCTGTTGTACTTCTTTTTGCTCTCGATCTACTTGCACCACCACCGAATCCTCCACCAAAGAAGTCATTGAATATGTCGCTAAAATCTCCTGCAGAGCTAAAGCCTTGAAATCCACCAGAAGCACCTTCGTGGCCATAACGGTCATAGCCTGCCCTTTTCTCAGAGTCAGACAGAACTTCATATGCAGCTGTTACTTCTTTAAATTTTTCCTCTGCTTCTTGATTGCCAGGATTTCTATCAGGATGATATTTTAATGCTAATTTTTTATACGCTTTTTTTATCTCATCAATACTGGCATTTCTGCCTACTTCCAGCAGATCATAGTAGTCTTTTTTGCTCATATATAATAGTTTAGTGCTTAACCCTTAAAGATAGGTATTACATATATTAATTTCAAGTATGACTTCTGTTTCCTATAAAATGTGGTGCACCCTGAGCGACTTGAACGCCCGACCTTTTGATCCGTAGTCAAATGCTCTAATCCAACTGAGCTAAGGGTGCTTTCACAAAGTTAACTTTAGCAGGTTTTGTAGCTTGATTCAATTAATTTGGCTAAAAATAAAACTATTCATTTCTATCATACGTGAACCCCTCACAATTCTCAGACTGCCGTTTCGCATTAGGATTATCAAATTCACTACAAGGAGGAGCAGTTGGAGTAGTATTAGGATCTTGAGAAAAGTAAGGAGGTGGTGCATCATAACGAGAAGGATCTCCATAACCATGCCCTTGTCTAAGACAGCTATCTACCGCTCCTTTAGCTTTCTCGATATTTTCTGATTCTTCCTCATGCTTCATATGAAAAGCTAAACCACCAGCAAAACATACGAGAGAATTAACGCCAAGGATAGCTAAACCCCACACTGGTAAGACTGGGTAAACAGCACAAGCTACCAAAGCTGCCAAAGAAATAACGCCAACCGCAAATTCTATATTTCTGAACGTTTTAAATTTACTATCCAGGTAATCCATTTTTTCTTCTTTTCTAGCCACTTTTCTGCTGCTGTTATACCAAAAACACATACCAGCATGGAAAGCAACACACACAACTGCAGCTACTATACCCAAAGCTAATAGCTTTCTACTGTCTTCTGATTCTTTTTTATTCTCTTTTCTCCCTTGATGAGTGGTATTACCATTGTTAATATTCGTTATATTATTAACCGTAGTGTGACCACGTCCACCGAATAAAGAATCCATCCAGCATTGTAATAGCAAATAATCCCAAAAGTCTAAACCTCTATTGTGTACATGTATATGTGTAATCTGAGAGCCTGTAGGTTGTGCGTTATTCCCTGCGTTATATTGATCATTTCTGCTTCCTGTATCGTGCCTATTGCTTGAATTTGGATGTGTAAATTTTTCACACGCATTTTTAAAATTCTCCTCACTCCAATTTGTGGTATTTTGCGTATTACAAAATTGTAAAAACTCTTTAACATCACTGTTACTACCAGATTCCTTTATATAGGCTAACGCATACCTTTTTAAAACACTATCACTTGCTACCATAAATACCCTCTTAAGTTAAGATTAAATTAATAAATACTTACTTACTTATTATAACAAGATAACATCTACTTGTCAACTTGAGCCTGATTCAAATATCCGTTCAGAGTGTGGCAGAAGAACTTATTCAAATAAAGTAGGTGGTAAAATATAAACATTTTATAAAGTGAAAAATGGACTTTTCAGACCACTGCCGAGCTAAAAAAGCCCTAAAAACCGTGATACTTAGGCCACTTCTTGCTTAAGCTGTACAATTTCAGCTTGAGAAAGGCCAGTGGATTCAGCTATTAAATTAACAGATACACCAGCTTTAAGTAAATTTTTTGCAACTTCGATTTTTCCTTTCTCTATACCTTCCTCAAGTTTGTATTCAAGAATGGCTTCTTCCTTACGTAGATCCATTATTCTTTCTTCATATGCTACTAAATCTTTTTCATTCCAGCTAAACCTGTCTAATTCATCGTAGGCTAACTTTATTATTGGTGCTTTTTCTGCTATTGCCTTAGATGGAAAATAGAGATATTACATAAAATTTTAAATTCGGTCTCAAAGTTGAAGAATGTAGGCTTGGAATAGCAGAAAGACTAATGAGATATCTAACAGTTGTGAGTATTATTGCTTGGAGGATCTTCTTTATTACATCAATTGCAAGAGCTAACCCAACATTACCATGTACTACTTTATTAGCTGAAGAAGAATGGAAAGTTTTATACGTTAAAATACACAGAAAACCATGTCCAAGTGTAGTTCCCAACATAAAAGAAGCTGTTTCATGAACTTGGAGGCCATTTAGCAAGAAAAAATGACCCAAAACCAGGACCAATTACTCTTTGGAAAGGATATAAACGTCTCTTTGATTTAGCAGAAGGATGGCGACTTGCTCACGAACCTCATATTTGTGGGTAATAGTAAGATTTGATATGCTGCCAACACTTATGTTCAAATTAAAAATGTCATTTATGATACTAGCCACTTCACGCTTTGAGTTTTTGTAAAATCCGCTGAGTGCTGCAATTATAGACTTAACCCTTGGACCAAATGTATCTGGCGTAACACCTTCTGGTAACTTGCTACTTTTTCTTTTTCTGCATCTCCAACAACGACCATGTTCCAATTACTACATAAGGCCTAATTTCCGGAAGATCAACTTTTTGGTGAACATAAGGTTTTTCGCATATTACAAGCTCTCCTCCGCATTCGCAAATATTAGGCAACTCTATTTTTACTACTTTATCCGCTTCCATTGTGGCATGAAAATTTCCTTTATGCCCAACCTGATCGCCAACATTCCTTTTGCTTTTTGGCTTGTCCTTTTTTGTTTTGTACAATTCTTTAGAGCTCGGTAGAGATGAATTTTTCGAGTTTAAACCAAGCCTCTCTTTCAACTCAGCGTTCTCAATCCTCAAGGCCTTATTTTCTGCCTCTAACTCTTCTATCCTCCCTTCCAACTTTTCTATTTTTTGCTGTAAATTTTTGCAAAGTTCTAAAAGGTTTACCACATTACCTCACTTTTGCTCTATGATTATCTTTATTATCTTGCTTTGTCTACCTTATTCTACCACTCCGCTGAACGGATACAATTTACTAAACAGAAAAAAAGGCAAAAGAAACCCTAGGGTAGCTAGTTATTCACTATCCATTTTTTAAGTTGGCGTTTTTTAATGTTTTAAATAGCGCGTTTCAGCTTGTGTAGGTAAAAACCTAGAAATATTGTGAAGACATAAGGTGCACATAGTGCAAAAAATTAAAAATAAGACGCCAACTACGTTGTTTTCTTGCTGTTTAATCTGCACAGATGAAGATAACTGAATACCTTCAGTTTTATGATAAGGGGGCTGGCGAAGGGTGTCAAGCAAGTTTTTTCGTTTCTATTTCCAATAAAAGTTTGTTATATGGTTATGCAAGAAGTCTATTATAAATGAAATGAATGTGAAAAATATCTTATTAGCGTTTTTAGTACAAATGGTATTCAGTTTGCCGCTATTTGCAGCTGATCCTGTTTTGCTCAACTGCATTGAAACTCCAGAAATATATGACCTTGATGCAAGGCCAAAAAATTTTAGCTCTTCAAACAATTTAAGAAGGAAACCTGGTTCTCCAAATAGTGCAACAGGAGAATTAATACACATAGTGGGTAGAATTACTGATATAAACTGTTTACCAATACAAAATGCTGTAGTTTCTATATGGCACGCGAATTCACGCGGCGTGAACCATTACGATAAGAATATAGAGGATGATCCGAATTTTGCTGGATCAGGAAGGTTTGTAGTGAATAATCTTGGCTATTATAATTTTATTACGATAGCACCTGGTAAAATTGGTGATAGAGCTCCACATATCAACTTTCTAGTTCAACATCCGGATTTTCCAGAATTCACAACGCAAATGTTTTTTGCTGACCATAATTGCGATAATTGCGCTGATCCTGTTCTTGAAGATTTTGTTAGTAATGGGCTTGCAAGCCTTCTCATAACACCATTTACTTACAGTGATCAGGTCATAAAAACCTATACGTTTAACATTACCTTGGGCGGATATAATAAGTTCTCTAATAAAAGATAAAAAACCTTGCATGTAAGGGAGTCCATAGTAAACTTAAGTGTTATTGTACTTAGGATGTATATGAAAAATATCTTACTGATGTTTTTGCTATGTTTTATGTACAGTTTACAATTATTTGCAACGGAGATACCAGCAATGAAAATAACAATTTCTAAAATTTCGCCCGATTTTAAAACAATAGTAATGGGTTTATTTGAAGACAACGAAACCGTAAATGATGGCGGAGTTTTGCAAGGAAAACAGGTCATAGATAATATAAAGCAATTTAGCGATTTCAATGGAAGTTTTGGTGAATTTTTCTCTACTGCTTTGCCAGAAGAAAAAAATGTTATAGTTGTTGGACTGGGTAAGAAGGATGAATGGAATGAAAATAAAGAATTAAATATTGGTGGTAAAATATATTGTGAGCTAAGCAGATTAAAAATTAAAAAAGCAGCGGTTTTAATCGAAGGTAGTGCAGCAAATGTTGCATATGGTGCGTTTCTGCGTAGTTTTAAGTTTGATAAGTATAAAACTAAAAAGGATGAGAAAATTACAGAGGTAGAGGAGATTACCGTATTAGTAAAAGATGAACAATTAAGTAATGCTGAAAGATCATTTGAGCACTTAAGGCAAGAAGGTGAGAGTATATTCCTTGCGCGCTCTTTTATAACAGAGCCTCCTAACATTCTATATCCAGAATCCTATGCTGATCATATAAAAAAAGAACTTACTAAGCTTGGCCTTGAAATCGAGGTGCTTGATAAAAAGCAGATGGAAGAGAAAAAAATGGGAGCCTTGCTTGGAGTTGCACAAGGAAGTAGTAAAGAACCAAAATTAGTAGTGATAAAATGGAATGGGGCTTCTAAAGAACAAAAGCCTATAGCTTTTGTTGGTAAAGGTATAACGTTTGACACTGGTGGAGTATCACTCAAACCTTCACGTGGTATGGAGTCGATGAAATATGACATGGCAGGCTCTGCTACTGTGGTTGGGGTGATGCATGCTTTAGCAGGACGAAAAGCAAAAGTAAATGCAATTGGCGTGGTCGCACTTGCAGAAAATGCAGTGGGTGGTAATGCTCAAAGACCAAGTGATGTAGTAACTTCAATGTCTGGAAAAACAATAGAAGTGTTGAACACCGATGCAGAAGGAAGGCTCATACTTGCAGATGCTTTATGGTATACGCAAGATAGATTCTCACCAAAATTTATGATTGATCTTGCAACTTTAACTGGTGCTATAGTGGTTGCACTTGGAAATAACGAATATGCTGGTCTTTTTTCAAATAATGATGAATTAGCAAACCGTCTGATTGATGCAGGAAATGAAGTAAATGAGAAGTTATGGCGTTTTCCTATGAATGAAACTTATGACAAAATTATTGATTCACCGATTGCTGATGTTCAAAACATCGCTCCTGCAGGCTCTGGTGGAGATAGCATAATGGCTGCACAGTTTTTACAGCGTTTTGTGAATGAAACTTGCTGGGCACATTTAGATATCGCAGGCACTGCTTGGCACGAGAAAGGTACTGACATTTGTCCAAGAGGAGCAGTAGGTTTTGGTGTAAGGTTACTTAATAAGTTGGTTGAGAAGTACTACGAAGCCAATGATTAAAGGTCTTTATACTGGATTTATGGCTTAGCTACATGAACGTTTATTTTCGAGGCGCAGCAAATGAAAGTAGCTGATACATATTTCTTTTTTTCTGGATTCCAGTGTCAGCTACTTTCATGACACCCTGACAACCGTCATCCCGCTACTTGTTAGCGGCTGAGATACCGCGAATGAATCGCGGTATGACGGTTCGTGGCGGCGTGACGATAAGCTCGTCATCCCGCTGCTTGTTAGCGGGATCTAGAGATACCGCGGCGGTATGACGTAGGACTGCTGTCATCCCAGTGCTCCTTTTTTTGTCACCCAAGTAGCCTCCTATGGTGTCATCCCAGTGCCCAGACACTGGGATCCAGTTGAGCTATTTCAACAAAAATACTGCATTTTGAGATGAACGTTTATTTTCACCAGATTATTTACAAGTATAACAATTAAAGTCTGGATTCCAGTGGGCTTTGTTGCATAGCAACTGAAAAATCTGGTGGCTACTGACAAAATTCATTATAAAATAGCCATTTAACCTTGAAAGAAAAAATATGCCACAAAAAATGAGGGTCAGTAACCATAGCGAATATAACAAATTTCTAGAAAAAAGAGGAAATATTTTTCATTATATCAACGAAGCCATAGAAAAGTGGTACGAGAATGGTCCAAAAATACCAGGTGGCAACAATATTTATAGCGATAAAGTTGTAATTTTGGTGCACATAATAACTTGTTTATTTAGAATAGGCCTGAGGCAAACAGTTGGGTTTATAGCAGGATACCTTGAGCAAATTGGGAAAAATTTGCAAGTTATCAGCTATTCACAATCATCAAGAAGGTTTAAGAAACTCAATATTAAGATCAATGATTGCAGAAAATAATATGGAAGATATCGAAATTGCTATAGACAGTACAGGAATTAGTATATACAACAACACTCCTGGTCATAGCAAAGAAAATAGCGAAGATAGAAAGTATCGCAGCTATGAACAGACAAGAAAATTGCATGTAATGTTGAATACAAACAGCAAAAAAGCCATAGCTGTAAAATACAGTAACGGTGTCTACTCTGATCACTATGGAGCTTGTGATTTGCTAAAAGAAGTCGATTTTCAGTATGTCATAAAAGTACTATATGCAGATAGGGCATATGACAGAGAAAAGCTCTATAAGCTGTGTAATCAATATGGTATAAAAACGAAAATTCCTCCGAAAAACAACGCAGCAGAGCATCCAAAATTGGATTATATGCTTGATAGAAATGCCGCTATTCAGTTAATGAAATTACATGGTGAGAATGGTATAAAAAGATGGAAAGAAGAAGTAAATTACGGAAAAAGATCGTATATTGAAGGATTTTTCTCAAGGTTGAAGCGAATATTTGGGTTTAGTTTTAGGAGCAAATCTGAAATTAATCGTGAGAAGGAACTGCTACTCAAGTGTTATTTGCTTAACAAATTTACTGAAATAGGCATGGCTAAGTTTGAGATAGCTTCATGAATTTATTGTACGTTACCTACTATCCGAAGAGCGATGCAACAAAGCCGGCTGGATTCCAGTGTCAAGCACTGGAATGACACCGTCTTGGATGGAAACCAGTGTTGGCTACTCGGATGACATCATAGGGGCGCTAGGATGACACCCTGACAATCGTCATCCCGCTGCTTGTTAGCGGCTAAGAGATACCGCGGCGGCATGACGTAGGGAAACCGTTTTTTGGGTTAGCTATAACAGTAGTCAGGAAACAATAGCTTAAAAAGAGACTTAGTGTTAAATTTCTAATAGATTACTTATAAAAATAAATCTTATGGAAAGCAGAGCTAAGGCTTGGTTCATTTGGCTGATTAGTAACTTGGTTGTTATATTCAGCAACATGCAGATAATTTATACCTTTATAAGTGTAAATCTCGAAAAGGAACTTGGACTTACAATCGCGCAAGTTGCACTGGCTAATTCAGTATATACTTGGACTTTCGCCATCTTACAATTTTTTAGTGGAGCAACGTTTAATGTTTTTTCCAGTAAAAAAATTTATTTTTTCTCGTTATCAACTATGATCTTGGGGTTTTTTGTCCTTATTAATAGTGACAATTTCTCCCATTTGATTTTGTCTCAAGTGTTGATTGCAACTGGAGCATCATTTGGTTTTATTGGTGCTGCTCACACAAGTAGCATATGTTTTTCCGCTGCCCAATTTGGACTAATGTTTTCACTAGTGCAGACAATTTCAAGCCTTTCTGCTTTGGTAATTCAAATACTGTTCTCTAACTTGCTTGCCGAAGATGCATATTGGAAAAATCTGATTGTATGCATAATACTATTTGGTGTGTTGATATTTGTACTTACGCTTTTTTGTCCAAACACACTTCCAGAAAGCAGCTCAGAAAAGCGCACAATAAAAAGCTCTATGAAGACAGTAATGTGCTCTATATTAACAGTGCTAAAATTAAGAGATATCTGGATAACTTCAGTGGTGGGTGCTATTACTTTTGGAACATTTTTAGCACTTAATACCTTGTGGGCTCCAAGGTTACTGGGCAACTCAGAACTCAATGCAATGGAGTCAGGTATAGCAACTGCAATACTATGGCTTGGTCTTGCAGTTGGTGCTCCAATTGCAGATCGAATCTCAAACTTATTTAAAAATAGGAAACATGTAATTTCTGCTTTTGCTTTATTGCAAGGCGTCTCAATTATTATTTTACTATACAGCCATTTAACAGTCCACGTTGTGTACTTTTGTATGTTAATGTTCGGGTTTTTTGCGGGAGGACATATGCTTAATTTTACTGTCGGCAGCGAGATTGTGAAACGAAAATACATCAGCACATCATCATCCATTATCAATGGATTTATGTTTATTGGCAGTGGAGTTATAGTGTCAATGTTAGCACTTTTTACAGATCATAAAATGGCACTTTTTGCAATATTTGCGATATTGATAGTTGCCGGTATTTTAAATTATGCAACAAAAGAGACATACTCTAAAAAATAAAGTAGCTGAATCTCGAGTCGATTGCTATATTATATTTACGTATTGTAATATTTATCAATAATGGATCACGTTACAACAAAAGACACAACAGTAACTAAGGCAACGATAGCTGGAGATATAAACCAAGAAATAGGATTATCAAAGGAAGACTCTGTTTCGATAATAGATGATATATTGGACGAAATAAAGACAAGCTTGGTAAAGGATGGAATAGTAAAAATATCGTCATTTGGAACATTCTTGGTTAAGAAAAAGAAGGAAAGACCAGGAAATATACCAAATACATCGGAGAAAGTGATGATTCAGGCAAGAAATTCAGTTTCTTTTAGGCCTTCAAAAATTATAAAAAAATCAATCAATAATTAATGAACAAGGAAAAATTATTTTATACGATTGGGGAAGTAGCTGAAGAGCTACATTTGGAACAGCATGTTTTGAGATTTTGGGAAGGTCAATTTCATCAAATTAAGCCTACAAAGCGTAAAGGAAGAAGGCTATATGATCGCAAGTGTATAGAGGCCATAAAGAAAGTAAAATACATGCTATATGATAAAGGATATACAATAAAAGGAGTGCAAAAAGAATTTGGTAATGATATAAAAGTCACAAAGAATTTGTTGCAAGAACTCACCGATTTGAGGGACTATTTAACTAGTAAAATAAATAACGAGGAAAGTAACAAGCAGGCGTGAAACACTACGTCTCGCTAAAATTTTGGAGTTTTGTGAGAGTTTAAAATGTGGCATATAGCCTCATTTCTTATGTTATTAGCAATATTAATAGGCTGTGGCCTGCAAAAACCTGCACCTGTGCTGCTTAAAGGCGAAGAATTTTACGGAAAAAGAGATCTGGAATATACAAGAGAGTACCATTTAATTAGGGAGCCTTCAGTGCAAAAAGAAAGTAGAAAAGCCATCATAAATAGGATATACAAAGATAACAATAATACACAAAATGTGGGGGTAAATTGTAAATTTGTAATGCCAGTTAAAGGTTCAGCTACCTCTTCTGATGAAATGTGTAAGGATGGCATAAAAATTGCTGCTCAAAATGGAACGAACGTAGTTTCCTCTGCACCAGGCAAAGTGATATATGTAGGCAAAGGGCTGAGATGGTATGGGAATTTAATTATAGTGGAACACAAAGATAATTACATGACTGTGTACTCCTATTTAAAAAACATACATGTTGAAATTGGCGATAAAGTAAAGCAAGGTCAAGTAATTGGATCTGCAGGTAAATCAAGCACACAAGATAAAGATCCACAGATGTGTTTCACAATACGACATAATGGCCAAGCGGTTGATCCTTTGATGCATATGAACTGTAATTGAATTTGGATTTATATGAAATATGATTTTAAAAGTGTTGAAAAATTTTATCAAGATAAATGGGATTTTTCTGTAAGCAAGAGTGGTAAACAAGAAAAGTGTTACGTGTTGGAAATGTTTCCATATCCATCTGGTAAAATTCATATGGGACACTTACGTAACTATGCAATAGGGGATGTGATAGCGCGTTACAAGAGAGCTAATGGATTTGAGGTTTTGCATCCAATTGGCTGGGATGCGTTTGGATTACCAGCTGAGAATGCAGCAAGGGATAACAATATTAGCCCCGAAACATGGACAAAAGAGAATATAGATAATATGCGTACACAGTTGAAATCTATAGGTCTTTCTTATAATTGGGAGCGTGAACTCTCCACATGTGAGCCTGATTATTACAAACACGAACAAAAATTTTTCCTGGATTTTTTAAAGCATGGGCTTGCCTATCGAAAAGAATCATGGGTTAACTGGGATCCAGTGGACCAAACAGTGCTTGCAAATGAACAGGTGGTTGATGGAAAAGGATGGCGATCAGGTGCAGTTGTTGAAAAACGTAAGTTGTCCCAATGGTTTTTAAAGATTACTGATTTCGCTGAAGATTTACTCAAGTGCCTGCAAAGTTTGAAAAATTGGCCAGAAAAAGTCAAAACAATGCAGGAGCGTTGGATAGGAAAATCTGAAGGAGCAACTATAGAGTTTGAAGTAGTTGGCCTGAATAAGAAATTAAAAGTTTTTACAACTTATCCTCATACTTTGTTTGGGGCTTCTTTTTGTGCAGTGGCAGCAGAGCATCCTATTGTGCAGGATTTAAAGAATGGTTCTTCTGTTGTCATCCCAGTGCTTGACACTGGGATCCAGGAAATAAAATCGAAAAGAGAGAACGATGAAAAAATAGGAGTTTACACCGGATTAAACGTCAAACATCCATTTCTTGATAAGGAATTGCCGCTTTACATAGCGAATTTTGTGTTGATGGAATATGGGGAAGGCGCGATTTTTGGTTGCCCTGCACATGATCAGCGTGACTTTGAATTTGCACAGAAATATAATTTGCCGATAATTCCCGTTATTTCTTCAGCCCACTTAGGTGTCATTCCAGCGCGTGACCAGAATTCTTACAATGGATCCCAGTGTCAAGCTACTCAGATGACAAAGGAGGCGTATACTGGAGACGGGACAATGTTTAACTCCGAATTCTTAAACGGATTAATGGTTAGTGAAGCAAAGGAAGCCATAGTTAAAAAATTTGAAGAAAAAAAAATAGGCAAAAAAACAATAAACTATCGTTTGCACGATTGGGGAGTTTCAAGGCAGCGTTATTGGGGATGCCCTATACCTATCATATATTGCAAAGATTGCGGAACTGTTCCAGTGCCAGAAAAAGACCTTCCTGTAGTTCTACCAATAGATGTAGAATTTACAAGTGGTGGCAATCCGCTGGATAAGCACCCAACTTGGAAATTTGTTGATTGTCCAAAGTGCGGAAAGCAAGCAGAGCGTGAAACTGATACATTCGACACCTTTTTTGAATCTTCCTGGTATTTTGCTGCATTCTGTAGTGAAGATAAATCAATAGACAAAGATGCATGTAATCGTTTTATGCCTGTTGATTATTATATAGGTGGGATAGAACATGCAATTCTGCATTTGCTTTATTCAAGATTTTTCTGCCGTGCTTTAACCAAATGTGGCTATTTTGATATTAAAGAGCCTTTCTCTACTTTAATCACTCAAGGAATGGTCTGCCATGCAACTTATAAAGACGAAAATGGTAAGTGGCTATTTCCCGCAGAAGCAAAAGAGTTGATTGCACAAGGAGCTAAGGTTCAAGTTGGAAAAGTCGAGAAAATGAGCAAATCGAAAAAGAACACAGTTGATCCAAATTTTATCATAGAAAAGTATGGTGCTGATACTGCCCGCTTGTTTGTGTTGTCCGACACTCCTCCGGAGAAAGATATGGAATGGTCCGATGATGGCGTGGAAGGTTGTTCTCGTTATGTAAATAAATTGTGGCGTATGGTCATGCAGCTAAGACCTGTAAATATACACTATGATAATGAAAATGTTACGGGTGGACTTCTAGAGTACAGAAAAAAAATTCATAAACTCTTACACGGACTTACAGATGACTTGGAAAACTGCAGATTAAACTGTGTAGTGGCAAAATTTCGTGAGATGACGAATTTAATAGCTGAAATAGACGTAAAAACTGGAAAATCTCTTATTGATGAAGGTATATGTATATTAATCAGAGTAATCGAACCATTCATACCACATCTAGCTGAAAGCCTATGGCAAGAAATAGGAGGTCAACCTTGGCCAAAAGCTGATGAATCATTATTAGTTGACGATACGGTAACTATAGCAGTGCAAATCAATGGAAAATTACGTACAACAATCAAGGTGGCAATTAACTTACCTCAAGAAGAATTGAAGAAAATAGCGATAGACTCTGTGTCCAGTAAGATCGATCAAAGCAAAGTTCGCACTGTATATGCTGTACCAAATAAGATAGTAAATATAGTTATATAAAAGACCTGAGTAGTACGTTTTATATAATCTGATTTTATGGCTATACTTTTTTTGACATGTAGTTATATCTTTTTTAATATAAAGGATATATACTTATGCATTATATATTTTTTTGTATGAGGAGTTATATGAAAATAAAGAGATTGTGCGTTTTGGCTGTGTTGCTTACTTCATCTCTAGCAGGTGCAGCTAGTAATAGTGCAAGTAAGTCAGAAGATAAGTACTATGCAGGTTTAAACTTTGGTGCTGGTTGGGGTGGTGGCTTTAAAATGAAACCTGGTGTTGTTCTTGGTTACCATTATGACCAAAACTCTAAATTTGAACTTGAGGTTCTCAGTAATATTAAGTCATTAAAGAGCATAGGAGCTAGCTTATTGGCAAACTACCGCTTCTATCCTGACCTTGATATTGATCCCGTTAAACTATATGTCAGCGGAGGTTTAGGAGGATATCTCCAAATAACACCTTTTGGCTTTGGTGTTAGTGATACAGTTGATGGTGATGACAATAGTTCACAAGAAAGAAAAAGAAAAGGAAGAAGAAACACAAGGTGCTCCAGAATCAGGTGGTGAAGCTGCTGGTTCATCTGTAGTAGATAAAATACTGAGTTCTATTTCCTATAAACTAAAGTTAGGTGTTGATTATGAAATTACTCCGCAGATAATTGGTGCAGTTGGTATGACCGTGGGTGGGCAACTAAGTGGTATAAAAGCAAAACAAATACCAGATGCAACTCTAGAGATAGGGGTACGTTATAATTTTTAATGCTGCTACTTAGTTCATAAAGGTAGAGACGATGTTGAGGATGAAATAAACAGCATTAAAAAAAATCCGAAAACGTATTTTCGAATATGGTTTTGAACGCTAGCTATAGATTAGAAAAATAACAAGAAAAAGGGTAAACATACTGTAATTGCTGTTGAATGATGGAGTCCATTATTTTAGCACGAAGTAACGAATTCAGTAGAATAAGTTCTTCAAAAATAATTTAAACTTTTATTAGTAGGAGCAGTCTCATGGAATATTATAGCGATCTCACTAAAAGAAACTTTTATAAGTATCGTTGATGAGAAAGGAAAAATTGTTAAGGAAGAAGTTGTTGCAAGAGAAAGTAAGGCAATAGCTGAATTTTTTCTTGGTCAAGGCAAAAAATATGAATCCATGGGAATAGAAAGTGGACAGTTATCAATTGACCTTACCCAGAAAAAGTGGAGAGAAAGTTTGGAATGTTTTTTACAAAAAGAATGATGCATCAAATTGTTCTGGAATGCAATAGTTAGAGGTTGTCCACAAACCAGTAAATCAAGCATATTCCCTACTTAACATAACTTTACTCATAGCCAGATATATGAAACTTTCAGTAGATGTTGTAAGTAAATCGTACTCCTTTGATAGCCTTCTATTTCTATTGATCCAAGCAAAAGTCCTCTCTACCACCCACCTTCTCGGCTGTACTGAAAATCCAGGATCCCGTTGGGCTTTGTTGCATCCCTAGCTATGATGGATAAAGATAAAAAAGATGGAGAATATCAGTAGCTTATTATTCTGGTATTTATAACAAGAACGGTCAGTGAATACCTAAATTTGAGTAAAAGAAATTTCACTACCACTCACTAATCCGGCTAAAATTCAAGAATTTCAATGCTTTAGCTATTTTCAATAGAATTAAATTTATTAATGTAAATAATAAATTACTATTCTTAAATTTGATCAGATTGATTGCAAAAAAACAAGATTTTCAATAGGTTACTTATAATCCTAACTATAGTTAGCCTTTCATAAGTAGCGATGCAACAAAGCCATCCCGTTGTGGCAATAGTTCTAGTGGTGTATCTTTATGCACCCAAAACCTACATGGAGGCCTTTTGACAATTTCAATATCTATCCCATATTCTCTCTTTACGTAATCCTTTAAATCTTTTCCTTGGTATCCCATATCAGCCCACATTTTCTTAATATTGCTGTATTTTTCCTTCATATTGTCCAATGCCATCTTCACCCCATCTCTGTCATTTTCGCTTGCAGCTCCTACATAGCAACCAAGCACAAATCCTTGAGTATCTGTGATTATATGTCTTTTTCTCCCCTTTACCTTTTTCGCACCATCATAACCTTTGCCCCCCTTTTTCCGTGGTTTTTACCGATTGACTGTCCACTATGCATGCGCTCGGCTTCCCATTTTTGACCTACTATATTTAGTGATATCATAGTTCATTTTCTCAAAAATTCCCTGCTTTTTCCATCTTCTAAACTGTTCATGCACAGCCTTCCACGGCGGAAAATCGTGTGGTAAATAGCGCCATTGACATCCTGTGCGCAGTATATAAAGAATTGCATTTAGAGGTTGTCCGGAAACTAGTAAATTCAAGCATATTCCCTCTTTAACATAACCCTACTCATAGCTAGGTATATGAAATTCTCAGTGGATGTTGTGAGTAAATCATACTCCTTCGATAGCCTTCTATTCCTATTAACCCAAGCAAAAGTCCTTTCTACAACCCATCTTCTTGGCTGTACTTTAAACCCTTGTTCTCTTGTTGGTAGTAGCTCAGGTGGCGTATCTTTGTGCACCCAAAATCTACATGGAGGCCTTGTAACAATTTCAATATCTATGTCATATTCTTCCTTTATGTGATTCTTTGAATTTCTTCCTTGGTATCCCATGTCAGCCCACATTTTTTTAACTTTAGTATATTTTGTTCTCATATTGTTTAATGCTATTTTAATACCATCTCTATCATTTTCGTTAGCAGCGCCTACGTAACAACCTAGTATAAAACCCTGAGTGTCTGTAATTATATGCCTTTTTCTACCCTTTACTTTTTTACTTCCATCATAGCCTTTGATCCCCCCTTTTCTGTAGTCTTTACAGATTGACTATCTACTATACAGGCACTCGGCTGCTCATTCCTTCCTATTTTTCTTCTACTATATTTTGTAATTTCATAATTCATTTTCTCAAAAATTCCCTGCTTCTTCCATTGCCTGAACTGCTCATACACAGTCTTCCATAGCGGAAAATCATTTGGTAAATACCGCCATTGACACCCTGTACGCAATACATAGAAAATTGCTTCTAATATTTCTCTTTTGCTATACTTTGGCGGCCTTCCTCCTTTCTTGTATGATACTCTGAAGTGTTTTTCTATTCTTGCCCATTCCCTTTCGCTTAGATCTGTTGGATACTTTTTTCTCATCTTTACCCCGTACTAAAATTTCAGATATTATAGCCTTTTACTTGTTTCCGGACAACCTCTAAGTTGTCCAATTTATCCTATACGCCATTTGCAATAAAACGCCTTCGCCATACTGTGCCTCAAGCTGGTCTTTCACTTAAACAGCGTGAAAAAAACTTAAAGAAGGCTTTTAAAACAAGCAACAAGAAAATTATCAAAAATAAAATCGTGATATTAGTTGATGATGTGGTAACAACCGGAGCAACTGTAAGATCTTGCTCTCAGGAAATTTTAAACTCCGGTGCAAAAGAAGTGAGAGTGCTATCACTTGCAAGAACGGTAAATGATTGTGAAACTATTACGTAAAAATCTTGACTTGTTTTTGTTTTATCTATAAAATAACTTATAGCAAATAGTTGTTGGAGAGCTTATGAGTATAAAAGAGCAAGAAATTGATGCCATATTCCAAGAAATAGAGCAAGAATCAAAAGAAAGTGACATAATTGAAGAAATTAAGCAAAAGCTGCTCGTATGTAACCAAGATACATACAATCAGTGGAAAAGACTTAATTTTCACATAGATCATTTATTTGAAATACGGCAAGAGATTACCCATGCTTCTAGGTATTATACTACTGCGTTAAATATTGCTGCTCATAAAGGCTTAGTAAAAACAGTAAGACGTCTACTGGAGAAAGGTGCAGAGGTTAGTACACGCGATGGTGGTAGACACACTGCTCTGCATTGTGCCGCTAACAGCGGTAATACGGAAATAATAGAATTACTACTGGAGCAAGGAGCATATATTCACTCATGTTCTAAACTTGGCTCAACACCGCTGCATTTTGCTGCTACTAATAATCATATAAATGCAGTGAGGTGCCTGTTAAATAAAGGAGCTAGTCCTTTAGCACTAGATAATAATAATTCCATTCCCAGTATGTTTGCTACAGACAAAGAGGTGATTGCTGTCTTGGAGAAAGCAGAAGAAGAAAAACATAAGAGAGAAATGGAATGTAAGAAAAAAAGGCAAGCAAAATGATTGCTGTAGGTGGTATTGCAACTGCATTGATAGTGGCGGGTATTGGATACATTGTTGAATTACCTATACTAGTAACTATTGGTATATCTGTATCCATTGCATTAGTATCTGTTTGCATTGCGTACGTAATGTCAAAACCTAACACTAAAATGGAAGAAACAGAGAGTTTTGTGCAGAAAGTTGGCCAGAATATATAGGTCAAGATGCAACTTTATTTTTAATAACCTCAACATCGCTAAATTCAAAAGTTTGGTTGCCTATAATTTGAAATTTCTCATTTCCCTTTCCTGCAACTAGCAGAATCATACCCTCGTTATAGGCAATATCTACGCCTTTCTCTATAGCTTCTCTCCTACCTCCTATCTCCAGTGCATCAGGGCAATGTAGCAAAATATCGTGGCGAATTTTTGCCGGATCTTCATCACGCGAATTATCATCTGTAATTATTACTTTATCTGCATACATTTGTGCTATTTTGCCCATTTCTGAACGTTTCGTCTGATCGCGATTTCCACCGCATCCAAAAACTAGAATTATTTTTTTGTTGATATGCCATTTTAAAGACAATAGGGCTTGTTTAAGCGCACTTGGAGTATGAGCGTAATCCACGAATGCAAAAGGTTTCACTTTTTCCATTCTTCCTGGTGGAGAAACGAGTTTTTCTACGCATATTTCTCTGTAATTTAATCCAGATATACCAATTGCACATAGCAGATTATATGCTTGAAATTTTCCTAAAACTGGGAAAAATGTATTGTAAATTTGGTTATCAATTTTTACTGTAAGATGTTGACCATTAGGGGTTGATGTTTGCTCTAATAAAGTAATATCAGAGCCTTTTTTTCCATAAGTCACAACTTTATTACTGCGTTTTTCAGCTATTTTAAGCAATGCGCCATATTCATCTATATCCGCATTTAAAATCGCTGTTTTTCCTTCTGGTAATACTTCGTAAAATAACCTTTTTTTAGTTTCTAAATATCCACCAAGACTTTTATGGTAATCTAAATGATCTTGCGAGAAATTAGTAAAAGCTGCAGCACTCAACTTTAATCCATGGATTCTGTATTGATCAATCCCATGACTTGATGATTCCAACACTAAGTGTTCTACACTTATACCACGCAATGTTGCGTAAAGGTCTTCTGCACCTGGAGTGGTAAGGCTGTTGCTATTACCTTTTCTGCCATTATTGATGCATGTTCCAAGTGTTCCAATAGACGCAGCATTATAGCCAGAGTTTTGCCAGATCTGGCGGCAAAATTCTACTACTGAAGTTTTACCATTTGTACCAGTTACAGCAGCAACATATTTGGGCTGTTTGAATTGATAAAACCTGCTGACTATTTCACTGTATATTTCTTGAGGGTTTAGGTGTTCAAGCACTGCAAAACCCGGAGTATTTGTCATGCAAGTAGCTGACACTGGAATCCAGTTTTTATTATACAATTGCTTAGTGTGTTCATTTACAATTAAATTTTCTGGATCCAAGTAGTCAAGCACTGGGATGACATCTTTCTTGGCCCCTTGTATCACAACGTCTACACAGTTGTGTACGTAACACTGTGATTCAGTAGGAAGGATATGGATTCCAGTATCGCATGTTGCGTATTCTTTACTCCTTTCTGACACACAAACAAAAAGATAACCTTCCTTGACTCTCTTGGGATTACATGTAACGCCCTTGATTTCAATATCAAAGTTAACATCAATAATGTTATGCAGTAATTCTCTCAGTTTCATCTGCCAGCTTTGATATTCAAACATGGCAGTCTTGCTAGTGCAGCATTTAAATCAGAGATCAAATCCTCAGAATCTTCTAGTCCACAAAATATCCGCATGAAACTTCCACCATAATCTGAATTCATTACAGATCTTGACATAGATCTACGATCTATTGGTAATATCAAACTGTCACACCCTCCCCAAGAAGCACCAATACTAAAAATTTTCATATGATCAACCATGCAGCTTAGTTCTTCACATGAATATTCTCTATCCAGTATTATACTAAATACGCTACTTGCTCCTTTGAAGTAACTTTTCCATAATTCGTGTTGAGGATGGGAGGGAAGTGCTGGATACAAAACTTTTTTGATTTTTGAATGTTTTTCTAGCCACTTTGCCACTTCCATTGCTGTATTTTGGTGCCTTGCCATACGTGCATGCAGTGTTCTTAGTCCCCTATGTGCAAGGTAGCAGTCGTGCGATTGAATGGTTACTCCATAATTTTTATAGCTCTCATAAAGCAATTTAAAAGTTTCACCTTCAGCAACCATAGCTCCCATCACTAAATCTGAGTGACCGGCTAGATACTTTGTCACCGCATATAGTGCAACATCAACTCCATAATCAAGCGGCTTAAATAACAAAGGAGTGGCCCATGAATTGTCACAAACGGTTACAATTCCACGTTCTTTAGCAACTTTTACTATATGCTCTATATTCGAAATCTCAAACGTTACAGAACCAGGAGTCTCGATCATTATCAATGAAGTATTACTCTGAATTAAATCAGTTATATCCTGTGTTGGATCATAAAAAGTTACTTCTGTTCCTCTTTTTGGTAGCTCATTTTCTGCAAACCTCCTAAGCCTATAATAACTATTATCTTGAATTAAAACGTGCGAGCCTGCTTTAGCGAAAGTTAGAATAGCAAAAGTAAGTGCAAATAGTCCGGAAGGATAAATAAGCGCTTGTCCACTCCCTTCAATTTCAGCCAGTGCATTTGAAAGATAATGAACAGTAGGAGTACCAACATTACTGTAGCTATAATCCCTTGCAACACCATCGTTGATTACATCGTATATACTTTCTCCATTTGCTGCATTTAAGTAGTCCTTGTAAGTAGGGAATAATATGGTAGAAGAATGATAAACTGGCGGGTTCATGGAACCTTTATAGTCATTAAATTTTCTTCCTGCTTTAACTAATATAGACTCTTCCTTCACATTTTTATTATTTATTTTTTAAATTGTACTCATCTTGCGTATACAAGTGAAGAGAAATTGCATGTATTAGCTCTATCTCACCCTTCAATAACTCATAAATCAACTTGTGTCTTTTTAGAACGCTCATTCCAATAAAGCCGTCAGATATTAATATTAATTTAATGTGCGAAGGTAATGTTGAAGATGAAGCAAAATAATGATCAGCATGCTTTGCTGATTCATCGATAATGTTGATATCAATTACATCTATCGAATCGCGTATCTTTTCTTCTATTGTTTTAATAATATCCATAATGGTTTCTTTAAGCAACAATATGCTCTTCTTGTCATCCCAGTATCAGCTACTTGGATGACAATCGCAATTACTTATTCTCTTCTTTATTATCTACGTCTTGATAATCAGAATCTACTACTTTTTCCTCTTTATCATTTGGATTTCCTTCTGATGAAAAGCCATTTTCAGCACTATTTTGTTGAGATGCTTGATACATAGCTTCTCCAAGTTTCATAGATAATTGAGAAAGATTAGTGACTTTCTGCTGTATTGAATCAGCGTCATCAATGTTATCAGATTTACTAACTTCTTTTAATTCGTTAACTGCATTTTCAATAGCAGATCTATCTTCTGGTGAAACTTTATCACCATACTCTGTCAGAGACTTTTCTGTAGAATGGACTAAGCTATCCGCTTGATTCTTCACTTCAATAAACTTTTTGCGCTTTTCATCTTCTTGCGCTTTTTCTTCAGCTTCTTTTACCATGCGATTTATTTCATCATCAGATAAACCACCTGAAGATTGAATGCGTATTTTTTGCTCTTTTCCAGTAGCTTTATCTTTTGCAGAAACGTGTGCTATTCCATTTGCATCTATATCAAATGTCACTTCAATTTGTGGCCTTCCGCGCGGAGCAGGAGGTATCCCTTCCAAACTAAACTGACCGAGTAGCTTATTATCAACTGCCAGTTTTCTTTCACCCTGATGCACCTTAATTGTAACAGCTGTTTGGTTATCTTCTGCAGTTGAAAACACCTGAGATTTTTTAGTAGGAATTGTAGTATTACGCTCAATAAGTGGAGTGAATACTCCTCCTAGAGTTTCAATACCAAGAGAAAGTGGGGTCACATCAAGTAGTAACACATCTCTTACATCACCTTGAATGATCCCCGCCTGTATTGCAGCTCCAATTGCTACAACTTCATCAGGGTTAACTCCTCTATGTGGATCTTTGCCAAAGAATTCTTTAACTTTCTCTATGACTTTTGGCATACGAGTCATGCCACCAACAAGAACCACTTCGCCAATTTGACTAGCAGATAAACCAGCATCCTCAAGAGCTTTTTTACAAGGAGCCATAGTTCTTTCGATTAAATCATTCACTAAGCTTTCAAGTTTTGCTCTCGTTAATTTCATATTTAAGTGTTTTGGACCACTCGCATCAGCTGTAATAAACGGTAGATTTATTTCCGTTTCCATTGCACTTGATAATTCAATTTTCGCTTTTTCAGCAGCTTCTTTGATTCTTTGCATAGCCATTGGATCATTTTTCAAATCAATGCCATTACTTTTCTTGAATTCATCTAGTAAATAACTCACTACTCCATTATCAAAGTCTTCACCTCCAAGATGGGTATCACCGTTTGTTGCTTTCACTTCGAAAACTCCATCACCTATTTCAAGTATTGAAACGTCAAATGTACCACCACCAAGGTCATATACTACTATTGTGTGCCCATGTTTCTTATCAAGACCATAAGCAAGTGCTGCAGCAGTCGGTTCATTTACTATTCTGAGTACATTTAATCCGGCAATTTTTCCTGCATCTTTTGTTGCTTGACGTTGAGAGTCGTTGAAGTATGCTGGCACTGTTATCACAGCATCTTTTACTTCCTCTCCAAGATAAGCTTCTGCTGCCTCTTTCATGTTTTGTAGTATAAATGCACCAATTTGACTAGGAGAATATTCTTTATTATCAGTTGTTTTAACCCATGCATCACCACTTTTTGCTGCAAATACTTTGTATGGTACACTTAGATTTTTCATCTCAGGATCACTATATTGACGGCCTATTAATCTCTTAGTAGCAAAAAAGGTATTACTTGCATTGGTGGTTGCTTGCCTTTTTGCTGGAGCACCAATCAACCTTTCTCCTGAAGAAGTAAATGCAACTATAGATGGAGTAGTTCTTGCTCCTTCTTTATTCTCTATTACCTTTGTATCTTTGCCCTGCATTATTGCAACACAAGAATTTGTTGTTCCGAGATCTATGCCTATTGCTCTTCCCATAATGAGTACCCCATTGTAAATATTATCTGATATAAGAATATATAAGTATAGGGCTCATTAATTACAAGCCCAATTTAGGTTTCTAATTAGTTATTAGAACTTAAAAGGCGCGAAAGCCACTTAGTCAGCCAAAAATTGCCTCGTAGTTTATTTGAATTATCAGCTTCTTCATTGCTGCTATCCCCAATTTGGTATCCAGAGTTCTGTAATGGCTTATAACCGTTTAAATTAACATCATCTCCTTGTTTTAAAACAAATGTATTTACATCTAAACTGTTATCAATACTAACGTTCAATGTAATATTAAACTCTTTTTCGATTGTAGAAACTGTATTGCGTTTGTTATTAAAAATGTGCGCTATAACTGCACTGTGTGCTACTAAATCAAAAGACTTATTTCGATTCTTGTTAGCAATATGTTGTAAGTCCCTTAGTATTGATGAAACAATTACTTCGTTTGATTTTATTCTTCCAGTACCTTTGCAGTGTAAACATTCTGTAGTATTAATTTCTTGTATGTTTGGTTTAATTCTTTGTCTTGAAAATACCATTAAACCAAAGTCATTTATGTAGCTAAATTGAACTTTAGCTTTATCGTCTTTAAACGCTTGCTTTATAGCAGACTCAACAGCTCTGCAATACTGATATTTCAACATATCAATAAAATCGACTACTATTAATCCTGAT
This sequence comes from Wolbachia endosymbiont (group A) of Alloplasta piceator, assembly GCF_964028505.1. Lineage (NCBI taxonomy): Bacteria > Pseudomonadati > Pseudomonadota > Alphaproteobacteria > Rickettsiales > Anaplasmataceae > Wolbachia > Wolbachia endosymbiont (group A) of Alloplasta piceator. The sequence goes on along the minus strand of NZ_OZ034793.1, from coordinate 1,110,488 downwards.
AGGCCCCTAAGATTCACCTGTCTTGATATTTCAGGTACTGCTTCCATGTTGGTTCTATAAGCTGTTTCTTCTATGCTATCTTCTCCTGTCATCTTTCCTGAATTTACGTCTATTGAAACAAACGCCTCAGTTAAAGTTATTATCAAAGACCCACCAGATGGCAATTCTACTCTATTGCTATATAACTCAGAAATTTGATCTTCGATTCCGTAGTAAGTAAAGATCGGAGCATAACCTCTATACAATCTATAGCGCAACTTACTACCTTTTAGTGCATTGTTAGCATATTGCTTAACTGCTTCAAAAGATTCCTTTCCAGACACTATAACTTCTATACCATCGCTACAAAAATCACGAACAGATCTCATAATTACATCTGCTTCGTTGTAAATTAATGATGGAGCATTTACAGAGAAGGCATTTTTTTGAATGCTCTGCCATAATGAGGATAAGTAATTGTAATCTTGCTCAATTTCTTTCTTACTTTTTCCTGAACCAACAGTTCTTACTATTAAACCTGATCTTTTTGGCAAGTTTATTAAATTTAGTATATCCTTTAACTGCTTTCTGACATTAGCATCTTCAATTCTGCGGGACACTCCACCTTTGCTCATGGAATTTGGCATGAAAACACAGTATCTACCCACTAAAGTTATGTATGTTGTAAATGAAGCTCCTTTATTGCCTCGTTCCTCTTTAGTTAGCTGAACCAATATTTTTTGATTTACTGAAATAACATCTTGTAATTTGTATTTTTTATATAAAGGTACCTCTCTTACAAAACCACTACCTGATTCGTTGACATTCTTACTAGCTGCAGAATCTGAAGAAACATTTGCTGAGGCTTCTTCTATACAATCGTCATTTGAGTAGCCCTCAAAGATAGTTTCCTTTTCTTTTTCTGGAATGTTGAAGTAATCTAGAGATATCTCGGAAAAAGACAAAAAACCTTGCTTATTTTTTCCATATTCAATAAATACGGCTTGCAAAGAAGGCTCTATACGCTTTATATAAGCAACGTATATATTACCTCTTAATTGTTTTTTTTCCTTGAATTCTTGTTCAAATTCTACAACCTTGTTATTAATTGACAAGGCAACTCTTACCTCATTAGAACAGATAGAATTTTCTATCAATAATACCCTTTTACCACTATTTATCACTTATTTACCGTTTGCTTTTTATTCTGAAGTTAACTTTATGCTACTTAATGCACTGTTGATTGTCAAGGATTTTGCAATCTGCATTATTCGATTGACTTTTAGTATTTTGCGTAATAAACTCGCATAGAATTTATTATATCATTATAAGTATGGCGAAAAAAAATGCTTCTTTGCTTGTTAAGTTAGTCAGCACTGCAATCAAGACAACAAGAGCTGGTGAAGAAAAATCAACAGGCTATTTTTATGTAAAAAAGCGTAATCCAAAAAAGCTCACCAGAAAACTGGAGTTTAGAAAGTATGACCCAGTAGTCAGAAGGCATGTGCTATTTAAAGAAGAAAAATTAAAGTAGTTTTTTTATAGGAAAGTTTATTATTATGCAAAATTTACAATTAAGTTATCCTGTAATAATAGAGTTGGACAATGTAAAGGATACAAAACTGAAATTAATAAAGGTCATTGCACAATTAATAGGTAAGAGATACACAACACAGAAAAAAGCAGCAAACGCTCTAAAGATTGATCAGCCTAAAGTATCTCAAATCAATAGGTCAAAAATCGAAGGGTTCTCCTTAGGATACTTGCTTAACTTATTGATTGTATTGGGCCAAGACATAAACGTAAGAATAAAGCATAATTCTAAACCTGCACAATATGTAAAGGACAAATAAATGCAGAACAATAAAACAGTAAGCTAAAAGGGAACTTATTACTCAACAAAACAAGACTTAAAATTTTGTGCAATGTTATTGATTATAGCTAGATATGCATCTTTTCCAGGCTCTATGTCTGATCCAATAGGATCAAGAACTACCATTTTTGCGTCATTAGAAAGAGCATTAGGCTTTATGCTGTCTTCCTGTGAATGAGCAAATATACATTTAACGTTTTCTTCCTTCATTATCTTTTTTAGCTTCATTAAACTCCTCATACCTATGTAAGAATCCTCTTCTATGGAAAGAATGGCGCTTGGGTGATTTAAACCAAAATATTTTTCAAAATATTGATAAGCATCGTGAGTGACGATATATTTTTGATTTTTAAAATCATTCAGTTCTTTCATGATTTCTTTTACTTCTTGGTCTATTTTTTTTATAGCTTTTGTTGCATTAGAGTTGTATCGATGGGAATTTTCTTTATCTATGTTAGACAATGTTGCACTTACAGAAAGTATCATGCTCTTTGCATTTTCGGGACTCAGCCAAATGTGTAAATCTTTTTCATCTTTAATGTGAGTAATTTTTCTAGAAAATGAATGTGGCCGAGTAGGAAGTAGGTTGATTGCCTTTGACAATTGCACTAGTTCTTTATTATTTTTGGCGAAAGTTTGAACAAACGTCTCTAAGTTATCGTCAACATAAAATATAACGTCACTTGATTCTAAATTACTCGCATCAGATGGCTTTAATATATAATTATGCGCAGATGTTGCATAGCCAAGCAATTCCGGTTCTAAAATCCCTTCTGTAATAGAAGCTACAAGTGAGTGGATAGGTTTGATTGTAGCTACAACTTTTAAATTGGATGAAAAGGCGATATTATAGTATAGTGTAAATGAAAGTAATAGAAAAAAAGTCAGTAAATGTCTCATATAAACGTTGAGAAGAAGTTAAATTTTGTCAATAAATTGAATAATGTCAATAATCGTGTTCTAAAAATAGAAAATCTTGCTCTCACATATGATGGTAAAAGAATCCTTGACAATATCAATATGTCCATGGAAAGAGGAGACATAATTACAATACTTGGTCCAAATGGTGGAGGTAAAACCTCTTTAGTGAAAGCAATTGCTGGCATAAATAAAAGCTGTACCGGTAATATCGTATTTGCTGACAACATAAAAATTGGCTATATGCCGCAAAATTTTAGTATTAGTAATTTGATGCCAATAACAGTTGAATATTTCCTTTTAAATAGCTCCTTGAAAAGACTAAAGAAAAATCAATCCATTATTACAGAAACGATAGAGTTGGTTGGTATCGGTAACATTTTGAAGAATCAAGTGTTAGAAATTTCTGCAGGGCAAACACAATTATTGCTACTTGCACGTTGTTTAATTGCAGAGCCTGACTTGATCATTCTAGATGAACCAGTTAGTGCAATGGATATTAACGCGCGGGCTAAATTTTATGATATTATAAATAAAATAGCAAAAAAACGATTGGTATCGATTCTTATGACTTCTCATGATCTTAACTCTGCTCTACCATCCTCAGATTACATAATTTGTATAAATAATACTATCTATTGCCAAGGCAAGCCTGATGAGATTATGAAAAATAGAACCCTAAATGAAATATTTAGCAGTTACGCAGCGAAATGATTCAAAATATTTTGCGTCTTCTGCACATAACTACGGTGCTGACGCGTTACAATATATTACCTTATTTACTTCCACCATCAAAAAAATCAATAAATAAAATACAAGGCCACAAGCTAAAGTGTGCTCTTGAAAAATTAGGTCCGGTGTTCATTAAGTTTGGGCAGTCTATCTCATCACGTACTGATGTTTTAAATGAAGATATAACAAATAACTTGTTATTGATATGTGATAGATTGCCATCATTTTCACATAAAATAGCAGTTAAAACTATAGAAAGTGAGTTTAATTGTAAATTGAGCGACATTTTTTCAAGCTTTTCTGAAAAGCCAATTGCAGCAGCATCGATTTCTCAGGTGCATAGAGCGGTTACAACTGAGGGTAAGGAAGTTGCTGTGAAGGTTTTAAGGCCAAATATTGAGAAAACATTCTCAAGAGATATAAAAATGCTTTCTTGGCTTGCAGAAATTGCAGAAAAATTTAGCGAACAATCAAAAAGGCTGAGGCCAATTGAATTAGTTAAAACTTTTGCTGAAATTTGCCGATTAGAGTTAGATCTACGTTTTGAAGCTGCTCACTCTTCGGAACTAAAGAAAAACACAAAAAATGACAGAGGTTTTTATGTACCTGAAATAGATTGGAATAGAACTGCAAAAAAGGTTTTAACATTAGAATGGATAGAAGCAACGCCAATATACGAAGTTGAAAAACTGAATAATCATAAGCAAATAGCTATCAATCTTATAGAATCGTTTTGTAATCAGGTATACAGGGATTGTTTTTTTCATGCTGATATGCATCCTGGAAATCTAATGGTTGATAGTAATAACAATATTATTGCTCTGGATTGTGGAATCATGGGTAGAATAGATCGTGAGACATGCTATTACGTTATAGAGATACTCAAAGGCTTTTTAAATCGGGATTATGATCACGTTGCAAAAATGCACTTTAAAGCTGGTTACGTTTCATCACAGCATAGAAATTTTGTCACAGCTTGCAGGGCAATAGGTGAACCCATTATTGGGCAGCCTATACAGAAGATTTCATTTGCTAGTTTACTTGCTCAGCTATTAAAAATAACTGGTGATTTTGATATGAAAGTTCAAACACAATTGTTATTGCTGCAGAAAACTATGATTTTACTGGAAGGGACATGTAGAAAGATCTACCCAGAAATCAATATGTGGAAAGTAGTTGAAGCGTGGATAAGCAGTCAACATGAAAGTAAAATAGGGTATAGGGAAAAAATTAGAAGTTCTTATCCTGTAAAAACAATCCAAGGGATATTTAGCCTTATAGAAAAATTAAACCTAATAGCTGATAAAAAATTAGAAAACATCCAAATTAAAAATAAATCAAATGGAAAAGTCTATTTTTTATTGTGGTTTATAATTATAATTCTAATCGTTAAACTTTTAATTTCTTAAACTATGGGAAAAAACTGCGTCAAATCCAATTTTTATTCAACTTAATTTTTAATCTGCAGGAGCCGAGTTGAGAATGTCCAATTTTCCACTTTCTTTATGTATCTGTTCAGCAGAGTGGCAAAATAAGGTAGACGAGAAAAGACAACTATAGGAACAAATGGGTGTCATGCCAGTGCGTGACACTGGCCTCTTGTTTCAATGTTAAACAAAATACCATAGAATTCAAAAAGACAATTCCTAGAAAATTTCTACATCTAAAAAAGGCATAAGTTATGTTAATGCTGTTTGAATGAGATGATATAAAGATAAGCCAAATTTTTACAAAGAAAACATTTCAAGCAGCAAGACACCTTTGATTGAAAGAGAGCACCAAATTTATGGGGTGAGTAACTGTGCTATTTCAACTATAGTATTTTCTAAAACGAATGATAAACGTCTAAAATGGTATTACCAACTAAAAGGTGTAAGTCTGTACATTGATGCATTAGAGGTCTGAGGCAACTTTTGATGGTGTGCCAACAATGCTCTATCGGATTTAGATCAGGTGAATATGTTGGAAGATAAAGCAAATGACAGCCAAAAGACTCTATTAATGACTTTGTTTTGGGAGTTTTATGGAATGTAGCATTATCCATAACTATGGTTGTATCACGCTGTAATTGTGGAAGTAATCTTCGCTCTAACCATACATTAAATATATCTTTATTACACCCTCCTGTGAAGGTCATTGGTGCAATAAACTTCTCATCCACCTATTATACTCACTCTTTCCCGCTTTTTTCCTGGAACATCAGCATATATTTTTTCTCCTCTTGGAGCTCGTGCATATTCTCGGTATAGTCTATTATCAACTCCTGCTTCATCTATATATAAAATGCTACAGTGGTCTATTTTTGAGACTTTATCGATAAATTGCTGCCTATCTTCTTGATTGCGCTCTTGATAGAATGTGACTTTTTTTAAAGGTTATTTTTAGCTGTCTTAATCTATAACAAATTGCACTTATCCCAAAGCCAAGGTTTTGTTTCATTTCTGCTAGTGTGTGATCTGGGTGTTTTTTGACATATTCTTTGAGTATTTCTGGATCTATTTTTCGAATAAAACCAGTACTTTTTACCGCTTTGAGACCTTGGCCAGTAGCTTTCTTTTTTAGCCATCTATATAGTGTTGCTATCCCTATCTCAAAAACCTCTGCAACTTCAACCTTTGACTTTCCTTTTTCTACCAAAGACACTGCTTTTTCCCTTAAATCTACACTATATACCATCGCTTTCCCTACTTTAAAAAAACATATTATACCTTTATCATTCGCTTTCGAAAATACTATAGTTAGCGGAATGACGGTTTTTCAAATTGTCGGTAAATCTAAGTCAGTTTAGCTATAATTTCCTAAATTTGCTCACAATCTCTTGACTTGACACATATGTTTTTTTCCCAAATGTTACTATCTTCCTCCTTTTCCTTTCTCAATTTGTGCAACCATTTCCTTTACATTTGCATGCGTGAGAAGGGAATTTTTGCTGACATGAGATTTTGGATCAGATTTTGCTGTTACGTGTTTCGTTGCAGATCTTTTATTCTCTGTTAGAAATGAATGAGATTGTTTTTTCTTCACACCGATATCCGCTTGTGCTGCTGGAGTGGTTTTGCTTTCAGCAAGCTGTACATTAGCATTTCCTTTTGCTTGATTTTGCTCAAATTTTTCTTTTAATGCCTTTACTTTACTGCCCATCTCGCGATTAGCTCCTCCTTTCATAGTAGCTGCTGCTACTTTTGGTATCGCCTTACCAGCAGCTTTTTGTGCTGATTTCCTATTGTCTTGATTTTCAGATTTTAGTGGTACTCTTTCAGCTGATTTTTTAAGAATTACTCCTACTACTTTTGGCTCTGTGCTTACTTTTTGATTAGCACGGCTTAGATTTTTAGGCTTTGGCGGTACTGCAGGTTTATCTTTGATTACCACTTTCGATTCTTGTCTAACTTCTTGACCAGTAGTAAACATTTTTTTTGGCACTTGCGGTGGTTTTGGTGGTACGAGGGATTGAGGTTGTTGTTTCTGCTTACGTTCTCTTTTTGCTTCTATATGTTCTTTAGGAACTGTTGCATAAATTGGCTCTTCTTTGGGCGATTTTGAACTCTGCGAATTTTCTATTAAAATTTTACTCTTCTTCTCTTGATAATTTGATATCTCTTTGTATACAGACTCTTCATTTAATGAACTTCCATAGCCTGAATCTTCTCTCTGCTCATATAAAGGATTTTCCTTTTGCTTTTTCTCTTGATAATTTGATATGTCTTCATATTCAGACCCCTGATCTAATGAACTTTCATAGCCTGAATCCTCAGAAGGATTTTCCTTAGCATCAGGCATACTAAAACTATTAGCTCCTTTTAGTAAAGAAGATGTAGACTTTGCCTTGCTTTCTCCATCTGAGGATATTTCTGATTTAAAGCGTACCTTCCTCGAATCTGGAGCAGCCGGAGGTGCTGTTGTTGGTCGCTTTATTTGCCTCATGCGATTACCACCTAATTTTTCTTTCGGCTGTTCTTCTTTTCGCAGCTCAAAAGTACCTTCCTTTTGCTTTCTACCTTCCAAACTCACTTCGTGTGATCTATCTTTTCCTTGACTCTTTTCACTTTGTTCTAAATTTAAAGAATCTTTTAAAATATTATTTTTTCTGAAATCTTTTTCTAATTGTTCCAAGAGATCAATTTTTTTTAAAATTCTTGTATACTTAGCTGCTGTTTCTAAAGTGAAACTTGACAACTCATCATTTAAAAAATTACTTATACTACTGTTCTTGGTTGGAAAATTTTTTCCCAAAATTCTATTCATTAATGTTTTAAAAAGACCTAATGGCTGTTCTACATAATTGTTCAAGTCAGTATATATAACAAACTCAGCTATACCTTTTGCCTCACCTGTAAAACCTTCTAATGCATGAGATAAATCCCTTAACGTTTTGTTATATTGTTTCTCTGCATTTCCTAGCTTTACAGCTTTGATCAGAGAATCGAGATTTTTTTTATAGTTCTCACTTTTAAATGGATTATTCATACTAATTACAGCTCATTATTTATTAAAATATAGATCTAAAATATTAAGATCTAGTAAATGTTACTTTTGTAATTCATGTAGAACTATAGCTATAATAATACCAATTCCCATTACAGGGCAAACAGATGGACAATGATGGAAGAAAAGCCATACTGAAGTAAGTAAAATAGCGAGGTTTAAATGGCATTAAGATCAAAATTATTGGATGAAAAAGTAGTAGAATCAGCAAAAGAAATGCTGAAGAAAGTAAGGAATAATGCATATGTTTCAAAAAAACTAAATGCTGTAATTGCAGCAAAAAAGTACAGTATAACGGCTGTAGCAAAAATATATTGCATTTCAAGAAGCGCACTAACTTCGTGGGTAAAACTCTTGAAAATTGGCAGAGAAGAAAAACTGTTTGCTCCTTCACAACGTCGTAGAAAAACTAAATTAAATCAGGCTCAACTACAGCAAATTGAAGAGTGGATAGAAGAAAATCCTAATATCACCATTAAAGAAATGAGAATAAGAATCCAGGAAAAGTTCGGATTAAATATCAGCAAATCTACAGTACACCGCCATATGCAAAAGATGAAATTCTCATATATTACACCAAGACCAGTTCATAATGGACAAGATAAAAGCAAACAAGAGGAATTCAAAAAAAAATCTCAATGGAGCTATTAGCAAGTATCCAGAAAAAGAGCTATTTTTCTTTGATGAATCACGGTTTGGCACACATTCAAAAGTTGGACATGGGTGGTTTAAAAAGGGGATTAGAACACAGGTTAAAACAAAATTAGGTAGGCAAAATTTCTATCTCTATAGTGCAGTTAATCCTAGAAATGGAGAGAGTTCTAGCTTATTTGCACCAAATGTCAACACTGATTGCATGAACATATTTCTTGAGCAAATTTCGCAATATCTAGAAACACGAGAGGCTTTTCTCGTTATGGACTGTGCTAGTTGGCATAGGTCAAAAAATTTAAAGGTACCTAAAAATATCGACATTATATACCTACCTCCATACTCACCTGAGCTAAATCCTGTTGAGAGGCTTTGGTTATATATAAAACAGAACATTTTGCGCAATAAAATATACGATACAATTGCTCTACTTGAGGGTGCTTTGTGCAAATTTATTACTTCTCTTGCCAGCTCCACAATTAAACAACTCTGCAATGTTTCCTATTTGACTGGACAACAATGAGAATTGGTATCAGTACTCATGTAGCAGATATGAAAGCACTTAATGATCTTATAAATAAATTTCAACCTGCAATTATGGCTATTGGTAACGGTAAAATAGAAGATGTAGAACAAAAAGTTAATGAGAAAGCTCAGGAAATGGAGCCAGATTCTCAATTAGGTGATTCAAGTACTGAACGAGTGAGTGAAGAAGAAAATAAAACCCTCTGATGGCTTGGGGAGGGAATGGGAAAGATAGGGATCTACTCCTTTCTATCCACTTTCTTGAGCAATCCACTTCCACATCTAACACACATCTCAGTGATTATAATATCCAATTTTTGATCATGTTTTTCTACAGGTAAATCTTTACAATATTGTTTCTCATAGGCTACACCTATAAATATTTTTCCAAGTGGCCGCAGTTTTTCTATCATTGTATCATACCAACCACCGCCAAAACCTAATCTATTAAAATGATCATCAAAAGCAATAACAGGAGTAATGATTGTGTCGGGAATTACATCTTCATTTGTTTCGTTCCATTCCTCAAATTTTAGTAACTTATTTTTATTAGGAATTGCTACTTTATAATCTAAATCGAGTAAACTATGCATCAAAGGCACAACATCTATTTCCTCATCCATTGGAATGTAAGCTGCTATTGTTTTGCCTTTAACGTAGCTTAAGTTCTGATTAAAGAGATTAATAAGGGAATTTGCCGCATAGCTGGAATAACTTTCATCAATATCTTTTCTTATAGCTCTATATTGCTCTCTTATTTCCTTTTTGTGCTGTTTAATATCTTTGAACATGATCTATCCATTTTGCAGTAAGTTTTTCTTGTAAACTATTTTGCTTCAAGCGCTCACTTAAAAAGTCAAAGTCAACACACCCCATATCCTGGTCTTGATTACTGCAACTATAAACAAAACTCCTTTCTCCTGTTTTCGCATTTATATGTTGCTGCACACACTGAGCGCAGATTTCTTTCATCATACACTGCATAGGAGAATTAACTGATGATATCGCTATGTGGCCTGATTTCAGATATGGCTTTAAAATTGTTTTTCTAGCTTCATTCACAGCTTTCATCATTTTGTCAGAACCAATAGTGATAATTTTATCTATAACGTTCAAATTAATACCTAATCTTCCTTGTTGATAAGAGACTATTGCATCAACTATATTACCATGAAAGGATTTATCTTGATCTCTGCTTGTTTCTATCAATCCTTCTTCACATGCCCAAACTACTGCATTTGATGCACGCTCTATCAGTGCTCGTTTAAATACATCACTTAACTTCTTATAGCCAGCAAAGTACAAAACCTTGTTATTATTTTCAAGACATGCCTTCCCTATCGAAAATAACACTGCATTTCCAACTCCACCACCAATTAGCATTATATTCTTCATGTGCTATTTTAACTGCATTTGTTCAAATTTTTTGAAATTTTATAGAACAAAGTAATTTATATAGTTCTATACACAAAGACAAGGACACTCTCTGACTTCAACTATACCGATAACTGATAGCTGCATTTTTACGCATATCATCTAATAACAAGTTGCTTTGTATCATAATCTTTTGTTGGTACATTTTCTGTTTGATTGCTTCTATACCCGCTACATTACTCTTGATATCACACAACATCATCAACTTTGCAGTGCCATTTTCTCTCAATTCTACTATTTCATTCACACTTGTTTTACTAAATAAAATCTGTAAATCAGGATTTAAATCTCGCATTTTTATTTCAAATTCCTTTGCGTTTGGCAACTTAAAATTATCTGCCAATTTATCAAAATTTAAACAATTAACTTTTTGCTCCTTGAGATTATCTAATAAACTTTCTGAACCTTCAACCACAATCTGTTTTAATTTTAAAGTGCTTTCCAGCAGTGCATGATTAAGTTGTACTTTATCTATTACTTTTATAACAGAGTAACCTTCACTAAAACTGAATGGACCTGCTATGTCGCTGGTTTCTAATCCTTCTAAAACGCTCTTGAGTTTTCCTTTTAGCTGACTTAAATTAACTGTTGCTTTACGCATCTTTATTGGAGATTCTGGGTTATTACTGTTGCGTAATTTTTTTACTAAATCTTCAGCTATACCATAAACGTCCTTGTCTTTTTGATCAGGAATTATAAACTCTTGGAACGTGATAAGATAATCCGGCTTTTCTGTTTGCCTTTTTACATCATCTACTTCTTTATCGCTTATATTAATAAATGGCACAATTCTTACTTCAATAATTTTGCTCCACAGTAACTGACATTTTATTTGTTTTCTTAAAATACCAAGATCTATATTATGCTTCTCTATGTATTGATCAACTTCATTAGCCTTAAGTTTAAAACTTTGGGTTAAAAATAACATAATAGCATTATCTAACTCCTCGTTGCTCAATTTTATATTCAGCCTCTGTGCTTCATTGATAATGATAATTTCGTCTATTAGCTCCCTAAGCACTTGAGGCTTTGCTTCTTTTTGATTAACACTTTGAGTGCCAAACAATGAATTTATAAAGTTGATGCGTTTTTCGATATCTAAATTTGAAATTGGTTCACCATTTATATCTGCAACAATTTCAATCTCGGTTGCAAGCAACCTAAGTGGCAACACTATCAACAGTAAGATTAGTATTTTATACATACAAGTAAAGTTGTTTAGTTAATAACCAATTCTATAATAAATACTGAGTCAATGCTAGCCAACTTTTTAATAGTGATCTCAGTGACAATGGAAATAAAAACCATTGCAACAAAATCAGGTACGCTGGTAAATAGGCTAAAAACATGCTAATATAGCGAATTTAGACCGTGCTCAAAACAGTATACGGAAGGAGAGGGATTCGAACCCTCGATACGACTTTTGGGTCGTATAACGGTTTAGCAAACCGCCGCCTTCAGCCGCTCGGCCACCCTTCCAAATTTAGAACCTAAAGATTACATAATACCAAGACCTCTACCGCCTGTCTAATGCTTTTAATTGCAATATTTGTATCTGTTCAGATGCATGGCTAATGCTGAAACAAAAATTCCAGTGCTCCCTTTCTTGTCATCCCAGTGCTTGACACTGGGATGGCTTTGTTGCATCGCTCAAGTGAAAAGAACTGGCAGTTACTGACAAAATTCATTATAAATAGCGATTTAACTGTTGAAGAAAAAATATGCCACAAAAAATGAGGGTCAGTAACCATAGCGAATATAACAAATTTCTAGAAAAAAGAGGAAATATTTTTCATTATATCAACGAAGCCATAGAAAAGTGGTACGAGAATGGTCCAAAAATACCAGGTGGCAACAATATTTATAGCGATAAAGTTGTAATTTTGGTGCACATAATAACTTGTTTATTTAGAATAGGCCTGAGGCAAACAGTTGGGTTTATAGCAGGATACCTTGAGCAAATTGGGAAAAATTTGCAAGTTATCAGCTATTCACAATCATCAAGAAGGTTTAAGAAACTCAATATTAAGATCAATGATTGCAGAAAATAATATGGAAGATATCGAAATTGCTATAGACAGTACAGGAATTAGTATATACAACAACACTCCTGGTCATAGCAAAGAAAATAGCGAAGATAGAAAGTATCGCAGCTATGAACAGACAAGAAAATTGCATGTAATGTTGAATACAAACAGCAAAAAAGCCATAGCTGTAAAATACAGTAACGGTGTCTACTCTGATCACTATGGAGCTTGTGATTTGCTAAAAGAAGTCGATTTTCAGTATGTCATAAAAGTACTATATGCAGATAGGGCATATGACAGAGAAAAGCTCTATAAGCTGTGTAATCAATATGGTATAAAAACGAAAATTCCTCCGAAAAACAACGCAGCAGAGCATCCAAAGTTAGACTATATGGCTGAGAGAAATTCTGCAGTCAAGCTCATAAAGTCATATGATGAAGATGGTATAAAGAAGTGGAAAAAAGAGATGAGTTATGGAAAAAGATCTTATATAGAAGGTTTTTTCTCGCGATTAAAAAAGACATTTGGATTTAGTTTTAGGAACAAATCTGAAATGAATCGTGAGAGGGAACTGCTACTCAAATGTTATTTGCTTAACAAATTTACTGAAATAGGCATGGCTAAGTTTGAGATAGCTTCATGAATTTATTGTACGTTACCTACTATCCGAAGAGCGATGCAACAAAGCCCACTGGGATCCAGGATTTTGATTAGCACTAAGTTGGTGAGCATATAAGTGTTATGTTAAAATATAACGTTTTTACGGAAAGTCTGGATCCCAGTGTCAAGCACTGGGATGACATCGTTTACTATGTGCCATATTGCAATGTTCGTACAGTTGTGGGCGGTATCTCATCAGCTAACACGTAGCGGAATGACGAATTTGTTGTTTTTCAAATCGTAGAGCCACTTTAGCTATAAATCAACAAAAACTAATTTCCGCTTTTAATAGAGCTTGCAACAATTTGTTTTGCTTCTTCTACACCAACCCATTCTCCAACTGCTACTGTTTTTCCCTTTTCTAGATCTTTATAATGAGAAAAGAAATGAGTAATTTTATCTAGTAGATTTTTAGATAAATCAGAATAGTTCTTTATATTGTCATAATAGCTATCAACACTGGAAACAGGCACTGCTAATATTTTCTCATCTTCTCCTTTTTCATCTTTAGTGAGTAATGCGCCTATTGGACGTACCGATATTAAAACACTAGATGCTAAGGGAAATTGAGTTAGCACCAAAACATCCACAGGGTCACCATCACCTGCGCAGGTATTTGGTATAAATCCATAATTGCAAGGATAAGTCATTGAGGTAGATAAAAATCTGTCAACTTGTAACAACCCAAGCTCTTTATTAAATTCATACTTTACAGGCTCAGCATTTGCACTTATTTCAATTACCACATTCACCGCATTTGGTCCCGCTGTTATTTTACTTAAATCCATAAATTACCTCTTAACTTAAGAATAAGCATTATACAATATGTGCTTTTAAGTTGCTACATTTATGTAGTTCTAAGCTTATTTTGCATGGAGCGGTTCTAATTTTTTATTCTGCACATCATCGACTGTTGAAAGTGGTGGTTTCTGTGATAATTGAAATAAAGCATATACTATTACAATAGTAAGCACCGCACCAACTATCAGGTTAGTAAGGTTGTCTTGTGGCAAAACATTTTTTATTGAGTTGAACAATTTTTGCTCCATAAAGAAATAATCAGCAACATATAACCCAACAGATAATACAAACATACCTAAAATAAGTTTACAGACTGTGTTTTTATGGTCCTTTTCTTTTTTCTTGCTGACAATGAGATCTGGCCTATATTCATTCTCTTCTGGCAACACTGAGTAGTATATATTCTCAGGGCTCGTTATTAATTGTTCAAATTCATCACTATTTTGGTTTTTTAACAGTTGCTCTAGGGTGTTTTTTCTATTTATAGGACATATTAATCCATTCATTTTCAATTCTTCCTCTTGCCAATCCATATTTTCACAGTCGGCTGTATATTTGATGGTTCCATCTCTACTTAGTAACTCGATTTTGCTTAACATTTGTGATAATCTCACAATGTAATCAAAATACAGTGGTGTATTGATCATTTTAGCTTTCTCATTAATATATTGATTAAGCGATAAAATATCTTTATCTTTGGAAATATCATTATCTTTGGTATGTATAGAAAATATGCCATAACTAGAAAATAGTAATGCTATATCTTTATCTACTTTTATATTGTGGATAGAATAATAGTGATCGATTACTTCTTTACATAAGCTAAATTCTTTATCAAATTCATTTGCATAATTTATCTTTAGTAACTTTTTAACATTATTAAGTACTTGTTTCTCAAAATCATTATTATTGTTAAATAAAGTTTTGCCTTTTGGATTCGCTAAAATATTAAGAAGCTTTAATTTTTTTTGATCTTCTGTTGATTGCTCACCACTAATTATTGAACTTAACTGTTCCTCTAATTCACCCTTGCTAACTGACATATATATCTTGTCGATTACTTCTTGAGTATTGAGCTGAACATTTTCTATAAGAATTCTATAAGCTTGAGCATAAATTAAGAATAGCCCTTGTAGACTAAACTTTAAGTTAAAATACTTATCTAATGGTTCTTTTTCTTTTCCAATGAATTCAGGCAAACCAAAATGATTTCTATGATCTCTCCATTTTAATCCAGCATGTTGATAACTGCCCCAACGAATAAACAAAGCCTCTAATAAATTGCCCTTGCCAACAATTTTTATTAATTCTTCAACTTCTTTAACCATTGCTAAAACCTATAATGTTCTACTTTATAGTATAAGGGATACATGGCAAAATAGCAATAAATGTTATTAGACTTCTTGCATAACCCAAACTAAGTAGAAAAAGGTATAGCTATACCGCCGCGGTATCTCAGCCACTAACAAGAGATCCCGCTAACACGCAGCGGGATGACGGTTGTCGTTTAGCTACAAACATTAAGAAATTTACCAAATGAAAAAAAGGCAAAAAAAACCCTAGGGTAGCTAGTTATTCACTATCCATTTTTTAAGTTGGCGTTTTTTAATGTTTTAAATGCTTTATAAGCGTATTTCAGCTTGTGTAGGTAAAAACCCAGAAATTTGATAAAGACATAGAGTGCACATAGTGCAAAAAATTAAACATGAGAGGCCAGATACGTGAGTTTTTTTGTCATTTAATCTGTACAGAGAAGATAAATAAATAGCTTCAGTTTCATGGTAAGGGGGCTGGCGGAGTTTGTCAAGCAAGTTTTTTTGTTTCTATTCCCAATGTTATATGGTTATGCAAGAAGTCTATTGTATGTTTACACTCTGCATTAAAGCTTTTAGTTAAGAGCATATCCATCCACCGCCGATAACTTGCTCATCTTTATACGCTACACAGGCTTGACCTGGACTGATGCCAAAGTAATCGTCGTTTAAAATGACACAGGCTTTATTTTTTTCGTCAGTTGAATGTATTGTTGCTAAACTTCCCGCATGTGATGATCTCAGCTTCACAGTTACTTCCATACCTTCCTTTGGTTGTTCTAACCAATTTAACTCCTTGATCAATATTTTTTTTTGCATTAATACGTTGATCGGACCTACTATAACCTCATTATTTTCTGTATTAATTTTTATCACATAAAGAGGTTCATTGTGTGCGATACCCAAGCCCTTTCTTTGCCCCACTGTAAAATTTACTATGCCACTGTGCTCGCCTAGCACTTTTCCATTAACATCCACTATTTTACCTTTCTGTACAGATTGTGGAGCTAATTTAGCTATTGTTTTACTATAGCTTTCGGAAACAAAGCATATATCTTGACTGTCCGGCTTTTCAGAAATTTGTAAGCTGAAATACTTTGCTAATTTTCTTATATCACTTTTATAGAACCCACCTAGTGGAAATCGCAAAAGCTTCAATTGCTCTTGAGTTGTAGCAAACAAAAAATAACTTTGATCTTTACTTTTATCAATGCTTCTGCACAACTTTACCTCACCATTTTTTTCTAACCTTCTCACGTAATGTCCTGTTACGAGCACATCCGCACCAAGATTTTTTGTAACTTGTAATAGATCACGAAATTTTACCGTTTGGTTACATCTCACGCATGGTATGGGAGTTTCCCCACGCATATAGGTACTCGCAAAATCCTCTATTACTTCCTTTTTGAATATTTCCTCATAGTTTAAAATATAGTGAGGAAAGCCAACACTTTCAGCTACACGCTTAGCGTCATAAATATCCTGTCCAGCGCAGCATGCACCCTTTCTTGCGTTAGCATTACCGTCAGTGCCATAGAGTTGAAGAGTCACACCTATCACCTGGTACCCAAGGTTATGTAGCAGTGCTGCAGCAACCGAGCTATCAACTCCCCCGGACATTGCAACAACAGCCTTAGTCTGGTGCGGAGTTTTATCTTTTAGCAGAGGTTCAATTTCAAATTCTTTTAGCATAACCGCCTTAATTTATAAACGCAAATCTTGTGTCATTCCAACATACAACTGTGCAAACGTTTTGATTTGGGGGCAATTTACATAGTAGATAATCTCATGAAAGTAGCTGACACTGGAATCTAGCTTCTATTACACAAATTCATTAAAACAGCATATTTATTTGTAATCAAGTTTCCTGGATCCCAGTGTTAGCTACTCGGATGACACCCTTTTCTGCTAGAAGTTGCCTTCAAATTACTTGGTGCATGACACTGGGATCTCATTTATATTACATAATTCCATCAAAACAATTCGATAAACTACCTTCAAAAATAATTTAATCTTGCTTGAATAAAACATGGCCAAAATAATCCATGTTTTCAAGCACTTTTCCACTACCTAAGGCAACACAACAAAGTGGGTCATCTGCAACACGAACCGGTAATTTTGTTGTTTCACTGATAACTTTACCTAGATTACGTAATAATCCACCACCACCGGATAAAACTATTCCTCTATCGACTATATCAGAAGAAAGTTCAGGTGGAGTGCTCTCCAGCGCAGTCTTAATAGCAGAAATTATCTGATGTACAGGCTCTATTAAACTCTCTGCAACTTGGTATTCTGATAAAAGCATTTCTTTTGGCATGCCACTCACTAAATCCCTGCCTTTAATTATCATTCCCTCTTTGTTATTTTCACCTGGCAGACTGGCTGAACCTATGCTTTTCTTAATTTTCTCAGCGGTTGTTTCACCGATTAATAACTTATGATTTTCACGAATATATGATTTTATTGCTTCATCCATAATATCGCCACCTACTCTGGCAGAACGTGAATAAACAATTCCGCCTAAAGAAATAATTGCAACTTCAGTTGTACCGCCTCCTATATCAACAATCATAGAACCCTCAGGTTCAGTAACCGGGAGCCCAGCTCCGATTGCTGCAGCCATTGGTTCTTCAATTAAAAATACTTCATTTGCACCAGCACTTTCTGCTGCATCTTGTATAGCACGCCTTTCAACTGGCGTGGATCCAGATGGAACGCATATGATAATATTAGGTTTATTAACAGTGAATTTTGTGTTTGCACTGCGTATGAAATATTTTAGCATTTCTTCCGCACTTTTAAAATCAGCAATAACTCCATCCTTTAAGGGCCTTATCGCCTCTATTTCTCCAGGCGTTTTTCCAAGCATCATTTTAGCTTTTTTACCAAAAGCATAAGGAACGTAGCTTCCTTTTTCTTTTATTCTTGCTACAACTGAAGGCTCATCAAGCACTATTCCCTGATTTTTCTGATAAACTAAAGTGTTTGCAGTGCCAAGATCTATAGCAATATCGCTAGCAAATAAACCTTTGAAAGTGAAAAGACTACAAAACTTTTCGGTTAATTTTCGAACAAAATTCATACGCAACTCAAGAAAATCATTTATTAAGACAAATTATACTTTCCAGATAAGTAGCTAATGCAGCACTCAACGTCTAAACCCTTACCTGTTACTTTTTTTAGCAGTTCCAGGCCACACTTTGCACTGTATATATTTTGAGATAACCAACTGATAAGTAAACTAAAATCTCCTTTTATTATAGCACTTAATGATTCGTAATGATTCTTTTTAACGCAAGAGAAAATCTGCACAGCAGCAATTAAAGCAATAATTTTTATAGGAAAGTAGCCCATAACACCGCTTGCCCAATATTCATCTTGAAAATAAGTGTTTAGCTCATTTTCAGCTTTTACTGGAATTTTATAGTGCTTCATACCTTCCAGCCACGCATCATGCAGGTCTTTGACTTCCAATGTACCATTTATTATATCTTGTTCTAACCTAGTTCTCAACATAATATGAGCTAACAGACTAAATTCATCTGCATTTTTTAAAAAAGAAGAAAGGTTTATTTCATTGAAAATCAAGTACAAATTTTCAACACTGCTAACTTTCTCGTTAGTTTTGCCTTTTATAGCAAATTTCTCTTTTATGTGTGGTTGAATAAACTCAATAAATTCTCTGGATGTTCCAATCATCCTTTCCATGAATAACCCTTGAGTTTCATACATAACATGTCTCGTAATTGGGCTACTTATAGAATTTTGCGCTAAACATTTTTGATAAATTGCATAACCACTATGCCGTAAAAGAGAAAATAAACCATAACAAAAGTCAGATTCATCATAATCTATAGGGTAGTAATAAGAAGTACGAACCTCATGCAGTGCGACACCCATTTGCTGTAAACATGACGAGCCAAGTTCAATCTGCTTCTGAGTAGCAACTTTTTGTATATTAGTAACCTTATCCTTTTTCTGCTTTTCAATTATTTTATCTACATTTCCACTAAAGAATTTGCCTACCTTGGGAAATATTTCCTTTATATTCTTTTCTGTGATATCAGAGTCATAGTCAGCAAGCAGTGAGTCGTATTTTGAGCATTTTAATTGCTGCGATTTTATAGAAGCTACTTCGCGAATGAGTTTGATTAAATCAGTAAAACGTTCTTTTAGTTTTTCCAAGTTACTGGCTTCAGAATTGGTTAGCCTCCATAAACTTTGGCATTCAACTTTAGCTTTGGACAAAGATTTTACTAAATCAATAGGAACAGCACTGTTGCTCTTATGTATTCTCTCTATTAACTTTAGCTGCTGAGTATTTGCACTTTTTTTGTTACCAAGAGCATCTGCTAATGATTCCTTTATTACGTCATGAGAGATAATTTCATGTCTGATTTCTTCTAGAAGGCTCATTTGTTCAACTTTGTCCTCTATATTCAATTGGCTTTGGTTTAGTACTTTTAGCGTATTTTCGATATTCTTTACCCTATATAATACTTCCTCTAAAAACTTATAAGATTGCATATTTGTTCATTATTTTAGAAAACATCTGTTTAATACCGTAATAGATTAATAATAAAGTTAAAAGTATATTTGCTTAAAGTACAATAAAAAATTGTACTTTTTATTCTTTTATTGGATTTTTCTACTCAGAGTCCAGCATATTATAGGAAAATTAATTGTAAGGTTGTAGAAAAAGTATTTAGTATTTTATTTCTCTTGACTATATTACAATATGGAGAGATATTAGCTACTGAAATTAAAGTTACGCACTATTTAAAATTTATGGAGGTTTAGTAATGTGGAGTAGACTGGTTATAATGTGCTGTTTTTGTTTATTACTTACTGGTGTAAGTTCTTGCCCAAAAAAAGGAGCAAATACAACAAATAAAATAAATTCTGTTGTTAAGCAGATAGGTGATAAAAGAGTTTTCTTTGGTTATGATGAATCTAGTATTGCTGAAGTAAGTGCAGATGCATTACTTGACGTAATGGAGGTGTTACAAGATAACCCTGACGCGAAGGTTACTTTAACTGGTCACACTGACAACCGTGGTTCTCATGAATATAATCTTGCGCTAGGCGCTAGAAGGGCAGATGCAGCTAAAAAATTTATGGTTAGTTGTACACCCTACATAGAAAACAGAATAAAAACTGCTTCTAAAGGTGAAACTGAGCCTTTGGTTAATGTAAAAGATGATTCTAGAAATTCTAAATATGAAAAAGAGCATGCTAAAAATCGTAGAGTGGAATTTTCATTTTCTGGAATAAAGAAATAGTTTCTTGCATTAAAACCTGGATCCCAGTGTCAAACACTGGGATGACATAAAGAAAGGGCACTGGGGTAGACAAAAAAGGACAAACTTGTCATATTTCGTTGCTTGTTAGCGGGATCTATATATACCACAAATAAGTCGCGGTATGACGTAAGAGATCTGACCTGTATGGCCATCAAGAGACATAATGGAATTAGAGTTATTATTTCAAAATGTGGTTAATAGTTTTGCTTTCTATAACAATCAAGTTGCAGTTGCAGTATCAGGTGGTGTAGATAGTATAGTCTTACTGCACTTAATGACTAACTGGGCAAAAAAAAACAAGCTTTCACTTCCTACAGCATTAACAGTAAATCATGGGTTACGTCCAGAGTCTCAAAAAGAAGCTGATTTTGTTGTAAGTTATGCAAAGGAACTTGGAGCAAAGGAATCGTTCATATTAAATTGGGAGAAGCAAAATATTAAAGGCAATATTCAGTTACAGGCACGAAAAGCACGGTATAAGTTACTAGCAGAGTGGTGTAAAAATAATAATGTTAAATATTTACTTGTTGCTCATCACAAAGATGATCAAGCAGAAACGTTCTTGTTAAGATTAGAGCGAGGTAGTGGCGTAGATGGATTATCATCAATGGACTACAAGTCTTTCCTAAATGGTATTTATATATTTAGGCCATTGTTAAATTTTAGTCGTAGTGAAATAGAAAAGTACGCTAAGCTTCATCGGTTAAAATGGATCGAAGATAGAAGCAACTATGACTTAAAATACAGGCGAACTTTATACCGTAACTTACTTAAAGCAAGTGATAATCAAGAGATTTTAACAGAGCGAATATGCCTCACAGCCCTTCATATGAAAAGAGCTGCAAAAGCGTTGATGCACTACACACGCCTTGCGTTTAATGACTGCGTTAATGTGCATGATCTTGGTTATATTGAAATTGAACTAAGTGAGTTTTATCAATTGCCAGAGGAAATAGCCTTGAGGCTTCTTCTTTACTCCATAATGGCAATTGCCAGTAAACATTATAAACCAAGGTACAACAGCCTTATCGTAATATTTAATAAAATATTGCAAAAGGATAGTAATGTTAACTGTACACTTTCTGGGTGTAAAATAAGAAAACATGGAGAAAATATCTTGATAATTAGAGAATCGTCAAAGATACAAGAAATTACCTTAAACCTACCTTTAAATGAATCTACTCAATGGGATAACAGATTTAGCTGCACAATACTCGGAAATCAAGAGTGTTCAGTTATCATCGCTCCATTAAAAAAAACACAAAAAGTTCCTGAATTTCTGAAGGATTACAACTGCTGCCCTGAAGTTTTCTATTCTTTGCCTGTAGTGCTAAAAGATGGAAAGGTGCTTGCTTATCCTGATGTAAATTATAACGGAAAAAATACCAATGACGATAAGGTTCAATGCATTATTAATAGCACGATAAAACAAAATTTGGTAAGCTTGATTAGTATTTAGTTAGAAATAGAAATGAAAAAATTTTTAGAAGGCTTATTGATCTGGTTAGTAATTATTGTTCTTATTTCAGTTGCTTATATTCAGTTCAGCGGAAATGTAGGTAAAAGTAAAACAATTATACCTTTTTCGGAATTTTTAACTAGATTAGAAGACAATGATGTAGAAAATATTGTCATAAAAAACCAGAGCATTGAAGGCAAGTTCAGGGACGGTTCAAGTTTCAATTCAAGCGGTGTCATATATAGCGACCTAATAAAAAATTTACATGATAGAAAAGTGAGATTCTCCTTTTCAACTGGAGATTCTGCCATGAACGTAATTGGTGGATTACTTATCTCATGGGTCCCAACATTTATCTTTATTGGCTTCTTGCTATTCTTTCTTAAACAAACACAAGCGGGGGGCAACAGAACTATAAGCTTTGGCAAGTCAAGGGCTAGACTCATTACTAGTGGAAAAAAAGTAACATTTGATGATGTTGCCGGAATTGATGAAGCAAAAGAAGAGCTAGTAGAGATCGTTGATTTTCTTAAACAAAGGCAAAAATTTCAAATATTAGGTGGAAAAATACCAAAAGGGTGCCTTTTGATTGGCTCTCCTGGAACTGGTAAAACTTTACTTGCTCGTGCAATTGCAGGAGAAGCTAATGTGCCATTCTTTAGTATTTCTGGATCTGATTTTGTTGAAATGTTTGTGGGTGTTGGTGCAAGTCGTGTTCGTGATATGTTTGATCAAGGCAAGAAAAATGCTCCTTGTATAATTTTTATAGATGAAATAGATGCGGTGGGTAGACATCGTGGCATTGGTCTTGGTGGCGGCAATGATGAAAGAGAACAAACATTAAATCAGTTATTAGTTGAGATGGATGGCTTTGAGTCTAATGAAGGTGTAATAATAATTGCTGCGACTAACCGTCCGGATGTCTTAGATCCAGCACTGCTTAGACCTGGTCGTTTTGACCGACAGATTACTATTTCTTTACCCGATATAAATGGGCGTGAAAAGATATTAAATACTCATATAAAGAAAATATCAATAGCACCAGATGTAAACGTGAAAACAGTTGCAAGAGGAACACCAGGCTTTTCTGGAGCTGATTTAGCAAATTTAGTGAACGAATCTGCACTTATTGCTGCAAGAAGAAACAAGAAGATTGTTACCATGGACGATTTTGAATATGCACGTGATAAAGTGATGATGGGCGTAGAAAGACGATCCCTAATTATGACAGAAGAGGAAAAGAGACTGACTGCATACCATGAAGCTGGTCATGCGATAATTGCTGTTAATATGCCTGCTTCTGATCCTATACACAAGGCAACAATTATTCCACGCGGTAGAGCACTCGGTTTAGTTATGAGACTACCAGAAACAGATAGAGTGTCCCTCACAAGAGAAAAGATGATAGCAGATATTACTGTTGCTATGGGTGGAAGAGTGGCAGAGGAGCTAATTTTTGGCTACGATAAAGTCACAAGCGGTGCATCTTCGGATATAAAACAAGCATCTGATTTATCACGCGCTATGGTAACAAAATGGGGAATGAGTGACAAAATAGGTCCGATCTATCACAATCGCGAACAAACCATGCATGGTTCTGAGATAATTTCTGAAGATACGTTAAAACTTATAGATGAAGAAGTGAAGAAAGTTGTGTCTTCTTGCTATGAAAAAGCAAAAGAGATTTTGACCAAGCATAAGAAAGGCTTAGATCTCATTGCCGAAAATCTACTGGAGTTTGAAACTTTAACAGGAGATGAAATAAAGGACATATTAAATGGAAAAAAAATTGTTAGAGAGGAAAATGAGAAGAATGAGAAAATAAAAAAATCCTCTCTCTATGAGAGTTGACCTCATCTTAAAAATGTTAATCAGCTAACGCTGCAATAAAACAATTTAGAATTGTAACTGTCAATATAAATTGTATTAAAATATTCATAATATTGCATTTTCATCACAGTAATGCTATCATTCAGTTAGTATTAATGTTTAATGAGGTGTGAGTAATGATTGATATAGCTTCTATTGGTGTAAGTACAGTTATTGATCAGAATTATAGAAGAAAAGCACAATTATGTTTATCAGGATTATTTGTAACTGTGTCAATAGCAACTGTTACCTGGTTTATTTTCCCTGCGTCACAAAATGTATTAGCTCCGTTTTTACTTCCGGCTATGTTCTTGCTCTTCACTTTATCGATGGGTTATTACATGTTCATATTTAGTTGTGAAGAAAAATCTTTGGTAAAGAATGTTCTTGGTATGGTTGAACCGGCTGAATCGGTAAAGAGAGTGCATTGCCAAGAAAATATTAAGTACTTATTAGCAGAAGTGAGAAGTACTACGAAAGATAGGTTTCGCAACGTGCTTGTTAATCTTTGTTTTGAAGATCGTAGTAAAGCACACAAACTTGCATTATATGTGAAAGAAATTGACGATATTGTGTCTTCAATAAAAAATAAAGACCTCTTAGACCATTTTGATCAATTTTTTACTATTACTGAAGTAAGCAATAAAAAAAATAGAAGTGAATTAATGAACCTCGCAAGGGCATATAAGATGATAAGTGAAGAAGATCCAGACAAAATACAGGATTTTTTAGCTACTCAAACAAAAAGTTATTCATATGAAATAATGTTACCTGAAATTGATAATTTTCTATCACAAGCTAGGTGATTTTATCAATAATTTCATTGTGTACGTGATTATCATTTTTTGTTTCAATTCCAGTGATAACACTGCACCTAACGGGCTCTTTTATGGCTATTTCCTGAAATCCTTTTCTGACCTTATTGTAAAAATTAACATCCATTTCTTCATATTTATTCTTGTCTTTTGCTCTATTTAACCCAACTTTAACATCAATATCTAGAATAAATGTAATATCTGGACATTTAATTTCCACTAGCTTATGTAAGTCCCTTATTAGCCCTAAGTCAACTCCAAACCCATATCCTTGATATGCAATAGTTGAATCAATAAACCGATCACAAATCACTATTTTTCCTTCTGCAAGAGCTGGTAATATTAATTTTTTCATATGTTCGCGCCTCATCGAGATAAGTAGCAAGAGTTCAGAAATAGAATCAATATTATTCGTTAACAATACTCCTCTTACCTTCTCTGCAAAGTTAGTGCCACCTGGTTCTCGAGTCAATACCACATTATTTTCGCCGCGAATTTGCTTAAAATGATTTGCAAGTAGCTTAGATTGTGTTGTTTTACCAGAGCCGTCTATTCCTTCGAAAGTTATGAACATAAGTTTTATAATTATAATACTAAAAAAGAATATGCAAACAGTATACATAGAAACCGTTTGACATTTAAATAATAAGACCGTAAATTACATGTGGTATAATAATAGTCTATGGTTGCTCTGAATACTCCTAAAGTTGATTTTAGTTTTACTGCAAAAGATTTTAATCTTTTGGGAGTAGACAATAAATATTATGCATTAAGTGACTGTTGTGGAAAAAATGGTCTTATTATAATGTTTATATGCAATCACTGTCCTTACGTTCAGTCAATTATTAGCAATCTGGTAAGCGATGTTGATCAATTGAAAAAAGATTATCAGGTAAACACCATTGCAATAATGCCAAATGATGTAAATGAATATCCAGAAGATTCCTTTGAAAATATGATTAATTTTGCCAAGGAAAATAAGTTTACATTTCCATATTTAATTGATAGTACACAGAAAATAGCTAAAGAATACGGGGCTGTTTGCACTCCTGACTTTTTCGGCTTTAATTCCAATTTAAACCTTTGCTATCGTGGACGTTTTAACGACACAAAAAAAGAAAAGGTTCAAAGCTATGAAGTAGGAAGTAGTGACTTATTTCAAGCTATGAAATTTATTGCAGAAACTGGTAATTCTCCAATTGACCAAAAATCAAGTATTGGCTGCTCAATTAAATGGTCTAATTCTACAGGTTAAATATCATGCACAGTGGCTCTCAGCATTTGTTTGATATTATAATTTTACTTTCTGCTGCTGTGTTTATAGTCATAGCATTTTGGAAAATGAATATTAGTCCAGTGCTTGGTTACTTCGTTGCAGGTGCAGTTATTGGTTCTCACGGATTTAATCTGATACACTCAGCTGAAGCAATGGATAATCTTGCAGAATTTGGTGTAGTTTTTCTATTATTCATTATAGGCCTTGAATTGACATTTGAACGCCTGATCGCTATGCGTATTCATGTATTTGGGTTCGGTTCTCTTCAAGTTATAGTTACCATGGTAGCAATATGGTGCATCGCTCTTGCTTTCGGAGTGAATACGAATATAGCAACAGTTATTGGTGGTGGGCTTGCGCTATCCTCAACAGCAATAGTGTTGCAGGTTCTGCAAGAAAAAGGTTCTCAAGCAAGTCAGGTTGGTAGATTGTCGATAGCAGTGCTATTAATGCAAGATTTTGCAGTGGTACCATTAATAGTATTGGTACCTTTACTTACTGGCAATTCTGAGCACAGCCTGATAAGCTCATTGGCAGGTTCATTGGTGCAAGCAGCTATTGCATTAGTGCTGATATTTATAACTGGTAGATTATTGCTTAGACCTTTATTTTCGGTTATTGCTAAAATGGAAAGTAATGAGGTCTTTATATCAACAACGCTTTTAATAGTATTAGGAGCAGCATTTATTACTGAGCAATTCCATTTATCGTTGGCATTAGGTGCATTTGTCGCTGGATTGTTAGTTGCAGAAACAGAATACAGACACTCAGTGGAACACGCGGTACTACCATTTAAAGATTTGTTTCTTGGCTTATTTTTCATGACTGTTGGTATGTCCATCAATACCGAACTTTTACTCAATAAGTTACCACTAATCACCTTATTATCGATTATCCTTATCGTTTTAAAAACATCTATCATATATATATTGTGTAGATTTTTTGGGTTTAAGAGTGCACCTGCTATACAAGCTGGGTTACTGCTTTCACAAGGCGGTGAATTTGCGTTTATTTTATTTCGCTTAGCAGATGAGCTAAATGTGCTACCAAGTGAAATCGCTCAAGTACTTATGATGGTAACTACAGTAACCATGGCTTTCACTCCTCTTTTATCGGGGCTTGGAGATTGGATAGCAAACTCATTTAGCACTGAGAAAACAATATTAGATGATGAAGCTGTTGAAACAGATACACAAGATCTTTATAACCATGTGATAGTTGCTGGATTTGGTAGAGTGGGATATATGGTAACAAAAATGCTTACTGCAGAGCATTTAAGTTACGTTGTTGTAGATATTCAATCGAAAATAGTCAAAGAAGGAAAAAGTGATAGTTTTCCTATATATCTTGGAGATGTTACAAGATGTGAAATTTTAAAATCGGTAGGAATAGAAAGAGCTCAAGCTCTCGTTATTTCAATAAAGAATGAAGTTACTATAAAAAAAGTTGTTTCTTTAGTTGCAGCAAATTTTCCGCATGTAAATATTGTAATACGCTTACCAGATCTGAGTAATGTGGAGGTTTATAGAGATCTAGGAGCTAGTAAAATTATTCCTGAAACACCTGAGATAGGATTGCAGCTAGGTGGAGCTGCACTGAGCCTTAGTGGTATTAGCGAAAGTGGAGTTACGTCTTTAAAAAGTAGATTTAGAAAAGGCAATTATAGTATGTTAAAAGACCTTGGTAGTGATAAAGATGAATAACTACTTCTCTAATTTTATGTACAGAAAGCTTCAAGCTTTGTTGAGGTCAGATGCATGGCTAATGCTGAAACAAAAATTCCAGTGCTCCCTTTCTTGTCATCCCAGTGCGTGACACTGGGATGGCTTTGTTGCATCGCTAGCTATGATGGATAAAGATAAAAAAGATGGAGAATATCAGTAGCTTATTATTCTGGTATTTATAACAAGAACGGTCAGTGAATACCTAAATTTGAGTAAAAGAAATTTCACTACCACTCACTAATCCGGCTAAAATTCAAGAATTTCAATGCTTTAGCTATTTTCAATAGAATTAAATTTATTAATGTAAATAATAAATTACTATTCTTAAATTTGATCAGATTGATTGCAAAAAAACAAGATTTTCAATAGGTTGCTTATAATCCTAACTATAGTTAGCCTTTCATAAGTAGCGATGCAACAAAGCCCACTGGGATCCAGATTGGGCACTAAGTTGGTAAACACGAAAGCGCTTTACAACGTTTTTGATGGAACTGTGCAAAAGGACTGGATGCCAGTGTCACGCACTGGCATGACACCCATTTGTTCCTATAGTTGTCTTTTTTCGTCTACCTTATTTTGCCACCCTGCTGAACAGATACATTGAGGTTTTGCCTATAGTAAATTACGCACATAATCAACCAAGTTAAGGAAAGTGCAAACCAAGTGATTGCATATTCCAAATGCTTCATTGGCTGTATAGCTACTTTGCTGCCAAAATTGTTCGGCCACAATACACACTTCTCTAGCTTAATACCTAACTCATTGGAAATTTCTTCTGTACTCAGGGTAAACCATGTATTCGAAGCAGTATCGTTCTTGATAAACCAATTTTTACTTTTATTGCTATCGCAATATAAAATTCCATCTGCAACTACTTTTTCAATTTTTACTTTTTTCTCCTTTTTTTCTCTAACTATTCCTTTATTCACCAACATGTAACGTCCAGTGGTGAGCAACATAGGAGACAGCACGTGATAGCCGTGTTGCCCTGCAAAAACATATAGTTCTATATCACTTAGAATCCCATCAATCTTGACATGCCTATAGTTAAATTTTTCAAGGTCGTTATTGGGCAATAGATGAACCACTGGAAGACTCATACTTTTAATAATATTATTCTTCCAGTTCAATCTGAATATTTGCCATAACCCTAATAAAAAAAGAAGTGAGCAAGGTATAATTAAAATAAATACTATCTTTTTTAACACTCTATATTTGTGTTCTTAAATAGTTTTCAACACCCATTAGTTCAATAAGATCGATCTGTTTCTCAATCCAATGAAAGTGCTCTTCTTCATTTTTTAACATCTCTTCTAATAACATTACACTAACAAAATCCTTTTCTTTCTCAGCGATAGAAATCGTTTCTTTGATATCCTTAATACCTTTTCCCTCTAATTTCAAATTAGCTTCTAAGATTTTCCGTATTGTGTCTTTTGTAAACTTTCCATCATACTTTGATATTTCGTTTGTATCCTGAAAATTTGGGACTCCTTTAAATAACAAAATTCTTTCTGCCAACTTGTTTGCATGTTCAAGTTCTTCGTTAAGCTCATTTTTTACCTTTTCTGCAAGTCTATTAATTCCATTGTTTTTGAGAATCGCAAAATGCAAAAGATACTGGCGTACAGAAGTCAGCTCATTGGTCAATAATTTGTTCAAATGTTTTACTATCTCTTCATTCATAATCTTCCCTTAGTTCAATTCATCAGCATAATTTATATGATAACGATAGTTATAGCAACTCATTTAATAGTTCCTTTGATAACAACCGTATTAAATAGCATGTCGTGGTATGTCTGTTTTTTCTTAGAGAAGCAAGCAACTAGATACCAGCAGAGAGTGAGTAGCACTATAATTACTTTCAATGCACTCAAGACATTCACTAATACTTCCTGATCTCGCAAAAATTCAGTAAGGACAACTACTACACTGTTTAACAAAGGAAGAAAAAACTGGGAGGAGCTTCTGTCAAACGCTAAATTCAAGTCTATTTTAGAATTATCTAAATTGATAGTATACATATTCATTAACTGTTGACCGGGAGTTGCTTGGGCCTTTGAAGATATAAAATATGTGAAGTAACTACAATTTACACACATGTATGATAGATGTAAGATCAACGGAGAATCCTCTAATAGCAGTATAATTAATAAAGTTGGAATTAATAAAATTGCTACATCTATTAAATACGCGCAAAAGCGTCTTGTTATACTGGCAATCTCTGTAACAGCGGTCATTACCTATCTTCTAAATACTTTATTACAAAATCTGTAAGTTTATCAAAATGTTGAAAACATAACAAATCTTCATAACCGCTTATTGATTGACCGTATATAATAGGTAAACAATTGGCATTTTGTGCACACAGAACATCTGTGATGCTATCACCAACGAAAAACACATTTTCTCTATTTATAGGCAACGTACTCTCTTCTAATGCAAATAGCAGTGGGGTTGCAGATGGTTTATCTTCTGTAGTATCGCATGACCCAACCACTCTTTCAAAGTAAGAATCTAGTTTAAAATAGGTAACTTCTTCACGTAAATTAGTATTTTTCTTATTACTTACTATTGCTAGATAAACATTGTGGCTTTTCAGTGTCTGCAACATTTCCTCTACTCCTTGATTCAGAGCAATGTTTTGTAATAGCGCATTATCTAAGTATTGTTGATATATGTGATTTGCTTTTTTCCACTGATCGCCAAACAAATTGACCATATAGCTCTTTCTCGACTCATGGGAATTTCTATCAGCAGCTTTATTACTATACCCCATTGAGTTTATGGTATGCTTAATAGCATTAAAAATGTTATCTTGAGTGTCAACTAAGGTATTATCCCAATCGAATACTACTACTAATGGGCTATCTTTCATTTCTTACATAATTATACATTTTAACTTAATAAGTAAATAGCATTTTAATGAAAAAGATATAAATAGGACGCCCTTGATAAACACTTTTTACCACAAGTTATGTTAACTGTTTTTTATATAATTAGCTAATATACTGATTATATGATATGTTTTAATAGGTAACAGGTATGGCCCAGACATCTAAAGAAAGTGTTGAAAAAAAGTTTAAAGATGTTTTTGAACGTTCTCCAGGTGCTTTTCCAGAAGGTACCTCATTAGAAAAGAAGGTTAATTATATCGCAAAAGGAACAGAGGCTCTAAAAGCTGTGAAAAGTAAGGAGCTTGAGAACAAAATGAAAAACGTTGCAGAATTGAGTCAGAAATTTGAAAGTCAAAAAGGACGTGCAGATGAAAAAGTACGTCAAGATTTTGAAAGAATTGCTGAGCTTGACCAACAATATAAAGGGAAGGGCATCTTCACAAGTGAAAAAGTTGCAGAGCCAAAAAGTGACAAAAAACTCCAAGACACTCCGAGAAAAACTACAACAGCAGTTAAAGACCTTGAACATAATACACAAAAAAAGACTACTGAAGCTTCTGTGCAAACAGCATCAGAGCACGATTCACAAACCGTTAATCCCTCAGTGAGCAAGAGTTCTGTAAAAGAGAAGCTCAACACTGAGCCGGACAAAAAAGATAACACGCCTCAACCACAAGAAAATCAAAAAGAAGAAGGGTTTTTGAGTCTTCTGAAGCGCTTTGTTAAGAAAATATTAGAAAAATTTTTAGGTGAAGGTGAAAAGGATGTAGAGAATGCTCGTGGCATGAAAGAAGATGCTCAAAGAGATACGTCAAATAACGAAGAGCAACAAAAGAGTAAGCAGCTTGATGAAATTTTAAAGGACAAAAGTGTAAGCGAGGGTTTGAAGCAGGCAACAAAGCTTGAGAACCCGGCAATAACGCCTGTTAATACTCCTAAAGTGAATGAAGTAAACACGGGTCGTGAAAGGTGATCCGCTTTCAAGCTTCATTATACCGCCACGAACCGTCATACCGCCGCGGTATCTCATCCGCTAACAAGTAGCGGGATGACGATTGTCAGGGTGTCATCCCAGTGTCCCTATGATGTCATCCCAGTGCCCTGACTACTTGGATCTAGCAAGCTTTGCTTGCAAATAAGTCTAATACGCGTCGCGTTTTATGCCAAAACACAATTGGAGTTACATGCAAAATAGATCCCAGTGTCAGCTACTCGGATGACAAAAAAAGGAGCACTGGGATGACACCATTTGTTGTATTTAACAAAGTTCGTACTTAGCTTCATGTTAGCTATAAACATTAAGAAATTTACCAAGCGAAAAAAAGGCAAAAGAAGCCCCAGCTAATATCTATTTTAGAACATTGGCGTTTTTTAAGTCTTAAACACTGCAATTTAGCTGCTTTTAAATGCAACTCACCTTAGTTTAAATGTTTAAGAAATTTACTAAGCAGAAAAAAAGGCAAAAGAAACCCCGTGTTAGCTAGTTGTCACTCCCTAATCCTGCAAATTGGCGTACTATACTGTCTTAAACGACTTATAAGCGCGTTTCAGCTTGTGTAGGTAAAAACCTAGAAATATTGTGAAGACATAAGGTGCACATAGTGCAAAAAATTAAAAATAAGACGGCAACTACGTTGTTTTCTTGCTGTTTAATCTGCACAGATGAAGATAACTGAATACCTTCAGTTTCATGATAAGGGGGCTGGCGGAGTTTGTCAAGTAAGTTTTTTCGTTTCTAACGGTTGTTGCCAAAAACTATGCAAGAAGTCTATTGACAGGTGATTAAATTATAATGTAGCCTATCGCCGTATATCCGGGGGTGGGTTGTTGTGAGGGTTTTTCACTTTTTATTCTTGTTAATGTGTTTTTCTCTGTATTACTATGCGGGTTTTATATTTTCGCCCTGCCCAAAAGCTACGGTTTGCTTTTCACCTGGAGAAGATTGTGCTGTACCGATAATCAACGTAATAGATCAGTCTAAAAAATCTATCTTAGTTCAAGAATATACATTTACTCTTGGAACAGTTGCAAAATCTTTGATTAATGCTAAAGAACGCGGTGTTGATGTTAAAGTCATCTTAGATAAATCGCAACTCTACTCAAAATATAGTGTTATAAATGAATTATTTTCAGGTGGAGTACCAATTTGGATCGATGATAAGCCAAAGATTGCTCATAATAAGATAATGATTGTTGACAATCAAAAAGTCATCACAGGGTCATTTAACCTTAGTAAGACAGCTAAAAAAGGAAATGCTGAAAATTTATTAATTATTACAGATTATCCTAAATTGATTCAGCAGTATGTGAAAAACTGGGAGGCACGAATGTCACAATCTTACAAATACGCTCCCAACTAATCGAGAGCGCTTGCTCAAAATCAGTTTTAAAAACAGCAAGGGAGAGCTTTTTTGATTGATTGGCATAATGATTATGATATAATGAACTAAAAATTTAAGGAATAAAGTAATGGATTATATAAATGATGCTGCCGGTAGCTACACTGCTATTCATGATTTTTTTCAAAACAACGGTGTTGGAGATTACAAAGTTCAATGCAATTATGGTGGGGTGCCGTATGCTACTGATGAGTACGTGCATTCTGGCGATAAATTTTGGAGTAATAATTTCATAGACTCACATTTTGGCAGGGAAATAAAAATGTATCCTCAAAGTGAACTTTTAGCTAAAGAATATGCTGGAAATACGTTGCCAGTTTCAATATCACTAGATAAGGATTTAATAAAAATGAAGGAATGTCAGAAAAAAACGAAATTTGTGGAACTAGAAAGGGAGTCAGGTGATTTAGTGCATGATAAGCAAAAGTATGTAAAGTGTTACACAACAAAGCTATCATATGATGATGTACATATTTACAATAACGATAAAGTTTCAACATTTAGCATAAAATACGACGTGCCAAATGATCCGAAATACAGTTTAAATATAACATTTACAAAGGTTAATGATAATAAACCAGGATTTTGGCAGAAATTTAAAAATATGTTTTAACGTGACCATTCACTGGTTTTTACTCAATCAACCAACAACAGTTAATATCAAATTTTTATAATTAAAAAATATGCTATTTTTTAAAACTTTCATTCTCCTTGACTCTGTCAACTTCACAAAACAACTCTTGGACCAAATGTATCTGGCATAACACCTTTTGGTAACTTGCTACTTCTTTTTTTCCGCATCTCCGACAACAGCCATTGATATTCCACTACATAAGGCTTGATTTTTGGTAGATCAACTTTTTTATGAATAATACTATGCTTCTCCTTAAATTGACCATTTACCCTAAACGCTATTAGCTTCCTTAAAATTTACATTAATGCCTATTTTGCCTAAACTGAAGCGTCTTTTCCAATTTTTTCTAGCATCAACTCAGCAGCTTTTTGTTCAGCAATCTTTTTACTAGAAGCGCATGCAGAAACTTTACCATAATCTTCTATGCAAACTGATATAGTAAATTCAGGATTGTGCGCTGGTCCAGTTTGTTTTACAAGCTCATACTCTGGTAAAGGCAATTTGTTTTTCTGAGTCCACTCTTGCAGTGAGGTTTTAGGATCTTGAGGGGGGTCAAGCATGCCTTTAGCTAGCTTTTCCCAATATTGGATAATAAATTTTTCAACATTTTCAAGCCCGCCATCAATATAAATTGCACCTATTAGTGCTTCAAGCGAGTTTTCTAAATTTTTTAAGTTACATCTCCCTCCATTGCAGCGTTCACTATTATTCATGATGATAAAGCTGCCTAATTTTATTTCTTTAGCAACATTAGCAATGGTGTTGCCACAAACTAAATCCGTCTTTCTTTTTGCCAATGCTCCTTCTTTTTCTTCAGGAAATAGTTTAAACAGTGTGGCAGATACAACCATATTCAAAACACTATCGCCCAAAAACTCTAGTCTTTCGTAGCTTACAATCTGGTTTTTGCTATTCCTTTTATTTACGCTTGGGTGAGTTAGTGCCTCTTCTAATATTGCATAATTTGTAAATTTATAATCAATGATCTTAGATATTGCATCATTCAAACTCTTCATACCCATTATTTAAAAGAAAAGCACTTTCTACCACCTTTATACCAGAGAATTAGTTTTATTTTATTAAAATAATACCACCAACTTCCAAAATTAATGTATACAACCCACCACCTCACTAATGTTACTAAATCCATCTCTCCTTATTAGTTCTGCAAGTTCTAGATTAATTTTGTTTACAACTTGAGGTCCGTGGTATATGAGAGCAGTGTACAACTGCACCAAAGAAGCTCCTGCCTTTATTTTTTTATATGCATCAGCACCACTTGAGATTCCTCCGCACCCTATCAATAATATTTTGCCCTTAGTAAATTTGTACATATCGCCCAATAACTCGGTTGAAAGTTTAAACAGCGGTTTGCCACTCAACCCACCACTCTCATTATGGTGAGAATGCAGATTATCTCTACTTACCGTAGTGTTGCTTACTGTTAATCCGTCAATCTTATATTCCAACGCAAGCTCAGCGATATTTTCTTTCGTTTGCTGATCTACATCTGGTGAGATTTTTAATATTATTGGTATGGATTTAGAATTATCAATTGATTTTCGGGTTAGAGTTACGGATTTCAACAATTCCGATAATTCTTGCTTATTGTGCAGATTGCGTAAATTAGGCGTGTTTGGGGATGAGATGTTCAGCACTATATAATTGCTCTTTCCATATACTATCTTTATTAAGTCAACATAATCGCTGATTTGGTCCTTTGATGTACTGTTTTTTCCTATGTTGATGCCAAAAATGCAGTCATCAAGCTTGGTTTCATCTATTTGTTTAAGAAAATAGTCTATTCCTTTATTGTTAAATCCCAATCTGTTAATTACCCCTTGATCTTTAATTAACCGAAAAATTCTTGGCTTTTTGTTTCCATATTGTGGATTACGAGTTACAGTACCAGTTTCAATAAACCCAAAACCAAATGAGAGCATAGGCCTTATAACTTCTGCATTCTTGTCAAAACCTGCAGCCAGACCTACGGGGCTTCTGAGCTTATTACCAAAAAAATTCACACTCAAAGATTCTGGTAGCTCTATAGGATTCTTATAAGGTATTTTCTTTAATGCCATAATTGCCAAAGAGTGAGCAACTTCGGGCGGTAGTAAAAATAGTAAATTACGTTTGTAAAACACTTTGCTTATTTTTAGTTTATTTTTTACCATGAAACGCTATAAGAGTATAACCATAACTTGAAAAGAAATTGATTTTACTATGGATAAGCTTTCTCTATAGGTTACACACTTAAAGCTACTGTTGAATTGAGCAACTTTTACAAGATATAGAGAATGAAAGAGGCCGGGACCGGAATTGAACCGGTATAAAAGGATTTGCAGTCCTCCGCATAAGCCATTCTGCCACCCAGCCGTTTTTTATGTGTAGATATCCATTATATCTTTTAGCATAGATAAAGCCTCCTCCCTTTTGCGTTGAAAAGTGTTACGTCCAATGATTGAACCATTACCGCCACCCTGCTTAATTTCTTTCGCTTCATTGTATATGTTATCTACTTCCTTCGATTCACCACCAGAAAAAACTACTATTCTTTTCCCTGCAAAACAAGACCTTTTAACATATTCAATTCTTTTAGATAATGATTCAATATTTTCTGTTTCTATTTTCTCCCTTTCCAAATATTTAGTTGGAAGTTTTACTTTTATTATATTAGCGCCAAGCAAAGCTGCCATGTGCGCAGCATAGGCAATAACATCAACTGCTGTTTCACCTTCTTTGGAAATCCCTTCACCGCGTGGATAAGACCATAGCACTACTGCAAGTCCATAAGATTTGGCTTCAGCTATGATTCCACGGGCTTCCTCCATCATATCGAAACACTTAGCAGAACCAGGATATATAGTAAATCCGACAGCTAAGCATCCCAAACGCAGCGCATCTTTCACAGAAGAGGTTATTGCCTGATCAGAGGTTAGATCCTTTGAATGTAAAGAGTTGGAACTATTAAGTTTCAAAATAAGTGGGAGCATTCCAGCATAAGTTGCAGCACCAGCTTCAATCATACCAAGTGGAGCAGCATATGCACTTACTCCCGAATCAACCGCAAGCTGAAAATGATAATGTGGGTCATAAGCATCAGGGTTAACTTCAAAACTTTTAATTGGACCATGCTCAAATCCTTGATCTACTGGCAGAATCACTAACTTGCCAGTGCCGCCAAGCTTTCCATGCATGAGAATACGAGTAAGATTTGCTTTTACCCCAGGGTTTTCACTTTCGTAGTAGCTTAGGACTTGTTTTACTTTATCACTTATCACTATAATTCAAATTGAATTTAAGTTATAGATTGTAACAAAGATGAAGTTCAATACAAGGATTTTAAACTATATCAAAAGCAATTTTATTTTTTACTTTATTCATATAGATTCTTAATTTCTTTCCTTTTATTAATTTACGATTCAGTATTTCTTCCGCTAAGTAACTTTTTATCTCTTTTTCAATAAGTCTCTCTATCGGACGTGCTCCCATTTCCTTACTATAACCCATTTGTACAAGATAAGATTTCACTTCATCCTCTACTAAGCAGTTTATGCCTTTTTGCGTCAGTTGCTTTTTCAGTTCTAGGATAAATTTATCCACAATATGCAAAATCACATCCGTACTTAAGTCGGAAAAAGAAATAATCGCATCAAGACGATTACGAAATTCAGGGCTAAAAACCTGTTCTATCGCTTTTTCACTATCACCAGTGTTAAATTTTTTATGCCCAAAGCCAACAAAACTTTTGCTGCGTTCAGCTGCTCCTGCATTAGTTGTCATAATTAAGATTATATTGGAAAAGTCAACTTTACGTCCGTAAGTGTCTGTAACACAACCATAATCCATAATTTGTAGCAATATATTATAGATATCGCTATGGGCCTTTTCAATTTCATCAAGCAACACAACACTATATTGATTGTTAGATACAGACTCTGTGAGTAATCCACCCTGATCATAACCTACATATCCAGGAGGAGAACCAATCATCCTTGATATCGTATGAGACTCAATATATTCGGACATATCAAAGCGTATAAGATTCATGCCCATGCTTTCTGCTAATTGTTTTGCTAGCTCGGTTTTACCAACACCGGTTGGCCCTGCAAAAAGATAATTTGCTAAAGGCTTATTGTAATTTCTCAACCCAGATTTAGCAATTTTAATAGAATTAACAAGAGATTCTATTGCCTGCTCTTGGCCAAAAATCACCTTCTCTAGATTAGCTTTTAAAGACTTTACTTTCTGCAAATCATCAGATTCAGATCCGCAAGGCACATTTGTAATTCTAGTAATGGTATTCTTAATATCTCTACTATTTACAATTTTACCCCTGTTTCTTAGCAATTTACAATATGCCCCTGCCTCATCAATAACATCAACCGCTTTATCAGGTAATATTCGCCCAGTAATATACTTATGCGAAAGTTCAGCCGCAGACCTAATGGCATTCTTTGTATAATATACTCCATGATACCCTTCATAGTAGTGCTTTATACCATCTAGTATCTTTATCGTTTCATTAACAGAAGATTCTTTAACATTAATTTTTTGAAACCTTCTCGCTAGTGCTTTATCTTTTTCAAAACTAGCGCTGTATTCTCTATATGTGGTTGCACCTATACAACGCAGTGTACCTCTTGCAAGCGCAGGTTTGAGTAGGTTACCTGCATCAAGAAAGCTACCACTTGTAGAACCTGCTCCAATGATAGTGTGTATTTCGTCAATAAAAAGGATAGCACCTGGTTTTGCCTCAATCGCTTTTATTATAGATTTTATTCTCTCTTCAAAATCACCTCTATAGCGTGTCCCTGCAAGGAGTGACCCTAAATCCAAAGCATAAATTATACTGGACCTGAGCGCACTTGGAACACTGTTTTCAATGATTTTGAGTACCAAACCCTCAACTATTGTGGTTTTGCCAACACCTGGATCTCCAACATATAAAGGGTTGTTTTTTCTACGCCTCAATAATATTTCTATAGTGCGATTTAATTCATAATCACGACCAATAACATAATCTATTTTTTTGCTTCTTGCATAGTCATTTAAATTTTTACAATAACTTTGTAGAATTTCCTCATCTTTTAGTAGCTCACCTTTATTTACTGTAGTAGGAGCATCATTATTTTTATCAAGTTTTACTTTATGATTAGTGGTGTATTCATCTATATCGTTAGAATATTTCATGTTAGATATGTGGTAAATCAAATTGGAATCTTTCGCACTTTGTTTCTGCAATAGATCTTCAACGTATAAATCTTGCCCAGACAAAATTTCTACTAGAACACTTGCTCCATTTATTTCTTTTTTCCCCAAGCTATGAGCCCGTATTATTGCTCTGTGTATTATGCATTGAAACATTGAGCTAGGTTTAACTCCACTGATAATCAATTCAGAACTGCTTTGTAAAAACCCTTTTATATTATTATTATAATCATTAGCCTTAATATTGCATCTTGATAGAATGTTATCCATACTGATGATTTCATCGGCTCTGATATTACATCTTGATAAAACGTAATTTACATCCACGTCTTTAGTTAACGCCAGCAATAAATGTTCTACTTTCGCATATTTAAGATTAAAATTAGAAGCAATGAATAGTGCTCTATTCAAACTTGCCTCTAAGTTTTTGGAAATCATCTCCTATTCTCTTTAAAAGTGGGAACTCATATATAATGAATAGCACACAATTATTAAAAAAATTGAAATCCAGCAGTTCGCTGTAGCCAATTTGAATCCCACTCTGGATCTACGTCATAGCACCGCAATATCTCAGCATAGATTCCGCTAATGAGTAGCGGAATGACGAGTTTTACGCTTATCAAATTGTAGGTAAATCCTATTTAATACGCTTTTTCTAGTACTCTGCTTTTCTTCTTAAATGCATTGATCTTTTTTCTACCGTATTTAGTCTTTAACGTACTTGGCCTTTTAAAGACCTTTTTGCTGTTACGTTTTTTAAATTGCACACTACAATCAAAATTTAGCTCTCCTTCTTTGTCTGCCAGTGCAGGCAGTCTTCTCTTATCTTGAGGTGTAACAAAAGACAGCGCATACCCTTCAGCTCCAGCGCGTGCAGTTCTACCTATACGATGAATATAGTCAGCTTGCGATTGTGGTGCATCATAATTGATAACATGTTGAATGTGGGGAATATCAAGGCCGCGAGAAGCAACATCTGTTGCAACCATGATTTGATTACGGCGACGACGAAAAGAATTAATGACCCTTTCGCGCTTGTGCTGCCTTAAATCACCATGAATTGCTAAAGCGCTATAGTCATCTTTGTGCAATCTGTTAGCTAGCTGATCCGCTCCTCGCTTTGTTTTGACAAAGATAATGATTGATCCTTCGCGCTGACATAGTTGTGTAACAAGCTTTTCATATTTTTCTGATTCTGATGCATAAACAATTTCTTGCTTAATTTTTACAGAAGTTGTAGCCTCACAATCAACAGAAATACGTTCTGGTCGATTAAGGTACTTCTCAGCAAGTTTTACTATATCTCCAGGAAGAGTTGCAGAAAACATAAGAGTTTGCCTTATTTTAGGCAAATGCTTCATAATTTCTTCAATCTGAACTCCAAAGCCCATATCAAACATACGATCCGTTTCATCAAGCACAAGAACGCTAACATTGCGAGTAATCAAAGTTTTACGCTCAATATGGTCTATAATACGACCAGGAGTACCTATTACAATTTGTGGTTTTTTCTGAAGCTGATTTAGCTGCCTAAAAATAGGCTCACCACCAATCAACAAAGCGACCCTTAGTGCAGAATTTTGAGATAAGAGTTTTCTTATCTCATTTGTTACCTGATGCGCAAGCTCTCTGGTTGGCACGATGACTAAAGCTGAACCAGTGTTAGGCTCATTCAGCAACTTAGCAACCAACGGAATAGCAAATGCTAAAGTTTTTCCAGTCCCCGTTTGAGCAGATCCGAGAATATCTTTACCTTGTAGCGCTAAGGGAATCGCTTGTATTTGAATCGGAGTTGGGACGAAAAGATTATTTTTATCTAGAGCTTGTCTAAGCGAAGCTGGGAGACCCATCTCATGAAAATTATTCACAATACGTTAATCCTGTTAAAAGACTTCATAATAGATTAATCTTCCAATCTTAAATTTATTGCAGATTTTTTATCTTCTCCGTTTCTACCGCGCTCCTCTTTAACCTCATAACTCACCCTTTCTCCTTTTATTCCCTTCTCTTTATTCTCTCCTTTAAGTGCCTCAGGTCTTATTCCCGAACGTTCCAATGTGCTAATATGTACAAAAACGTCACCCCCTTTACCTTCTGGCTTGATGAAACCATAGCCTTTTTCGGCATTAAACCATTTTACATTACCAAATTCCATTTAAACAACTCCTAAATTATTAACTAACATTACTAATGTGATGAAAAACTTTGAAATTACGATTGAGAATGCTTTAAGCTTAGCTATTGAAACTAAACCTTTATACTCCATAGTCTATTCTTAACATTACATGACAATAATACACAATTGTTGTACTTGATGCAAATAAATTTTTTAATCGTTAAGCGAACCTGCAACCGTCATTTCGCTAACTTTAATCGTTGGTGAATTAAATTGCCCACAAAAAGTTAGATCATCTGCAACGACTAAATTGCTAAACATATCCTTCAAATTGCTAGCAATGGTAATCTCATGTATTGGATACGTTATTTTTCCATTTTCTATAAAAAATCCGGAAGCGCCTTGGCTGTAATCGCCATTGATTAAATTGACACCAAA
Source organism: Wolbachia endosymbiont (group A) of Alloplasta piceator (assembly GCF_964028505.1). Classification (NCBI taxonomy): domain Bacteria; kingdom Pseudomonadati; phylum Pseudomonadota; class Alphaproteobacteria; order Rickettsiales; family Anaplasmataceae; genus Wolbachia; species Wolbachia endosymbiont (group A) of Alloplasta piceator. The sequence continues at coordinate 1,068,946 of NZ_OZ034793.1, read as the reverse complement.
ACCAAATAAATCAGTTACATATATTCCCTCTTTCACTTCCTGAATTAATTCTTCAAACGATACATCACCATTCTCAATGTAGAGGTTACTAGCTGCAGGAATAACTGCAGCATTACTTGCACGAGTTGCACTTCCGGTTGTTTCTGAGTCTAATTTTCTAGCCGAGTATAAGTCTAAAATCCAATTTTGTAATATTCCGTTTTTTACAAATATATTTTTCTTGCTAGTTATCCCTTCTCCATCAAATGGTCTCGATGCTATGCCTCTTGGCAACAATGGATCATCGATAATATTAATTCTATCGTTAAAAATCTGAGCGTTTAAACTACCCCTCAAGAAAGAACTGTTGCTTATAATACTGCTCCCATTTATAGCAGAAGCAAAACTTTTTACTAGCCCTTTTGCTGCTCTTTTTTCAAAAATAACTGGAAATTTACCAGTTTTCATTGTACGTGAATTCAATTGATCAACTGCTCTTTTTGCTGCTTCTTTTCCCATTAACTCTGGCAACTTTAAATCACTAAAATTACATGCTATATCATAATCGTAACCAACCTTCATTTCACTGTCTCTTCCAGCAACAACAGAGACCTGATTAGCAAAGGTTGATTTACTAAACGAGCCAATAAAACCAGAAACAGTCGATAATACTGTATTCACTAAAGCGTATGAAGAAGAGGCTCCTTCAGAATTAGTGATACTCTTATGTGCAAGGGCTGAATTTTCTGCAGCTTCAGCAATTTCTTTTAGGTTATCAACGGTTACAACATTATTATCTGAGATACTTAAATCTGCAGAAGAGATATAATTACTACCATTTACAGCAAAATTAATGCAAGGATCTTCTGGCGCATTCTTTGCCATTTCTACCACTTGGCTTACTGTATCACTCAGATTATTCAAATCGTTTGTAGAAATATACGCAGCTTTGTTTTTACCTGCTATAGCTCTGATTCCTACAGTGCAATTTTTAGATTGTGATATTTGCTCAATTTTTGATAGACGCTGAGAAACTGAAGTCTTATTAGTTTCATATATTGTAACTTCCGCATCTTGATTTTGCTTTTTTATTAGTTTAGTAATATCTGCTGCAATATTTAATATATTCATTTTCTATTCCTTAGATTTCTATAAAGATTCTGCACCACCTATAACTTCAATTAAATCAGTCGTAATCGCTGCTTGACGAGAACGATTATAAAGCAATGCTAATTTGTTCAGTATCTCTTTAGTGTTTCTGTTTGCTGATTCCATAGCAACCATTCTAGCACTATTCTCACTCGTTGCACTTTCAAGTAAAGCAGAGTAAAGAGCAATTACAACGTAATCTTGAACCAAAGATTTTAAAATAAATTCAATATTTTGTGGTTCATACTCATAGCCGTAATCTGTTGTTGGACCAGCCAGAGAGCTATCAATCAAGGATGAGTCTTTACTCCATGGTTTTATTGTTTCCAACATTGGTTTTTGCGTGAAGGTATTATAGAATTTACTATAAAAAACTTTAACTTTATCGTATTTACTTAAATCTATACCATCAACCAAAGCTTCTACGTGCTTTAACGTGATTCCCTTACTATTTTCAATTTTTAAGATACTTTTAGAGTCAAATCTATTTTTACCTACATCAAAAGCTTTTTTACCAAGAAATACAATATCTACTTTTTTGCCATTTGCGATTGACTTATTTACACGCTCTTGACTAAATTTGACAATAGAAGAGTTAAAGTTGCCGCACAAGCCACGATCAGACGCAATAATGAATACTAGGTAAGAACCGTCGTTACTGACATTTAGAATTTTTGCCAGTAATTCTTGATCAACTGATAGCATTAATGAAAAAATAATGTTATGCAGCTTAGATACATATAATTTTGAATTTAATAACTTCTTTTGGCTTTGTAACAACTTTGCTGCAGAAACCATTTGCATTATTTTCGTGGTTTTCTGTACAGACCTAATATTCTTAATTCTTAAGGATAATTCCTTTAAGCTCTTCATTTTGTATACAACCCTGATTTATTAAAATATATAACTGTTAGTGTCTAAAAGCAAGTTTTTTTGACATTAAAACCAAGTCTAGCTAAGAAACTTGCAGGTTTATTGTTTGGAGATAAGGATTATATTAAGAAAGTGCTCTAACTTCAGCAATATCAATGTGAAAGTAGCCTAATGGTAATTTCTACACTTTGTGGAATTTTATAATATATAATAAACACAATTAAAACTATTACAACTTGAACACTTATGATCCCATTGTTCTAGTTCCCTGTTACAATTTTTACATTTCCAGCCTGGATCAGGTAAAGCTTCTGAGCCCATCTTGTTTAGCCAATAAATTACCTTGTCGTGTTCTTGCAATGTAACCTTGAGTTGTATTACAATAAAGTAGATTGACATGTAATTAGCTTTTTTCATAGCAGTGTCTAAATATTGACTTGCAAGATCATATTTACCTGAACTCATTGAGGACAAAGCAAGTAAACAGTAACTAAAATAATAATCAGGGCGTAAGTTGTATAGTCTTTCAGCACCTTTACTATTTAAATTGATGTACATTTTAGCTGACTGAGGAGTAGGATTTACTGTATACTCTGCCTCTAGCACTGCAGAAGCTTTTCTGATTTTTCCAAGTTTAATATATAATTCTGCCTTTAAATAATTGATGGGCTGAAAAATTGCACTATAACGTTGTGCTCTAAATAAAGACTTTATAGCCTCCTTAAAATTTCCTTTACTTTCATATTGCTTTGCTAAAGCGCAATAAAACACTGCAAACATTTCTTTATGATCAAAGGGGAGAAAAATATTGGACTTAACTGCTTCCTTCAACCTCAAAATTGCATTAATCCAATCTTCTTTCAATATGCCATGCTCTATTTGAAAGGGAATAGATAGCATTTTATCGTTAATTGAACTAGAGCAATATTCTATAAATTTTTGAAAGACTACTTTTTCTTGTTTGAGGTGGACAATCAGCTTATTGGCTAGAAGTAGAGCTAAGTTACGATTTTTATTTGCAATATTTGTTAAACCGTTACTGAAAAAGCTGTAATTTCCCGTCTTACCTGAGTTAAAGAGCTTTATTAAAGACAACCTATCGCTCTCCTCACTCAGACTTTTAACTAGCTTTTGGGCATTCTCTATATTGTCTAAGTCTATGCTAAAGAAAGCTTCAAAGAGAAGCAATTCTTCCCTATCCCTTCTTCTATTTCTTATGTTGGCAAATGTTGATGAAATGGAGGAAAAAAAGCGTACAAGTGTAATTAATAAAAATAATAAAACTACACAAGTAAAAATAATGAAATATAGATCAATACTTATAGTGTAATTGCCTAATTCCAATTTTATTACTTCACCACTTACCTTGACCCATATACCAAATAAAAACGAAAAAGCGAAAATTATAAAATAAATCATGAGATATATTGTAATAAGTGATGATATATTGTTGAAATATTCTTAGAAGCTACAATAAAACCATTCAATTTATTCAGCCATGGCTTGAATTCTGAATGCGTTAAATTGCTTACTGTAACAGTTATATTTTGCCAATCATTATCATTTATTGACTCCTCAATTTCTGCGAATTTTACTCTTAATGGATCATTTCGGTCGTCTACCTTTATCCAGTTTGAAATGATTTTTTTAGACAATGTACTTTTGTTGTAATCGATAGTATCAATAGTTTTTTCAAAAGATAACTTCAATTCGTGTAAGGTATTTATCTCTTTCAAATTTTCTAATTCATCTACTGCATTTTCTATCTCTGGATCGTCAAGCTCTGATATCAAAGGCTTTATTGAATTTATATGGTTATCAAATTTTGCTTCTCGCAATAACGAATTCTTCATTTTAACCACAAGTAATAGCAATTTTGCAAGGTTCTTACATCTTGAGTTATTATCACCTTGCTCACATTGAGTATGCTGACTTCTCTTGAGGTCAAATATCTTTTTTTCTATTCTAGATTGATTAACTTCAAGCAACATTCTAAATTCATCCATGTTTTCCGTTAAAGCTTTCACATTGTTTTCACTCTCTTGCTGATTTATTTTTAAAAAGATTATGTTATTTATTGTGATGTAACCGGTAAATAACAATACAATTAAGAACCAACCTATGTACTTTTGCTGAGTATCATTCATAACGTAGTATCTCCGCAGGATCTTGTGCAGCTGCCTGCAATGCAGGAGCAATTGTCGCTAAAAATGATAAGAATAATGCAAGTGCAGAAATGTTCACTACATCTTGAGGAACTAATATCATTGGCAAACTTGAAAAAAAGTATATCATAGGATCAAACAGCTTGACGTTAGTAATGTTTTCTAAAAACACTCTAATGCTTTCGATATTGAGAGAAAAAACGACACCTATAATACAGCCAAGACAAGTTCCCGTAAAACCGATTAATAGACCACAAGCGCAAAATATACGCATAATGCTTCCACTTGTTGCACCAAATGTACGCATAATTGCAATCGCGGATTTCTTTTCTTGCACTATCATCATTAAATTTGAGATAATATTAAACGCTGCTACAACTATAATCAAAGTGAGAATTAAAAACATCACATTTCTTTCAGTTTTTAAAGCACTAAAATAATGGCTTTGCTGTGATTGCCAACTTTCAGCTTCCATTCCTATTTCTTTTTCTATAGCATCTGCCAGCTTATCAGCTCTAGTAACGTCGTCTACAAGTACTTCTATATTTTTTATGCTATTTTTATAATTAAAAAAGGCTTGTGCTGATTTTAGAGGCATATATATCAAGGTATTATCATACTCAAACATACCCATATCAAATATTGCTATAACTTTATATTTTTTCATTCGCGGCATTTCACCAAGTAATGCATCAAATTCTTCAGATGATATAAACGTAATTTCGTCGCCATAGTCAATGTTCAAAACTTCTGCTAAGCGTGCTCCTATTATTATCCCTTCATCAAATTTTTTTACATCACCTATAATTACATTATTTGTAACGGCAGTACTATCAAGCAAATCTTTAGTTGACACACCTCGCACTACGCTACCTGCAATTTTACCATTTGCTACAATAATAACTTGATCATTGGTCATAGGAGTAGCTTTTAATATACCAGGAATTCTCTCAATAGATTTTGAAACTGCGTAGTAATCTGAATTTATGTTCCTATCAAAATAAACGTTAATATGGCCATCAATGCCAAGTATTGAGTCAAGCAACTTTGCTCTGAATCCGTTCATCACAGACATCACCACTATTAGTGTTGCAACTCCAAGGGCAATGCCGATAATAGAGAACAAAGTCATTATAGAGCAAAATCTGGCATTTCTTGCTCGCAAATAGCAAGCAGCCATAGTAATTTCAAAGGCAATGGACATTACAAAATATTTTGAGGTTAGACATTATATTTTTGAAAGTTCGTATAATTGTAGACTTTTCTTTATTTAAAAACTAGAGATTTTTGCTTCCTTAAATTTAGCAGACTTATAGAGTATCTTTAACATTAGAATTTCAAAATCTTCCATATACATCATCCAACCTCACTATATCATTATCAGATAAATGCTCTCCTATCTGAAATTCAACTATTTCAAGTGGAGAGCTTGTGCTTTTATAACATAGAAAAAATCAAGAATATTATTGGGTTTATTCAATAAGTTATAATTCTTTCCTTCCATAATTTTCAAATTGTACAACTAGTTGCTTTACATTTACATCTGTGAGAAGAGCATTTTTGCTAACATGAGGTCTCGGATCAGATTTTGCTGATAAGGGATTCATCTGAGATATTTCATCCCTCATTGGAAATAAGCGAGATTGGGAAGCAACTTTTGGTGATGGCCTAGTTTTTTTCTCCACATCTATATTCACTTGTGCAACAGGAGGGGTCCTGCTTTCAATAGTTTGCGCATTAGGACTTTCTTTTGCTTGATTTTGTTTGAATTTTTTTCTTATCTCTTGTACTTTAATATCGATATTATAATTAATTTCTTTTTCCATAGAAGATACTACCATTTCTAGCTTTGTGCTTGATTTTTGATCAGTATGACCTAACTTTTTAAGTTTTAGTGGTAATTCAGGTTTATCTTTAGTTGATTTAGGAACAGTTCCTACTACTTTTGGTTTTTGTCTAACTTCTTGACCAGCAGTAAACATTTTTTTTGGCAATGGGGGTGCTATTGATGATTTTGGCAATATTGGAGGTTTAGATTGTTGTTTTTGTTTAAGTTCTCTTTTTGCTTCCATATGTTCTTTAGGAACTGTTACATAAATTAGCTCTTCTCTAGGCGATTTTGAACTTTGTGAATTTTCTGTTAAAATTTTACTCTTCTTCTCTTGATAATTTGATATCTCTTTGTATCCAGGCTTTTCATCTAATGAATTTCCATGGCCTGAATCATTATAATTAACTTCTACTTGTCTATCTTCTTTTAGAAAACTGCGTTCTGGCTTTTCTGGAGCTATTGCAATATTTCCTCTTTCAACTTGCTCCAAACCTGAAATTTTACGATAAGCCTCTAGATATTCAAAGATTGTCATTGAAGTAGGAGGAGGTAATTTATCAATAAAACTACTTATATTCTTAACTGGAACATTTCTTCCCGAGATTCTATTCAATATTTCCTTTAATATCTTAAGACCTGATGGCTTTCCATTCATCGATCTTACATAATCAATTGAGTCACTACGTATAACAAACTTAGCTACATCTTCTGCCTTATCTGTAAAACGCTTTAATGCCTGAGATAAATCCCTTACCGTTTTATTATAATGTCTAATAGTTACTAACTCATCTCTTGCTTTTATAGCTTCTTTAAGGAAACCGAGATTTTCTCTATAATTGTCACTTTTAAATGGATCCTTCATATTAATTACAACTCATTATTTATTAAAATATGGGTATAGGTTTAAAATATTAAGATTTAGTAAATATTATTTTTTACATAAAGCAGCTATACCCATATTATAAATTGCCAACAAATGCATTTATGGCGTTACCATATTCTTCCATATACATCATCCAATCTCACTATATCATTATCAGATAAATGCTCTCCTATCTGAAATTCAACTATTTCAAGTGGAAAGCTTGTGCTTCTATTTTCAATCCTATGGGAAACTTCCCTTGGGATTTCTATCATATGGTCCTTTGCTATAGCATATTCTTTGTCTTCTAAACTAACATATCCAACTCCTGATAGCACTATATGGTATTCATCTCTATAGTGATGGAATTGCTTAGAAGTGCAGCTTAATGGATTGATAAAAAGATATTTTATAAGAAAATTTTCGCTCATTAAAATTATACTACAAAATCCCCATGGTTTAACTTCTTTCCTTATCACCTTTACTTTCTTAACTTTATGAATAAATGAAATTAGACTTTTGTTTGGTTGCTTACAAGCTCCACTCAATAAATTTTTATTACTTTCTGTCGTTGAAACTGGTTCTTTTTCTCTAATCACATGCTGAAATGATGCCGGTTCTTTACTAAACTTCTCACTCAATTCTAAAACTGAATTCCAAGTTCCAACATCCAACCAATCGAAATTAGCTTCTATCATTGCAACGTTTTTTGCTTTCTCCATCACCAAGTAATCAATGGATATGCCTTCAATTCCTGCAAAATCTCGTTGTTTTAAATACAGAAATCTCTCTTGCGGTGTGAAATATTTAAAACATAAATTGTAAAGATTCGGGGCAGATTTTTTAATCTCATCTATGTAGCGTTTTGCTTTAAACACAAATATTCCAGAGTTCCAATAATGATCGTTACTTAACTTACGCTCGGGCTTTTCTGTAAAATCTTTCACTATATGACATTTTTCTTTCTGATCATATACTGCATTTATATAGCCGTATTCAGAATTGAATTCATGAGGCTTAACCCCAAAAGTGACTATAGAGTTAGTTTCAGAGGCTAACTTAGAGGTTGTCCGGAAACAAGTAAAAGGCTATAATATCTGAAATTTTAGTACGGGGTAAAGATGAGAAAAAAGTATCCAACAGATCTAAGCGAAAGGGAATGGGCAAGAATAGAAAAACACTTCAGAGTATCATACAAGAAAGGAGGAAGGCCGCCAAAGTATAGCAAAAGAGAAATATTAGAAGCAATTTTCTATGTATTGCGTACAGGGTGTCAATGGCGGTATTTACCAAATGATTTTCCGCTATGGAAGACTGTGTATGAGCAGTTCAGGCAATGGAAGAAGCAGGGAATTTTTGAGAAAATGAATTATGAAATTACAAAATATAGTAGAAGAAAAATAGGAAGGAATGAGCAGCCGAGTGCCTGTATAGTAGATAGTCAATCTGTAAAGACTACAGAAAAGGGGGGATCAAAGGCTATGATGGAAGTAAAAAAGTAAAGGGTAGAAAAAGGCATATAATTACAGACACTCAGGGTTTTATACTAGGTTGTTACGTAGGCGCTGCTAACGAAAATGATAGAGATGGTATTAAAATAGCATTAAACAATATGAGAACAAAATATACTAAAGTTAAAAAAATGTGGGCTGACATGGGATACCAAGGAAGAAATTCAAAGAATCACATAAAGGAAGAATATGACATAGATATTGAAATTGTTACAAGGCCTCCATGTAGATTTTGGGTGCACAAAGATACGCCACCTGAGCTACTACCAACAAGAGAACAAGGGTTTAAAGTACAGCCAAGAAGATGGGTTGTAGAAAGGACTTTTGCTTGGGTTAATAGGAATAGAAGGCTATCGAAGGAGTATGATTTACTCACAACATCCACTGAGAATTTCATATACCTAGCTATGAGTAGGGTTATGTTAAAGAGGGAATATGCTTGAATTTACTAGTTTCCGGACAACCTCTGAGGCCCTTTTCCAGAAGTCTGCTCATATCATCTTCTGAAAAATTTTGAATGGTTCCATTCTTTACTAACTCTTGTATAGCAGATCGCTGCCTTTCATTTTGAAGCATTTCTAATATTTTTTTCCCATCATCAAAACCTTTTTTAGCGTCAACGCCTTCGTTATCTTTAAGACTAATGTTTGCAATAGTTTCAAGCACGTTTGTTCTTAATCTACTAAAGTTATTCTCTCTGTCTTGAATCGTAGGTAATTTATCTATTAAATCCTTATATGAACTTTTTACTGCTTTTCCTGTTTCAATCGCACCTTCTTTTATTTTTCCCCCTGCCTTTCCTATACCTATTCCTACATAACGTGCTCCAATAGCTACAAGCGCTATTAATGTAGCAAGCACAATAAGCGGAGAAAATGCTGCTCCTAATACCATTCCAGCAGAAGCTATTCCTATTTTTTCATTTGCAGATGCTGATTTAAAATAATTGACTAGATTGTCCAGCGGACCTTTATTATTATTTATAACATTACTTATTGCTTGCTGATTAACAGATTTTAACGCCTCTTCTATTATTTTTGAGTCAACGTTTTCAGAAGTTAACCCTTTAAGTGCTTCTTCAATGAGTTTTATAAATAATTCTTTATTTACTTCCTTTTGCAAGCCTTGGTCATTAATCGCTAAACCTAAATCTTTGAGGTTCATCCCTTTAACTTGTTCTGATAGGGTTGTAAATAACTCTTTTTTCCCCTCTTGTGAGGATTGTGCAATACTTTCTATTATATCTGAAATAGCTTTTCTTAGTTCTGGATAGTCAGTGTCAAAAAACATACTATTGCTAGATTCCATATTCAGCTTCGTTGATTATAAATATGCCTAATTATACATACTAATCATTAATTATATTATAATTGATATAACATACCCCTTTCCAAATATAGAATTTGTATTAAAATATCTAGATTATATGAAATCAAGGTACTTTATGGGTGAAAAAAAATTAAAAGCTGCTGTGGTCTTATCAGGGTGTGGTCACCTTGACGGTGCAGAGGTAAGAGAAGCGGTTTTAAGTTTGCTTGTGCTTGATCAGCAGGAAGTGGATGTTAAATGCTTTGCACCTGATATCAATATCACACAAGTTATGAATCATAGAACAAAAGAGGCAACAAAAGAAAAAAGGAATGTACTTGTGGAAGCAGCAAGAATCGCAAGAGGCGAAATATATGACTTAAAAGAAGCCAAAGCTGAAAATTTTGACATGCTAGTTGTACCTGGTGGATACGGGGTTGCGAAAAATTTATCTGACTTAGCTGAAAGTAAAGACATGGTGACAGTAATGCCTGAATTTGAAAGATTAGTTTCAGAATTTTTTGTTACAAAAAAGCCAATAGGAGCGATATGCATATCTCCAGCCATCATTGTTTCAATTTTAAGTAGCAAGATAGGTAAAGAAGAAAGTAAGGTTAAGGTAACTATAGGAGATGACAGAGAACAGTTGATAGAAAGGCTTGGCGGCGAGCACATAAAATGCGATACAGAGTTATCAATAGAAGACGAAGAACATAATGTATTTTCCTGTTCTGCTTATATGCGTAGCGACGAAAGTACATACTCTGTATATCAAGGGATAAAGCATATGATTGACAGCATGGTAAAAAAGATTAACAAAAAAACTAAACAGCCATTCCTATAAGGTGTACTAAATAAGACTTCTCTATTAATCACACAATTAACTGTTGAATTTTACATTTCTAGCTGTATTATGGCTACGTAGCTAAAGTAACTTAGGTTTATCGACGCTTTACTACTTGTTAGCGGTGTGGTGTAGTGGCCATATATGTTTAGTTCTTTTTTTTAAGGTATTTTGTATGTCAGATCTTTTCTATATTGAAACTACGTGTTGTGTGGACGGTCAGTGTGATGTCTATACAGGGGAAGTGAGTTTTAATGATGTCATGTTAGGCAAGTTCAGTCTAAATTCGTGCAGCGGGAAAGAAGCTATGATAAATCTAGACATTATTACATTCGATATTAATATCGCTATTGATGGTCAAAATGGAAAGACAATAAAAAAAGACCTTAAAGGTCTTGAATTTGTAACTAAAGATGATGGTTCTTGGTATATTAATAAGGATTTTGGTAATGATAAATTTGAAATTATAGTAAAGCAATCATAATTTTACATCTCAGGTGTAACATTTAGTATAGGTGCTACTCTATTTATAATGTTTCTTACTATAGGCGCAGCAATTACTCCCCCGGTATGGTGCATCCCTTGAGGCTCATCAGTAGCAATTAGCACTATGTACCTTGGGTCAAGCATAGTTAGCACTCCTATAAATGATGCTATGTTTGCATCTTTGCTATATTTACCATCTACAACTTTTTCCGCCGATCCAGTTTTTCCTCCTATTGAATATGCCTTTATTTTTGCTTTTCTGCCAGTGCCATCTGTTACTGCTGCACGTAATAATTTTCTCATTTCCCTGGAAGTTCTTCTTGAGATAATTTGCTCTCCTATACTTCTTTTATTCAACATCAAGGTTGCGTTATGAAATATCCCATTGTTGATTAATGCTGCTGCAGTTTGTGCAAGATGTATAGGAGTTACAGCTATGCCATAACCATAAGATGCTGTTATTAAAGTGTTTTCACTCCATTTATCCGGGATTATCGGTGTGGATTTTTCTGGTATTTCTATTTTCAAAGGAGAAAATAGCTTCATAGCTTTAAAGTATTCTACCTGTTTTTCAATACCTAGTTTGACTGCAATTTTTGCTGCACCAATGTTGGATGATTTTACAAATATATCTTGCACAGTAATTTTTGGAATTTTAGATTTATGAAAATCCTGAATTTTATACTTTCCAATGGTGATTGGTGTTGATACGTCATATAAATCGCTAGTTTTTGTAGCGTTCGCATCAAGCGCTGCGGCTATTGTAAAGTATTTTAATACCGACCCCATCTCATATACCCCAAGACTGGCGCGATTAAACTTTTGTACGTCTTCTGCCTTATTCTGTAAGTTGGGATTAAAATCAGGTAGGCTGACCATCGAGATGACTTCACTATTTCTCACATTTAAAACAATTCCTACTCCGCCAAGTGCCTGATATCTGCTTACAGCTTTAGTTAGCTCTTCATGCACTATGCTTTGCACTCGTGTATCTAAGGATAGTTGAACATATTGATCAGCAGAGCGTGACCATCCCTGTCGGATGACAGAAGATTGTGCAGAAGCTTGGTCTGGTGTCATTCCAGTGCACTGACACTGGAATCCAGTTTTATGCGCAATTTCATCACAAACATTGTTTTTGACATATGTTTCTGGAATCCGTTGTTCATCACGTAATTTGTCAGTATTTTTATATCTGGATCCCAGTGTCACGCACTGGGATGACACCATCTGTTGTGTGGGGAATTGTTGTGCAGGAATTGCTTTCAAGTTGCAACATTCATACAACTGTATATCAGGTACTTGGATAACAGAATGTTGTTTGTTTTTACTTATATATGCCTCAACTCCTGCAATACCGTTGCCATCTATGTCAGTATAACCAAGCACGTGTGAAAATAAATTACTGTGAGGATATATACGCTTTATGTCGTCATAAAAATTTACTCCTGGTACACCAGCGTTTTTGATCGCTAGTAATTCTTTTGGAGTCAAGTGACGCTTTATCCAAGCAAATTTCTTTTCTGAAGTAAGTACTCTATATAAGTTCTTGTATTCGAGGTCATGCAAAGTAGAACACAGTTGTGCTGCTATACTTTCCGGATTCTTTACTTTGGTTGCATCTATATATAGTGATGTTGTGGGCACATTTGTTGCTATTACCACTCCATTTCTATCTAAAATATCAGGTTGTTTATGTACTATATTATCTTTTCTAAAATTTTCTGAAGTAGTAAGTTGATCAAATGTTAAAGAGAATATGCGAAAAATAATTATTATATAAAATATAAATAATGGTACTATAAAACACAGTGAGCGGAGCTTATTTTTAAGTAATGCTTGCATATTTACTTGATTTGACAAAAATGGAAATCATCTTAGCTGAACCACGAGGTTTTTGTGCCGGGGTAAAAAGAGCTGTGGACATATTAGCTATTACTTTAGAAAAATACAAAAACGAGCGCCAAGTTTATGTGCTACACGAAATTGTTCACAATAAATATATAGTAGAGGACTTTAAGAAACAAGGAGTGGTTTTTGTAAGCAGTATCGAGGAAATTGAAGATAATGAAGGAATACTGATCTTCAGCGCGCACGGAGTATCAAAAAATATAGAAGATGAGGCAAAAAGAAAGGGTATTCAAGTGATTGATGCAACATGTCCTTTAGTCAACAAAGTGCATAAAGAAGCAAAAAGGTATGAAAACAGTGGTAAAGAATTAATTCTCATTGGGCATGAAAACCATCCAGAAGTTAAGGGAATTAGGGGAAGAGTAAACAATCCTATCACTTTAGTGCAAACTTTGCAGGATGTATATGATTTAAAGGTTAAAGATCCAGATAATTTGTCTTATGTTACACAAACTACGTTAAGCATCGACGATACCCGTGACATTATTGCTGCCTTGAAATTAAGGTTTCCAGGCATAACAGGTCCAGATTTAAAGGACATATGCTATGCAACGCAAAACAGACAAAATGCTGTTAAAAAGCTAGCTGAAATTGTAGACATGGTATTAGTTGTAGGAAGTAAAAATAGCTCAAATTCAAACCGCTTATTAGATCTGTGCACTGCTAGAGGAAAAAGAGCCTACTTGATTGATAATTACAGATGTGTAAATAAAAGCTGGTTCCAGGGCGTAGAAAAGATAGGAATCACTGCAGGTGCTTCCGCTCCTGACATATTGGTTGATGAATTAATGGACTACCTAAAAGTAAACCTGAGTGTAAAAATTTCAGTTATGCCAGGTGGTATTATTGAAAATGTTCAGTTTAAAATACCGAATCTGGTTTAAAACACAACTTATCTACTAAGCTTCTCTTGAAATCACACAGACCAGCATCTATAGCTAAGACGTCATGCCGCGATTCATTAGACTTCTTGCATAACCATATAACGAACTTTTATTGGAAATAGAAACGAAAAAACTTACTTGACAAACTTCGCCAGCCCACTTATCATGATAGTGAAGCTATTGTATTTGCTTTCGCCAATCTGCAGATTAAAAGGTAAGGATTACTTAATGTATCGGCGTCTTATGTTCAATTTTTTGCAGTATATAGATACTGTATGTCTTTACAAAACTTCATCTACATCTAGATTTTTATCTAAATAAGCTGAACGCGCTTATAAAGCGTTACAAGACATCAAAAAATGCCAATACTCGACAGAGATAGTAAAAGACTAGCTAACTCGGGGATTCTTTGTCTTTTTTTCTGCTTAGTAAATTTCTTAAACATTTGCAGCGTAAGTTAGTTGCAATTAAAAGCGGCTGAATCTCGCTTTTCAAGCGTTTAAAACATAAAAAACGCCAATATTTTAAAGCGGATAATAACCCCAGGGCTTCTTTTGCCTTTTTTTTCGTTTAGTAAATTTCTTAAATATTTACGGCTAATATGAAGCTAAGTACGAACTTTGTTAAACACAACAAATGGTGTCATTCCAGTCTGGAATCCAGGAAAAAGAATGGTGTCATCCCAGTGCCCAAACACTGGGATCCAGTTTTCTTTACAAATTCACCAAAAGTGTTTCATTCTATAACATAAAACCCATACTCACCAAATCTAATGCATTACTTGCAATTAAGTTTCCTGGATCCCAGTGTCTGGGCACTGGGATAACAAAGGAGGACGTTATTCCAGTGCCAAGCACTGACCATTTCTGGTCTCTTAAATTGCAACTAATCTAAGTATTAAAAAATTTACCAAGCGAAAAAAAAGGCAAAAAAAGCCCGATGGTTGGCTAGTTAGAGGTTGTCCGGAAACTAGTAAATTCAAGCATATTCCCTCTTTAACATAACCCTACTCATAGCTAGGTATATGAAATTCTCAGTGGATGTTGTGAGTAAATCATACTCCTTCGATAGCCTTCTATTCCTATTAACCCAAGCAAAAGTCCTTTCTACAACCCATCTTCTTGGCTGTACTTTAAACCCTTGTTCTCTTGTTGGTAGTAGCTCAGGTGGCGTATCTTTGTGCACCCAAAATCTACATGGAGGCCTTGTAACAATTTCAATATCTATGTCATATTCTTCCTTTATGTGATTCTTTGAATTTCTTCCTTGGTATCCCATGTCAGCCCACATTTTTTTAACTTTAGTATATTTTGTTCTCATATTGTTTAATGCTATTTTAATACCATCTCTATCATTTTCGTTAGCAGCGCCTACGTAACAACCTAGTATAAAACCCTGAGTGTCTGTAATTATATGCCTTTTTCTACCCTTTACTTTTTTACTTCCATCATAGCCTTTGATCCCCCCTTTTCTGTAGTCTTTACAGATTGACTATCTACTATACAGGCACTCGGCTGCTCATTCCTTCCTATTTTTCTTCTACTATATTTTGTAATTTCATAATTCATTTTCTCAAAAATTCCCTGCTTCTTCCATTGCCTGAACTGCTCATACACAGTCTTCCATAGCGGAAAATCATTTGGTAAATACCGCCATTGACACCCTGTACGCAATACATAGAAAATTGCTTCTAATATTTCTCTTTTGCTATACTTTGGCGGCCTTCCTCCTTTCTTGTATGATACTCTGAAGTGTTTTTCTATTCTTGCCCATTCCCTTTCGCTTAGATCTGTTGGATACTTTTTTCTCATCTTTACCCCGTACTAAAATTTCAGATATTATAGCCTTTTACTTGTTTCCGGACAACCTCTAACAACTCACAATGGTTGTGAACAGCGCAACATCAATTGGTCTCATGCACGCACTAGATACAACATAGCTTACGGGGTCAGATCAAACGAGCAGCTACTAGAACTAATAACATTTTTTCATGCACGAAAAGGTAAAGCAATAGGGTTTCGTTTTAAGGATTGGTCGGATTTTATAGCCATTAATCAAGAGATTGGTATAGGAGATAACAAAAAAACGACTTTTCAGCTAATCAAAACTTATGTAAGTGGGGAAGATAAGCATATACGTATGATCAAAAAGCCAGTACATGGGACAGTAAAGATTTATTTAAATGGTAAAGAAGAGAGTGAATATTCAGTAAATTATTCAACGGGAGAAATAACATTTATGAAGCCACCAGTAAAAGATGCGATAATCACTGCGAGCTTCGAATTTGATGTGCCCGTATGCTTTGATACAGATTACTTAAACGCTTCGATTGATGACTATGGAAGCAATAGCTGGAATAATATCCCCTTGGTGGAAGTGAAATTTTAGTTATAAGCGAGCATAGATCCACATCATAGTAGGGCTACTAGTCTACCATAAATTGAAAAATTAAGCACCACTGAGGCTCTATACCTAAATGAGCCTCAGTATATGCAATTATTTTAAACTTTATCACCAGCTATATACTACAATGTTGCTGAGCTTTGCTAACATTTACACTTGAAGCTTGGGGAGATTCTAACTCAGTGCTTTTTTCTTCCTGCAAAATAGAAAGCTTCAACAACTCCTTTAGAGTTGATTTTGCAAGTGTTGTATCATCTTTGTTTAAGATGTAGTCTAGCATGCCGTTTTTCTGTAAGAGATTAACAAAATATCTATCTCCCTCATTAAGAACCTCTATCTTGTTAATACAAGATAATACTAAATCCGAATTCTTTGTTGCTAAAATTCCATTCAAAAAGATATCTAATTTTGTTTTATCTTCAGTTAAGTCTTCAGCTAACCTATTTCTGATATTCTCATTGTCAAACACAATATACTCGAGGTACGAGGAAGGCTCAATAAGTATAAAGTCCTCTAAAGGCACTAGTTCTGGATAGGTGCCAGCGTAATCAAGTATGCCACACTCAGTAATACACCCTTCTTTTCTTATAACACAGCAATTGAGACGACCATGATACATTGATAACAAAGAAAAAAGACGTATTATACTTGTACCTCTATCTTTCATTTCCTCGAAAAGCTTCCTATCATTTATTAATTTGTGCAAAATGTAATCCATAGCAGGACCTGGTTTGCGGAAATGAAACATATTATTCTCTTCAAAAATGGCCTCAGCTAATTCGATAGATTCTTTATCCTCATCTACGAAAGCTTTTTCATTTCTATTTAACTGTATGATCTCAGCTTTGCTATCTCTGCGTAGACCAGTTCTCCTTATTAACATCTCAAATATTTTTGTATTCATATATATCCTATATTAGTTAAAGTAAATATTAATAATGTTTACTTTTTAAATAAAAATAAATGAAAATTTTAATAAAAATTAAATTTTTTTTAATAGAATAAAAATCTTTTATATTTGCTTGAGTACCAAAAGGGCTTTATTGGTGTAATGCGTTTTCTATTGCGCCTGGCCGCAGCGCGTGATGCAACCGGATTCAAGTGTCAGCTACTTTTATAGCACCACTTCTGCTTCAATAACTGTAAATACTAAGCGATCTGTCTTAAAATCTCCTCTTGTTGCTGAGCATGTACACTAGCATAACCACATGCAGGAGATGCAGCAGCAAGTCTTGCAATGCACTTAGGTCTTTTTGCTTGAATATTGAGATTGGATAACACTTCTTCTATCAATGGGTTGACAAAAAACCATCCTCCCATATTTTTTGGTTCTTCTTGACACCATATAATTTCAGCGCTTTTGTATTTTTCAAGTTCAATACTTAGTTTATCGGCAGGAAACGGATAGAATTGCTCCAAACGTATTACTGCTATATCGTTTATTTTTTGTGCTTCACATATGTCGTAATAAACTTTACCACTGCATATTACAACTTTACGTGTTTTATCATTCGAAACTAAATCTGTTCTATATTCTGGAATCACCGTGAGGAATTTTCCTTCAAAGTCAGATAGGTTAGAAACTGCTCTTTTGTGACGCAATAGCGATTTAGGTGTAAACACTACTAAAGGCTTACGAAAGTCTCGATGAATTTGCCGACGTAAAACATGAAAGTAATTTGCCGGAGTGGAGCAATTAACTATCTGCATATTATCTTCTGCACAGAGTTGTAAAAACCTCTCTATACGAGCAGAACTATGTTCAGGTCCTTGCCCTTCATAACCGTGGGGCAACAATAAAACTAGACCGCTTGATCGCAACCACTTTGTTTCTGCAGATGCGATAAACTGGTCGATCATAATTTGCGCACCGTTTGCAAAATCACCAAATTGTCCTTCCCAGAGCACCAGTGAATACGGGGAATCAAGACTATAGCCATATTCAAAGCCCATTACAGCATACTCTGATAAAGCGCTATCTATGACCTCAAAGTGAGCTTGCTTTTCATTTATATTGTTTAGCGGAATAAACGCTTCTTCTGTTACCTGATCAACAAGCCTTGAATGACGGTGCGAAAAAGTGCCACGGCCAGAGTCTTGGCCTGATAAACGCACTTCTATTCCTTCTGTAAGCAGTGACGCAAATGCAAGACTTTCGGCAGTTGCCCAGTCTATATTACTGCCGGAATTTATACTGTCTATTCTGCCATCAAGTATTTTTCTAACCTTATTATTAATGTTAAAGCTACTTGGGATATTGCTATTTATATACACACCTAATTTTTTCAACTCATCTGGCGGAACACCAGAATCTGTATAGTATTCGCTCAAATCGTTCAACCTTGCCCTTCTTAATTTTGACCATACTCCACAAAACCAGTCAGCTTTTTTTGGAGTGTAAGTCACTGATTCAGCAAGACTTTTATCTAATTTTGCCCTGAATTCACTGCGTAATTTATTTACTTCATCACCACTTAATACTTTCTCTGCAGTCAATTTTTCTTCATACAATGTTCCAGGAGTTTTATGCTTTGATATCACCTTATACATGAGTGGCTGAGTGAAATTCGGTTCATCACCTTCATTATGGCCATATTTGCGGTAACATATTATGTCAATCACTACGTCCTTTTTAAATTTCTGCCTATATTCCATCGCCAAATTCGCAACAAAACTCACAGCTTCAGGGTTATCTCCATTAACGTGAAACACTGGAGCTTCTATTGATTTTGCTACATCAGTGCAATAAAAAGAGGACCGCGCACAACACGGATTAGCAGTAAAACCAACTTGGTTATTAATGACAACGTGCACAATGCCATCCACCTTATAGCCTTCAATATTGCTTAGGCTCAAGGTTTCAGCAACCACTCCTTGACCGATGAAAGCCGCATCACCATGAATTGATATGCCAAGCACAGATCTTATATTCTGTTTTGCTCTTATTCTTCCAGCCAAAACCGGATTTACCGCTTCAAGATGAGATGGATTAGGGCATAAACTTAAATGTATTTTTTTGCCACCTGAAAGTGCTCGATCAGAAGAATAACCAAGGTGATATTTAACATCACCGGACACCTCAAGACCACTTGGGTGTGCGAGATTGCCTTGAAATTCAGATAGCATTGCCGCATATTCTTTTCCCATAACTTTGGTTAGAACATTGAGCCGTCCGCGATGAGCCATACCAAGAACTACTTCTTCAATACCATAACCAGCGGAATCACTAATAATTTTTTCAATTGCAACAATAGCTGATTCTCCACCTTCGATAGAAAAACGTTTATATCCAGGAAATTTCATATGGAGAAATTGCTCGAACATCTCAGATTCGATCAAGTGCCTCAGTATTTCCTTTTTATCTTGTGAACTCAGCGTATAGGTTTGATTTTCGATCTTTTCCTGCAGCCACTCTCTCTCCTCATAAGAGGAAATATGCATAAATTCAAAACCGATGTTCTTGCAGTAAATATCTCTATAGATTCTAGTGTCGCCCATAGGAGAGAGATTCGAATATTTCTGATAATCTACTTCCTTATTCACATTGGGTGATAACGGATTAAGATCCGCAAAAAAATGACCGTAAGATCTGAAAAAATTTGCTAAACTAGAAACTGAATCATCCACCTTAGTTGCACGCTGTGCACCGCAGGTCTCCGCTTTATTAACTTCTAAATTGCTTGAAAAAATTCTATACCAATCCTCCCCGATTGATTTATCACCCTGCAAATAACGGCTATACATTTCTTCCACAAATTCTGCATTATCACCATAAAGGCAGCTTAAACTCGACATAATCACTATAAAAAGTATCAAATACTTATAAGTATAACTTAAGTTTTTTAAAAAAGAACTTTTTTAGTTTCTATACGTCATACTGCGATTCATTCGCGGTATCTCTTAACATAGATCCCGCTAACACGTAGCGGGATGACGATTGTCAGGGTGTCATTCCAGCGCGTGACGCTGGAATCCAGTTTTTATTTGCAGCCTACTTGACTCGAAGCTAAGTTTTCTGGATCCAAATAGTCAAGGCACTGGGATGACAAAAAAAGGAGCACTGGAATGACAAAGCTATAGGTTGCAAGCGAGACGTCATACCGCCGCGGCGCTAACAAGAGATCCCGCTAACACGTAGCGGGATGACGGTTGTCGTTTAGCTATAAACATTAAGAAATTTACTAAGCGAAAAAAAAGGCAAAAGAAGCCCCGTGGTTGGCTAATTACTTACATTATACTTTCAAGTATGGCGTTTTTTTATTCTAAACGCTTAATAACCGCGATTTAGCTGCTTTTTAATGCAACTAACCTTTAGTCATAAATGTTTAAGAAATTTACTAAACAGAAAAAAAGACAAAAGAAACCCTAGGGTAGCTAATTATTCACTATCCATTTTTTAAGTTGGCGTTTTTTTATGTTTTAAATGCTTTATAAGCGCATTTTAGCTTATATTAGGTAAAAACCTAGAATTTTATAAAGACATAAGGTGCACATAGTGCAAAAAATTAAACATGAGACGCCAGATTCGTGAGTTTTTTTGTCATTTAATCTGTACAGAGAAGATAAATAAATAGCTTCACTTTCATGATAAGGGGGCTGACGGAGTTTGTCAAGGAAGTTTTTTCGTTTCTATGAGCTACTTGGATGACGAGAAAGGAGCACTTACATATTTATGGCAACCTCATTACCTACGCTCAAAAAGTTTTTCAATATCACTGAGTTTCATTTCTATATAAGTTGGTCTTCCGTGGTTGCATTGCCCGGAATATGGGGTTTTTTCCATTTGTCTCAGCAGCTCATTCATTTCATCTAACCTCATTTTTCTACCCGCTCTAATTGATCCATGACAAGCGATAGTGGCCAATATTTTGTTCACTTTATCTTCTACTGGCAATGTATCTTCTATTTCCGTTAATCTATCGACTATATTAATTAGCATCTCTTTCACATCTATTGCTCCCAAAATTGCAGGGATTTCTTTTACTATCACTTTATTTTCTGATTTGATCTCAATATCAAAACCCATTTCAAATAACTTATCTTTATAAACTTCAATCATCTCCATTCCGGCTTGATTTTTGATTTCAACCGTTTCAGGAAGAAGTAGTTTTTGTCTTTTTACACTTGATTTTTGTTTTAAGCATTCATATACTAGCCTTTCGTGGGCTGCATGCTGGTCGACTATAATCAATTTGTCTCTTACCTCGGCAATAATGTAAGTATTATAGACCTGACAGCGTGCAAACCCGAGCGGGTGGCTCTCTATCAAATCAACTTGCTCTAACACCTTTTTTTCTAGAACCATAGTCTCCGCTTGTGATGGTAATTTCTGTATGCCGGTATAATCAAACGATTTTGACTGTTCTGATAAGCTTTTTACTCTTTCATTTGGAGAAGCAAATTCTTTTATTAGTTGATTTTCAAAAGGACTTGGCCTTCTTTCATTTTGAACATTAGGTTTATCAAAAGGATCTGGCAATGTTGAATCCATTTTCTGGTCATGCGCTAGAAAGGTGCCTATCCTTCTTGACAATGCTTTAATTAATCCTCTTGTCACTATCTCATATATGAGCTTCTTATTCTGAAACCTTACTTCTGACTTATTTGGATGCACATTTACATCTACTTGATCATAAGGTATCTCTAAATGTAACGCTGCGAAAGGATACCTATCGCTTGGAATAAAATCATGATATGCATACCTAACTGCGCCAATAAGTAGATTATCTTTGATTGGCCTTCCATTAACAAACGTATAGATCTGAGTTGACTTACCACGATTGACGGTCGGTTTACAGATGTGTCCCGTAAGTTTAATGCCGTCTTCTTCTTCATTAATCTCCAGAGAACTGCCCTGAAATTCTTCTTCTACTTCACACAATCTATGAAATAACGAAGTCTGCTTAGCGTATTTTAAGAGCTTTTTATTACCTGAAGTGAGAGTAAACCCTATATGATAGTTAATCATTGCTAGGTTATTTACAATATCAACAATGCTTTGAGTTTCTGCTCTTTCGGTTTTTAGAAATTTTAGTCTATTTGGAGTGGCAAAAAATAAATCTCGTACTTCAATATGTGTCCCTTGTGATAAAGAGTAAGGAATCAGCTCCCCTATTTTCTCTCCACCCTCATAACTTATAGACCATGCTTCATTTGCTTCTCTTGCCTTAGACGATAATTTTATCCTACTTACTGCTGCTATTGAAGGCAGAGCTTCTCCTCTAAAGCCAAGATGCTTGATTTCTATCAACTCATTGTCGCTCAATTTTGAAGTAGCATGGCGCATAAACGCAAGTTCTAAATCGTTTTTTTCTACTCCGTTACCATCATCTGTCACAATAATAAGGTTACGCCCACCACTTTCTATTTTGATCTCTATTTCTAAACTTCCAGCATCTATTGCATTTTCCACTAATTCCTTTACTACACTTGCTGGCCTTTCTATCACCTCCCCCGCTGCTATACGGTTTATGGTTTTTGTGTCTAAAAGAATTATTGCCATAGATTTATTATGAAACTGGTTTTTCTTTTACTTCTTTGGTCTGTTTCTCTCTCCACTTTTTTAACCTACCTGCAATTTCACTGTTGGAAATTGACAATATAGATACGGCAGTAATGGCAGCATTATATGCTCCATTTTCTCCTATAGACATGGTTGCAACTGGAACACCCTTTGGCATTTGAACTATAGAGAGTAGACTGTCCAGCCCATTTAATTGTTTACTATGCACAGGAACGCCGATAACTGGTAAACAAGTTAGTGACGCAACCATACCAGGTAAATGAGCTGCACCTCCTGCACCAGCTATAATAACCTTAAAACCTTCTTCTTGTGCAGATTTAGCAAAATTGAAGAGCCTTTCTGGTGTTCTATGTGCAGATATTATGAATATATCATGTGAAACTTCTAATGCTTTTAACATATCAACAGTATGGACCATAGTGGTGTAATCTGACTCACTTCCCATAATAACAGCAACATCTTTTTTTATTTTTGTCATATTCAACACAATTTTACTTACTAACTAAATAATGTTCCAGCTAAAAAGCAACAAATATTTAAATTATATTATAAATATAATATATAGAATTCTCGTTAAAATAGAAATTTTAAAAATTTAAATAAATATTTATATTAAGATATAGAGATATAAACTTCTTATGTAAGATAAATTTATAAAATAATTATTTTTGTATTTCAAGCTTTGTAATCTTAGCTTGTTCTTTCTATAAATGGTTTTTTCAGATAGACTGATGGTAAAATGGTAATTTAAAATTACTAGAAATTTGATAAAAATATTAATATATAATCAACTTAAAGTTTTAAATATTGATATCATATAATTATTGACAAGTTACATGATATTAATATCTTGGTATATTAAATATTATGTTATAATATTTAATAAAGTTAATTGATATGTGAGTGTAAGAATTATGGAAATAATATCGTTAAATAACTTAGACAGTGCAGGAATAAAAACAAAGTTGCTTTATATAATAAATAAAATTATAGAAAAAAATGCTTGGACTCAGGCTTTTGCAGCTGAGAAACTTGGTATTGATCAGCCAAAGGTATCGCAAATTAAAAATGGTAAAATAGATGGTTTTTCTTTAGAGCGATTGTTAGGATTTCTAAAAAAACTTGATCATGAGATAACAATCACGATGACAGAAAGCCAAGAAATAAAATCTGAGGCAGAAAAAGTAAAACATGAAGTTGAATCGCAATAGATACAAAGTTGACAACTTGTTTTTTGTGATATAGTATAAAACTTATTAAGGTAGTATCTTATGGCTGAGTCTATTATAGAAAAGTGTATAGAACGGGTAAGTAACCGTTTCAAATTGGTTCTGTTGGCAAGTCAAAGAACACATGATTTAAATACAGGGGCAAGTAATCCAATTCAAGCAGCTAAGTTTAAAGGTCATAAAAATACCATAGTTTCCTTACATGAAATAGCAGGAAAACAGGTGGATACTCATGAGCTGTTTAGCCTTTTGGTAGGTAGATGCAAGGAATACATGAAAGGAAATATGAATAATGTTTACAGCAGTAATACAAGTAAGCTAGCGAATTTATTAAATTTTTCTGATAACACAGACCTTGATGCAAGTCAAGAAAGCCAAGATTATGAAGTGGATGGTGAAATAGATGATGAAATAAATGATCAAGATGGCGATGAAGAAGTATCCGTTTAGAAATCTACTGAAGTTACATAGTCTTTAAATGATTTGCATTGCTATCTATACACTGTTGTTCTGTATGAGTGTAATGTTGTGTTGCATAGTGTCTAAGTCAAATGATGTGTACAATAAGGTTTTAGCGTTCAATAATTTCTCAACGCAAGTAGTTGTACTTATAACAGCAATATCAATCATCCTGAATAATTTTTTTTTAATTGATATAGCATTGTTGTATGCTAGCGTTAGCTTTATATCAACTATAGCACTAATGAGATTAATGTTGTTTTGATAATTTATGATAGGATCCATTTTCATATTTTTAGGTATTTGTTTGATAATTATTTCAAATATAGGGGTGATCAGATTTCCTGATTTCTATACTAGGTTACATGCAGCAGGTATTACAGATTCTAGCGGTGCAACGTTATTGTTAATTGGTTTTGCTTTGCAGAATGGATTTTCAATCAATACTGTTAAAATAGTATTATTAATTTTTATAATATGGTTAGCTAACTCAACTAATAGCTATATTTTAGCGCGCACTCATTATAAAGTTAAGAAAAAAACTGTTAAAGAAGGCTAAGGTGTTAGAAATATTAAATGTAGTGTTACTTTTGTTGTTACTAACAGTTACGGTTTTTATAGTTTTCTCGCGACATTTAGTCGTAAGTGCTGTTCTAATGTGTGTATTTAGTTCACTGATTGCGCTTATACACTTAATTATGAATGCACCTGATGTTGCAATTACTGAAGCTTCTGTTGGTGCGGGGCTCAGTACAGTTTTTACGTTTGCAGCACTCTCCTTGATAAAGAATCATAAAGTAAATCTATCTCATAACCCTATAACGCTTTTTTTTATGTTATTTCTGGCTGTATGTTTGTCATATTTTATGATTCAATTGCCAGATTTTGGCAGCCACAATGCTCCGATCCACTTGCATGTTGCTCCTTATTATGTGGAAAATACCGAAAAAGCTACCGGTATTCCTAATATAGTGACAGCTATTTTGGCAAGCTTTCGTGGTTATGACACGTTTGGAGAAACTATAGTAGTTTTTACTGCTGCGCTTTGTATAACGTTGATATTAAAAGAAGAAAAAGAAAATGATTAAAGATCCGATATTAAATGCAGTAACATTTTTGATGATACCTTTTATCATTTTATTTGGTTTATACATACAATTTCACGGTGATTACACCCCGGGTGGAGGTTTTCAAGCAGGAATAATTATTGCCTCCGGGATAATATTATATTCAATGCTATTTGGTGTATCTACAACTCTAAAAGCAATACCTTATTCTGTGATTAGATTGACTAACGTGTTAGGTATTTTAATTTATGGAGGAACGGGCGTTGCAACAACTTTACTTGGCCAAAATTTTTTATCTTATGATATCTTGTTAACCAATAATAGAAACGGTCAAAAATTAGGTATTTTTTTGGTGGAATTAGGTGTAGCATTTACTGTCTGCTCCTCTATGTTAATTATATATATAAATTTTGCTCGTAGGAAAAAACAATGACTTTATATAATTATACGATTATTATTGTATTAATGGTGCTAGGTTTATATATTATTATAAACGATAAAAATTTAATCAAGAAAATGATAGGGGTAAGCGTCTTCCAAGCATCTGTTTTGTTATTTTACATATCTCTAGGATATATAAAAAATTCCTTGCCTCCTATATTGGTTTCAAATTTTTATTCATATAGCAATCCTATACCCCATGTTTTAATGCTTACTGCTATAGTGGTTGGAATTGCAACATTTTCAGTTGGATTATCCATAGCAGTAAAAATGGAAGAAAAGTATGGAACAATCGATTAAGACAAGTGTACATAAATTAACAGTATCTTAAACTATATGAAGTAACAAATAGCCACAATTTAAAAGTAAAATTATAGACTTGCTCGTTGTAAGTTTGTTTGTTAATAAGAAATAAAGTTATAAACTATAAAGGTAATGATGTCAACTATTAATGATGCAGAAGATAAGAAAAAAATTATCAAAGATCTGGTAACTAAGAGTATAAAAAAGGGTGGTTTTATCACCTTTGATGATATAAATGATAAATTATCAGATGAAAATTTTTCGTCTGACTTTATAGATGATGCTATATCTTTATTGCAGGATTCCGGAATTAATGTGCTTGAAAGTAGCGAAGATGAAGAAGATATTCCTTCCAACAGTGATGATAGTAAACTTGATGATGATGACACATCGCCAAATGTTACTGCAACTTTAGTACAAAATGATGATCCAGTGAGGATTTATTTACAAGACATGAGCTCCGTAAAGCTTTTATCAAGGGCAGATGAAATCGAGATAGCAAAAAAAATTGAATCTGAAAAGCATAACATGTTACGTGCAATAATTGAAACATCAGTAACATTAAAGGTGATAAAAGTATGGCGTGATGATTTAAGTAATGGAGCTCTCTTACTGAGAGAAATTATAGATCTGGATGCAATTTATAACTCTGATTTTAATGTGGTACCCAAAGAAGAAAGTGAAGAGAGTGAAGAAAGTGCTGAAGATGTTGAGGATTCTGAGGATGTTTCTGAAGATGCTGAGTACTGTAGTGATGATGAGAAAGATAGTAAAAAAAGTGATGATGAGAAAGACGGTAATAATGAAGATATAAGTTCAGTCAATTTAAATGTTTCTATTCTTGAAATGGAAAGTGACTTATTGCCAAAGGTCATAGTTGCATTGGATGAGATAATTACTTTAACAAATGAAGCGTTGATATTAAGAAAAAATTCTAAAAATTTCTCTAATGAGCTAGAAAATTTGTATAATCAAATATGGTCTATAGCATTACAAATTAAGTTAAGTGATGCTGCTGTTGCCAGAATTACACAAGAACTTTATAAGATAAATAGATCCATTACGCTTGAAGAGGCTAATCTTATTGCTGAGGCTAGAAAATACGATATCGATAGAGAAAGTTTCTATAAAGTTTATGATGACGTGCTTTTAAAGCACGAATTGAAAAAGATAAGTCTTTTAAAGATCAATGAAAATCAGTCCTCTTTTACAGGTGAATTAAAAAACAAATTTTTAAGGTTTATAGACGATAACTCTGAACATATAGCTAGTACCTTGAACGGTATTAAGCAGCATATACAGGAAGATAACGTACAAGAATTTAAGGAGCTAATCAAGAGAATACAAAAACACGAACGAGAAGTCTCTGAAGCAAAGCAAGAAATGATTAAGGCTAACTTAAGGCTAGTAGTTTCCATTGCTAAGAAGTATTCAAAAAGAGGCCTTGATCTGCTTGATTTGATACAAGAAGGCAATATTGGTCTTATGAAGGCCGTGGATAAGTTTGATTACAAACGTGGATATAAATTTTCAACTTATGGCACTTGGTGGGTAAGACAATCAATCACTAGAGCAATACCTGAGCAGTCTAAAGTAGTTAGAATACCAGTTCATATGGTGGAAATTATCAGTAAAATCAACAGAGCATTAAGAAAGATGACTCATGAGATGGGAAGAGAGCCGACGTTAGAGGAATTGAGTGTAGAACTGACAATGCCACTGGAAAGAATACGCAAAGTTATGAAAATAGCAAGGGATCCAGTAAGTCTTGAAGCTCCAACAGGAAAAGATGATAGTAGTACCTTTGGTGATTGTATAGAAGACAAGCGAGTCTCCAGGCCAGAGGATGCTGCAATACTTGCTGACTTGCGTGGCATTACAACCAATGTTCTTGCAACTTTAACACCAAAGGAAGAAAGAATTTTAAGAATGCGTTTTGGCCTTGGTAAAGATGGGAAGGAACATACCTTAGAAGAAGTAGGAAAAATTTTTAATGTAACACGTGAGAGAATTAGGCAAATAGAGGCAAAAGCACTGCGCAAGTTGAAACATCCAAGCCGTGCTAGAAAACTTAGAGGGTTCTTTTAAGTATACGTGTCAAGTTAAGAAAAAGCTGATTTTGCCCGGAAAAAGTGGAGAGCAAGTTAGGCCAAAGTTGTATAATTTCACCGCTATTTTTCTTTTTCTATGAATCTAGTGAAACAACATGCTAATCTACGGTAAATATTATGACAAACAAAAATGACAATTCTAATTCAAAGTATAGAAATTTTTATGTTCTGGGTGATAGCTTATCCGATAATGGCGCAATCATTGGAATTTTAAATAATTTATCCTTTGCAAAAAGCGTAAAATTTGATGATCCTTTTTATCAAGGAAGATCTTTTAGCAATGGCCCTACTGCTGTTGAATATATAGCAAAATATTTAGATTTAGATGAATTTAAACCTGGGTGGAGTTATTCATTTTTTGGGAGATGCCACGAACAGCAAGGTCAGAATTACGCAGTTTCATATGCAACAGCATCTGAAATTTTTGACCCTATTTTTTCTTATTTCTTCAATAAATTTCGTTTAGCTAACCAGCTAGATGCGGTAATTAAACATCATCCAGATATAGGTAAAGAAGATTTATTTTGCATCATAATCGGCGGAAATGATGTTATGGTTGCCACTGCTTATGACGATACTAAAGCGGAAGAAGTGTTGGAACAAGCAGTGAGTGAAATATGTAATGCACTTAAGGTTCTAAATGAACATGGTGTTAAGCATGTAGTTGTTGCAAATGCACCTGAAGTTGGCTCAATACCAGCTTTTAATAGAGATGAAGAAGCAAGGGAACTAGCTACAAAGCTCACGGAGAGTTTCAATGCAAAACTGGCTAAAGGCTTAGATTATATGAAGAAAAGCACAAATCTTGAAATAAAAGCATTTGATCTTAACTCTAAAATGAGAAGTATGTTTAGCGAATACAAGAGCAAAGGTTTAAATTGTCAAGATGCATGCACATCGAACATTGCAGACCAAGTTGGGAGATTTAAAGAAAATATAAAAATACTCTTAAAGTTGATATTTAAAGGGGAACTTGACGTTCACTATAACCCTGGGTGTAGCAAAGAAACACTAAAGGATTATTTCTTTTTTGATTATTTCCATCCAACTGCGGAACTTCATCATGAAGTTGGTAATGAAGTGTATGAGTTGATTTGACACAGTTTTTTTGAACATATCCTTTTAAATAGTAATACCAATTCTCATTGTTGTCCAGTCAAATAGGAAACATTGCAGAGTTGTTTAATTGTGGAGCTGGCAAGAGAAGTAATAAATTTGCACAAAGCACCCTCAAGTAGAGCAATTGTATCGTATATTTTATTGCGCAAAATGTTCTGTTTTATATATAACCAAAGCCTCTCAACAGGATTTAGCTCAGGTGAGTATGGAGGTAGGTATATAATGTCGATATTTTTAGGTACCTTTAAATTTTTTGACCTATGCCAACTAGCACAGTCCATAACGAGAAAAGCCTCTCGTGTTTCTAGATATTGCGAAATTTGCTCAAGAAATATGTTCATGCAATCAGTGTTGACATTTGGTGCAAATAAGCTAGAACTCTCTCCATTTCTAGGATTAACTGCACTATAGAGATAGAAATTTTGCCTACCTAATTTTGTTTTAACCTGTGTTCTAATCCCCTTTTTAAACCACCCATGTCCAACTTTTGAATGTGTGCCAAACCGTGATTCATCAAAGAAAAATAGCTCTTTTTCTGGATACTTGCTAATAGCTCCATTGAGATTTTTTTTTGAATTCCTCTTGTTTGCTTTTATCTTGTCCATTATGAACTGGTCTTGGTGTAATATATGAGAATTTCATCTTTTGCATATGGCGGTGTACTGTAGATTTGCTGATATTTAATCCGAACTTTTCCTGGATTCTTATTCTCATTTCTTTAATGGTGATATTAGGATTTTCTTCTATCCACTCTTCAATTTGCTGTAGTTGAGCCTGATTTAATTTAGTTTTTCTACGACGTTGTGAAGGAGCAAACAGTTTTTCTTCTCTGCCAATTTTCAAGAGTTTTACCCACGAAGTTAGTGCGCTTCTTGAAATGCAATATATTTTTGCTACAGCCGTTATACTGTACTTTTTTGCTGCAATTACAGCATTTAGTTTTTTTGAAACATATGCATTATTCATTACTTTCTTCAGCATTTCTTTTGCTGATTCTACTACTTTTTCATCCAATAATTTTGATCTTAATGCCATTTAAACCTCGCTATTTTACTTACTTCAGTATGGCTTTTCTTCCATCATTGTCCATCTGTTTGCCCTGTAATGGGAATTGGTATAAGAGGTTGTCCGGAAACTAGTAAATTCAAGCATATTCCCTCTTTAACATAACCCTACTCATAGCTAGGTATATGAAATTCTCAGTGGATGTTGTGAGTAAATCATACTCCTTCGATAGCCTTCTATTCCTATTAACCCAAGCAAAAGTCCTTTCTACAACCCATCTTCTTGGCTGTACTTTAAACCCTTGTTCTCTTGTTGGTAGTAGCTCAGGTGGCGTATCTTTGTGCACCCAAAATCTACATGGAGGCCTTGTAACAATTTCAATATCTATGTCATATTCTTCCTTTATGTGATTCTTTGAATTTCTTCCTTGGTATCCCATGTCAGCCCACATTTTTTTAACTTTAGTATATTTTGTTCTCATATTGTTTAATGCTATTTTAATACCATCTCTATCATTTTCGTTAGCAGCGCCTACGTAACAACCTAGTATAAAACCCTGAGTGTCTGTAATTATATGCCTTTTTCTACCCTTTACTTTTTTACTTCCATCATAGCCTTTGATCCCCCCTTTTCTGTAGTCTTTACAGATTGACTATCTACTATACAGGCACTCGGCTGCTCATTCCTTCCTATTTTTCTTCTACTATATTTTGTAATTTCATAATTCATTTTCTCAAAAATTCCCTGCTTCTTCCATTGCCTGAACTGCTCATACACAGTCTTCCATAGCGGAAAATCATTTGGTAAATACCGCCATTGACACCCTGTACGCAATACATAGAAAATTGCTTCTAATATTTCTCTTTTGCTATACTTTGGCGGCCTTCCTCCTTTCTTGTATGATACTCTGAAGTGTTTTTCTATTCTTGCCCATTCCCTTTCGCTTAGATCTGTTGGATACTTTTTTCTCATCTTTACCCCGTACTAAAATTTCAGATATTATAGCCTTTTACTTGTTTCCGGACAACCTCTTATAGCTCTTTCCACAGAAGTCCGGATATGATAAGATTAAGGATAGATGGCGATAAGGAGGTTGGATGCCGGCAGCATATAGTTATGATTTAAGAAAAAAAGCAATGGAAGCACTAGACGAAGGGGAAAGCAGAGAAGCAGTGGCAGCAAGATTTAAAATTGGACGAACTACTTTGTGGGAGTGGCAGCAAAGAAAAAAAGAAACAGGCGACTTTCAGTCAAAAAAACTCGGTAATGGAGGTTACAATCAGAAAATTATCGACTGGAATAAGTTTATCGAATTTGCTAAAAAACACGGTAGAAAAACTCTGTCGGAAATGGCTAAACTTTGGGGCAACGTTAGTATCCAAACGATCCACCGAGCTCTCAGAAAAATTGGATTTACGCGCAAAAAAAGACATATGGATACAAGGAAAGGAACGAAGAAAAACGTGCTGAATTCTTAAAAATTATAGCAACAAAAGAACCAGAAAACTTAGTGTATATAGATGAGTCTGGGATTGATAACACGGAGGACTATCCATATGGGTATTGCCAGAAAGGACAGCGATTTTATGCCCTAAAATCTGGAAAAAAACTCAACGAATCAGCATGGTTGCAGCCTTAAGTAGAAGAAAGATAGTTGCTCCATTAACATTTGAAGGCCACTGTAATATGGATATTTTTAATGGATGGTTTGAGCAATTTTTGGCACCGATCTTAGAACCTGGACAAACTGTCATTCTTGATAATGCTACTTTTCATAAGTCTGATAAGCTTATCAAGCTCGCTAAAGGAGTCGGTGCAGAAATTTTGTATCTGCCGCCTTATTCTCCAGATTTTAACAAAATTGAGCATCATTGGTTTGCTATAAAAAACAGAGCCAGGAAAAACATTCCTCTATTCGAATCCTTTCGTCGTGCTGTTGATTCTGCCTTCCTATGACCTATTCGGACTATTATGAGAAATGCTATAGCTCGATTGCGGATTACATAAAAACTACCTAACGTCTCAGCCACCCATAAAAATTTGAAGATGTCTGCTTCCCTATCACCAAGGGTAACAAGTTGTACATTTGGAGGAAGGTTGTTTATAGTTTCTTTGAGAGCTGTTATCCACTTATAACTTTCTTTTTCTTCTATGGAGGTACGGTATTTTCTGTTTGCTTTTTCTTGTGCCGTTTCTTCTTCCCTAATAGAACGCGCCCAACATTGTTGGGAAGATAGACCTAAAGGTAATCCGTCTTTGCTAGGCACTATGCAACAGTAAACCCATTTTATGCTTTGTATAAGCTTTAGAAATACTGCCTAGTCTCTTGGTCTTTATATGAGAGTCAAAATCCAAATAACTGGATTCCAGTGGGCTTTGTTGCATCGCTCTTCGGATAGTAGGTAACGTACAATAAATTCATGAAGCTATCTCAAACTTAGCCATGCCTATTTCAGTAAATTTGTTAAGCAAATAACACTTGAGTAGCAGTTCCTTCTCACGATTAATTTCAGATTTGCTCCTAAAACTAAACCCAAATGTCTTTTTTAATCGCGAGAAAAAACCTTCTATATAAGATCTTTTTCCATAACTCATCTCTTTTTTCCACTTCTTTATACCATCTTCATCATATGACTTTATGAGCTTGACTGCAGAATTTCTCTCAGCCATATAGTCTAACTTTGGATGCTCTGCTGCGT
Organism: Wolbachia endosymbiont (group A) of Alloplasta piceator; assembly: GCF_964028505.1. Lineage (NCBI taxonomy): Bacteria > Pseudomonadati > Pseudomonadota > Alphaproteobacteria > Rickettsiales > Anaplasmataceae > Wolbachia > Wolbachia endosymbiont (group A) of Alloplasta piceator. Next base: position 1,035,784 of record NZ_OZ034793.1, on the reverse strand, counting down.
TGTTTTTCGGAGGAATTTTCGTTTTTATACCATATTGATTACACAGCTTATAGAGCTTTTCTCTGTCATATGCCCTATCTGCATATAGTACTTTTATGACATACTGAAAATCGACTTCTTTTAGCAAATCACAAGCTCCATAGTGATCAGAGTAGACACCGTTACTGTATTTTACAGCTATGGCTTTTTTGCTGTTTGTATTCAACATTACATGCAATTTTCTTGTCTGTTCATAGCTGCGATACTTTCTATCTTCGCTATTTTCTTTGCTATGACCAGGAGTGTTGTTGTATATACTAATTCCTGTACTGTCTATAGCAATTTCGATATCTTCCATATTATTTTCTGCAATCATTGATCTTAATATTGAGTTTCTTAAACCTTCTTGATGATTGTGAATAGCTGATAACTTGCAAATTTTTCCCAATTTGCTCAAGGTATCCTGCTATAAACCCAACTGTTTGCCTCAGGCCTATTCTAAATAAACAAGTTATTATGTGCACCAAAATTACAACTTTATCGCTATAAATATTGTTGCCACCTGGTATTTTTGGACCATTCTCGTACCACTTTTCTATGGCTTCGTTGATATAATGAAAAATATTTCCTCTTTTTTCTAGAAATTTGTTATATTCGCTATGGTTACTGACCCTCATTTTTTGTGGCATATTTTTTCTTCAACAGTTAAATCGCTATTTATAATGAATTTTGTCAGTAACTGCCAGTTCTTTTCACTTGAGCGATGCAACAAAGCCCACCAGAATCCAATTTTACGGTCATGCTACAGTCTATGCTGTTACCTTCAGAATCCTTAGCCTGCCAATTAATGGTCATTTCACATGAGCTTGAACCAGTAAAATCATAGTGCCTCTCATTGCCATTTTTCTTGCTTGCGGTTATTTGACTATCTTTCCCTAAAGATATATTATAAACCTTACCTTCACTGCTGGTCCTTAAAATATTGCTAATTTCTATTGGTTTTTCTTCATTTTCAAATCTAATTTTTAAGTCATTATCCTTTGTTGGATACACTAAGAAATTTTGATTTGGTAAAGATGCTTCAAATTCTCTATGTGTTTCATTTATTGATTGCTCAAATTTTTGGAACTCCTTTTCCCACTTTAAATTTATCTGTCCTGTAATGTTCTCATCTTTGCGTAAAGGGCCAATAAAATACCAGATTAAATTTTTTCCTCCAATTGTTTTATAGTCTCTTGAAAGCTGCTACAAGATTCAATCACATCTAAAATATCCTTTTTCTGCTGTTCATCTACATCTAAACTTTGACTTTCAGCTATAAATACATTTTCGTTTTCCTGTGGCATAATTTTACATTTTAAAAAATATACTATAATATTAACAGATTTCTTTAAAAAGTCAACTAATTGTTGGATAAATAAACTTGAGCATTTGGCCAAAATGTTATATAGTAGTCACTTCAAGAAGTACAGTATGGACAATACCATTATAAGAAAATACGATATTAGAGGTATAATAGGCAAAGACTTACAGATTAATGATGGGTACGAGATAGGTAGAAAGTTTGGCCAAACCGTAGCTAGTGTTTGTGTCGGCTACGACAGCAGAATAGATTCACCAGGTATAGAAAGAGAATTAATTAGGGGCTTAACTTTATCCGGTGCAAATGTTATACGCGTTGGACTATGCTCTTCACCTATGCTTTACGCTGCAACACAAATCACACAGGCGGATCTTGGTATCATAGTAACTGCCTCTCATAACCCCAGCGAATATAATGGCTTTAAATTTTTTAGTAATAAAAAAGTCTTCTCAGATCAAGAGATAAAGGAAATTATAAGCAGTCCAATTAAAAACAGCACAAGAATTGGAAGCTTAATTAACATAAATATATATAGTGAGTACATTCGCATATTAAAAAGTGCAGTGAAGAATAATACTACACAGAAATTAAAAATAGCCTGGGATTGTGGAAATAGTCCAGCAAGTGGAATCATAAGGTATATTGAAAAGATCTTGCCTGGTCATACGCACATCGTAACCAATAATTCTATAGATGGGACATTTCCACTGCATGATCCAGATCCCATAGAGGAAAAAAATCTCGCTCAATTAATTGACGTTGTGAAGGAGTATGGATGTGATCTTGGCATTGCGCTAGATGGCGATAGCGATAGGGTGCGCTTAATTGATAATAAAGGCAACGTTGTTTCCAATGACCATTTATTTATAATTTTTGCACGTGAAGTGTTGGAGGAATATCCAGAAAGCAAAGTTATTGCCAACGTAAAAATGAGTATGAAAGTGCATGATTTTGTTAGTAAGTTAGGAGGGCAAGTTATTACCTGCGCTACTGGACATTCACTAGTTAAGAAGAAGATGGTAGAGGAAGAGGCAAAGTTTGCTGGTGAATTAAGCGGGCACTTCTTCTTTTCTGAGCTAGGTTTTGATGATGGGCTATATTCTGCTGTTAAAGCAGTTGACATTTTGCTTAAGAAAAACCAAAGCCTATCTCAGGTAATTGAGGATTTACCGAAGTTATATATCACTCATGAAGTAAAGATTGTAGTGAAAGATGAGAAAAAATTTCAAATAATTGAATCAATAAAGAAAACACTGGAGAAGCAAAATATTGTATTTTCAGATCTTGATGGTGTTAAGGTAACCGATAATAAAGGTTGGTGGCTTCTTAGGGTATCAAATACGCAAAACTGCATTACAGCAAGATGCGAAGGAGAGACTTTAGAGGGTTTTGAACTTACTAAAAAGGTTTTGTTCCATTACATTGATGAAGCAAGGTCTTTAAATTGTAGCTACTCACAGAAATAAATTTGATTTATAAAATTGACATGAAAGTATAAAGATAAATAGGCTAAATGTACTTATCACCTGGTCAGGCTGCAGCATTATTTCGTGTAACCGTTTGCGGGTCCACTTAATTCTGCAATTCTTTGATCTCACTCATGGAGAGGCCAGTAAACTTAACAATAGTGGTGACATCAACATTATTAGCCAGCATTGTTTTTGCAATTTCAATTTTTCCTTCCTTTTTAGCATCATCAAGTTTTTGTTCAAGAACAGCCCGTTCATCACGAATACGCTTTATTTCCTGTTCGTAGGCAATAAATTCTTTCTCTGACCAGTTGAATCTATTTAGTTCTTCATATGCCTTTTTAATTATTACATCACTACCTATTATCTTTTCCAATTCTTCTTCGCTAGTTTCATCTGCATATTTAAAATAATAGATCCATTTTTCAACTATACTCTCCAATTGGTCTTCTTTAGTTTTAGGAAATTTTGGTAACTCGATAAATGTAAAATAAAAATCTTTTAAATCATGTTCATAGCTATCTTTGTCTAACATTACATGATCTGACTTATACTCAGATTTATTAGGAAAGAGAATACAATCAGCAATAGCTATAAAAATGATTTCTTTAAGATCCTGATATTGATCACCTTTATCAGCTTGCCTTGAATAAGCTTTAGCAGCGTAATATTGAGCGCGTTTTTCAAAGCCTTTAGTTTTGGCAACTTGCATTTCGACTATTACTTGCACCCCATTTTCATCCCTGCAAAGAACATCAACGATACTTTGTTTTTTAGAGGCAATTTCAGCATCTTGAATAGTGCTGAGGAATTCTATTTCTTTTATTTCATCTTTGCCAGTGAACCCCAAAATATCATTGAGAAAGTGAATGAGGATGTCTTTATTTTTTTCAGTACCAAAAATACGCCGGAACGCAACATCATTCTTGGGGTCGAGAAATTTAGAAAGAGCCATAAAAAAATTTTTAAATGTATCTTTATATTATATATTCTTATTGATAATAATTCAATAATTTGTCATCTTTTTTGTTAACTTTACTGATGTTGCCAGAAGGAACGTTGTTGCAAAATTTTGTAAAATTTATTATCCTAAGGTTTCAAGTTCTCACAGGTTTATTGGAACTATATGTACAATGTGTTTATCAGTGAAAATCCGGAGAAAATGATGGGGGAAAAGTTAATACATTACTTTAGCCAGGGTAAATGCGAAGGCAATGCAGAAATGAAAAATCTGCTGGGAGGAAAGGGGGCAAATTTAGCAGAAATGTGCAATGTTGGCATTCCTGTTCCACCTGGTTTCACAATTTCCACCTCTGCTTGCGAAGTCTATTATCAAGACAATAGATCTTCTGTTATCCAAGTAGCTGACTACTCGGATCCAGAAAAAAATGTGGTCACGCACTGGAATGACATATGTAGTGGAATCAAAAACTACATGGCGATGCTCGAAAATGACATCGGTTGTAAATTTGGGGATTTAAATAACCCCTTATTAGTTTCAATACGCTCTGGTAGTGTTAGTTCAATGCCGGGCATGCTTGATACTATTTTAAATGTTGGTCTAAATGATGAAACCGTTGTTGGGCTTGCAAAAAAAAGTGGCGAACGTTTTGCTTACGATAGCTACTGCCGTTTCATCATGATGTACTCCAATGTTGTACTACAGCTTGATCATCACCTATTTCAAGATGTTGTTGATAATAAGCAGCAAAAGAGTGGAGCAAAAAGCTTAGCTGATCTTGATGTTGATGTTTTAAAAGAAATTGTTAACAATTTCAAAAGGATAGTACATGAAAAAACAGGAAAACATTTTCCGCAGAACGTTGAAGAGCAATTGCTCAGCTCAGTGAATGCAGTATTTGCTTCTTGGAAAAATGATAGGGCTGTTTCCTATAGAAGAATACATAATATTCCTGAAAACCTTGGAACAGCGGTCAACGTGCAAGCAATGGTTTTTGGTAATTTAAATGATAATTCTGCAACTGGTGTGATATTTACACGAAATCCTTCAACTGGAGAAAAAAAGCTTTTTGGTGAGTTTTTGGTTAATGCTCAGGGTGAGGATGTGGTTTCTGGTGTTTATACTCCTATGCCAATTGACGGAGAGCAAAAAAACACCATGGAGAAGTTGCTGCCAAGTGTCTACCGAGAATTATGCGTGGTATGTGAAAAACTTGAAAGGCATTATAAAGACATGCAGGATATCGAATTTACTGTACAGGACGGCAAGTTATGGATTTTGCAAACTAGGTCTGGCAAGCGCACGGCTGAAGCTGCTATTCGCATAATAGTTGATATGGTAAACGAAGGAACGATTACAAAAGAAGAAGGAATATTGAGAATTGATCCAAAAACCTTTGACAATTTATTGCATCCAGTTCTTGACGTTAAGGGTGACCAGAAAGTAATAGGGAAGGGACTGCCGGCTTCTCCAGGGGTTGCTTCTGGATATGTAGTGTTTAGTGCAAGTGATGCTGAAAAAGCTGCAGAGCAGGGTAAAAAAGTGATTTTAGTAAGGTCAGAAACGAGTCCTGAAGATATTAATGGAATGAATGCTGCAAGTGGCATGGTAACAGCACGGGGAGGGATGACCTCGCATGCTGCTGTTGTAACCCGTGGAATGGGTAAGCCATGCATTTGCAGTGTGAGTGGACTTTATATCGATAAAGATGGAACTTTCTTTTCTGTAGGGGATACAAAAGTAAATAAAGGTGAACCAATTACCATCAACGGAGGAACAGGGGAGGTTATGCTTGGCATTCTTCCTACAATTTCACCTGAATTATCGCAAGAATTCAAAACGATAATCAACTGGATAGATGAAATCAAAACGATCAAAGTGAGAGCGAACGCTGATACTCCAAAAGATGCAAAAATTGCAAAAGAATTCGGTGCAGAAGGTATAGGCTTATGTCGCACAGAACATATGTTTTTCGCTAGTGATAGAATCGAATTCATTCAAAAGTTGATAATAGCTGACGATGAAAATGAAAGGGCAAATGCGCTCATTAAACTGGAAGAAATGCAAAAGTCTGATTTCAAAGAAATATTTTCTATTATGGAGGGCAGGGAAGTCACTATACGTTTGCTTGATCCACCTTTGCATGAATTTTTACCCAATAATCAGTCTACTATAGAAAAAATCGCCAAATCGCTTAGTAAGTCAGTTGAATCAGTAAAAAATAAAATAGCACAGTTATCAGAAAAGAACCCAATGCTTGGCCATCGAGGTTGTAGACTTGCCATTTCTCATCCTGAAATATATAGCATGCAAATCAGGGCAATACTTAGTGCTGCAAATGAGCTGAAGGAAGAGAAAAAGGTAGAAGTTAAGCCTGAAATCATGATTCCTTTTATCATGAGTGAGAAAGAGTTTGTTCTGATATGCGAGCTAGTGAAGAAAGAATTTTCTGTCATCTCAGCTAGGATCAAGAAGCGGATTCCAGCGTCACGCGCTGGAATGACACCAGACAAGGCTTATTCAATTGGAACGATGATAGAACTGCCACGAGCGGCACTGATTGCTGATAAGTTAGCAAAACATGCAGAGTTTTTTAGTTTTGGCACTAATGATTTAACGCAAACAACCATGGGACTTTCAAGAGATGATTCAGTTAATTTCCTCGATTCTTATAAGGAAAGCAACATATTCGGAAACGACCCATTTGAAGTGCTGGACATCGAAGGGGTAGGGGAGTTAATCAAGATAGCCATTGAAAGAGGCAAAAAAACCAGAAAAGAAATAAAACTGGGTATATGTGGAGAGCATGGAGCAGATCCAAAATCCATAGAGTTTCTCATCGAATCAGGGGTGGATTACGTTTCATGCTCACCCTATAGAGTACCGGTTGCAAAGTTAGTGGCAGCACAGTTTAGTGTTAGATCTAAATTTGCTAGGTAAGTATAGTGGCAGTGTTGGCTACTCATATGGTTTGAGCCCACCAGAGGGTGACGCTGGAATCTAGTTTTTATTATGGCCTTTTGGATCCCAGTGTCTGGGCACTGGGATGACATCCTGTTACATGTTCAACTTCATTCTCTCTCATCTCCCTATAACTTGGTAATGTAGAATTTTTTACATGCAACCCGGTATATATTGCAATCAAAGCAGCTATGACACTGCAAACTACTGCACCAGCTACAAATGGAACCATCACAGCAGCAGTAATGAATAATCCTGTAATAACAACTCCAACAACATCTTTTGTCAATGAGGTGTAAAAATCCTTTTTGCTCTCTTTATATTTAGTTTCTTGTTCATTTGGCATAGAAAATTGAGCATCTACAAAGCCGTTAGCTTTATTATCATTATTTGGTGTGGCAGTTTGGTCAATCCCTGTTACTACAGGCGTTTTATTTTCGTTATTATGATGCTGACCGTTACCACTATTTGGTGTAACAGTTTGATTGGTATTTGTCTTCTTTGTTAATATAGAAGGCACTGTTACTACAGGCGTTTCATTTTTGTTATTATGATGCTGACCGTTACCACTATTTGGTGTAATAGTATGATTTGATAGACCATCGCCGTGAGTTCTTATATTACTAGACTTATCATTACCGCTTGACATAGCGGATGTGCCGGCGTTTGTTGATACTACAGGAGATACTGGTTTATTAATAACACTCCTACCGTTACCACTATTTGGTACAGTAGTTGGATTTGTTTTTTTTGTTGATGTTGCTATAGATTTACTAGTGGCATTACTATTACTGCCAGATCCTACTTTAATTTCCTCATTAGATATTTTTTGCTTTTCTTGTTTCTCCTCTATCGCTGACACGAGTAACGTAACAAGTTTTTCATTGTTTTTGTCTATAGCCTTATCTAACGCATTACTCTTTAATTGTTGACACAACTTGTACAGCTTGCTTTTAGGTATTAGCTTTGATTGTTCTGCGTTAACATTTTGTAAGAGTAGATCTAAAATTTCGGTATTACCAAAATGGACAGCATAATTTAATATAGATTGACCATTTATAGTTTTGGGAATATGGCATGTTTCTTCTTGTTGGGAAATGATACTAATAATTTTTAGCTCATTTTTAAAGAGAAATTTTATAAAATCTAGATTACTTTTTTCAATTGCAAGTGCTAATAGTAAATCTCCCAACACACAGCCATTATGAAATTTTTGCTTTAGATCAATTCTTGCATTTAGCTCTTTACTTAATTCTTCAAGACTTGCTTGAGGCTTCTGTTTTACAGTCTCATTTATATTTAGATACAACTCTCTAATATCATCATTACTATATATCATAACTAACCCTACTACTATATGTTAGAGGTTGTCCGGAAACTAGTAAATTCAAGCATATTCCCTCTTTAACATAACCCTACTCATAGCTAGGTATATGAAATTCTCAGTGGATGTTGTGAGTAAATCATACTCCTTCGATAGCCTTCTATTCCTATTAACCCAAGCAAAAGTCCTTTCTACAACCCATCTTCTTGGCTGTACTTTAAACCCTTGTTCTCTTGTTGGTAGTAGCTCAGGTGGCGTATCTTTGTGCACCCAAAATCTACATGGAGGCCTTGTAACAATTTCAATATCTATGTCATATTCTTCCTTTATGTGATTCTTTGAATTTCTTCCTTGGTATCCCATGTCAGCCCACATTTTTTTAACTTTAGTATATTTTGTTCTCATATTGTTTAATGCTATTTTAATACCATCTCTATCATTTTCGTTAGCAGCGCCTACGTAACAACCTAGTATAAAACCCTGAGTGTCTGTAATTATATGCCTTTTTCTACCCTTTACTTTTTTACTTCCATCATAGCCTTTGATCCCCCCTTTTCTGTAGTCTTTACAGATTGACTATCTACTATACAGGCACTCGGCTGCTCATTCCTTCCTATTTTTCTTCTACTATATTTTGTAATTTCATAATTCATTTTCTCAAAAATTCCCTGCTTCTTCCATTGCCTGAACTGCTCATACACAGTCTTCCATAGCGGAAAATCATTTGGTAAATACCGCCATTGACACCCTGTACGCAATACATAGAAAATTGCTTCTAATATTTCTCTTTTGCTATACTTTGGCGGCCTTCCTCCTTTCTTGTATGATACTCTGAAGTGTTTTTCTATTCTTGCCCATTCCCTTTCGCTTAGATCTGTTGGATACTTTTTTCTCATCTTTACCCCGTACTAAAATTTCAGATATTATAGCCTTTTACTTGTTTCCGGACAACCTCTTAGTTTATTATAGCAACTTTCCCACAACCAGTCAAGACATATTGCAGTTTCAAGCAGCATGATATATATTGAATATAGTTCTTAAAGCAAATGATGGAAGATTTAGCCTATAAATTAGTTAAAGTGACCGAAGCTGCAGCACTTGCTGCGTATAAATTGGCAGGCTTTGGTGATGAAAAAAGGGCTGATCAGGTTGCAGTTGATGCAATGCGTACAGTATTAAATTCAATGGAAATAAATGGTACTATCGTAATTGGTGAAGGTGAGAGAGATGAAGCGCCGATGCTATATATTGGCGAGAAGGTTGGCACTGGAAATGGTCCTGAAATCGACATTGCCGTTGACCCACTTGAGGGCACTACGATTTGTGCTCATTACAAACCAGGGGCAATGTCTGTTCTTGCTGCAACGAAAAAAGGTAATTTTTTACATGCACCTGATGTTTATATGGAAAAAATAGCGGCAGGAAAAAATCTTCCAGAGGGTGTAGTCTCACTAAAAAATAGCATTGAAAAGAATCTAGACAATTTAGCCAAGGCAAAAAAGTGCAAAGTGAATGATCTCGTGGTAACTGTACTTAAACGTGAAAGGCATAGTGAATTAATAGAGAAAATCAGGAAATTAGGAGCAAAAATTAAACTAATAGATGATGGTGATGTTGCGGCCATAGTTTCACTAATAAATGGCAATCATGATATGTATATCGGTATAGGAGGAGCACCAGAGGGAGTGCTTGCGGCTGCAGCGCTAAGCTCTATCGACGGACAGATGGAGGGAAGATTAGTACTTGATACGGATCAGTTAAGAGAAAGAGCAAAAAATTTAAATATTGATGACCCAGAAAAAGTCTACGCCGTAAAAGATATGGCAAGAGGTGAATCAGTGTTCATTGCAACTGGAGTAACAAGCGGAGAACTTGTGGATGGAGTTAAATTGAATCATAATACCTATTCAACTAATTCTTTAATAATTCTGCCTAATAGGCTGATAAAGCTGCAAACAATGCAGAACTTATGTTAGCTTTTTTAGTTTCTAATTTTAGCTTTACAACATTTAGCATTAAGATATAATTAAGTTTACTTATAACAATAGAGGTGTGAAATGTTTTCTAGTACTGTAAATCTATTGAATGGTTTTTACAAAAATTCGAGTACCAAGGAAAGTGAAGAAAAGTTGACTCTTCTATCTCCTCAAGCAAATCTTCAATTCGATGAGACTCAGGTACAAAGTGTGCTCTCAGATTTTGAGAAATTGGAGTTTAAGGATAATAAGTGTTTTGACAAAATAGCAGACGATTATGAAAAGAAGGGGAAGAGTTCCCTCTTTAATTACGTGATATTGAATAAGCGGAAAGAAATAATTGATATATTAGATAGGAATCTTCCTCTTCTCGAAGAACAGGAGGAGTTTAGAAAGAAATATAGTCAATATGTTTTTCAAATTGACAAAGGAATGAGTTATGGAAAAGAACTTCAAGATAGACTTCGGTCTTTTAAAGATAGGGCAGAAGAAGTGTTATCAGATTTTGAAAAATTGAATTTCAATTTTAAGGATAATAAATGTCAAGATTCTTCTGATTCTGTAAATTATAATAACGGCCGGCCAGCAGATCCATTTGACAAAATAGTAAACTATTATCGACGGGAGAAGGAGAGCATTTTCCTTTTTAACTATGTGGTATTAAGTAAGCAAAGAGAAATAATGGATATATTGGATAAGAAGCTTACTTCTAAAGATCAGGAGGAGTTAAAAGAAAATTTTAAAAGAAGGTTGGGTAGATATCTTCTTCGAATTGACGAAGGAATGAATGATGCAAAAGAATTTCTAAACAAATATGATCTAATTGGTTTCTTTGATGGATGTTATTGGCCAGACAAAAAGGCAGGACATCTTGTTAATCATTATGATAATCTTAGTATCAACATTACTAAACCTGGACAGAGTTTAGAAACTAGTCGTCTTTTTAGCGAAAAGACTAAAAGGATGGAAACAATTAAAAATGAGGTACAAAGAGTAAAAATATACAGTAATGATAAAAGAATAGTAACAATTGAGAAGAATGAGAAACAACAGAGGAACTACTCCTTTACAGAATTTGCAATATGTGACATCGAAATTAGTTGCGGTGCAAAAGATGAATCTGGAAAAGACCTTAACTGCGCTGTTGTTCTAAATATAAATTTAGGTCAAGTTAGTATTAAAAAATCAACTATTGACGGTAAAGATGTTGAACCAAAGGAAATTTTAGAATTAGCTAAGCAAAACGAGGCTGTGCTTATAAAAGGTAAAGCTTTACATGAAGTTTTAGCAGCACATTTCATTAAGCAAATACCATATGAGGAAAAGAAGAGTACGCAATCGCACGAAAATATTGTTGTACCTGGTTCCGGTGCACCTCGCTCAGCTATTGATGAAAGAGTAACTGTAGAGTGTTCGTTCAAGAGAGAGTCCGTTCAAGAGAGTAGCAAATAAGGTAGACGAAACAGGATAATAAAGATAATCATAGAGAAAAAGTGAGGTAAGATATTTTAGAACTCTGCAAAGATTTGCAGCAAAAAATAGAAAAGAGAGTGAAAGTTTAAAAGCAGAAAAGATGTATCCGTTCAGCGGAGTGGCAGAATAAGGTAGACAAGGTGATCTAAAAGATAATCATAGAGCAAAAGTGAAATAATATGGTAAACCTTTTAGAACTTTGCAAAAATTTACAGCAAAAAATAGAAAGGTTAGAAGCAAAAATAGAAAGATTGGAAAAAGAGAATGAAAGTTTAAAAGCAGAAAATAAGGCTTTAAAGATAGAAAATGCTGAGTTAAGAGAAAGACTCGGTTTAAGCTCAAAAAATTCATCAATACCAAGTTCCAAAGAGTTGTATAAAATAAAAAAGAATAAGCCGAAAAGCGAAAGGAATATTGGCGGTCAGGTTGGTCATAAAGGAAGTTTTCGCGCCAACATGGATGCAGATAAAGTAGTAAAGATAGAGTTGCCTAATACTTGCGAATGCGGAGGAGAAATTGCAATATGTGAAAAACCATATATTCATCAGAAAGTTGATCTTCCAGAAATCAAGCCTTATGTAGTGGAATATCAGTTAGAACATGGCCGTTGTCGGAGATGCGGAAAGAGAAGAAGTAGCAAGTTACCGGAAGGTGTTACGCCAGATACATTTGGTCCAAGGGTTAAGTCAATAATTGCAGCGTTCAGCGGATTCTACAAAAATTCAAAACGCGAAATAGCGAGTGTCGTAAATGATATCTTCAATTTGAACATAAGCGTCGGTAGCATATCAAATAGTGAACATAGAGTTGCTTCAAAATGCAAAAAAATGTATGAGCAGATCGAACAAGAGATAAGTAGGAGTAAAGTTCTACATATTGATGAAACGAGCCATTATAACAAAGGTAAACTCGCTTGGTGTTGGATGTTTGCAAGCAATACGGCAAGTTTTGTAAAATTTACAGAGTCAAGAGGAATGAAAGTTTTACAAAATAGTAAATTCTGCAATCGCAATAGCTTGGTAATAACTGACAGGTATGCAGCATAGAATTATTTTGCCGATAAAAACAGGCAAATCTGTTGGGCACATTTATCAAGAGATTTTGAAAGATTAGCACATAGTTGGAATATTGAAGTTAAAGTTCTGGGTTGTTACTTGAGAAACGTGGCCACTGAATTATTTGCACTAAAAAAAGCTTTACTAAAAAGTGAGATAGATGTTTTGAGGTTTGTCAGACGTGCCAGAAAATTAAGAAAACGTACAAAGTATTACTTGAAGGAGATATCTCGTTTACCTGAAGCAATTGGAGCCTCTCGAGTTGCAAAAAATGTTCTGAGATCTGAAAGAATGATGTGGAAATTTTTAGATGACCCAGAAAATATTCCGCTGACAAATAACCACGCTGAACGGCAAATTCGGCATTATGTCGTTTATCGCAAAAACTCATATTTTACACAATCAAAGCGGGGAAATACATTCCTTGAGCGGATAATTTCATTATACTTAACTTGGAAACAAAGGGGTCTCAATCCTTTCCAAAATCTCCTATCTATTGTTTCTTAAACCACTCTGCTGAACGGAGACAGTTTAGGCTGTTATGCCTGGCGGCTTTGTTGGAATAAGTTTTTCAACACTGCTAACAATAAAGTCAGTGATACCGTCAGCTACCTTATCGAATTTATTGTTTATATCTTTTCCTATTTCTTCATTTTTAACATATTCGTGTAGAGCTAAAGCAGTTATAGCTGCACATGCTGCAATCAAGCCAGTTTTTGCTATAATGAGCATTGATAATCCTCCTACCAATATAGATGTTAATCCAATAGCCAGGTTTATAATTTTACTTTGTGTTGTTTGTTGTGCTTCCTGATTTTGACCTGCTTCCTTCTCTTCAAGAACGTTTGATATTATTTTTGAGACAATTTTTACCGCGATTATTGCAATTGCGGTCATAGCTAATCCTATGGCTATTTTTGCTAAGAGAAAAAATGATGGCAACACCATCGTAAAGAATAGTAAACCAGCTCCTGCAATTAGTAACTTATTTTTAGACTGAAACCCACTTAGCATAATAACTAACCTTTCTATTTTTTAACTACTAAATATATCTAATATAAAATACGGAGATAGTCAACATATTTTATGGAAGGGCGTGTTAAAAATTTTTTTCATATTGTTCTTCGCCGCCTTATGGTTGAATTTGGAGTTTTAGAAAGAGTTACGTATTATTTGAAATTCTTGTATACTGTTTTGAATCAGTTAAATAGATAATGAAGTGCAGGACGCAGTTTTAATTTTACAAGATGGTAAATGCTTTTGGGGAAAATCAGTAGGTAAAAAAGGCAAGTGCATAGGTGAGATCTGTTTTACCACTGGTATGACCGGGTATCAGCATACTATAACTGATCCTTCTTTTGCCGATCAAATTATAACGTTCACTTTTCCTCATATTGGTAACATTGGAGTAAACCATAAAGATAATGAAGGAAAGAAAATTTTTGCAAGTGGTGTGGTTATGCGTGAACTTTCTTCTATGTCCCACTCTTCTTCATATATCAGTTTAAATGATTGGTTAGAGAAAAATAACGTGATTGGGATATCAGGAGTTGATACTAGAGCTTTAACGAGACATTTGAGAGAACATGGATCTCAAAATGGAATGATATACCCGTCAAGCGAGACGCATGTGTTGGATGAATTGAAGAAATACAAACCTGTAAATGGGATAGAAATAACCAATAAAGTTAGCTTGCATAGTAATTTTAAAAGAGACCTTAATGCAAAATATAGGGTTGTAATCGTTGATTTTGGCGTAAAAATCAGTATAGTTTCACGCTTAATAGAACTTGGTTGTACAGTTGAATTAATCAGACCAAGCACAGGTTTTGCTCAAAAAGTGTTGAGTATGAATCCAGATGGTATAGTGCTTTCAAATGGTCCTGGTGATCCGCAAGAAATAGGAGAAAGTGTAGTTTCAGAAATAGACATTATTATAAAATCTAAAATACCAATTTTTGGCATATGCATGGGCCATCAATTACTTGCGATTACTTTGGGGGCAAAGACCATCAAGATGGATATAGGTCACCGAGGGAGTAACCATCCAGTTTATGATGTAATTAGTGGAAAAGTTGAGATCACTAGCCAAAATCATGGTTTCGTTGTTGATTCAGCTTCTCTTCTAAGTAATGTTGAAATTACTCACATTTCTCTATTTGATAATAGTGTAGAGGGAATAATGATGAAGGATTACCCAGTCTTTTCTGTGCAATACCATCCAGAAGAAGCGCCAGGTACGCATGATTCGCATTATTTGTTTAAACGTTTTATTGACAATATTGTGTTGTATAAAATGAAATCTGCGTGATTTTAATCAGGGTAGGTTTTATTGCTTGATTTTTTAATTTTAGGCGTTTAGTATTAAATACAATAAGAGCTTAAGTTAAGATGCTAAAATAGTATTCTCTTAACAAATTTTTGCGGAGGAGTGACCGAGTGGTTAAAGGTAACAGACTGTAAATCTGTCCGCGTGAGCGTACGTAGGTTCGAATCCTACCTCCTCCATTGTGCGGGTATAGCTCAATGGTAGAGCTCTAGCCTTCCAAGCTAGTGACGTGGGTTCGATTCCCACTATCCGCTCTTTTTTTTGTTGTATTTTTATAAAATCAACATATTATTTATTGATGTATTTGTATTTTAGGTGGAAAAGTTTAAATTATGACAGCAATAGTGGAAGCATTTGGAAAGCCGCATGTAAATGTGGGAACAATAGGACATGTGGATCATGGGAAGACAACGTTAACAGCGGCGATAACAAAGCATTATGGAAATTTTGTAGCGTATGATCAGATAGATAAGGCGCCAGAAGAAAGGAAGAGGGGGATAACGATAGCAACAGCGCATGTTGAATATCAGACGGAAAAAAGGCATTATGCACACGTTGATTGTCCTGGACATGCTGACTATGTAAAGAACATGATAGTAGGTGCAGCACAGATGGATGCGGCGATATTGGTAGTGTCAGGGGTTGATGGGCCAATGCCACAAACGAGAGAGCATATATTGCTGGCGAAGCAGGTAGGTGTTGGATATATCGTGGTGTATATAAATAAAGCTGATGTTGCTGATGCTGATATGATAGATTTAGTAGAAATGGAAGTGAGGGAATTGCTGAATAAATACGGATTTCCAGGGGATGAAGTTCCTGTGGTAGTGGGATCTGCATTGAAAGCGCTGGAGGATGACAGCAGCGAATATGGAAAGAAATCAATAGATAAATTGATGGAAAAGTTAGATGAATATGTGGCGGTTCCACCAAGGCCTGTGGATTTACCATTTTTATTGCCAATCGAAGATGTATTTTCGATATCGGGGCGAGGAACAGTGGTAACAGGAAGAATAGAGAAGGGAGAGATAAAGACGGGAGAAGAGATAGAGATAATAGGTCTGAAAGCGACGCAAAAGACGATATGCACAGGTGTTGAGATGTTTAAGAAGTTGCTGGATAAGGGAAGTGCAGGACTCAATGTAGGAATATTGTTAAGAGGAACAAAAAGAGAAGAAGTGGAGAGAGGGCAAGTATTAGCGAAACCGGGGACGATAACACCGCATAGAAAGTTTAAGGCGGAGGTTTATATATTAAAGAAAGAGGAAGGAGGAAGGCATACACCGTTTTTTGCGAATTACCAGCCACAGTTTTATTTAAGGACAACAGATGTAACTGGGAGCGTAAAATTGCTAGATGGGAAGGAGATGGTAATGCCAGGAGATAATGTGAGTATAGAAGTAGAATTGCAAGTACCGATAGCGATGGATAAGGGATTGCGTTTTGCGATAAGAGAAGGTGGTAGAACTGTTGGTTCTGGTGTTGTTTCTGAAATTTTGGAGTGAGTGTAGTAACTAAGATGAAGCAAGATATATATATTAACATTAAGGCTTTCGATTGTTCTTTATTGGAGGAGTGTGTTCGAAAATTTGTTGATGAATTAAAGCGGTCCAGTGCAAAATTATCTGGTCCGATTGCGTTGCCAAGGAAAGATTCTAAATTTATTGTTAATAGATCTCCTCACGTTGATAAAAAATCTCGTGAACAGTTTGAAATGAGAACTTCTAGGCGTTTGATTGTTTTACATGATCTTACTCCTACTATGATGCAGATGCTTACAGGTTTATCTTTTTCTGCTGGCGTAGAAGTGGATTTAAAAGTCAAGGAAGTTAAGGTTTAGGAGAAGGAAATGAAGAGAATAAATTCGCTGAGGAGAATTGGTTTACTAATGATGAATATTGGTCATACTGCTATGTATTCTGACAATAGTCGCATGGCTGTAACTTTATTGCATCTCAGCGAAACTTATATTATTGATATAAAAGGACAAGATAAATGTGGCTATAATTCAGTCATTTTAGGCACAGGAGATTTTAAAAATATAGCAAAACCTCAGTTGGAATATTTAAAGAAAAAGGGTATAAATAATAAATGTAAGTTATACGAAAGTAGATTAAATGACCTGTCGGGAATAGAATGTGGTAAAAAAGTGGGAATCAATCATTTTGTGGTTGGTCAATATCTTGATATTACGGGTTATTCTATAGGTAAAGGATTTGCTGGTGTGATGAAGCGGCATAATTTCAGTGGGCTTAGGGCATCTCATGGTGTTTCTATTGCTCACAGATCACAAGGTTCCACTGGCCAATGTCAGGATCCTGGTAGAGTATTCAAAGGAAAGAAAATGGCTGGTCATTTAGGTAACAGCAGGATAACTGCACAAAATATGAAGATATTATCCATTGATCATGAAAATAGTATAATTGCTGTGAAGGGTAATAATGTTCCTGGGTTTAAAAATTCCTATGTTTTTGTAAGAGATGCAGTTAAAAAATCTTTACATAAAGATGTTCCTTTTCCGGTGGGTTTACTGTTAGATGTAAATGATGATGCTAGTAATTTGGTAAGTTAGTTATGGAATGTAATTTAGTTAATCTATCTAATGATAATGTAGGTACTGCTCAGCTCAATCCTTTGATATTTTCTGCTAAGCAAAAATTGAGTATTTTGCATGATATAGTGAGATGGCAATTAGCGAAGAGAAGAGCTGGTACTCATAAAACAAAAGGTATTAGTGATGTCTCTGGTACAACAGCTAAACCTTATGGTCAAAAACGTACCGGTAGGGCAAGACAAGGGAGCTTGCGATCTCCTCAATTTAGAGGTGGTGGGATTATTTTCGGCCCTGTTGTGAGGAGTCATACTTATTCTCTTAATAAGAAGGTACGCAAATTTGGTTTAAAAATTGCTTTATCTCTAAAGTATTTAAATAATCAAGTAATTATTCTGGATAATTTAAATATTGATGTGAAGAAAACGTCTGAAATGTGTAAATGTATTAAAAATTTTAAATTTTCTTCCTTTTTGATAGTTGGTGATTATGGAGATGATTTGTTGCGTGCGGCTAAAAACTTGCACTATGTAGACTTAATCAAACCTATTGGGTTAAATGTTTTTGATATATTGAATCACGAATGCGTGATGTTGACAAAGGATACTTTAAAGCATCTTGAAGGTAGATTGTTATGATCAAATATAATAATATAATAAAATCTCCTATAATTACAGAAAAGGCCTCTTTTTTGAGGGAGAAGTTTAATAAATATTCTTTGTATGTTTTTGTAAATGTAAATAAGCGTCAAATAAAGTTGGCAATAGAGTCTCTATTTGATGTTAAAATTTCTTCTATAAATGTTGTTAGAATTAAGCCTAAATATAGGCGTTTTAGGGGTGTGATTGGTTGTGAAAAACAGAAAAAGAAAGTTTATTTTTCTTTGATGTATGGTCAAAAATTAGATATAATGAGCGTTTAGTATGGGTATGAAATTTTTTAATCCTGTTACTCCGTCTTCTCGTGGGACTGTGTTAGTAAGTAAAGTTGGTTTATCAAAAGATGAGCCAGAAAAGTCTCTTACATCCGGTAAAAAGTCCAGTGGTGGAAGAAATAATCATGGTAGAATTACAACTCGTCATAGGGGTGGTGGTCACAAAAAGAAGTATAGAGTGATAGATTTTAAGCGTAATAGAAGTGGTCAAGGTATAGTTGAAAAAATAGAGTATGACCCAAATAGAAGTGGGTTTTTGGCGTTAATATCATATAAGGAAGATGATATTAAGTCTTATATATTAGCTCCTCAAGGTATGAAGCCAGGTGATGTTGTTACAGCTGGGAATGATGCTGATATTTTGCCAGGGAATTGTTTACTACTCAAGCATATACCTGTTGGTTCTTTCGTTCATAATGTTGAGCTGAAGCCAGGTAATGGTGCTGCGATTGCTAGAGCTGCTGGTTGTTATGCACAAATCGTTGGTCGTGATGGCCAATATGTTTTATTACGACTCAGGTCTGGTCAAATTAGGTTGATTTTATCTTCTTGCAAGGCTACTATTGGTGTAGTATCTAACCCTGACCATAAGAATAGAAAGTTGGGTAAAGCTGGGAGAAGTAGGTGGCTTGGGATTAGACCTACTGTACGTGGAGTTGCAATGAATCCGGTTGACCATCCTCATGGAGGCGGGGAAGGAAAAACCTCTGGTGGTCGTCATCCTGTTACTCCTTGGGGTGTTGCAACAAAAGGAAAGAAAACTCGAAGGAGAAATAAATCTAGTGATAAGTATATAAAACAATTGAAAGGTTAGTTTATGAGTAGATCTGCATGGAAGCCTCCTTTTTGTCATCCTTCTATATTAAAGTCGGTGAATAATGCTTTAAACAAGGGGTTTGTTAACATGGCTATAAAAGTTCATTCCAGGGCTTCTGTAATTCTTCCTAATTGTTTAGGTTTAAAGTTTGCTGTTTATAATGGTAAGGATTACATTCCTGTGAATGTTAATGATCAGAATATGATAGGTCATAAGTTTGGTGAGTTTTCACCCACTCGTAAATTTACTGGGCATAGTGGTGATAAAAAGGCGACAAGAAGGTAATTGATATGAAAAACAGAGATGTAATAGTTAAAGCTGGTTCTAGGGTTTTAAAATCAACTCCTCGTAAATTGAATTTGGTTGCTGGTTTAGTACGTAATAAAAAAGTTTCTTTTGCCACTGTGCAATTAAGATTTTGTGAAAAGAAAGCTGCAGGTCTTATAAGGAAGGTATTAAATTCTGCGATTGCTAATGCTCAAAATTATGGATTGGATATCGATAATTTATATATAAAAGAAATTTTAATAGGTAAGTCTCTTACTTTGCGTAGGGTATGTCCAAAAGCTATGGGTAGAGCTAATAGAGTTAGTAAACGTTATAGTAATATAACTGTAAAATTGGGGGAAATTATATGATTCATAAAAATAGAAAATTAATAAGGAAAGTGCAAAAATATGGGAAACGTTAATCCTAAAGGATTTAGGTTAAAAATAGTTAATACTTGGTCATCTATTTGGTATGCTGAGAAGGGTTATAAACAAGGGTTGCATCAAGATTTATCTATTCGCAGTTATATAAATGAATCTTTTAAGCATGCTGGTGTTTCTAAAGTAATTATAGAGCGTACGATCGATTTGGTATCTGTAATAATACATTCTTCTAGACCTGGAGTGATAATAGGTAAGAAAGGCTCGGATATTGAGAAGATAAAGCAAAAGATAGCTGAAAAAGTAAAAAATAATGTGGAAGTGAATGTAGTAGGGGTTAAAAGGTCTGAAATAGATGCAGTTTTAATATCAAACAGCATTGCACAGCAGTTAGAAAAAAGGGTTTCATTTAGAAGAGCGATGAAAAAAGCTATTCAAAGTTGTTTGAGGATGGGTGCTAGAGGTATTAAAGTAAGTTGTTCTGGGCGCCTTGGCGGAGCTGAGATAGCTCGTACTGAGTGGTATAAAGAAGGCCGTTTGCCTTTGCATACTTTACGTGCTAATATAGATTATGCTTTTGCTGAAGCAAAAACTATATATGGCATCATAGGAGTTAAGGTCTGGGTTTATATTGGTAACTAATTAGGTATATTGAAATGTTTATTCCTAAAAAAAGTAAATATAAAAAAGTATTTAAAGGACGAATTAAGGGTAACACGAAAGGTGGTAGCACATTATCTTTTGGAGATTATGGTCTAAAGGCTATGGAAGCAGGTAGGATTCAATCTAAGCATATTGAAACTGCAAGGCGTGTAATATCTAGAACATTAAAACGCTCTGGTAAAGTGTGGATAAGAATTTTTCCTGATACCCCTGTTAGTAAAAAGCCGGCGGATGTGCGTATGGGTAAAGGGAAAGGTAGTGTTGAGTTTTGGGTATTTAAAGCTAAGCCCGGTAGAATGTTGTTTGAAATTAGCAGTGATGTTCCCATGCATTTAGCAAGATTGGCGCTTGAAAAGGCAACTGCTAAGCTTCCTATGAAGTGTAAATTTGTATCTAATCATAATTAAATGGAGTTGCAATGGATATAGCTGACATTGAATCGAGGTCCTCGCAGGAATTGCATGAAATTCTTGTGAATTTGAGAAAAGAGTTTGTTAATTTGGTTTTTCAAAAGAAGCTGGGCCAGTGCAACAATATTTCGCGTTTTAGCTTAATAAGAAAGAGCATAGCTCGTATTTTAACTACATTAAATAAAAGAAGAAGAGAGGAAAAGAATGCCTAAAAAGGTTTTTTGTGGTACTGTAACTAAGGCTAAGTGTGATAAGACTGTAAAGGTTTCGGTATTACAAGTGTATAAGGATGAGCTGTATAAAAAGGTTATAAAAAAATACAAGAAGTATACAGCACATGATGAGAATAATAGTTGTAAAGAAGGGGACAAGGTTTTAATACAAGAACACAAGCCTATTTCTACTACTAAAAAATGGGTTATTGTTAATAGCTCACATTGAATAGGATATTTATATGATTCAAAAAAATACATTGTTGGAAGTAGCTGATAATTCTGGCGCGCGTGCAGTGCTTTGTATTGGTTTATTGGGTGGTAGAAAGTCTGCATCTATAGGTGACACAGTTATTGTATCTACTAAATCTATTACTCCAAGAGGGAAAGTTGAGAAGGGAAAAGTATATAGAGCAGTTGTGGTGAGGGTGAAAAGCCCTATTAGAAAATCTGATGGTTCTGTAATTCGTTTTTCTAGCAATGCTGTAGTTTTGATTAACGATCAAGGTGAACCACTTGGCACTCGGGTGTTTGGTCCGGTAAAAAAGTTATCATCTGGTTCTTTTATGAAGATAATGTCATTAGCTGTTGAGGTTTTATAATGAGTGCTAAAATAAAAAGTGGTGACGACGTTATAGTTTTAACTGGTAAAGATAAGGGAAAAATTGGTAAGGTAATCAAAGTTATAGCACGTGATGCTAAAAAGAAAGTAATTGTTTCTGGAGTGAATGTGCATAAGAGACATACTAAACCAAAAGCTGGTAGTAGTGGTGGTATATTAAATAAAGAGTTAGCTATTGATATATCCAACGTTGCAACATTGGACCCTAAATATAAAACTCCAACTAGAGTGGGGTTTAAGGTTATAGACGGTAGAAAAGTGCGTTTTGCAAAAGTTTCTGGAGAAGTGATAGATTAGGTTGATATGTTTAAAGAATTGTATAAAGATAGCATAGTAAAGTCCTTGAAGGATAAGTTTAATTACGGCAATATAATGCAAGTGCCTAAACTTGTCAAGGTGTGTATCAATATGGGCGTTGGAGATGCTGCTACAGATAGTAAAGCAATAAATGAACCACTTGATAGCCTATATTTGATTGCTGGGCAGAAGCCTTTATCAACTTTTGCAAAAAAATCTATTTCTGGCTTCAAGATCAGAAAAGGTGCTACAGTAGGTTGCAAAGTAACTTTGCGTAGAGATAAAATGTATGAGTTTTTAGAAAGATTGATATATATTGCTTTGCCAAGGGAAAAAGATTTTAGAGGATTTAGTGTGAAGCAATTTGACGGTAATGGTAATTTTTCCTTTGGTATAAAGGAACATATCTCGTTTTTAGAAATAGACTATGATAAAATAAGTAAAATTAGAGGTATGGATATTAATATTATAACAAGTGCAGTTAGTGATAAGGAAGCAAAGGAATTATTACTGGCTCTTAAATTTCCTTTTTTTGATTAATTGAGAGGAGAAATATATGGCAAAAAAATCTATGATAGAAAGAAATCTTCGCAGAATAAAGTTGTGCGATCAATATAAAGAAAAAAGAGAAAAATTGAAATCTATAATAAATAATAAGAATTTGTCTATTGTAGAAAGGTTTACAGCTCAAAATAAATTAATTAAAAAATTGCCTAGAAATTCTTCTAAAACCAAAATTAGAAATAGGTGTGCTTTAACTGGGAGACCAAGAGGAGTATATAGAAAATTTGGTTTATGTAGAATTGTTTTGCGTGATTTATGTTCTTTTGGGCAAATTCCAGGAGTTACAAAGTCTAGTTGGTAAATATAATATAAGGAGTATATTGTGGCGTTATCTGATAGTATTGGTGATTTTTTAACAAGGATACGTAATGCTCAATTGGCAATGCATAGGGCAACAAGGGTACTATTTTCTAAGATGAATTCTTCTATATTGGAGATTTTAAAAGAGGAAGGGTATATCCTTGATTATGAAAAGCAAGTTGTAGATAATTTACCTTCTTTCATTGTAAAATTGAAGTATTATGAGAAGTCACCTGTAATTAGTGACATAGTTAGGGTGTCAAAGCCTGGTTGTCGTCGTTATTCTAAGTATAAGGACATTTCTAAAGCATATAATGGTCTTGGTATTTTTATTATATCGACACCCAAAGGAGTGATGACTGATTATAATGCACATAAGTTAAAGGTTGGTGGAGAAGTTTTGTGTCGTGTGTTTTAAATAATAGGAGAAATTCATGTCTCGTATAGGTGCTGCTCCTATCAATATTCCTGCTGGTGTTTCAGTTGAATATAATAATGGTAGTATGTTAATAAAGAGTGCTAAGGCTGAAAAGGAAGTTAGCTTGATCAGGGATGTTGTGTGTCAGATTATTGATAATCAGCTATTGCTTTCTGTTGATCAAGATAAAGATAATTATGATAAAATAAAGCCTATGTGGGGCACTTATAGGAGTAATATTAATAATATCATTAACGGCATGGTTGATGGTTTTTCTGTTAATCTTGAGATTAACGGTGTGGGATATAAGGCAGAGTGTGATGGTAAGTATTTGACTTTATATCTTGGTTATAGCCATAATGTTAAATATAAAGTGCCTAAAGATGTTGAGATTAAGTGCATAAAGCCAACTCACTTAGTAGTTAGTGGTATGGATAAGCAGAAGGTCTATATGGTGGCGTCTGATATATGCAAAATTAGAAAATATGATCCTTATAAAGGTAAGGGTGTTGTAATAAAAGGCAAATTTATGCTGCGTAAGGTTGTAAGTAAAAAGAAGTAATAAAAATGAAAAGATCGTATAATTTTTTAAGTAATTCTGAAAAAAGGAAGTTACGTAATAGAGCGAAGCTTGACAAGAGCGCTGAACGTTTACGTATATCCATATTTAAATCTAATAGGCATTTTTATGTCCAGTTAATTAATGATGTAAAAGGAATAACTCTCACTTCAGCTTCTACTTTGGATGCTAAAATTAAGGATGTATGTAAAGGGAAAGTCAACGCTGAAACTATAAAACAGGTTTCTTCTTTAATGGTTGAGCGTCTGTCTGGCATGAAATTAGAGCAGCAGCTTACGTTTGATCGTGGAGCGTATAAATACACAGGATTAGTTTCTCAATTTGCTGAGGCTTTAAGAAGTTCTGGATTTGAATTTTAGAAGGTTTTGAATATGGCTATAAAGAATTTACAAAATAATAATGATTTATCAGAGCTTTTAGTTTCGGTACGAAGAGTGACAACGGTTACCAAAGGTGGTAGAAGATTTTCATTTTCAATTTTGGTTGTTGTTGGCGATGAGAAGGGTAGGGTAGGGTGTGGAATAGGTAAGCACGCAGAAGTTGCTGAAGCAAGAGTCAAAGCTGTAAATGCTGCAAAGAAATCAATGATTAGAGTGTACTTGCGTGAAGGTAGAACTTTGCATCATGATATTAAAGCTAAATTTTGTTCTGGTGAGATAGTTTTAAGAACCGCAAGAGCCGGAACAGGTATTATTGCTGGTGGAGCGATTAGATCAGTTTTTGAGGTGTTAGGTATAAAGGATGTGGTAGCTAAATCCACTAGATCAAATAATCCTCATAACGTTATATGTGCGGTGTTTAAGGCTTTTGATAGTATGTTATCTCCTCGTCAGGTAGCAAGCAAAAGAGGCAAAAAGATTAGCGAGATAGTTGGAAACAGGTAAAGTATGAATAATGCTGTAAAATTAAACTCTATATTTACTAAATTATCTAAGAAAAAGAAGCCTAAGTTGCTGGGTAGAGGTATCGGTTGTGGTAAAGGTAAAACATCCGGTAGAGGGCATAAAGGGCAGAAGGCTAGAAGTGGAGTTTCTATAAATGGTTTTGAGGGTGGACAACAGTCTATATATACTCGTTTGCCTAAAAGAGGTTTTAAGCCTATACGTAGGAGCATATACTCTATAATTAATGTTGGCGATATACAGCGCTTAATGGAAGCTAAAAAAATAGTGAAAGACTCTGTTATAGATAAGGAGAGGCTGTATAAATTAGGTTTTATAAAGTCTATTAAGGATAAAATTAAACTTCTTAATAAAGGTAAGTTGAGCGAAAAATTTGTGTTTCATGTTGATTTTGCGTCAGAAGCTGCAAAAAAATCTGTAGCTTCAGTTGGTGGTAGTGTGGAAATACTATCGTAAGTCATGGGCAATAAATCAGCATTTAATAGCTTGGATCCTACGTTGTTATATAAAGGCGATTTATTAAAGCGTATATTTTTTACGCTAATAGCTTTAATTTCCTATCGCTTGGGTACTTATGTGCCTATTCCTGGAATTAATCTTGATGTAATTAATGATATATTTCCCAAAGATGGCTCAGGCGTTTTTGGAGTATTTAATTTATTTTCTGGTGGTGCATTGGCTAGAATGACAATTCTAGCATTGAACGTTATGCCATATATAATGGCTTCTATCATTATTCAGTTACTTTCTTCTGCGATTAAAGGAATGAAGGAAGTTAAGAATGATGGAGAGTCAGGCCGTAGAAAGATGAATTCTTATATACGCTATCTGACCATAGTAATTTGTGTATTTCAATCAATTCCAATTTTGGTTGGATTGGAAGGGATGAATAGGGAAGGGGTATTGGTTGTAATCGAACCTGGTGTTATGTTTCGTACAATAGGTGTTTTCAGCCTTTTAGGTGGAACTATGCTTTTAATATGGCTTGGTGAACGAATCAGCGCTAGCGGTATAGGCAATGGTATCTCATTAATCATTTTCACGGGTATAATATCAGAGTTACACAGCGCTTTGTCATCTTTGTTAACGTTAAATAAAAACGGTAGCGTATCGTTATTTATTATCCTTTTTGTTTTGGTATTGTTTTTTTTGCTGCTACTCTTAGTCATTTTTGTAGAGTCTTCTTATAGAAAGGTTATTGTTCAACATCCTAAAAAGCAATTTAAAAGATTACATAATGACGATTTTACTTATATTCCATTGAAGATTAATTTATCTGGTGTAGTACCAACCATTTTTGCTAATGCAATTTTATTGACACCTATTTCAATTGCAAATTTCTATAAGGGGCACGCTTTTTCTGATTTTATTTTGAATTACTTTATGGCAAATAAAGTAGTATATATTGTAGCCTATTTGGTGCTGATAGTATTTTTTAATTTTTTCTATACCAATTTTATATTTAATCCAGAGGAAAACGCAGATTTTCTTAAAAAAAATGGTGGTTTTATACCTGGTAGAAGGCCTGGGAAACATACTTCTGATTACCTTCAAGATATAGTTTTTAAGTTGACATTCATTGGCTCTGCGTATTTGGTAGTCATATGTACTGTACCTGAAGTTATGAGATATTATTATGATATACCATTTATTTTTGGTGGGACGAGCTTACTGATTATAGTGAACGTTATTACTGATACTATTATGCAAATACAATCTTATATTTTTTCAAATAGGTACGACAACTGGATAAAGAAATATGAGTCTAAAACGAGGAAAGTAAGATGATCATTACGATTTTTGGTCCTCCAGGTTCTGGTAAAGGTACTCAGTCAAGCTTGTTAATAGCAAAATATAATTTAAAATTAATTTCAGTAGGGGATTTATTAAGGAATATTATATCCAGCAGTAGTGAGTTAGGTAAAAAAATAAAGGGTACCGTGGAATCTGGTAATTTAATTCAAGATGAAATTATATGTGGATTATTACGTGACCAGATTGCATTAGTGGATGATAATTGCTTATTAGATGGTTTTCCGAGAAATTTAAACCAGGCTCATTTTTTGACTCAAGTTTTGCAAGAAAAATATAATAGGGATGTTGACATTGTAGTTGAGCTGCAGCTTGACGATAATATTGCAATCGATAGGTTAAAAGATCGTCTCGCGTGTTTGGACTGTAAAAGCATATATAGTGTATCTTCTTTTAAGAGTACTACTTGTGCTAAATGTAAAAGTACGAGGTTAGAGAAAAGAATTGATGATGCTGATATGTCTGCAATTAATAAGAGAATAAGTGAATATCACCTTCAAATGAAAGGTTTACGCGAGTATTATAAAGGCAAATTATTAACAATTGACGCTAATTTGAGTGTTGATGAGGTAACGCAAGAGATTGAAAGTAAAATTTCTTGTAATTTGGTTTGACTCTGAGTTGTTTTATGGTATAAATTAAGAGTTGTTATTAATAAAGTATCGAGGTACCAGTGGCACGTATTGCAGGCATAAATATTCCAGTGAGGAAATGTGTTCCTTTTGCATTAACTTATATATATGGTATAGGTATTGCTACTGCGAATGTAATTTGTCACGCTTGCGAAGTTGATAAGCGCAAACGTGTTTCAGAATTACGAGATGAAGATATAGAAAAGATCAGCGGTTTCATTAGACAAAATTATATTATAGAAGGTGAGCTCAGAAAAGAAGTGGCTATGAACATAAAATCTTTAGTGGAAATGGGATGCTATAGAGGGGTGAGACATAGAAAAGGTTTACCTGTGAGAGGGCAAAGGACTCATACTAATGCTAAGACTCGTAAAGGTAGATCTCGGTTGCCTATTGCTGGGAAAAAATAAAATTTATTATTATTGTGAGTTTTAATGAAAAAAGTCAAAACGGTTAGTAAGAGTAAGAAGGAGTTTATTACTGGTGTTGTCCATATTCGTGCAACTTTTAATAATACTTTTGTAAATGTAACTGATGTTCATGGTAATACGCTATGTCAAACTTCTGTGGGTGCATGTGGTTTTTCAGGTTCGAGAAAATCCACACCTTATGCTGCAGGTAAGGCTGCGGGGTCTGCTGCGAAGAACGCAATGGAGAGATTTGGTATGAAGGTTGTCTCTGTAATAATTCGCGGTCCTGGCTTTGGTACCGAAGCTGCGGTTAAAGCACTTCAGAGCTGTGGGTTGACTGTGACTTCAATTGCAGATAAAACCGCAATTCCTCATAATGGGTGCAGGTTAAGAAAAAAAAGAAGAGTATAGGATATTTGAAAAGGTTGTTTTATGTATTATAATAATGATGTTTCTCTCTGTAGCAATTTAGATAAATTGATTAAACCTAGTTCAGTTAAGGTAATATCAGATGATTCAAGTGAAAAAAGTGATATAGTGCTAGAACCGTTGGAAAGTGGTTTTGCTTTAACATTAGGTAATGCATTAAGACGTGTAATGTTATCTTCTCTTAAAGGTAGTGCTGTTTATGGAATAAAAATTGAAGGTGTAACTCATGAGTTCACTTCAATTCAAGGGGTGAGAGAAGACGTAACTGATATAGTATTAAATATGGGTATGTTGAGGTGTAAATTAAATGGTGCTTCTAATAAATGCTTAAATTTAAACGCTAAAGGGCCTTGCCAGGTATTAGCTGGGATGATAGAAACTGATGATCAATGCTCTATTGTGAATAAGGATTTATTAATATGTACGCTGGGGCAAAATGTAGAGCTTAACATGACCATATATGTGGCTAGCGGAAAAGGTTATCTTCCTGTAATTAAGTATAAAGAAAACGAACTTTTGAAGCTTATGAGTGAACAGGATTTAATTGGTTTTATTCCAGTTAATGCTTTGTATAGCCCTGTCAACAGGGTTTCGTACAGGGTAGAGAACAGTCGTGTTGGCCAAGTGACTGATAAGGATAAGCTGATATTGTCAATTGAAACTGATGGTACAATTTCTCCGAGTCAAGCTGTTGACTCTGCTGCAAGAATATTACAGGAGCAACTTCAGCCCTTTATTAGTTCTGATGTAAGTTATAAAAAATCGCAGGTTTCTTCGTCTAGTGGTGCTAAAGATTTGGGTTATGACCCTGTCTTATTGCGTAAGGTAGATGAAATGGAATTATCTGTCAGGTCTCATAACTGTCTGAAAAACGAAAACATCACTTATATAGGTGATCTTGTGCAAAAGACAGAAGGTGAAATGTTAAGAACTGCTAATTTTGGCAGAAAGTCTTTGAATGAGATTAAGGCAGTTTTGACTAATTTTGGCTTGTCTTTGGGTATGAATGTGCTAAACTGGCCACCTAAGGATATAGATGAGTTGGCTAAACAACATACTGATGAAGATTAGGTGATATATGAAACATGGAATAAAAAAACGTAAACTATCTCGTTGTACTGAACATAGATTATCGACGTTAAAGAATCTATCTATCTCATTAATTAACCATGAGCAGATTGTAACTACTTTACCAAAAGCTAAGGAACTTCGTCCATATGTCGAAAAGTTTATTACAATTGCTAAGAATAAGAATACTTTACATGGTAGAAGACTTTTGCTTTCACGCCTTCATAATAGTAAGTTAGCAGTTGATAAGTTATTAAACGTCTTAGCCAGCCGTTATCAAGATCGTAAAGGTGGGTATTCTAGAATAATAAAATTTAGCACTCGAAAGGGTGATTGCGCTTCAATGGCAGTGATAGAACTGGTTGATAGGGATATTGCAGCAAGAGGTAAGGTTTATAGTAAAAATAAAGAAGGAGGCAAAGTAGTTACACAAAGTTAATTGTTATCATAATTGTTCTTCTTGTGGTAAGTAGGTTACGCTACTTTGTAGGTTACTTTGGCGAGTTATTAGTTTTAGTATATTTAAAACTGAAATGGTATAATGTTATAAAACGCCGTTACCGTTGTAAGTTCGGTGAAATTGACTTGATTGTATCTAAAAAAAAGGAGCTGATTTTTATAGAAGTTAAAACAAGTTTACTTGGAAAAGAAATACCGATATCTCATCTTCAATGTCAGTCTATTATAAATTCTTCTAAGTATTTCTTAAGTAAAAACCTTAGTTTTTTAGATTATTCAGTCAGATATGATTTATATTTTCTTTCCTTAAAGAGAAGACCTGTTTATATAAAAAATGCTTGGATTGAAGAATGAAAGATTTGTAGCTGAATTAATTTAGATTTACTGGATTTAATTAGATTTACTGGATTTAATATGAAAAAGACCCAATACAATAATTTAGTTTCATCTTACGCTAGAGTGCTATTTCATGTCTCAGGAAGCAGGTTAGGTATTATAAGGAAAGAAGTAGAATTTTTGTTGGCTTTTTTTAAGGATCAACGTGATGTTTTTGTGTACCTATCTCATCCTATGATTTCTTTTGCACACAAAAAAGAAGTGATGCTTTCTATAAATGAGCACTTGAGTGAGAATTTAGTAAAATTTATTATGGTTATATTTGCAAATAAACGCTCTAGTTTATTGATCCTTATATTAGAAAAATTCTTAAGTCTTGCAAGAGAAAATGAAAATGAATTCGAAATTACTATAAAGTCAGCAGAAACTTTAAAGGAATCTGATATAAAAATAATTACTGAATCTTTGAGCTTTCTTGGTAAAATAATAAAAGTAAGCAATGTGGTTGACCCTTCTATACTAGGTGGCTTCGTAGTTAGGTATGGTTTTAATTTGATCGATGCTTCGCTAAAAAGTTACTTGGATAGGTTAGTTGACTTAAGTAAAATGGAAATATTAAAAGTAAGGAATTTTGTATGAAGAACAGTATGAATGTTTCTGAGATAGCAAGTATAATAAGAGAAAAGGTTGAGACGTTTGATAATCCTATAAAGCGGGAAAATATAGGTGAAGTAATTTCAGTAACAGATGGTATCGCATTGGTTTATGGGCTGGAAAAAGCAAAATTCGGTGAAAAGGTATTTTTTGCAAGTGGTGTAGAAGGAATAGTTCTCGATTTAGATCATGATACGGCTGGAATAGTTGTGCTTGGTAATGACCGTGATGTGAAAGAAGGGGACGTTGTAAAATGTAGTGGTGATGTTGTGCAGGTGCCTGTAGGGCATGAATTGTTAGGGAGAGTTGTAAATGCGTTGGGCCATCCTATGGACGACGGTGGGGAAATTAGAGCCAAAAACAGAATGGATATAGAATCTAAAGCGCCAGGCATTATTGATCGTAAGTCTGTGCATGAGCCACTGCAAACAGGAATTAAAATTATAGATTTGCTAATTCCAATAGGTAGAGGGCAGCGTGAATTAATTATTGGTGATAGACAAATTGGTAAAACTACTATTGCGCTTGATACTATTATCAATCAGAAGAAGATTAACGATGAGGTAAACGAAAATCAAAAAGTTTACTGTGTTTATGTTGCTATTGGGCAAAAAATTTCAACAGTAGCAAAAGTGGTAAATAAGCTGAAAGAAAGCGGAGCATTAGAGTATACAACTGTAGTTGTGGCTAGTGCATCTGACTGCGCGCCTATGCAATTTTTAGCACCTTATGCTGGTTGCACTATTGGGGAATTTTTCCGTGACAATGGAATGCATTGTTTGATTATATATGATGATTTATCCAAGCATGCTGTGGCATATAGGCAGATGTCTTTATTGCTCAGACGTCCTCCTGGTCGTGAAGCTTACCCTGGAGATATATTCTATGTACATTCTCGCTTGCTTGAAAGAGCTGCTAAAATGTCTGATAAAAAAGGGCAGGGTTCTTTAACTGCTTTGCCAATTGTCGAAACTCAAGCTGGTGATGTATCTGCATATGTGCCAACAAATGTTATTTCAATTACCGATGGGCAGATCTTTCTTGAGTCTGAATTATTTTATAAAGGATTTCGACCTGCAGTAAATATAGGTTTGTCAGTTTCACGGGTTGGTTCTGCTGCACAACTAAAGTCTGTGAAGAAAGTTGCTGGTTCTATAAAGCTAAGCTTAGCTCAGTATAGAGAATTAGAAGATTTCGCAAAATTTGGTTCTGATCTTGATGCTAGTGTTCAATTATCCTTGAATAAGGGTAAATATCTTGTCGAGTTATTAAAGCAAAAACAACATTTACCTATGTCAATAGAAGAACAAGTAGTGCTGATGTATATTTTTTCTAACCTATATAATCAGTTAAGTAAAATACAAATAAGTTACATTAATAAATTTGAACATGATCTTATTAATTATTTTCATACTGTGCATCCTGGGGTTTTAAAAAAGTTGTCAAATGACATGAGTGATGATATAAAGGGTGATATTTTTAACATTGTGAGTAATTTCGTTACTCAATTTAATTGCGTTTAGGTGGTGATTATGGCTTCATCCATTATTAATAAATTTCCTATAACGAGTGAAGGTTTTGAGAATATGCAAGCCGAACTTGAAAAATTAAAGGAAGAAAAACCTTCTGTGATACAGGCTATTTCTGATGCTCGTGATCAAGGTGATTTGTCTGAAAACGCAGAGTATCATGCAGCACGGGAAAGGTTAGGTTTTATTGAAGGCCGTATAATGGAGATAGAAAGTAAGCTCTCACATGCGGAAGTAATAGAAGTAAAAAATTTGTCTGGTGATTCAGTAATGTTTGGTGCAACTGTGACATTAAGCATGTTAAGTGATAATAACGGTGAAGTGGAATATGTTTATAAGGTTGTAGGCGAATATGAAGCTGATGTT
Organism: Wolbachia endosymbiont (group A) of Alloplasta piceator; assembly: GCF_964028505.1. Taxonomy (NCBI): domain Bacteria; kingdom Pseudomonadati; phylum Pseudomonadota; class Alphaproteobacteria; order Rickettsiales; family Anaplasmataceae; genus Wolbachia; species Wolbachia endosymbiont (group A) of Alloplasta piceator. Next base: position 1,003,279 of record NZ_OZ034793.1, on the reverse strand, counting down.
TCAAAGCAGTTAATATCTACTAGTTCACCACTTGGGAGTGCCTTAATCGGCAAAAAAGTCGGTGAATATGTGGAAGTGACAGTGCCAAATGGAGAGAAATTGTATAAAATAGTTAAGATTGAATTTAAGTAAATTATTATGGTACAGGCCACTTATGCTTCAATGAGTCTACCAGGTATTTCTTCTGTGGAAGATGTATTAGAGGATGCTCGTTCCGGTAAATTATTCATTTTAGTTGATGATGAAAATAGAGAAAATGAAGGCGATTTGATTGTCTTAGCTGAGAAAATAAAGCCGGAACATATGGCTTTTATGGTTAGGTACGGTACAGGGGTTGTTTGCTTAGCAATGACTAAATTTCACATGAAAAGGTTGGGCCTTAATTTCATGGAAAAGAAAAATATTGGTGAAAATCATACCGCATTTACTACATCAATTGATGCACGTTATGGCATTACAACCGGTGTTTCAGCAGAGGATAGAACGAAAACTATACATGCTGCTATCAACAAGGATGGTACTCAGGATGACATCATAACTCCAGGTCATGTTTTTCCTGTAATTGCACATAAAGGTGGGGTGGCACAACGTGCTGGTCATACTGAAGCGAGTGTTGAAATGGCGAAGTTAGTAGGGTTTGATCATTCAGCAGTTATTTGTGAATTAGTGAATGATGATGGCTCTATGATGCGCTTACCTCAGTTACTTAAATTTGCTGAACAACATAAAATTAAGTTAACTACCATCGACAAACTTATCAGTTACGTTAAAAATTTAAACTAGCGTTTATAAATTTGTATAATTTAAGTGTTAAAATATAGAATTTCTATAAATTATACAAGCACAGAATTTTCATGTTTAGAGTTGCTAAGTTTTTGACCTTATTGTTCTTTTTTGCATATTATAATAATGCTTACTCTATTAACATTATTAGAGATAGTGAAGTGGAAGCAATAGTGAAAGAGCTAGCGCAACCTTTATTTTCTGCTGCGGATATTGATCATGAGCAAATAAAAGTTTTTATAATTAATGACAATTCGATTAATGCTTTTGTAATTAACAATAACAGTATTTTCATTCATTTAGGACTTTTACAATATTCGGCTAAACCTTATGTCCTGCTTGGTATATTAGCACATGAGATTGCTCACATATCTGCTGGTCATATATTGCAAATGATTAGTGCTATGGGTTATTTTCAATCGATAGCAATGATTAGTTATATGGTAGGATTAGTTTCTAGTATTATCATTAACCCTCAGGTTGCTGGTGCAATTTTGCTTAGTGGTGTAGCGTTTAGTTCAAGGCTATTTTTTAACTATTCTCAAGAGCAAGAAAGTGTAGCAGATAGCTATGCTTTAAGGTATCTTGATGAATCTGGCTATGATAATTCAGGTATGAAAGAGATTTTTGATTATTTTAAAAGTATTGAGCATGAGAACACCGAGGAATATTTCCGCACTCACCCACTTAGTGAGAAACGTATGTTTGCTGTACAAAATTATAAGGTTAAAAACAACGTAAAACCAATTTTTGCGGATAAGTTACTAAAGTTTGAGCGTGTGGTTGCCAAGCTAGACTCTTTCTTTGCTCCTATTCATGTGTTATCTAATAAATATGAAAATAATTCTGAGTATGTAAATGCTATAGTTTGCTATAGGCAAGGAAAGATAGAAGAGGCTATTGCTAAAGTTAATTCATTGATTCAAGAGTCACGCAATGACCCATACCTATATGAATTAAAAGCAGAAATGCTATACAAGGCCGGAAATTTAAGTGAAGCAATAAAAATGTATGAGGAATCGCTTAGGTATTTATCTGAGAAAAACAGTTATTTAGTGAAACTTGCATTATCTCATACTTTATTATTACACGGTGATGCAAAAAAGGCGATTTTTTACCTGGAGCAGATTTTGAATATAGAACCAAATAACGCTTTTGTCTGGAAGTATTTAAGCATTGCATATAAATGTGAAGCTGATACGGCAATGCATTATTTTGCCTTGACAAAAAAGGCTTGTATTGAAGGTGATTTAAAGCAATTTACAAAATATGCTGAGCTAGCTGTTAAAACTTTACCAAAAGATAGCCCTTATTTGTTGCAAGTTGAAGATATGAAGCGATTTAATGGATAACAAAAAAGCATTTCTGTACTTTTATGGGTTATTTCTTTCCACACTTTTCCAACATAGCTTTTGCTTCATCGCTTACATTGGGCATAACTTTTATTATAATCGTCTTAGCGCCAAAAAATACAGCACAAAACACGCCTAGAGCAAAGAGGGCTGGCCACGGCATCCTGCCAAATATTGCAAGCAAAGCTGCACCAATTATTACTACCGTCATAAGTGGACCGCCTATCCCCCAAACATAACCAATAATATTACATATTACTTGTGTTGTATCATCCATATCAGGACCAGTGATAGCTGCGTAACCTGAGAAAGAGAAAAGCAATACTACACACAAGACACCAAAAAATCCTATTATAGAGCTCATTTTTTTGCCTCTAAGTAATAAATTAACGTAAACCTAAACCTACACATTTTTTATTTTAAAGTAAAAATTATAATTTGTCCATACATAAGTGTTGCTACATAAATAACCCACCATTAATATTGAGCACATGCCCTGTTATATATTTTGCTTCATCACTTGCTAAAAACAAGACCCCTGCTGCTATTTCTTCCCCTGTTCCCATTCTTTTCATTGGAATATTATCTAATATTTTTCCCTTTTGTCCTTCATTTAAAACTTCAGTCATTTTAGTATCTATAAACCCAGGAGCAATACAATTTACTGTTATATTACGACTTGCAACTTCTTTTGCTATAGATTTGCTCATGGCTATTATTCCAGCTTTAGACGCTGCATAATTTGCTTGCCCGGCGTTTCCTGTTAGCCCTATTATTGAGGAAATATTTATAATTCTTCCCCAATTATTCTTAATTAGTTTCCTGCATGCTTCTCTACTCAGCTTAAATATAGAGCTCAAGTTAATATCAATTACTTTTTGCCATGCTTCATCTGTCATTCTCAATAATAAACTGTCTTGCGTAATGCCCGCGTTGCATACAAGCCCGTCAAAGCCTTCCATCAACTCACTTGCTCTGTTTACTAGTTGATTTACTTCCTCAGCATTTGATAAATCACAAGGGAGTACGTGCATATTTTTTTCATATTGTTTAGCAACTTCTTCGAGCACTTCTTTTTTTGTGCCAGAAATACATAAAGTTGCTCCGGCTTTGTGCATAATTTTTACAATTGCTTGCCCTATTCCGCCTGATGCGCCAGTAATCAGGAACTTTCTGCTTTCCAATTTAAGCATAATAACTTTATATTACCTTAATTCCTAACAGAATATTGACTAGTTGGCAATAGATTTCTTACATAATATAAGTAACTCAGATATTCACAAAGTAAAGAAAAAGTTATAATAAAGTTAAACGTCAAAAAATTTTAAAAACATAGTTGATGCAGGAATTGTTACTAAATAGTTTATTCTGGTGCCCTACAGTCTAAATGGAATGCTTAAATTATAGATTCTTTGTTTTTGTGTGTTATCTTGAGTTAACACAAATTCACAGTAGTATTATGATAAGTAAGTTAAAAAAGCTTAGCGCTGGATTTTCTTTGACAGGCTTGATTGGCCATGGTGATAATATAAATATGCAAGGAGCAAAAAATAAAAAGAAGAAGTACCCAAAATTTTTGGATAAGACGTTTGCATTGATTGATGCAGTGATAAATTTTATTTTAAAACGCGAAAGTAATAACGTAAATGAAGTCCTGAAAGTAACATGGGGACCACTATTTTTTGGTCTGGTAGTAATACTCATCTTTTTTGGGATAGGTGGTATTTGGTCGGCTATAGCTCCAATTGACGGTGCGGTGCATGCAAGTGGAGAAGTTATTGTATCTTCAAATAGAAAAATAGTTCAACACTTGGGCGGAGGAATAATAAGCAAAATTTTAGTAAAAGAGGGTCAAGCAGTTAAAAAAGATGAGCCTCTAGTTTTGTTGAGTGATGTTAACGAGAAGGCGAATTTAAGTATCATCAAAGAGAAGCTCTTATCATTTTTAGCAACAGAAGCAAGGCTTCTTGCAATCAGAGTAGATTTGGACACGCTCGAGTTTCCTGATGAGGTTAAAAAATTATCTCACGATGAACTTGTAAATAAAGCGATAAAGAATCAAGTAAAGTTGTTCAACTCTCAGAGAAAGAGCATATTGGGAAAAACAGACATACTGCAACAACGTATAAAGCAGTTAAATGATGAATTAGCGGGGCTAAACTTTCAACTAAATGCAGCTCATAAGCAATATGACTTGATAACTGAGGAGTTGGAAACAAAAAGACAGTTACTTGATAGTGGCCATATAAGCAAACCACACATTTTAGCTTTAGAAAAGCAGTTTGCTGAAATTGAAGGCAGAGTTGGACATTACCGTTCTGCAATATCTCAAGTGCAGCAAAAAATTGGAGAGAACGAATTAGAAATTATAAACGTGAGAAATGATTCTCAAGAAAGAGCAAACGCTGAACTTAAGGAAGTTAGTACGTCTATTGCAGACTTGAAAGAGAGACTGATGGTTGCTGAAGATTCATTAGCACGTACAATAATTAAATCGCCTCAAGATGGGATAGTCACAGATATAAGATACCATACTGAAGGTGGTGTTATACAATCTGGAGTTCCGATCATGAGCGTAGTGCCATCGGATGATGACCTAATAATAGATGCTAAAATTCAGACCAGAAACATAGAAGAGATACTGTCAGCACAAAAGAAAGATAGCAATATAGTCTCTATTGATGGGCTAGAAGGGCTAAAGGTTAAAGTTCGTTTAAGTGCTTACAGTGCACGTCGTTTAAGTTTAATTAATGGTATAGTAAGCAATATTTCTCCCGATGCCCTTGATGATCCAAGTCTAGGGCGTTATTATTCAGTACGTGTAGTGATACCAAAACCAGAGCTTGCTCAGTTTAAAAACGTATACCTATACCCTGGTATGCCAGCAGAAGTGTACATAGTTACTCAATCTCGTACTCTTTTATCATTCTTGTTTACGCCTATAATTGCAACAGTCGATAGGTCTTTTATAGAAAGGTAGCTCACTCGTTAAAGTAGTAGTGAAAGTGCCGTAATAAAATTTAGGTACATAATTAGACAATAGGCTTCTTGACCTTACCCAGAAAAAGTGGAGAGAAAGAAAGGAGTTTTTTCGAGTAAAATAAAATTTTGGAGGATTAGAAATGGCAAGAGAATATACGGCAGAATTCAAATTGGAAGCTGTTAAGAGGTTGTCCGGAAACAAGTAAAAGGCTATAATATCTGAAATTTTAGTACGGGGTAAAGATGAGAAAAAAGTATCCAACAGATCTAAGCGAAAGGGAATGGGCAAGAATAGAAAAACACTTCAGAGTATCATACAAGAAAGGAGGAAGGCCGCCAAAGTATAGCAAAAGAGAAATATTAGAAGCAATTTTCTATGTATTGCGTACAGGGTGTCAATGGCGGTATTTACCAAATGATTTTCCGCTATGGAAGACTGTGTATGAGCAGTTCAGGCAATGGAAGAAGCAGGGAATTTTTGAGAAAATGAATTATGAAATTACAAAATATAGTAGAAGAAAAATAGGAAGGAATGAGCAGCCGAGTGCCTGTATAGTAGATAGTCAATCTGTAAAGACTACAGAAAAGGGGGGATCAAAGGCTATGATGGAAGTAAAAAAGTAAAGGGTAGAAAAAGGCATATAATTACAGACACTCAGGGTTTTATACTAGGTTGTTACGTAGGCGCTGCTAACGAAAATGATAGAGATGGTATTAAAATAGCATTAAACAATATGAGAACAAAATATACTAAAGTTAAAAAAATGTGGGCTGACATGGGATACCAAGGAAGAAATTCAAAGAATCACATAAAGGAAGAATATGACATAGATATTGAAATTGTTACAAGGCCTCCATGTAGATTTTGGGTGCACAAAGATACGCCACCTGAGCTACTACCAACAAGAGAACAAGGGTTTAAAGTACAGCCAAGAAGATGGGTTGTAGAAAGGACTTTTGCTTGGGTTAATAGGAATAGAAGGCTATCGAAGGAGTATGATTTACTCACAACATCCACTGAGAATTTCATATACCTAGCTATGAGTAGGGTTATGTTAAAGAGGGAATATGCTTGAATTTACTTGTTTCCGGACAACCTCTTATACCAATTCTCATTGTTGTCCAGTCAAATAGGAAACATTGCAGAGTTGTTTAATTGTGGAGCTGGCAAGAGAAGTAATAAATTTGCACAAAGCACCCTCAAGTAGAGCAATTGTATCGTATATTTTATTGCGCAAAATGTTCTGTTTTATATATAACCAAAGCCTCTCAACAGGATTTAGCTCAGGTGAGTATGGAGGTAGGTATATAATGTCGATATTTTTAGGTACCTTTAAATTTTTTGACCTATGCCAACTAGCACAGTCCATAACGAGAAAAGCCTCTCGTGTTTCTAGATATTGCGAAATTTGCTCAAGAAATATGTTCATGCAATCAGTGTTGACATTTGGTGCAAATAAGCTAGAACTCTCTCCATTTCTAGGATTAACTGCACTATAGAGATAGAAATTTTGCCTACCTAATTTTGTTTTAACCTGTGTTCTAATCCCCTTTTTAAACCACCCATGTCCAACTTTTGAATGTGTGCCAAACCGTGATTCATCAAAGAAAAATAGCTCTTTTTCTGGATACTTGCTAATAGCTCCATTGAGATTTTTTTTTGAATTCCTCTTGTTTGCTTTTATCTTGTCCATTATGAACTGGTCTTGGTGTAATATATGAGAATTTCATCTTTTGCATATGGCGGTGTACTGTAGATTTGCTGATATTTAATCCGAACTTTTCCTGGATTCTTATTCTCATTTCTTTAATGGTGATATTAGGATTTTCTTCTATCCACTCTTCAATTTGCTGTAGTTGAGCCTGATTTAATTTAGTTTTTCTACGACGTTGTGAAGGAGCAAACAGTTTTTCTTCTCTGCCAATTTTCAAGAGTTTTACCCACGAAGTTAGTGCGCTTCTTGAAATGCAATATATTTTTGCTACAGCCGTTATACTGTACTTTTTTGCTGCAATTACAGCATTTAGTTTTTTTGAAACATATGCATTATTCCTTACTTTCTTCAGCATTTCTTTTGCTGATTCTACTACTTTTTCATCCAATAATTTTGATCTTAATGCCATTTAAACCTCGCTATTTTACTTACTTCAGTATGGCTTTTCTTCCATCATTGTCCATCTGTTTGCCCTGTAATGGGAATTGGTATAAGAGGTTGTCCGGAAACTAGTAAATTCAAGCATATTCCCTCTTTAACATAACCCTACTCATAGCTAGGTATATGAAATTCTCAGTGGATGTTGTGAGTAAATCATACTCCTTCGATAGCCTTCTATTCCTATTAACCCAAGCAAAAGTCCTTTCTACAACCCATCTTCTTGGCTGTACTTTAAACCCTTGTTCTCTTGTTGGTAGTAGCTCAGGTGGCGTATCTTTGTGCACCCAAAATCTACATGGAGGCCTTGTAACAATTTCAATATCTATGTCATATTCTTCCTTTATGTGATTCTTTGAATTTCTTCCTTGGTATCCCATGTCAGCCCACATTTTTTTAACTTTAGTATATTTTGTTCTCATATTGTTTAATGCTATTTTAATACCATCTCTATCATTTTCGTTAGCAGCGCCTACGTAACAACCTAGTATAAAACCCTGAGTGTCTGTAATTATATGCCTTTTTCTACCCTTTACTTTTTTACTTCCATCATAGCCTTTGATCCCCCCTTTTCTGTAGTCTTTACAGATTGACTATCTACTATACAGGCACTCGGCTGCTCATTCCTTCCTATTTTTCTTCTACTATATTTTGTAATTTCATAATTCATTTTCTCAAAAATTCCCTGCTTCTTCCATTGCCTGAACTGCTCATACACAGTCTTCCATAGCGGAAAATCATTTGGTAAATACCGCCATTGACACCCTGTACGCAATACATAGAAAATTGCTTCTAATATTTCTCTTTTGCTATACTTTGGCGGCCTTCCTCCTTTCTTGTATGATACTCTGAAGTGTTTTTCTATTCTTGCCCATTCCCTTTCGCTTAGATCTGTTGGATACTTTTTTCTCATCTTTACCCCGTACTAAAATTTCAGATATTATAGCCTTTTACTTGTTTCCGGACAACCTCTAAATAGTTGTTTGAACGATTTTAATAGCATTTTGCCTCTTTGATTATGCAGCAGTTTGTTGCGCAATTTGACATTAAAAAATTACAGCAAGCTGCTGGAGAGTCTGGCTGTTAACACTTTATAAATTATGCATGAGGCTCTTGCACAAATACCAACGCTTATTCTGGGCTGCGTTCATAAATGTCCCTCCGATGTCCCATTGCAGTAATAGTTACTGTGTGTTTTGAGTAATTTATCCTATAAATTACACGATAATCACTTACTCGTATCCTAAAATACCCTTTGAATTCATGCGATAATGCTTTACCTATTGCTTTAGGGTTGGTTGCAAGACGACTATCTACAGCTCTTCTCACTCTAGATCTTATCGTTGGTGGTAATGCAAGAAAGTCTTCCTCAAGAACTTTTTTTGAATAGATAATATCGTATCTCAGCTTGTATCTCCACCTTTAGACTGTTTTTGCAGATAATATTCTATTCCAATCTACATCCTCACTTCTAATTTCTTCATCACCTCTAGCATCACGCTCAAGAGAAAGCTTAGCCAACTTTATATCTACTTCATCTATTTCATCATCTTCTTCAGATAATTTACTTGCTTCAATTTCTTCTTCCACTAGGTCCTTTACAACCTCTTCTATAGTTCTATTTTGAACTTTTGCCATTTCTATAAGGTAGTGAGCAAATTCCCCCTCAAAATTTACATTAACATTAAGCCTTTCTTGACTTTGATCCATATTTTAACTAGAAAATACCAATTTTAAACTATAACATTTTTACACAATTTTGTCAATTCCCTTACTTGTCGCAATCACAATTCTTCTCTTCGGTCTCACACCTGCAACTTTCAGTTCAGCCTTAATACGTTGCCGTAGATTCAGCAGGTCATTTATCTGAACTTCAGCATATCTCACCACATGGTCACCATATGCAATTGATACTACTCGCTCTCCGCTTTGCAGTTTTTTTATCGCTTCTTCGACTTGACTTAAATATTCCTGATTGTACATTTTACTTCTCATTCAACCATTTACTTTGTCTCACTTTTTTAGGCTTTTTACTTTCCATTTTTCCACTCAAACTATTCCACTTACTCTCTGGCCATCTGTCTATTCCCAGTGCTATCGATGCTGCTCTTGCATAAATCCTACAGTCTAATACTTCATTTCTTTCTCTTACCTTTTGCCACTCCTGTTTGGTGTATCCTTTTACTACCTTGCTGACTAATTGCTCTGCCGTTAGCTGCTTAAAATATTCAGGTGCATACTCCGGAAAATGACAATATCCAGGTAGAGCTTTTCCCTCTTCTTCTTTCAAAATATTAAGTAATTGAAAAAGCTCTGACTTTAATATCGATACTCCCACTGGCCAGAGCTTTATTCCTCTCTTTAGCTTTTGACCACCAACTGTTATATCTACTCTACTTGGGCTGCTCAGTGGCACTAGGGCTTTATTTACACCTTTGACTGCCATTACTCTTCCAGATCCTTGATGACCTCTTACCCAGTTGTATACTTCTTGCGTTGCATATCCAGCATCTACCGCCATCATGCTTATCATATATTCAAGCCCATTTTCACCGATAAAATGATGACTCAGAAGCTCCGAAAGCTTTCCCCATACTTCTCTACTTCCAGTATCTCCTTCAAATACCTGGTAGTCTATTGACCAACTTTCACGGCTTTTTCCCCATGCTACAACTTCTACTTCTAAACGATCTTTTTGGACATCAACACCTGCTGTGAGAACTACTTCGCCTTTTGGTACTGTGCCAATCTGAAAAAATTCTCTCCTGTTAAATAATTGCTTCCAATCAGGTACTTCTCCTTTATCTACCCAAGTTTCTCCAAGCGTAGTATTTATCCAAACTTTCAGTAATTGTTCACTTTCCTTTGCATGCAGAAAATCCTCTACTGCTTGTTGCCAACTATACCACCCAACTGGGCTATAAAGACTTGAAAGATGAAATCCTTTTTTCTCACCTTTCATTGGATTTGTAGCTCTCCATTCTCCACGTTCAAGCATCTCTGTCTTTTGATGATTTTCTATCTTTTCACCACATTCTATACATATATAGTGTGCTGTACTTGGATTTTTATCTTCCCATTTTATTTGTGACCATTTTAGAACTTGATAGTAATTACAATACGGACATGGTACAAAAAAGTACTGCTTATCTGTTGCTTCAAATTCCTTCTCAATTCTGCTTATTCCATGAATCGTTGGTGTTGATACTAAAAAAATCTTTCGTCGTGCAAATGTATTGGTTCGAGCTATGCTGAGCAGTACTGGATCTCCTTCTCCTCCTGAATCTCCTGGATATGCATCTATTTCATCAAGAAAGAGATACTTTACTGGCATGGATCTAAGTCCTACACTGCTATTTGCTCCGGTTATTACTACTATTCCACCTGGAAATTCCTTACTTTGTACAGTATTGCCTGAATCTCTTGATCTTGGGTCTTTTACTTTACTTTTTAAACATGGTGTACTTTCAATCAGTGGCGCAAATCTTCCTTTTGACCAACGTTTTCCCATTTCAACTGTTGGCTGTACTACTAGCATTGGACCTGGTGTTTGATCTATGATATAGCCAATCCAATTATTTCCTGCTTCTGTTCCTCCAATCTGCGCTCCTTTCATGAATACTATTTTTTCAGCCGGTGAAGAAGGAGAAAGTGAATCCATGATTTCTTTTAAATAAGGAGTTCTCTCTGTTCTCCATTTTCCTGGCTCTGATGCTGCAGTTGGCGCTAAAACTCGATACTCATTCGCCCACTCTGATACTTTAAGCTGGGGATCTGGCTTTAATCCTGAATAAAAACTGGCACTGTAGATCATTATACTCCACTCAAACAACTGTTGTGTAAACTTTCTACTTCAACACTATCAATTCTGACACTTTCTGTCCCTTTTTGCCCTTCTAATTCCATAAACATCTTTTTCTGAAATTCGTTTTCTATATATCTTTTGCTCATCTCACTTACCATTATTGCTATAATAAGCGCAAATATCCCTGTTGCTGTTGCAAAAATGATTGCACTGCTTATTGTTGCTGCTGTTAAACCTATATATGCTGCCATTGCTACTGCACTAACTGTAATACAGATGCAGATAATATTATTATGTTTTTTCGTCCTTTTATCTGCTATTTCTCTCTGTGCTATATATTTATTATGAAGGGTTGGAAAATTAATAACGGTATCTCTGCAGAGCAATGCACCATTTTTTTCAGTAAATAAAACTTTAAGTAACTCTAAATTGTTTGATTTAATTGCTAAATGTAAAACAGGTGTATAATTTGCTCCTTTTTTCAGCAATAACTTTACTACATGTAAATGCCCTTTTTCCGCAGCAAGGTAAATCGGTGATAGACCTTTATTATTTACAATATCAATATCGATTTCTTCTTTTAAAATTGCATCTACAATCTCAATTTCTCCTCTTTGTGCAGCTAAATGGAGTAGACTATTCTTTTCAGAACCATACTTATTGCTCATCAAAGTCTTCTTTATCTCAGGTTTAGCGTAATCAAATGGTGTTTTACCGCTATCGTCTTTTACCAGAGGGTCTATATCTTCTCGCGTTAGTAAAACTTCTATTGTTTTTAGTCTTTCAGCATAATGTAGTGGTGTTTTATTTTCGTAGTCTTGCAAATTTACTTGAGCATTAGGCTCCTTTATTAAGGATTTGAGGATATCAAGACATAAGTCTCTTTCATCGTAATTAGTATTACTTACAGCTATATGAACAGGTGATAATTTCATCGAGTTTTGTCCTACACGTGCGCTATTTACATCTGCTCCTAGCTTTAGCAGTAACTTTACTATCTCCAACTTTTTGTTATTAACTGCATAGTGCATCGGTGTCTGATTTCGTGCATCAAAAACCTCGATTTCAGCTTTTCCTTCTCTTATCAAAATCTTTACAACTTCTGCATGTCCTATTCCTGCTGCTAGATGTAATGGCGTATGATGCAAAGCATTTCGTACATTAACGTCAATACCTTTTCCTATCAAATATCTAACTGCATTAACTTCACCTATCATTGCAGCTAAATGAAGTAAGCTATCTTGTTCTGACCCGTACTTGTTATTAATTAGCGCTTGTAATATTTCTGCTTTTTTCCCTTCTTTGGCGTAATCAAGAGATGTTTTACCATCATTATCTTCTACAAAAGGATTAATGTTCTTTTTCGTGAGTAACAGATCTACCATACTTAATTCATCAAACTCTATAGCGCAATGTAGTGGGGTTTTTCCGTTTGATCCTCTAATGTTTATATCTACCCCTGGTTGATTAATGAGGCACTTTATTAACTCCAAACTTAGGTTATCAGCCATTTTATATTCAAAATCTTTTTACATTTGAAATTTAGTGTTAGATAATTCTTCAAGTGAGTTTGTAATTTCCTCAGTCAATGTTCCATGAATCTTTTCAGTGTCACTCAGTGATGCAAGCAGCGCTGAAACTCTATTTGGAATATTAAGCAAATTATTACGGACAACTCTTGCTACATTAAATGCTTCGCGCTTTACTTCCTCTACTGCTACAAGTTCACCAATCTCAGCTTTTGCCTTTGCCTCAAGCAGTTTACCTCGTTCCATTTCATTTTTTATTCTAGTTTTTAGCAACATCGTGGAAAGGTTACTTGTATTTTCTGGATTTTTCCTCCTCAGTGGCTGACTTGGATCTCTTATTGCCGCTACTGCTTCATTTGCTTGTTCTCGGTCGATCAAACCATCCTCCAACTTAACTATTCCTTTTTTTACTAAATAACAGACATATTGCTTTGAAAATCCTTGTTCTTTTGCCCATTCTGTTTGCGTTATCTTTTCCACTTTTTTCTTACTGTTTTTCTTCTTGAATTTGTGAAAAGGTTTTACCAGTACCGGCTAAAATTGCCTCCCTACCTGTGTATACTTGCCAACGTTTTATCGTTACATCTACAAATTTTGAATCTAGCTCTATTGTTCTGCAAATTCTTCCTGTTCTCTCACATGCAATCAGTGTGCTGCCAGAACCGCTAAATGGATCAAGTACTATGTCTCCTGATCTGCTGCTGTTTACTATTGCTCTCTCCATTAGCTCTACTGGCTTCATCGTTGGATGTAATGAGTTATGTGTTGGCTTATCATAAAACCACAGATCACTTTGATTTCTACCTCCATGCCACTCACGTTTATTGCCGCTTTTCCATCCATAGAGCATTGCTTCGTATTGTCTTTGATAATCAGACCTGCCTAGCGTAAAATGATTCTTTGCCCAAATGATAAATGTTGACCATTTTCCTCCTGCTTCCTCAAATGCTTTTTGCAGCGTTGAAAACTCTGATGATGATATGCAGATGTAAATTGCTCCTTTCGTATATGCTAAAATATTGGAACAGATGTCGTAGAGAAAAAGCTCATACTTTTCACCTTGATTATCATTCAATATTTTTTTATCTTCTCTCTCCTGGCTACTACCATAATCAACGTTATATGGAGGATCACAAACAGTAATATCTGCCATTTTATCATCTAATACTGCTTTAAATGATTCAACTACGCAGCTATCACCGCAATAGATTCTATGATCACCTAAAATCCATAAATCCCCTGGTTTTGCTATTTCTACCTTTTTATCAATTAACTCCAAAACTCCTCTTTCTACTTCTTCTTTTCCATCAAAATCATCGAGAAAACGTTGAACTTTTTCCAATTCAAATCCAGTCATTTTAAGATCAAACTGCAAATCTTCTAACTCTTGAATTTCCACTTTCAAAAGCTCATCGTCCCACTTTGCCCAGTTAGCTGATTGATTTGCCAGTAACCGAAAAGCTTTAGTTTGTGGTTCATTTAAATTATCACTTAAGACCACTGGAATACTCTCCATACCAAGTTTTCTTGCTGCTTTAAGTCTTAAATAACCATCAACCACAGTTCCATCGCTTTTTGCAACTATTGGTATACGAAAGCCAAATTCCCTGATTGAAGCACACATTCTATTTACTACATCATCATTTTTACGAGGATTACGCTTATATTCGACGAGGTTTTCAACAGGATAGTAGTGGATTGCTAAATTCATATAATTTAAATCCTTAATAATTAAAAAGTTAATATTCAAAATATCTCTGACGCTAAAGAAGGCCTGGGGTTGAACCCACCAAATCCGCCATTCTGGCTGAAAGGACCCACTTTTTATGGATTTTTCGTCTTATTAATATCTTTACTAATATAGAACATTAATGCCAAAGCATCGGCCTCATTATCATCTCTAGGTGAAAAACTTTTTTCACGTATCGCTTCAATAACTTCACTCTTACTTGCATTGCCTTTGCCTGCTATAAAGCGTTTTATAGTTTTAACATTAACACCTTGGTAGGGAATATTGTTCTCTTCACACCAAGCAGACAGCACTGCAAGAAACCCACCGTAGCAATGGGCTGCATCAGTTCCTAAATGTCTTCTCACCTCCTCAAAGTACACTGCAGAAATGTCTTTCAAAGAATTGAGCCAATTGCAAAAGTTTAAGAAACACATTCCACCTCCGCTGAAACGACTACCATGAAAGCTTTTGCTCCCACTTTCAATTATTCCATCTGTTAGAATTGCCCAGCCTGTTTGCTTGCCGAGATCTAGCGTTAAGATTGACGTACAAAAACTCCTTTGTGTAATTAAAGTTCAATGCCCTGTATAATATATATGTACGATGACTCGCAAATTCGTCCGCAATTTTGAAAAAAAATTAAAAAAAATTTCATATCCTGCCATTTGAGTTTTTACTTATCTTAATAACTATTTTACATAACTTATATTACGCCAATATTTATATTATTATATTATCATATATTATATTTTACCTGTATTTAAATATATATATAATATATATAAGACTTCAGTAATCCGTAAATCCTCTTCACTGGCCGATTTTAGCCACTTAACTTTAGAAACGGCTTTTAGGAATAGAACATAAAAAAGACAATATTATCAATAACTTAACGATTACTGCTTTCTGAAATACTAATTAGTAATTCAGAAATTAGGTACGAAATTGGTAGTTTTTTACCTATGAAAAAGTAGCTTCAGTAGTGTATCAAAACGTTTAAATCTTATTTTAATTTTTAAAGATTTTATTCTTTTAGATAAAAAAATTATTACTGCTTTTTTATAATAAATTAGTCATACAAAGTCTTGGTAAAAATCTCTATTCATGAAACTTTTGGAGTTTTTATGAAGAATTCTTATCAAGGAATCGATTCTACAATTGTTAAACATGTGAGATTTCAAGCTTCGCGCCTTAAATCCAAAAGCTGTTTTATTAACGAAAGTCTCGAAGATATAGAACAAGAGCTTTTTTGTCAGGTTTGGCAATATCTTAACCGGCACGATGAGAAAAGAAGTAGTTTTAGTACTTTCGTTGCTAGATTAGCTAATTATTGTGCTCGCAATATGTTACGCAATCAGTTATGTCTAAAACGTAATATAACTTTTGATGATATAAACGACGATATTCCAGATCATAGGAACTCGGAAATCGAAGCGATAATTCGCACTGATATAAATAATATAATTTCAACTTTGTCTGAAAAAGATAGTAATTTATGTCAATTACTTAAGGTATTTACTATTACTGAAGTTTCTGTAATAACCAAAATACCAAAGACAACTATCTATCGCACACTAGAACGAATACGCAATAAATTCTCAGTTTTAGAGAAGTTATAAGCTCTCGATTATATTTGCTCAAAAATTTTTTTTTGCAAATTGCGGACGAATTGCCTAGGTCATCGTACATATATATTTAGGTACTGGGAGAAAAATGAAAATAATGAACAGCAATGAACGGCTAAAAGTTCAAACAGGTATAAAAATGGTCATCTTTGGTCCTTATGGTATAGGTAAAACTAGTCTCTTAAAGACCATAAATGAACCAACACTTTGTCTTGATTTTGAGGCAGGTTTACTTGCTGTTCAAGATTGGCAAGGGGATTCTGTAAGTATTCGTACTTGGAATGAGGCAAGAGATATTGCATGTCTCATAGGTGGTCCTAATCCTGCGTTAAAATCTGACTCAGCGTATAGCCAAAGACACTATGAGCATGTATCCAGTAAATACAAAGAGCTTTCTTCAGAGTTTCTCAAGTATCGATGTGTTTTTATCGATAGTATTACAGTAGCCTCTCGTTTATGTCTATTATGGGCAAAAATGCAACCTGAAGCTTTTTCTGAAAGATCAGGAAAACAAGATATGAGAGCTGCTTACGGGTTACTTGCTCAAGAAATGATGGCTTGGCTCAATCAGTTTCAACATATTCCAAATAAAGACATCATTACAGTTGGAACTCTTGGACAATACCTCGATGATTTCAATCGCTCGACTTGGCTACCTCAATGTGAAGGAGCTAAAACTGCAAGTGAAATTCCTGGGATAGTTGACGAAGTATAGCATTTCTCATAATAGTCCGAATAGGTCATAGGAAGGCAGAATCAACAGCACGACGAAAGGATTCGAATAGAGGAATGTTTTTCCTGGCTCTGTTTTTTATAGCAAACCAATGATGCTCAATTTTGTTAAAATCTGGAGAATAAGGCGGCAGATACAAAATTTCTGCACCGACTCCTTTAGCGAGCTTGATAAGCTTATCAGACTTATGAAAAGTAGCATTATCAAGAATGACAGTTTGTCCAGGTTCTAAGATCGGTGCCAAAAATTGCTCAAACCATCCATTAAAAATATCCATATTACAGTGGCCTTCAAATGTTAATGGAGCAACTATCTTTCTTCTACTTAAGGCTGCAACCATGCTGATTCGTTGAGTTTTTTTCCAGATTTTAGGGCATAAAATCGCTGTCCTTTCTGGCAATACCCATATGGATAGTCCTCCGTGTTATCAATCCCAGACTCATCTATATACACTAAGTTTTCTGGTTCTTTTGTTGCTATAATTTTTAAGAATTCAGCACGTTTTTCTTCGTTCCTTTCCTTGTATCCATATGTCTTTTTTTGCGCGTAAATCCAATTTTTCTGAGAGCTCGGTGGATCGTTTGGATACTAACGTTGCCCCAAAGTTTAGCCATTTCCGACAGAGTTTTTCTACCGTGTTTTTTAGCAAATTCGATAAACTTATTCCAGTCGATAATTTTCTGATTGTAACCTCCATTACCGAGTTTTTTTGACTGAAAGTCGCCTGTTTCTTTTTTTCTTTGCTGCCACTCCCACAAAGTAGTTCGTCCAATTTTAAATCTTGCTGCCACTGCTTCTCTGCTTTCCCCTTCGTCTAGTGCTTCCATTGCTTTTTTTCTTAAATCATAACTATATGCTGCCGGCATCCAACCTCCTTATCGCCATCTATCCTTAATCTTATCATATCCGGACTTCTGTGGAAAGAGCTATAATTAGTATGGTTGGAATCAAGAAAGATGATGGTACAGAGGTTCGTTCATTTGTCTGTCAGACGATTAATTCTTGGGGATATCCTGCTAAAGATCGAAGTGGTTGCCTTAATATGGTTGAAGAACCGCATCTAGGAAAACTTCTTACAAAAATTAAAACTAAAGCTTTTGCAATTCAACCTGTCACGCCCAACATATAGGAGGTTATTATATGCTACAAAACTTTTTAACTATTGGTCAAAAAATTCCTTTTTTCAGTGTGAAAGAATACTTGGACGATCGATCGCCAACACCAGAGGATATAATCTCACCAAGAATTTTAACAAAAAGAGGCTTATTGGTACTGGGTGGCCCACCTAAAATCGGCAAAAGCGACTTTTTGATTTCATGGCTCGTTCATATGGCTGCAGGTGTTTCTTTTCTTGGTATGGCTTCAAATAGACCTTTAAAAATTTTCTACATGCAAACTGAAATTGAATATGAATATATGAAAGAACGTTTGCAACAACTTGATAATGAACTTTTGAATGTAGCTGCTAATACCAATTCTCATTGTTGTCCAGTCAAATAGGAAACATTGCAGAGTTGTTTAATTGTGGAGCTGGCAAGAGAAGTAATAAATTTGCACAAAGCACCCTCAAGTAGAGCAATTGTATCGTATATTTTATTGCGCAAAATGTTCTGTTTTATACATAACCAAAGCCTCTCAACAGGATTTAGCTCAGGTGAGTATGGAGGTAGGTATATAATGTCGATATTTTTAGGTACCTTTAAATTTTTTGACCTATGCCAACTAGCACAGTCCATAACGAGAAAAGCCTCTCGTGTTTCTAGATATTGCGAAATTTGCTCAAGAAATATGTTCATGCAATCAGTGTTGACATTTGGTGCAAATAAGCTAGAACTCTCTCCATTTCTAGGATTAACTGCACTATAGAGATAGAAATTTTGCCTACCTAATTTTGTTTTAACCTGTGTTCTAATCCCCTTTTTAAACCACCCATGTCCAACTTTTGAATGTGTGCCAAACCGTGATTCATCAAAGAAAAATAGCTCTTTTTCTGGATACTTGCTAATAGCTCCATTGAGATTTTTTTTTGAATTCCTCTTGTTTGCTTTTATCTTGTCCATTATGAACTGGTCTTGGTGTAATATATGAGAATTTCATCTTTTGCATATGGCGGTGTACTGTAGATTTGCTGATATTTAATCCGAACTTTTCCTGGATTCTTATTCTCATTTCTTTAATGGTGATATTAGGATTTTCTTCTATCCACTCTTCAATTTGCTGTAGTTGAGCCTGATTTAATTTAGTTTTTCTACGACGTTGTGAAGGAGCAAACAGTTTTTCTTCTCTGCCAATTTTCAAGAGTTTTACCCACGAAGTTAGTGCGCTTCTTGAAATGCAATATATTTTTGCTACAGCCGTTATACTGTACTTTTTTGCTGCAATTACAGCATTTAGTTTTTTTGAAACATATGCATTATTCCTTACTTTCTTCAGCATTTCTTTTGCTGATTCTACTACTTTTTCATCCAATAATTTTGATCTTAATGCCATTTAAACCTCGCTATTTTACTTACTTCAGTATGGCTTTTCTTCCATCATTGTCCATCTGTTTGCCCTGTAATGGGAATTGGTATTAGTAGACAATTTAGGGAATGTTTTGGGAAGATTTGTTATTGTGCGGTTAGAAGAAAAGCAAACGTCGTATTTTCCATGTGGATTACCAAAAAAGGTTGAATTTAGCTTAAGTTTAAGGAGTTATGTATGACAGTACATTATATAACCCGAGAAAATGAAATGTTAGATTACATATGTTTTAAGCACTATGGATATAGCTCTGGAGCAGTAGAAATAGTATTGGAGGCTAATCCTGGTCTTGCAGAGTATGGAAGTTTTTTGCCTACAGGATTAAAGATCAGGTTACCTAGAATACAAGAGCAATTAAAAAAATCGAAGTTAAAAGTGTGGGAATAAATGAAACCTGAATTTAGCATTGAAGGAATAAAAGATCATGTAATATCGGTGCATCTTACTGATGAATCTGGTACTATAGATGATGTCGCAGAGGTATGTGTTGATTATGGCAATGAAAATGTAGAAATTCCAAATGAATTGAACATAGCACTAGGTCATAAGGAAACGGGAATCTTTCCAATGGGTGTATATACAGTCAATGAAGTTACGATACAAGGCCCACCTAAGACCCTACTAATAAAAGCTCATGCAACAAATTTAAGAATATCTTTAAAAGCAAAGGTATCAAAAGAATGGCATCAAATTACCATAGAAAACTTAGTGAAAGAAATAGCCCAAAAACATGGATATGGACATAAAGTTGCTGAGGAATTTAAGAATGTATTGATACCCCATATTAATCAGGCAGATGAAAGTGATATAAGTCTGTTAACAAAGATCGCAACAGAGCGTGAAGCAATGGCAAAATTAGCTGGTGGGTATATATTATTTATTTCAAAAAACATGGCAAAATCAGCCACAGGAAAAGCTTTAGGAACAACGACTATTAGACCTCAAGACACAATTAATTGGAAAGTGCATTTTACCGTACGCGATAAATACAATTCAGTAGTAGCAAAATGGCACAGCTATGAAAAGGGTGAGACTATTAAAGAAATAGTTGGTAGCGGCGAACCAAGTTATATTATGCTAGAAATTTACCCAAATGCAGAGTCAGCGCTAAGTGCAGCAAATGCCAAATTGAAACAATTGAAGCGTAACAATGAAACTTTAGATATAACTATGCCTGGTAATCCAGAGTTATTTGCAGAAGCAAAGCTTAATCTTATAGATTTTAATCAAGCAGTAGATGGTGAATGGATAGTTAATAGAGCGGAGCATACTCTAAATAGCTCAGGTTACCTTACTATGTTGTCGGCATCTTTTAGTAAGTAATGTTAAGAAAAAATGAGTAAATGATCTATTTAATATTAAAAAGATGTTGAATATGGATAAATTGGGTCAATACACAAAAAACAAGCTGCATTTTTGGTGGCTTATAACAGTAATAGTATGTATTATTGCTACCTATTCCTACATGAAGGCAAAAGCTGAAGGTAATTATAAAACGATACTACGCATTGCTTCTCAAAATTGTAACTTAGATGTAGTAAAGTTTTCAGTAGAAAATTTATTAAGTGTTAACACACGAGTTCCTAAATTAACAGCATTACATCATGCATCTGATTCAGGATGCTTGAAAGTTACTAAATTTTTAGTATACCAAGGAGCTGACATTAGTGCATTAGGTGAAAATGAAAGATGGACAGCATTACATTTTGCTGCATTAGAAGGGCACTTAGAAGTAGTGAGTTTTTTACTGGAAAGAGGTGCAAATCCTGATGTTAGAGATAGAAGTGGAAAAAACCCTCGAGATGTAGCTGTAATAGAATCAAGGCAAAACAAAGACAAGCCCTACGATCAAATAATAAAGCTACTTGCAGAAGCAGAGGGCCGATAACAAAAAGTAATCACTAAAGCTGTAAGTTTTCTATAATCTGTATATAAACTTCTAAAATTATCCATAACAAGTTAATATTTTCACATGAAAAAGCAAAAAATCCCAATTACGGTAATTATTACCATATTAATCCAAACCGTAGCATTGATATGGTGGTTATCCAAGTTAGACTCAAGGGTACAATTTCACGATAAACTTATTGAATATGGTTTAATGGAAAAAGTGTTAGTGCTTGAGGAAAGGGTAAAAAATCTTTCTGAGGAATTGGATGAGTTTAAATTACACGTTCTAGGCGGAAAAATTAAATCTTAATACCCTTACCTAAATTCATAATGATTAAATATATTTTATCCGTTGATGGAGGTGGAATTAGAGGAATCATTCCTGCCATTATTCTAGTAGAAATAGAAAAAAGAACAAGAAAGAGGGTAGCTGAAATCTTTGATCTTATGGCAGGAACCTCAACCGGTGGAATTGTTGTAGCGGGATTATGTAGAAAAGATGAACGAGGAAATCCCCAATACTCAGCCAACGACCTAGTTGAGTTTTACCAAAAGTACGGAGCATATATTTTTAAATCTTCATTTTTGAGAAGATCAATATTTTCTTGGCTTAATTGCGCACAATACCCACATAAAAATATTGAATTTGTACTGGATAAATATTTTGGTGATGATACTTTACAAAACACCTTAAATAATGTACTGATTGCAAGTTACGATGTTCACAATAATTGCCCTTTCTTTTTTAAGAGCTGGAGAGAAGATAGAAATTTTATCAAATTGAAAGATGCACTCAGAGCTGCAACGGCTGCACCTACTTACTTTGCACCTAAATATCTTAAAATCAACCACAAGGAAATGGTATTAGTGGATGGCGGGGTTTTTGCCAATAATCCAGCGGCTTGTGCATATGCAAGTGGTAAGAGATTATTTCCAAATGATGATATTCTACTGTTATCGGTAGGTACTGGCAGAACAGATAGAAGCATAGCCAATTCAAAGAGATTGGGAAAAATAGGCTGGATAAAGCCACTACTACATGTGATGTTTGCCTCAAGTTTAGATGCAGTAAATTACCAACTTGATCAAGTTATAGCTGATAAATATATACGTATACAATCGCAATTAAAAGTAGCATCACCTGACATGGATAATATTACATCAAAAAATATCAAATCTCTTCAGCAAGAGGCAAAGGCAATGATAGAGGACAATCAGAAAGTGATAGAAAAATTCTGTAATATTATATCTTGATACGTCAAATTCTGCAGAGCTAAATAAGGATTTAGAATAGATAATATATTAACCATTTTTACTTATATCTTAAACGCAATTCAATTTTTACACTCATCAGCAGTTAGGCCACTTGCTCGCACAATAATATCAATAGCAACACCTTCCTTTGCTAGATTTTTTGCAACCTTGATCCTTTCTGTTTTTTTAACTTTTTCCTTGCCACTTTTCATATCTTCAGATAGAGATTTGACTAATGATTCTTGTTCTCCGTACTCATCCATTAAACTCAATAGCTTTTTGCTTTCTCTTGTTTTAGGTAGCAGAACTTTAATATTCACTGATAATGCATCTGATATTTCATATAATTTATCAAATGTTATAGCAGTATACCCTCTTTCATAGTCGTGTATTTCCTTGAGTGTTAAACCAACTTTATCCGCCAAATCTTTTTGAGTGTATCTCCTTATCAATCTCCATTCTCTTATTCTTTGCCCTACTCTGTAGTATATAGAATCAGTGCAGACTTCTTTCTCTGTATTATCATACTCGTAAATAGATAAGCCGGTTGCTTGGGAAATTATGTCAACTGAAACTCCTTCTTTAACTAGATTTTTTGCTACTTCTAATCTTGCCTCCTCTTGATTGATTTTCTCGCTAATATGAACAAACCTGATTAATGAAGGTACTATTTTGCCTAACTTTTGATTCTCGTATATTTTCGTTAGATAGAGTATTTCCTCGTCTTCATAGCTGTCTTCCCTTACTATTACTGGTTCAGGTAATAAATCTACAACGTCAACTGATAATACTCTTGCTATTATATATAGTACTTCAATTGGAATAGGAATATACCCATCTTCATAGCTGTTTACTTCTTGGTATGTTAAACCTATTTGACTTGCTAATCCTATTTGAGTATGCCCTCGCATTAACCTACAATTTTCTATTCTTTGCCCTATTCCGTAACTAACATTGCTTGCAGAAACAAACATTTATCCTCCATTTAAGAAAAAAACTTTATTGCTGTAATTTTTTTACGAGCTATCCATCTAAAACTACATCAACAGGTAAACCTACCGCTTGCAAAATAATATCAATAGAAATTCCACCTTTTACTAGATCCTTTGCAACTTTAATCCTTTCTATCTCTCTCACTTTCTCCTCACAAATACGTATTCCCTCAAACATAGATTTTATTAGTGCATTACGTAGTTCTTGATTTTCAATCTTTTTGTATTCTTCAATTAAATTCGGTAATTCATTTCCTACTCTTTCATCTGCATCTTCTGCTGGTTCAAGTAGATCCACGATATTAATCGATAACGCCTCTGCCATTTCATATAATTTATCAAGTGGAACAGCAACCCTTCCTTGCTCATAGTTACTTATTTCATCACGTGTTGTAGTCATTTTCTCTGCTAAATCCTTTTGAGTGCACTCTCTTACCAGTCTCCATTCTTTTATCTTCTTTCCTATTTTGCAGTATATAGAACCTATTTTTTCTTCAACACATTCATCAGCAGAGAGGCCAATTACTTGTGAAACAATATCAACAGAAATCCCTGCTTTAACCAGGCCCTTTGCAATTTTTACTTTCTCTGCTTTTTTACTACTTTTCTCACCAACTCGGGTAAATTTTGTTAGCAAGTAAAACACCTTGCGCAACTCTTGATCATTAATCGTTTTATATTTTCTTACTAGATTTAATATTTTCTCTCCCTCATCTTCAAAACAGATTTTTTCATTTGATACAGGAATTAGGTCTACAATACCAATCGACAATATCTCTGCTATAGCATACAATTTTTCAATCGAAATTTTACGTGTTCCTTTTTCATATTGTAGTACTATTTGATACGTTACGCCAATTTTTCCCGCTAAATCTTTTTGAGTATAACCTCGCTTTAACCTCCAGCTCCTTACTTTTTGCGCTATTTTGTACCTTATCGAGATATTTGTCATAGATATTATACAAGTTAACATAAATCAAAATTGTTGAACATTTCTTCAAAATTGTGTATAATTACTAATGTTTTCTAGGTTAACCCGTCATGGCTCTTTCGAAGTTTCTCGATCCAAAAAATGATATATCGTTCAAGCGCATCTTTGGCACTGAAAAAAACAAGGACATTCTTATTCACTTCCTTAATGATATCCTTGGCTTCACTGGCAAAAGTACAATAAAGGATATAGAGTTCTTAAGTACTATTCAAGACCCTGATATTGCCTCTAAAAAGCAAAGCATTGTTGATGTTCTTTGTAGGGATGAAAATGGGCTGCAAGTCATAGTCGAAATGCAGGTCGCTAAAACTAAGGGCTTTGAAAAACGTGCCCAATATTACGCAGCTAAAGCTTACTCAAGACAAGCTAGTAAGGGTGATCAATATCATGACCTTAAGGAAATTATCTTTATTGCTATAGCAGATTGTATTTTATTTCCTGATAAGTCTGAGTACAAATCAAAGCATACTATTCGTGATGAAGATACTAATGAACATGATCTAAAAGATTTTTACTTTATATTTATTGAGTTACCTAAATTTACAAAAACCAAGGAAGATCAGCTTTCAAGTATAGTCGAGAAATGGATCTACTTCTTTAGATATGCAGACGAAACTAGTGAAGAAGAGCTAGAGAGAATAATAGGAAGTGATCTAATAATTAAAAGAGCTTATGAAGAACTAAATAGATTCAACTGGTCAGAAAAAGAATTTATTGCCTATGAACAAGAGATCAAACGTATTCGTGATGAACAGGCTGTCCTTGCTCAAAAACTCGATGATGCTAAACAAGAAGGTAGACAAGAAGGTAGACAAGAAGGTAGACAAGAAGGCATCCAAATCGGCCATCAAAAAGGTAGGGAAGAGGGAGAAAAACAAGCTAAAATAGCTGTGGCAAAAAACCTACTTAAAGCTGGTGTCTCTACTGATATCATATCACAAACTACAGGTTTTTCTCATTCTGAAATTTCACAACTCAAAGAAAAAACATAATATTCCTACTTATTCACTTCAACATTTATGAAAACCTTTCTTAAGTTAAACATACCCCATAATTAAGAGTCTAATGAACTGTCTAAAACGTATCCGTTCAGGAGAGTGGTTTAAGAAACAATAGATAGGAGATTTTGGAAAGGATTGAGACCCCTTTGTTTCCAAGTTAAGTATAATGAAATTATCCGCTCAAGGAATGTATTTCCCCGCTTTGATTGTGTAAAATATGAGTTTTTGCGATAAACGACATAATGCCGAATTTGCCGTTCAGCGTGGTTATTTGTCAGCGGAATATTTTCTGGGTCATCTAAAAATTTCCACATCATTCTTTCAGATCTCAGAACATTTTTTGCAACTCGAGAGGCTCCAATTGCTTCAGGTAAACGAGATATCTCCTTCAAGTAATACTTTGTACGTTTTCTTAATTTTCTGGCACGTCTGACAAACCTCAAAACATCTATCTCACTTTTTAGTAAAGCTTTTTTTAGTGCAAATAATTCAGTGGCCACGTTTCTCAAGTAACAACCCAGAACTTTAACTTCAATATTCCAACTATGTGCTAATCTTTCAAAATCTCTTGATAAATGTGCCCAACAGATTTGCCTGTTTTTATCGGCAAAATAATTCTATGCTGCATACCTGTCAGTTATTACCAAGCTATTGCGATTGCAGAATTTACTATTTTGTAAAACTTTCATTCCTCTTGACTCTGTAAATTTTACAAAACTTGCCGTATTGCTTGCAAACATCCAACACCAAGCGAGTTTACCTTTGTTATAATGGCTCGTTTCATCAATATGTAGAACTTTACTCCTACTTATCTCTTGTTCGATCTGCTCATACATTTTTTTGCATTTTGAAGCAACTCTATGTTCACTATTTGATATGCTACCGACGCTTATGTTCAAATTGAAGATATCATTTACGACACTCGCTATTTCGCGTTTTGAATTTTTGTAGAATCCGCTGAACGCTGCAATTATTGACTTAACCCTTGGACCAAATGTATCTGGCGTAACACCTTCCGGTAACTTGCTACTTCTTCTCTTTCCGCATCTCCGACAACGGCCATGTTCTAACTGATATTCCACTACATAAGGCTTGATTTCTGGAAGATCAACTTTCTGATGAATATATGGTTTTTCACATATTGCAATTTCTCCTCCGCATTCGCAAGTATTAGGCAACTCTATCTTTACTACTTTATCTGCATCCATGTTGGCGCGAAAACTTCCTTTATGACCAACCTGACCGCCAATATTCCTTTCGCTTTTCGGCTTATTCTTTTTTATTTTATACAACTCTTTGGAACTTGGTATTGATGAATTTTTTGAGCTTAAACCGAGTCTTTCTCTTAACTCAGCATTTTCTATCTTTAAAGCCTTATTTTCTGCTTTTAAACTTTCATTCTCTTTTTCCAATCTTTCTATTTTTGCTTCTAACCTTTCTATTTTTTGCTGTAAATTTTTGCAAAGTTCTAAAAGGTTTACCATATTATTTCACTTTTGCTCTATGATTATCTTTTTAGATCACCTTGTCTACCTTATTCTGCCACTCCGCTGAACGGATACAATAATTTTATTGATATCTTTATATTAATACTTTTTAAATATTTAGTACCGTGCAATATCTGCAATGGATGAGAAAAATTAACACCAGTGCTTTCAGGGTCAGGGATTTTGGCTCCAACCCTAATAAAACACTTGGGTGGATATCTAAAAACCTAAATTTATTTTCTCAAAGCCTCTGATACAGGCTCTACCTCACACTCTTTAACCTCTGAAGGGACACTTTCCTTTGAAGGGACACTTCCCTTATGTTGCGCAGCAGGAGAACCCATAGAACAAAAACCACTATCTCTATCAACTTTTTTAGAACTAGAGTTATCAGGTGACGATAATTGTGCTTCTGCAAGTCGCCGTAACTGTGATTCTTCACTCTCACATAGAGATCTGCTTAGCTCCCTTTTCCCCTCAGGAGTACGCGTCAAATATAAATGCTGCTCCTTCCCAGGGGAGAAAGAGTTGGAGTCTAGCTTCTTTTGTTCCTCAGGAGAAAGAAATGGGTGTAGTTCCTCTCTCTGATCAGGATTAAGACGTTGTTGCCACTCTGATCCACCTTCATGCGTAGGAGAAGTCACTTCTGAGGGTGGATTACTTTCTGCTCTTATTCTACCTGGGAATGAAGAAGATGACTTAGACACAGGTGGTTTTTCAGTTACAGGAGTTACAGGAGCACTTACACTCGAAGATATCGAACACACCGAACTACGTTCTCTGTTATTTCGCTCAAGAGAAGGTGGCACATTGCCTTTTAGTTTTGACCACACACTACCTATAAACGAATTACTACACAAAGGACCACCCCCACGTTTCTTCTCCGGAGATTCACTCTCTTGTGACTTTGCTTCAGAACACTCATCACTACTTTTTCGATCACTTTTATCAGTAACTTGCTGTTTTTCAGGTTCCTCATTAGAAACCCCAGGATTTAAGAATATTGAATTATCCCATGCTCTAGGAGAAGGAATCGATGATGGCCTATATCTCACTTGCTGACCCCGAATCTCTATTAGCATACTTTCATAAGCACCTAAAGATAGCTGTGATTGATCACAAGTGGATTGACTTGGATCTATTTCCCCCAGCACCCCCCGAAAAGGCTCTGTTTCTTCCTCTTTTTTTGATCTTCGCCTGGGATGCTTCTCTAACCCTTCACCACGACTTCGCTTGGGAAACTCCCGTGTCGGTGATGCTTCAGCTAATAGCGTTCGAGGAAGCTCATGGTCAATGGACAGTTCATGTTTTGCATTGATTACAGAGCTTTCTATAATTTTAGTTATCATACAGTGAGAAATTTCTTTATTAGAAAAGTCTATGCCATATACCCCACTGCTTCCATTTACTTTGAATGTTGCTTGAGTTTTATCACTCATATCATCAAGTACAGGATTATTAAATTTATGATTTATATCACGTGCTTCTTCCTTTGTTAAAAACCTAGTTCCTCTATTACTTAGTATAACAGGTATAAGAATTGAGGTTTCCTCTCTATTCAAAGGAGAGGCACACAAAAAGGCACTTGTCACCACACGTGTTGATGGATCAAGAACTTCCACTATCAAATCTTTAAATGCCCTTACATCACTACGACTTTTGCTATCAGCTTGAAGATCACGGCCTATAAGCCATGCGGCACGCCGTGTTACACTATCAATAAAACGAGCGTCATCAAAAACGTCCCTGATATATACACTATTGTCTCCACCCCCCAGAGGGTTCTTAGGAGCATTCTTATATCTTTCCCTCATCCTTGATAAAAACTCACGCTCAAATTCCTTGCGTAATTTTTTATTAGGAAATTTAGAATGACACAAATATTTTTCCTTGTTGAATGAGTTAGTAACTATGCTACAAGTTGGCATATCTTCTAAAACATCCTTTACAAGTGAAGAAGCCAAATGAGACTTCAAATTAAAAATTACACCTTGATCTATAGGTGCTACAAACTCAATCCTACCTTGTTTACCTACAGACCAGTCTCCTTTATAGTCGTTAAATGGAAAAGATTTAACATCAAAAATTAACTTGGCTGTATTTAACACTACCTCATCCGTATCTCCTTCTTCAATACCGTAGAACTCACCTACTATCTTCCTTTTTATATTGTAAAGATATTCGCTACACTGATAATCCTCCATACCTTTATCAAATGAGACTACGATACAGTCCTTCCCGTACCTGCTTTGCAGCGTAAAATTAGTTTTAACTGTATTACGAGCATAATTATGTACATTAAAAGCACTAACCAATGCTCTTACTGTTTTTGTATTAGGCATACCAACCTCCCCATTTTTAAATTACAACAGCTACTCTTTACTTAACGTCTAGGACCACCGGGATTATTTTTTTGCTCAGACTGACGCCTCCTTTCTTCTATCTCCTTGGCTTTTTCACGATGATCATCAAGCCTTGCTCCTTTAACTCCCAGCAATTGTCCACCACCTGGTCCCTTATTCCGCTCATCCCATTCTTTTTCTCCCTTGAACCTTTCCTTACCATTATCATTTGGCATATTGCCCTCCAGTAAAAATATTATGTAATTAATATACTAAAAATAAAATTAAGTGCAAGCACTTTTTTATATTTTTTTTCAAAAAATTTTATTCACTCTTTTTCATAAAATTCAGTTTTCTAGATTCCAGCGTCACGCGCTGGAATGACAAGAAAGAGGTACCAAAAAGAGTAAAATTCCTTTTTCTTGTCGCCTTAGTAGCCATTCTAACATAGAATGGCATCCCAACTAAGAAGGGTGTCATCCCAGTGCCCAGACACTGGGATCTAGTCTTTTTGTCATCTAAAGCTACACTAGTATCCCCTTGATGGTGCTCTTTCTGGTGCCTTTCCCATTGAATCCACATGATTATTAACTTTTACATTACTACATTCGCTTGCTGGCTGAGCATTACTTACAGAACCTTCATTCTCAGCATCATTCCAAACACCAACTATAAAATCGTATTCATAATCAGCAACAGAACTTTTGACAGATTGATTCGGAGCTCTTCTGTTAGCTTGATTAGATTGCTCTGGGACTTCTCTGTTAGAAGCAGATTCCCGAGCAGATTGTCCTGAAGCACTTCCGCTAGGAATAGAACTCTCAGCAGATTGATTCGAAGCTTCTTTGCTGGAAATAGAGCTTTGAGCAGGCCGGCTTGGAGTGCTTCCGTGGGTCTCTAGGTTTTTTCTTATTTGCCAATCACTATTGCATCTTTGCACTCTCCGATTTTGTACCTTCCCCGTCGTATTCGTTGCAGTCTTTGGATCAGGTGGACACACCCCTTTCTTCGGCTTCGCTTTTGTGTCTTCTTTATTTACTTCTTGTTTTGGCAAATTCTCAATATCCTCCTTACCTCTATCATGTGTTTGCACAAAAGGCACTCGATCTTTCAGAGAATTCGACAAAAGATCAAGCTCTGGTTTGCTCAGAGGAATTGGCCTTACAAATCCTGGTAAAATTTCAAAAAGGAAAACTGGCACTTTAGGCTTTTCTCTTTCATCTACCTTGATTTCTACGTCTTTATGAACTTCTTTAATTGCTTCTTCCTTTAATGATGTTTTTTCTGCTTTTTTATCTTCTTTTTCTGTAGATGCCTCTACCGCAGCCGCCAACTCAACTCCAAACATTTCTGCGAACATTGTAACAATCCATCCGACAACAGCCATTTGTAACCTGAGTTTCAGATCTTGCAATGCAGTTAATCTTTCTAACGCCCTTGCAAACTCTTCTTCTGATAACTCACCACTGCCTAATTTCTCTTGTAATTCTTTTATCTCTTTGTCCAACCTCTGATCGAAACTTAAATCGCGTGCAAAAATCTTCTTGATTAACTCCTTAAGCTTATCACGCAAAAACTTAATTATCGAAAGAAGCCAATTTTTTTCTTTCTTCTCCTTGAGCATTTGGTAGATTTTCGGATCATCTACATCTACTTCAAAAAGGTTGAAGAGAGATTCAAAGAAATTCCAGAAATCTCCGAGTACTCTTCCTTTTTCACCAGTGAAGTAATCCTCATCATCACCTTCTCCGATATGTAGCTCTGCTTGAGATGATATTTCATCGATACAACTAGAAGCCTGACGCTCACACTCGAGCCTCCTGAGCAAATCTTGTCTGGTGAGCTCCTCTATGGCTGCTTTTAGTTCATTTAACTTCTGCTCTGCAGAGAAATCTTGCTCCCTGATTTTTCCTTGGAAGATCGAGCTACCGTTTCCGTTATTATCTGAAAAATTTTCCATTATTTTTGCCCCCTCGATAAAATTACTATCTTTATTATTATCTGAGAAGCTTTCCACCATTTTTACTTCCTTCATAAAACTTAATAATTTAATTCTACGGTACTAAATATTTAAGAACTATTAATGTAAAGATGTCAATAAAATTATTTACATTTTTACACTATATATATATTATATCATGTGCTATTTAACCTTTCAATAATATTTTTTATTTTTACTGCTTCTTCAAACTCTAGCATGCGCTTTTCTTAAATTATCCTTATTAATATTTGCTTTTGCCTCTATCCCACTTTTTCTTGTAAAGTATTTGATATAGATTTTATTATACTCTTTGGCATAACATTTGCAACATACTTTATCTATAAATGGAAATTATTATACTTGCAGCTAGACACAATTTGAAATAATTTACACTATAAAGTTAAGGAACGAGATCCCAGATACAAGATACAAGTGTCTGGGCACTGGGATGACAGGAGGGGGGGTTGGAATGACACCAGTATGGTTATTAATTGAATAAATAACCTCCTTATTTTCAGAAATCATTGGCAAACAAATGTGATGCCATATGTTTTTTGGCTTAGATAAGAGGTGCCCAGTTAAGTCTTCCAGGTCGAGCCTATGCATCACAAGCACAATTACTCCTTTTTTTCTATCGTTGAGTCTCGTTACTAAAGTCTGATCGAACCAGTTTGTGGCACGTTTTCTAAATGTTTCACTCAAAGTTTGAGCAGGGTTAAGCGGATCATCCACAATAATAAAGTCACCACCTTCACCGGTTAATGTTCCTCCAACTGATGTTGCGATTCTAAATCCTCTCTGCACTGTTTGGAATTTATATTCAGAGGTTGTCCGGAAACAAGTAAAAGGCTATAATATCTGAAATTTTAGTACGGGGTAAAGATGAGAAAAAAGTATCCAACAGATCTAAGCGAAAGGGAATGGGCAAGAATAGAAAAACACTTCAGAGTATCATACAAGAAAGGAGGAAGGCCGCCAAAGTATAGCAAAAGAGAAATATTAGAAGCAATTTTCTATGTATTGCGTACAGGGTGTCAATGGCGGTATTTACCAAATGATTTTCCGCTATGGAAGACTGTGTATGAGCAGTTCAGGCAATGGAAGAAGCAGGGAATTTTTGAGAAAATGAATTATGAAATTACAAAATATAGTAGAAGAAAAATAGGAAGGAATGAGCAGCCGAGTGCCTGTATAGTAGATAGTCAATCTGTAAAGACTACAGAAAAGGGGGGATCAAAGGCTATGATGGAAGTAAAAAAGTAAAGGGTAGAAAAAGGCATATAATTACAGACACTCAGGGTTTTATACTAGGTTGTTACGTAGGCGCTGCTAACGAAAATGATAGAGATGGTATTAAAATAGCATTAAACAATATGAGAACAAAATATACTAAAGTTAAAAAAATGTGGGCTGACATGGGATACCAAGGAAGAAATTCAAAGAATCACATAAAGGAAGAATATGACATAGATATTGAAATTGTTACAAGGCCTCCATGTAGATTTTGGGTGCACAAAGATACGCCACCTGAGCTACTACCAACAAGAGAACAAGGGTTTAAAGTACAGCCAAGAAGATGGGTTGTAGAAAGGACTTTTGCTTGGGTTAATAGGAATAGAAGGCTATCGAAGGAGTATGATTTACTCACAACATCCACTGAGAATTTCATATACCTAGCTATGAGTAGGGTTATGTTAAAGAGGGAATATGCTTGAATTTACTTGTTTCCGGACAACCTCTTATACCAATTCTTATTGTTGTCCAGTCAAATAGGAAACATTGCAGAGTTGTTTAATTGTGGAGCTGGCAAGAGAAGTAATAAATTTGCACAAAGCACCCTCAAGTAGAGCAATTGTATCGTATATTTTATTGCGCAAAATGTTCTGTTTTATATATAACCAAAGCCTCTCAACAGGATTTAGCTCAGGTGAGTATGGAGGTAGGTATATAATGTCGATATTTTTAGGTACCTTTAAATTTTTTGACCTATGCCAACTAGCACAGTCCATAACGAGAAAAGCCTCTCGTGTTTCTAGATATTGCGAAATTTGCTCAAGAAATATGTTCATGCAATCAGTGTTGACATTTGGTGCAAATAAGCTAGAACTCTCTCCATTTCTAGGATTAACTGCACTATAGAGATAGAAATTTTGCCTACCTAATTTTGTTTTAACCTGTGTTCTAATCCCCTTTTTAAACCACCCATGTCCAACTTTTGAATGTGTGCCAAACCGTGATTCATCAAAGAAAAATAGCTCTTTTTCTGGATACTTGCTAATAGCTCCATTGAGATTTTTTTTTGAATTCCTCTTGTTTGCTTTTATCTTGTCCATTATGAACTGGTCTTGGTGTAATATATGAGAATTTCATCTTTTGCATATGGCGGTGTACTGTAGATTTGCTGATATTTAATCCGAACTTTTCCTGGATTCTTATTCTCATTTCTTTAATGGTGATATTAGGATTTTCTTCTATCCACTCTTCAATTTGCTGTAGTTGAGCCTGATTTAATTTAGTTTTTCTACGACGTTGTGAAGGAGCAAACAGTTTTTCTTCTCTGCCAATTTTCAAGAGTTTTACCCACGAAGTTAGTGCGCTTCTTGAAATGCAATATATTTTTGCTACAGCCGTTATACTGTACTTTTTTGCTGCAATTACAGCATTTAGTTTTTTTGAAACATATGCATTATTCCTTACTTTCTTCAGCATTTCTTTTGCTGATTCTACTACTTTTTCATCCAATAATTTTGATCTTAATGCCATTTAAACCTCGCTATTTTACTTACTTCAGTATGGCTTTTCTTCCATCATTGTCCATCTGTTTGCCCTGTAATGGGAATTGGTATGAATTGAAGGCTTTGGGTAAAAGTTGCAATTTGAAAACGGTGCAAAGTATTATGCAGAAAAATGACATCAGGGCTATACTGAGAAGAAAGTTTAAAATTAAAAAACAACAAACAGATAATAGAGCTGTAGCTCCCAATATACTAGATCAAAACTTTATTGTTGATCAACCAAATAAAGTATGGGATTACTTACATCAAAACCAAGGAGGGATGGCTATATTTGGCAGCAATAATTCTCACGTATGGTAGTTAATGAGTAGTGCAATAAACAAACAATTGGTTATGAACTCTTTATTAATGGCCATTAATAGGCGTAAACCTGTTAAAAATCTACTGCTGCACAGTGACCAAGGTTCACAATATACTGCGCAAGGGTATCAATATCTCTTAGCTGTAAAGAATATAGATGAGTAATAAAGGCTGTTGTTACGACAATTCTGTTGCAGAAAGCTTCTTTAGCTCATTGAAAAGAGAAATACTTATTGATACTTCACAACACTCTGCTCAACAAACTAGAACTGCAATATTTGAATACATAGAAATTTTTTATAACAAACAACGTCACTATTAACTATTGCATTCCAGAACAATTTGATGCATCATTCTTTTTGTAAAAAACATTCCACACTTTCTCTCCACTTTTTCTGGGTAAGGTCAGTTAAATCCAGCTTAGGGTCGAGAAACTTAGATAAAGCCATAGTAAAAATACTGAGAAAAGATTAATAATTATACACTATTCTATACAAATATTCAATCTTTTTTGATATTCGTTCAAGTGTGGCAGAAGAACTTATTCAAATAAAGTAGGTAGTAAAATATAAACATTTTATAAAGTGAAAAATGGACTTTTCAGGCCACTGCTGACTCAATACCCAGTCAATATCCTTTCCACCAGTTCTTTTACTGCCGGTACGTAGCCATTCTCATAAAATGGATCTTGCTTAAATTTGTACACATTGTGCCCGGAAAACATGAGTTCGTTCTCAATATCACCATCGTGTATAACGTTTTGCAGTGTTTTTTGTATGCAAAAACTACGCGGATCTGGCTTTCGTCCTGTTGAATGGTCACCATGATCTTTCCAATTGCTAAACAAACAATGACTTAAGCATCCCATACAATTGATTTGATCTTGTCTTATCTCTGCAAACCTGCCTGGCGTCACAAAAATAACAGTTGTATCTGGAGTTTTCATTGCTTCTGTATACCCTGCTTTAGTCCATGTATTTGCCAGTTCTTTGTCTTTTGCAGTAAGGTAGATCTTTCTACCTCTGCTACCCATTGCAAATTCATTATTAAATTCTTCGCTAGCATTTTCTGAAAACTTTATTTGACGTGAATTCCGTTCCTGCAACTCACGTATGAAGTTATTTTTTACTGCAGATGAGTAAAACCCTGTTGGACTGAATTTATTTAAAAATACATCACCTTCTTCTAAAGTGAGTAGCTTCTTTTTCCACTCTGCAGAAATTGGGCTTTCTTTCGTCAAAAGTGGACGAGTGCCAAACTGAAAAGCTATTGGTCCAATTTGCAGATTGTCAAACCAATGTTCCCAATCTTTCAAATGCCACACTCCTCCTGCCATAACAATTGGTGTTTCTGAAAGACCGATCTCGTTCATGAAAGATCTAAGCTCTGCAACTCTTTCAAATGGAGCCTGTGGTAGCTCTGGGTCTTCACTGTTACTCAGTCCATTGTGCCCTCCAGCAAGCCATGGATCTTCATACACTACTCCACCAAGCAAATAGGAAGATATTCTTTGGTAAGCACGCTTCCATAATGCTTTAAAAGCACGCACCGATGAGATAATAGGGTAATAATAAACCTGATATTTAGCTGCAATTTCTCCAAGCCTATAAGGCATACCAGCACCGCAGGTAATACCATGAATCAAACCTTTCGCTCCTTCTAATATGCCATGAAGCACGCGTTCTGCTGCTCCCATCTCCCAAAGTACATTCATGTGTATTCTTCCATGACCTTTTGATATTTCATTTGCTATTCTTGCCTGACTAATTCCAGCTTCAATACTATACTCAATCAATTCACTATGCTTTTCATTTCTTGTTTTGCCTTTATAAATTAGTGGCACTAACTCGCCATTATCATCAATAAGCTTAGCATTTGCACCAGAAAATGTACCCACAGCATCTGCTGCAGCAAATGCTCCGCTTGATCTTCCATCACTAACTGCAATGCCTTTGCCGCCCTCGATGATTGGCCACACTTCCTTTCCTGAAATTACTATCTTTTTTATCTTATTTTTCAAAACTTCCTCGCAATCTTTCACTCTATTTTACTTAATTACTAAAAAAATGATAGCTGTTTATTTTTTCTTGTATCATTAAAGCTTCTGTAGCTACTCATGCTGTTGTAGTTTGAGAGCAGTTCCCATCGGAAGGGTGTCATTCCAGTGCTTGACACTGGAATGGCTTTGTTGCATCGCTAGCTATGATGGATTAAAGATAAAAAAGATAGGGAATATCAGTAGCTTATTATTCTGGTATTTATAACAAGAACGGTCAGTGAATACCTAAATTTGAGTAAAAGAAATTTCACTACCACTCACTAATCTGGCTAAAATTCAAGAATTTCAATGCTTTAGCTATTTTCAATAGAATTAAATTTATTAATATAAATAACAAATTACTATTCTTAAATTTGATCAGATTGATTGCAAAAAAACAAGATTTTCAATAGGTTGCTTATAATCCTAACTATAGTTAGCCTTTCATAAGTAGCGATGCAACAAAGCCCACTGGAATCCAGTTTTTGATCAAAAATGTTGCTATAGTGCACAATCAATTTTCCTGGATCCCAGTGTCTGGGCACTGGGATGACACCATAGGGGGCTACTTGGATGACAGGGGAGGGAGGCTGCTGGGATCCTGACAACCGTCATCCCGCTGCTTGTTAGCGGGATCTAGAGATACCGCGGCGGTATGACGTAGAGCTACGTGTTTAGGTTTAATGAATCCACTATATCTTTTACTTGAGAAAAAACATACTCTTTGCTTACACTGGTATCGATAATAAAGTCACTCATCTTCCTTTTCTCCTCAATAGATAACTGAACATCGGAGATTAGATTAAGCTTTTCTTTATCTATGTTGCGTTCGTTAAGTCTTTGAGCTTGCACAACGCTATCTGCATGAACAAAAACAATAAGGTCGCAATATAAATAAAATTTTGTTTCTAATAGAAGTGGCACATCTAAAACTAAAAGTTTTCTATCGATCTTTTTTTCCTTGGCAATAAAAAATTCTAATTCACGCAGCACAGCAGAGTGAACCAAAGATTGAAATTGTTTCCAATTTTCATCGTAGGCTAAGAAATATTTAGACAGTACTGTTCTATCTATTTCACCATTTACTACCACTCCAGGAAAATTTTTCTCTGCATAACTTATTATGCTTTTATCCACTTTATAAAGTTGGTGTACAACAGAATCAGCATCAAATACAACAGCACCAAACTCTTGAAAGCAATTAGCTACAAAGCTCTTTCCTACCCCAATTCCGCCTGTTAGACTTATAATCATATAACAAAATACATTCGACTTCTTTTGAAACTATAGCTAAGGTTTCTCTATATATATTAACTAGATTTTCTAGATCCCAGTGTCAAGCACATAACTATACGAACATTGCAATTTGTAGGTGGTGTCATCCCAGTCTGGGATCTAGCTTTTTGGTAATTTTATCGAAAATGTTTGCTCGTTTACAATCAATTTTCCTGGATCGAAGTAGTCAAGGCACTGGGATGACACCCTACTTAACCGTCATACCGCCGCGGTATCTCTTAGCCGCTAACACGTAGCGGGATGACGATTGTCGATAAATCTAAGTTACTTTAGCAACAGTTATTCTCCACTAAATTACTCTGAATTTTGGTTATATTATTTGCGGATTTCACTGCTGAAATCTCAAATTTTGAGCTTGTGTTCAAAAATGATTCAACTGACCTGCCAAAAAAATCATATCTCCATCCCTTGAATAATTTATCTGTCTGTCCAGATATTGACCCGGTTAACTCATCTTTTGAAGAAACTAATTTCCTTGATATGTTACTTTCTTTACATTTACTATCTAAAATAATTGAGAGTATATCAAGTACAGATTTATCATAATTACTCGATAAGGTGTTGTTTTGCTGCATCCAATTTCTCTCATTTTCATTAAAAATATTCACAAACTCTAGTAAATCCGCATCTTTTATATTTTTTGTATTCCTCTTGAGATCATCTAAAATCTCATCAACATGCTCTACATTTTTTTCAATAAAATCAGCTATTACAGCATTATTGATTATTTTATTACGGTTCATATTATAGCGCTGTGCTAAGGTTTCTTGCCACTCACTAACTGCTTTAACAGTTAGTATCAATCTTGGATTTACTTCATAATTAAATTTAATCCTCTTCCATGCATCTTTTGGGCTATGTAAATACTTATTTATATCAACTATTGATTCCATCTCTTCTTGAAACCAACCCATCCTATTATTTTCTTCAAGTTTATTGCACAATATTTGGTATAGGTCATATAGGTGTACCACGTCGTTTACTGCATAATCTAACTGATCTTCGGACAACGGACGCCTTAACCAATCTGAATTTTTAGCTTTAATTTTATCCAGTGCTATTCCTTGATATTGCTCCACTACTTTTGAGTAACCAATAAAGTCATGATAATAATGACAAAACATAGCAGCAACTTGGGTATCAAAAATGGGAGTGGGAATACATTTAAACACAGTGAGTAAGGATTCTATATCCTGCCGGCAGCTATGAAACACTTTGGTTATCCCCTGATTTAGCATTATTTTCTTAATGAATGATAAATCAATTTCTGGCACTAATGCGTCTACAATAAAACTCTTCTCTCCGTAAGAAATTTGAATTAACGATAATTTTGGGTAGTAGATTAAATTATTTCTAATGAACTCCGTGTCAACTGCTATAAATTTTGGCTTTTTTGCTATCAACCCCTCACATATGTCCTCCAGCTCCGACGTTGTATTAATTAACATATGTTTTTTATTCAGTGGTTCTACTTTACCACTTATATTAAATTTTTGCAATTAATGACTTCTTGCAGAACTTTCTATCACTCATTGGCATCACACAAATAGCCTTTTCCATCCCAATCCCAGTGCTTCCTTCTCCTGTCATCCAAGTAGCTGACACTGGGATCTAGAAGACTTAATTTCAACCAAGTGGCTGCATAATAAAGGCCGGATTCCAGTGCCAAGCACTGGAATGACAGCACTCTACGTCATACCGCCGCGAACTGTCATAACGCCGCGGTATCTCTAGATCCCGCTGCGGGATGACGATTGTCGTTTAGCTATAAACATTAAGAAATTTACCAAACGGAAAAAAAGGCAAAAGAAGCCCTGGGGTTATTATCCGCTTTAAAATATTGGCGTTTTTTATGTTTTAAACGCTTGACAAGCAAGATTAAGCTGCTTTTAATTGCAACTAACTTACGCTGCAAATGTTTAAGAAATTTACTAAGCAGAAAAAAAGACAAAGAATCCCCGAGTTAGCTAGTCTTTTACTATCTCTGTCGAGTATTGGCATTTTTTGATGTCTTGTAACGCTTTATAAGCGCGTTCAGCTTATTTAGATAAAAATCTAGATGTAGATGAAGTTTTGTAAAGACATACAGTATCTATATACTGCAAAAAATTGAACATAAGACGCCGATACATTAAGTAATCCTTACCTTTTAATCTGCAGATTGGCGAAAGCAAATACAATAGCTCCACTATCATGATAAGGGCGCTGGCGAAGGGTGTCAAGTAAGTTTTTCGTTTCTATAGCTACCACCACGATTGTATAGGTAATTCTTCACTTATAATAATGATTCAAGCCTTCAGCTCCTCAAACACTTCACTTGCTCTATTTAAAACAGAATCAGGAAAACCAGCAAGTTTTGCTACATGTATTCCATATGACTCATCTGCAATGCCTTCAATGACTTCATGTAGAAAAATAACCTCTCCGTTCCACTCTCTTATTTTTACACAAAAACATTTCACGTTCTTCAAGTATTTGCTTACTTTAGTTAATTCATGATAATGAGTTGCAAAAATGGCGCGGCACTTATTTACATTGTGAATATGTTCAATCACCGCCTGTGCAATAGATAATCCATCATACACCCCTGTGCCCCTACCAATTTCATCAAGTATCACCAAGGAACGGTCCGTTGCCTGATTTACTATCGTTGCTGTTTCGATCATCTCTACCATGAAGGTAGAATAACCAGCTGTTATATTATCCGTTGCGCCAACCCTGCTGAATATCTTGTCAATCACTCCAATATGTGCACTCTCTGCTGGCACAAATGACCCCATGTGAGCTAAAATTGCAATGAGAGCGTTTTGCCTCAAGAAAGTGCTTTTTCCAGCCATATTAGGACCAGTAATTAGATGTATACCAGCTAAATTGATGCTATTTGCAATGAATTTATCGTTAACTTCAACCACTGGATGTCTTCCGCTACAGATATTGAACTCTTTGCTGTCATCAATAATGGGTTTTACGTAATTATTTTGCACTGCAAGCTCTGCAAATGCGGTTCTAATATCAAGTTTTGCCAAAGCATTTGCAGCAAGAGCAATTTTTTCAGACTCTTTAGCAACTTCACTACACAGTTCACTAAAAATTTTCATTTCTAAGCCGATTGCAGCATCACGTGCCGTAAGAATTTTATTTTCTAGTTCTTTCAATTCATTAGTAGTGTAGCGCATGCTATTTGCTAAGCTTTGCCTATGAATAAATATATCCGAAGTTATTTTGTGATTTGCCGACACTTCAACGTAATAACCAAGTATGTTGTTGTGTAATATTTTGAGTGCGGCAATGCCAGTTAGGTCGCGATAAGATTCACGGAGTTTGGTTATTAGTTTATTACTATTATTTAATATGTAGGATAACTCAGATAATTCTGAGTTGTATTTTGAGTGAATAAATCCTCCTTCTTTCACGGAACTGAGGTTATTATCGAGTATAGCACTATTTAACAGTTCAAATAGGTCTTTATGATTGCCAAGGCTTTTATGTATTGTGCTTAGTTCACTCTCGTCTGATTTTACTGTTATTCCAGCGCGTGACGCTGGCTGGATCTCAGTTTGGATGACATATTGTTGTGGGAGAGATCCATTTTCACCTGATTCAATTTTACATAAGAACTCAGACAACTCTAAAGTTTTTCCTAGGCCTATTTTTAATAGGTTCATATCCTTTGGTGAACCACGCCCTAGTATTAAGCGCGATAAAGACCTTTCAATATCCGGAATGTTAGATAATATCTCTCGTATTTTTTTGCGTGAATCATGATTATTTACAAAAAATTGAGCGGTACTGAGCCTTAGGTTAATCGCCTTAGAACAAGCAAGGGGTGAAGCGAGCATTTGTTTGAGCAGGCGTCCACCAGAAGCTGTAACTGTATGATCAATAACTGAAATTAGTGAACCTTTCTTTTCACCAAATTGAGTTGAAAACAACTCAAGATTTCTCCTTGCTGAAGCATCAATAAGCATGAAATTTTGTTGCTTATAGGTTTTTGGGAATTCAAGCCTTGGAATGGAGCCCCTTTGCGTTACTCTGACATATTCAAGCAGTGCACCACACGCCATGATTTCTACTTTGCTGAAATTTCCTATACTCCCAAGTTCCCTGATTTTATAAAACTCGCATAACGTTCTGTGAGATTTACTATACTCAAAAAAGCTCTGTGCGTGTTGCGTAATTGATATTTTATAATTTTTTAAAACCGATCTAATTTTTTCATCCTCAGTGAATTTTTCAGAAATTAATAATTCTCTTGGTGATATACGCAATAAATCACTATCTAGAGCTTTCAAACTCGTTAAAGTGTGAAAAAATTTTCCCGTCGATAATTCAAGCCAACTAATAGCATATTCGTCATTTTGTTCAACTATGGACGCGAGATAATTATTGCTTTTATCCTCCAGTAGTGAATCTTCTATAATTGTACCTGGAGTTACAACTCGCACTACATCACGTTTTACTATGGATTTATAGCCCCTCTTTTTTGCTTCATCAGCAGTTTCTAATTGGTCACAGATTACTACTTTGAATCCTAAATCTATTAGCTTGTGTAGGTAAGATTCACTACTGTGTGCTGGCACTCCACACATTGGTATTTCTTGCCCACACGAATTACCTCTCTTAGTGAGCACTATATTCAGCAATTTCGCAGCTTTAATAGCATCATCGAAAAACAACTCATAAAAATCTCCTAGCCTATAAAATAGCAGATGATCCTTGTATTGAGCTTTCAGGTTCAAATACTGCTCCATCACAGGGGTGTTTTTTTCTTTTACGAAGCTCATAATATTTTTTAATATATTGTATTGATAAACGTTATTATAGATTATATTGTACATGTGGATAATATAAAATTTAAATAGGTGTATAGAGGGAAAAATTTAAAACAATTAAATTTCTTGGATCCAAGTAGTCAGGACACTTGGATGACATAAAGAGTAGGAGTATTTGATGACAAAAAAACAAAAAACGCAGTTGTCATTCCAGCACGTGACGCTGGAATCCAGAATATCCTAATTACAAGGTTTATTATTTAGTTTGAAAAATACTATAGCTTTTTCTATATAAGTTGTTGCCCTTCTTTATCATTTTTACCATTTGCAGCACCAACAGATATTTCAGAGCTAACAGAGCTAACAGTGCTAATAGTTTTTTCTATCGCTTTAGCCTGTTCATAGTCTTGACTCAAAAAATACATGGCCAGTCCAACAGCTATACTAGCAACAAGAACAGATGCTATCATTACACCTAGTATCATACCACCAGAAAGACTTACTGCAACATACACACCAGCTCCAAGTACAACACCAAGAAAACCACCAATTATTACGCCAGGCACTAAACTGCCTATCATAGCGCTTTCTTTTTTCGTATGAGCTTGTTTTTTCATACTTTTAATAAGCACTTCTTTTGTTTTTCCTTGAGCTAAATCTGAAGGAATTTTATTATCCGCGTTTTGTATCAAAGGATTTGCACTATATGTAACAAGAAGGGTGGTTATTTCTTCAGTTTTATTACCTATAACTGCATGATGTAGTAATGTATTTCCCTCTTCATCTTTAAAGTTTATATGAGTACGAAATTCTTCATCTAGATTTCTTATTGGGTTGTTTTTTGCATATATCCCAGATTGTATTGCTCTATCTAAGCATTGTATCACTTGTTCTAGTGATTGCTCGCCAGGATTTTGTATAAAATGAAGCAGAATTTCGTGTACTATCGCTTCCTTTGTAGTTTTTGGGCATCGTAAAGCGTAATTAAATGTCTGTGTAGTAATAACTTCTTCTTTTCTTTTTTTAAGAACAACCCTTAAATCTTCAATCGCCTTTTCACCATCTTTTATTCCAAGAATTATTGAATCCAAATTATTTATCATGCTATCCTCCTTGGTTTGATTGCATTACTCATTAGTAAATAATATAATAAATCCTGCTAAAAGTCAAGCAATTAATTAATAAGTTAATATAATCCTCCAAAAGGAGCTCCTTACTTTTTGTTCAGCATGTCCATTGGATCAGACTCTTTAAGCTTGCTGTTTGCTGAATTTATTCATCACAATAGCTACAATGTGCTATCGAAGTTCTCTGTAATCTTAGTTGGTTCTTCTAGAATATTCAAAATATCAGTTGCACAATAAACCCGATCTCTCTTTCCTTGAGAAGTTTGTGAAACGATGCCTAAATCTTCAAGCTTTACGATTGCTCTTTGGGCTGTTGTAAATACGACACCTAAGTTTTCAACCACTTTCCTTATAGTAAAGTAAGGGTTTAAAGACTATTAACTAAATCATTGTCCCATTCAAATTTTGGTGGCAAGGGGCTTGGTATAAATGCCTGATAACCAGCGAATACTTTGCCTGATGGTGATCCTTTAATATACATTCATTCAACCGAGCACACTATTTTTATAGTATATATTATTTTCAAATAAAGTCAAAAATGAAAATAAGGCTTTATCTTATTTGCGTGCATGAAAATAAGAAACTCTCTTATTATTGATTTTGCTCAAAAACGAAAATAGAAGAAGCTGCTGAACTTTATATATCCTGTTTTTCTGGAGAACTGCTATAAAACTTCTGAGTGAAGTCACTTAATTTTTACACATCTATTGTAGAGTAAGAAGAACCGAATTTGAAACAAAAATGCTAACTGATGCTTGGACTTTACTGACACTTACACTACTTGAAACTATACTTAGTGTAGACAATTTAATCTTTATTTCTCTAGCAATAGATAAGGTACCAAATGCGCTGAGAGAAAGAG
This sequence comes from Wolbachia endosymbiont (group A) of Alloplasta piceator, assembly GCF_964028505.1. Taxonomy (NCBI): domain Bacteria; kingdom Pseudomonadati; phylum Pseudomonadota; class Alphaproteobacteria; order Rickettsiales; family Anaplasmataceae; genus Wolbachia; species Wolbachia endosymbiont (group A) of Alloplasta piceator. The sequence goes on along the minus strand of NZ_OZ034793.1, from coordinate 958,934 downwards.
TGCGCCTTATGGGCCTTGGATTAGCACTATTAATGCGTTTTGTAATACTATTTTTTACATCATCTATATTATCAATGCAAAAACCTATATTTCACACTGCATCAGCAAGGGATTTACTTATGATCGCAGGGGGATTATTCCTTATTGTTAAGAGCTCTATGGAGTTACGGGATGACATCTTTGTATGTAAGAAAAATAAAAAGAAAGCAAACGTTAAATCAAAATTTTTTTTAGTTGTGCTACAAATTATATTAATAGATTTAGTTTTTTCGGTTGATTCGATATTAACTGCTATAGCACTAACTTATAACATGGTAATAATTGCTACAGCATTTACATTTTCCATGCTAGCAATGCTGTTTTTATCAAGTTATACCGCCCAGTTAATCAAATCTAACCCAGGGTTAAAAATAATCGCCATTTTATTTATTTTATTTGTCGGTGTGTACCTCATACTTCATGGATTTCATATAGAATTACCAAAAGGATATTTGTATTCTTCATTTATGTTTGCACTGCTTGTGGAAATTATAAGCAAAATAAAGAAAATTAACCGTCATACCGCGATTCATTCGCGGTATCTCAGCCGCTAACAAGCAGCGGGATGACGAGGTTATCGTCATGTTGCCGCGAACTGTCATACCGCGATTCATTCGCGGTATCTCTAGATCCCGCTAACGCGTAGCGGGATGACGAGGTTATCGTCATGTTGCCGCGAACCGTCATACCGCGATTCATTCGCGGTATCTCTAGATCCAGCTAACAAGCAGCGGGATCTTTTTGATTTACTCCCACTCAATAGTTGCGGGTGGTTTAGAAGTGATATCATAAACAACTCTATTTACTCCGGGAACATTATTAACAATTATACTGCCGACATTGCGTAAAAAATCCCAAAATACTAGCAAGTGTTGATCCTTATCTTCAAATGGAAATGCATCGGCTGTCATACCATCAGATGATGTTACAGCCCTTAAAGCACAAACATATCCATACGTACGACCATCTCCCATAACGCCTACAGTTTTTATTGGTAATAATACAGCAAAAGCTTGCCATATCTTATCATATAGATCGTAATTTTTCATCGTATTAATATATATTTCATCTACTTCTTGCAATATTCGCACCTTTTCTTCATCGACTTCACTTATAATCCTCACTGCAAGTCCAGGTCCAGGAAATGGATGTTGAAATATTATCTCATCTGAAAGCCCAATTTCTTTTCCAAGTAGCCTTACCTCATCTTTAAAGAGGTAGCGTAAAGGCTCCACTAGCTTCAGGTTCATCTTTTCTGGCAACCCACCAACATTATGGTGAGACTTAATTGTACTAGTGTTGTTTGAGGCATGCCCTGACTCAACTACATCAGAGTAGATGGTACCTTGCATCAAAAAATCCACATCACCTATTTTTTTTGCTTCTTCTTCAAACACTTCAATAAAAGTGTTACCGATAATTTTTCGCTTTTCTTCTGGATCAGTTATTCCCTTCAACCTACTCAAAAATAAATTTGATTTATCAACGTAATTTATCGGAATCTCTTTCAACATAGCGATGGTTTGGTTCTTGCGTAACAACCCAGTATCGATAAAAATACAGTTCAATTGTTTTCCTATAGCTTTATGTGTGAGAGCCGCTGCAACGCTTGAATCAACCCCACCACTTACTGCAGCGATTACTTTTTTCTCTCCTACTACATTTTTGATTTTTTCCTTTTGCTCCTCAATAAACGACTTCATTGTCCAGTCTCTTTTGCAATTTGCAATATCCAAGAAGTTAGAGAGCAATTTACTGCCATTTGTTGTGGGCTTAACCTCAGGATGGAACTGAGTACAGTAAATCTTCCGCTGTTCGTTGACAATCATTGCAATTGTTTGATTTATCACACCTGATGCGATAACAGTAAATCCCTGTGGTATAGTATCAACACTGTCCGCATGGTTCATTAATACATCCACTTCAGAATTAACATCCCAGGTATCCTTTACAATGGGGGATTCTTTTAGTATCTTGATTTTAGTTCTACCAAACTCCTGTTTGAAACTCTCTTTTACTTTTGCTCCAAAATAATGACAAATGAGTTGCTGTCCATAGCATATTCCAAGTATAGGAACGCTTGTTGCCTCATTAAGTTTTATAATTTCATGTACTACTCTACTTGTTTCAGAACAATCATCATTTACAGATTGTGGTCCTCCAGAGAGAATAAACCCATTGAATTTTGATATTGTTTCAAAACTGATGTTGCTTGGAAATATCTCACAATAAACACCCATTCCTCTTACTTGTCTTGCGATAAGCTGTGTAAACTGTGAACCAAAATCAATAATGGCAATTGCTGACAATTTGCTCCTCCATATTATTTAAAATGATATCTGATAATAAAGAAAATAATGGAGTAAGTAAACCAAGACCTGTTTAAAAGCTTTAACGCGTGGTACAAGTTAGCTATATAGCTAATTTTCCTACACCATACCGCTGCGGCGCTAACTAGTAGCGGAATGACAGCAATCTACGTCATACCGCCGCAGTATCTCAGCCGCTAACAAGTAGCGGGATTATCTTCATGCTGCCACGAACCGTCATACCACCGCGAACCGTCATACCGCGATTCATTCGCGGTATCTCAGCCGCTAACAAGAGATCCCGCTAACAAGCAGCGGGATGACGAGGTATAAACTTTATCGTCATGCCACCGAGAACCGTCATACCGCGATTCATTCGCGGTATCTTGGCAATAGATCCCGCTAACAAGTAGCGGGATGACGATTGTCGTTTAGCCATAAATGTTTAAGAAATTTACCAAATGAAAAAAAAGGCAAAAGAAGCCCCGTAGTTGGCTAATTACTTACATTATACTTTCAAGTATGGCGTTTTTTTATTCTAAACGCTTAATAACCGCGACTCAGCTGCTTTTAAATGCAACTAACCTTAGCTATAAATGTTTAAGAAATTTACTAAACAGAAAAAAAGGCAAAAGAAACCCTAGGGTAGCTAGTTATTCACTATCCATTTTTTAAGTTGGCGTTTTTTTATGTTTTAAACGCTTTATAAGCGCGTTTCAGCTTATGTAGGTAGAAGTTTGATAAAGACATAAGGTGCACATAGTGCAAAAAATTAAACATGAGACGCCAGATACGTGAGTTTTTTTGTCATTTAATCTGTACAGAGAAGATAAATAAATAGCTTCAATTTTATGATAAGAGGGCTGGCGGAGTTTGTCAAGAAAGTTTTTTCGTTTCTATTCCCAATAAAAGTGCGTTATATGGTTATGCAAGAAGTCTATTTACCCATTTGCTTAACTTTCTCTCTACTTTTTCTGAGTAAGGCCGCTATTGGCATGACAGACATTCATCGTAGTCAATATCTGTTTTTTGTTGCAATATTTCACTTTTTTTGAATATGTCATGCGAGACCTTATCGGCTCTCTGCATTGATTGTGATCTGCAGTAATATAAGCTCTTCAATCCTTTTTTCCAAGCAAGCATGTGTATTTTGTGCAAGTAACGTTTATGTACGTTGGCAGGTAAGAACAGATTTACTGATTGAGATTGACAAATATACGAAGTTCTATTACTTGCATGTTCTATAATCCATCTTTGGTCAAGCTCGTACGCTGTTTTAAATGTCAATTTTTCATGCTCACTAAGAAAATCTAAATGCTGAACGGAACCCTCGTTTGTTGAAATTGAAGACCGTATTTTATCATTGTCTTGATTTTTTTCTGCTAATAGTTTTTGCAAGAATTTATTTCGCACTACAAATGAGCCTGTAAGTGTCTTTTGTATGAATACGTTTGCTGCGTATGGTTCTATTCCAGGGGAGGTATTACCTGCAATAATGGAGATCGAGGCAGTAGGAGCAATAGCGAGTTTGTGTGTAAACCTTTCCATTAGATCAACTTCTTTGGCATCAGGACATGCTCCCTTTTCTTCTGCTAATTTTTTAGAAACTATATCTGCTTGCTCGCGTAAATACTTAAATATTTTTTTATTCCATTGTTGTGCTGTTACTGATTCAAAAGGAACCATTTTGCTTTGTAAAAATGAATGAAAGCCCATCACACCAAGACCAATACTGCGTTCTCTGGCTGCAGAATATTTTGCTCGCTGCATTTCATTCGGTGCTTTATTTATGAAATCTTCCAATACATTATCAAGAAAGCGCATTATATCTTCTATGAAGAGTTTATTGTCTTTCCATTCTTCGTAGTACTCAAGGTTTACGGATGATAGACAACACACAGCAGTGCGTGACTTATTCAGGTGATCATAACCTGTGGTTAAAGTTATTTCACTGCATAGATTTGACATCTTGATGTCTAAGTTGAGCTTTTTGTAAGATTCTGGCTTATTGTTATTTGTTGCATCAAGGAAAATAATGTAAGGTTCTCCAGTTTCAACTCTTGCTGTTAATATTTTGATCCATATATCCCGCGCTTTTACAGTTGAAATAACCTTATTGTTGTGAGGGCTTATTAAATTCCATTCTTGATCATTCTCAACAGCCTGCATAAATTTATCTGTTACTATTACAGCATGATGTATATTTAACGCTTTGCGATTTGGGTCACCGCCTGTTGGCTTGCGTAAATCTAGAAACTCTTCTATCTCCGGATGAGATACAGGAAGGTAGACTGCTGAACTTCCTCGCCTTAGGGATCCCTGACTAATTGCAAGCGTTAGAGCATTTTGCACTACAATAAATGGAACAATTCCTGATGTTTTGCCGCTACCCTTTACGCTTTCGCCTATTGAGCGTAAATTTCCCCAATAACTACCTATGCCTCCTCCACGTGCAGCAAGCCAAACATTTTCGTTCCATAGATCAACTATTCCCTGCAAGCTGTCTTCGGTTTCATTAAGAAAGCAAGAGATAGGTAACCCTCTCTTAGTGCCACCATTGCTGAGTATTGGTGTTGAAGGCATGAACCACAAGTTGCTCATGTAGTCATAAAGACGCTGCGCATGTTCTTTATTATCAGAATAGTAATTAGCAATACGTGCAAAGAGGTCTTGATAACTTTCATTTTCTATTAAATACCTGTCTGATAGAACTGCTTTTCCAAAGTCGGTTAATTTGCTGTCCTTTGCGTAATTAATGGTAATGTTATTCATAAAGTTCCTTTTATTCTTTTATTATATATAGATACTTAAAAGTCATTTTGAGCGATTTTTAAGTTAGGTTTTTCGGACTTTCTTGTTGATGCTGTAATGCAAACAAGATACCGTCAACCTGACTGCCATATATTTTACAGTAACTCATATAACTTATTTGCATATTTATTTCTTTTGCAACATGTTGAACATAACTTTCTGAGTGACGAAAATAGTCTCCTTTATTTACAAAGTCAATACCTTCACCTTCCTTTCTTCTTATTAAACATACAATAACCCCTTTTTTGCTCGTAGATCTTTTTGCTAATTCCAATTCTTCTTGAAAGTCATGTAGATAATGTAGCACTTCAGCAAAGATAATTACATCATACTGCTGGTTTTTCTCTTGTTTAAGAAACTCTTTCATTTCCATATGTATTAATTCATTGTAAACAGGCTTACCTTTTATAAAGCATCCTCTTGCGATATTTAGCATTCTACTTGAAATGTCAATTCCTGTTATATGGTTTCCAATACTATTTATTTTCAAGAAATGACCACATATTCCAGTTCCACAACCAAGGTCGAGTATATTGAGCTCAGAAGTGGAGTTGTTGAAGATTTTTGTAATTATCATGTGTACAAGTTCATGCCCTCTATATTGTTTGGCAATCAACCAATGCTCAACAAAATATTCACCTGTGTAATCACAATATTGTCTTATGAGGTTTTTTGGCAATTCTGTAATAGGCGCTGAGTTTGTCATTTTTTTTATATAGTAAGACGCCTCCTCGTGGTCATTATCTAATTTTAGTGCCCTTGTTAAATAATTATAAGCTTTGTTAGTATTCCCTACCGCAAAATGACACCTTCCGATGTTATACCAGACTATAGGTAAATGGGGGTAAAATATGCTAATTAACCAAAATCGTAACTTTGCATCTGATATGCTACCTTTATAAAAGTGATATAAACCGATTTCAATGTTGGTGTTTAACAGGTTCTTAGATTTTTTAAGAAGCACTGTCATTTCTTTATGAAGAGTATTATATTTATTCACAATGAAGTGTTTTACTTTCTTAATATTTAATACGCCAATGAGCTTAGACATACAATTTAAAGCAACGTTTTTTATAAAAGAGAGATTACTTTTCATACGTTAGAAATACTCCGAATGTTTATTATCATTTTTAGGCAATTGATTTTAACACATTTTATCTTACAAAATATCTTTTTTATCAATTTTTACTGTATATATAAGTTTACCACATATTTCTCAGATTATACTGTTTAGGATTGCTAGTATATTGTTGTTGATAATATAAGTAAATGTTTTGTGCAAAAAGGCGTTGACATATTATTTATTAGGTTATAATATATAAAAGATCAATTTAGTTTTTAGATGTTTGACAAGTTTTATGGTAGAGATTAATTTAATCTCAATTCAATTTTAATAATATTTAACTCTGCATATTCTGCATATAGTCGGATAAATAAATTATTAAGAGCACTTGATGGATGCCTTGGCGTTAAGAGGCGATGAAGGACGTGGCAGGCTGCGATAAGCTGTGGGGAATTGTCAACAAATTTTGATCCGCAGATTTCCGAATGGGGAAACCCAACTAGTTTAGCTAGTTATTACGTACTAAGTATGTAAAGCAAACTTGGTGAACTGAAATATCTAAGTAGCCAAAGGAAAAGAAATCAACCGAGATTCTGTTAGTAGTGACGAGCGAAAGCGGAAAAGGCTAGTGATTTAAGAATAAGAATTAGAATACTCTGGAAATAGTAACCATAGAAGGTGATAGTCCTGTATAAGTAGAAAGTTTTTAAATCCTTGAGTAGAGCGGGGCACGTGAAATCCTGTTTGAATATGGGGGGACCATCCTCCAAGCCTAAATACTCCTTAACGACCGATAGTGAACAAGTACCGTGAGGGAAAGGTGAAAAGAACCCCGGGAGGGGAGTGAAATAGAATCTGAAATCAAGTGCTTACAAACAGTTGGAGCTCTATATCAATTTATTGATATTTAGAGTGACAGCGTACCTTTTGCATAATGGGTCAGCGAGTTAATCTATGAAGCAAGCTTAAGCCGTTAGGTGTAGGCGTAGCGAAAGCAAGTCTGAATAGGGCGTTTTAGTTTTATGGATTAGACCCGAAACCAAGTGATCTAGTCATGACCAGATTGAAGGTGTGGTAAAACACACTGGAGGATCGAACCAGTTAATGTTGCAACATTATTGGATGAGTTGTGATTAGGGGTGAAAGGCCAATCAAACTTGGAAATAGCTGGTTCTCCGCGAAATCTATTTAGGTAGAGCGTTGTATGTATGTTGTTGGGGGTAGAGCACTGGATAGACTAGGGGGATTCACCGTCTTACCAAATCTAACTAAACTCCGAATACCAACAATTAATTATACAGCAGGCACACTACGGGTGCTAAGTCCGTGGTGAAGAGGGAAACAACCCAGATCACTATCTAAGGTCCCAAAATTACAGCTAAGTGGGGAAGGAAGTAGAAAAACCATTACAGCCAGGAGGTTGGCTTGGAAGCAGCCATCCTTTAAAGAAAGCGTAACAGCTCACTTGTCTAAATAAGTTTTTCTGCGCCGAAAATGTACCGGGGCTAAAGCTGTATACCGAAGATGTGAGTGCTTATTGATTTCGATCAATAGGCGCGGTAGCGGAGCGTTCCGTAAGTCTGTGAAGGTGGTTTGTGAAAACTGCTGGAGATATCGGAAGTGAGAATGCTGACATAAGTAGCGTAAAAGAGTGTGAAAAACACTCTCACCAAAAATCTAAGGGTTCCTACGTTAAGTTAATCTGCGTAGGGTTAGTCGGTTCCTAAGGCGAGTCCGTAAAGGAGTAGTCGATGGCAATTAGGTTAATATTCCTAAACCTCTTAAGTGTGACGGGTTTCGTATTTGTATAGATCTTATTGGATTGATCTATGCTTAAAAGAAGCTCCAGGAAATAGCACTTATATTTATGAGGCCGTACCGCAAACCGACACTGGTGGATGAGTAGAGTATACTAAGGTGTTGAAAGAATGATGTTGAAGGAACTCGGCAAATTATACCTGTAACTTCGGAAGAAGGGTAACCTGCTTTTAGGCAACTATGAGTAGGTGGCACAAAATAGGGAGTAGCGACTGTTTACTAAAAACACAGGACTCTGCAAACACGTAAGTGGAAGTATAGGGTCTGACGCCTGCCCGGTGCTGGAAGGTTAATAGGAAGGGTGCAAGCTCCGAATTGAAGCCCCAGTAAACGGCGGCCGTAACACTGACGGTCCTAAGGTAGCGAAATTCCTTGTCGGGTAAGTTCCGACCCGCACGAATGGCGTAACGATTTCTCCACTGTCTCCAACATCACTTCAGCGAAATTGAATTCCCCGTGCAGATGCGGGGTACCCGCGGTTAGACGAAGAGACCCCGTGCACCTTTACTATAGCTTTACATTGCTATTAAAAGTGTGATGTGCAGGATAGGTGGGAGACTTTGAAGTTATGGCGCTAGCTATAATGGAGTCAACCTTGAGATACCACCCTTTACACTTTTGATATCTAACTATGTTTCATTATCTGGAGCTAGGACATTGTATGGTGGGTAGTTTGACTGGGGCGGTCGCCTCCTAAAAAGTAACGGAGGCGTGCGAAGGTAAGCTAGAGCTGGTCGGAAATCAGCTTGATAGTATAATGGCATAAGCTTGCCTGACTGCGAGGCTGACAAGCCAAGCAGAGACGAAAGTCGGTCATAGTGATCCGGTGATTCTGTATGGAAGGGTCATCGCTCAACGGATAAAAGGTACGCCGGGGATAACAGGCTGATGGTGTTCGAGCGTTCATAGCGACGACACCGTTTGGCACCTCGATGTCGACTCATCACATCCTGGGGCTGAAGAAGGTCCCAAGGGTTCGGCTGTTCGCCGATTAAAGTGATACGTGAGTTGGGTTTAGAACGTCGTGAGACAGTTCGGTTTCTATCTGCCGTGGGTGAAGGAAATTTGAGAAGGTCTGACTCTAGTACGAGAGGACCGAGATGGATATACCTCTGGTGTACCAGCTGTTATGCCAATAGCATCGCTGGGTGGCTATGTATAGATGGGATAATTGCTGAAAGCATATAAGCAAGAAACCCTCTTCAAAAAGATTTCCCAATTAAGGCCGTGGAAGACTACCACGTTGATAGGCTAGGTGTGGAAGCATGGTAACATGTGAAGCTAACTAGTACTAATAGCCTGATTGATTTATTTGCTTTCTATATGTGTGTATGCAGTGTTAAATATTAAGTTAAAATTGTTAAGTTAGAAATTTTTATTGACTTGGTGGCTATGGCAAAAATGAACCACCCGATCTCATCTCGAACTCGGAAGTGAAACTTTTTAGCGCTGATGGTACTTGAAAAGGGAGAGTAGGTCGCCGCCAAGTTTATAAAAATTTCTTTGTTAATTAGACAGTAGGTATACTTATATTTTAACTTTCTTGTTTTGTTACTATTCTTTAAGTTTTTACTTTAACTACGATATCTTTTTTTTCTTATATGTTCTTGGTCATTTTCTACATTATTTAGCATTGTTCCTACTTCCCCTAATTGATTCCCTTTTGAAGGAGAATTACTGATTTCTGGTAATATTACATTACCTCCCACTTTTTTAAATAATTCTTCTTGTTGGCGAAATGCTGACCTCCAATCTGTTCCTGTTCCTTTAGGAAGAAATAAGAATTGATACATCTGACCAAAGCCTGTGTTATTTACCTCTTTTATATGCTCTACCATTCACCACACCCATTAACTATTTTTAAAAATTTTACCTATATTATCATAAAAAATATAGTTGTAAATACCTTAATTGAGATTTTTTTTTATTTTATCTTTTTTAAGCAAATAGTTAGATCTTTTTGTAAATTTTTATAACTTGCTTGCATAATGTTTCTATGAGTTAGTATTATGTAGTAGTGCCCTATATTACTTATATTTAAAATGCTAATTTTAGCAAGCATTCGTAGTTGCCTTTTTATTTTATTTCTTTTTGCTGCTTTTCCGGTTTTTTTACTGATAGCCAGACCTACTCTAATAGTATGAATGTACTTTTCAGGTTCTCTTTCTTTTATAGCGTACAGTGATATATAAAGCCCACGATAAAAAAGACTGTTGAGTGCTAACTTATTTTTGAAAGCAGAAGAAAAATCTTTTTTTTTATACTTACTATGCGCATAATTTGTTACACCCTAATGAACGGCGCCTATTAAGGATTTTTCTTCCAGCTCTTGTTGCCATACGTGAACGAAATCCGTGTCTGCGCTTTCTTATCAAATTTTTTGGTTGAAATGTTCTCTTCATTGTTTTTATATTAATATAATTATTTATTTTAAATTGTTTTACTTTATTGTCAAATAATGGTGAACTTGTATGACATTTTCGTAGAATAAAATTTGATGCATGGAAGAATGAATTCGGTGATAGTCATACCTGTCTTACTAATCCTTTTATTTTGTTTTAGTAGGTTTCAAGAAGTAAATAAGGTTAAATCTTATCTATATCTTAGTTGTGTATGGATGCTAACTTGGTTGTTAGTATTCTATAATAATTGTTTTGTAACTTTTATTTCTATAGCGTTACTTTTTTTCATGCTTGCTTTTATCTTTAAAAATAAAAGAAATAAGATAATAAAACTTTCGTTATTTGTGGCTTTGGCCATATCATTTTTTATCACTTTATTTATAATGCTGTCTATTTTTATTCAATCCATTAGTTTTTTTAATAAAGTAGCTATTTCAGAATTCTTGTTTTGCTTGAAATGGGGCCACAATGTAGTCACTATCAATAAAGAGAAGATAGGATGTTTTGGTATAGCGCCGCTTTTAGTTGGTACATTACTTATAACTATTATAGCAATGTTAGTTGTCGTTCCGCTTGGTTTATTTTCTGCAATATATATTAGTGAATATGCGAGTGAGAAAGTGCGTTATATTGTTAATACAACTTTGCAAGTTTTGTCTGCTATTCCTACGGTTGTATATGGATATTTCGCGGTTGTGTTTTTGTCTTTCTTTATAAAGCAGGTAGCAAATTTTTTTGGTTTAAGTATACACTCAGAAAGTGCCTTAGTTGCCGGTTTATCGATTGGGATAATGATTCTTCCTTTTATTATTTCTTTACTCGAAGATGCCATAAGATCTGTTCCAAAAAGCTTGCGTTATGGCTTCATGGCACTTGGTGCAACTCCAGCGGAAACTATATGGCATATAACAATACCTTATGCAATGCCTACAATTTTAAGTGCAATTTTATTGTCAATTTCAAGAGTGATAGGTGAAACAATGATTGTGCTAATGGCTGTGGGAATCAACGCAAATTTGACTTTTAACCCTCTTAATTCAGTTACTACCATTACCGTGCAGATCGCTACATTACTTACCGGAGATCAGGATTTCAATAGTGTACAAACTCTTGCTGCTTATGCGCTTAGTTTAGTATTGTTTATTATTACTTGGCTATTAAATGCATTTGCATTGTTTGTAATGAAGCGTAACTAGTAAGCGTTTTAATGTTGCAAAATTTCTATTAATAATATAAAATTTATTTTCTTTAGAAGTTCTTTTATGGAATTATAGTGTTAGGTGATAAAAATAAAGAGATGAATATAGGTAGAGCGATTAAGGTAACTCAAGCAGTTGTTGATATAAAATTTGAAGGTGAATTGCCTAAAATATTTAATGCTTTAAAAAGCAAACTAAAATATAAGGATAAGGAGCTGGTTTTAGAAGTTTCGCAGCATATAGGTGACAATATAGTTCGTTGTATTGCTATGGATAGCACAGATGGCATGTCAAGGGGGGATGAATTTGTTGATACAGGTGCACCAATATCGGTGCCAATTGGGCGTTCAACTTTAGGAAGGATTTTTAATGTTGTTGGAGAGCTTATAGATGAGTGTGGTCCACTGAAGGGAAAGTATAACTTAGAGCCTATACACAGAGCACCTCCAAGTTTTACTGAACAGAGAATACAGGAAGAAGTTTTAGTTACGGGAATAAAAGTTATAGATCTTCTTGCACCTTATCTTAAAGGAGGAAAAATTGGCTTATTTGGTGGAGCCGGTGTTGGTAAAACAGTCCTAATAATGGAATTAATTAATAATATAGCAAAAGCTCATAAAGGATTTTCTGTGTTTGCCGGGGTAGGGGAGAGAACGCGTGAAGGTAACGATCTTTATCACGAGATGATCACTTCAAATGTAATAAATATAAATGAGCATGAAAAATCTCAAGCTGTTTTGGTTTATGGTCAGATGAATGAGCCTCCTGGAGCAAGGGCTAGAGTTGCTTTAACAGCACTTACTATGGCAGAGTATTTTCGTGACCGTGAAAACCAAGATGTTCTATTTTTTGTGGATAATATCTTTAGATTTACACAAGCTGGTTCTGAAATTTCTGCTTTACTTGGAAGAATACCGTCAGCTGTTGGTTATCAGCCAACCCTTGCAACTGATATGGGTGCAATGCAAGAAAGAATAGCTTCAACAACTTCTGGCTCTATTACTTCTGTGCAAGCTATATATGTTCCTGCGGACGATTTGACTGATCCAGCCCCAGCAACTACATTCTCTCACCTTGATGCAACCACAGTGTTGTCAAGGCAAATAGCTGAAATGGGAATATACCCTGCTGTTGATCCACTTGATTCAACTTCTCAGTCTTTATCTGCTGAAATCATTGGTGAAGAACATTATAATGTAGCTTCTGAGGTGAAACGTATATTGCAAACTTATAAATCACTGCAAGATATTATCGCAATACTTGGTATGGATGAGCTATCTGATGAAGATAAAATTATTGTTGATAGGGCTCGTAAGATTCAGAAATTTCTTTCTCAACCTTTTCACGTTGCAGAAATATTTACTGGCATGCCTGGTAAATTTGTTTCACTTTCTGATACTGTTTCCAGTTTTAAAGGGATTGTTGAAGGCAAATATGATCACTTACCAGAGGCTGCTTTTTATATGGTGGGGAATATAGATGAAGCAATAAAAAAGGCTGAATTAATACAAGCTGAAGCTAAATAAAAGTTAAAGATTATGAATACTTTTAAAGTGCAATTTTTCTCTCCTGATGATCAAATTTCATTCAGTGGAGTGGTTTCTCTTTCAGTAACTGGGCTCGAAGGGGAGCTTATGATTTTAGCTCACCATGCTCCTTACTTAATTTATTTATTGCCTGGTATGATTACTGTTAAAATGAGTAACCAAACAGAAAAGAAGGTTGTAATTGATAGTGGCGTATTAGAAGTTGCAAATAATAATTGTAGCATTATAACAAGTCAAATTCAGGTTTTTGATCGTGCAATTCATGATGAGAAATCGTTTAAAAATAAGAGAATTAGTATATATTTAAGTTATCTTGATGAGAAGTTTCTTTCTTAGTTATTTTAGGCAAAAAGTCAATTATCATTCAAGTGGCTATAAGATTTTTGCTCAGGGGGCTCTTTTTTGTCATCCCAGAAACCCCGGGGTGTCATCCCAGTGTCGGAGTACTTTAGGTGTATGATCCCAGAGTGTGATGGTATGGGACCATACACCTAATCAAATAAAAATTAAAGAAGGAGAGTTGGTTGTAAAGGTTGGAGATAACGACTTTGTTTTACCTGGAATTTACGTTGGATAAACTACAAAAAATAACAGGTAAAAATCAACGTAAATTTAAGATAAATCGATTTTATTAGTATTATCAAATCAAAATCTGTTTTTAATTAATCAATAATACTTTTTTACATATTTTCATCCCCTTTCATGGATTTTTTAATTTTATAGATGATATCTAATATTATTAGAAGCATTGTAAAATATCTTATGAGAAAAATTATAAAATATATTAGCATTATTGGTATTGCATGTTTGACCTTACCCAAAAAAAGTAGAGAGAAAGTTAAGACGTTTTTATCATGAGAATAAATTGTGCAGGAATGCAATAGTTAATAGTAGAATGTCTACGTTATTTGTTATAAAAGATTTCTATGTATTCAAATATGGCAGTTCTGGTTTGTTGAGCGAGAAGTATCAATAAGCAGCTCCCTTTTAAGTGAACTTTTCTGCAACAGAGTTATCGTAACAACAGCCCTTATGGCTCATGCTGGAAATGATGTTTTTTGTATTCAATAGAAATTGGTAATTTTGAGAGGTATACTGTGACCCTTGATCGCTATGTAACAGCAGATTTTTATCGGGTTTGCGTTTATCAACGGCCATCAATAAAGAATCTATAACTAATTATCATGTTACTCATTAACCACCATGCGTGAATATAGGTCAATTATTGCCGCCAACAACCTTCTTTAGTTTTTATGTAGGTAATCCCAAACTTTATTTGGCTGATCAGTAGTAAAATTTTGATCCAATGTGTTAGGAGCCACAACTCGGTTGCTTATTTGCTGTTTTTTATTTTTGAACCTTCGTCTAAGCTTGGTTTTAATGCCATTTTCTTGCATAACACTTTGTACTGTTTTAATTTTTGCCTGAAGCTTTTAATTCAGCGTGAATTTTAGGGGCTCCATATCTGCATTTAGAATGCTTGATGTATTTTTTGAATATCTGCTAGAAGCCCTTCTTTTGCTAATTCTTTACTGCTTTTTTCCTTAGAGGTTGTCCGGAAACTAGTAAAAGGCTATAATATCTGAAATTTTAGTACGGGGTAAAGATGAGAAAAAAGTATCCAACAGATCTAAGCGAAAGGGAATGGGCAAGAATAGAAAAACACTTCAGAGTATCATACAAGAAAGGAGGAAGGCCGCCAAAGTATAGCAAAAGAGAAATATTAGAAGCAATTTTCTATGTATTGCGTACAGGGTGTCAATGGCGGTATTTATACCAATTCCCATTACAGGGCAAACAGATGGACAATGATGGAAGAAAAGCCATACTGAAGTAAGTAAAATAGCGAGGTTTAAATGGCATTAAGATCAAAATTATTGGATGAAAAAGTAGTAGAATCAGCAAAAGAAATGCTGAAGAAAGTAAGGAATAATGCATATGTTTCAAAAAAACTAAATGCTGTAATTGCAGCAAAAAAGTACAGTATAACGGCTGTAGCAAAAATATATTGCATTTCAAGAAGCGCACTAACTTCGTGGGTAAAACTCTTGAAAATTGGCAGAGAAGAAAAACTGTTTGCTCCTTCACAACGTCGTAGAAAAACTAAATTAAATCAGGCTCAACTACAGCAAATTGAAGAGTGGATAGAAGAAAATCCTAATATCACCATTAAAGAAATGAGAATAAGAATCCAGGAAAAGTTCGGATTAAATATCAGCAAATCTACAGTACACCGCCATATGCAAAAGATGAAATTCTCATATATTACACCAAGACCAGTTCATAATGGACAAGATAAAAGCAAACAAGAGGAATTCAAAAAAAAATCTCAATGGAGCTATTAGCAAGTATCCAGAAAAAGAGCTATTTTTCTTTGATGAATCACGGTTTGGCACACATTCAAAAGTTGGACATGGGTGGTTTAAAAAGGGGATTAGAACACAGGTTAAAACAAAATTAGGTAGGCAAAATTTCTATCTCTATAGTGCAGTTAATCCTAGAAATGGAGAGAGTTCTAGCTTATTTGCACCAAATGTCAACACTGATTGCATGAACATATTTCTTGAGCAAATTTCGCAATATCTAGAAACACGAGAGGCTTTTCTCGTTATGGACTGTGCTAGTTGGCATAGGTCAAAAAATTTAAAGGTACCTAAAAATATCGACATTAGAGGTTGTCCGGAAACAAGTAAAAGGCTATAATATCTGAAATTTTAGTACGGGGTAAAGATGAGAAAAAAGTATCCAACAGATCTAAGCGAAAGGGAATGGGCAAGAATAGAAAAACACTTCAGAGTATCATACAAGAAAGGAGGAAGGCCGCCAAAGTATAGCAAAAGAGAAATATTAGAAGCAATTTTCTATGTATTGCGTACAGGGTGTCAATGGCGGTATTTACCAAATGATTTTCCGCTATGGAAGACTGTGTATGAGCAGTTCAGGCAATGGAAGAAGCAGGGAATTTTTGAGAAAATGAATTATGAAATTACAAAATATAGTAGAAGAAAAATAGGAAGGAATGAGCAGCCGAGTGCCTGTATAGTAGATAGTCAATCTGTAAAGACTACAGAAAAGGGGGGATCAAAGGCTATGATGGAAGTAAAAAAGTAAAGGGTAGAAAAAGGCATATAATTACAGACACTCAGGGTTTTATACTAGGTTGTTACGTAGGCGCTGCTAACGAAAATGATAGAGATGGTATTAAAATAGCATTAAACAATATGAGAACAAAATATACTAAAGTTAAAAAAATGTGGGCTGACATGGGATACCAAGGAAGAAATTCAAAGAATCACATAAAGGAAGAATATGACATAGATATTGAAATTGTTACAAGGCCTCCATGTAGATTTTGGGTGCACAAAGATACGCCACCTGAGCTACTACCAACAAGAGAACAAGGGTTTAAAGTACAGCCAAGAAGATGGGTTGTAGAAAGGACTTTTGCTTGGGTTAATAGGAATAGAAGGCTATCGAAGGAGTATGATTTACTCACAACATCCACTGAGAATTTCATATACCTAGCTATGAGTAGGGTTATGTTAAAGAGGGAATATGCTTGAATTTACTAGTTTCCGGACAACCTCTTATAGCTCTTTCCACAGAAGTCCGGATATGATAAGATTAAGGATAGATGGCGATAAGGAGGTTGGATGCCGGCAGCATATAGTTATGATTTAAGAAAAAAAGCAATGGAAGCACTAGACGAAGGGGAAAGCAGAGAAGCAGTGGCAGCAAGATTTAAAATTGGACGAACTACTTTGTGGGAGTGGCAGCAAAGAAAAAAAGAAACAGGCGACTTTCAGTCAAAAAAACTCGGTAATGGAGGTTACAATCAGAAAATTATCGACTGGAATAAGTTTATCGAATTTGCTAAAAAACACGGTAGAAAAACTCTGTCGGAAATGGCTAAACTTTGGGGCAACGTTAGTATCCAAACGATCCACCGAGCTCTCAGAAAAATTGGATTTACGCGCAAAAAAAGACATATGGATACAAGGAAAGGAACGAAGAAAAACGTGCTGAATTCTTAAAAATTATAGCAACAAAAGAACCAGAAAACTTAGTGTATATAGATGAGTCTGGGATTGATAACACGGAGGACTATCCATATGGGTATTGCCAGAAAGGACAGCGATTTTATGCCCTAAAATCTGGAAAAAAACTCAACGAATCAGCATGGTTGCAGCCTTAAGTAGAAGAAAGATAGTTGCTCCATTAACATTTGAAGGCCACTGTAATATGGATATTTTTAATGGATGGTTTGAGCAATTTTTGGCACCGATCTTAGAACCTGGACAAACTGTCATTCTTGATAATGCTACTTTTCATAAGTCTGATAAGCTTATCAAGCTCGCTAAAGGAGTCGGTGCAGAAATTTTGTATCTGCCGCCTTATTCTCCAGATTTTAACAAAATTGAGCATCATTGGTTTGCTATAAAAAACAGAGCCAGGAAAAACATTCCTCTATTCGAATCCTTTCGTCGTGCTGTTGATTCTGCCTTCCTATGACCTATTCGGACTATTATGAGAAATGCTATATATACCTACCTCCATACTCACCTGAGCTAAATCCTGTTGAGAGGCTTTGGTTATATATAAAACAGAACATTTTGCGCAATAAAATATACGATACAATTGCTCTACTTGAGGGTGCTTTGTGCAAATTTATTACTTCTCTTGCCAGCTCCACAATTAAACAACTCTGCAATGTTTCCTATTTGACTGGACAACAATGAGAATTGGTATTAGCAACCCATACCACCAGTACAAAACCCTACATAGTTCCTGTGTTTTATAGCAATTTCTATATAAAAGAATACTTTACTCTTTTTCTTTGCCCAGGGCTTTTTTTAAGATGTCTCTTTCTCTTATTAGCTCTTTTTTTAGATCAAATCTTTCTTTGTCATAAGGAGCCTTTGCCTGGAAATGCGTATGCTCCAGACATTTTTCCATCATATTTTCTTACTTAACATACTGCCATCTATACCTAGATCTTTTGCTATTTTTGTACTTGCTTGACCTGTTTCTTTAACCAGCTTAACAGCTTCTAATTTGAATTCTGCTGTATATTCTCTTCTATTTGTCATATTTTGAAAAAACGTTTTATTTTACTCCAAAAACGTCTTAACTTTCTCTCTACTTTTTCTGGGTAAGGTCAATTTACCGCCGCGGCGTTAACTAGTAGCGGGATGACGGGTTACCAAATTGTAGAAGTTGCTTTAGCTATAAATTCAAGTTTTATCAATGTCTTGTGTTGTTACCCAAATAATGGTTGTGCAAGCGCTTAATTTTTTGATCAAAAAGGAACAAGTTTAGTAAAAAATAATGATATTATTAGTGGAACATAAAACAGTCCCACTGCAGTACTGATTAGAAGCAATAGAGTAGCTTTATCTGGTTGATAATTCAAAATATTAGCAAGTATTATACTGGACCCAGAAACTGGAATAATAGCTAGCAACATCAGTGCTTTATATATGCTCTCATCGTATATACCTATAACATGCTTGTCTAAAAGGACAATTCCTAAAACAAACAGTGGCCAGAATACGTACTTTGCTGTAATAGTGATCAAAGCAAGCTTCCAATCTATTTTAAAGCTTGCAATATTCGCAATGCTCACTCCAAGTAGCACCATTCCTAATGTGACAAATGTACTTCTAATATTCATCATAACATCTGTTAAAAAAGTAGGTATTTGTATATCGTATATACTTAAAAAGAAGCCCAGAACCATCGCATAAAGCGAAGGAAGTTTGAACAACTTTAATATGCATTCTTTTGCGGTATAAATACCATTTGCAGCTATGTAAAATCCTAAGCTGTTTTCAAATAGCGCCATTCCTATATAACAAACAACATATACAGATACTGAATCTTCATCAAATAAAGCCATGGCAATCGGCAGGCCAAAATAACCCATACTTGTGCTGCCCGAGCTAAATGCTAATATGTTTCTTGTGTTATCCTTAAATAAAAAAGAAGAAAGATAATACACTGATAAGGACATAGTGCTACCTATAAACCATATCAAAATCGGCAGAGAAATTACTTTTAAGTTAACTTCTGTATGAGAGACTCCATATAAAATCACTATTGGATTAGCTATATAAAAAAGTATTTGAGATATAGTGTTTCTATCAATTTTAAGATATTTTCCTGCTAAGTAACCAATAAATATTGTAATATAAATAGGTAATATTTTGAGAAAAAGAGTAAGGAACATACTAGCCTATTGTAATATTTTTGATTGATAAAGTGACATTAGATCTTAAGGTGTTGTAAAAGTAAACAAAATTTATTTTCCAATTTATCCAGCTCATAGTTAATTAAATTAGTGCCAAAATTTGTTTTTACATAGGACTTAAGAATGACATTTGTATGATTAAATTATGTTAAGTTTCTGTAAAGCTTCTTGCATATTTTTGAATAATGACATATTTACTAAAAATTAAACTGCTTGTAGTAATTTAGACGGACTGTTGAAAAAGTAAGAGGAAATAAGTAAAGTTAGGACAGAGAGTAAGAGCTTTAACATAGTTGTCATATTTTTCTTTAATTAACCCTAGTGTCCAATTTATCCACCATTCCTTCACATGAGGTGTTTCTAACCATTTTAATAACAGTAAAAAATGTTTTCTTTCAACGCTTTAAATGTGATATTTTTATTCATTAATTAAAAATCTCAAATGTTACTACCATTTCTGTTAATCCTGTCTCTCATTGCCAAGTTCATTGAAATTGACATTTCCGTACCTAGTTTTCCTTATATGGTGCACTATTTTAACGTACCGGAAGGCATAATTCAATTAACTATTGCTTATAATTTCCTAGGCTTTTGCATAGGAGGGTTGTTTTTTGGTCCATTGTCTGAATGCTATGGCAGAAGGAGAATTATGATCATAGGTAACACTTTGTTATTAATCGGCGCTGTTGGTTGTGTTTTTGCACCGTCGATTTTTTGGCTTTTAATCTCTCGCTTTGTTCAGGGCATTGGTGTTAGCACATCTGTAGTTGTGTTTGCAATCGTTGCAGACAGCTACAAAGGCGACGAAGCGGTGAAATTTATTGGAATCATGAATTCTGTTCTTACAGTTGTCATGGCAATTGCGCCAGTGTTAGGCAGTTTCATCAATGAAATTGTAGGATGGCGTGGTAATTATGCAACTGTTGCAATACTTTGTTTAATCTCTTGGGTTTTGCTGCTTTTAGCGTTACCAGAAACAAAAAAGGACCGCGATATTTTCAGTTTGAAAAAAATGATGAAAGATTACAGAAAACTACTATCTAGTCCGAGGTTTGTTACGTTGTCTTTGATGTCAAGCCTCTTTTCTGCTGCGTATATGTCATTCATTACTTGTGGACCTTTTCTGTATATGAAGACTTTTGGTTTATCTAGCACTATTTATGCACTACATCAAGGTGCAATAGTTGGGTGCTTCTCACTCATCAGTCTATTTGCTGGCAAAATCTTGCAGAAACTTGGAGCAATAAAGTGTGTAATTTCTGGTACGAGCGTGGGTGCTATTGGGTCTCTATTGCTTGTAATATTCAGTATAATTGTACCCCACTCTTTCTACTTAGAGGTTGTCCGGAAACAAGTAAAAGGCTATAATATCTGAAATTTTAGTACGGGGTAAAGATGAGAAAAAAGTATCCAACAGATCTAAGCGAAAGGGAATGGGCAAGAATAGAAAAACACTTCAGAGTATCATACAAGAAAGGAGGAAGGCCGCCAAAGTATAGCAAAAGAGAAATATTAGAAGCAATTTTCTATGTATTGCGTACAGGGTGTCAATGGCGGTATTTACCAAATGATTTTCCGCTATGGAAGACTGTGTATGAGCAGTTCAGGCAATGGAAGAAGCAGGGAATTTTTGAGAAAATGAATTATGAAATTACAAAATATAGTAGAAGAAAAATAGGAAGGAATGAGCAGCCGAGTGCCTGTATAGTAGATAGTCAATCTGTAAAGACTACAGAAAAGGGGGGATCAAAGGCTATGATGGAAGTAAAAAAGTAAAGGGTAGAAAAAGGCATATAATTACAGACACTCAGGGTTTTATACTAGGTTGTTACGTAGGCGCTGCTAACGAAAATGATAGAGATGGTATTAAAATAGCATTAAACAATATGAGAACAAAATATACTAAAGTTAAAAAAATGTGGGCTGACATGGGATACCAAGGAAGAAATTCAAAGAATCACATAAAGGAAGAATATGACATAGATATTGAAATTGTTACAAGGCCTCCATGTAGATTTTGGGTGCACAAAGATACGCCACCTGAGCTACTACCAACAAGAGAACAAGGGTTTAAAGTACAGCCAAGAAGATGGGTTGTAGAAAGGACTTTTGCTTGGGTTAATAGGAATAGAAGGCTATCGAAGGAGTATGATTTACTCACAACATCCACTGAGAATTTCATATACCTAGCTATGAGTAGGGTTATGTTAAAGAGGGAATATGCTTGAATTTACTAGTTTCCGGACAACCTCTTATACCAATTCCCATTACAGGGCAAACAGATGGACAATGATGGAAGAAAAGCCATACTGAAGTAAGTAAAATAGCGAGGTTTAAATGGCATTAAGATCAAAATTATTGGATGAAAAAGTAGTAGAATCAGCAAAAGAAATGCTGAAGAAAGTAAGGAATAATGCATATGTTTCAAAAAAACTAAATGCTGTAATTGCAGCAAAAAAGTACAGTATAACGGCTGTAGCAAAAATATATTGCATTTCAAGAAGCGCACTAACTTCGTGGGTAAAACTCTTGAAAATTGGCAGAGAAGAAAAACTGTTTGCTCCTTCACAACGTCGTAGAAAAACTAAATTAAATCAGGCTCAACTACAGCAAATTGAAGAGTGGATAGAAGAAAATCCTAATATCACCATTAAAGAAATGAGAATAAGAATCCAGGAAAAGTTCGGATTAAATATCAGCAAATCTACAGTACACCGCCATATGCAAAAGATGAAATTCTCATATATTACACCAAGACCAGTTCATAATGGACAAGATAAAAGCAAACAAGAGGAATTCAAAAAAAAATCTCAATGGAGCTATTAGCAAGTATCCAGAAAAAGAGCTATTTTTCTTTGATGAATCACGGTTTGGCACACATTCAAAAGTTGGACATGGGTGGTTTAAAAAGGGGATTAGAACACAGGTTAAAACAAAATTAGGTAGGCAAAATTTCTATCTCTATAGTGCAGTTAATCCTAGAAATGGAGAGAGTTCTAGCTTATTTGCACCAAATGTCAACACTGATTGCATGAACATATTTCTTGAGCAAATTTCGCAATATCTAGAAACACGAGAGGCTTTTCTCGTTATGGACTGTGCTAGTTGGCATAGGTCAAAAAATTTAAAGGTACCTAAAAATATCGACATTATATACCTACCTCCATACTCACCTGAGCTAAATCCTGTTGAGAGGCTTTGGTTATATATAAAACAGAACATTTTGCGCAATAAAATATACGATACAATTGCTCTACTTGAGGGTGCTTTGTGCAAATTTATTACTTCTCTTGCCAGCTCCACAATTAAACAACTCTGCAATGTTTCCTATTTGACTGGACAACAATGAGAATTGGTATTAGGTAGTGTTTTATGAGATAATAAATAAAGCTTCCTTTCTGCATAAATTTCTAAGTAACGTGAGATAGTCATTTTGTTTTCTTTGATGTAAGCGCAAGCCTGAGCTAATGCCAAAGGTAATCTACCTAACTTTTCTGCCAATATACCTATATTTGGCCTATCGCTTTCTGAAACCTGGCCTAGAATTTTCTTAACATATAATTCTGATTCTGGAGGAGTAAAAACGTCTACACCTATACTCCCTTGTGGCCATTCAGTATTACGAGACGTAACTATTATTTTGCCGCCTTTTGTAGGTCTGAGCTTAGAAATGACTTCATAATTTGATACATTATCATAAATCAACAACCAGCCTTCACGTTTAGAATCTTCTAGCCAGTTTTTCACATAATAAGCTCGCTGTGCAATAGAAATGTTGTCTTCATCGTGAATAATATTTAATTTTCTTCCTAAATTAACATATTCACTGAGTAGTTGATCTTCATCTTTTGCATTAAACCAACATATTGCCTTGTATTCTTTCCCATGTTTTTGAATAAAATCTAGCACTGACTGTGTTTTACCTACTCCACCTAACCCGTACAAAGCAGTTAATATAACTGGCTCATTTTTTGTCTTTAGATGATTTACTATTTCTTCATTGAGATATTCTCGTTCAATGAAATTTCCACTAGCTATTTTAGGTGGAATGTTCCACCGTTCAAATAGATCTTCTCTAGGTTTGAGACTATAAAGATGTTCTATAGCTTCCCTAAAATAATCGTCTTTTCTTGTTAGATAAGAAACTTTGCTACCCTTTTGTGCCCACCATTTCTCTACCTTGTCAAATACACGGACAAAAACCGTATCAATATCTTCTTCCCCTGATATTTTGTATATATTCCCTATTTCTTTCTTAATAATATCATCTAATTTTGAATGATTAGGTTGATCAACTACAAACCTTATTCTAAGTAAAAAATCTTCTATTTCATCGTCACTACCACAACTGAAGTATTTTTTCAGTTCAGTATGATTTTTTATTTTGTAGCACGTTCCTTTTTGACCTTCATAAATATTTAAAGTGTTATCATTTGTTAACTTTGACTCTTCCAGATACTTCTCTAATGTTTCTACGCTTCCTTGCTTCTCTGTACCTTTTTTTAGGTTCACATTGACATTAGTATGAATGACAAGCGTAATATCACTGTTCTTACACTCAGGGTTTTGCTTAATCTCAGGATGAGATTCAAAATATTTGTTTAACCCGAAATCTTCTTTCTGTTGCTTTCTATCATTTCCATCAATAAACAAATCCTCAAAAGTAATATTCTTCGAAGAGCGATGTGTATTGCAGTGCTTAGCTTGAACCAAGATAATTCTCGATTTGTTCTTCTGATCTTTATACTCAAAAAAAATATCATCAAAGGCTCCAAAACCTTCTATGTTTGATGCTAACCAAAAGTCAATTTTACTACTTAACCCATGAAGTAGATACAGCATTAATAATTTTACTTCATACTTGCGACCATGATCACCTGTTGATGTGCCATCTCTCTTCTTAAATGTACGATTACTAAGTACTTCAGACTGTTTGTTTTCTACATTCATACCCTACTAAACCTACGAATAACTTCTTTCTATAAAAAATTAAAGTCACCAAGTGCCTAAGATAATGCAACAGATTCTTTAACATTGTAATAACAGTGCCGAACAGGGTCAATTTTGTTTGCTGTCTTAAGCATAAAGATTCCCCGAATCTAATATGTCATTGCTGTAGGCTGCATTTAGTAATATAATCTCATATCAAATAAGACTTTACTTAAGTTTATGCTAGATTCTCCGCTAATTTTGACAGCCATTCTTATATTTTTTATTTTTACGTTGTCATTCTTTTTTATAAGAAAGATATTTGGATCAACAAACAAGAAGATAATAAAATCCTTTAGGAAAATTGTTCAGCAAATAAATGCATTAGAAACAGAAATGCAGAGCTTATCTGATGAGGAGCTTGCTGGTAAAACTGAAGAATTCAATCGAGAATTGAAAAATGGGAAAACGTTAAATGATCTTCTCGTACCTGCATTTGCAGTTGTGCGTGAAGCCTCTCGAAGGTTTCTTAACATGAGGCACTTTGATGTTCAACTGATTGGTGGAATGGTGCTCCACAATGGCATGATATCAGAAATGAAAACAGGAGAGGGAAAGACACTCGTTGCAACTTTAGCAGCATATCTAAATTCCTTAGAAGGGAAAGGCGTACATGTCGTAACTGTTAACGACTATCTTGCAAAACGAGACACAGAGTGGATGAGCAAATTATATAATTCTCTTGGGGTTTCTGTTGCGTTTATTACGAATAACTTGACAGACGAAGAGAGGAAAGAGGCTTACAGTGCAGATATCGTGTATTCCACAAATAACGAGCTTGCCTTTGATTACCTGCGAGACAATATGAAATTTTCTCAAGAAGACATGGTTCAGAGAGGCTTTCACTACGGAATAGTTGATGAAGTGGACTCAATACTCATTGATGAAGCTCGCACTCCGCTTATTATTTCTGGCCCGGTTGAGGAAAACAATCAGATATATAAGCATATCAATAAAATAGTAACCAAATTAGTTGACTCCGATTATGAAGTAGATGAAAAAGGTAGAACGGTATTCTTGACTGAAGATGGTATTTCACGAGTGGAGGAACTACTAAGGTCATACAATCTCATTCCTGAAAATTCCTCGCTCTATGATACTGACAGCATGATAATGACTCATTATATAGACCAAGCATTACGTGCATATAAGCTGTTTACTGCTGATAAAGATTATATAGTAAAGGATGGCAAGGTAGTGATTATTGATGAATTTACTGGGCGTATGATGGAGGGCAGGAGATATTCCGATGGTCTTCATCAGGCACTTGAAGCGAAGGAGAATCTTGAAATTCAGCATGAAAACCAAACTTTAGCATCGGTCACATTTCAGAATTACTTTCGTATGTACAATAAACTTTCCGGAATGACGGGAACAGCAGCAACAGAGGCAGAAGAGTTTCGTGATATATACAGATTAAATGTAGTAAAAATTCCAACCAATGTACCTGTAAAAAGAGTTGATATTGATGATGAAATTTACGGTACAGAAAAGGAAAAATTTAATGCTGTGTTGAAGTTTATAGAAGAATGCTACAAACGCCTTCAACCGGTCCTTGTTGGCACGGTGAGCATCGAAAACTCTGAGAAGCTTTCTGCGCTTTTGCAAAGCCATTCTCTTAAGCATTCAGTATTAAATGCTCGTTATCATGAACAAGAGGCGTACATAATAGCGCAAGCTGGAGTGCCAGGTAGTATCACTATAGCAACTAACATGGCAGGACGTGGAACTGATATTCAGCTTGGTGGAAATGCTGAAATGATTGCAAAGGTGGAGCTAAAGAAGATAAAAAATGCTGATGAAAGAGAAAAAAAATACCAAGAAATAGTTGAAAGAGTAAAAAAAGATAAGGAAATTGCTATAAAAGCTGGTGGTTTATGTGTGGTTGGAACCGAAAGACATGAAAGCAGGAGAATAGATGATCAATTACGCGGCCGTTCTGGTCGTCAGGGGGATCCTGGACTTTCTAAGTTCTTTTTATCGCTCGAAGATGACCTAATGAGAATATTTGGCTCTGATAGAATGAGAAGTTTTTTACAAAAAGTAGGGCTAAAGAATAACGAAGCTATTCATCATCCATGGATCAATAAGGCACTCGAGAAAGCACAAAAGAAAGTTGAAGCTAGAAACTATGACGTGCGGAAATCTCTACTTAAGTTTGATGACGTAATCAACAACCAACGTAAAGTTATTTTTAAGCAGAGAAACAATATCTTAGGCAACGAAATTAATGATTTACTTGAAGTATATAGCGAAGTAAATGAGAGCGTAATAGAAGGTATAGTCCAAAGTGGCTATTATGAGGATTATATTGAAGATATAGTCAAAGAATTCCATACAAGGTATGGAATAAAGCTTGATAAAGAAGATTTAGCAAAGTTTTTAAACAAACAAGAAGCTTTGGATTATATAAATGATAAGATACAAGAATTTTTTACTGAGAAAGAAAAATATTTCAACAGTCAGCACACTACAGATTTGTGGAATACGATCGTGAAGCAAATGATGATAATGACACTTGATCATTTATGGAGGGAACACCTTTCAGTTCTAGAGAGCCTAAGACAAAGCATAAGCCTACGTGCCATGGGGCAGAAAGATCCACTGAATGAATTTAAACGCGAAGCTTTCTTGATGTTTGAGTCAATGCTTGAAAAATGGAAGGAACTCACCATTCACCGCCTAGCGCACTTTAAGTTGGCAGATAACCAAGAGATAGGCAATAGGTTACATTCTGCTAGAAATAGCAGACTTCCCAAAGTCTCAAGAAACGACAAGTGCCCTTGTAATTCTGGAAAGAAGTACAAACACTGCCACGGCGCGGTTACTGTGGTGAATTAATAATTATGGTTGTACAGTTTGTTTATTTCCATCAACATTACTGCAGCTAACCTCACTTAGCTTACTGTTTGTATCCGTTCAGGAGAGTGGTTTAAGAAACAATAGATAGGAGATTTTGGAAAGGATTGAGACCCCTTTGTTTCCAAGTTAAGTATAATGAAATTATCCGCTCAAGGAATGTATTTCCCCGCTTTGATTGTGTAAAATATGAGTTTTTGCGATAAACGACATAATGCCGAATTTGCCGTTCAGCGTGGTTATTTGTCAGCGGAATATTTTCTGGGTCATCTAAAAATTTCCACATCATTCTTTCAGATCTCAGAACATTTTTTGCAACTCGAGAGGCTCCAATTGCTTCAGGTAAACGAGATATCTCCTTCAAGTAATACTTTGTACGTTTTCTTAATTTTCTGGCACGTCTGACAAACCTCAAAACATCTATCTCACTTTTTAGTAAAGCTTTTTTTAGTGCAAATAATTCAGTGGCCACGTTTCTCAAGTAACAACCCAGAACTTTAACTTCAATATTCCAACTATGTGCTAATCTTTCAAAATCTCTTGATAAATGTGCCCAACAGATTTGCCTGTTTTTATCGGCAAAATAATTCTATGCTGCATACCTGTCAGTTATTACCAAGCTATTGCGATTGCAGAATTTACTATTTTGTAAAACTTTCATTCCTCTTGACTCTGTAAATTTTACAAAACTTGCCGTATTGCTTGCAAACATCCAACACCAAGCGAGTTTACCTTTGTTATAATGGCTCGTTTCATCAATATGTAGAACTTTACTCCTACTTATCTCTTGTTCGATCTGCTCATACATTTTTTTGCATTTTGAAGCAACTCTATGTTCACTATTTGATATGCTACCGACGCTTATGTTCAAATTGAAGATATCATTTACGACACTCGCTATTTCGCGTTTTGAATTTTTGTAGAATCCGCTGAACGCTGCAATTATTGACTTAACCCTTGGACCAAATGTATCTGGCGTAACACCTTCCGGTAACTTGCTACTTCTTCTCTTTCCGCATCTCCGACAACGGCCATGTTCTAACTGATATTCCACTACATAAGGCTTGATTTCTGGAAGATCAACTTTCTGATGAATATATGGTTTTTCACATATTGCAATTTCTCCTCCGCATTCGCAAGTATTAGGCAACTCTATCTTTACTACTTTATCTGCATCCATGTTGGCGCGAAAACTTCCTTTATGACCAACCTGACCGCCAATATTCCTTTCGCTTTTCGGCTTATTCTTTTTTATTTTATACAACTCTTTGGAACTTGGTATTGATGAATTTTTTGAGCTTAAACCGAGTCTTTCTCTTAACTCAGCATTTTCTATCTTTAAAGCCTTATTTTCTGCTTTTAAACTTTCATTCTCTTTTTCCAATCTTTCTATTTTTGCTTCTAACCTTTCTATTTTTTGCTGTAAATTTTTGCAAAGTTCTAAAAGGTTTACCATATTATTTCACTTTTGCTCTATGATTATCTTTTTAGATCACCTTGTCTACCTTATTCTGCCACTCCGCTGAACGGATACATGGTTGCAGTTGTTGATTCAACACGTGCAGTTTCATCAACTTTACTTCCTCCACCGGCAGGAATATATCCTTCACCAGCTAGTATCTTTATTCCTGGTACAATATCTTTAAATTGGTTATCAAGGATACCAAAATAGCGTAAACCAGCAAATGCTTGAGTTTGTGCTGTAAGTTGGTGATTGATACCAAGTTTTGCTTGGTAAGCCAAGGCATATCTGGTTTTTCCTAGAAATTTAACCCTAGTTACACCTGCACCAATACCAACATATGGGGTGAATGGCATTTTTGCTATATTAAAATCACGATATACATTGACCATTCCAGCTAAGTTATTAAAACCTTCATTTTTCATCTTAAATGCAGCTCTGAACTCTGCTTCAACACTACAATTTTCTTGAATGTGAATATCAACCTTTCCACTTCTCCAAGGTGAATTGCATTCCGCTCCAGTAGACGCATCATTGTGACGAAGAAGTTCAATATATCTTGCTTTTTTCTTATCTGAATAATCTTCATCATATAAGTTAGTCTGAGAATATAAGCCTTCAAACTCAACTCTCATATTTTTGAATAAATACCCTATTGCAGCACTAACGGCAAACCCTGGAACATATTTAGGACTGTATCCAGCTTCAATTCGCTCCTTCTTATTAAAACTAAAAACCCCCTCTGTTATATTGTCACCTGCATCTTCTTTTCCTTCTAGAGAACCTATTGCATTGAAGAATGCTCCAAAATAGTTAGCTTTGATGTAAACATTCTCTAAGTTATTTATTTTATCATCGTAAGATAAGCACCTAAATGAAAAAGTTAGCAAAACCAATAGATATGTGAATTTAAATCTTTCGCCCACCACAAAGCCTCCCTGCATAACTTGTCATTCCATTATTATAGTATGCTTCTATTTTTTATGATAGCAACTTTTTATTGCGCTCAATCGTTTTAGATTTATAATGAAAGTATTGTAATTTAAAGCAAATCAATGACTATTGCAATTCACGAATTAGAGAGAATCATCAAACAATCGTTCCCCGACGCTGATATAAAGATTCATGATCTTGCTGGAGATGATGACCATTATCATTTAAAAATAAACTCCAAGTGTTTTCTTGGAAAGACAAAAATAGAACAGCATAAAATGGTATATAAAGCTCTGGAAGGTCAGTCTATACACGCCTTGCAACTGGAAACTAATACTTAAAAATAAGGTGAATTTATGAGCAATTTTGAACAAATAAAAAAAGATATAACAGAAAATGATGTGGTATTGTATATGAAAGGCACTTCTGATTTTCCTCAATGCGGATTCTCTGGACTCGTCGTGTCAATCCTAAAAAAATTGAACGTGAAGTTTAAGTATATTAACGTGTTGGAGAATGATGAAATACGTGAATCTATAAAAAAGTTTTCTGATTGGCCAACAATTCCACAATTATATATAAAGGAAGAGTTTATTGGTGGTTGCGACATCACTCGCGAGATGTACGAAAAAGGCGAACTGCAAAGTTTATTGAAGGAAAAAAAAATTATTGCGGAATAAGTACCAAGAAACCAGTGCCCAGACGCTGGATAACGTAGTATAGCTATGAAAAAGGATCTTATGTCTTAAACCGTATCCGTTCAGGGGAGCGGCAAAATAAGGTAGACAAAGCAAGATAATAATGTTGATGTTAACACTATTGTCAAGTTTACTGGCCTTTCTATTAGTGAGATTGAAGAATTAAGTGTGAGCGGTTACAAATAATTTACCATTTCTTCTGGTTTCACTATCCTTTCAAACTCTTCCTCAGTGAGCAGTTGAAGTTTTGCTGCTGCTTCTTTTAGAGTGATATTTTCTTTATAAGCAAGCTTCGCTATTTTTGCTGCATTGTCGTACCCTATATGCGTATTTAATATAGTGACCAACATCAACGACTGATTCAGTAAATCTTTTATCCTCTCTTCATTTGCTTTAATACCAACTACACATTTTTCTGTAAAATTTAAACTTGCGTCAGCTAAAAGTCTTATAGACTGCAAAACATTGTAAATTATCACTGGCTTAAACACATTCAATTCAAAATGACCGTTTGAACCACTAATGGTTACAGCAACATGATTTCCCATAACTTGAGTGCATACCATAGTCACCGCTTCACACTGAGTTGGATTCACTTTACCTGGCATAATTGAAGAACCAGGCTCATTTTCCGGTAACATTATTTCCCCAATTCCGCATCTTGGACCAGAACCAAGCAACCTTATATCATTTGCAATTTTCATTAAACTGACTGCTACTGTAT
This sequence comes from Wolbachia endosymbiont (group A) of Alloplasta piceator, assembly GCF_964028505.1. Classification (NCBI taxonomy): domain Bacteria; kingdom Pseudomonadati; phylum Pseudomonadota; class Alphaproteobacteria; order Rickettsiales; family Anaplasmataceae; genus Wolbachia; species Wolbachia endosymbiont (group A) of Alloplasta piceator. The sequence continues at coordinate 927,831 of NZ_OZ034793.1, read as the reverse complement.
TGAGTGTTCCACTGAGCTCAACTAAAGCATCATTTGCTGCTAGCGCTTCAAATTTATTGCCTGCTGAAGTAAATGGAAGGTTAGTAATTTCTGCAACTTGGCTTGAAAAATCTTCAGCAAAACCCTTTTTAGTATTGAGTCCCGTGCCAACTGCAGTGCCACCTTGTGCAAGCTCATATATATCACTTAAAGTTGATTTTACTCTCTCTATCCCCTTTTTAATCTGGACTGCATAGCCAGAGAACTCCTGTCCTAGTGTTAGGGGCGTTGCATCTTGCAGATGAGTACGTCCTACTTTTATTATATCTTTAAATTCCTGAACCTTATTATCCAGCACCTTATGCAATTTTTCAAGATTTGGAATAAGCAAGCGGTTTATCTGGTCTGCTGCTGCTATATGCATTGCTGTTGGAAAGGTGTCATTTGACGACTGACCATAATTCACATGATCATTTGGATGTATTGGAGATTTACTACCCAAATTACCACCTAAAATCTCTATTGCACGATTGCTGATCACTTCATTCATATTCATATTAGTCTGCGTTCCGGATCCGGTTTGCCAAACAACAAGCGGAAATTCATTATTAAATTTGCCATCTATTACTTCCCTCGCGGCTGTGCAAATTGCGTCCCCTACCCTATCATCTATAACACCATGTTTCATATTAACACGCGCTGCTGCAAGTTTTACTATTGCTAATGCTTTAATCAGAGGCTCTGGCATTTTTTCTGTGCCAATCTTAAAATTTTCTAAAGAACGCTGAGTCTGCGCTCCCCAGTAATGTTCACTTGGTACTTTTACTTCCCCTAAGCTGTCTGATTCTATTCTCGTCTTTCTATCCATATTTTCCTCCTGGTGTTATGCAAACTGGTTCACTACATAATTTTTTCATGCCTACTTCTTGGTTAATTAAATCATACTAGATCCAAGTAGTCAAGTGTACGAACATTGCAATTTTCAGGTAACTTGCATGGTAGATGCAAGTAGCTGACACTGATTCACTTTATGATGGTGTCATTCCAGTCTGGAATCCAGCCTTTTCATAATCATCAAAACGTTGTATTTTAACATAAAACGGCTACTTTTATGCTTACCAACTTAATAAAATTCCTGGATCCCAGACTGGGATGACACCCTTCTGGTGGACTCAAATCACGATGTTTGCACAGCTGTACGCTTAGTTCTGGTTGCACGCTACCATTCTTGTACATCCATAAATAGAAAATTTACGCTTTAAAAGGATCATATACATCGATTTCCTTAGAATTACTCTTTTTCAATTTTTCACTTAATAATCTTAAAATAGGCTGTAAATCACCATTAATTGATAAGCACAGCACTTCTTTATTGAGATAATTAGCTAGGTGATTCTTCTTTTCCAGAATTTCTGCTTCCCTCAATAAGTCGCATTTGTTTAATACTACAATCTCTTCTTTTTCAACAAGATCACTATTGTAAAGTTCCAATTCATTATGGATACAACTATAAGCCGAAACAACGTCATCGTGAGTTACATCGATTAAATGAAGTAAAATTTGACACCTTTCTATGTGCTTTAAAAATTTATGCCCGAGCCCAACTCCAAGGTGAGCATCAGTAATTATTCCAGGAATATCTGCTATTACAACTTCGCTATCATCCACTTTTACCATGCCTAAATGAGGTCTTACGGTGGTAAATGGATAATCGCCTACTTTTGTATCGGAATTTGAGCAGCGAGTCAAAAATTTTGATTTACCTGCGTTTGGCATGCCAATAATTCCAACATCTGATAAAACTTTTAGTTTTAATAATACATGTTTTTCTTCGCCAGGCTGACCGTAAGTAAAATGTCTTGGTGCCTTATTAGTAGAAGATTTAAAATTAGTATTTCCAAGTCCACCTTTTCCACCCTGTGCTACTTGAAATTCCATACCAGGCTTGTCAAGGTCTACTATTATCTCTTCACTTTCTTCATCAATTATTTGTGCACCGACTGGAACTTTAAGTATAACGTCTTTCCCTGCTGTGCCAGATCTATCCCTGCCTGCACCATTTTTTCCACTATCTGCTTTAATGTGTCTTCTATAACGAAAATGAAGCAAAGTGTTGAGATTAGCGTCGCTGATGAAAACTATGTTTCCACCCTTTCCTCCATTACCACCATTTGGACCACCAAATTCAACGAACTTTTCTCGACGAAAACTTGTACAGCCATCACCACCGTCACCAGCTTTTAAACACAATTTTACTTCGTCTATAAAACCCATGCTAACCCACGATAATATTTAGCATCCTTTCCTAATGCGCTTTCTATTCTGATTAGCTCGTTATACTTCGCGAGTCTATCAGAACGCGATAGCGACCCGGTTTTTATTTGCCCGCAATTTGATGCAACTGCTATGTGGGATATTGTTGTGTCTTCTGTTTCACCTGAGCGATGAGAAATAACAGCTTTATAGCCATTTGATTTTGCCATTTCAATAGCAGCAAAAGTTTCTGTTAACGTCCCTATTTGATTTGGCTTGATCAGTACAGCATTTGCCATTTTTTCCTCTATTCCTTTGCATATCAGTTCACAATTTGTAACAAACAAATCATCCCCAACCAATTGAATTTTACTCCCCAATTTTGCAGTAAGTAATTTCCAACCTTCATAGTCGTCTTCACTCATTGCATCTTCTATAGAAATTATTGGATATCTTTCCACAAGATTACAATAATATTCAGTCAACTCTTCTGAAGTAAGATCTCTGTGTTCAAATTTGTAAATTCCATCTTCATAAAAAGTAGATGAAGCAACATCAAGGCCTAGTGCAAAATCACTTTGCGCTGAATAACCTGCTGATTCTATAGCGTATATGATCAAGTCAAGTGCTTCTTCAGTACTTTCAATATTTGGTGCAAAACCACCTTCATCTCCTACGTTTGTGCTATAACCTTTTTTCTTAAGAATGCTACGTAAGTTGTGGAACACCTCCGCAGACATTCTGATTGCTTCACTGAAAGTCTCAGCCCCGACAGGAAGAATCATGAATTCTTGGAAATCGAGCTTATTGTCTGCATGTACTCCACCATTAATTATGTTAATGAGTGGAACCGGCATAACACTCATCTGCTCTCCTCCCAAATATCTGTAGAGCGGCATATTGAAGCTGTTTGCTGCTGCTTTTGCAACCGCAAGAGACACACCCAAAGTTGCATTTGCTCCAAGTTTAGATTTATTTTTTGTTCCATCCAGTTCAATTAATGCTTTATCAATTGCATTTTGGTCCGCTGCATTCATTCCAAAGATTTCATCTGCTATTATCCCATTTACAGCTTGAACAGCTTTCAGCACTCCCTTACCACAATACCTTTTCTCATCTTGGTCCCTGAGTTCCAAGGCTTCTAATTTACCAGTTGAAGCTCCAGAAGGTACAGATGCTCTACCTATTACTCCATCACAGAGTTCAATTTCCACCTCAACAGTAGGGTAACCCCTGCTATCTAAAATTTCTCTTGCAAATACATTGTTGATTATCTTATTCATTACATTAACCCTTTACTAGATTCACAATTGTGTGCACGGAACGTTCTGTCTCGGAAGATGTTATCCCAGCGCTGTAACATTTCAGTGTATGAACATTGCAATATACAGGTAATTTGAGTAGCGGATGGTGTCATGCAAACTGGAATCCAGCTTTTACTATACAGCCACCTGGTGTGCTCATTTACGATTAAGTTTTCTGGATCCCAGTGTCTGGGCACTGGGATGACATCATTCTTAGTGGAAGTTACCCCCATATCACAACGTTCGTACAGTTGTGTGCTTCGACACTGGGATCCAGCCTTATTACACAATTTTATCATATAAATCCTCCCAGTCCGGATTCTTTTTCTCAATTAAATTCATTTTCCATATATATAATTGACTAGATTCCAGTTTGCATGACACCAGTACTTGCATTTATTCTATCGTTTAACTAGATGTTTGTATAGTTTCTGCTATGAGCTTTGCAGCTTCCTTTGCCAATTTAGCTATATTACTACCAGCACCAATAAATAATACTATATCACCTGGACTTGTCGAATCACTAATAAAATGTGAAATGAGCAAAGCATCATTCATAATTTTTGTGTTATTAAATCCATTACTGATTAAAGCTTTTTGTATATCATCAATTCCACAACCAGGAATGGGCTTATCTTCTGGAGGATGAACAGGAGTAAGGATGACATAATCAAACATCATGAAAATTCGTATGAATTCATCAAAAAAATTATGAATGCGAGCAAAACGAAGTGGTTCGATAATTCCTATTACTTTTCCTTTAGTAATCGAACGTGCAGCCGTTAAAGTTGCATATATTTCATTTGGATGATGGGCATAATCCTCAATTAACTTAACACCTTTAATATTGGCAATCAAAGAGAATCTTCTTGCTACTCCTTGAAATTCCAAAAGGCCTTTTTTAATATCTGCATCGCTAATCCCGAGTTTTATCGCAACTGATATTGCAGCCAAGGCGTTGCTTACTTTGTGAATACCTATTGCGTTTGATAGTACTATGTTTTTTAAAGGGCTGGATCCCAGTGTCACGCACTGGGATGACAGAGGGTGATGGGATGACACCTGCTTTTTTGTCATGCAAGTAGCTGATGCTGGAATCCAGTTGTTCAACACGTCAAATTCTATGCTGTTAGCATGCTGTTTAATGTTGCTGGCTCTTATGCTACCATTCTCAAACCCAAACGTTATAGAATTACTCGCATCATAATCGATGTCTACAGAATCAGGTAAAACTGCAGAACCTGCATTATTCACGAATTGGGAAAATGCATTTTTGATATTATCAAATGTGCCGTAATAATCTATGTGGTCATTGTTGATACTTGTTATGACAGCAATCTTTGCAGGGATTTTTAGCATAGTTCCATCAGACTCATCAGCCTCGATCAGAAAAGTGTCACTCTTTCCAAGTTTTGAATTACTCTGATACGAATTTAGTATTCCTCCTACAATTACAGTTGCATCAATATTAGAATGATCAAAAATGGAAGCAATCATAGCCGTTGTTGTTGTCTTTCCGCTTGAACCTGAAACCGCTATCACATATTTACCTTTCATAATTTCAGCAAGTATGTCTGATCTATGCAAAACGGTTTTATTGTTATTTTTTGCCGCAATTAACTCCACATTATCAGATTCTATTGCAGAAGAATGTACAACTATTTGAGCTTGGCTTATATTATTAGCATTGTGACCAATATAAACCTCTATACCTAGCTTTTGTAACTTATTTATATTGTCGTTTGATTGTGCATCACTGCCTTGAACTTTGTAATTGGAATTGTGAAGAATTTCAGCAATAGCGCTCATTCCGATTCCACCTATACCAATAATATGTATTATTCCTTTTTGAGTTTTGTTAATATTTAGCAGTAGATGTTTACTCATTACTAAATTTATTATAGTATAATTTAAAATCCTCATAGTATCGAACCCTCTTACCGAATACAATGATAAAAAACCTAACCTTTCTATGCCTAATATTTGTTTTGATAAGTAGCTGCAGTGTTAGCAACAGGTTTAACTGCACTGCAGGTCATTATAAAATTGGCAGCAGCTACACAATAAATGGTATAACTTATTATCCAAAAAACTGTAAACACTATGAAGAGATAGGGATAGCATCGTGGTATGGAATAGAAGATCATGGCACACTTACAGCAAATGGTGAAGCGTTTAACCGTCACTTGATCTCTGCAGCGCATAAGACTTTGCCCTTACCCTGCTTTGTTCTTGTCACTAATTTAGAAAATGGAAGAAAGCTTGTTACAAGGGTTAACGATAGAGGGCCTTTTATTGAAGGCAGAATAATAGACTTATCAGAAAAAGCAGCTCAAGTCTTAGGATTTCATAAATCTGGGCTTGCAAAAGTAAAAGTTCAATACCTAAGAAAGATGTCAGAACAATTGATACAAAATACTCCTCATTATAGAAAGCAGTATGAAAAAGAAATACAGAAACGTCACCCAAAACAAGACAATGCAGAAAGTAAGGGATATGTTGCATTTTTTAAAAGTGCTCAGGCTGCTAAGTCAGCTGCATCAAAGCTTCGCAATCAAGGAATAAAAAATGTTAGATTGCTTTTTAAGAACGATCAATATTGCGTGAAAGTGAGTTATAGGTAGTGGTGAGTGCAGAATTTGAAAGATTTGGTTAATGTAAGGAACGCTGGCTAACTATTGTAAGTTAAAAATGTGATATAAAAAAGATATCAACAATTTATAGCTATACCACCGCGATATCTCTTAGCCGCTAACACGTAGCGGAATGACGAGCTTATCGTCACGCCACCGCTAACCGTCATACCGCGATTTATTCGCGGTATCTCAGCCGCTAACAAGTAGCGAAATGACAGCAATCCTACGTCATACCGTCACGGTATCTCTAGATCCCGCTAACAAGTAGCGGGATACTTGACCTTTACAGGGATGACAGTTGTCGTTTAGCTGCAAATGTTAAGAAATTTACCAAATAAAAAAAAAGGCAAAGAAACCCTAGGGTAGCTAGTATTCAAATTCTCCCTTGTCTATTTGACGTCTTTTACTGTCTTAAACACTTTATAAGCGCGTTTCGGCTTGTATAGGTAGAAACCTAAAAGTTTTATAAAGACATGAGGTGCACATAGTGCAAAAAATTAAGCATGATTTACGCCAAATACATTAAGTTTTTTGTCATTAATCCACTGCAGAGATTGCGAAGATAAATAAATAGCTTCAGTTTCATGATAAGAGGGCTGGCGGAGTTTGTCAAGTAAGTTTTTCGTTTCATCCAATGCGCTGCCAAAAGTTTGTTATGCAAGAATGCACTAGCCATTTCTCACAGATTCATTTAAACTTAATCAAGTAGGAGTATTATTAACGCGAAAAGAGTTTAATTAGAGATTTAAGTGATATGGCGCGTGAGGAAGATATAAACCAATTAGTAGAAAATGGATTTGATATTAACTCAAAAGATGCAAGTGGAATCACTCTCTTGCATAAGTTCACAAAAGAAGGCGATTTAGTTGGAGTAAAGTCATTACTAGAGCACGAAGCTGATTTCAATGTCGTAGACAACGAAAATAGAAACCCTCTGCATTACGCCATTATGCATGGACACAAGAAAGTTGCTAAACTTTTTGTTAACCAACTGACAATTAATTCCAAGGATAAAAATGGATTCACTCCACTGCACCTTGCTGCACTACAAGATGACACGGAATTAATAGATTTTTTGATAATAAAAGGCGCAAAAATTAATGAAAAAGATGTCAAAGAGGGCTATACTCCTCTTCATATAGCTTCACTATACGGTTCTAAAAAAAGTGTTCAAATTTTAATTGATAGCGGAGCAAATCTCGAATGTGAAGATAACAATTTTCGTACTCCTTTGTTTTTAACCATTTATCAATGCACCGCACATTATGACAGCAGAGCAGAAATTATAGAATATCTGATAAAGAAAGGTGCAAATATAGAAGCCAAAGATGCAGAAAATAACACTACGCTTTTCCTAGCAGCGTATAACAACAAAATGCAAATAGTAAAGCTTATTGCAAAAAAACAGCAAGCAAGTAACGATAAAATTAAACTTAAAGAGTTTTTTTGCACAAAAAATAACCATGGTTTTGATGCATTAGATTGCGCTATTGAGCATAATAATAGAAAAATGGTAACATTTCTTGTATCAAAAGGAATAGATGCAAATGATCAAGATTTTAATGGCAACGCCAGGCTGCATAAAGCTAGCCATAATGGTAACACTAAAACAGTTAAGCTCTTATTGAGGCTTAAGGTAAACATTAATGCTGTTACTAAATGTAACAGAACTCCCTTGCTACTCGCAGTTAAAAAAGGCCATACACAAATTGTGAAAATGTTATTGGAAGTTAGAGCCAATATGAACATTTGTGAGCAACAAGGTTTTGCACCTCTACATCTTGCTGTTCAAAAGGATTATTTTGATATAGCTCAGTTGTTAACAGAAAAAGGTGCAGACCTTAACATTAAGTGCAATAACGGTCATACCGCAATAGATATGTTCATTAGCAAGGCTCATAGCAAAAAAAACATCGAAGAAAATTACAAAAAATTTTGTAGATTTTTGATGCTTTACCTGAAAGAGCTACATAGTAAACACAAAGCCTGTTGTATACTTTCAACCCTAGCTCTAAGCTTAACAATTATAGGCTTACCATTTATTTTCAAGCCTATTATTAAATACAGAGAAAGAAGTAAAATATATAAAAAAATTAGGGCTATGCTGGTCTACATTTAAGTACAAGAAGAGTATACAAAAAATAAATAGCCAAAGCTAATACACGACAATTATCTGCTCGATGAAAATGAGATTAAATACATTTTTAATATTTTTATAGAAATCTATTAGTATAGATTTTGTATGCTGTTCTAATGGCTATTTTTAAATGCTTAATACTCCTCTTCATTATTTCTTGCACACATCTACCTACCAAGCAATATCCTATTAACATAGACAATTATAAGCACGATTATCCGTTGCAACAATATAACACCTCTTTGGAGATTAATGAACCGGCAATACCAGAAATTATGCCTTTACCAATAGAGTTTCCCGATCTCACAATCAGTAATCAGCTTATTTCTATTAATGTTAGTGAAGAAGTATCAGTAAAGGATTTGCTGATTGAGATAGGAAAACTTTCTGACGTTAACTTGGATATGGACCCAAAAATATCAGGTAATATTATTTTAAAGCTAAAAGATAAGGATATAAACGAAGTAATTCAGAGTATAGCAAATAGCGCCAAACTGCGTTACTCAACAAGTAATGGTGTAATTAGAATTGAGCAGGACTTGCCATACGCACAAAATTATTACGTAGACTTCATCAATATTCAACATTCTGCTCAAAGCAGTTTCGTTATTAATAACAATATTACTAACAGTGATGGAAGTAACGTTGATAGGGACTATAACAATGTTATGAAGTCTCAATACAGTAGTGACTTATGGAATTCATTAGAAAAAGGCTTGAATGCAATAATGGATGTTAACGGGGTGGATGATGGCGAATTCCTTTCATCCAACAGAGAAGCTGGTGTTATTATTTTGAATGCTAGAAAAGATGTCCACAAAGCTGTTGAAGAATATATTAATAAGGTTAAGAAGTTAGCGTCTTCTCAAGTAATGATAGAGGCAAAAATAGTTGAAGTTGTGCTAGATGACAAATACCTTTCTGGTATGAACTTAAATGACTTACAAGATGGAACTAAGTCTATAATAAATCAAGATAACTCCATTATTAACCTAGCAATGAACTTTGGTGCAAATGATCTAGGAGATTTAGTAAAAAATTTAGACAAATTTGGCACTTCAACTGTAATTTCAAGCCCCAGAGTACATGCTATAAATAATCAGCAAGCGATGATTTCATTTACTAAAAACCATATTTATTTTACCTCCGATATACAAAAAGATACTAGAAACTCTAATCAGACCTTAATTACGAAGATGAATAGCGTCCCAATAGGTGTTGTGCTAATAATCCACCCAAGCATTAACATTGATACTAGTGAAATATTCATGGATATACATCCAACTTTATCAAGAATTAACGGCTACACTAAAGATCCAGATATAGAGTACGTCGCACAGCAGAGTAAAATGAAATTAAATAGCGACATTCCAATTGTTGAAATCAGAGAAATGAACTCTATGTTAAAAATTAAGAGCGGTGAAATTATGGTAATCGGCGGGCTTATAGAACATAGAGAAGATAAGCAAAGCTTATTGCATCAGAAATCAAAAAGGCTAGCGAATAATATTAGAACAGTAGAAACTGTCATTTTTTTAAAAGCAACAATCGTACCAACATTTGGTTTGTTAGATAGAAAAGATAAGAATTTATATATATATTAAATTATCACTAAAAATTAAATATCAAACCAACTTCAATATTGTGAGTAGATATGTCATCTGCAACAGGTATCGGAACGCTAAAGTAACGATAGCCGAGAAAGGTTTTGATTTCTGGGATTATTGAATAATCAACACCAAGTTTTATTTGATAAGCAAACCAAGGAACATTCAGTGGCATTGAATTTTGGGGTGACCCATTAATCCTTTTTAATCTAAAAACTGTTGGTCCTATACCAAGACCGATGTACGGAGCAAATTGTGTATCCTGAACGCTGGGATTATAATAGAAGTTTAACAAAAACGCAAATATACTTGCTGATTTATCAAATACCGGAGGAGAATTACTATCTTCAATATTGGCTATAGAATACGCGGCTTCAAAATCAATTTTACCATTTTCTCCAGCATAGTAACCTAAAGACATGCTGCTAAACCACTGGAAATCAATTTTACCATCAAATTGCTGTATACTTTTAATTTCATCTGCCACTATATTTTTTATTATAAAACCATAATGACTTTCAACTAAAGTTAGGACTCTCTCCCCTATTGCCTTTATACCCTTTACAAATGTTTCTGAATTATCATGGTATACCTTACCACCGTTAGCGCTAACATAAAAATCAAGTTTTTTTGATTTTTCTTTTGTAGGCTCAGCTTGATCTGCAATACGTGACCACATATTTTTCTGATCAGCTACTTGGAGAATAGAAGGTTGTTCAATAGGACTATTTTCAGGTTCTTGATATTTTAAATCCTCTGTTAGTACTTCTTTTTCAGTAACCTCTTTAGAATGCATTACATCTTCATTATTGTCCGTTTCTAGTTTTAAGAGTTGTGTTCCAATAACTTGTTCAACGTGTACATAATTACCGATATAAGTAATAAAAAAATAGACACATGAAATTAAAATCAAAAATAAAGTAATAGATCTTTTAGTTATCACAAATGAACCCATAATTATCATTTATAGTACAACCATCATATCATATATTTCTTTAATGTACAAAAATTAAGAAAGAGTATTTCCAATTAAATAATTATTCTCTACGCCTGTAACATTAACTTTCACAATACTTTTAGCTTGCGCTCTTGATTCAAGCTTTATTAATGCAAAATTTTCTGCTCTACCGACATTATTTTGCTCAACCAGAACACTTTGCTTAGTGTTGATCAAGGATTGACAAAAACTGCTCATAATTTCTTTATTTACTTCTCTTAAATTTTTTACTCGTTCTTTACGCACATTCTCTGGTACTTGTGGCATTCGTGCAGCAGGTGTATTTTTCCGCTCTGAATATGGAAAAGCATGTAGGTAAACTATATTTGTTTTTTTCAGTAAATCAACTGTATCCTGAAACATTTCATCAGTTTCTGTTGGAAATCCAGCAATAATATCAGCGCCAAATGCTATATTAGGCCTCAAGCTCTTCATTTTATGACAAAATTCTATCACTTGTTCTCTGTTGTGACGACGCTTCATTCTCTTTAGTATTAAATTATTACCAGATTGTAAACTCAAATGTAAATGAGGCATAAGTCTTGACTCATTAGCTATTAAATCCATTAATTCGTCGTCAACTTCAGCAACATCGATAGAGGAAAGTCTTAGCCTCTTCAACTCTGGTATATCCTTTAAAACTCTCCTAATCATTGAACCAAGTGATGGCTTACCCAACAAATCTGTACCAAAGTCAGTAATATCAACCCCTGTAAACACTACTTCTTGATATCCATTTTCTACAAAGATCCTGATTTGCTCTATAATACTGTTTATTGGCACAGATCGATTATTCCCTCTTGCCTCAGTAATTGAACAAAATGTGCAGCTATGATTACAACCATTTTGAATTTCAATAAATGCCCTTGACTTATCTTCAAATCCATTAATTAGAACAGGTTCTACTTGGTTATCACTGACCAAGATTTTATCGTCATTTAGTAAGTAATTTTCAGCTTTTAGCTTATCTTGATTACCGAGCACTTTACTTACACCAGGAATGCTACTGTAAACTTCTGGATCCAACTGAACAGCACAACCAACTACGATAATTTCTTTATTTGGATCATTTTTGTAAATCTTACGTATCTTTTGCTTTACCTGACGTTCTGCTTCGTTTGTCACTGCACAGCTATGCACCACAACAACATTTTCTCTCTTTGCTTTTTTTAATGCTTCTTTGATTAACTCGCTCTCGTAAAAATTTAGACGACAACCAAATGTTATCACTTCATTCATGTTAGTATTTTTTGCTTTAATAGACCTAAATTATATCAAATATCCAAGCAAAGTCTCTTGCATGACTATTTTTTTGTAAATAAATGCTATGCAAGCAGCAGACACTGGGATCTCAACGATTTTCACTCAGACACAGTATCACTCCTTTGCTTAGAGGTTGTCCGGAAACAAGTAAAAGGCTATAATATCTGAAATTTTAGTACGGGGTAAAGATGAGAAAAAAGTATCCAACAGATCTAAGCGAAAGGGAATGGGCAAGAATAGAAAAACACTTCAGAGTATCATACAAGAAAGGAGGAAGGCCGCCAAAGTATAGCAAAAGAGAAATATTAGAAGCAATTTTCTATGTATTGCGTACAGGGTGTCAATGGCGGTATTTACCAAATGATTTTCCGCTATGGAAGACTGTGTATGAGCAGTTCAGGCAATGGAAGAAGCAGGGAATTTTTGAGAAAATGAATTATGAAATTACAAAATATAGTAGAAGAAAAATAGGAAGGAATGAGCAGCCGAGTGCCTGTATAGTAGATAGTCAATCTGTAAAGACTACAGAAAAGGGGGGATCAAAGGCTATGATGGAAGTAAAAAAAGTAAAGGGTAGAAAAAGGCATATAATTACAGACACTCAGGGTTTTATACTAGGTTGTTACGTAGGCGCTGCTAACGAAAATGATAGAGATGGTATTAAAATAGCATTAAACAATATGAGAACAAAATATACTAAAGTTAAAAAAATGTGGGCTGACATGGGATACCAAGGAAGAAATTCAAAGAATCACATAAAGGAAGAATATGACATGGATATTGAAATTGTTACAAGGCCTCCATGTAGATTTTGGGTGCACAAAGATACGCCACCTGAGCTACTACCAACAAGAGAACAAGGGTTTAAAGTACAGCCAAGAAGATGGGTTGTAGAAAGGACTTTTGCTTGGGTTAATAGGAATAGAAGGCTATCGAAGGAGTATGATTTACTCACAACATCCACTGAGAATTTCATATACCTAGCTATGAGTAGGGTTATGTTAAAGAGGGAATATGCTTGAATTTACTAGTTTCCGGACAACCTCTTATACCAATTCCCATTACAGGGCAAACAGATGGACAATGATGGAAGAAAAGCCATACTGAAGTAAGTAAAATAGCGAGGTTTAAATGGCATTAAGATCAAAATTATTGGATGAAAAAGTAGTAGAATCAGCAAAAGAAATGCTGAAGAAAGTAAGGAATAATGCATATGTTTCAAAAAAACTAAATGCTGTAATTGCAGCAAAAAAGTACAGTATAACGGCTGTAGCAAAAATATATTGCATTTCAAGAAGCGCACTAACTTCGTGGGTAAAACTCTTGAAAATTGGCAGAGAAGAAAAACTGTTTGCTCCTTCACAACGTCGTAGAAAAACTAAATTAAATCAGGCTCAACTACAGCAAATTGAAGAGTGGATAGAAGAAAATCCTAATATCACCATTAAAGAAATGAGAATAAGAATCCAGGAAAAGTTCGGATTAAATATCAGCAAATCTACAGTACACCGCCATATGCAAAAGATGAAATTCTCATATATTACACCAAGACCAGTTCATAATGGACAAGATAAAAGCAAACAAGAGGAATTCAAAAAAAAATCTCAATGGAGCTATTAGCAAGTATCCAGAAAAAGAGCTATTTTTCTTTGATGAATCACGGTTTGGCACACATTCAAAAGTTGGACATGGGTGGTTTAAAAAGGGGATTAGAACACAGGTTAAAACAAAATTAGGTAGGCAAAATTTCTATCTCTATAGTGCAGTTAATCCTAGAAATGGAGAGAGTTCTAGCTTATTTGCACCAAATGTCAACACTGATTGCATGAACATATTTCTTGAGCAAATTTCGCAATATCTAGAAACACGAGAGGCTTTTCTCGTTATGGACTGTGCTAGTTGGCATAGGTCAAAAAATTTAAAGGTACCTAAAAATATCGACATTATATACCTACCTCCATACTCACCTGAGCTAAATCCTGTTGAGAGGCTTTGGTTATATATAAAACAGAACATTTTGCGCAATAAAATATACGATACAATTGCTCTACTTGAGGGTGCTTTGTGCAAATTTATTACTTCTCTTGCCAGCTTCACAACTAAACAACTCTGCAATGTTTCCTATTTGACTGGACAACAATGAGAATTGGTATTATTATAGTCTTTTGACCTTTGACCTTTTTAAGATACAATCCGGATTGGATACTGAGTTGGTGAGTATAAAAGTATAGCTTCTACGTCATACCGCTGCGGTATCTCTTAGCCGCTAACAAGTAGCGGGATGACGATTGTCGGTGAATCTAAGTTACCTTAGCTACATTTCTAGCTGTAACTATAAATGTATGGATTTTTTATCGTGCCATGTTATAATTAACGTCTTGCTAAAAATTAAATATTGATGAATGAACTAAGAAAGTTAAGTATTACACAAATGCATGACGGGCTCAAAAAAAAGAGTTTTTCTGCCGTTGAACTCGTAGAGGCGCACATCAGTGCGGTTGAAAATGAGAAATTAAATGCATTTATAACAAAAACCCCAGAGATAGCAATAAAAGCTGCTAAAGCTGCAGATGAACATTTCTCTAGGCAAAAGGATGATTTAATCTCGCCGCTCATGGGTGTACCAGTTGGCATCAAAGATCTATTCTGTACAAAAGGAATAAAAACAACAGCATGCTCAAAAATGCTGGAAAATTTCGTTCCGACTTACGAATCTACGGTGTCTGACTTGCTTTTAAAAAGTGGAGCAGCCATGCTCGGTAAGCTTAATATGGATGAATTTGCTATGGGTTCTGCGAACACAAATAGCTATTTTGGCCCTGTTGAAAATGTGTGGATTAGAAAAAGCGATGGGGAAAAAGTTGTTCCTGGTGGATCATCTGGTGGATCTGCAGCATCGGTTGCTGGATTTTTATGCGCTGGAGCGTTAGGGAGCGACACCGGTGGATCTGTACGCCAACCAGCAGCTTATTGTGGAGTAGTTGGAATAAAGCCAACTTATGGAAGATGCTCGCGTTTTGGTATGATTGCATTTGCGAGTTCTCTGGATCAAGCAGGAGTCATTACTCGTTCTGTCTCTGATTCAGCATTAATGCTGGAAGCAATTTGTGGCTATGATACAAAAGATTCAATATCGAGCGAAAAGCCAGTGCCTAAATTTTCTAGCTTTATAAATGGTGATGTCAAGGGTAAGTGTATTGGTATACCAAAAGAATATAGGATGGATGGAATTTCAGAGGAAATAGTTCATAATTGGGAAAGAGTTGCTTCCTATTTAAAAGAAAATGGCGCTGAAGTTGTTGACATTACTCTGCCACATACTAAATATGCAATACCAGTCTATTATTTAATCTGTTCTGCTGAAACTTCATCCAATCTTGCTCGTTACGATGGTGTGCGTTATGGATTAAGGGTTGATGCTGATACCCTTGAAGAAATGTATTCACTAACAAGAGCAGAAGGTTTTGGTAAAGAGGTGAAAAGAAGAATTTTAATTGGCGCTTATGCGCTTTCTTCAGGTCATTATAATGAATATTACGAAAAAGCGCAGTGCATTAGGGCATTAATCAGAAATGATTTTATAAAAGCGTTTGAAAAAATAGATTACATACTTGTGCCATCTGCTCCAACAGAAGCTTTTGGCTTAAATGAAAAGCCAGATCCGCTAATTATGTGCATCAATGATGTGTTTACTGTGCCGGCAAGTCTGGCAGGATTGCCTGCTATTTCTGTTCCTGTTGGGCTCTCCAATGAGGGTTTACCACTTGCCTTGCAAGTGATTGGAAATTATTATGATGAAGCTGGAATATTAAATGTGGCAAGTGTGATAGAGCAAAATTGCGGCAGAATAATTAGACCTCTTGCATAATCTATTTTTTGATAGTAATTTTTGCATTAAAATTTGCTTACGCTCCTCAACGTACTCTATGGTTCCATTTTTAGATGAATAGCAAAAACAGGGTATATTAATCTGTTTACAAAATTTTCGTGTAACAGTTCACACTTAATTAAACAGACTGAATTCTGTAATTTTGGGATGTTGAAAAATTTACCTCACGTTGTCATTCCAGCGCATAACGCTGAAATCCAGATTTATAGAAACGAAAAAACTTGCTTGACACATTTTGCCAACCCCCTTATTACGATGTGTAGTACAATGATACAAATTAAGAATTCCCCCATCCTGTGCTGGTTCTTCGATCTGAAATCCTACTTCTACCTGATCACAACCAATGTTAATTTGTCCTATTAATGCTTTAATAATGCCGCGCTTAGTTTGCCAATCTAGCTGTTCCAGGTTCGATTTTACACTAGAATAAAAATTCTTTATGCTATTTATAATAAGACTTATTCCTTTTTCTACTGCCTTCTGATCAACTACCTTTTTTTTCTCTTCTTCTATCCCTTGTAAGCGTTCTTTCATTTTTCTCATTGTCTGTTTAAATTCTTCCTCGCTTATATATCCTTTCTCTCCTGCATTTTCTTGACTATAATAATCTTCCATTAATTTTTCGATACCTTCTTTTATTTGATTTTCTCTTCTTGCAAACTTTTTCTCTGATGATTCATCATTTTTATTTTCTAATACTCTACGTTGGTATTCCTTTTTTATCATCTCTGGGTTTTTTAGTACATCTTTCACCTTTTCCCATACTGACCTTACCCAGAAAAAGTGGAGAGAAAGAAAGGAGTTTTTTCGGGTAAAATAAAATTTTGGAGGATTAGAAATGGCAAGAGAATATACGGCAGAATTTAAATTGGAAGCTGTTAAGCTGGCAAATGAACAAAGAAAGGTAGGTCAACCAGTTGCAAAAGTAGCAAGAGATCTAGGAATAAGGGATAGTGTATTAGGAAAATGGATGAAGAAATATAACGAAAAAAAGTCAGCGGCAAATGCATTTCCAGATGTAGCACCTTATGACAAAGAGAGATTTGATTTACAGAAAGAGTTAGCAAAAGTAACAAGAGAAAGAGACATTTTAAAAAAAGCCCTGGCCAGTCAAAAAGAGTAAAATATTTTTTCATAAAAGAGCATAGTAAACACTATAAAGTGCAGGAATTATGTAGGGTTTTCTGCTAGTGGCTACTATAAGTGGACTACAAGGAAAATAAGCAGTAGAGAATCAGCAAATAAAGAGTTATTAGCAGATATTCAAAAAATATATCAAGCTTCTAAATGTAGATATGGAGCTCCTAAAATTCATGCTGAATTGAAGGCTTTGGGTAAAAGTTGCAACTTAAAAACAGTGCAAAGTATTATGCAGAAAAATGGTATTCAGGCTATATTGAGAAGAAAATTTAAAATTAAGAAACAACAAACGGACAGTAGCTCCCAATATATTAGACCAAAACTTTATTGTCGATCAACCAAATAAAGTATGGGATTACTTATATAAAAACCAAAGAAGGATGGCTATATTTGGCAACAATAATCGATCTATATTCACGCATGGTAGTTAATGAGCAGTTCAATAAATAAACAATAGGTTATGGACTCTTTATTAATGGCCGTTAACAAGCGTAAACCTGCCAAAAATCTACTATTACATAGTGATCAAGGTTCACAATATACTGTGCAAGGTTATCAATATCTCTTATCCATAAAAAACATAGATGAGTCATAAAGGTTGTTGTTACGACAATTCTGTTGTGGAAAGCTTCTTCAGTTCTCTAAAAAGGGAGTTACCAATAGACACCTCTCGGCACTCTAAACAGCATATCAAAACTGCTATATTTGAATATATAGAAATTTTTTATAACAAACAACGTCACTATTAACTATTGCATTCCTGAGCATTTTGATTCATCATTCTCTTTGTGAAAAACATTCCAAACTTTCTCTCCACTTTTTCTGGGTAAGGTCACATGTCAATGGCTCCATAAGTTCACATTCTATTCCCAAACTTTTTTTAACTAACTTTAAAATCATAGAAAATACTGTCGAAAAAGGAAGTTTTCTTGTTCGTGTAAAACTCAACACAATGGATTTTCTGAAAAGTTTTCGAGTATATTGCATTTTTATAGCATTTCTCATAATAGTCCGAATAGGTCATAGGAAGGCAGAATCAACAGCACGACGAAAGGATTCGAATAGAGGAATGTTTTTCCTGGCTCTGTTTTTTATAGCAAACCAATGATGCTCAATTTTGTTAAAATCTGGAGAATAAGGCGGCAGATACAAAATTTCTGCACCGACTCCTTTAGCGAGCTTGATAAGCTTATCAGACTTATGAAAAGTAGCATTATCAAGAATGACAGTTTGTCCAGGTTCTAAGATCGGTGCCAAAAATTGCTCAAACCATCCATTAAAAATATCCATATTACAGTGGCCTTCAAATGTTAATGGAGCAACTATCTTTCTTCTACTTAAGGCTGCAACCATGCTGATTCGTTGAGTTTTTTTCCAGATTTTAGGGCATAAAATCGCTGTCCTTTCTGGCAATACCCATATGGATAGTCCTCCGTGTTATCAATCCCAGACTCATCTATATACACTAAGTTTTCTGGTTCTTTTGTTGCTATAATTTTTAAGAATTCAGCACGTTTTTCTTCGTTCCTTTCCTTGTATCCATATGTCTTTTTTTGCGCGTAAATCCAATTTTTCTGAGAGCTCGGTGGATCGTTTGGATACTAACGTTGCCCCAAAGTTTAGCCATTTCCGACAGAGTTTTTCTACCGTGTTTTTTAGCAAATTCGATAAACTTATTCCAGTCGATAATTTTCTGATTGTAACCTCCATTACCGAGTTTTTTTGACTGAAAGTCGCCTGTTTCTTTTTTTCTTTGCTGCCACTCCCACAAAGTAGTTCGTCCAATTTTAAATCTTGCTGCCACTGCTTCTCTGCTTTCCCCTTCGTCTAGTGCTTCCATTGCTTTTTTTCTTAAATCATAACTATATGCTGCCGGCATCCAACCTCCTTATCGCCATCTATCCTTAATCTTATCATATCCGGACTTCTGTGGAAAGAGCTATTAATTTGTAAGATAAGATCTTTTCCTTTTTGCATGCCTCACCTAAAAAAGACACATTTTAAACTTTTTTGTTGCAATAAAATAGAAACAAAAGTGCTGTCCCTTGCACTCTTTGGATAATTTAATGATAAAAAATTTGGAGAGAAATTTTATACACTATCGCTGATATTTTTCCTTAAGTTGACGCCATTGCCTGAACGGATACATGACAAATCTATCGTTTATCAAATCGTCGGTAAGCCTAAAGCTATAGCCATTAAGCACGATAAAGAAAATCATTCATAATCGCTATAGCAACTAGTGTAGACACTTGACGTTCCTTGTGATTTGATAAATAGAGGTTTTTATCTGACTTCACAACAAGGGCTTCTGGATGACTTTGAAAGTGAACATTACCATGCTTATCTTCAATAGCCTCTATTACCCCCTCACTGGAAAATGCTGCAACTTTATATCCAAGTGACTCCAATTTTCTTCTATTTTCTGGTGTATTACTTACTGCTCCTGAATGAGCATCTGGAAAATATGTTGAAAACCAGCCATTTTCATTAGGTATTAGGAATTTGGCTACTACTTCTGCTAAACGACCATTTGGAACGATCTTTATCTGCTGGAGAGGTACATCCTCTTTCTGTGGATTAGGTGCTGATTTTAAATGAGATCTTCGTTTCTCTTCATCACTCACAACACTAACTACTTCAATTCCCTTTGCATTCATTATGCCTTCACATATGCCAAGCAAATGAATTACAGGGTTATCATCCACTATTTTTACAATTGCTTCAGTAACAAGCTGGCGACAAGGAGTGGGTGCTGAGTGTAAATTATCCGGAATAAATATTCTATTTATTTTGTGCTCTTTAACAAACTTTGCAACTTCAACTTTTATTCGGTCTAATGTTAGCTTCTTTGCCAATGTTTCATCTTGTTTTGCAAAGATAAGCGACTTTTCTTGGATTTCTTTTAAGTTAATTATTTTATTGTAATCAATGAGTACGTTTTTAACTCCAAAGTTATTAAACATCTCGTAGATATTTTGAGATAGCCCAAGCTCATGTGCTTCTTCCGTTTTCAACAAACCAACAACTATGTCATTATTTACTGTATTTTCTGCCGTCAAGACAGTTGACGCTGGTTCTTCTTTTCTGGTTACATGTTGAGATGCCGGTTTTTCACTAACGCCAGCATAAGTAATATTGCTTAATAATAGAACTATAATTAATAAGATATTAAATAGTTTATTATAATATTTATATACCATGACTTGCCTCCCTAATATTTATATTACGATATAGAGTATTTT
Source organism: Wolbachia endosymbiont (group A) of Alloplasta piceator (assembly GCF_964028505.1). Classification (NCBI taxonomy): domain Bacteria; kingdom Pseudomonadati; phylum Pseudomonadota; class Alphaproteobacteria; order Rickettsiales; family Anaplasmataceae; genus Wolbachia; species Wolbachia endosymbiont (group A) of Alloplasta piceator. Next base: position 907,381 of record NZ_OZ034793.1, on the reverse strand, counting down.
ATAACAAAAAGGCAAGTTCGCCAAGAAAGAGAAGGTGGCCTGAGCAGGAATCGAACCAGCGACACAAGGATTTTCAGTCCTTTGCTCTACCAACTGAGCTATCAGGCCAACTGTATACTTTTATTTTTAGATAAAAAATGTTATTATGTCTATCAAAAGTTTTTAAAGTAGTTTATAAAAATAAAGGATGAACATTAATGACAAAATAGGAATCTACCCTGGCACATTTGACCCTATAACTTTTGGGCATCTTGACATAATCAAAAGAGCGTGTAAACTAGTCGATAAATTAATAATAGGGGTTGCAGAAAACGTTAATAAGCATACTGCCTTTGACACAAAGCTACGCACAAGCATGGCTGAAAATGAAATTAAAGGACTAGGAATTGATGCAGATGTTATATCTTTTAATGGGTTGCTAGTGAAGTTTGCCAAAGAGCAGAATGCTTCTGTTATTATTAGGGGATTAAGAGCAGTATCGGATTTTGATTACGAGTTTCAAATGAGCTGGGTAAATTATAAACTTCTTCCTGAAATCGAAACCATATTTCTTCCTGCTTCTGAAGATACTCAATTTATCTCATCAAGCTTTGTAAAGGAAATAGCAAGATTAGGAGAAGATGTTAGCAAATTTGTATCAAAAGGTGTTCAAAACGAATTGATTAACCTGAATAGGATAAAAAATGGAGAATAGTGCTTGTTGTTTTTTATTTCTGAATGGGTATATTCAATATATAAAATGTTATAAGCTAAAGGAGCAGCATGTCAAAAGTGAGGGTTAATAATAGAAAAGTTTGTTGTCATGGTGATGAGAATGATGAGGGTTCCGGCCATCCATTAATATATTTAGATATGGGAGAAGAAGAGGAAATAGCCTGCCCTTATTGTGAAAAGACGTTTGTCCATGACTGCACTGTAGAAGCGGTTGGGGAGCTGACTAGGGATGAGCTCTAATGGCACTTCTGCAGACTTAGCTTATGTAAATAGCAATAAGAGGGGCAGTAAAAATGAAACTGTCCATACGGTCGAGCACTCCCCCATGGCCAGGTATCATATTTCCACTATCTTTAACACCGTAAGCTCTTTTAACAAGCGACTCAGTGAAATCGCCAAGTTGCGCTAGAATAGCAATTGCAAGGCCAATGATTGGAGAATAAAAAATTGAAAATAGACCAAAAAATATTGATCCAAAAATTGTGCACACTACTCCAGCTAAAATCGCACCAAGAAGTCCTGCCCAAGTTTTTCCAGGGCTAAGAATTGGGCAAATTTTAGCTCCACCAAAATTCTTACCAAATAGGTAGGCAGTAACGTCAATTCCCCAAATGGTTAAGACGAACCATACTAATGCGTATTTTCCTTGTGGTAGATTATATAAATATATTAATGAGGCGCTTGGTAGTGCAATCAATAATAATGCAAAAACGTATAAAATTTTATTTCCTTGGGTTAGATTATACCATTCAAAAGAAGATAAAACTGCTATTGAAAAAATCAATAGGTAAAACGATAAATCACTGAAATATGTAGCAAAGGAAAATATGAATAATATTACTATTGAGGACAACATTCTAATTATAAAATTATTATCTACCATATTTTTTCTCTCTTTTTGTATAATCTTCTAATGCTTTACTCAAATCTTGACAAGAAAAATCAGGCCATAAAGTATCACAAAAATACAATTCAGCATAAGCTGCTTGCCATAATAAAAAGTTGCTTAACCTTTTTTCGCCACCAGTGCGAATTAATAAATCCAATTTTGGCAAATCTTTAGTATATAGAAATTTTTCAAATTCCTCTTCTGATACATAAGCAATATTTTCTTTTATAATATTGCTTATAGCTTGTGTAATTTCTTGCTTTGCTCCGTAACTGACTGCCACAGTGAGTAATAAACCATCGTTCTTATGTGTCATTTCTTCTGCTTTTTTAATTTGATCCAATATTTTACTGGGTAACAGACTTAAATTGCCAATAAAATTCAACTTAATGTTACAATTGTAAATGAAATTGACTTTATCTTCATTAGTTAAAACGGAGTAAAATAAATCAAATAGACAGTCAGTTTCGTTTTTAGGTCTAAGCCAATTCTCCATAGAGAATGCATACAAAGTTAAGTAGGGTATAGTTAAGTCCGTACAATACTTGGCAATATCGTATGCAACTTCACTGCCCTTTTTATAACCATCAATTTTTACTCTTCCTTGATTGTTTGCCCATCTACCATTACCATCCATAATAATTGCTAAATGTTTCGGTAAAGATTCTTGATTCAACATTTAAATTTAACCTAATTTTGACTTGAGTGAAATTTTTTGGATTTCAATGGACACCTGGAAGGTGTCAGCTACTTGCATGACAGGAAGAGAGTTACTGTAGTGACACCAATAGTTGATCCTTGAATGCAAAATTGGTGTCATCCCAGTGCTCCGACACTGGGATCCAGGAAATTTGATTTCAAACAAGTGCATCAGATAGTTGTATAGTAAAGGCTGGATTCCAGTGTCAAACACTGGAATGACATCATTTGCTATGTAAGCTTTCTCCATATCATTTAGTGATTCAGTATATCCTTTTCTTTGATGGACAATTCACCATCAATCTTTTTTATATTATCATCAGTAATATTTTGTATTTCCTTCTTAGCACCATGAAAATCATCTTCTGAGATTTCTTTATTTTCCTTCATTTTTTCTGTTTCTTCCATAATATCTCTACGTATATTTCTAATGGCAATCCGTGCATTTTCAGCAAACTGATGCAATAATTTCACTAATTTTTCACGGGTTTCTTGTGTCAAGTCCGGAAGAGCTATACGTATGGTATTGCCCTCAACAACAGGATTTAAATTCAAGTTGGCATTTAATATAGCATTTTTCACTTCACCGACAACATTAATATCCCAAATTTTAATTGATAGAGTTTTGTTATCTATAACCGAAACACCTGCAACCTGATTTAACTTTTGATGTCCACCATAGATATTTACAACTATACCATCAAGCAACGATGCGCTAGCTCTACCAGTGCGTACGCCTTTAATATCATCATGAAAGGACTGAATAGTTTTTAGCATTCTTTCTTTTGTTTTAGCTTTTATTTCATTTAACATAAATTACCTAATGTTTACAATCTGAAACTATAGTATAAGTACCTTGACCCTTAATAATATTGACTATTTTTTCTCCCTTCAAAGAAAAAACTATAATTGGAATAGAATTCTCACGAGCAAGTGAAATTGCTGATGCATCCATAACTTTTAAATCACGAGTCAATAAATCCGTGTAAGAAAGCCTATCATACATTACAGCATCCTCATTTTTTTTCGGATCAGCGGAGTATACACCATTTACTTGCGTACCCTTTAGAATAACATCACAATTCATTTCAACAGCACGTAAGGCTGCAGCTGTATCTGTAGTAAAAAATGGGTTGCCTGTGCCTGCTGCAAAAATTACCACTCTACCTTTTTCTAAATGACGAATAGCTTTCCTTCTGATGTAAGGTTCGCATACAGTGGCCATGGGTATTGCAGATAATACCCTAGAAGCTACTAAATTTTTTTCTAAAAAGTTTTGTAAAATTAAAGCATTGATTATAGTTGCAAGCATTCCAATATAATCACTGCTTGCTCTTTCACAACCACTTAAAGACGCAGATGTGCCACGAAAGATATTACCACCACCAACAACAATACATACCTGAACTCCAAGATTACAAACTTCAACTATGCCTTTAGATAACTCACCTATAGTCTCCATATCGTGACCAAATTGCTTTGATCCCATCAAAGCCTCACCAGAGATTTTAAATAACACCCTGGAATATTTTATTTCGCTTTTTTCATTTGTTGAAATAAACATTTTTTGCTATTTAATCTGCATCACCCAAAACAAGTAACTTGTAATTAGAGAGTTTAACAGCACTCAACTCGCTTGATTTTATAAAATCAGAAATCTTCATCTTATCATCCTTTATAAATTTTTGCTCCAGTAAAACAACTTCTTCATAGTACTTAGCCATTCGTCCATCTACTATTTTTTTTGCTACTTCTTCAGGTTTATTTAAGCTCCTCACTTGCTCTTCAATTATAGAACGTTCGTTGTTCAACTTCATTTGATCTAAATCATCTATAGACAAGGCTTCAGGCTTCATAGCAACTACATGCATAGCTATTTGTTTCCCAATCTCTTGTAGCTTCGCCTTATCACCAGATGATTGCAATGCAATTAAAGCACCAATCTTACCTAAGCCATGCGCATCACCATGTACGTAGCCAGCAATAACTCCATCCTTAGCTTCTAAGTAACAAAGCTTGCTTAACTCTAGCTTCTCACCAAGAACTGACGTACCATTCATAATAGCTTCCTGCACTGTGCCAATGCTTTCATACTTGGCATTTTTTAACTCATCAACGCTAGTACAGCGTTCTTGATGAGCAATTGATGCTAAATTTAAAACTAACTCTATAAATTTCTCATTCCTTGCGACAAAATCGGTTTCGCAATTGAGTTCAATCAATACACCACAATTTTCAGTCAAACACATAGCAACGAGCCCATCTGAAGCTACTCTATCAGATTTTTTGTCAGCTTTAGCAAGACCTATTGTACGTAACTTATCAACGGCTTTCTTAATGTCACCATCACATTCTTCTAATGCTTTTTTACAGTCACTTAAGCCAAGCCCTGTTCTATCACGTAATTCTCTTATATCATCTGGATTCATCTTCATTTGTTACTACCTCCCTTTCTTCTTCTTTGTAAACTTTACTACGTCTCCTTTTAGTTTGCACAATACCATCTTCTTTTTCTTGAATAAACTCATCACCCCTTATATCATCAATCTTAACTCCAGATTTTGCTAGACTAGACTCTATTCCAGCTAATATAGAGTCGGTAGCTAATTTACAATAGAGCTCTATTGATTTTCTTGAGTCATCATTTCCAGGTATTAGATAAGTAATACCATCTGGATCAGAATTAGTATCAAGTATTGCAACTATTGGAATTCCTAACTTCTTAGCCTCCTTAACCGCTATATGCTCTTTATTAGTATCAATGATGAATAAGATATCAGGAATTGCTCCCATTTCTCTAATACCGCCAAGCGCCTTATCAAGCTTTTGCTTTTTCTTTTCAATGTTTCCCAATTCTTTCTTTGTTAAAATGCTATCCTCGTCATTTAATATTTTCTCATATTGCATCAAGGTTTTTATCGAAGAAGAAACAGTGCCCCAATTAGTAAGCATACCACCAAGCCAACGATGATTCACATAATATTGACCACAACGAATCGCTTCACTTGCAATAATATCAAAAGCTTGAAACTTTGTACCAACAAATAGAATGCGACCACCTTGAAATGCAACGTCATATAAAGCCTTCATGGCCACCTGTAGCAATGGTAGTGTTTTTCGCAAATCAATTATATGTATACGATTTTCTTGATGCACTCCATATATGTATGGAGCCATTTTTGCGTTCCAGCGACTAATTTTGTGACCAAAATGTACACCAGATTCAGCTAAATCACGCACAGTGACTTTAGGCAAATTTGTCATATATCATTCCTCCAAATAGTTTATCTTCCATGGCATAACCCTAATGGGACTACTTGTACAAGCCATGTGTGAAATTAAATTATCTACATAGTAATAGAAAAGACAGCAAAGCGCAAACAAAAAATATTGACAAAGGGCAACATGTTTATTAGCTTTAAAGTTGAAGCCCGAAAACGCTAAAAAGAAATTAGGGGGGTGTAGCTCAGTTGGTTAGAGCGCATGCCTGTCACGCATGAGGTCGTGAGTTCAAGTCTCATCACTCCCGCCATATTAGTTTTAGCATAACTTAGAATTCGCAGTATTATTGCCGGTATTGAGAAACGCCTTCACCAAACTTGACATGGCATGGTGTTGTAATTAATACTTAAATAGGTTTGTTTTTATCATTAACAATTAGGATTAAATATGCTCATTTCTGAAGTTTTTGCAGCAGATGCAACTAGCAATACATCAAGTATCGGCGCATCTTTTGCTAGTTTTACTCCATTGATTTTAATATTTGTGGTATTTTATTTTCTCATTATTCGCCCGCAACAAAAAAAACTAAAAGAACATAGAAAGATGATAGATCAAATAAAACGTGGTGATACAGTCATTACTTCTGGTGGAATAATAGGTGAAGTTAATAAAGTTGATGAGGCAAATGCACAATTTATAATAGAAATAGCACCAAAAGTTGAGATAAAAGTTCTAAAGTCCGCTATATCTCAGGTTTTAAGCAAAGAAACTCAAAAAGTAGCAGCTAAACCAATTAAAAAGGTAAAATCGAAAGAATGATAAAAAGAATATAAATCAACCAGTAATAAAGGCAAAAATGCTTAACATGTTTAGAAAAAAGTTTGTTTGGTGATCCATTTGTGTGCGGAATATTTGGTGTAGTAAGTAGCGGTGATTCAGTAATACCAACCTTACTAACTGGGTTACAAAAATTGGAATATAGGGGATATGATTCCTCAGGTATAGCAATCATAAATAACGAAGGTAAGATAGAAGTCAAAAAATCAGAAGGTAAAGTCGAAAGGTTATGTGAAGTTGTTGATGACAGCAAGATGTCTCACAGTACAGTTGGTATAGCACATACTCGCTGGGCTACACATGGAGTCCCAGGCCTTAAAAATGCTCACCCCATTCGTACAAATAACGTTGTTGTTGCTCATAACGGCATAATTGAGAATTACAATCTGCTAAAAAAGGGCCTAGAAGAAAGGGGCATGTCATTCCATACTGACACTGACACAGAGATCATACCAAACATGCTAACCTTATATCTCGATGAAGGATTGTCGCCAGTTGATTCTCTATTTAAGTGTTTAAACAACCTACACGGCTCATTTGCCTTGGTCTTATTATTTGCAGAATATCCAGACGCCTTATTTGTTGCGAAGAGAAATTTGCCTTTAGCAATAGGCTATAACTGTAACACAGTGTTTGCTGCATCTGACTCTAATGCTTTAAGTGCATTTGTGGAAAAAATATCGCATTTGGAAGATGATGACATTGCAGTGATAAAATCTAGTGGAGTTAGTATATACAACAATGGTACACAAGTTAAACGCAGTATAGAAAATAGTAGTCCAAGTGATTTTCTAATTAGCAAAAATGGTTACCCTAGCTTCATGTTAAAAGAGATTTTTGAGCAACCGCGTGCATTAAACAAAACAATAAATCAATTTTACAAGCAATATAAAGAGGTAATATTTGCTAACAAAAAATTGTTTTCTGAGCTGAGTTACATTACTATAGTTGGATGCGGGTCATCTTATTTTGCTGGGCTAATAGCAAAGTATTGGCTGGAAAATGTCGCTCAAGTTCGAGTATATCTAGAAATCTCATCAGAATTTAGGTATAGCAACGTCAAGCTGGAAGAAGGCAGCATTGGGTTATTTATCTCTCAATCTGGCGAAACTGCAGATACCATAGAAGCGCTGCGTTATGCGAAATCACAGAAGCAAACAATCATAAGTATAACTAATACATTTAGCAGCAGCATTGAAAAGATCTCAGATATTGTGTTACATACTCTTGCTGGGCAAGAAATTGGTGTTGCTTCAACAAAAACCTTTTCTGCGCAACTTGCAACTTTAGCATGCTTTGCCGCGGAGCTTGGAAAAATAAAAGGTATACTGGGTGGAGAGAGAATAAAACAGCTAAGCAACGCTATTAACTCTATTCCCAAGTATGTTGAGCATGTTTTAAATGTGATGAAAATACAACATATATCAGGCAGCATATTAGAACACAATAACGTTATTTTAATTGGCAGAGGAAGTTCATACGGAGTTGCAATGGAAGGCGCATTGAAAATAAAAGAGCTTTCATACATCAATACCATTGGTATTGCAGCGGGAGAAATGAAGCATGGTTCTATTGCTTTAATAGACTCTACTGTGCTTGTTATAGCAATTATCCCTTATGATGATTTATTCTTTAAAACGCTATCTAATATACAAGAGATTATTGCAAGAAAAGGCAAAGTAATTGCCTTCAGTGATAAACAAGGAGCGCCATTCCTAAGGGGAGTTTGCGCAGATGTGGTGCAACTTCCAGACACTGATAACTTTATCTCTCCAATCATCTACAGTGTTGCTATGCAATTCCTTGCTTACTTTACTGCAGCAAAAAAAGGGTTAGATGCAGATTGTCCAAGAAATTTAGCTAAGTCTGTCACGGTTGAGTAGTTCATTTAAAGTTAAAGCTAAACTTCTAATTAAGGTAACCAGACTGCATTCTGTGATTTTTAGCAAAACACGATACACAATCGTCATTCCGCTACTAGTTAGCGGAATCTATGCCGAGATACCGCGAATGAATCGCGGTATGACGGTTCGCGGTGGTATGACGGTTAAGTAATTCGTCATCCCGCTGCTTGTTAGCGGGATCCAGAGATACCGCGGCGGTATGACGGTTCGCGGCGGCATAGCTATCTTCAAAAATATGGTTGAATAATTGTTAATAATAGTGTATAATTATTAATATTTTTAAGCACTTTGGCTATGGCTTTATCTAAGTTTCTCGACCCTAAGCTGGATTTGACCTTCAAAAAAATATTTGGCACTGAAAAAAATAAGAATATTCTCATACATTTTTTGAATGATATTTTAGGGTTTACTGAGATAAATACTATACAAGAAGTGGAATTCCTCAGTACTATAATGGATCCTGAAATTGCATCTGATAAACAAAGTATAGTTGATGTTCTTTGCAGGGATTCTAGTGGGGCCAGGTATGTGATTGAAATGCAGCTTACTCGCGATAAAGGCTTCGAAAAACGAGCTCAATTATATGCTGCTAAGGCTTACTCAAGGCAAGCTGATAAATCTGGTAAGTACATTGATTTAAAGAAGGTTTTCTTTATTGCTATCTCTAATTGTAATTTATTTCCTGATAAGCTTGATTATATATCCAGCCACACTATAAGAGATGAGAAAACCAATGAGCATGACTTAAAAGATTTTCAATTTGTATTTATTGAACTACCTAAATTTCCTAAGAATAAGGAAGAACAGCTAGAAAGCATAGTGGATCGTTGGTTATTTTTCTTCAAATATGCAGATGAAACTACGGAAGAAGACTTAAGGAAAATAGCAGAAAAAGCACCGATAATAAAGTTAGCCTACGATGAATTAGACAGGTTTAGCTGGAATGAAAAAGATTTAGTAGCTTATGAAGAAAGAATAATGGATCTACGTAAGGAAGAAGCCATTCTTGAATACAGACTTGATCTTGCTACTGAAAAAGGAATCCAAATTGGCGAAGAAAGAGGCATCAAAATCGGTAAAGAGGAAGGCAAAATTGAAGGGAAAATTGAAGGGAAAATTGAAGTCGCAAAAGCAATGCTGGCTAATAATGTTGATGTTAACACTATTGTCAAATTTACTGGCCTTTCTATTAGTGAGATTGAAGAATTAAGTGTGAACAATTACTAATTAAGAACTTTAATTATCAATCATAAGTCACTGAATTTCGTTAGTAAATTTGTTGCCATTATCCATATTGCACAATTGTATATAAGATATAGTATAACAATAGTGTCCGTTCAGCTAAGAGGTTGTCCGGAAACAAGTAAAAGGCTATAATATCTGAAATTTTAGTACGGGGTAAAGATGAGAAAAAAGTATCCAACAGATCTAAGCGAAAGGGAATGGGCAAGAATAGAAAAACACTTCAGAGTATCATACAAGAAAGGAGGAAGGCCGCCAAAGTATAGCAAAAGAGAAATATTAGAAGCAATTTTCTATGTATTGCGTACAGGGTGTCAATGGCGGTATTTACCAAATGATTTTCCGCTATGGAAGACTGTGTATGAGCAGTTCAGGCAATGGAAGAAGCAGGGAATTTTTGAGAAAATGAATTATGAAATTACAAAATATAGTAGAAGAAAAATAGGAAGGAATGAGCAGCCGAGTGCCTGTATAGTAGATAGTCAATCTGTAAAGACTACAGAAAAGGGGGGATCAAAGGCTATGATGGAAGTAAAAAAAGTAAAGGGTAGAAAAAGGCATATAATTACAGACACTCAGGGTTTTATACTAGGTTGTTACGTAGGCGCTGCTAACGAAAATGATAGAGATGGTATTAAAATAGCATTAAACAATATGAGAACAAAATATACTAAAGTTAAAAAAATGTGGGCTGACATGGGATACCAAGGAAGAAATTCAAAGAATCACATAAAGGAAGAATATGACATAGATATTGAAATTGTTACAAGGCCTCCATGTAGATTTTGGGTGCACAAAGATACGCCACCTGAGCTACTACCAACAAGAGAACAAGGGTTTAAAGTACAGCCAAGAAGATGGGTTGTAGAAAGGACTTTTGCTTGGGTTAATAGGAATAGAAGGCTATCGAAGGAGTATGATTTACTCACAACATCCACTGAGAATTTCATATACCTAGCTATGAGTAGGGTTATGTTAAAGAGGGAATATGCTTGAATTTACTAGTTTCCGGACAACCTCTTACTTCTTCTTTCCATCTTTTTATACCATTCTCACCATGTAATTTCATTAACTGAATAGCGGCATTTCTATCAAGCATATAATCCAATTTTGGATGCTCTGCTGCGTTGTTTTTCGGAGGAATTTTCGTTTTTATACCATATTGATTACACAGCTTATAGAGCTTTTCTCTGTCATATGCCCTATCTGCATATAGTACTTTTATGACATACTGAAAATCGACTTCTTTTAGCAAATCACAAGCTCCATAGTGATCAGAGTAGACACCGTTACTGTATTTTACAGCTATGGCTTTTTTGCTGTTTGTATTCAACATTACATGCAATTTTCTTGTCTGTTCATAGCTGCGATACTTTCTATCTTCGCTATTTTCTTTGCTATGACCAGGAGTGTTGTTGTATATACTAATTCCTGTACTGTCTATAGCAATTTCGATATCTTCCATATTATTTTCTGCAATCATTGATCTTAATATTGAGTTTCTTAAACCTTCTTGATGATTGTGAATAGCTGATAACTTGCAAATTTTTCCCAATTTGCTCAAGGTATCCTGCTATAAACCCAACTGTTTGCCTCAGGCCTATTCTAAATAAACAAGTTATTATGTGCACCAAAATTACAACTTTATCGCTATAAATATTGTTGCCACCTGGTATTTTTGGACCATTCTCGTACCACTTTTCTATGGCTTCGTTGATATAATGAAAAATATTTCCTCTTTTTTCTAGAAATTTGTTATATTCGCTATGGTTACTGACCCTCATTTTTTGTGGCATATTTTTTCTTTCAAGGTTAAATGGCTATTTTATAATGAATTTTGTCAGTAGCCACCAGATTTTTCAGTTGCTATGCAACAAAGCCCACTGGGATCCAGCTTTCTTTACAAATTCACCAAAAGTGCTTCATTCTATAACGCAAAACCCATACTCACCAAACTCAATGCATTACTTGCAATTAATACCAATTCTCATTGTTGTCCAGTCAAATAGGAAACATTGCAGAGTTGTTTAATTGTGGAGCTGGCAAGAGAAGTAATAAATTTGCACAAAGCACCCTCAAGTAGAGCAATTGTATCGTATATTTTATTGCGCAAAATGTTCTGTTTTATATATAACCAAAGCCTCTCAACAGGATTTAGCTCAGGTGAGTATGGAGGTAGGTATATAATGTCGATATTTTTAGGTACCTTTAAATTTTTTGACCTATGCCAACTAGCACAGTCCATAACGAGAAAAGCCTCTCGTGTTTCTAGATATTGCGAAATTTGCTCAAGAAATATGTTCATGCAATCAGTGTTGACATTTGGTGCAAATAAGCTAGAACTCTCTCCATTTCTAGGATTAACTGCACTATAGAGATAGAAATTTTGCCTACCTAATTTTGTTTTAACCTGTGTTCTAATCCCCTTTTTAAACCACCCATGTCCAACTTTTGAATGTGTGCCAAACCGTGATTCATCAAAGAAAAATAGCTCTTTTTCTGGATACTTGCTAATAGCTCCATTGAGATTTTTTTTTGAATTCCTCTTGTTTGCTTTTATCTTGTCCATTATGAACTGGTCTTGGTGTAATATATGAGAATTTCATCTTTTGCATATGGCGGTGTACTGTAGATTTGCTGATATTTAATCCGAACTTTTCCTGGATTCTTATTCTCATTTCTTTAATGGTGATATTAGGATTTTCTTCTATCCACTCTTCAATTTGCTGTAGTTGAGCCTGATTTAATTTAGTTTTTCTACGACGTTGTGAAGGAGCAAACAGTTTTTCTTCTCTGCCAATTTTCAAGAGTTTTACCCACGAAGTTAGTGCGCTTCTTGAAATGCAATATATTTTTGCTACAGCCGTTATACTGTACTTTTTTGCTGCAATTACAGCATTTAGTTTTTTTGAAACATATGCATTATTCCTTACTTTCTTCAGCATTTCTTTTGCTGATTCTACTACTTTTTCATCCAATAATTTTGATCTTAATGCCATTTAAACCTCGCTATTTTACTTACTTCAGTATGGCTTTTCTTCCATCATTGTCCATCTGTTTGCCCTGTAATGGGAATTGGTATAAGTTTCCTGGATGCCAGTGTCAAGCTACTCGGATGACACCATTCTTTTTCCTGGATCCCAGTGGGCTTTGTTGCATCGCTAGCTATGATGGATTAAAGATAAAAAAGATGGAGAATATCAGTAGCTTATTATTCTGGTATTTATAACAAGAACGGTCAGTGAATACCTAAATTTGAGTAAAAGAAATTTCACTACCACTCATTAATCCGGCTAAAATTCAAGAATTTCAATGCTTTAGCTATTTTCAATAGAATTAAATTTATTAATGTAAATAATAAATTACTATTCTTAAATTTGATCAGATTGATTGCAAAAAAACAAGATTTTCAATAGGTTACTTATAATCCTAACTATAGTTAGCCTTTCATAAGTAGCGATGCAACAAAGCCATCCCAGTGTCAAGCACTGGGATGACAAGAAGAGGGCACTGCCCTCTTGGATGGAAGCCAGTGTTAGCTACTTTCATGACACCCTGACAACCGTCATCCCGCTACTTGTTAGCGGGATCTAGAGATACCGTGATGGTATGACGTAGGGGTTGCCGAGAACTTGTCATCCCAGTGCTTGACACTGGGATCCAGTTTTTCGTATAATTTTGTCAAAATCTATTGTGCTAGCAAGTTCACTAGCGTCACGCGCTGGTCTGTTAGACATTTACGTGTAGGGTGAAGAAATTTTGAAAAAGACATACCAAATATGAAAGGCCTATATATTAAAACTTACGGCTGTCAGATGAACGTTTATGACTCCGTTTTAATGGAAAATGTAATTAAACCTTTGGGGTTCAACGTTGTTAGTGATGCAGGGAAAGCCGATTTAGTGATACTGAATACTTGTCACATTAGAGAGAAGGCAGCAGAAAAACTTTACTCAGAGCTTGGGAAGATTCATTCGTTACGAAAAGAAATGACTATAGTGGTGGCTGGGTGTGTAGCGCAAGCAGAGGGAGAAGAAGTGTTCAGAAGGGCTCCTTTTGTTGATATTGTTGTTGGTCCGCAGAGTATCGCTACCTTACCGGAGCTGATAGTCAAAGCAAGCAGAAGTAAAGGTCATGTAATAAACACTGATTTTCCTGAAGTTGCAAAGTTTGATAAATTGCCAGATGAATGCTATGGCAATAGCCAGGGGTCTTCTGCGTTTCTTGCCATACAAGAGGGTTGTGATAAATTTTGTACGTTTTGTGTAGTGCCCTATACTCGTGGAGCTGAGTATTCACGGCCAGTGAATGAAATATTTCATGAAGCATTGAAATTAGTTGCAAATGGGGCAAATGAGATCAATTTGCTTGGTCAGAACGTCAATGCTTACCATGGGGAGTGCGAAGGGGAAGTGTGGGATTTAGGAAAATTAATTAGTCATATTGCTAAAATTGAAAAGCTAGAGAGGATTCGTTATACAACTTCTCATCCAAGAGATATGCATGAATCTCTCTACTTGGCACATGCGGAAGAGCCAAAGCTCATGCCGTTTGTTCACCTGCCTGTGCAGTCTGGTTCGAATAAAATATTGCACGCGATGAACAGGAAACACACTGCAGAGGAGTATTTGGAAATAATAGACAGATTTCGCAAATTGAAACCTGAAATCGAATTTTCTTCTGATTTTATTGTTGGTTTTCCTGGAGAAACCGAAAAAGATTTTGAAGAAACTATGAAATTAGTAGAAAAAGTTAGATATGCTCAGGCTTATAGTTTTAAATACAGCCCAAGACCAGGCACACCGGGAGCGGAAAGAAAAGATCAAGTACCAGAAGAGGTTAAAACAGAGCGCCTTCTTCGTTTACAGAAATTAATTAGTAAGCAACAACTTGAGTTTAACCAGAGTATGGTAGGTAAAACTATACCTGTTCTGTTTAGCGATAAAAAAGGTAAACACCAAAACCAAATTATTGGTAAAAGCCCATATATGCAATCAGTGTGCATTGATGATTCTGAAGATAAATACAGGGACAAAATAGTAAATGTGAAAGTGTTGGAAGCTCGGCAGAGTAGTTTGCTGGGGTGTGCATTTCACTGATTTTAAGCAGCGTTAAATATAAATCTTAAGCAAAGAGTATTGAAAAAATGCAATCATAATCTTTTTCAAAAGTTACAAAGTTTAATTGCTACCTCTGCTGAACGGGTACCTTAAACCTACAAATTTGAGCTTACCTATATCAATTTTTTGTACAAGATGAGTTAGTAACAACTTTATGTATAAAATTGAAGAAGAATAAAAATACAATAACGAGCATTAAATTAAATATTCCCACCTTTAAAAAACCCTCTTTATATATTTCTAAAGATTCTAAATAATTTATTTTACCGTTTACTGAAGGAACTGACATAAATTTTGATATTGCAACTCCGGCTAGGTTAGAAAATGCTAACGACATCGTTGTTATACCCATTACTACTCCTTTAAAATTTGGGGGAGCTAGTGCAGTTGATTGTTCTAAAACTAAGGGAGCAATGCATAATTCTCCCAGTCCCATAAAGGAGATAGCAATTATTAAATATAAGTATTCTACTTTACCTTCGCTGTTAGAGTTTAAACATCCTATGTACAGTGTGAAAAAACACATAGCCATTGTCAGAAGGCCAAGGGTAAACATGGAAGTTGCATATTTTTGCTTAAACTTCATGTATGTTCCAAAAAGAAAGCCAAGTATTATAATTGATAAAGGATTTATGGCTTGAGAAACTGAAGCTGGAATTGTTATACCCAATACATTGTTAATAACGTTTCTTTCGGTGAATAAGTTAACCAAAGAGCCAAGCTGCATTTCTAAAGCAAAAAAACACAAGAAAAATACCACAAGAATAGATAATGCCACTAATTTTCGTCTTTGTTCTGCTGATAATTTAGATATTATATAAATAAATATGCCTAGAGCTGTTATTCCAACAAATATGAGCATATTAGTAAAAAATTCACTATGTATAAGCATTTTAGCAATTATTGATGATGACAGAAAGCTTCCTATCAATACTATACCAAAGATTTTAATCCCTAATATGCGCTTATTCATAAGCTCTGGATAAGGAGAAAGGCCGCTATCTCCTAAAAGACTCTGAAATTTGAGAAAAAAGATTAGCCCTATAGACATCCCAATGCCAGCTAAACCAAAGCCGTAGTGCCAACCAAATAAGTGGGCTACATAACCACATGAAATAGAAGCCAATATTGCTCCAAGGTTTATACCTACATAAAATAAAGTAAAGCCTCTGCTACGTTCAGGATCGTCTTTGCCATAGCATGAACCAAGTAAGTTAGTTACGTTTCCTTTAAACATACCAGTACCTACGGCTATTAGAGATAAACCTAAATATAATAAACCTGGTTCAAACTCAACCAATGACATGCAGGCATGACCTGCTATCATCACTATCCCTCCAAGCAATACCATGTTGCGGAATCCCATCAACTTATCAGCTAAAAAACCTCCAAGTATTGGTATAGCATAACCTGTTGCAGCAAATAATGAGTAAATAGTAAAGGCCCTCTCATCAGTGAAACCTAAGTGAGAAGTCAAAAATAGGACCAAAAGTGCCCTCATTCCATAGTAAGAGAAACGTTCCCACATTTCAACAAAGCACAACATTTTTAAAAATTGTGGAAACTTATCTGTCTTCTGATCCATAAAATACCCCTAAAGCTTGGGTTAATGTTAAGTAAAACAATAAAAACTGCAAGTAAAACTTAAAAAAAGGTATTGGAAACTCGGCAGAATAGTTTGTTGGGGTGTGAGCTACGGAAATATTTTTGAATTTGTAATTTTTCAGAAAGCCCTATATTCTTTAGTTTTACATAGCGAACATGAAGTCAAAGCATTATCCTGATACAGTAAGTAGTCCTGATTTTTCATCGTTAGAAAAGGAAATCATAAAATTTTGGCAGGAAAACAAAGTTTTTGAGCGGTCAGTTGAAGAACGTTCCAAGGATAATTGTTTTGTCTTTTACGATGGGCCTCCGTTTGCAAATGGACTTCCGCATTATGGACATTTACTCACTGGTTTCATCAAAGACGCATTTGCAAGATATCAAACTATGCTTCAAAAAAGGGTTGAACGTAGATTTGGCTGGGATTGCCATGGATTGCCGGCTGAGATGGGTGCAGAAAAAGAACTTGGAATATCTGGTAGAACTGAGATAGAGAAGTTTGGTATAGATAAATTTAACGATCATTGCCGTACTTCTGTGATGAAATTTTCATCAGAGTGGGAAAAATATGTCAATAGACAAGCAAGATGGGTAGATTTTCACAATGACTATAAGACCATGGATAAATCATTCATGGAGTCGGTCATGTGGGCATTCAAGCAGCTTTATGATAAGGGTCTAGTGTATGAATCAGTGCGCGTTGTTCCATATAGCTGGGCGTGCGAAACTCCATTGTCTAATTTTGAAACAAGACTAGATAACGCGTATAGAGAAAAGACTAGCAAAGCTGTAACTGTTGCATTTGAGCTTTTAGAAAACCCACAGCAGTTTAAAAGTGTTAAACGAAAGTGTAAATTACTTGCTTGGACTACAACTCCCTGGACGTTGCCGAGCAACTTGGCTTTAGCAATAGGAAAAGATATTAAGTATTGTGCAGTGTCAGTCCACCCTTTGATGTCATTCCAGCGCGTGACGCTGGAATCTATTTCTGGATCCCAGTGTCGAAGCACTGGGATGACAGGGGAGGGGGCTATTGGGATGACAGGGGATAATGCAAAAGATCTAGTTAACGATGAAGTTTACATCTTCGCTGAAAGTTATTTAGGGAAATTTTTCAGCCACTGTGAACAAAGCAATATTCCATATGAAAACTGCAATATAAAATTTAAAGCAGATGATCTTGTAGATCTTTCCTATAAGCCGCTGTTTGATTACTTTAAAGATACAAAGAATGCATTCCGTGTTTTTGTTGCTGATTATGTTACAGGAGAAGATGGTACTGGCGTTGTACACACTGCTCCTGGATTTGGTGAGGAAGATTTTTACCTTTGCCAAAGTCATGATATTCCAGTTATTTGTCCAATTGATAACAGTGGAAAATTTACTGCTGAAATTTCAGATTTGGCAGGGGTTCATGTTTTTGATACCAATGATACAGTAATAAAAAAATTAAAAGAGCAAGGGAATTGGTTTAAAACTGAACAATATATTCACAATTATCCACACTGCTGGAGAACTGACACTCCTTTGATCTATCGCACTATGCCTTCTTGGTATGTTGCTGTTACAAAATTCAAAAGCAGAATGGTAGAGCTAAATAAGAGAGTTAATTGGATACCAAACCACATTAGAGATGGTCAATTTGGAAAATGGCTTGAAGGGGCACACGACTGGTCAATTTCACGCAATCGATTCTGGGGTACGCCAATCCCTGTATGGAAATCAGATGATGCGAGATATCCAAGAGTAGATGTATATGGTTCAATAGAAGAACTGGAGAGAGATTTTAATGTTAAAATAGACGACTTGCACAGACCATTTATCGATACTTTAACAAGACCAAATCCTGATGATCCAACAGGAAAATCAGTTATGCGCCGTGTACCTGACGTGTTTGACTGCTGGTTTGAATCTGGCTCGATGCCATTTGCGCAAATCCACTATCCGTTTGAAAATAAGGAGTGGTTTGAATCTGCGGATTTTATCACTGAATACATAGCGCAAACCAGGGGGTGGTTTTATACGCTCTTTGTATTGTCCACTGCTTTGTTTGATAGGGAACCATTTAAGAACTGCATATGCCACGGTGTTGTTTTGGATGTAAAAGGGCAAAAGTTGTCCAAACGTTTGAATAACTATGCAGATCCAATGGAGGTTTTTGATAGATATGGTTCTGATGCACTGCGTTTTCTTATGCTTTCTGGATCTATTGTTTGTGGTGGTAATTTGCTGCTTGATAAAGAGGGAAACTCAATACGAGATGTTCTGAAAAACGTAATAAAACCTATTTGGAACAGTTATCACTTTTTTACTATGTATGCAAATGCAGATGGAATTAAAGCTGAAGTTTGTAAGGATTATCAAAGTACTATTGATCACTACATGATTTCCAAATGTTTTGAAGCTATAGAAAGTATCCAAGCTTCTATGAATAGCTATAACTCCCAAGAGGCTTGCAAAATTTTAATGAACTTTTTTGAAGTGCTAAATAATTGGTATATTCGTCGCAGTCGCGAGCGTTTTTGGAAAAGTGATTTGGATCAGGATAAAACTGATGCTTATAATGTTCTATATACGGTTTTTTATTACATACTAAGAGCTGCAGCTCCTTTGTTGCCACTTATAACAGAGAATATATGGCAAGGGCTTAAGTATGAAGAAACATCTGTTCATTTGGCTAATTTTCCACAATTAGAGAAGTTTGATAGTCAGCTCATTGCCAAGATGGATCTAGTGAGAGAGGTGTGCAACTCTGCACTTTCGATCAGAAACACTTTTAATATACGTATCAGACAGCCGCTTGGCAGTATGATCATTTATCATCAGTCTTCCTGTAGTTTTCCTGAAGGTGAACCGCTTTCTGTCATCCCAGAGTTCTCTCCTGTTATCCAAGTAGCTGACACTGGGATCCAGTGTGCTGCAGATTCAAATGAGTACCAGGAGATGATAAAAGATGAGGTAAATGTAAAAAAGCTAGAGTTAGTAAACAGGCTCGAAGGTATTGCATCACTAGAGTTAAAATTAAATTTTCCTGTGCTTGGAAGAAGAGTTCCAGATAAAATTAAGAAACTAGTTCAATATGTCAAAGAGGGGAAATGGTGGCAAGTTGAAAATGAGCAAATATTCCTCGGAGATGAAACAGAGAACTATACTATAAAAAAAGGCGAATATGAACTATTGTTAAAAGCAAACAGTGGATTTTCCTCCGTGTTTGATAATAACAGAGGAATTGTGATTCTGAACACCACTTTAAATGATGAATTAATTCTAGAGGGGCTTGCAAGAGATGTCGTGAGACTTATTCAGGAAACTAGGAAACAAGCTGATTTTCATATATCTGATCGAATTAAGGTGATCATAAAAACAAAAGATGAGAAAATTAGGAAAGCGACAAGTAAATGGAGTGAATACATAAAAGAGCAGACTCTTTCCTTATCTTTAGAAATTAATACAGAAATTGGAACTAACTTTTATTCTAAGGAATATCAGGATTTAAGTGTTGGTATTAAGTTAGATTGTCAGTAGTTGAAAATCGTCAGTGTTTGTGCTATACTTAAGGTAATTGGATAAGGTTATGGTATGAATGCTGTTGTAGATTGTAAGAAAGTTGTTGACTTAAATAACAATAGTGATGATTTAGGTAAAGTAGAATCTATTTCCAATGTTACTTTGGAAGAGGAAGAGTCTTTTGATGCTATGGAAGCTGTTTCTAATGTAGAAGAAGGGAATGATTTAGGTCTTGCTACTTCAGAAGAGGAAGAAGAATTTTTTGATGCTGTGGAAGAACAAGAGCCGTTAGCTAATTTTAACGTTCCACTCAGTATATTTCATTATAAAGATTATAACTCTGATTTTTTTACTTCTTGGTATAATATATCAAGTAGAATATTTAAAGAGGTAAATCGAGCTTGCCCGGGGAAGAAAGTATTAAATTTAGCTCTATCAGTTTTAATGTTTCCTTATATAGTTTTCACTGCGTTAGGATTAGCCGTATATAATAAATTAAAAACAAATGATAAGACACAAATCAGTTCAGAGGAGAATAAAACAAAAAAAAGTGAAGTAAGTGAAAGTACAGCAAAAAGACTGGCATATGGTGTTCTTGCTGCAATAGTGATTCTTGTTAATATAGCTATGCTTGCAGCATTACTTATTCCTGCAACAATTGCTTTGGCTACTTTTTATCTTTTAAATAGAGATTTATCTCACTCTTTAGTTACTGCTCTTAAAATAAGTATGGGGCGGTATTCTAATAAGCATCAAAATATTGAGGTGTCTTTTCATGAAAAGGAAGTTACTGGACCAAATATTGCGTGGGATATGGAAATAGAATTTCCACCGCAATTTAAACGATTGCTTAGAGATTTGTATGAAAATGAAAATAACAAGTGGTTTGATGTGACGCGGGATTCAGAGCATAGCATCGTACTGAAATTGTCAACTAACATCAATTTAAAAAATGGTCTTAAGCCCTTACGCAATGAAATCAAGGATGTGCTTGCAACTTCTATTCAAGAATTTGCGAAGACTATGGAAGAACTGATAAAGCTAGAAAAGAAAGAGATTACATATGATAAATTGAAGGAATTGTTGGACGAATTCAGGTTAAAAGTGGTAAGTAGCATAGATTTTAAGTTGACAACTCACTTAATATACAACGCCTATCAAGTTGCCTTTATACAAGCAGTTAGGTTTCAGCTGGATAGACGGAAAGAAGGTTTTTCACTGGAAGATGAGATAAAAAATTCTTTAATGAGACAGGAATTAGAGAGTCAAGGTAAGGAATTACCAGGTGAGAAAGAAGTGATAATAAGAGATCTGAAAAAAGCAGGAGCAAAAGTACCGGATGTTTTAGATGATAGTGAGCTTCCTATATTTAAAGCAGAATGGAAGCGGCTTAAAGAAGAAGGGAAGATAGCTAAGAGAACAATTATTGATGTTTATAAATATATACATAGTAGAGAAACAGAGACAGCTCTAGGTAATGCTAAAGAAGAGATTAATCTTTTAAAAAAAGAAGGACAAAAAAGATATATTAGGATACATGAAAAATTGAAAGAAATATATGGAGATGTAAAAAAGAATAATTTAGCAGGTGATGTTTTAAGAAGAAGGTTAGAAGGTCTTTTTAAGTTCGAGTATGATGATCAAGAAGTTGAGCAAAGGCTAGTAAAATCAGTAATGAAAAAAGCCAAGGGTGAGTTAGGCCTATTAGGCATGCTCAGCTTAATAGACCAGTTTCGGGATTTAGAAAAGGAGATAAAAGGTTCTTTGAGTGAGAATTTAAAAGAACCTTCAGATAAAGTAAATGCTTTTGTAGCAAAGATATATTTAGAAATAACGAAATGCAAAAAACAAAATGTACTCAAAGGCCAAGCAAAGGGTATAGAGGATTCATGTAAGCTGTTAGAGGAAAAGGAGCCGGATTTAGTACAGAGGATTAATGCGCACCGAGCGGAAATTGCAGAATGCTTAGAGCAACCTATATCGTTAAGGAAAGTAATAGAAGAAAATGAGGATTTAAACAAATATTTAGAAGGTGAGCGAAATAGGAAAGGAGAACAGCATCCAAGTACAAAATTAATAGAGAAGCATTTGAAAAATAACCAAGAAATTCTCAAAGCATTAAAACAGTTAGAATTAGAAGAAAAAGGATTGTTGATAAATGAAGAAACAAAAAATGATTATATAGAAGAACTAGAATCTCGCGAAAAAATAAAGTTTGCAATAATAGAGGATGATTTACTGAAGGAGTTCGAGCGTGAAACTTTTAACGAAGAAGCAGTTAAGAAGTTGTTAGAGGAAGCGGAACTTGAATACTATTTGGCAGAAAAATGCATAAAAAGTCCTGTGATAAAAACAAAAAATAATATCAAGCACTTTTATCAAGGTTTATTGTCTCCTTTGATAGATAATTTGACAAAAGATATAATAAATAATATACCAGGAAATAGTGAAGGTTGTATACAGAAAGTTAAGAACTGGAGTAAAGTTATGTTTGGTGCAATAAAGATTGGAGCATCAAATGTTTATAAAGAGACTACAGAGAGAAAAGCGTTAAATGTGGCACATAATACTTATAAAGAAGGAGAGACATTTCTTCAATGTTTTCAGTCAAATTATGAAGGTATTGGAGCCTTTTTAGGTAATTTATTTTCTGATGATGGGGTAACATTTAAAAATGATGTGTGGCCTAAAATAGAAGAGCATTTGCATGGAATGTGGGATAGATTTTTCAAGGATATTGAATTCAATATTGGAAATAAATTGGATGAAGTAAGTGTGACACAGCAACGGCAGGAAACTATGATTGTGACTCAACAATAAGTTCTCAAAGTTCCTTCGGTATTTTCACATACTAAATTAACTATAGCACTTGATTCTTTTTGGATCTCTTTTTCAGTTAAAGTGTGAGTTGGAGAGCAGAAAGTAACTGACAATGCTATAGACATCTTATTCGATTCTATATTATTTCCATGGTATACGTCAAATACTAAAACTTCTGTGATGAGCTCTGAGCTTTTTTTTACCACATTGATTATGTTACCTACTTTCACATCCTTATTTACAATAAATGCAAAATCACGTTTTACACTTTGGTATTTATAATCGATAAATTTCTTTCTACTTACAGGTAAATTTTCAATATTTTCTAATATCACCTCAAAACCTACAACTTTTTGCTTGATATCAAAAAGATCTAATATATTAGGATGCAACTCTCCAAAATAACCTGCTACTTTATTCTTAAAAGAGAGAGTGCCTGACTTTCCTGGGTGATAATGTTCTTTTTCTGCTCTCTCTATCGTTAAATTATCACAATTGACGTTAAAAAACTCCAAAGCTGCTATGCAATCAGCCTTTGCGTCAAAAACATCTACTTTTCTATCAGTATTATAATGGTTTCGCGGTAAATTATTTCCTGTTCTTATCCCACTTAAAACATGTTTAGACCGAGCTTCACCATCGTAAATCGGCCCAATTTCGAAGATTGCAAGATCAGATATTCCATGGGCAATATTATCAGCAGTAACTTGCAATAAATTTGGCATAATACTTGGTCTCATTATATTAAAGCTATTGTTAAACGGATTATCGATGATAAATAACTTATTCGAGTAACCAAATTTTTCAGCTGTTGATTCACTCATAAACGACCAGGTTAGCACTTCATGAAACCCTCTGTTTGTCATCAAAATACGCAAATTGTCGTATGTACTATCTACTTCTTCAACATTATTTGGTAGTGGTTCTTCTTTTATTTTGTCATAGCCGTATATCCTTGTTACTTCTTCGATTAGGTCAGCAGGTATTGTCACGTCCGGTCTCCAGCTTGGTACTTGTACATTCCAATTGCCTTCGGTTTTTTTATCAATACTAAACCCTAGTTTCGTTAAGATATCAAGCACCTCATCAGGCGATACAGACACACTTCCAAACTTGTTCACATCCTGATAATCAAAGCTCACCTTGGTGTCAGCACTATCTAAACTGCCAGCAGACACTACGCTTGAGGTTTCTCCACCACATAAGTCCAGAATCATTTTAGCTGCAAGGTTGAGTCCATCAAAAGTAAATCCAGGATCAACTGAACGTGCAAATCTGTAACTAGCGTCTGTGGAGATGCCGAGCTGCCTTGAAGATTTAGTAATAGAGATGGGATCGAACCAAGCAGACTCTAAAAAGATATCAGTAGTTTCAAGAGTACATTCACTGCACTTACCACCTATAATTCCAGCAATTCCATGAATATTTTTATCACCTGCAATAACGCTTATGTCTTTGTTTAATAAGTATTCTTTACCGTTCAAACCAGCAAATTTTTCTCCGTCGTTTGCTTTGCGTACTGTGAGCTCTCCTTCTATTTTTTTTGCATCATACGCGTGCATTGGGCGGCTGAAAGATATCATAATATAGTTCGTGATATCAACTATTGCAGAAATGGAGCGCATTCCTATCGATTCCAGCCTATCTTTTAACCATTTTGGGCTTTCTTGATTTTTTACATTGGCGATGTATATTCCACTAATAAAACTTTCCCCGTCAGTAACTTCAACATCGATTGGTGAATTTATGGAGCTGGTAAGTTGTGGAATGCTTAAAGTCTTTAATGTCCCAATTCCAGTTGCAGCAAGGTCGCGAGCTATTCCATAAATGCCTAAGCAATCTCCACGGTTTGGAGTAACATTTATATCAATTACAGGGTCACAATTGAAAAATTTATCCCCTACTTTATAATCATCGGAAAGCTCGATTATTCCTTCACTTTCCTCTTGAACCAGCGCAAGTTCAGAAGCAGAGCAGAGCATCCCTTCACTTAGCATTCCTCGTATTTTTGTGGACTTAATTGTGAGATCACTTTCTGGCAACGTGCTACCAAGAGATGCAAGTACAGTTTTCATACCTTCTCTAACATTGTTTGCTCCACAGACTATTTGTAGAATTTTACTTCCATCATTTACTTTACATAATTTTAATTTATCAGCATTTGGATGAGGTACGACTTCTAATACCTCTGCAACAATAAACCCAGTCAATCTGGAATTATCGATCACATCTTCTACTTCTAACCCTATGTGAGTTAATTTATCGGTAATTTCTTCTAAACTAGCATTGGTTTCTAAGTGTTCTAATAACCAAGATAATGTGAATTTCATGGACCTAAAAAGAAGTGAAAAAGTTATTGTAATGTAAAATGTAGTGATTTTAAAGCTTATTGTAGTGGAATGAAAAGTGACTTCTGTATCACAAGCAATGATGCAGAAGTTTTTGTAACTTTATATCTTCTTGTAAAGAGAATTTATCTTCTTTATATCACCTTTTAAATCTATCTCCGTAAAGGATTTAAGATTCATATTGTGGGTATCTGCATGGAAGCTATGAATGTAGCCATCTATAGTTAAGTCTCCTATCATATTATGGCTTTCATCTAGTATTTCGCTTCCTATTTGATAATGGCCAGTATATTCGTTAAAGGAACCATCTGTCAATTTGATGTATCCGTTACCAAATTCCTGCTCTAAATTTAAAGGATGATTAGCGTTAATAAAATCTATTTCGTTCATTATATACCTCACTAAAAATTAAATTATAATTAAAATAAGATGTTAAGTTAAATAATTTAATAAGATTAGTAAATTTTAAAATACAGAGCTGACTGTAATTAACACTCTAATTACATATTTTGTTAATGTATCAATGTTATAATAACACAGAGCCTTATCTTAACCCTTGACTTTGTCCTATAAAATTCATACTTTATTTACTGTTATAGTTCAAGTACATAGGGTCAAAATGGCGTTAAATCCGCTAGAGCAATTTAAAGTATATACAATAATAGAGTTACCTAGGTTATTTGGGTATGACGTAAGCTTTACCAATTCATCTTTTTTCACGATGATTTCGGTGATATTGATGATACTCTTTTTGCTTTTTGGAATAAAGAAGGGGTCAGTAATACCAGGATATTTGCAAGCTGCAGTTGAGTATGTATATGATTTTGTTATTTCAATAATAGAAAATAACACTGGAAGCAAAGGCTTGCAGCACATTCCATTGATATTCACAGTATTTATTTTCATTTTATCGTGTAATTTAGTTGGTGTTCTTCCTTATAGTTTCACGGTCACAAGTCATGTGATAGTCACCTTCGCTTTATCGATGGTGGTTTTTATTTATATAACGATTGTTGGATTTAAAGAAAGGGGAGTAGAATTTTTACGCATATTGCTACCAAAAGGAACTCCTTCGTGGCTTGCACCTATAATAATTATTATTAAGTTGTTTGCTTATTTAGTAAGGCCGGTTAGCCTATCAATAAGGCTTGCAGCAAATATGATTGCTGGTCATACAATCATCAAAGTGATAGCAGGGTTTATTGTAAATATGAACATATTTTTCACTCCTGCGCCGTTTTTGTTCATAATTGCATTGATAGGATTTGAAGTATTTGTTGCAATTTTACAAGCTTATATATTTACTATATTAACATGTGTATATTTGTCAGATGCAGTAAAGTAATTGACTTCCTTGTAGAATATTTTACAATTATATTATAAAGAAAAATTAAAGGTAATATATGGATTTAGTAGCTTTAAAGTTTATAGCAATTGGTTTAGCTGTGTTTGGAATGCTCGGTGCTGGTTTAGGTATAGCTAATATCTTTTCTGCTATGTTAAATGGGATTGCGAGAAACCCTGAATCAGAAGGTAAAATGAAAAGTTATGTTTATATTGGTGCTGCCATGGTTGAAATCATGGGATTGCTTGCGTTTGTACTTGCAATGTTATTAATATTTGCTGCTTAACAGATGCCACAGCTTGATGTTTCAACCTTCTTTTCTCAAGTTTTTTGGTTTTTAATTTTTTTCTCTTCACTTTTTTTCGTGGTAAGTTGTTTATTTTTACCAAAGTTAGATAAAATAATAAGCACTAGAAGTAAAGAAGTATTGGGTTCTTTTAATAGTTCTGTTCATCTTTTAAGACTCACGGAAGAGCAGATTGCCAAGTATAATGCCGCTTTAAACCAAGCTAGAATACAGGCAAAAAAAATCATAGATGATGCACTTGCTCAGGTAGAAGAAATGAGAGCTAATGTTAAGAATATATTAGAAGAGGAAGACAAAAAAAAGAGCAAGCTTATTGAAAAAAAAGTGGCAGAATTTAAATCTGAATATACTGATCAGTTAAAACAAATGGCTACTAGTATTGCTTTAATTTATTATACTAAATTGACTAATTCTGAAATTGAAGAGGAATTTATTGCTGAGTTGGTGTCCAAAGAATTTTAGGGGTTTTTATGTCTACATCACTGATTATCGGTCTTGCCTTCTTGGTAAGTTTTGTCCTTTCGTATAAATTGCTAAAGAAAGTGATAAAAAATGCGCTTAACAATAAGCGTAACAAAAGCAAATTTTCAAGTGAAGAAACTGAAAAATTCAGGAAAGATATGTTGGAGTATTACAAAAAATCTTCTAAAAAATACAAAGAATTAGATGCAGAAGTTAATAAAATGATGAATGAAGCACTTGATAAAGCTAATAGTATCATTAAGCACAATAGACAGCAGCTAGATCAGACATTAGATGACAATGCCCATTCTAACTTGAAGAAAGTCACTGACCAAGTTGAAAAAGCTCTTGGGGATTTACAGACTAACACAGTGAATATAGCTGCTGATGCTGTAAAAAAAATAATGCATGAACGTAAAGATGATAAGCGTAGTAGCGAGGTCATATCTTCATTTTCACGTGACTTAAATAAAAAATTGCATTAGGTTCAATGCAACAATTGCCTATACTTCAAGCTGATAATGTAGAAAAAATTAAGTTTGATTCTAGTTTGTGCAAAGAGCCAGAGAAACTTTTTTACTATAAATTTAATATAATTCCTTGGCAAAAATTAAATAATACTACTTTTTTTATGGTTGAAGACACAAGCCGAGATATCAACCGTTGGGTCGAAGCTCATTACGGTATTGACTATGTATTAATAAAAGTGGATAGCGAACAGATTTTAAATCTTCTTAACTCGCACTTTGGTATTTCAGAATTTGCAAGCAACTACTTATATTACAAGAATCCTAATTTTTCAGCTAAAAGCATTAAACTAAGCTCAATATTTTTTGCTTCTTTCTTTATTGTCACTTCAATTTTAACACTAACAGAGAAATATACATATTTTGCTTTGATGTTGATATTTATAATCGGATGTTCTAGTTATTTATTCAAGTTTATAGCTACAGTTTTTAGCTTATGTGAAACCTCCAACCAAAAAGTGGATTATAGTAAGCTGAATGAAGAAGATTTTCCTATATATACTATTTTATTGCCTGCTTTTAAAGAAAGTGCAGTGATAGAGCAATTGATCGAAAGCATTGAAAGTTTGGATTATCCAAAATCAAAATTAGATGTGAAGCTTCAGGTAGAAAGTGATGACCAAGAAACGCTAGCAGCTATAGAAAAGTACACTTTACCGCAGTATTTTGAAGTAATAAAAGTGCCTCATTCTTTGCCTAGAACAAAAGCCAAGTCATGCAATTATGCTATGAGCTTTGCTAGAGGAAAGTATGCAGTAATATATGATGCGGACGATAAACCAGACCCATTGCAGTTAAAAAAAGCACTGATTGAATTTAATAAGGACGACGATAAGCTTGCCTGTGTACAGGCGAAATTAAATTACTACAATTGTGATTATAATTTTCTCACAAAATTCTTTTCTCTGGAGTATATGAACTGGTTTCAATACTTATTGCCTGGATTCCAAAAAATGAACATGCCGATGCCTTTGGGTGGTAGCAGTAATCATTTTTCAGTAAAAATTCTAAAAAAAGTGTTTTTCTGGGATGCTTACAGTGTTACCGAAGATGCTGACCTCGGTTTGAGACTTGCGCAAATGGGATATAAAACCAGGATGATTGACTCAGAAACATTGGAAGAGTCACCAATTGTTGTATTTGCTTGGATTAAGCAAAGAGCGCGCTGGATCAAAGGCTATATGCAAACTTATATTGTTCATTTAAAAAATATAAAGTCACTTTATAAACACACTGGATTTAAGGGAATTTTGCTATTGAATCTTTTTGTTGGCTCTGCAGCTTTTATATTTTTTACTACTCCATTTTTACTGCTTTCATTGATATTAACTAAAGTTTTAAATGAATTATTTTTGTACTACTTTGTAGTGGTATACGTTACTAACCTGATTCTTTTGGTAATAGCTGTCAAACAGCAAAAGATGCCTTTTTATTTTTATATAGTATCGATATTTTTTCCGGTCTATAGTCTGCTACATAGTGTTGCAGCTTTTCTTGCCTTATGGGAATTTATTCTTTACCCTGAGCGATGGAACAAAACTCAGCATGGTTTATGGAAGCAAAACCTGTAGCTATTTGGCTTTTTCTCTGCTCGGTCATGGTAATTCTCATGGTAGGGATTGGTGGATTTACCAGACTTTCAAAAGCAGGATTGTCAATCACAGAGTGGAAACCAATTACTGGAACATTACCACCACTGAGTGAACAAGACTGGCTACAAGAAAAATTAAAATACGAAGCTACACCTGAATATAAAGCACTTAACTATGGTATTAGTATGGAGGAGTTTCGCGCTATATACTTAATAGAATATGTACACAGATTGGTTGCAAGACTAACAGGTTTAGTTTTTGTCCTGCCATTTATATATTTCATATTAAGAAGAAAAATATCTAAAAAGGTAGTAATAAAGCTATGTGTGGCATTATTATTTGGAGCTTTACAAGCTTTTGCTGGTTGGTATATGGTAAAAAGCGGCTTGGTAGCCAAGCCTCATGTTAGCCACTATAGGCTCGCACTTCACTTATTATTAGCATTAGTTATCTTTGCATTATTGTCATATCAATTTTTTGATTATCAGATAAGGCCACAACAAACAAAACTTAAGGTTAGTGGTAACACTATATACTACGCAAGGATGATTTTGGTCCTAATTGTAATACAAATAATTTTCGGTGCATTTGTTGCAGGATTAAATGCTGGTTTGATTTACAATACCTTTCCACTAATGGACGGACAAATCGTTCCAGAAGATTTATTTTTCTTACAGCCTATATGGCTGAATATCTTTGAGAACAGAGCGACAGTGCAATTTATACATCGAGCACTGGCATTGCTAATACTAACTTTGGTAGTAATACTCACAATAAAAAATGCTAGCATAAAACCGGTATATATTATGCTGCTCTCCGTCGTCATTCAGATCATTTTAGGTGTAATTACTCTATTATTGCACATACCGATAGCCATTGCCATAGCTCATCAAGTGTTTTCATTTATCTTGTTTGGGTCAAGTTTATACTTCTTGTGTTATTTAAGGAAGCAGACTAGATCACCAATCTGCACATTTTTTCCTTCTTGAACGGGAATATTTTTTATCACCATTGCTGCTTCAGCACATATGATATTTTCCATTTTCATTGCCTCCACCACAAATAAAGGTTGTCCTATTTCCACCTGATCTCCTACATTTACGTGCAATTTAACTAATAAACCAGATATTGGGGATTTTACAGCATCTGCTGAAATCCCTTCTGTTTCATTATTTAGCATTAACTTACTTAATTCAGCTACATGAGGTTTTAATATACAACACTCAGCTTTCATACCTGCATGTCTTATGAAGTACTTGCTGCCTTGTCTTTCTATTTTAAGTGCTATATTGGTATCGTCATTAATTGTGATATATAGCAATCTATAACTTGATTTCCACTTGCCTATAACGGAGTATTTATTGTGATTATATACCGTTATTAATATATTATCTTGGTATTTTGCATTTACGGAGTACTCATTGTCATTTATATTCACTATGAATAAATCTCTTGCACGGTCACCTGCCATCCGAGTAGCTGATACTGGTGCCCCTTCTTTTTTACTAGATTCCAGTGTCACGCACTGGAATGACACCTGAGATGTTTCATTCACTGCTTTATGATGGTACCTTTCTTCATTTTCCAAATGAACATATAACGCAGTGAAAATAAATATTTTAATATACTCCTCTGTAACAAAATCGCCGTGAAACCCACTAGGGTAATGATCTGGAATGAATCTCGTATGGAGCTTTGCTGCGATAAAATTTGGGTGATGGAAGATGGATTCTAGAAATTCTATATTATTTGTTACTCCTTCTATATAGCATTCAGACAATGCTTTTTGCATTCTGCTGATCGCTTCTACTCTATCTTTTCCATATGTTATCACTTTGGCAATCATCGAATCATAGAACATGCTAATTTCTGAACCTGCAGCAACTCCATCATCTATTCTTACATAATCATTTTCACCCGGTTTATCGTAATATTTTATTCTTCCGCTGGAAGGGAAAAATTTCTTCGATGGGTCTTCAGCGCAAATTCTACTTTCTATTGCAGAACCAGTAAGTTTAATATCATCCTGATTGAATCTCAATTTCTCTCCACAGGAAGTTCTAATCATTTCTTCTACTATGTCTATTCCAGTTATAAATTCTGTTACTGGATGCTCAACTTGCAATCTCGTATTTACCTCAAGAAAATAGAAGTTTTGGTCTTTATCTACAACAAACTCAACAGTGCCTGCTGAAAAATAGCCAACTTGCTTTGCCAGAGAAACACATTGAACATACATTTTTTGTCTTACTTCTTCACTAATGAATGGACTTGGCGTTTCTTCTATTATTTTCTGATTATTCCTTTGTATCGAGCATTCTCTTTCTCCAAGACAAACTATATTGCCATATTTATCTGCTATGATTTGTATTTCAATATGTCTTGGCAACTCTATATATTTCTCTATAAAGATACTGCCATCCTTAAAACTTTTCTCTGCTTCATTTGTGGCTGATGTAAATGCTAGTTCAATTTCTTTTTTGGAGTTTACAATTCGCATTCCTTTGCCACCACCGCCTGATGCAGCTTTAAGCATAACGGGAAAACCGATCTCTTTAGCAACTTGAGCTGCGTGGGCAGCATCGCTGATCTTACCCATATATCCTGGCACTACATTCACTCCAGCTTTTTTTGCAGCTTCTTTTGCTGTTATTTTGTTGGCTGTAACTTCTATTGTTTCTGCACTGGGGCCGATGAAGTCTATATTATGTTTTTGAAGAGCACGTGGAAAATCTGGATTTTCTGCTAAAAAACCATAGCCAGGATGAACCGCCTCAGCACCTGTTTCAACTGCTACTTCACATATTTTTTCAATGTTTAAGTAACTGAGGCAAGATGGCGAAGGGCCGATATATCTTGACTCATCTGCTTGTCTTACATGCACAGAATTTACATCTGCATCCGAATATATGCATACACAAGATATACCCATCCTACGAGCAGTTCTGATAATCCTGCAGGCAATCTCTCCTCTGTTTGCTATTAAAATCTTACTGTACTTCTTTTCCGTCATCGTATGAGTATACTTTCTTAAGTTGAGAAAGTAAATTATTGCCTGCAAGTAATTTTTAGCTTCATGCTACAGCTAAATCACTATTTAAAAGTTGCATAACATCAGGATCTGTCACTATAGTACTTTCATCATACAAGCCGTATATCCCGTTACATGCCTTAAACAACAAACATGTAGATCCTCCAGAAGCTATTGTAGCTACTGAAGCTAGTGCAAGAGATTGAGAAACCAAAAATAAAAAGTACAAGGATAAACATAAGGCAGCAATACACGCTATAGCTCCTATTATGTATAAGCACAAATGAAATTTGCTATTACATATAAAACCGCCCTTTATACCTGCAATTTGCTTAGCTTCTTCCCGTTCTGCAGCATTTAAAAAATAAAGAGGAGCTACCGCTACTCTCCCATGAAGAATGCAGCTTTTATCACAGAGTGCTTCTTTAATATATCTCTTATTATCCTTAAGTTTCTCTTTTAATCTTTCTGATTCTTTCCAATTTTTAGCTTCTTCTGCTTTTTTAACCTTACTCTTAGTACCTTCTTCCAAATTTCTCATAATCTCTTTGAGTGCAGGTAGCAGAATTTCTTGACTTGCTGCTATATGAAATGGGTTCCCATTTTCATCAAGCCTATGCTTAGCTGCATAAGCAACATTCTCTGTGCAAATTCTGACAAATTCATCTTTATTTCTTGCTTTTGCAACTTCAAATAAGTCAGCCATAACATACCTCGCTATATTTAACCAACACTAAATTATACAACATAACTTACGAAAAACAAGTAGATTTTATCTCTCAGAATAAATAAATTCTAAATTGTTACAAACATAAATTTTAGCTATCATCATTTATATTACTGTAATAGACAAATATGCCAGACGTAGTCACTAGATTCGCTCCATCACCCACAGGGTTTTTGCATATTGGAGGGGCCCGCACTGCGTTATTTAATTGGCTCTATGCAAAGCATCATGGTGGCAAGTTTTTGCTGAGAATTGAAGACACCGACAGAAAACGTTCAACGCAAGAAGCAATTGATGCAATTATAGAAGGGCTAAGATGGCTCGGTATGAGCTATGATGGGGAAATAGTATATCAGTCAAAAAGAATAGAGTGGCATAAAGAAGTAGCAAACCTTTTAGTTGAGAAGGGTAGGGCGTATCACTGTTATTGCCCTGAGACAGAAAGGAAAATAAAAGCGAGAGAAGAAGGAAAAATATATAAGCACAAATGTATTAGTGTGACATCAAACGTAAAGCCTGTTGTCCGCTTTAAAGTGCCAGACTCGCAAGAGATCGTCATTGATGATAAAATATACGGCCAAATCAAAGTAAGTAGCGAGCAGCTTGATGATATAGTGATCTTACGCTCTGATAACACTCCAACATATATTTTTGCCGTAGTAGTTGACGATCATGATGCTGGAATAACTGATATAATACGTGGCTCTGACCATCTCACTAATACCTTTAAACATCTGCTAATATACCAGGCTCTTGATTTTGACATTCCACGCTTTGCACATGTGCCGCTTATCCATGGGGAAGATGGGAATAAGCTATCCAAAAGGCATGGTGCCACAAGCGTTTGCGATTATGAAAAGATGGGAATATTGCCAAAAGCGATGCGTAATTACTTGCTGAGACTTGGCTGGAGTCACGGCAACGATGAGATTATTAGCGATGAGCAAGCAATAGAGTGGTTTAATTTAGAAAGCATTGGTCGTTCACCTGCACGGCTCGATTTCAAAAAACTGGAGCATTTGAATAACCACTATATTAGTAATATGAGCAATGAAGATATTCTGACTCTAATGCTTAGAGAAAATACTCTAACTGACAAAAAAAAGGGCTATTTACTGCAGGGACTGACAGAGCTAAAAAAAAGAGCAAACTACCTGACCGAATTATTGGATTTAGCAAAATTTTATATTCAAGATCCGCCACTTGATTTAAGTGAAGAAGCTTGTCAAATTGTCAAATCTAACCTCAATATAATTAAGTTACTCGCATCATTTCTGTCAAAGATCGGTGATGAAAATTGGAATAAGGGTTTTTTATCTTCTCAGATCAAGGAATGTGCAAAATTGCACGATATGAAAATAAGCGATGTATACCACTCATTACGCGCCCCTATAACTGGAGTAATGGATGCACCTGGAATCATTGATATCATGGTGATTCTTGGTAAAGATGAGTGTATAAGAAGGTTACAAGCAATTTAAATGAAATAAGAAAATTACTTGACATCCTTCGCCAGCCCCCTTATCATGAAACTGAAGCTATTTATTTATCTTCGCAATCTGCAGATTAAAACGACAAAGGGAACTTTGTATTTGGCGTAAATCATGCTTAATTTTTTGCACTATGTGCACCTCATGTCTTTATAAAACTTCTGGGTTTCTACCTATACAATCCGAAACGCGCTTATAAAGCGTTTAAGACATCAAAAGACGTCAAATAGAACAAGGGAGAATTTGAATACTAGCTACCCTAGGTTTTCTTTGCCTTTTTTTTATTTGGTAAATTTCTTAAATATTTATAGCTAAACGACAATCGTCATCCCGCTGCTTGTGAGCGGGATCTAGAGATACCGCGAATGAATCGCGGTATGACGGCTAAGTAGGGTGTCATCCCAGTGCTTGACACTGGGATGGCTTTGTTGCATCGCTACTTATGAAAGGCTAACTATAGTTAGGATTATAAGCAACCTATTGAAAATCTTGTTTTTTTGCAATCAATCTGATCAAATTTAAGAATAGTAATTTGTTATTTATATTAATAAATTTAATTCTATTGAAAATAGCTAAAGCATTGAAATTCTTGAATTTTAGCCAGATTAGTGAGTGGTAGTGAAATTTCTTTTACTCAAATTTAGGTATTCACTGACCGTTCTTGTTATAAATACCAGAATAATAAGCTACTGATATTCCCTATCTTTTTTATCTTTAATCCATCATAGCTAGCGATGCAACAAAGCCATCCCAGTGTCAAGCACTGGGATGACACCCTGACAACCGTCATCCCGCTACGTGTTAGTGGCTGAGATACTGCGGCGGTATGACGTAGGACTGCTGTCACCCCGCTACGTGTTAGCGGGATCTATTATGAAATACCGCAGCGATATAGCTACAGAAAACTTGTATAGATTTTTTCTACTTCTGTGATATCATAAGCCTGTAATGATAAAATAAGTAAATATGGATAAGTCAGCGTATGAGATCATAGAACATGAGTATGATGTGGTAGTAGTAGGTGCAGGTGGAGCAGGGCTCAGAGCAACGCTTGGGATGGCTGCAACTAATTTTTCAGTTGCCTGCATTTCTAAAATTTTCCCTACACGAAGTCATACAGTTGCAGCACAAGGCGGAATTAGTGCAGCTTTAGGTAATATCGGTGAAGACGATTGGCGCTGGCATGCATATGACACAATAAAAGGTTCAGACTGGCTTGGTGATCAAGATGCAATAGAATATATGTGTAAAAACGCTGCTAAAGCTGTTATTGAACTTGAAAATTTTGGCGTACCTTTTTCTCGTACAGAAGATGGCAAAATATACCAGCGTTCCTTTGGTGGAATGACAACTCACTTTGGTAAAGGAAAATCAGCTCAACGCACTTGTGCGGCGGCAGATAAAACTGGGCACGCAATCCTTCACACTCTATATCAGCAGTGTCTTAAATTCAACGCTGAATTTTTTGTTGAATACTTTGTGATTGATTTAATTATGGATAGCGAAACCGGAGCATGCTGCGGAGTTCTTGCTTGGTCGCTATGCGACGGCACATTACATAGATTTCGTGCGCATAGAGTGGTGTTAGCAACAGGTGGATATGGACGTGTTTATTTCTCTGCAACAAGTGCGCATACCTGCACAGGTGATGGTAATGGCATGGTAGTAAGGGCTGGATTACCACTTGAAGATATGGAATTTGTACAATTTCATCCAACAGGAATATATGGCTCAGGGTGCCTGATGACAGAAGGATGCCGTGGTGAAGGGGGGTACCTCGTTAATTCTCAGGGCGAGAAGTTTATGGAACGTTACGCACCAAAAGCAAGAGATTTAGCTTCCCGTGATGTGGTAAGTCGCGCAATAACAATTGAAATTAGAGAGGGAAGGGGAGTTGGACCGAAAAAAGATTACATGTATTTAACTATAGCGCATCTTGATCCGGAAGTAATAAAACTCAGATTGCCGGGCATCAGCGAAACCGCAAGAACTTTTGCTGGAGTTGATGTCACTAAAGATCCAATACCGGTCATTCCGACTGTTCACTACAACATGGGCGGCATTCCAACCAATTATCATGGAGAAGTGATTACGCTGAAGCAAGGTAAGGAAGAAGTGGTAGATGGACTATTTGCAATTGGAGAAGCTGCGTGCGTCTCTGTGCACGGTGCAAATCGACTTGGTTCTAACTCGCTTCTTGATCTTGTGGTTTTTGGCAGAGCTGCAGCGCTCAGAGCAAGAGAGAAACTAAAATCCGGTACACCACATAAAAAATTGCATTCAGACTGCACAGACTGGATAGTAGATAGATTCAGTAAAATGCGATTTGCTTCTGGTGGGCTAAAAGTAGCAAAAATACGCAGTGAAATGCAGAACACTATGCAAAAATACGCATCAGTTTTCCGTGTTGCTGAAGTTTTAGAAGAAGGCAAAAAAGCTATAAAAAAGGTAGCAAAAATGATGCCTGATATTTCACTTGAGGATCGCAGTATGATGTGGAATAGTGATTTAGTTGAAGCACTGGAGCTTGCTAACATGATCCCACAAGCGGTTATTACCATGGAATGCGCAGCTAATCGCGAGGAAAGCAGAGGTGCCCATGCTCGTGAAGACTTTCCTGAACGTGATGACAAAAACTGGATGAAGCACACTATAGCGTGGCTTGAAGAAAAGAAAGGGCAAATTAACGTAAAAATTGATTATAAAAAAGTGGCTGAAAAAACTCTGAGCGGTGAGATTGATTTCATAGCGCCAGAGAAGAGGGTTTATTAGTCAGCCCATCTAGCTTATTCATGAATTGACGTAGTATTGATACATCGCTCATTTTAGTAGCTGGGTTTTCTGTATGCTCTGGTTGATTTGGTGACTCTTGTACTGCTTGATTTTTAGTCTCATTTCTTAAATTCTGTTGATCATTATTAACAAGGTTCTTCGAAGCTTGATTCTGCTCTGTTGTTGAATTAGAGCGGTTTTTGTCGTTAAATGTGTCCTGTGCTTTGTTGGTTGATTTTTCAAAAAGTTTCTTAATACCACTAAATCCTAAAGTTAAAGTAAGGCATATAACTCCAGCAACAGCTATGATAGGAATGGCTGCTCCAATTGCCATTTGACCCTGAAAGAAAGCAAATGTTACCATTGCAATAACAGTAATCGTTATCGTGATTGCTAACAGTTCGCGGGTCCTTTTTGCTGGATCTATGAATCCTGCTACAGCAGATACTCCTTTTTTTATACCAGAACCTGCTTCTTTAATGCCAGACTTGCATTTTTTTGAAGCAGTTTTACAGTGGTATTTTTCTTCAAGCTTCTCTTTTAGTTCTTTAGCTTTCTCCTGTGCTTTCTGTGGAGTCCCTGAATAATCTTTTAGATCTCGTAAAGTTAAATAGTACTTTTTAGTATGGAATTTTGGATCTTTCAGCTCCAGAGAACAGGGATCAGCGCCTATTTCTAGCAGCATTGTACAAAATTTTGTTGTATTGTCATAAGCAGTTGCTGTATCAAAAATTGTTCCTTGCGGTAGGTATTCGATACTTCTTTTTTCTGCTTTTTTCTTTAATGCCAATTCTAGGGGTGTGTTCCCTTCTCCATTCTTAGCATTTATAGCTTTACCTAATTTATCTTTAGATATTGTTCCATTTTTTACTAAACCTAAAATCAATTCCAAACATGTAACTTTTTGTTCTCCTTTGAATGAAGCAATATAGTGCAGAGCATTTTTTTCATCTTTATCTTGCACAGTAATATCTGCACCGTTTTTTAGCAATAGTTCTAGGGTTTCATACCTTTTAGTTTTTTCAAATTTTCTATCTGTACATGATCGATCCTCATTCTTTCCTTTTATATGCTGAAGCAGCTGATGAAGAGGTGTTTGTTCTTCCTGATTTTCACTATTAATGAGTTGTGCTAAATCTTCCTCGGTGACCGTTTTTATTAGGGTACCTAGAAACTTGCATTTCTGTTTCTTTTCCAATGGCACGATAAGGTGTAAAATATTATTTCCTTTTTCATCTTTTATGCCGTTAACATTCGTACAATCTTTTAGATATTTTTTAAATTTCCTGTTATTTCCATTTTTGATCGCTTTTAGTAATTGAACATTATTATTCGTTATCCCGTTTATTTTATGATCATCTTCAACATCACTGCCGTAGCCACTTTCTGCTTCACTATTCCTACGATCATTTTGGTTACAATATCTGCTATTACAAGTAATTTTAAAAATTACTTGCTTTACTCGCTCTTTTGTTTCATTTGGTATTTTTTTCGATCGTTCTATTACTTCATCTAGCACTGGAAGAAAGCATTGGACATAATACCTATAATATTTTTCTTGTTCTCTAAGTGATTCTTCTAATTTAGTTAATACTTCAGGGCTAGCACCTTCCTTGAATAACCTTTTACACTCCTTGAGAGCTCCATCTTGACCTCTTGGTTTTTCACGCTTGTGTTCTTCTTTTTTTACCTTTCTCTCTATAATGCCATACAATTGTTCGTCTTTTCTATCCCGCTCTTGCTTTTCATTTTTATCTATGTATTCATCTAATTTTTTTGCATTAGTAGTTAGTGCAGTTATATCTATACCCATACTAAAACCTCAATATTAAAAGCTATTTAAGTTGTCAGCACTAAACTAACAACCAAGAAGTTTGACTTTTAAATTGAGCTAAACGTTGTATATGTATAGGTGGAAAGGCAGAAAACTAGTTTCTATTAGAAAATCTGTTATCATAGTCAAATCCTCACTTGAACAGTTGCTACTATTTTAACCATTTAATCTTAAAAAATAATAAATATAGCTAAACTGTGAAACGTGCTATTGGCTAAAATAGGATAAGAAACTATAGCTGCAAATATCCAAATTGATTTTTTATAAATCTTCCAGGCTTGGTTTTTCTTCTGATTTTTTAAGTCTTTCTTTATTTAGTATGGAGCTTATCTCTTCTACACTTTTATCAATATCATCATTGATTATTACATAATCATATTTATCACGTTTGCTTATCTCTTTTTGAGCTTCGGCTAATCTGCGCTCTATTTCGCTTGCATCATCACTATTACGCTTTTGCAAACGCAACCTAAGCTCTTCCATTGAAGGGGGAAGTATAAAAACACTTACAACTTTTTTTCTCATGAGCTTGAATAAGTGAAATGCTCCTTGCCAGTCTATGCTGAGTAAAACGCTTATTCCATTGCTTAAGTTTTGCTCTATAAAATTTCTTGGTATACCATAAAAATTCTCAAAAACTTTGGCGTATTCAAGCATTTGGCCAGCTTTGCATAACTCGTGAAATTTTTCTTCGGTAACGAAAAAATAGTCTTTTCCATTTATTTCGCCGGGGCGAGGCTTGCGCGTAGTCATAGAAACAGACCTAACTAAATTAGTTGATCGCTCAAGTAATTTTGCTGATATAGTAGTTTTTCCAGCTCCAGAAGGGGAGGATAGAACCAATAATACGCCCTCACTTTTTATGGTCATTTTTCTTTGCATTTTTTAACATGGTGCTTTTTGGATCAGAGTTTAAAAAGCTAGAACCTTCTAAATTAGAATTTGATAAGTTGGTGCCAATGAGAGAAGAGTTATCAAAGACAGTATAGCGCAAATCGGTCTTTTCAAAATTTGCCTTATTCAAATTAACGTTTACAAACTTTGCTCTACTTAATGTTGAATTAGAAAAATCGGCATTTTCTAAATTCATATTCTTAAATTCAAAGTAAGAATAATTTACATTAAATTTTTCACCCTGTGATATTTTCTCTTGCAAATCTTTAATCGAAGTTATAGCATTTTCTGAACCTGCAAGTTTTTTCTGTCCTTTATTGTCAATCAAAATTGAATTATCAAATTTGCAACCTGTTAAGTGAGCATCAACAACTGAACTTTTATATATGCTTGAAGAGAGAAAAGACATATCACTAATTGTTGAATTGCTCAAATTGCTAAGAAAAAAGCTAGTTTTCCTAAAGGCATTAGCGTGAAGCAAAGAAGATCTGAAATCGCTTTCAATAAAATTTGAATTAGTTACTTTTAAATTAGACCAGCTTGAATTATCAGCTAATAAATTAAAGAATGTTGAATTTTCTATTTCACTGGAATCAATATTATGGCGAGAAAGTGTACTGTTATAAACTTGAGAGTCTTGGATTTTTATCTTATACATTGAAGTTGTAGAAAGGTCTGAATCTTCTATCTTCGCAGAGGTGAATAGTGAATGGTCAAAAAATGAGCCATTCATGTTAGAATTCGCAACTTTAGTATTATGAAACTTTCCGTGACGAATGTCAGCATTAGAGACATTAACTTGATGCAGTTCACTAAAACTAAAATCAATATTGGATAAATCAGCATCCTGAAGATTTGCTTCAGAAACATATGTATGCTTTATCTTGGAACCATTTAGTATAGATTGAACAAAACTTGAATTATCGTCATTCACATAGGAAATTTGTGTGTTGCTTAAATTAGTTTCGTCGAAGTTACTGTTAATTATGATAGAAGAATTAAGGTAGGCAGCGGAAAGATTGCTACCTGTAAAGTCTGATTCTTTTAACTCTGCACCATATATGTTAGCATTTTTTAATGAAGAAAATTGTATCTTCAATTTATATGCATCCACTCCAAAGAAACTTGCATTATCAAGGTTGTTTTTCTGCATAACAGTATCGTTTATTTCACTATCACTAAAATTTACGTGGCTAACATTCGAGTTTGATAAGTTGGAGAAATTCATTTTCACATTCGAGAAATTAGTATGCAAACCAATTACGTTGTGCATACTCACTTTTTTGAGATCGGAACTGATAAAATCAGCATAACTAACATTAGACTGATCAAATACGATATCTGTTAAGTTTGCAGAAACAAATTTTGTAAAACTCAAATTTGTACCTTTTATTTTAATGCCATGTAAATTAGCATTGGAGAAATTAGCACCACGTAAATCAACATCAATGAAAGACACGTCGGATAAATCGGTGTTAGAAAAATCAGCACCAATCAGACTTACTCCATCAAAAACAGATTTACTTAGGTACAGTTGGTTAAAATTAGCTCCATTTAAGTTAGAACCAAAACCTTTCTTAAAATCTTCTGGCACGCCCTCTTTGTGGCACTGCACCAAAAATTCAGCAAAGTC
Source organism: Wolbachia endosymbiont (group A) of Alloplasta piceator (assembly GCF_964028505.1). Taxonomy (NCBI): domain Bacteria; kingdom Pseudomonadati; phylum Pseudomonadota; class Alphaproteobacteria; order Rickettsiales; family Anaplasmataceae; genus Wolbachia; species Wolbachia endosymbiont (group A) of Alloplasta piceator. The sequence continues at coordinate 865,860 of NZ_OZ034793.1, read as the reverse complement.
TTTTTTACTGTAAGATACGTATTTTGCATCACGCAAAGCGTTTAAAAAATCACTAATCTGATTTTTTTCATCATTTGTTTCGTTTCCATAACATAAATGACCAACTAAAATTAATATCAAAAATCTAATCATCTTGCTTATCGCACTGTATTTCTTTCGTTTTCACAGCCCAATCGTACATTGCTGAGCTTTCTTTATTGTCTATTTTTCTATCCTCCAAAAGATGTGGCATCATTTCGGCAATCGCATTTATTATATTGATCTGCTTTTTTTCGATTGCTATATCAATTGGGGATTGAAAATTATTGTTAACTACTCTAAGATCAGCACCTTGTAATAAGAGAAAGCGCACTATGTCTACCTCACCTTGTTTAACTGAATAAATGAGAGGAGTATCACCCAATTTATTTCTAAACCTTAGTATCTCTTGAATTGTTAATCCAATTTTTTCTAGCTTACTTATTACTCCTCTTAAGCAAGTTAAGTTGTTCTTCTTAATGCAGTAAAAAAATTGCTTACTGTAATCATCAATAAACACAGTTGTAGGAAGATGCTCATTAAGGCTATCATATTGTCGTTTATATATTGACTTGCTTTGTATGTCTTTATGACCCCATTCTTTTATTGGTTCTCTGTTTAGCTTTGTCCATTTTTGTAAACTTTTCTTTTCACTTTGCTCTTCTTCATCTTTTTTAGTTATAGGTTTTACTCTATTGCGGTCCTTGGAATTACTGTTTGTTTCTTTCACTTTTTTTTCTTCAGACTGATTCTCTACTTTTTCTTTTTTTCCCTCTAATAATTGACTCGCATCACTTTTTGAAAGTTCATTATCTTTTATATCAATCTTCTGATCAGCTTGTAGATTTTTTTGCGGGTTAGCTGTATTCTCATTTAAATCAGCACTTAAAGGCAAAGGCTCTGGTTTCAAATCTTTATTCACTTCTTTATTGGCCACATTTGGTAAATTTTGAGCAAATTTGTCTGTGCTTCCTTCTAGCTGGTCATTTGGCAAATCTTTATCAATCCTTTCACCTTCACTTATAGTTTTTTCAACCACGAAAGCTTTGTTCTCGTTGTGTTGCAGTTTCTCTTTATCGGTAGTGCCGTCTAATCTTTTGCTCTCAGCCTCTTGTGTTTGTTTAGCATCGACGTTGCTTTTTAACTCATCTTTTTGATTTGTGCTATCTTGCTTCCTTACACCTACATTTTCGTTTTTATGAACTGATTCAATTTTCTTTTCTTCAAATTGCTCTACAGCAAATAGGCTCAGTGATCCGAATACAACAGCTAATAATATAAAATATAAAATATTTTTCATAAATATCCCAAGCATAAGCTTAATTAAAATGATACTATAATCAAATGATTAATCTACAGTAAAAAATGCCTTAGGATTTAATTTATAAAAAACAATAGATTTTTTGTATCTGTTCAGGGGCATCGCAAATATTGAAGCAAAGTGGTCAGTGCTTACTGTACGAACATTGTGATTTGAGAGCAATCTCCGCTAGGGAGGATGTCATCCCAGTGCTCCTTTCTCGTCATCCCAGTGCCCAGACACTGGGATCCAGAAAAAAGAATGGTGTCATGCAAGTAGCCTCCTTCTCCTGTCATCCCAGTGCCCAGACACTGGGATCCAGAAAACTTAACTTTAAATAAGTGGCTGCATAATAAACTACACATTAAACCTAAAGTGCATTATATCACCATCTTGCACGATGTAATCTCTGCCTTCAAAGCGAATTTTTCCTGCGTCTTTGCAAGCTGATTCACTTCCATACTTTATGTAGTCTGCAAAGCTTATTGTCTCTGCTTTTATAAAGCCTTTCTCAAAATCAGTGTGGATTACACCTGCTGCTTTATCGGCTGTTGACCCTATTTTTACTGGCCATGCCCGTGCTTCTTTGGGGCCCACAGTAAAGAAAGTTATCATACTCAGCACTTCATACATAATACGCGCTACTCCATCAAGGCCTGATTCTTGTAAGCCAAATTCTGATAAAAAACTCTGTTTTTCCTCTTCACTATCAAGATTTGCAATATCTGCTTCGAGTTTTGCTGAAATGCAATAAAATTTGCTTTTATTTTCCTCCGCCATCCTCTCTACCTTTTTAGATAATTCATTGCCAGTTATAACATTTGTATCTTCAACATTGCAAACGTACATAACGGGCTTTGTTGTCAGCAATTGAAGCAACTTCATCTCATCTTCATTGATATTCTCCAAACTTCTTGCAGGTTTACCTAATTTTAAAGTAGCTAATACCTCTTGCATTAATTCAAGTTGTCTCTTTAGCTCTTTATCACCTTGCTTTGCTTTCTTTTCCAATTGAGGAAGCCTTTTTTCTATGCTATCAATATCAGCTAGGATTAATTCCATTTCTACCACTTCAGCATCTGATATTGGATCTATTTTACTGTGTATATGGCTGATATCGTCATCCGTAAAGCACCTGAGCAGATGAACGATGGCATCAACTTCTCTGATATGGCTTAAAAATTTATTGCCAAGCCCTTCGCCTTTGCTCGCACCCTTTACCAGACCTGCAATATCTACAACTTCTAATTGGTTGTAGATTACCTTCTCTGAGCCTGCAATTGCTGCGATTTGTTTCAAACGTTGATCTTTTATCGAAATCTTGCCTATATTTGGCTCGATTGTGCAAAAAGGATAATTTGCAGCTTCGGCTGCACTTGACTCTGTAAGCGCATTAAATAAGGTTGATTTTCCTATGTTTGGTAACCCAACTATACCGCAGTTAAAACTCATATTTGCTATGTAAAATTATAACTATTGCATAATTTAAAAATTTCTGCTATACTTAATTAGTCGCTTATTGACAATTTTGTTGGTATAGTAATATATAGCTTAAATTGAGGTAAAACTATGACTACAGCTAAGAAACGGAAACTACCAAGTGACTTTCATGATGTTGAGGTTGGAATAAAAAGGCCCAGGATCTCAGGGCAAGAAATAACTCTTTTAAATAGTAACCCTTACCCTGACAATTTCTATGTAGGACAAGCAATTGGTAATGGAAGCTGTTTTTTTGACTCGTTCAGGCAAAGTCTAGAACAACAGACAGGAGAGCAAGTTACTGTCGAAAAATTAAGAAATGATTGTAGGGAATTTGCGCAAAAGAATCCGCCAAAGTGGTTTACAAATGCAATTGTCAATAGTCATGATAACAATGGCCAGCACCGTAGTGAAACTGTAGATGATTATACAGCAGACATTATGCGTAACAGTAGGTGGGGTGATCCTGACGTTGAAGGCAGAATACTTTGTGAAAAGTATAAGGTAAAGCTACATGTTATAGAGAACCAGACTGTTGATAACCAAGATCTGTCTTTGCATGAATTAATAGACAATTCAGGTTCAAAAAGTGCAGGTGAATACAATAAAGTTGATTATGATGATAGTAGTATTGTGCATATAATAAACAAAGGCGGATTGCATTTCGAACCATTGCTTGATAGAAATAAAAGTTTAGCAAAACAACTGCAAGAGGAAACCAAACTTAAACAAGAGCAAGAACAAGAAGATTTCCTATTAGCAAAAAAACTGCAGCTAGACGAGATCTTAGAATATTGTAACCTTTCAAAGGATATCTCTGAGAGAGCAGAGGTTGAAAAGGGATTTGATAAGTTATTGGCAGAAAATGCTGATGGAAAAATTGGTGATGTTGTAGGGCAGTGCGTTAGTGATATAAAGCAGCGCATAGAGCGCTCTGAGAAGCAAAACCCTTCAAGCTCACCAAGATGTAGTATGGAGGAATCAAGAACAGAAAAAACATTTCATCAACAACAAATATCACAATTGGAAGTGTAAAATAAATCTTCATAGCTCTGTATATTTTTATATAGGGCTTTTGCAAGCATTTCATATAATATGAACTTGCAGTACGTACTAACCTAAATGCAAGTTGACCATGAGACTAGTTTAATTATTGATGCCATAGAGGAATTTGGCGGTGAGGCTAGGCTTGTCGGCGGATGTGTGAGAGACTCAATTTTGCAGCGTGATGTTCACGACATCGATTTAGCTACTAATTTGCTTCCCAATCAAACGATTAAAGCGCTAAAACTCCGTAATATAAAAACTATTCCAACTGGCTTAAAACATGGAACTATCACTGCGGTTCTAAATCAAAGATCTTTTGAGATCACAACACTAAGGCATGATGTGAAATGTGATGGTAGGCATGCAAAAGTAGAATTTACCAATAATTGGCAAGCGGATGCTTCAAGGCGCGACTTTACATTTAATGCTCTGTATGCAGATAAGCATGGCCATATATATGACTACTTTGGTGGTATAGAGGACTTAAAAGCGCGAAGGTTAAACTTTATAGGCAACGCTGAAGATAGAATTAAAGAAGACTATCTACGTATTTTAAGAGCATTTCGTTTTCATGCAAAAATATGTGCCGGAGATTTGAGTGATGAAATACTAAGCGTATGCAAAAAGCATTCGCATATGATTCAAAACCTCTCTGGAGAGAGAATAAGAGATGAAATACTTAAATTGCTGGAGTGCAATGATCCTTTTCCAACACTTAAGAGCATGCAAGAATCTGATGTTTTGCAAAAGATTATCCCAAAAGAAGTAAAATGCGAAATTCTGTCTTCGTCACTTCTTTTGGGCACTGATGCACTAGTAAAATTAGCGTTACTTCTTAGGACCACCAAAAATGACAGGCTAAGTCTTGGAGAATATGTAAGCAAATTTTTACGTCTTTCGAACAAGCAAAAGAAAAAGCTGCTATTTTTACTATCCAACGATATCAAAACAGAGCTTTCGGAAAAAGAGCAAAAAAAGTACATATCTTTATTTGGTAGAGAACTATATTGTGATTTAATAAAAATTTGTGGTGTTGAGTCTGGAGAAAATATTGACAAATACATTTCATTTGCTAATACATTCAATATTCCAAAATTTCCTTTATCTGGCGATGATTTAATAAGTATAGGTCACCAGCCAGGAAAAAGTTTAGGTAAAAACTTAGAATTGCTAAAACAACATTGGGAAGACAGCTCCTACACTTTAACAAAAGAGGAGCTGGTGCTTTATGCTAAGAGCCTACTTTAACTTGCTTTCCGACTGTTCAATGAATGTATGCTTACAGTATTAGTGTGACTCATCGAGGAATTAGGTGTGTATTCTTTTTTAGCTTTTTCTGTTAATTGGTATTCGTTTACTCCTCCTTGAGTTTGATTACATATTCCCTGATCTGTAGATAAAAATTTATCTCTTATGCTTGATGTCAGTTGTAACTCTTGAATCTTATCTAAAAAAAATCTCATTCTAGCTTCTACTAGCTCTTTCACAACAATTTCTTTAAGTAATTCTACTGAGTCGTTATTATTATTATTCTTGCTATTAAAGCTGTGCAAGATAGAGTCTACAATCTTATTTACCCCTTCTTGTTTGTTAAATTCTAATTTTTTTACGCATTTTCTAACAGAAGGTGACAACTTGGCTTTTAACGTGTCATCTCGTAGTTCTTTACCCATATTTTTTCCAATGTTACAATGTTCGTTGACAACTTCTTTAACCTTAGCTTCTATGATCTCCCTTGCGGATTGTTTCAAATTACTTTCTAATAATTCAAGCAGCTTACTGCTTTCAAATTTGCCATCATCTTGATTTGATAGAGACTTTATAGTTTCATTAAGCACGTTATGGCAAAAGTGTTTCTCTTTAAATTCAGGAAAACCTTTTTTTAACTCCTCGTTTTTCCCAGATAAAAAGTTATTGAGACCCTTATCCCTAGAAAGCTTATTGGGCAAGTTTCGTAATTTTGAAAGAGTTGATTTTGCAGTAGATACTGTACTCACTGCACCTGCCTTTTTAGCCAATTGACCTTCTTTTGCTTCCTGTAGTTTCTTAGTGTCAGCTTTCAATTGACCTTCTAAATCAATCTCCAATTGTTGTTTAGATTCTTGAACACTTTGTAATTGCTTCCCCAAGTTCTCCATTTCACCCAATTGAGCAGTCAATGTATTCACACTTAATCGTAGAGCTTTGTTTTCATGACCTAAGTCACTGACTTTATTTTCTAATTCAGTATTTTTGTCTTTAGCCTGACACAATTTATCAGTCTGTGATTTAAGTAAAGCCACTAATTTGCTAGCTTGCCATTGTTGATTCAATTCAATTAATTTATCCTCCTTGTCCTTTAACCTACTCTTAAGTTCTATTATTTGTGCTTGCAGACTTTCATTATCTTTCCTAGTAGCTTCAATTTCTTCTCCTTGCTCTCTTATTATCATGTATTGATCAAATATAGTTTTCTGTTGTTCATCAACTTTATCCTGCATTGCTTTTTTATCTTGTTTGTATTTGGTTAGTTCCTCTTCTCGTTCGCCTGCATCTTCTGTAAGTCCCTTATAACTCTTTTCAAGTCCTTCAATTGCAGATCGTAATTCTCTATTTTCTTCTTTTAAGGAAGCATTTTGTAAACGTTCAAGTTCTAATTCCTGATTTATGCCCTCCAGCTGTTCTTCTAATGCTTCATCATCTTCCTCTGTTATCAATGCTACTCCATCAGTCTGAACCCCTCCATCTTTGTTTATCACTACACTTTGGCTCTCTTTCTCTACAACTTCAGGTTTTAAGTCAACTTGAACACTTCCATCTATTGTCTTAAAAGCATCAGTTTGAACTTCATTGTTTGCAGTAGTTTTATCGTAGTACAAAATATTTTCTGCCCATCTATTCCATCTCTTGGGCAATATTCGTCCAATCGTTTTTAGATATAACCAAGCAAATACAGTAGACCAGCTGTATTTTTTTTCCTTTCGCTTAATATTAATTTCATAATTAACCTTATTATTAATATTTAGCATAAAATTACCTCATTTTTTAACTTTAATTTACAGAAAATTTTAATAGTAATAAAGTTATATATATTAGTATAAATGTTAAATAAATACTAACACAGGTGTAAAATTATGGTAAAGTCTTTGCCCGCCTAATACACTTTAAGCAGAAATGTACATGTCTGCAAGTACAGCATTTGCTTTTTCTATCGCTCTTGCTAACACTTCCTGTTCATTGTTCTGATTTTTCACATTGATTACCTGAGCAGCCAAGTTTGCAGGAAAAGTGACCAAACTGACTTCCCATAATTCCACTTGTTTTAACACTCTAGCTCCGCTTTTATGATCAACATCATACTCTATAGGTATATAGCCGATGGAAAGTCCATTGATTACTCCAGTTTTGAGCATTAAGTACGCTTCCTTTGCTTTTTGGATGCCCAAAAGTAAGTGTGCGGTTATATACAGGCCAACATCATTTTCGCAAATATCTATGATGCTACCTATAGGCTCACCTGGATTGTGCTGCCAAAGGAGTTTTATTTTATTTCTGTTTAAATTTTCCTTAAATGCTCCAGGCAATATCAGATCATTTTGTTTATCAACTATATTAAAAACGCTAGCATAACCAGAAAATACACCGTTTTCTTCTATACTTTTTATTGACAATGGTGAATAGAGAAATTTCTTATTCATAAAGCCTCCTGTAGTATTGGGAATTTTGTTTCGCAATGCACTGCGATATAATTCTATTATATGCAGTGCTCTAAAAGGGGGAAGCACTTTTCTTAGTTACTAAAAACGCTAACTAGAATCCAGATTGGACACTGGGTTATAAAATTCTACGTCATACCACCGCGGCGCTAACAAGTAGCGGAATGACGATTGTCAAGGTGTCATCCTAGTGCCTCTATGATGTCATCCCAGTGCCCTGACTACTTGGATCCAAGAAAAAGAATGATGTCATGCAAGCCCCTATGATGTCATTTCAGTGCTTGACACTGGGATCTCATTTCACTCTATAATAGCAGTGCTCCTTTCTTGTCATCCGAGTAGCCTCTTTTTTGTCATCCCAGTGCGTGACACTGGGATCCAGCCCTTCCATAATCATCAAAACATTGTATTGTAACGTAAAATGGCTACTTTTATGCTTACCAACTTAATAAAATTCCTGGATCCCAGTGGGCTTTGTTGCATCGCTAGCTATGATGGATTAAAGATAAAAAAGATAGCGAATATCAGTAGCTTATTATTCTGGTATTTATAACAAGAACGGTCAATGAATACCTAAATTTGAGTAAAAGAAATTTCACTACCATTTACCAATCCGGCTAAAATTCAAGAATTTCAATGCTTTAGCTATTTTCAATAGAATTAAATTTATTAATATAAATAACAAATTACTATTCTTAAATTTGATCAGATTGATTGCAAAAAAACAAGATTTTCAATAGGTTGCTTATAATCCTAACTATAGTTAGCCTTTCATAAGTAGCGATGCAACAAAGCCATCCCAGTGTCAAGCACTGGGATGACACCCTCCTAGTAGAAACGCTTTTGTAATTGCAACATTCGTGCAATCTTTAGCCATGAATATTAAGAAACTTACCAAACGAAAAAAAGGCAAAAGAAACCCTAGTCATTGTCTATTTTCAGTATTGGCGTTTTTTTATGTTTTTTACACTTAGTAACCGCGACTCAGCTGCATTTAAACTGCAACTAACTTTTAGCTATAAACATTAAAAAATTTACTAAGCAGAAAAAAAGGCAAAGAAAACCTAGGGTAGCTAGTATTCAAATTCTCCCTTGTTCTATTTGACGTCTTTTGATGTCTTAAACGCTTTATAAGCGCGTTTCGGCTTGTATAGGTAGAAACCCAGAAGTTTTATAAAGACATGAGGTGCACATAGTGCAAAAAATTAAGCATGATTTACGCCAAATACAAAGTTCCCTTTGTCGTTTTAATCTGCAGATTGCGAAGATAAATAAATAGCTTCAATTCTATGATAAGGGGGCTGGCGGAGTTTGTCAAGCAAGTTTTTAGCCCTGTCTCCTTGCTATAATGTTCATATCGATAGAAAAGCAAAAGAATAAAATGAAATATCAAGTGATATCCTCTATAATTAAATTTTTTGAATGAAGAGATGACGATTCGTGTAGGAATTAATGGTCTGGGTAGAATAGGCAGAGGCGTATTGCGTGCTATTTTCGAAATAGAAGAATATAGCAAACAAATAGAAGTTGTAGCTATCAATGGATCGCTCAGTGCAAAGCAGCATGCACATTTGATTAAATATGATTCTGTTCATGGCAAATTCAGTGGTGATATTGATTTTAATGAGTCTCAAAATTGGCTATCCATAAATGGCAGAAAGTTTTCTTTGTATAGAGAACGGAGCCCTGAAAATATTCCTTGGAATGTTGATGTAATACTTGAATGTACTGGTGCATTCAACAAACGTGAAGAAGCAATAAGGCACAATGCAGAGAAAGTAATTGTCTCTGCTCCAGTTCCAGATGCTGATGTCACTATAGTTTATGGTGTGAATAACGATATGCTCGAAAAAGAGCATAAAGTGATATCAGCAGGTTCTTGCACTACAAATTGCCTTGCTCCGATTGTGAAAGTCCTACATTCTAGTTTAGGCATAAAAAGCGGTTTTATGACTACTATACATGCCTACACGAATGATCAAAATGTTCTTGATGGTAATCATAAAGATTTGCGTAGAGCAAGGGCTTGCGGATTATCTATGGTGCCAACTACAACCGGGGCAGCAAAAACAATTGGTTCTGTCATCCATGAATTAAAAGGAAAACTAGATGGCACTTCCGTCAGAGTTCCAGTTAGCAATGTTTCTATGGTTGATTTTAAATTTACGACTGATAAGAAAGCGACCGTTGAAGAAATCAATGAAATATTTAAGGATGCAGCTCTCTCCTCTACGTCATTCCAGCGCGTGACGCTGGAATCTAATTTCTGGATCCCAGTGTCAGCTACTCGGATGACATCAGAGGGTACTAGGATGACAGAGGGTTATCCAATGTCAAATGTACTTTCTATATGCGAGGAACCTTTAGTCTCAATAGATTTTGTGCATAACCCTTATAGTGCAATTGTGGATTTAACTGGTACATATGTTACAGGTGATATATGCAGGGTTGCAGCGTGGTATGACAATGAGTGGGCTTTTTCGCTGAGAATGTTAGACATAGTATTATTGAGCTATAGTAAAGTATGAACTGGAACTCAAACAAATACGCCTCATTTTATGAGCACTTTGCGGAACTCAGAAAAAGAGTTATCTTTTGCTTTCTATTTTTTTGCGTTGCTTTTGGTTTTTGTTATTACTTTAAGGAAAATATATACCGTTTTTTACTCGCACCTTTAATAGAAGCAACAAAAGGTAGCGAAGGTTTTTCTTTAATTTACACAGACTTAACAGAGGCATTTTTTGTGTATCTTAGAGTTGCAATGATGAGTGCACTTTTGCTCTCTTTTCCTGTGTTTGCATGGCAATTCTATATGTTCTTAGCACCTGGGTTATATAAAAGTGAAAGGGCAGTGTTGTTGCCATACTTAATTGCAACACCGGTTTTATTTGTAACGGGAGCTACTGTAGTCTATTACTATATATTTCCTTTAGCCTGGAAGTTTTTTATCAACTTCGAACACAGTGGTAAATCCTTCGATATACCGATAGAGTTTATGCCATCAGTTAGCGAATATTTAGACCTCGTTCTCCAATTTATGTTTGCATTTGGCACTGCATTTCAGATTCCAGTCATACTCACATTAATGGTGAGAGTTGGGCTACTGACTGCACAAAGTTTGTCAAATAAACGTAGAATCGCAATAGTGGTAATTTTTATTATTGCTGCAATCTTAACTCCACCTGATGTATTAAGCCAAGTAGGGCTTGCAATACCTATGCTGATTCTATATGAATTGTCCATTCTGATATGTAGGTATATTGAAAAAAAGAAGACAAAGATTTAAACAAAGAAATCCCTCTTATCTCCTTTATATCACATTTTTAACTTACAACATTCTTATTCAGGACTTAAATATGGAAATGTTTCATAAATTGATTGTAATACTTTGTTAAGTTCAGCCTTACTTTTGATGATCAATAATACTGTATCATCACCTGCTATAGTTCCTATAATTCCTATGTTTTTGCTATTATTTAATGAATAAATAACATATTTCTGATCTAGAAAGTAAGCCAGACTGCTAGCTTGTCCTGGTTGAGTGTGTAGTACTATTAAACCAAAATCCGAAATTTGCATATTAAGTATTAATGGTAATCGATATTGGTTGATGTCAATTACTTTATACATACCAGCAACTTTGGCAATTTTAAGTTCTTTCAATTTTCTTGATAAAGTAGCCTGAGAAATGTTATACCCTCTTTTTTTGAGTAAGGTCTGTAAATCGCTCTGTTCTAAAATTTCATGATTTTGAATAATATTTAAAATATGTTCACCTAGTGTGTTGTCATGCATTATGCATTTTCCTCATATTGAATATGTAATAAGTATATTTGAAATTATATTCATTATTTCTTGACTATTCAATTTTTAATGTCTATATTCACAAGATGAATAAAATATGAATATAAATTAGTAATATGAAAAAATACATTTTAAATGCTATTATAGCGATAAGTATTCTATTAACAGGATGCAAGGAAGATAAACACGATAATATCATTAGATTTGCAATTTCTGCAGATTATCCACCTTTTGAATATTATGAAAATGGTAAATTTACTGGCTTTGACATTGAGCTTGCTCAATTAGTAGCAAAAGAGTTAGGTAAAGAAGCGATATTTAAAGATATGCAGTTTAGTACTATATTTGCAGCATTGCAAAGTAATTCTGTAGATGCTGCTATATCTACTATTGGTAGCACAGAAGAGCGTGAAAAAAATTTTGATTTTTCAAATAGTTATTATACAGGGGAATTTGGTATTCTATATCACAAAAATAAACCCATAGCCGGTATAAACAACTTAACTCACAAGAAGATAGCCGTTCAACTAGGAACTGTCATGGAAATTTGGCTAAAAGAGCATGTTCCTACAACAGCTCAAATTATTGCTATAGACAATAATAATCAAGCTGTAGAAACATTAAAGTCTGGTCATGTTGATAGCGTCCTAATTGATGAATTCCAAGGTAAAGTATTTAGCAAAAAAAATCCTGGTCTATCATGGTCAGCCATCGCTAAGTCAGATAATGGTTATTCTATTGCTGTGAATAAAGGATCTGATTTAAAGGATAAAATAAACGAGGCGTTAAAAAGTTTAGAAAGTAAAGGTGTAATACAAAAGATAGCAGAAAAATGGCTAGGAGATAACTGATGCAAGAATTAATTTCTAATTTCTTGTTTGTTGGAACAGGCCTTGCCTTTACTTTAAAATTATTGATTGGAGGACTGCTTTTAGGTATGAGTCTAGGAGGGTTATTTTCAGTACTCAGATATAATAAGATCTGTATTCCATTAATTAATGGAATTATATCTGTAATACGTGGCACCCCCCTTATATTACAGTTAAGTGTTGTTTATTTTATGACTCCAACCATTGCAGGAACTAAATTAAACATATTTAGTGCTGGCATTATAGCATTTGGTCTAAATAGCTGTGCTTATATTGCTGAGATTTTACGAGCTGGTATTGAAACTATATCAAAAAACCAGTTTGAAGCAGCTAAAACTTTACAAATACCTAGTTTCTATATGTGGAGAGATATTATATTACCACAAGTTATTAAAAATATTCTTCCTGCAATGATAAATGAGATCATTGCACTCCTTAAAGAAACGGCATTAATCTCTACTATTGGTGGTGTTGATATTATGCGCTCTGCGCAAATGCTTGCAGCAGAACAATTTACTTATTTTATACCACTTTGTCTTGCTGGGGCTTATTATTACGCTCTTGTATTACTAATTGAATATATAGGCAAAAAGATTGAACAGAAAGGTATATATGATAAAAATGCATAATGTTTGTAAATTATTTAATAATATTCCAGTACTTAATAATATTAACCTGATTATAGAACAATCTATAGTTGGTCTTGCTGGTCCTTCTGGTAGTGGTAAATCAACATTGTTACGTTGTATACAAAAACTCGAAGTTTTAGATTCTGGTAGCATTGAATGCAATGATAGTACTGGTTTTGTATTTCAGGATTTTCAACTTTTCCCACATATGACTGTCTGGGAAAATCTTACATATGCTCCCAAACTTAAAAACAAAACTCAGGATCAAAGTGATTCACTACTTGAGTCTTTGGGTATTGCCTCTAAAAAAAATGATTACCCTAGTAATCTATCCGGTGGGCAAAAACAGCGGGTTGCGCTTGCCAGAAGCTTAATGATGAATCCAAGGATTCTATTATGCGATGAGCCAACGTCTGGTTTAGATGTAGCAACAATAGTCGACGTTGTGGAACTACTACAATCAGTTAGAGATATGGGTATTACTATGATTATCGCTTCTCACAATTTGGATTTTTTAACAAAAATATCAGATCGGATTATTCTGTTAAAAAACGGAAAAATAATTGTAGATATCAATCCTAAAGAAATTGATGAACCAACAAACTATTTAAAAAATAATTATTAAAAGAGAATCACTCATATCATACTGAGAGCTATAACAGATCTTAGCATCGAAAATTACATAATGTATATTATGGAAAATAAATTACACAATATAAGAAGCAACGCTAAAAATAAAATCACATAATATAGCAAACTATAGCTAACCCAAGAAAGGTTTTCCTACGTCATACCGCCACGATATCTCAGCATAGATTCCGCTAACAAGTAGCGGAATGACGAATTTTTGTTTTTCAAACTGTCGGTAAATCTAAGTCAGTTTAGCTATATGTGTCAAGCACTGGGATGACACCCTCCTGATGGGCCAAAATCACAATGTTCGTACAGTTATGGAATGAATCGCGGTATGACGTGTTGCTTTGATCAGCTATAAAGATGATGCTGCGGAAGTTTTTAGTACTTGCTCGCAACTTTCAACAATTTAATAGCACTGGTGTTTACAACCTCTCCGCCGACACGCTTAGTGACAAAAAACCTCACATAAGGTTTATTCGTATAAGGGTCTCTTAATATTCTCATTCCTCTGTTATCTACAATCTTATAAGCTTGTTTGAAATCTGCCATCGCAATTACTGGTAGCTGATTGTTTGGCGCTGGTGGCATATCGGCAGATTGATATACTGGTATTCCCATTAAGGTATCTGGGGCTTTAAGCGACAAACTTGGTTGCCAGAGATATTGACCTGTTTGAGCTTTTAGTAGCCTAATGTCCTTCAACGTACTCCTGTTCATCAAAAATGACGCATTTTTGGAATAATATTCGTCCAGAGAGTAATACAACATCATTATTGAATCACTATCTAATTTTTCAGTTTTAACTTGCTCTATTTTATTATAACTGTTTCCATTTTCATAAGCTAAAATTCCTTTTGGTTGAAAAGTGCCCTCACCCTTAATGAAGGCTTCGCTTTCTTCCTTACTAAAAGTCTCGGCAATCTTTTCCACCAGCCAACTCTCAACATCGACAAACGCATCATCGAGTAACTTTTGTGATATTTGTGGTTGAGCATATAACTCGTAAGTTGTGACGGAAATCTTTTGGATTTTGGGCGTGTCCGTATCTTTTGCAAAATCATACTTAGACTTATTGCCACCGTCCTCATCATCTACTGTTTCACTGCTCCAACCTGCACCGGCGCGGTCAAAATCTTCTATAATGTAATCCAATGTTTCAGTAGAGATTCTTTGACTGGAGCATATTTGTCGCATTGGGGACGAATCAGTTACGCGCTTGTTTATGCGTTTTACAATATGCGGAGTAAGAGGTTGTCCGGAAACAAGTAAAAGGCTATAATATCTGAAATTTTAGTACGGGGTAAAGATGAGAAAAAAGTATCCAACAGATCTAAGCGAAAGGGAATGGGCAAGAATAGAAAAACACTTCAGAGTATCATACAAGAAAGGAGGAAGGCCGCCAAAGTATAGCAAAAGAGAAATATTAGAAGCAATTTTCTATGTATTGCGTACAGGGTGTCAATGGCGGTATTTACCAAATGATTTTCCGCTATGGAAGACTGTGTATGAGCAGTTCAGGCAATGGAAGAAGCAGGGAATTTTTGAGAAAATGAATTATGAAATTACAAAATATAGTAGAAGAAAAATAGGAAGGAATGAGCAGCCGAGTGCCTGTATAGTAGATAGTCAATCTGTAAAGACTACAGAAAAGGGGGGATCAAAGGCTATGATGGAAGTAAAAAAGTAAAGGGTAGAAAAAGGCATATAATTACAGACACTCAGGGTTTTATACTAGGTTGTTACGTAGGCGCTGCTAACGAAAATGATAGAGATGGTATTAAAATAGCATTAAACAATATGAGAACAAAATATACTAAAGTTAAAAAAATGTGGGCTGACATGGGATACCAAGGAAGAAATTCAAAGAATCACATAAAGGAAGAATATGACATAGATATTGAAATTGTTACAAGGCCTCCATGTAGATTTTGGGTGCACAAAGATACGCCACCTGAGCTACTACCAACAAGAGAACAAGGGTTTAAAGTACAGCCAAGAAGATGGGTTGTAGAAAGGACTTTTGCTTGGGTTAATAGGAATAGAAGGCTATCGAAGGAGTATGATTTACTCACAACATCCACTGAGAATTTCATATACCTAGCTATGAGTAGGGTTATGTTAAAGAGGGAATATGCTTGAATTTACTAGTTTCCGGACAACCTCTTATACCAATTCCCATTACAGGGCAAACAGATGGACAATGATGGAAGAAAAGCCATACTGAAGTAAGTAAAATAGCGAGGTTTAAATGGCATTAAGATCAAAATTATTGGATGAAAAAGTAGTAGAATCAGCAAAAGAAATGCTGAAGAAAGTAAGGAATAATGCATATGTTTCAAAAAAACTAAATGCTGTAATTGCAGCAAAAAAGTACAGTATAACGGCTGTAGCAAAAATATATTGCATTTCAAGAAGCGCACTAACTTCGTGGGTAAAACTCTTGAAAATTGGCAGAGAAGAAAAACTGTTTGCTCCTTCACAACGTCGTAGAAAAACTAAATTAAATCAGGCTCAACTACAGCAAATTGAAGAGTGGATAGAAGAAAATCCTAATATCACCATTAAAGAAATGAGAATAAGAATCCAGGAAAAGTTCGGATTAAATATCAGCAAATCTACAGTACACCGCCATATGCAAAAGATGAAATTCTCATATATTACACCAAGACCAGTTCATAATGGACAAGATAAAAGCAAACAAGAGGAATTCAAAAAAAAATCTCAATGGAGCTATTAGCAAGTATCCAGAAAAAGAGCTATTTTTCTTTGATGAATCACGGTTTGGCACACATTCAAAAGTTGGACATGGGTGGTTTAAAAAGGGGATTAGAACACAGGTTAAAACAAAATTAGGTAGGCAAAATTTCTATCTCTATAGTGCAGTTAATCCTAGAAATGGAGAGAGTTCTAGCTTATTTGCACCAAATGTCAACACTGATTGCATGAACATATTTCTTGAGCAAATTTCGCAATATCTAGAAACACGAGAGGCTTTTCTCGTTATGGACTGTGCTAGTTGGCATAGGTCAAAAAATTTAAAGGTACCTAAAAATATCGACATTATATACCTACCTCCATACTCACCTGAGCTAAATCCTGTTGAGAGGCTTTGGTTATATATAAAACAGAACATTTTGCGCAATAAAATATACGATACAATTGCTCTACTTGAGGGTGCTTTGTGCAAATTTATTACTTCTCTTGCCAGCTCCACAATTAAACAACTCTGCAATGTTTCCTATTTGACTGGACAACAATGAGAATTGGTATTAGATTTCAAGTTATTTGGGTGACAGATGTTCTTGACTTACGTGCTTTGTACTGCTAAGATTTTTATTTTCAGCCCTATCTATAATGTCAGTAGCGGTATTAAGTATATTTCAAATAATATTGGTTGTTGTGTTAGTAATTTTAGTGCTCTTGCAGCCACCTGGGAGTAGTTCATTAAGTGGTTTTAGTAATACACAACAGGGGGTCAATTCGATGATTCCGGTGAAATCTTCTGAAAACCCGCTCAGCAGAATAACGGCTATTGTTGCTGGATTGTTTATTATAAACACATTGCTATTGTCAGGATTATATTCAAAAGACGTACATAAAAAATCGATTGCAGAGAAAATTATATTAGAAAAAAAGCAAGAAAGTGAACCTACTTCTGTTCCATTTGAAAATTAATGAAGGAAGCTAAATTTATCTTTGTTACAGGTGGAGTTGTATCGTCGCTTGGTAAAGGCTTAGTTGCTTCAAGCGTTGGTGCGCTTCTTCAAGCTCACGGTTTTAAGATCCGTATCAGAAAACTTGACCCGTATCTCAACATTGATCCTGGGACAATGAACCCAACTCAGCACGGAGAGGTGTTTGTTACCGAAGATGGTGCTGAAACTGATTTGGATCTTGGGCATTATGAGCGTTTTACTGGAATTAAAGCAACAAAAGATGACAATATAACAACTGGTAAGATATATCATGAGTTATTGAAGAAAGAGAGGCGTGGTGATTATCTGGGCAAAACTGTGCAAGTCATTCCTCATGTGACAGATTTGATCAAATCGTTCATTTTTAATGGTACGGAAGGTTTAGATTTTGTAATATGTGAAATAGGCGGAACTGTAGGTGACATTGAAAGCCAACCATTTTTGGAGGCTATACGCCAAGTTAACTACACATTAGGAAAACAAAGAGTTATCCTGATTCACTTAACTTTAATACCATATCTTACCGCAGCGCAAGAATTAAAGACAAAACCAACGCAGCATTCAGTTCGAGAGTTAAATTCCGCGGGGTTACAACCAGATATTATATTATGCCGCAGTGAGAAAGAAATTTTCGATAATCAAAGAGAGAAAATAGCTAAGCTTTGCAATGTTTCTTTATCCAATGTAATACCTGCCCCTGATGTGAGTCATATATATGAGTTACCGGTGTTGTATAGCCAATGTGGGCTTGATACGCAAATTTTGGAGCACTTTCATTTAAGTAAGCCAAAACCAAGCTTGACTGAATGGGATCAAATAGTGCATTCCATAAGGCACCCAACACAGGAAGTTACTGTATCTATAGTGGGAAAATACACCGAATTCCCTGATGCATACAAATCACTGATTGAAGCATTAAATCATGGTGCGATTAGTAATAAAGTCAAAGTAAAGATAAATTGGGTTAACTCAAGAGAGAAGGAAGAAAAACCTATAAATGAAAAACTTATAGGAGAGAAATTACAGAATTCTCATGCAATCCTTGTTCCAGGGGGGTTTGGTGATGACGGAGTAGAGGGTAAAATATTAGCAATAAATTATGCCCGTACAAATAATATCCCATTTTTCGGAATTTGCCTTGGTATGCAGCTTGCAATTATTGAATTTGCTCGTAATGTTGTTAAGCTTGAAGATGCACACTCTGAAGAATTTCGTAACTGTAAACATCCAATCGTTAAGTTAGCTGGCGATCAAGATGACGATCTTGGTGGAACCATGAGACTTGGGGCATACAAATGTAATATAAATGCAAACTCTAAAATGATGGATGCATATAGTAACACTACTATTTCAGAAAGACACAGGCATAGATACATAATCAATTCAGATTATAAAGATGATTTGGAAAAAAATGGGCTGCTATGCAGTGGCATATCAGAAGATGGAACGTGCATAGAGGCAGTGGAGTTAGAGAGTCATCCGTGGTTTATTGGTGTGCAGTTTCATCCAGAATTTCAATCAAAGCCGTTTTCTCCTCATTCTCTTTTCGTGTCGTTCGTTAAAGCAGCAATTGATAAGAAATAAGTGCCTAGTGTTTAAGTATCAATATATGGAGCTTGCCATAGAGCAAGCCAAACTCGCTCAAAAAAATGATGAGGTGCCCATAGGTGCTGTAATAGTGAGTGGAGACAATATCATTTCTTCTGCACACAATATATCTAACGATCCAACTGCACATGCAGAGATGTTAGCGATCAGACAAGCATTTTCAACTTCCACGCTTTGTGATGCTGATATGTACGTAACATTAGAACCATGTCCGATGTGTGCTCAAGCTATTTCCTTTGCCAGAATTAAACGATTGTACTTTGGAGCTTATAATCCAAAAGGTGGAGGAATTGAAAATGGTGCTAAGATATTTCAATTTTGCAGCCATATACCTGAAGTTTATGGTGGAATATTAGAAACAGAATGCTCTTTTTTGTTAAAGGATTTTTTTGAGAAACTAAGGAACATTTGATAAATCGTCATGCTACTTGTTTTCCGATACAAAATCGTCATCCCGCTACGTGTTAGCGGGATCTATGCTAGGAGATACCGTGACGCTATGGCGGTTAAGTAATTCGTCATTCCAGCGCGTGACGCACAACTATACAAACATTGTCCACCAGCAGGGTGTCATCCGAGTAGCTGACACTGCCCTCCTTTGTCATCCCAGTGCCTAGACACTTGTATCTTTATGATGTGAGGCATTAGAGCTAAAATACCTCACAGGGAGGGTGAAGCTGATGCGACACTAATGCCATTAAGCCAGACTTTGCTTCCCTCCCATAGAGTTAAAGACTGAACAGTATCTTTTGGAATTATATCCCGTATTACAAGGTTAGTCTAAACTCTCAGTTTATTTATAGTCTTGGAGGCAATTTTATGCAAGTAAATGCTATTTTGGGTGTGGATATTTCAAAAAAGAAATTTGATGTTTGTTTGTTAGTGGACAGTAAAAAACGACACAAAGTCTTTCAAAATAATCAAGATGGTTTTGCAAAACTTGTAGTTTGGTGCAATGGCCATGGAGCAAATCTTACTCATTTATGTCTTGAAGCAACTAGTTGGTATGGAGAAGATTTGGCTACTTTTATGCACGATTTAGGACATAATGTCAGTATAGTAAACCCAGCCCAAATCAAAGCTTTTGGCAAAAGTGAGCTGCTCAGAAATAAGACAGATAAATCAGATGCAGCTATGATAGCTAGATTTTGTATCGCCAACAAACCTGCTCTTTGGAAGCCCATTGCACCTGAAATGAGGCATTTGAGGGAGCTTTACCGTTGCATGCAATCGCTAAAAGATGATAAGGTGCAACAGACAAATCGCTTGGAAAACAAAAATATGCATTCCAGTTGCAAAGAAGCTATATCTAAAGTAATTTTGGCAATAGAGGAGCAAATTATTGTTCTCGAAAAAGAAATTAATGAGCATATAAATAACTATCCACATCTAAAAAATATGGTGGAAAACCTTAAGACTATAAAAGGTATAGGATATCTTACTGCTGTTGCTGTTGTCGCAGAAATGCCATCAGTTGATAACTTTGACAATGCTAAACAATTTACAGCTTTTGCTGGTCTAAATCCAGGACATTATCAATCGGGATCGTCAGTAAGTAAGAGAAGTTGCATATGCAAAATAGGATCTGAGCGTATTCGAAAAGCTCTTTATATGCCAGCTATAGTAGTCAAAAACCATAATAATCATTTTCAAAAGTTTTGTCAGCGTCTAGCAAGTAAAGGCAAATGTCCAAAAGTCATAGTTCTTGCGTTAATGCGAAAATTAATGCATGTCTTTTTTGGTATTCTTAAAAATAATCAACCATTTAATTGTAATTTTGTTGGATAATTTGTTTGACAGCAGAGACAGTATCTGGGATCCAGAAACTTAATTTTAACCAAGTGGCTGCATAATAAAGGCTGGATTCCAGTGTCAAGCACTGGAATGACATTACAGGGACACTGGGATGACATCATCCTTTTCTCTGGATTTCAGACTGGAATGACAGCAGTCCTACGTCATACCGTCACGGTATCTCTAGATCCCGCTAACAAGCAGCGGGATGACGGTTGTCAGGGTGTCAGCTACTTAGATGAAACCCTTTCCCGGTCTATCAAATCACATAGGAGAAAACTAAGACCAATCAAATTTCTTATCTTGCGGTTTTATTTGCAATATTGCTACCACACTGATCAACAAGCAGAAGACTATATAAAGCCCAGCAGCAAGGTTTGTTTGAGGAAATGTTACAGTCAACCAAATACAAACCATAGGAGTAAATCCTCCATGTAACGCATAAGAGATATTGCGTGATAAGCTCACACCACTAAATCTAACATTGGTAGGAAAGAGTTCAGATGCAACTATTCCTATGGGAACTATACCCCTTTCTATTATAGAGAGAACCATTACGCTCAACGCAATCACAAGATAATTTTTATAGTAATATGCAATAGATAACGCAGGACAACACAGTGCCATTGTAATTGCTATAAATAAGATTGCAGTGCGCTCTTTTCCAACTTTATCAGCCAACATTCCAAACGCTATTGAAGATATCGGCATTAATACACTGGTTATAATCAATACAATTTCGTTGATATATGTTGTTACATAAACATCCACTGATGCTATTTCCTTTGCGAGAGTTCGAAGAAATATGGTAAATCCAACAGCAACATTAACAGGTACAGATATTAAAATAGCAAGTATAAGAGCTCTCTTGTGGCGTTTTATAAGCTCTATTATTGGCAAATCAGGTAAATTTCTTTGTTTTCGATTTTTTTCATATGCTGGAGTTTCTCCCAATGTGTATATGCTATACGCGCTAATTAATCCTAAAATAGCTGAGAAAATAAATGGCAATCTCCAACCCCAGGTACAAAAATCAGTAGTTTTTTTGCAGATAATCACTATCACCGCAGAAAGCAAGACGCCAATGGAGCGACCAAAACCCATCATTCCAAAATACATCCCTAAGTTCTCTTTCCTACTGGATAAATGCTCTATAAGATAAACAGAACTTCCTTGTTCACCACCAAGTGCAATTCCTTGTGTTATATGGATTGCAAGAAGCAATATAGTAGAAATTATACCTACTTGATTGTGACTTGGAATAAATGCAATGAGACTTGATGGTATCGATATTAGCAAGATAGTAATTATTAATGCTATCCTCCTTCCATACCTGTCACCAACGTGACCAAATATGAATGCACCAAGTGGCCTTACAATTGCACCTAGCCCTACAATTCCAAATAATTGCAGTATGTTACTGTAGACATCTTTTGCAAAACAAAACTCTCTGCTGATTATGTTAATCAAATCAATAAAAAGCATGTAGTCATACCATATTGCGATTCTGCAGAGTATGGTTGATATCAACACCCTTGTTTGCACTAAATTCAATTCGTAAATGTTTGCTTATTCTATTCTGGCTGCTTTTTGGGATTTTACAACCTAAACATATGGAGTTGACTTTTTTATTATGGTGTGTGATAATTGCAGTGTTATTAAGTTTAGTGGTAAAGTTATAATGAATATAGCTTATTTAGCAGCACTTATAGCAGCAGCTATAATAAAAATAGCAGCAGTAATACTTTGTGCTATAATGTGTATAAGCATTTTCTTTATATTATTTAAGGGAAAAAGAACACTTAGATTCAAAAGGATTTCTATCTCTTCTGAAAACAGTAGGTGTAATTTCTATAATACTATCAATTATATCTCTCCCACTTATTATATTAAGCCTTACTACTCCGTCACCTCTGGTAGTAGGTATAGTAGGTGGTATCGTTGGTGCTATTTCCATAATACCATTAATAGTAGCTTACATTTTGCTTGTGGCTATATCGGATATCTTTATTACCAAGTCTTTATAAATTTGAGCTAATGTTACTGTCTTCATTTCTTCTTGGTTGTAATATTGCTGAAAGTTATCTATTTCCATAGGTATAACATATAATCTGATTTTATAAGATATTCTACCGGGATTAAAATATCGTAAATCTTAGGCGTTATAAACAAAATTTACAGGAAAAATAAGATGATACTACTCAAAAAGGCAAACAAGACGGTATTTTTCTGGCATAAGTTAGCGTTCAGCTTTACCTTTCCTTGCAAGACATTTTAGAGCTATTATGTCTTACTTCTTGAAGATACAAGTTAGCGTTTTTAACCCGAATTCTGGATTGGAGATTAAAAAAAACAAGAATATCAATAGCTTATTGTTTTAGCATTTACGATAAAGCAGTAAGCATTTTAAGACTAGTTACTAATTTAGTAAAATTCAAGACTTTCAATAATTTACCTAAAATCTAATCCAGAATTCGGGTTAATAATAAAATCTTGTTTTTTGAAAATGAATTTGGTAAACTTTAAAGATG
Source organism: Wolbachia endosymbiont (group A) of Alloplasta piceator (assembly GCF_964028505.1). Taxonomy (NCBI): domain Bacteria; kingdom Pseudomonadati; phylum Pseudomonadota; class Alphaproteobacteria; order Rickettsiales; family Anaplasmataceae; genus Wolbachia; species Wolbachia endosymbiont (group A) of Alloplasta piceator. Next base: position 842,755 of record NZ_OZ034793.1, on the reverse strand, counting down.
TATGTGACAACATGGGGATATATTGTTTTTAGTATTTAATAAGTTAAAGTACGTACTTGATAATTTTTCGGAACGCTCTAATCAAGCTAAAATAGGTAGGCTAGATAAAATTATTCTTAGTTTAAAATTGGTATAAGGTATTAAGATGAAAAAAATTGAAATTTCAGAATTACTAAAAAGAATTTCAATCTGTTTACTATGCGTGGCAACTATTATCTCTATCGCTTTTTTGTTTGCCTATATGCATACAACGTTGCTCAGTAAAGGGTATGAGTTAGCTGCACATTATGTTAGTGAAGCTATGCCTTTTGTGTTACTTGTCGTTTTCTTTTTTATTGCTTGGTTTATATATGATCAAATATTCAGCAAACTAAAGGAAGTAGAGCTGCCTATATCGATAGAATTAGCTGATTCAGATGATAAAAGAATAACATTTGCTGATGCTATAATTGATGACTCCTTAAAACAACGGTTGCAGATGATTTGCTGTGACCAAATGACAGAAGAAATGCGCAAGCTGTTTGGAAATAAAAGTATTAATTCACTAAGAGGTTACATATTACATGGCCCTCCTGAAAATGGTAAAACACTTATCGCTCGTGCAATTGCAGGTGAATCAAATATGAATTTCATAAGCATCTCAGGTCCTGAACTTATTGGAGTATATATTGGTCATGGTGCACATGCTGTACGCGAGCTTTTTAAAATAGCAAAAAAATTTCTCCTTGTATAGTCTTTATAGATGAAATAGATGCAGTTGCTCAAAAAAGAAGTACCGCTAATAACTCAGCTTACCATTGTCGAGAGAGTTTAACACAGTTGTTAACTGAAATAGATGGATTTAAGAGCAGAAAAGATATAATAGTAATTGGTGCAACTAACCTTATCGGTGGTATAGATCCAGCACTTATTAGACCTGGACGTTTAGGTCAGAAGGTTTATGTCCCTAATCCAAACATAGAGGTGAGACAAAGGATATTGGAACTTTATATGCGAGGTACAAAAACTGATGAAAAGCTAAACCTCCAAGACATTGCAGACAAGACTGAAGGCTATTCTGGGGCTGAATTAGAGCAATTAGTGAATGAAGCAAAAATTAGCGCTGGTGCGCAAAGACGGCTTATAGTGAGTGAGGAAGATTTCAGTTACGCGCTTCACAGGTTAAGTCCAGAACAAGAAAGAGATAGAATAAGGTTAGTTTCAAACGTGGAGACACAGACAGAAGTATCTTATTCTATTTAGAGTATAAAACTATCATAAATTTTTCTGTTATTTCCAAATAAATTGCTATTAATTTAACAACATACATTACTAAAAGCTTAAATAATCCAGCCATTTCCAGCAACAAAAAACAGCAAGCGTGAGAAGATTTTTTTTTGGAATGAGTTGGTCATGATGTTTGTAAAACTTAATTTGTACACTTTACTTACCCCCAGTAATTCTGATATAGTTACTTTAGTTAAAGTCTATAAAAGTTTATAAATGGCAACCTTAAGTGTAAGAGAAGCTTTATGCACAGCAATTAGAGAAGAAATGCAAAACGACTCTGATGTGCTTATCATGGGTGAAGAAGTTGCAGAGTATGATGGTGCTTATAAAGTAACGAAAGGATTACTGAAAGAGTTTGGAGAAAACAGAGTAGTTGATACGCCTATTACCGAACATGGATTTGCTGGCCTTGCTGTTGGAGCGGCATTTGCTGGATTAAAGCCAATAGTCGAGTTTATGACTTTTAATTTTTCTATGCAAGCTATTGACCAAATTGTGAATTCCGCAGCAAAAACAAATTATATGTCAGGCGGACAACTTGGATGCCCTATAGTATTTCGTGGACCAAATGGCGCTGCAGCAAGAGTTGCTGCACAACATTCTCAATGCTTTGCAGCTTGGTATTCGCATATACCGGGGTTAAAAGTAATAGCACCCTATTTTGCCTCCGATTGCAGAGGTCTGCTTAAAGCTGCAATTCGTGACCCTAATCCGGTAATATTTCTAGAAAACGAAATAGCTTATGGACATGAGCATGAAGTTTCTGACTCTGAGCTATCAAACAAAGATTATCTACTTGAAATAGGCAAAGCTGCTGTTATACGGGAAGGAAAGGATGTAACTATCACTGCTTTTTCATTAAAATTAATGGATGCCTTAAATGCAGCAGATTTACTTTCGAGTGAAGGTATAGAAGCTGAAGTTATTGACCTCAGAACCTTAAGACCACTTGACACTCAAACTGTTATTAACTCTATTCAGAAGACTAATAGGTTAGTTAGTGTAGAAGAAGGATGGCCATTTGCAGGAATAGGAGCAGAGCTGTCAGCCGTTGTTATGGAACAAGGATTTGACTACCTTGATGCTCCAGTTGTACGCGTAACTGGCAAGGACATCCCCTTACCTTACGCTGCAAATCTAGAAAAAAAAGCATTACCACAAGTGGAAGATATAGTTAAAGCCGTACATCAGGTCTGTTTTAGAAAAAAATAGTTCTTTTTTGTGTCTCCTGTTCCACATTGGTCCATCAAAGAAGTATTTCCAGTGCCGCCTATACCACCCATTACTTTTATGACGATAGTTTTAGCACCGAAAAATACAGCACAAAATATACCGAGTGCAAAAAGAGCTGGCCATGGCATTCTACCAAATATCGCAAGCAAAGCTGCACCTATTATCATACCAATTCTCACCATGTAATTTCATTAACTGAATAGCGGCATTTCTATCAAGCATATAATCCAATTTTGGATGCTCTGCTGCGTTGTTTTTCGGAGGAATTTTCGTTTTTATACCATATTGATTACACAGCTTATAGAGCTTTTCTCTGTCATATGCCCTATCTGCATATAGTACTTTTATGACATACTGAAAATCGACTTCTTTTAGCAAATCACAAGCTCCATAGTGATCAGAGTAGACACCGTTACTGTATTTTACAGCTATGGCTTTTTTGCTGTTTGTATTCAACATTACATGCAATTTTCTTGTCTGTTCATAGCTGCGATACTTTCTATCTTCGCTATTTTCTTTGCTATGACCAGGAGTGTTGTTGTATATACTAATTCCTGTACTGTCTATAGCAATTTCGATATCTTCCATATTATTTTCTGCAATCATTGATCTTAATATTGAGTTTCTTAAACCTTCTTGATGATTGTGAATAGCTGATAACTTGCAAATTTTTCCCAATTTGCTCAAGGTATCCTGCTATAAACCCAACTGTTTGCCTCAGGCCTATTCTAAATAAACAAGTTATTATGTGCACCAAAATTACAACTTTATCGCTATAAATATTGTTGCCACCTGGTATTTTTGGACCATTCTCGTACCACTTTTCTATGGCTTCGTTGATATAATGAAAAATATTTCCTCTTTTTTCTAGAAATTTGTTATATTCGCTATGGTTACTGACCCTCATTTTTTGTGGCATATTTTTTCTTTCAAGGTTAAATGGCTATTTTATAATGAATTTTGTCAGTAGCCACCAGATTTTTCAGTTGCTATGCAACAAAGCCATCCCAGTGTTAAGCACTGGAATGACAGCAGTCCTACGTCATCCCGCCGCGGTATCTCAGCCGCTAACAAGTAGCGGGATGACGGTTGTCGTTTAGCCATAAACATTAAGAAATTTACCAAATGAAAAAAAAGGTATCCGTTCAGGAGAGTGGTTTAAGAAACAATAGATAGGAGATTTTGGAAAGGATTGAGACCCCTTTGTTTCCAAGTTAAGTATAATGAAATTATCCGCTCAAGGAATGTATTTCCCCGCTTTGATTGTGTAAAATATGAGTTTTTGCGATAAACGACATAATGCCGAATTTGCCGTTCAGCGTGGTTATTTGTCAGCGGAATATTTTCTGGGTCATCTAAAAATTTCCACATCATTCTTTCAGATCTCAGAACATTTTTTGCAACTCGAGAGGCTCCAATTGCTTCAGGTAAACGAGATATCTCCTTCAAGTAATACTTTGTACGTTTTCTTAATTTTCTGGCACGTCTGACAAACCTCAAAACATCTATCTCACTTTTTAGTAAAGCTTTTTTTAGTGCAAATAATTCAGTGGCCACGTTTCTCAAGTAACAACCCAGAACTTTAACTTCAATATTCCAACTATGTGCTAATCTTTCAAAATCTCTTGATAAATGTGCCCAACAGATTTGCCTGTTTTTATCGGCAAAATAATTCTATGCTGCATACCTGTCAGTTATTACCAAGCTATTGCGATTGCAGAATTTACTATTTTGTAAAACTTTCATTCCTCTTGACTCTGTAAATTTTACAAAACTTGCCGTATTGCTTGCAAACATCCAACACCAAGCGAGTTTACCTTTGTTATAATGGCTCGTTTCATCAATATGTAGAACTTTACTCCTACTTATCTCTTGTTCGATCTGCTCATACATTTTTTTGCATTTTGAAGCAACTCTATGTTCACTATTTGATATGCTACCGACGCTTATGTTCAAATTGAAGATATCATTTACGACACTCGCTATTTCGCGTTTTGAATTTTTGTAGAATCCGCTGAACGCTGCAATTATTGACTTAACCCTTGGACCAAATGTATCTGGCGTAACACCTTCCGGTAACTTGCTACTTCTTCTCTTTCCGCATCTCCGACAACGGCCATGTTCTAACTGATATTCCACTACATAAGGCTTGATTTCTGGAAGATCAACTTTCTGATGAATATATGGTTTTTCACATATTGCAATTTCTCCTCCGCATTCGCAAGTATTAGGCAACTCTATCTTTACTACTTTATCTGCATCCATGTTGGCGCGAAAACTTCCTTTATGACCAACCTGACCGCCAATATTCCTTTCGCTTTTCGGCTTATTCTTTTTTATTTTATACAACTCTTTGGAACTTGGTATTGATGAATTTTTTGAGCTTAAACCGAGTCTTTCTCTTAACTCAGCATTTTCTATCTTTAAAGCCTTATTTTCTGCTTTTAAACTTTCATTCTCTTTTTCCAATCTTTCTATTTTTGCTTCTAACCTTTCTATTTTTTGCTGTAAATTTTTGCAAAGTTCTAAAAGGTTTACCATATTATTTCACTTTTGCTCTATGATTATCTTTTTAGATCACCTTGTCTACCTTATTCTGCCACTCCGCTGAACGGATACAAAAATTAAACAATAGTACGCCAAATACAAGTTTTCTTGTCATTTTAATCTGCTGCAGAGATTGCGAAGTTAAATAAAATAGCTTCACTTCAGTGATAAGAGGGCTGGCGGAGTTTGTCAAGCAAGTTTTTTTGTTTCTACTGAATGACAGTTGTGGCTTGGGAGGTAGTGCAAGAAGTCTATTGTATTACTGAATTATTAATAATCTAGTAATAGTGCCTGCTATGTAGCTAAAATTTTCCTTTAACTTAAGCTATATGTAGCTAAAATAACTTGGGTTTACCGACGATTTGACAAACGATAAATTCGTCATCCCGCTGCTTATTAGCGGGATACCGCGGCGGTATGACCCTGACTTGCATTAGCCATGTATAATAAAGGGAATCTATGACAAAAGAATCATTGGTAAAAACTGATATAGTGAAAGTTGAAGACAAAAAAGCGGTAAGAAGCTTTTTTAAAATACTAGGTGGAGTGGCAGATGCTGTAAGATCGTGGATTGGTAACATCAGTCCTGATTTAAGCAACAGTCGCGATATCGATAGTTTAGTCTTGAAGATGAACGAGCGCTTAAATCCAAAGGGAGGGGAGGTTTCAGCACGTAAAAACGCTGTATCTCTTGGTAACTTGTACTTAAGCTTATCAGAGAAAGGTAAAATAAAATTTCTACAAACCCTGGCAGAAAAATTTAATCCGAATAAAGCGGAAATAGATGAGAAAATTAGAGAGTATAAGAAAAACCAAGATCCCGAGTTAAACTATAAATTTGAACAGGATTTAATAAAAATTCTTGAATCACCACGTTCTAAAATATTGAAGCAATTTATTTCTTTACCAGAAGGCCTTAAGTTTATTGTTGATATGCGTTCTGATGTGCTTAAGCTAAAGAACCAATATAGAAGCTTGAATCCACTAGAGAGGGAATTAAAAAATATACTCTATACTTGGGTTGATGTTGATCTACTCGATCTTCGTCAAATCACTTGGGATTCACCTGCATCATTGCTAGAAAAACTTATAAAATATGAAGCTGTGCATAAAATTTCCTCTTGGGGCGACCTAAAAAACAGACTAGATTCTGATCGTCTCTGTTTTGCTTTTTTTCATTACAAGATACCAAACGAACCTCTAATTTTTGTAGAGGTTGCATTGGTGGATAAGATTGCAGATAGCATTCAACACCTTTTAGATGAGTCAGTACCTTCAAATGATCCGAGTAATGCAAGCACTGCTATATTCTATTCAATATCAAACACTCAAGCAGGGTTATCTGGAATCAGCCTTGGTAATTTTTTGATCAAAAGGGTTGTAGAAAAGCTATCACAGGAGTTTAAAAGTATAAAAACATATGCAACTCTTTCTCCAATACCTGGCTTTACGAAATGGCTAAAAAACAATCTAAACCAAGATGTCACTTTATTGGGCAAACTAAATATAAAACAATCTAGTGCAGAAATTTTAGAAAGTGCAGAGCAATTAAAAACTAATGTTGAATGTACAAATGAAACTAAACAATGCATGCTTAAACTATGTGCATATTATTTACTAAAAGTTAAGAACAATAGTGGCGATGCTTATGACCCGGTGGCGCATTTTCATTTAAGCAATGGTGCATCGATAAAACAATTAAACTGGATGGCGGATACTTCTGAAAAGGGTATTAGTCAGTCAGCCGGGATGATGGTAAATTATCTATATGAGTTGCCTAAAATAGATAATAATCATGAAAACTATATGGTTAATAAAGTGATTTCCTGCTCGAAAAAAGTGTCGTCTATGTTGAAGGAGTAAATAGTCTCTTAATAAAGGATTGCCCTCACAACACTTAAAATGTAAAATGGTTCTACTTAAGTAAAATAGCCATAAATGAACAACATAAGAAATTTTGCAATAATAGCGCATATAGACCACGGTAAGTCAACGCTTGCTGACCGTTTAATAGAGGAATGTAACGGCCTTGAAGCAAGAGAAATGACCAATCAAATACTCGATTCAATGGATATAGAACGCGAACGTGGGATTACAATTAAGGCACAGACGGTAAAACTCAATTATACGGCAAACGACGGTAATCAATATTGCCTAAATCTCATGGACACCCCAGGTCACGTTGACTTTTCTTACGAGGTAAGTCGAAGCTTAGCAGCGTGCGAAGGTTCACTTTTAGTGGTGGATAGTAGCCAGGGCGTTGAAGCACAAACCCTTGCAAATGTATATAAAGCTATTGACAACAATCATGAAATAATAGTTGTGCTCAATAAAGTTGATCTTCCTGCTGCAGATCCAGAAGGGGTAAAACTCCAGGTTGAGGAAATAATCGGTATTGACGCAAGTGAGTCAGTTTTAATATCAGCAAAAACTGGACTTGGAATAAAAGATGTACTTGAAGCAATAGTGGCAAAACTTCCAGCTCCTCAAGGTGATGTAAATGCTCCACTGCAAGCAATTTTAGTTGATAGTTGGTATGACACTTACTTAGGAGTGGTAATTTTAGTGCGAGTTAAAAATGGAGTGCTAAAAAAAGGCATGAGAATTGTTATGATGTCTAATAATGCTACATACCAGATAGATAATATCGGTATTTTCACCCCTAAAAAAGTGATGACGGGTGAACTTTCAGCGGGTGAAGTTGGTTTTATAACTGCTTCAATGAAGGAAGTAGCAGACTGCAAGGTAGGGGACACTATCACTGAGGAAAAGAGACCTTGTAGTGAAGCACTTCCTGGATTTAAAGAAGTGCATCCTGTGGTATTTTGTAGCATTTTCCCTCACAAAACGGATGATTTTAAATATCTAAGGGAAGCTCTAGAGAAGTTACATTTAAATGATGCAAGTTTTACCTTCGAAGCTGAAACTTCAAATGCACTAGGCTATGGATTTCGTTGTGGTTTTTTGGGAATGTTGCATCTTGAAGTTATTCAAGAAAGGCTCGAGAGAGAATTTGATTTAGACCTAACAGCAACTGCGCCAAGTGTTATATATAGGGTTACAACACGAAGTGGTGAAATTTTGAATATTCATAACCCAAGTGATATGCCAGATCCAACGAAAATTGAAATTGTGGAAGAACCATGGATTACCGCAACCATAATGGTTCCTGATCAATACTTGGGAGAGATTCTATCTCTATGTGAAGAAAGGAGGGGAGAACAGGAGGATTTATCTTACATTGGTAACACAACAACAGCATTGTTAAGATATAAATTACCACTGTCTGAAGTTGTTTTTGACTTTTATGATCGATTAAAATCAATTTCCAAAGGATATGCAAGCTTAGATTGGGAAATTTCCAGCTATCTGGTAAGCCAAATAGATAAATTAAGCTTTTTAATTAATGGAGAGCCCGTAGATGCACTGGCTTGTATCGTTCACAAAAGTAGGGCAGAAAAAAGGGGGCGTGAAATATGTGCACGCTTGAAGGATTTAATACCACGTCAGCAATACAAAATCGCGATTCAAGCGGCAGTGGGCGGAAAAATTATTGCCAGAGAAACGATTAACCCATACAGAAAAGATGTAACAGCTAAACTCTATGGTGGAGATGTAACGCGAAGAATGAAACTACTTGAAAAGCAAAAGAAGGGTAAAAAAAGGTTACATTCTATAGGGAACGTAAATATTCCACAGAATGCTTTTATTCAAGCCTTGAAGATAAGTGATTGATCTTAAAAGACTTCTTGTATAGTTTTTGGCAACAACCGTTAGAAACGAAAAAACTTACTTGACAAACTCCGCCAGCCCCCTTATCATGAAACTGAAGCTATTTATTTATCTTCTCTGTACAGATTAAATGACAAAAAAACTCACGTATCTGGCGTCTCATGTTTAATTTTTTGCACTATGTGCACCTTATGTCTTTATCAAACTTCTACCTACATAAGCTGAAACGCGCTTATAAAGCGTTTAAAACATAAAAAAACGCCAACTTAAAAAATGGATAGTGAATAACTAGCTACCCTAGGGTTTCTTTTGCCTTTTTTTCTGTTTAGTAAATTTCTTAATGTTTATAATTTAGATTAGTTGCGGCTTAAAAGCAACTGAATCGCGGTTATTAAACGTTGAGAATAAAAAAACGCCATACTTGAAAGTATAATGTAAGTAATTAGCCAACCACGGGGCTTCTTTTGCCTTTTTTTGTATCCGTTCAGCGGAGTGGCAGAATAAGGTAGACAAGGTGATCTAAAAAGATAATCATAGAGCAAAAGTGAAATAATATGGTAAACCTTTTAGAACTTTGCAAAAATTTACAGCAAAAAATAGAAAGGTTAGAAGCAAAAATAGAAAGATTGGAAAAAGAGAATGAAAGTTTAAAAGCAGAAAATAAGGCTTTAAAGATAGAAAATGCTGAGTTAAGAGAAAGACTCGGTTTAAGCTCAAAAAATTCATCAATACCAAGTTCCAAAGAGTTGTATAAAATAAAAAAGAATAAGCCGAAAAGCGAAAGGAATATTGGCGGTCAGGTTGGTCATAAAGGAAGTTTTCGCGCCAACATGGATGCAGATAAAGTAGTAAAGATAGAGTTGCCTAATACTTGCGAATGCGGAGGAGAAATTGCAATATGTGAAAAACCATATATTCATCAGAAAGTTGATCTTCCAGAAATCAAGCCTTATGTAGTGGAATATCAGTTAGAACATGGCCGTTGTCGGAGATGCGGAAAGAGAAGAAGTAGCAAGTTACCGGAAGGTGTTACGCCAGATACATTTGGTCCAAGGGTTAAGTCAATAATTGCAGCGTTCAGCGGATTCTACAAAAATTCAAAACGCGAAATAGCGAGTGTCGTAAATGATATCTTCAATTTGAACATAAGCGTCGGTAGCATATCAAATAGTGAACATAGAGTTGCTTCAAAATGCAAAAAAATGTATGAGCAGATCGAACAAGAGATAAGTAGGAGTAAAGTTCTACATATTGATGAAACGAGCCATTATAACAAAGGTAAACTCGCTTGGTGTTGGATGTTTGCAAGCAATACGGCAAGTTTTGTAAAATTTACAGAGTCAAGAGGAATGAAAGTTTTACAAAATAGTAAATTCTGCAATCGCAATAGCTTGGTAATAACTGACAGGTATGCAGCATAGAATTATTTTGCCGATAAAAACAGGCAAATCTGTTGGGCACATTTATCAAGAGATTTTGAAAGATTAGCACATAGTTGGAATATTGAAGTTAAAGTTCTGGGTTGTTACTTGAGAAACGTGGCCACTGAATTATTTGCACTAAAAAAAGCTTTACTAAAAAGTGAGATAGATGTTTTGAGGTTTGTCAGACGTGCCAGAAAATTAAGAAAACGTACAAAGTATTACTTGAAGGAGATATCTCGTTTACCTGAAGCAATTGGAGCCTCTCGAGTTGCAAAAAATGTTCTGAGATCTGAAAGAATGATGTGGAAATTTTTAGATGACCCAGAAAATATTCCGCTGACAAATAACCACGCTGAACGGCAAATTCGGCATTATGTCGTTTATCGCAAAAACTCATATTTTACACAATCAAAGCGGGGAAATACATTCCTTGAGCGGATAATTTCATTATACTTAACTTGGAAACAAAGGGGTCTCAATCCTTTCCAAAATCTCCTATCTATTGTTTCTTAAACCACTCTCCTGAACGGATACTCCGGAGAAATTACTTATTCTGTACTGCCCTAGATCAAAATTTTTATTAAATTCAGAGTCTATTAAATATTCATGTGCTTCTTCAATAAATTTATTTTCTTTTTCTTCGTAACTGGTGTATTTTGTTGTACCATTATTATCCTCACGATAAACTAAATGTTCTTTATGATCAGCATGAATATTTTTATTTTCACAAACCTTTTCAGGATCGTGCTCAAGTACTTTTCTACCAACAATCAATAGCTTATAAGAAATTTCCTATGATTCCTTTTAAGCGAGTTTTGAATTTTTGAAATGTCATGACATTGTTGATACGGTTATCAAGAAACGATAAAGTATCCACAAAATCTTCTGAATAATCATTGATAAAAAAAAGTATCGTACTTAAGTACACTCCAGCTAATATTGCTCTTTTTGTATAGTAGTTAAAATCTGTTGATTGGTCATAAATGCCATACCAAATCGCACTAACAGTTCTGTATAAAAGTTTACTAGAAAAATATGTATTTTTTGGTGATACAGAGAATAATAAAACATTTTTTAAAAGTTCTCTATAATTTGGTAGCTTAGCGTAATTTGAAAGGCGTATTTGAATGGCTAACTTTACTCGCTCTCGCACTTTCATATCTTCTAAATTAGAATTCCTTAGTTCAGCTTCCATTGAGCTATTTAAGTCCTCTGCTATGTGCTCCAAAGCGCTATATATTCCATTCTGAAATTTGCAAAAGCTATTAGCTAGATTAAGGTCAGTGCACACCTTTAATAGGGTTTCATCGCTTATCCCTTCAAATGGAATAACCCTAATTAGCTTATCTATTATTAACTTTTGTTCCACGCAACATCATACTAAACAGCATGTGTGATTGTACCTGAGATTTTCAAACATTCTACAAAATGCTTCACCACGTTCCTCGAAATTTTTCCATTGATCAAAAGAAGCACACGCGGGAGAAAGTAATATTGTTACTTCTTCTGCGCTATTTAAGGCCTCTTCAAAAGCCAATCTGAATGCATCTTCTAGATTGCAACATTTAACATAATCTACTTTATTCTCCATAACATTTGCAAAAGCTTCGGTTGATTCTCCAATAAGAAAAGCTTTTCTAACCCTTGTAAAATGCTTGCTTAATGATTCTATTCCACCTTTTTTGCTTCTTCCACCAGCGATCCAATTTATGTTTTCATAAGATAAGATCGCCTTTTCGCTCGATTTTGCATTAGTTGCTTTGCTATCGTTCACGAAAAACACATTTCTTATTTTGCCAAGCAGTTCATTCCTATGCCTCAGTCCTGAAAAGGACTTGATTCCATTGATAATAGTGTTGCTATCTACTCCAAGTACCTTACATACGGCATATGTGGCTGCTATGTTTTCTGCGTTGGATATTAGGTTTATTTTCACGTCGCTTACTGATAAGCTATGATTCTCTAGTTTTAACGAGATCTTCTGGATCCCAGTGCCCCTTTTGTCATCCAAGTAGCTGACACTGGGATCCAGATAATTTCGATCTATACCAGTAATCTGTTCACTATAATCAAGCAAATTGTTACCTGCCAATGATATTAGATCTCTTGCACCACCCTCTGTCATCTGAGTAGTTGGCAATGGTTTTTCTTTTCTGGATTCCAGCGTCACGCGCTGGAATGACATCGGGGAATATGTTACTGAGATTGGAATTTTGTCTCCAGTGAATTTGTTGAATATATCAGCAGTAATCTCATTGTCACATCCTATTACGGCAACCTCACTACCGTTTATCAGTTTTAATTTAGTTGCTATGTAGTTCTCCATACTTCCATGCCTATCTATGTGATCTGGTGTAATATTGAGCAGTGCTGAAATGTCCACGTTAATTTCATTCATCAACTCCAATTGAAAAGAGGAGAGTTCGATTACATAAATTTCTGCATCTCTTTCTAGATCCAAAACAGGAACGCCTAAATTTCCACCAATAGCTACTTTTTTCCCTGCAGATTTTAATATGTGCCCTATTAGTGATGTAGTGGTTGATTTACCATTTGTTCCTGTGACGCCTATTACCTTCTGGTTCGTAGTTTTAGCTTCAAGAAATAGCTCAATGTCTGATTTTATTTTGCAATCAAATCTCCTTGCAAGTTTTACTATCCAATGTGGCTCTGTTGGCACTCCAGGGCTTAAAACCAATGCACTGATCTCATGCCAATTGTATTCCTTGGGATGAATAAAATTACATTTTTTATTCATCATTTTTGCATTTGCTATTTGCTCTTCATGATCATCCCATGCATATATTCTTGCACCACTCTTTGTTAGAGCGTTAATGGCGGATAAACCAGTTTTACCAAGACCAAAAACCGCGACGTTTTGATTTTTGTATTTGTTTAGTTGCACTGCTAGATAACTTATGCGAACCATTTTATAAAGATATCGTACAAATTACAACAGACTTCTTTCGTAGGTTACAACTGTCATTCAATAGAAACAAAAAACTTCCTTGACAAACTCCGCCAGCCCCCTTATCATGAAACTGAAGCTATTTATTTATTTATTTATCTTATCTGTACAGATTAAATGACAAAAAAACTCACGTATCTGGCGTCCCGTGTTTAATTTTTTGCACTATGTCCACCTTATGTCTTTATAAAATTTCTAGGTTTTTACCTAATATAAGCTGAAATGCGCTATTTAAAACATCAAAAAACGCCGATTTAAAAAATGGATAGTGAATAACTAGCTACCCTAGGGTTTCTTTTGCCTTTTTTTCTGTTTAGTAAATTTCTTAATGTTTATAATTTAGATTAGTTGCGGCTTAAAAGCAACTAAATCGCGGTTATTAAACGTTTAGAATAAAAAAACGCCATACTTGAAAGTATAATGTAAGTAATTAGCCAACCACGGGGCTTCTTTTGCCTTTTTTTCATTTGGTAAATTTCTTAATATTTATGGCTGAACGACAATCGTCATCCCGCTGCTTGTTAGCGGCTAAGAGATACCGCGGCAGTATGACGGTTAAGTGGGGTGTCATCCCAGTGTCAGCTACTCGGATGACAGGAGAAGGAGGCTACTTGCATGACACCATTCTTTTTTCTGGATCCAAGTAATCAGGGCACTGGGATGACAAGAAGAGGGCACTGCCGTCATAAAGGAACCAGTGTCAGCTACTCGGATGACAACAAAGAGCCACTTGGATAACAAGAAATATAGGTACTGGAATTGTAAAGAGTTTGCAAATATTAGTTATTACCTGTAGGATATAGAGAAATTAGTAAGGATTTTAATAGGAATAATATGCCATCTGTTACTTTTATTTTACCTGATGGGAGTAAGAAAAGCTATGAAGCTGCAGAGGGAGAAACTCTGCTCAATTTAGCCCACAGAAGTGATCCAGATCTGCTTGAAGGTGCATGTGAAGGTTCTCTTGCTTGCTCTACATGCCATGTAATTGTTGATCCAAAGTTTTATAATGCTGTAGAAATACATAACCCTATATCTGATGAGGAAAATGATATGTTAGACCTAGCTTTCGGCTTAACAGAGACGTCGAGGCTTGGATGCCAAATAAAAATCACAAAAGATATCGACGGCTTGTGTGTAACCATACCAAGGGGTACAAGAAACATATCATTAGATAAACAGGGGAATCATGCGTAAGATTTTTATCTATATTATCATCTCTTTACTTTTGTTTATTCCTGTAGCGTATAGTGGTTTTTGGTATTTTTCTGCATGTAAGGTAAAAAATCTTTTAGCTGAAACAATACTATACATTAACGACGAAAAATTTGATATTTCACATGATTTTAGTGGATTTCCTACTAACCTAATTTTCCGTGTGACAAACCCAAAATTTTCCAATGAGCAATTAACCATCTCATCTGATGCTTTATTGATAAAAAATAGATTGTTTGATAAATCAGTATATATCTACATACCAAGCAATGAAGTCAACATTGCTGTTCATGATGATGAGAAAAAGAATATAAAATGCCACACAAACGATAGCAGCCACTTTGTTGTTAGACTAAACGATTTACCATCTTCATTGCGATTCAACAGAAATAGTACCGTGATAGACTATATAGGTACACTTCGTTACGAAGATTATGGATTAAAATGTGATGTTTCAGAAAATCAGCAAAGTGTTATAACTGAAGTGAATGATAAAAGTAATTACATTCAATTTTACCTCGATAAAGAACTGAGTGGAAATGCTAAGCTAGGATTTGATTTGTATACTTATCGGTATAAAAATACTGCAAGTCCTGAAAGTTACCTTAGTATCGATACTAAATTTGATTATGAATTTGTAAACGACATCTCGGCTTCCAGAATTAATTTCAATATAGAGAAATTTTTGATTCAAAGTAATAATTTTTCTTTTGCTGCAGATGGTGGGGTAAACAATTACAACTTAGTTACTTATTCATTTAAAGACAAAATCAACGTGGCTATATCAAATTATAAAGAATTAATCTCGTTTATGATTGGTGACTCAAAAACTTCAGATGCGTTTGAAAAATTAATGTCTTCCTTATCAGAAAAAACAACTGATGATGGCATTCAATTTTCAATAAAGTACGATGATGATGTAGGGTCAAGTTTTATTGGAAAGTTATCCACCACTGATTTTATGAACCAGCTCAGTAAAATAACCCAATTAACCAAGGATGAGAGCAGTAGTTAGTTTACTTTTCGTATTGATATTCCACTCAGGCGTAAACGCTTTTACTCTGGATAATAAACTCAGAGATAAAAGCATGGAAAAACGAGCAACAAGTTTATTTGAAATAATAAGGTGTCCAATATGTTCTGGCGAATCATTGTCTGAATCTGGATCTCAGATCGCGTATGATATGCGAGAAGCAATTCGTAAAAAAATCAATGATGGATACACAGATGAAGAGATAATCTCAGAGTTAAAAAATTCTTACGGCAATTCAATTATAATCGTACCGCCTATAAAATCTAGCACTTACATTTTGTGGTTTATTCCACTTACAACTCTGCTTATTGGGTGTTTTTTAATACAAAGATACATCAATACAACCACTTAAACCTTTTATATATAGCTAAAGTGACTTAGAGGTTGTCCGGAAACAAGTAAAAGGCTATAATATCTGAAATTTTAGTACGGGGTAAAGATGAGAAAAAAGTATCCAACAGATCTAAGCGAAAGGGAATGGGCAAGAATAGAAAAACACTTCAGAGTATCATACAAGAAAGGAGGAAGGCCGCCAAAGTATAGCAAAAGAGAAATATTAGAAGCAATTTTCTATGTATTGCGTACAGGGTGTCAATGGCGGTATTTACCAAATGATTTTCCGCTATGGAAGACTGTGTATGAGCAGTTCAGGCAATGGAAGAAGCAGGGAATTTTTGAGAAAATGAATTATGAAATTACAAAATATAGTAGAAGAAAAATAGGAAGGAATGAGCAGCCGAGTGCCTGTATAGTAGATAGTCAATCTGTAAAGACTACAGAAAAGGGGGGATCAAAGGCTATGATGGAAGTAAAAAAGTAAAGGGTAGAAAAAGGCATATAATTACAGACACTCAGGGTTTTATACTAGGTTGTTACGTAGGCGCTGCTAACGAAAATGATAGAGATGGTATTAAAATAGCATTAAACAATATGAGAACAAAATATACTAAAGTTAAAAAAATGTGGGCTGACATGGGATACCAAGGAAGAAATTCAAAGAATCACATAAAGGAAGAATATGACATAGATATTGAAATTGTTACAAGGCCTCCATGTAGATTTTGGGTGCACAAAGATACGCCACCTGAGCTACTACCAACAAGAGAACAAGGGTTTAAAGTACAGCCAAGAAGATGGGTTGTAGAAAGGACTTTTGCTTGGGTTAATAGGAATAGAAGGCTATCGAAGGAGTATGATTTACTCACAACATCCACTGAGAATTTCATATACCTAGCTATGAGTAGGGTTATGTTAAAGAGGGAATATGCTTGAATTTACTAGTTTCCGGACAACCTCTGATACCAATTCTCATTGTTGTCCAGTCAAATAGGAAACATTGCAGAGTTGTTTAATTGTGGAGCTGGCAAGAGAAGTAATAAATTTGCACAAAGCACCCTCAAGTAGAGCAATTGTATCGTATATTTTATTGCGCAAAATGTTCTGTTTTATATATAACCAAAGCCTCTCAACAGGATTTAGCTCAGGTGAGTATGGAGGTAGGTATATAATGTCGATATTTTTAGGTACCTTTAAATTTTTTGACCTATGCCAACTAGCACAGTCCATAACGAGAAAAGCCTCTCGTGTTTCTAGATATTGCGAAATTTGCTCAAGAAATATGTTCATGCAATCAGTGTTGACATTTGGTGCAAATAAGCTAGAACTCTCTCCATTTCTAGGATTAACTGCACTATAGAGATAGAAATTTTGCCTACCTAATTTTGTTTTAACCTGTGTTCTAATCCCCTTTTTAAACCACCCATGTCCAACTTTTGAATGTGTGCCAAACCGTGATTCATCAAAGAAAAATAGCTCTTTTTCTGGATACTTGCTAATAGCTCCATTGAGATTTTTTTTTGAATTCCTCTTGTTTGCTTTTATCTTGTCCATTATGAACTGGTCTTGGTGTAATATATGAGAATTTCATCTTTTGCATATGGCGGTGTACTGTAGATTTGCTGATATTTAATCCGAACTTTTCCTGGATTCTTATTCTCATTTCTTTAATGGTGATATTAGGATTTTCTTCTATCCACTCTTCAATTTGCTGTAGTTGAGCCTGATTTAATTTAGTTTTTCTACGACGTTGTGAAGGAGCAAACAGTTTTTCTTCTCTGCCAATTTTCAAGAGTTTTACCCACGAAGTTAGTGCGCTTCTTGAAATGCAATATATTTTTGCTACAGCCGTTATACTGTACTTTTTTGCTGCAATTACAGCATTTAGTTTTTTTGAAACATATGCATTATTCCTTACTTTCTTCAGCATTTCTTTTGCTGATTCTACTACTTTTTCATCCAATAATTTTGATCTTAATGCCATTTAAACCTCGCTATTTTACTTACTTCAGTATGGCTTTTCTTCCATCATTGTCCATCTGTTTGCCCTGTAATGGGAATTGGTATTACAAGCAAACTTTCCTGGATCCCAGTGGGCTTTGTTGCATCGCTCAAGTGAAAAGAACTGGCAGTTACTGACAAAATTCATTATAAATAGCGATTTAACTGTTGAAGAAAAAATATGCCACAAAAAATGAGGGTCAGTAACCATAGCGAATATAACAAATTTCTAGAAAAAAGAGGAAATATTTTTCATTATATCAACGAAGCCATAGAAAAGTGGTACGAGAATGGTCCAAAAATACCAGGTGGCAACAATATTTATAGCGATAAAGTTGTAATTTTGGTGCACATAATAACTTGTTTATTTAGAATAGGCCTGAGGCAAACAGTTGGGTTTATAGCAGGATACCTTGAGCAAATTGGGAAAAATTTGCAAGTTATCAGCTATTCACAATCATCAAGAAGGTTTAAGAAACTCAATATTAAGATCAATGATTGCAGAAAATAATATGGAAGATATCGAAATTGCTATAGACAGTACAGGAATTAGTATATACAACAACACTCCTGGTCATAGCAAAGAAAATAGCGAAGATAGAAAGTATCGCAGCTATGAACAGACAAGAAAATTGCATGTAATGTTGAATACAAACAGCAAAAAAGCCATAGCTGTAAAATACAGTAACGGTGTCTACTCTGATCACTATGGAGCTTGTGATTTGCTAAAAGAAGTCGATTTTCAGTATGTCATAAAAGTACTATATGCAGATAGGGCATATGACAGAGAAAAGCTCTATAAGCTGTGTAATCAATATGGTATAAAAACGAAAATTCCTCCGAAAAACAACGCAGCAGAGCATCCAAAGTTAGACTATATGGCTGAGAGAAATTCTGCAGTCAAGCTCATAAAGTCATATGATGAAGATGGTATAAAGAAGTGGAAAAAAGAGATGAGTTATGGAAAAAGATCTTATATAGAAGGTTTTTTCTCGCGATTAAAAAAGACATTTGGATTTAGTTTTAGGAACAAATCTGAAATGAATCGTGAGAGGGAACTGCTACTCAAATGTTATTTGCTTAACAAATTTACTGAAATAGGCATGGCTAAGTTTGAGATAGCTTCATGAATTTATTGTACGTTACCTACTATCCGAAGAGCGATGCAACAAAGCCATCCCAGTGTCTGGGCACTGGGATGACATCATAGGGACACTGGGATTACACCCTGACAATCGTCATCCAGCTACTTGTTAGCGGCTAAGAGATACCGCGAATGAATCGCGGTATGACGGTTCGTGGCGGCATGACGATAACCTCGTCTCACTGCCATTAAGTTAAGGAAAAAAGATAGATTTTATGGGATAATGATGTATACCAATAAGTTTAAAGGTAGTATGAGTAAAAAAGGCAGTAATAAAATTTATTCAAAATGAATTGGCAAGTCTAGAATTTATAGAATCCCATAAATCATCTTCAAAAGATTTTATGAGAAAGAGGAAGTTATCTTTTATTGACATATTTATCTTAATTTTAAGAAAAAGTGTAAAGTCGCTGCAAGTAATACTAAACGAATTTATTTTATATAGGAAAAAAGACTATACCGTTACTGCTAGTGCTTTTAGTCAAGCAAGAAAAAAAATGAAACACAGTGCATTTTCAGAAATTAACGAAGGTGTGGTTTCCTTGTACTACCAAGACCAAAAATTTAAAACTTGTTTTGGCTTTAGAGTGTTAGCTCTTGATGCCTCCAAAATCATTTTACCAACAAGCGTTGAAATAAAAAATGAATTTGGCTCAAGAAAAATACGTAACCAAAAACCAAAAGATTTAGGTGATTATGCAAGTGCAACCTTTGCGGTTTGTTAAGATGTGCTAAATAATGTTGCCATAAGGTCAGTGTTAGATAGAGGTAACACTCATGAAATTAACTTAGCAGATGAAATGCTTAAAGTTGTAAATACTAATGACTTACTGATTTGTATATTTATCTTATAAATTTCTTTCTAGCCTTACAAAAAGAAAAATTGCTTATGTCATTCGATGTCCCAGATCATCTTTTAATGAAGTGAATGCTATGTTTGAAGAAAAAAGCCCATCTAGTGTTGAGGTTACCATATGTGCTCAGCGTAAGATAAAACAAGAAAATAGTGGAATAACGCTTCAAAGTGGTACTGCCATCTGGTGAAATTGAAGTGTTAGCTACATCATTAATGGATGAACAAAAGTTTCAAACTGGAGGATTTAAGGAGTTATATTTTTTACGCTGGGGAGTTGAGACATTTTTTGCAAAACTCAAAGGAAGACTAAGTCTAGAAAATTTTACAGGAAAAAGTGTTGAGTCTGTTAAACAGGATTTTTGGTCAGCTATCTTTATTAGCAACCTAGAAAGTGTTATGACAGAAGATGTAGAAGAAGCGTTGAATATGGACTTAACCGATGATAAGCTTAAGAGGAGCATTAACAAATCTGTCTCATTTAACGCGATCAAAAACTTGGCTTTCGACATTTTTGCTACGGAATCAGATACTGACTGCATTATGGATCAATTATCAAAGCTATTTTTGATGAACACTTTGGCGGTAAGAAAGGGAAGGAAAGTTGATCGTCATAAGGTACCTTATCTTCGTTCGTTCAATTACCAAAAAAGGGTTAGAACACACATATTTTGACTAGAGGTAGTATTCATATCTTCTGATAATAACTGGGTAGCTTATTGCCATAGCTCCTGTAAAATGACTTCTAAACAAACTATTTCTTAAGTAATTTACACTTCAGAGTTTATCTGCTTTAAAGTTTACTCTATTCTGTTTCAGTATTTGTCATAAATCCTTAATTATTTCTGACTTTTTAGTTCAGTTTTTAACCATTCTTTCCTTAACTTAATGGCAGTGAACCTCGTCATCCCGCTACTTGTTAGCGGGATCTCTTGTTAGCGGCTGAGATACCGCGAATGAATCGCGGTATGACGGTTCGCGGCGGTATGGACGTAGGAAAACCTTTCTTGGGTCAGCTATAGAGACTCTCATCTTTAGCGAGCTTCAAGGTAATTGGTTGCTATTTGCGAAAATATTCGCATAATTTAAGTAACATTACTTAATAAAAATTAACTATGGAGCTTAATAAGATTGCAGCATCGATTTTACTTTCTGGGCTAATCATTATGATAGTTAGTAATGTAGTTGATATGCTTTACAGTCCAGAAGAATATAAGATTGAACACCAAACGATAGTAGCTGCTGGCAGCAATGAGTTCCAGCAAAAAATCGAGCAAGTGGCGCTTGATATTGGAGCGCTCATGCAGAATGCTAGCTTTGAGAAAGGTAAATCAGCAGCAAAAAAATGTATAGCCTGCCATAGTTTTGAGAAAGGTGGAATGAATAAAGTAGGACCAAACTTATGGAACATAGTTGGAAATAAAAAGGCCCATCTTGGTAACTCATTCAATTACTCAAAAGCAGTGCTTGAAAGAGGTGGAAAATGGGGGTATGAGGAGCTATTTGCCTTTTTAAAGAACCCAAAAGCCTATATAAAAGGTACACGTATGGCATTTGCAGGTATTTCCAATCCACAAGAAATTGCAGATCTAGTTAGTTATTTGCATCAATTGAGTGATAGCCCGGTTGCTTTGCCAAAGTAGTATGGATTATTGTAAATTGTTTGATGGAAATAATGGTCACATAGCATATCGAAAGCTACAAGGAAAGAAAGCTTCTGTAGTTTTTTTCGGTGGATTTGCATCCAATATGGATGGAACTAAAGCAACTGCTATTTACAAATTTTGCCAAGAAAATGACGTAGCACTTGTGCTATTTGATTATTTTGGTCACGGTCATTCAAGTGGTAATTTTATTGATTACACGATAAGTGATTGGCAAAAAAATTGTGCTAAAGTAATGAGTGAATTAACTAGCGATAAACAAATAATTATAGGTTCAAGTATGGGAGGATGGCTGATGTTGCTCACTGCCCTTCAATTTCCAGAAAAAATTGCAGCACTAATTGGTATATCGTCTGCTCCCGATTTTACTGAAGATTTGATATTCAAGCAATTGTCAGGCAAGCAAAAAGAAGAACTAGATTCTAAAGGTGTAATAGATTTTACTTCAGAGCATTGTACATACAAAATAACTAAAAATTTGATCGAAGATGGCAGAAAGAACCTTCTTTTAAACAAAAAGACAATAGAGATAAACTGTCCTGTGCGCTTGCTGCATAGCATTAATGATAAAGATGTTCCTTATCAAACTTCATTGAATTTAGCTGAAAAAATTAAGTCAACCGATGTTGAAGTACACTTAATAAAATCAGCAGAGCACAATATGTCTGACAATCATTCACTGGAAGTTTTATTTAAGACCATTAGAGAATTTTGTAACCAGACTGCATTCTGTGATTTTTAGCAAAACACGATTTTTCATTTGAGCTTTCTTCAACTTAAAATAAATACAGAAAATTGCTGCCTATAGCTAAACTGATACCAATTCTCATTGTTGTCCAGTCAAATAGGAAACATTGCAGAGTTGTTTAATTGTGGAGCTGGCAAGAGAAGTAATAAATTTGCACAAAGCACCCTCAAGTAGAGCAATTGTATCGTATATTTTATTGCGCAAAATGTTCTGTTTTATATATAACCAAAGCCTCTCAACAGGATTTAGCTCAGGTGAGTATGGAGGTAGGTATATAATGTCGATATTTTTAGGTACCTTTAAATTTTTTGACCTATGCCAACTAGCACAGTCCATAACGAGAAAAGCCTCTCGTGTTTCTAGATATTGCGAAATTTGCTCAAGAAATATGTTCATGCAATCAGTGTTGACATTTGGTGCAAATAAGCTAGAACTCTCTCCATTTCTAGGATTAACTGCACTATAGAGATAGAAATTTTGCCTACCTAATTTTGTTTTAACCTGTGTTCTAATCCCCTTTTTAAACCACCCATGTCCAACTTTTGAATGTGTGCCAAACCGTGATTCATCAAAGAAAAATAGCTCTTTTTCTGGATACTTGCTAATAGCTCCATTGAGATTTTTTTTTGAATTCCTCTTGTTTGCTTTTATCTTGTCCATTATGAACTGGTCTTGGTGTAATATATGAGAATTTCATCTTTTGCATATGGCGGTGTACTGTAGATTTGCTGATATTTAATCCGAACTTTTCCTGGATTCTTATTCTCATTTCTTTAATGGTGATATTAGGATTTTCTTCTATCCACTCTTCAATTTGCTGTAGTTGAGCCTGATTTAATTTAGTTTTTCTACGACGTTGTGAAGGAGCAAACAGTTTTTCTTCTCTGCCAATTTTCAAGAGTTTTACCCACGAAGTTAGTGCGCTTCTTGAAATGCAATATATTTTTGCTACAGCCGTTATACTGTACTTTTTTGCTGCAATTACAGCATTTAGTTTTTTTGAAACATATGCATTATTCCTTACTTTCTTCAGCATTTCTTTTGCTGATTCTACTACTTTTTCATCCAATAATTTTGATCTTAATGCCATTTAAACCTCGCTATTTTACTTACTTCAGTATGGCTTTTCTTCCATCATTGTCCATCTGTTTGCCCTGTAATGGGAATTGGTATAACTCTTCAAATTTCTCTTTTAATTCTTTAGATAAATTTTTCTTTTCTTTGTTGACCTCTTTAATTTTACATTGTAGCTTATCTAAGTTTGCATGCAGCCTTTCTTGTTCTTCACGTAATTCCTCTACTTCTTTAGAAAGTTTATTTTTTTCCTTATTCAATGCCTCTACTTTTTCACTAAGTTCATGTTTTTTCTCACGTAGTGCCTTTTGTACTTCACGTAACGTTTCTATTCTATCATTCAACCCCTTATTCTCTAGCTCTAAATGTTTATTATCATCCACTTCCATCTTCAGCTTTGCAATAAATCTACTTCTTTCTTCCAACTGTTTCTTCAAACATGAGATTTCAAGTTTTAATTTCTCTTCCTGCTCATTTCTTGTTTTGTCCAATTCATTGTCTATTTCAAACGTACGATTCTTTGCTGTTTCTAATTTTTTCTCTAAAGATTTTTTTTCTTCAAGAAGAGATTCTCTCTCAGCTTCTGACTCATTTGCTTTCTGATCCAATCTTTTTGCTCTCTTGTCTAAATTTTGCTTCTCTCTAGTTAATTCATGTAATTGATTCTTCACTTCTTTGTTTGCAGCTTCTTCAGCTTCTTTTTCCAGAGTTATTTTATTTTCTAACTCTTGCTCTTTCTGAGCGAATTTATTTCTCTCAACCTCTATTTTTTTATTATTACTAATTATTTTATACGAAAGTGCAAGCACCAAAATAGATAATGTAGCTAAAGCAAGAATTAGAGGAAGAGGCACATTAGAAGTTACAATAAGCGCTAAAGATGTAAGTAACGTAAGAGTAGCTAAGGAACTAGCTACAAAATAAAATGCATTAGCCTCACTAAGCAAATTGCTCATTACTCCCCTCCCACAACGGACAAAACTCCAGCAGTCTTGTATATATTTATTAAAATTCTCTTATCTGTGGAGGAATTATAGTGCTGCACCTACAACAAACTTTCCTTTTTCAGCCTGCTAGCTAAAAAATGACTTAGACCTTGTGTATCGAGTGTACCATTGTACTTATAATGTCTAGTTAGCTATTGATCGGGGTAGAACATATACTGGTATATCAGAATCACGTGAAGCATCATTCAGCTTTTTACATGGCGATCTTATTGGAGTGGATATATAAGGTGGTTTTGGTTTCGGGAACTGTTTATTAACAGACTCATTTTCACCTATTCCTTCAAGTTCTGATAAATG
The DNA here is from genome assembly GCF_964028505.1 of Wolbachia endosymbiont (group A) of Alloplasta piceator. Classification (NCBI taxonomy): domain Bacteria; kingdom Pseudomonadati; phylum Pseudomonadota; class Alphaproteobacteria; order Rickettsiales; family Anaplasmataceae; genus Wolbachia; species Wolbachia endosymbiont (group A) of Alloplasta piceator. Next base: position 818,210 of record NZ_OZ034793.1, on the reverse strand, counting down.
TTCACTGCTTATATCTGAAGAAATGGAATGACTTTGCTCGTCTTCCTGCTCAATTACTGCTTGCAGACGTTTAACTTTTCTTTCCAAATCAGAATTACGTATTCTTAATTTACTGCATTCGTCATCCAAATCTTTTTCGCTACTTTTCAACTGACTGTTATTATCGCGCAACTTTTCATTAAGTTTTTTTAACTCTCTGATCTTATCAAGATTTTTAGTTTTTTCCTCTTCTAATTCCTTGCATAGTTTTTCTTTTTGTTCTAAATCTTTAGCTAGCTGGATCGTTTCTTGCACTTTTTTACTTAACTTTTCTTTCAATCGTATTTCTCTTTTTACTACTTCCCCTAATTCAGATTTTAAACAAGAAGTTTTGTCTTTTTCTAACTGCACTGCTAATTCTCCTACTTTTTTCCTTCTCTTTTCTAAACATGTTTCCAATTCTGTTATTCTTTCTTTTAATAAAAGAGCTAAAATTCCTTCATATTTTAATTCATCTAACTGCCTTTTTAAGGAATCTATTTCTTTTTGAGGTTGAGATAATTCCTCCATTAAAGAATCCACTCTTTCATTCAATCTTACATTTTCATCATGTAACTCTTGGTATTCAAGAGAAAGCATCTCCTCCTTATGTTTTAACTGACCTTTTACTTTTGCACTCAATTCTGTATTTTCATCGTGTAAATCTTTGTTCTTATTATTAAGGGCACCTATCTTACCCTCTAATTCTCGGATTTGATTACCTTTATTATTTAACTCTTTTGTAGCATCATCTAATTTTTGCTGTGCATCATCTTGTTGTTTCTTTAACTGCTCTATTTCCTTATTTAACCCTGCAATTTCGCTTTCCAAATCTTGCTTTTCTCGAGTTAATTGATCTTTTAATTCCTTCACTTCTTTATTTACAGCTTCTTTAGCTTTTTCTCCCAGAGCTATTTTACTTTCTAACTCTTGTACCCTACTCTCTGATTGTTGTTTTACGCTTTCTAACTCTTGCTCTTTCTGAGCGAATTTATTTCTCTCAACCTCTATTTTTTTATTATTACTAATTATTTTACATGAAAGTACAAGCACCAGAACAGAAAGTATAGACAAACTCAAAGCAACAGGAAGAGCTACATTAAAGGCTGCAACTGAAGACAAGAACTTAACATAAGGGGCAACAGCAAGTGTCCCAGAGGCAAGCAATACCAAAGTAGCAAGAGCACCAGCTATAAGATAAGGTGGATTGGCTTTATTATATAAATCCCCGATTATTATTCCTTCATACTAATAATGATTACAATAGCATGGATATTAAAGGAAGTAAAGCTATAAAAATCAGTATAAGTCTATATTCACTATGTATTTTCCGTCTTCAGTTTCAAGCTCAGACTGCATCCACTCTATCGTTTCCGCATTGCAAACTGCCTGCAAATCATCCTGTGCAGATTGATTCAATTTATCCTCTCGTAGATCTGCTTTTATCATCAACTTTTTTATCAGATGCTTAACTGATACATTATTATCTGCCTTTATCTTTCTGATAATGTTTAATATCTGAATAACATTATCTCCCATTTCCTCTGAATATTTATCGTAGATAAGTTCTTCTTTGCTCGGCCAATTACTTTGATTGTGTACAGAATTATAACTATACAACTGGTGGTATATCTCTTCTGTAATGTAAGGCAAGAAAGGTGCAAATAACCGCAAAATAATATTCAGTACATATGCCAAACTTTGCTTTGCACTTAAGTTTGTTTCGCTGTCTACTTTATCTCCATATGCGCGCTTTTTTGCTAGTTCCAAGTAGTTATCACAAAAATCCTTCCAAAAAAATTCTTCTACTGCACTCAAAGCTTCGCAGTATTCAAACTGTAATAGGTTGTTCGTTGCTCTTTCTATAACTTTGTATAACTTAGACAATATCCACTTATCCATTGTCTCGTGAGCAGAATTTATGCTCATCACTTGATGCTTTTCCATGAACATGGAAACGAACTTGCTAGCGTTCCAAAGTTTTGTAACGAGGCGCTTGCCAATTTTGAATGTATTTTCAGAGTAGACTGTATCAACTCCAAGCCTTGAGTTCGCTGCCCAATAGCGCACTACATCAGCTCCATAAGTTTCAAGTATTACATGAGGAGTGATGATGTTACCCTTTGATTTACTCATCTTTTTCTTATCATCGGTTAAACACCAACCGCTGATCATAATGTTTTTCCAAGGTAAAGAATTTGCATGATAATGTGCCTTTAAAATAGTATAAAAAGCCCAAGTTCTGATTATCTCATGGCTCTGGCTGCGCAGATCTGCAGGAAATATCGTATCATAGCGATGATTTGGTAAACTAAACTCACTGTTTACTGCCAGTGCACTCAGTTGAGGAGTAATTGAACTTGTGGCCCAAGTATCCATTACATCTTGATCTGGGATAATCTCTTCTTTGCTATACCCTTTTGGCAAATCTTTGAGTGGATCAATAGGTAGGGCGTTTACTTCAGCTAGAATAATTTTACCTTCTTCTCCCTTACGTTTAGAATACCACGCTGGAAATGGCACACCAAAATAGCGCTGCCTTGAGATGCACCAGTCCCAATTTAGCCCTTCTATCCACACTTCCATACGTTTACGCATAGTAGCTGGATGCCAATTGCATTCTTTTACTTTATCTAATACTTGAGCTTTTTGCTCTAAGGTCTTGATAAACCATTGATAAGTAGGTAATATCTCAAGTGGTGCACCAGATCTTTCTGCGCACTTAACAGAATGAGAAATGTTAGTGCTTTCTATCAAAAGTCCTTTTCCACTCGAGATTTCAATCATCCTCTTTCTTGCTGCTGTAACTTTCAATCCATTTATTTCATCGTAGATTCCAGTTTCAGCTACTTTCATGACGCCGGGGTGTGGTGGAATGACATCATCTAGGTTCATCCTCCCATCCTGATCGATGATAATTTTCATCGGCAGGTTATGCTTTTGCTGCCAATATATGTCGAGTTCATCACCGAATGTACAACACATAACAAGCCCGGTGCCTTTATCTATTTTAACCTTATCATCTGCTATTATTGGAACTTTCTCCTCTGTTATTGGCACTACCGCTGTTTTTCCGATCAGATGAGTGTAGCGCGTATCCTCTGGATGACAAAAAACTGCAACGCATGCTGGAAGTAGTTCAGGTCGCGTAGTTGCAATATTGATCTGCTCATTTTCTTGAGTAGAGAAAACTATCGTGTTTAAGGATGACTCAAAAACTTTATCTTCTATTTCTGCTTGCGCAATTGCTGTTTTATCAACCGGGTCCCAAAGGATAGGCTGCATTTTTCTATATGCATATCCCTTGTTATATAGATCAATAAACGACATCTGTGAAAGCGTCACAGTTTCCTTGCTGATCGTGTGATATTCCAAATCCCAGTCATAACTAATGCCGACCGATTTAAATAGTTCCTTGAATTCTTGCTTTGATTTTTCAATAACCTCATGGCACATCTCTATAAATTTTTCTCTGCCAACTTCTTTTGCACGGGTTTTATAGGTTTGTTCAACCAATCTTTCAGTGGGAAGCCCATTATCATCAAACCCAATTGGATAAAACACATCTTTTCCCAGCATGCGCTGAAACCTTGCAATAAAGTCTGTATGGCAATAGCTGAATATATGGCCAATATGGAGTTTTCCCGATATTGTCGGTGGAGGCGTGTCTATAGTGAAAGTGTTATCCTTTTCACCATTCCATTTATAAACTTTACTGCCTTCCCATAATATGTTGCATTTGTCTTCAATTTCTTTAAAGCCGTATTTTTCTTTTAACATAAATATTTCTCAATTTTAAACCTTAAGCTAGCAACGTCATACCGCGATTCATTCGCGGTATAGATCCCGCTAACAAGCAGCGGGATGACGATGGTCGGTAAACCTAAATTACTTTAGCTATAGCACAATTAAGCAAATACGGCAATTTTACGCCAAAATTTTTTGTTTACGAACATAAATTTTCTATGCTATGATAAGAATATTACTTGACCTTAGGTTCTAAGGGTATTATGTAATGTTAATTATATATATTGAGGTTTAATATGTTGAACCCAAATGAAAATCAAAATTCTTCACCTGGAGCAACTTCACCCACTGATATAACATCTGATCAAGAAGGAACTATAAATAAAAACTCTATTGAATCAGGAACAGAGCAGTCGTTACAAGGTTCTTCAGTTGGTAATCAAGATTCTTTAAATGATTATGTTGATGCGAGTAGCACGCCTGTGTCTGAAGGGATTAATGATACAATGCAGGTTGCCGATGATAATGAGGTTACGTCGGGCAATAAAGGTAATCGAAGTGTTGTTTCTAGTGATAGCACGCCGTTAAGTGAAGGTTCTGTTAATGAGCAAGAAGATGTTACTGAGTCAAAAAAAAGAAGAAGATCAGCAAGTAGAAGACTACAACAGAGTAAAGAGCTTGTTAACAGCTTAGAGCAACAGTTAAAAGCTAAAGACGATGAAATAAAAGATTTACAAGAACAGCTAAACAACCAACCAAATGCTACTCTGTTAAAAGCTAAAGACGATGAAATAAAAGATTTACAAGAACAGCTAAACAACCGACCAAGTGCTGCTCAGTTACAAGCTAAAGATGAGGAAATAACACAATTAAAAGCTCAAGTTCAGCAGTTGCAAGCTAAAAATGCTGAAGTTGTGGAGTTAAATAAACAATTAGAAGAGAGTAAAAGTCTTGTTGATAAATTACAGAAGGAAAAACAAACATTAGAAGATAAAAGCAAAACAACTGAGCAACCAAAACAAGCCAATGGAGCGAAGTACACCGCTACTGTTGGTGTTGGTCTTGCTGCTGGACTGATAGCATTTACTGCACTTGAACATACAGTTAGGTTAGAGATGTTAGTAATAATTGGTATAGCAGTAACATCTGCACTCGTAGCTGGTGGTATTACATATGCAGTATTACCTAGTACTCAAGTAGATGGGGCAAAAGAACAAGAAGTAAATGAGATGGGAAAAAGAAGTAACAAGGGTTAAGCCGAAATGTACGTGTCAAGTAAAACACTTGACGCGAACTTCAGTTTTTGTATTCCTTCATTAGCATAATATAATTTTGTGCTGATTGTGTAATATGTTTAATTTCTTCATTCGACATTTTTTTGAAGAATTTTGCTGGCCTGCCAGCCCATATTTCCCCACTTTTTATCACTTTTCCGTGTGTTACCAGTGAGCCAGCAGCTACCATAGCTTCAGGCTCCACAACTGCATGGTCCATCACGGTAGAGCCCATACCAATAAACGCCTTATCATGCACCGTGCATGCGTGCAACACACAAAAATGTCCCACTGTTACCATGCTGCCAATAATTGTGTCACCACCTGGGTTTCTATCCACATGAATTACCGTTCCATCTTGAATATTTGTTCCATCACCTATTTTTATTGATCCAACGTCCCCTCTGATTACACAATTAAACCAGATGCTTGCATCTCTTCCTATTTCAACCTTGCCTATGATATGCGAACCACCTGCGATGAAAGCACTTTCGTCTATTTTTGGTTCATAATCTTTATATTTTAAAATGTGATACATATTAAGCCCAAAGTCTTATGCATATGTTAATCAAAATAAGGTAAGCAGTAAATACATACTTAGAGGTTGTCCGGAAACAAGTAAAAGGCTATAATATCTGAAATTTTAGTACGGGGTAAAGATGAGAAAAAAGTATCCAACAGATCTAAGCGAAAGGGAATGGGCAAGAATAGAAAAACACTTCAGAGTATCATACAAGAAAGGAGGAAGGCCGCCAAAGTATAGCAAAAGAGAAATATTAGAAGCAATTTTCTATGTATTGCGTACAGGGTGTCAATGGCGGTATTTACCAAATGATTTTCCGCTATGGAAGACTGTGTATGAGCAGTTCAGGCAATGGAAGAAGCAGGGAATTTTTGAGAAAATGAATTATGAAATTACAAAATATAGTAGAAGAAAAATAGGAAGGAATGAGCAGCCGAGTGCCTGTATAGTAGATAGTCAATCTGTAAAGACTACAGAAAAGGGGGGATCAAAGGCTATGATGGAAGTAAAAAAAGTAAAGGGTAGAAAAAGGCATATAATTACAGACACTCAGGGTTTTATACTAGGTTGTTACGTAGGCGCTGCTAACGAAAATGATAGAGATGGTATTAAAATAGCATTAAACAATATGAGAACAAAATATACTAAAGTTAAAAAAATGTGGGCTGACATGGGATACCAAGGAAGAAATTCAAAGAATCACATAAAGGAAGAATATGACATAGATATTGAAATTGTTACAAGGCCTCCATGTAGATTTTGGGTGCACAAAGATACGCCACCTGAGCTACTACCAACAAGAGAACAAGGGTTTAAAGTACAGCCAAGAAGATGGGTTGTAGAAAGGACTTTTGCTTGGGTTAATAGGAATAGAAGGCTATCGAAGGAGTATGATTTACTCACAACATCCACTGAGAATTTCATATACCTAGCTATGAGTAGGGTTATGTTAAAGAGGGAATATGCTTGAATTTACTAGTTTCCGGACAACCTCTAATAGCATATATGAAAGATTTCATAGAATTATACAAGATGAGCGTTACAACATTAGTTCTTTGAAAGATCTACAGGTTGATGTTGATCTTTGGTTGCGTTCTTATAATCAAACAAGACCTCACTCAGCGAATACTTCTACACCTATACAAACATTTTTTGACAGTAAACATATTTGCTTTTCAGAAAAACATTGGTAGGATTAGACAAGAGTCTTATATTAATTTTTACTACATCAATTCTTCTGTGTCAGATAAAATCTTGTCTTTTAAAGAAGATATTACATATTATTTCTGAAATCCAGTCGAGTTACTAACAACCGATACCTCATTAAGATAATTATTGGGTAACGATTTAAACTTCTTTGCAACATTCATAATTCTTGAACCTACCGCATTTGGATCTACATTTTTAATCTCTGCAATAAGTGCTTCTTCAACATCCATAGTTCTGTTCTCAGACACTTGCTTAGAAAATTCGGCAACCTGACTACTAAATTTTCCAGTACTCTTTACTCTTTTTATTCTATCATCAGCATTTAATAACTTCCTTTTTTTCCCTGTAAATTCTTCTTTATCCAATGAATCCTTGTGAGCAATTTCTACACTTCCTCTTTCCCTTGCTTTCTTATTTAACGAATACCCAGATGATGAGACCTCTCCACCCCCCTGTTCTTTTCTTGGATACGCATGCACACCACTAGACTCCTCTAGTATACCAATTGATGTTTGGAAATCCACTTCATTTAATCTTTCCATAACCAACAAAGCTTTCTCCTTGCAGGATCTTCCTTTAGCATGCTCACCTAAAATGTTATAAACTTTTTCAAGCATTAATAGCACTCTGTGTACAGTAGAAGCCTGATATTCGTCAGAATAATCAACTAAACTAATAACTTCCGAGCTCTGACTAACGTAGCTAAATACTTGCTTATATTTTTTAAAATATAAGCAAGTATCAATAAAGCCTTCTAGCGCTTCAGCTACTATTGTATGATATTTTGCATTATTGATACTAAATGAACCTTTTAAAGTCTTTAATACCATATCAAGATTATAATATTGCATATCATAATTCTCTAAATCTCTATAACCAATACCGAGTCTTAATCTTATTTTTAACATTGTATCAAGATCGCTAGTAGAAAGTTGTTCATAATAACTCAAGGCTTCCTCAAGACAATCGACTTCTTCATAATAATTGTCAGTATCCCTATGAGCACTAGCAATTCTGCACAAAAGGTCAATCAATTTGTGATAGGCAAAATCACCACTCGGATTAAAAAAAACACAAGTAACAAAGGCATTTTCAAGCGCAATCATCTCATAATAAATATTATTTTGTTCTTTATAATGTTGAGCTATTTCTAATAGTAAATCAGTTGCTTGGTATTTACTCAAAAAAGAATTTTGCTCAAAAACAAAGCTAATAAGTTTATCAGAAAACTCTTGTTCTGCTATAGAATACTCCAGTTCATTCTCAAGATCACAACATTCCATGACATATCTAGATGTTGAAAGAGAAGAATCGTGCTTGTCTAAAAAAATGGACATAGCTCTTTTAATTAGAACCTTCTTTATATGTGGGTTACTCCCAACCCTAGCAACAGCTAACAGAACCTTGGCTAATGACAATTCATCCTTATGATAATAACATTCGTAAACTGTAGACAGTAAATCCTCGTTTAAAATGAAACTAGTTTCTTCCACATAAGAGCCCAAAGTATGACAAGCATCAACCAGTTTTACAAAAGCTCCAGATACTTCATGATCATAAGGAGAACCCTGATTTCTATAAAGCTCTCTAAAAATCTCTATGCTCTTCTCAAGACTATTGATTTCTGCAACATTTTCTCCCAAATTTCGCTGAGCATCAGCAAGATTTAATAGTGCATAAGCTGTTTCAGAAGCACAACCAGGATAATTTTTTAAAATTTCTATACCTTTTTCAAGATATAAGATCTTTCCAATATCGTCTTGTAAAAATCCAGTAGCATTACCAAGTTTTATAAATACTTTAGCCACCTTCACCTGAGTTGCACCAAGTCGGGATTCAATCCTCAAGAGCTTTGTAAGCACTGATACTTCATTTTCTGCTATTTCCAGGTCGGAATATGCTTCAGCCAATAACCATAATAAAGGCTGTACATAACATCTTTCTACATCTGATGCACTTTCAGGATCCTTTGCTGCCCAACTCTCTACATGAAACAAAAACTCCTCTAAGTGTGGTGACAACTGTTCCTTCCTATCATAGTCTTCCACACCTTCAATACCAACAGGGAAAAGACTTTTTAGTAATTCATAAGTCTTTTTGATAACCTCTTTCGTTCTTTTCTGATCATCTAATTGTAATCGGATTACTTCTTGAACCAATCTTTGAACATTTAGTGTGCTTTGTTCTTGTTTACCGTTCACCATAGAATATCTTGTAAGCAAACGAATAGCTAACTCCAACTTATTCTCATCACCTCCCGCTAAATTTAAAAACATTCTCCTATCGATATTCCGAGGTTCAAGATAAGACACAATGTCCAAAATCTCTAAAGCCAGACATCCATGTTCTTTATTACTTAATATCATATCAAGTGTAACCTTCCACGTCGTAAAAGTTGTACTAGTATAAGTATTATCAACACCCATAAACACATCAGAACCAAGCAGTTCCTTTTTCTTTTTGTTATATTGATTCAAATAATTACTAAGACCAAACCTACCTGACCTTTGATCTAGAATATGTGACACTGCTTGTCGTAGAGCTAAGGGAAAAGATTCCACTATACTTACCAATTCTTCTATTTCTTCGTCTTGAGAATCATCCTTTATCTCCAGTCCTTTTTTTACAAATTGCAACGCATCATCTGATAACAACCCTTTTAGTTCTATACATCCTATTCCTTCCAATTCTCGATCACGAGAAGTAATTAAAATATAAGGCTTGTTATCACTAGATTTTAGAGAGTACAATGGTAAAAACTCCTTTAGACACTTAACATTCCAAGCATTATCAAAAATAAAGAGACTTTTCCTATCTGCAAAAAAACTATATACTTCTTTCACAATATCTCCTGCAGTCTTTTTCTTTCCATCTCTGCAATCAAGATTAATCCCCAACCTATTATCTCTAGCTAATCCAAGAAAAGACCGTACAAGCTCTGCCTTGCCCCCAGCATTTATCCATATTACATTTTCGTCGTAATCCCTGAAATATTTTTGCGCATACTTCCTAGCTAACTCAGTTTTGCCTATGCCACCCAACCCAACAATAGACACCATTTGTGATATCACTGACGTTTTTTCTGAACTTTGTATCCTACTATGTAAATCACTTAATTCTTTTTCTCTTCCAGTAAATAATGCCACTGGACCTTTTACTTCAAACCAAATCGGCTTTGAATTTCCTTTCTTCACTGCCTTTAAAATGGCTTTCTCATATTCAGCATATTCTAAAGCTGATTGAGTTCCACCAGTTCCACTTGAGTTATCTGAAGAAACTCTGGTGTCACCTCGACGAAGTGACAAACAACGTAGCATTGCTATTGGACTATTATCACTACTAGAACCTTCTGATTGTCTACTTTCCCCACCTCCTGGACCTTGTCCACCTCCTGGACCTTGTCCACCTCCTGGACCTTGTCCACCTCCTGGACCTTGTCCACCTCCTGGACCTTGATTTATAATCAAATCCTTTATACTATTTATTTCACTTTTAAGAGAAGCAATATCACCTTTCTGAGCTATTCCTTTGATTTTGATTTGTTCTAGTATTTCCTGAGCTTTCTCTTCTAAATTTATTCCTCCTAAAGTATATTGATACTCATCTTCTTGGACAGTTGAATTGCGATTCACGTGGACTGTTTTTCGCTTTTTCATTATAGCGCCAACCCCTTCTTCCTCAAAGCTTAAAGGATGTCTGTAGCCGTATTGATCGCCAGAAGTTCCGCAAAATTGTAAATACACAGAGTTTGATTCTTCCTTTATAATTATACCCGTTTGATTGTATACTTTATTAGAAGACACATATCGTCCATTGTGCTTAAAGCTAATTGAAGACTCATCTAATCCTTCAATGTCACCTAAAAGAACACCTTCTATTATCGAATCAACCGATAAATCCTCCAATTTTTCACAAGCATAGTATACTGCTCTAAGGACAGCACATAATGATAGCTTTGACAGGACTGGAGTATTAAGTCGACTACCTGTCAATTCTATAAATTGCTTTTCAAAACTTTGGAAAATTTTAATTCCAGCTTCCAATAAGATTAGATCGGAAGCAATCTTAGCTTTGGATTCAAAAATTTCAACAATTTTGTCAGCTTTTCTTTTTCTCCTAGACAGACTACTAATAACCGTACTAGTAACGTTTCTGGTAAATAATGTCGCTGAAGGTGCAGCTCCTAAAAAGGAACCGGTAACTGCACAACCTGCCATCGCCCCAGCGAATGAAACCGGAAATTCTTTTAAGACTTTTTTAGCAAATCCCCTTTTTGACATCTGGTGAGATTTAGCTGATTCGAATAAGATGTAAGCATTACTCATAAAAGATTCTGCAAAAAAAAATAATTTCCTCCCTACCTCCATGGGCGGTTGATGAACAAAAACTACTTCAGCACTTTCCCTTGAAGTGCCTGGTTGATCGCTTCTTCTCAAACTAATCATAATTCCCCCACATAAATCTAAGTGTTTTAATTGTACAAGTCAAAATTAGAAATGCAAATATTTTATTTCTAAATCAGTCTTAGAGGTTGTCCGGAAACTAGTAAATTCAAGCATATTCCCTCTTTAACATAACCCTACTCATAGCTAGGTATATGAAATTCTCAGTGGATGTTGTGAGTAAATCATACTCCTTCGATAGCCTTCTATTCCTATTAACCCAAGCAAAAGTCCTTTCTACAACCCATCTTCTTGGCTGTACTTTAAACCCTTGTTCTCTTGTTGGTAGTAGCTCAGGTGGCGTATCTTTGTGCACCCAAAATCTACATGGAGGCCTTGTAACAATTTCAATATCTATGTCATATTCTTCCTTTATGTGATTCTTTGAATTTCTTCCTTGGTATCCCATGTCAGCCCACATTTTTTTAACTTTAGTATATTTTGTTCTCATATTGTTTAATGCTATTTTAATACCATCTCTATCATTTTCGTTAGCAGCGCCTACGTAACAACCTAGTATAAAACCCTGAGTGTCTGTAATTATATGCCTTTTTCTACCCTTTACTTTTTTTACTTCCATCATAGCCTTTGATCCCCCCTTTTCTGTAGTCTTTACAGATTGACTATCTACTATACAGGCACTCGGCTGCTCATTCCTTCCTATTTTTCTTCTACTATATTTTGTAATTTCATAATTCATTTTCTCAAAAATTCCCTGCTTCTTCCATTGCCTGAACTGCTCATACACAGTCTTCCATAGCGGAAAATCATTTGGTAAATACCGCCATTGACACCCTGTACGCAATACATAGAAAATTGCTTCTAATATTTCTCTTTTGCTATACTTTGGCGGCCTTCCTCCTTTCTTGTATGATACTCTGAAGTGTTTTTCTATTCTTGCCCATTCCCTTTCGCTTAGATCTGTTGGATACTTTTTTCTCATCTTTACCCCGTACTAAAATTTCAGATATTATAGCCTTTTACTTGTTTCCGGACAACCTCTAAGAATTAGGTCATGTGCAGAATATGGCATATCGTCCTTGATTTGCTTGAGCATTTCAATCATTTCCTTGTTCTGTTTACTCTGCTCGTCAAGTTTCCCTTTTAATGCATCAATAATAGCTTTAGACTGATCTTGATTGCCAAGATCACCAATCACAGCTGTTACTTTCTCATAAGGCAGTTTGTGAATGATGTCTTTAAGCTCTTCTGCACCTACGTTATCCAAAAGTTCTTTAAACTGCTCATTAGACATATTGCGAGCAAAAGCTTGAAGTTTTTCTGGGTTGTCAGCTAAAGACTTAATGATAATCTGAATCCTATTAGAATCAGTTAAATCCTGAGCAATTATGCCAAGTTTATCATGATCAAGCTTATTAACTAAGTCTTTCAGTTGGTCTTCTTGCAGACTATTTACTAAAGCTTTCAACTGATCACCTTCTAATTCTTTGGAGAGTATTGTCAAGTGGTGCTCAGCTAAGTCTTTTGCAAGCACTGTAAATTGCTCGTCATTTAAAGTTTTAATAAGTGCTTTGAACTGATCCACTTTTAAGTGAGGTAAAATTTCTTTTACTTGCTCTGAATTTAATTTTCTCACTAGAGCTTCAAGCTGAGTATCATTTAAAATAGGAACAATTATTTGTAACTTTTCTGGATTTAGTTCCTGAGCGAGGGTTTTTAGCTGGTGATTGGTTAGATGATCTACTAAAGCTTGCAACTGGTTTGAACTCAGTTCAGGAATGATTTTTTGCAGTTGCTCGTTACTAAAAGTATTGGTAAGAGTTTTTAGTTGGTCGTCTGTTAGGCCCTGAATAAAAACTTTGGTAAACGTGCTTGATAGCAACAGTAGCACATCTCTTATATGTCTCTCACCGTAGTATAACATAATGTCTTGTAATACCTCATTGTCAGGTGAATCGATTATATTTCCTGCTTCGTCTGAAAAATAATATTTATTGTTGCCAGTATCTGAATCTTCCCATGTTACATATTTGTATTCCAATTTTTTTGATTTAATAGAACTGCTACACATAGTTTTGAAAGGCTGCACAAGTTCTCTTGTATATGATAACTTAGCCAACTCATTACCGTAATATACAAATGTATGGTTACTTTTTACATAATCTAAGTTAGAATCACTTTTATAATCTTTGGCTACCAGATTTCCTTCATTTTCTTCCTCCAGACATATGTAACTGTCTAGGCAAGAACTGCCGCAAAGTTTTATAGGTAATAAGCCTAGTGCTACATCGTTTTTATCATCCAGCGATACAAGCTCAACTTTTTTAATAGACATTGTAGGATCATAACCTTCAGGCCACTTTATCAATTTAGTCGGGGTTTTTCTAAACACCTCTTTTCCAGGTACCATCTTAAAAACATGCTTTTTTCCACTCATAGGCGTTACCAATAAATTAATTGTTAGTATTCTAACATTTATTGGTTAATTTATTGTTAAGTTGGTATATATTACAATTGTAATAACCAACATTACTTGTGTAGAGAAAAGTTACGAAAAGAAATAGGGATTTTCAGGGAAGTAGTATAAAATCCTCATAGATTAAAATAAGCTGCTTTGACAGGTTTTGTGGCGGCTAGAGCTAATATAGACTGGTGGAGGCAAGCGGGATCGAACCGCTGACCTTCTGCGTGCAAAACAGATGCTCTACCAGCTGAGCTATACCCCCAGGTAATTCTTGCTTAAAGCATAAATCACTCAGGCTGAAATGCAAGAAATATTTATCTATTAGGCTATTGCTAAATAGCGTACAAATTCTGCAGGGTGTACACACTTCTCTATTTTTTTGTCTCCTTAGCGTTATACGTCACACCATCCAAATAAATCTGTGAACTGAAAATTAACAAGAAGTTTTCCTTTGGAAATTTTTTTAAATTATTCATAGATTTTTTAACTAAATTATCACTAACGCAGTATATTATATAATTTATTTAACCACACATGAAAATTTTAGTTTGATTAAAACGGATAAAAACTGTATTGATGTTTAGTATAGCTGAAAAATGAAATGATCCCGTAGCTCAGCCGGTAGAGCAACTGACTTTTAATCAGTGGGTCACGCGTTCGAATCGCGTCGGGATCACTCACAAATTTTGAAAAACATGCTAAAAGAACAAGACAAAATATTCACCAACCTAAATGGTAAAGGAACTCCACTACTTGAGGGTGCAAAAAAACGTGGTAGCTGGCAAAAAACAAAGGAATTACTGGATTTAGGATCAGAAAAGATCATTGATGAAGTAAAGAAATCTGGTTTGAGAGGTCGAGGGGGTGCAGGATTTTCCACCGGCCTTAAGTGGAGCTTTATGCCCAAGAATCTTCCAAAAGCATATTTAGTAGTCAATGCAGATGAGTCAGAACCTGGTACATGTAAAGATAGAGATATATTGCGATATGAGCCACATAAGTTACTTGAGGGAATTCTCCTAGCCGGCAAAGCGATCAGCGCATCAGTTGCGTATATTTACATCAGGGGTGAATTTTATAATGAATATTTAGTTCTGAAAAAAGCACTTGAGGAAGCCTATAAAGAAAACTTAATTGGAAAAAATGCCTGCAAATCAGGTTATGATCTTGATGTATTTATCCATAGGGGTGCAGGAGCTTACATATGTGGAGAAGAAACAGCTCAACTTGAATCAATTGAAGGAAAAAAGGGCTTTCCTCGCATGAAACCTCCATTTCCCGCAGGTGTTGGACTTTTTGGCTGTCCAACCACAATAAACAACGTTGAAACTATAGCCATGGTTCCAGATATTCTAAATCGCGGAGGAGAATGGTTTGCATCTCTTGGTAAACCAAATAATACTGGTACTAAGATTTTTTGTATTTCAGGACATGTAAACAACCCGTGTAATGTTGAAGAAGAGCTCGGAATTCCACTACGTGAATTGATTGAAAAATACGCAGGTGGAGTGCGAGGGGGTTGGGATAATTTACTTGCTGTAATACCTGGTGGGTCTTCAGTGCCATTAATTCCAAAATCTATATGCGATACTATTGAAATGGATTTTGATTCATTAAGAACTGCACAATCAGGGCTTGGTACTGCTGCTGTAATAGTGATGGATAAATCAACTGATATAATAGCTGCAATAGAGAGGTTATCACACTTTTATATGCATGAGTCCTGTGGACAATGCACACCATGCCGTGAAGGTACTGGATGGATGTGGAGGATTATGAAGAGGATGGTGGCAGGAGATATTAAGCCTGATGAAATAGATAAGCTGCTTGACCTTACAACTCAAATAGAAGGACATACAATTTGCGCGCTTGGCGATGCTGCAGCTTGGCCGATTCAAGGATTAATAAGACATTTTCGCCATGTTATCAAAGAGAGAGAGCGATAATTTAACCTTACTTATACTTCTTAAGCCGTTTTGCTACTTAGCAACCAGAGCTAAAAAATATTGATTCCCTTCTCTTTTAGGTGCCAATTCTACCTTTGCGATATCTTCAGTGTCTCGAATTAGCCGTTCTAATTTTTCCAGTCCAACTTCAGTGTTTATAAGCTCTCTCCCTCTAAATCTCATTGTGACTTTAATTTTATGTCCGTGGGCAAGTAAGTCTCTTGCTTGACGCAATTTTGTTCCGTAATCGTGATCACCAATATTGGGACCCAGTTTAATTTCTTTTATAGTTAATGTTTTTTGTTTCTTTTTTGCTTCACTTGCTTTCTTTTTTATATCATACTTTTGCTTGCTATAATCCAGAATTTTACATACTGGAGGGGTTGAATCAGGTGCAATTTCCACCAAGTCTAAACCAACACCCTGTGCAAATTCCAAAGCTCGTTCTATTGGCACGATTCCGACCATTTCACCACTATGATCAACTAAGCGTACCTCCTTAGCTGTGATAAATCCATTAATTCTGTTTTTATTGTTCTTTTTAACTTGCAAACTTTAACTCCCTTAATTCAAATTAATACTTTTTAACAGCGATTCATTAGCCTTTTCCAAAGAAAAAGACTCCTGTCTTTCCGATCCTAAATTTCTTACTGACACAGTTTTACTTGTAACTTCATTTTTGCCTACAATCCACAATATAGGAACCTTGTTTAGACTATGCAAACGTATCTTATAACTAATTTTTTCATTGGTCAAATCAGTCTTGACTCTCACACCTTGTTCTTTTAAAATATTGCTAATTTCTGTGGCGTAACCGTCAGCTTCATTTATAATGGTCAGAATAGCAAGTTGCGTTGGAGCAAGCCAAACTGGAAATTTTCCTGCATAATTTTCTATCAAAATTCCAATAAAACGTTCAAAAGTTCCAAGAATTGCCCTATGTAACATGACAGGGTGATGCTTGTGTCCATCTGCCCCTATATAAAAAGCTCCCAGACGTTCTGGTAAAATGAAATCAACTTGTAATGTTCCACATTGCCAGCTTCTGCCTATTGCATCTTTTAAAACAAACTCTAGCTTTGGACCATAAAATGCACCTTCACCAGGGCTCAGTTCATAACTTAAGCCCGCTTCTTTAACGGCTTCAAGCAGCGCTTTTTCAGCTCTATCCCATACTTCATCATTACCTGCTCTAATATCTGGACGGTCTGAAAATTTCACAGAAATTTCATTAAATCCAAGCTCTGAATATACTTCTTTTAAAAGGTCACAAAACTTTATAGTCTCAGAATTCACTTGTTCTTCCATACAAAAAATGTGTGCATCGTCTTGCGTAAAACCACGCACTCGCATCAGTCCGTGCAATGAGCCTGAGCTTTCATTTCTATGGCATATGCCAAACTCTGCCATACGTATCGGTAAATCACGATAGCTTCTGGTGTGAGAATTAAAAATCTGCACATGACAAGGGCAATTCATAGGCTTTATTGCTAACTTTTTATTTTCAGACTCGTCAACAACGAACATATTTTCACGAAACTTATCCCAATGTCCAGATCTTTCCCACAGCTCTTTACTTACTAAAATAGGAGTTTTTACCTCAAAATAGCCATTATTTATTAGCTTCTTTCTGATGTAAGACTCAAGAACATTATATAGAATATATCCTTGTTCATGCCAAAAAACCTGCCCAACAGCTTCCTCTTGAATGTGAAATAAATCCATATCCTTAGCAATTTTGCGGTGATCACGTTTTTCTGCTTCTTTGAGGCACTCAAGGTAAGCGTTTAATTCATCCTTATTTCTCCATGCTGTACCATATATTCGCTGCAACATTGGGCCCTTTGCATCACCTCGCCAGTATGCACCCGCTACTTTCATAAGTTTAAACGCTTTAACTCTGCCGGTTGATGGTGAGTGCGGACCACGACATAGGTCAATAAAATCACCTTGCCTATAAACAGTTAGGTTTTCACCCTCTGGTATGGATGAGATAATATCAACCTTATATTTTTCGCCTATACCACTAAAGAAATCAATTGCCTGCTTGCGAGTCCAAACTTCTCGAACAAATCTGTGGTTACTTTTTACAATCTCTTTCATTTTCTTTTCTATTGCGGTAAGATCGTCCGTAGTGAAGGTACGACCTGTAGCAAAATCATAGTAAAAACCGTCCTGAATTGTTGGGCCGATAGTAATCTGAGTATTAGGAAATAGCTCTTTCACTGCCTGTGCCATTATGTGAGCAGCATCATGCCTTATTATATCTAAACCCGCTTCGTCACTCAGTTGTATCACCTCTATCTCTGCATCAGCTTCAATTTCACGTGAGAGATCATGCAACTCACCATTTACCTTAAAGGCAATTGCTTCTTTCAAAGCATCTGGTTGTAATATATCAAAGCCAATGACTTTACCACTGTATTCTTTTACTTTTTGTTCGGTTGAAAAAGTAATCCTAACCATAAATAAACCTATACGGACATGTAGCTTGAAGGCGGTTTGCTTCTTCCAACGGTGTCATCCCAGTGTCACGCACATAGCCATACGAACATTCATTTTCGAAGGTAAATTGCACAGCAAATGGTGTCATTCCAGTGCTTGACACTGGAATCCAGCTTTTTTGTAATTTCATTGAAAATGTTGTATAGTGTGCTTGTTCACAATCAATTTTACTGGATCCCAGTGTCAAGCACTGGAATGACACCTTTGTGTTTGAGGCAAAACAGGCTATAACATTTAACATACTGCCCTCGCAAACAAATGTTCGTACAGTTGTGTATCAGCTACTGGGATGACACCACCCCTAGTGGGCACTGCCCCTAAATCATAATGGATAACAGGGTTATAAGCTCTGAACATTAATAATAAGGCCTATTCTTTTTTAACCTGAGTGCAATTGCGTCTTCCCAAACTTCACCATTACGCAATAACTTTTCTTTATTGTACATTAGCTCCTCTCTTGTTTCAGTAGCAAATTCAAAGTTAGGACCTTCAACAATTGCATCAACTGGACATGCCTCTTGGCAAAGTCCGCAGTATATGCATTTTGTCATATCAATATCATAGCGCGTGGTGCGGCGACTACCGTCTTCTCTTTCCTCTGCTTCAATAACTATTGCTTGAGCAGGGCAGATAACTTCACATAATTTACAAGCTATGCATCGTTCTTCACCGTTTGGATACCTACGCAACGCATGCTCACCACGAAACCTTGGACTTAAAGGGCCCTTCTCCATAGGATACCTCAAAGTAACCTTTGGCTTAAACATATATTTTAATGTAATAACAAACCCTTTAATTAACTCTACAAAAGACCAGTACCAAGCTAATTTCTTGAGCATAAAATATTTAAAACTTGTGTCAGTCATTATAAATCATATTATCAGTTTTCAAAATAAATATTTTCACCTGGGTGACTTTTTAGGTATTTTGGTTTCTTAAGTGTAATATTGCTAAGTAGTTTATATAAATAATGACAAACACAAATGAAACTATTTTCGCTTTATCGACCGTATTTGGTAAGTCAGGAGTTGCAGTAATCAGAATTTCAGGCAACTACGCGCTTAAAGCTTTAAATCATTTTCATATTAAGAAAGAAATTAAACCAAGATTTGCTACTTTAGTTGATCTATATGATGATTCCAGTCAATTGATAGATAATGGAA
Organism: Wolbachia endosymbiont (group A) of Alloplasta piceator; assembly: GCF_964028505.1. Classification (NCBI taxonomy): domain Bacteria; kingdom Pseudomonadati; phylum Pseudomonadota; class Alphaproteobacteria; order Rickettsiales; family Anaplasmataceae; genus Wolbachia; species Wolbachia endosymbiont (group A) of Alloplasta piceator. The sequence goes on along the minus strand of NZ_OZ034793.1, from coordinate 798,958 downwards.
TAATCATCTATTTCCCTGCTCCAAACAGTTTCACTGGCGAGAACGTTATAGAGTTACAAGTGCATGGAAGCAAGGCAGTTATAAAAATCATCTTGGAGGAATTATCAAAAGTTTTCGTTATGGCCAAGCCTGGAGAATTCTCACTTAGGGCTTTTCTAAATGGTAAATTTGACTTAACGCAAATAGAAGGGATTGCAGACTTAATTGATGCTGAGACGAAAATGCAAGCTAAACAAGCGATTAAGCAGATATCAGGAGAATTGGAGAGACTATACAGCAATTGGAGGCAAAGATTAATAACGATACAATCCAAAATCGAAGCATATATAGACTTTCCAGAGGACATTTGGGCAGAAAAAAGTGAATTGGAAAAAATTAATAATGAAGTGCAATCTCTCGTGCAGTTGATACAAGAGCATTTAAATGATAATAGACGGGGCGAAAGGTTGCGTGAGGGTTTACATATTGTAATAACTGGTGAACCAAATGTCGGTAAATCAACTCTGTTTAATTTCTTAGCCAAGCGTGATATTGCTATTGTTTCTGAATATGCAGGCACAACAAGAGATATACTTGAAGCTCATATTGACATTGGCGGATACCCAATCATTCTCTCTGATACTGCTGGAATTCGTGAAAGTTCAGATCCAATAGAATTAGAAGGTATAAGTCGAGCGAAAAAGAGGTCTTTTGAAGCTGATTTAAGAATAGAGCTATTTCCTTTTGAACAACGACACGATGTCAATTATCAAGCCACAGGCAATATACCATCTGTCGTTGACACACAACTATGCAAATATTGTAATCAACAAACGGTGTCATCCCAGTGCTTGACACTGGGATCCAGATATAAAAATACTTGCAAATTATGCAATAGACAATGGATTCTAGAAACATGTGCTGAAAACAATGTTCATGATGAGATAAGCTGGAAACCAGTGTCAGCTACTTGCATGACATCAGACCAAAATGACACCATTTATGTATTGAGCAAAGCTGACGATGTTATCAATAATCACAATATAAAAATTAATGGCATAGATCTTTTACCCATTTCTATTCTAAAGGAAATAGGTACAAACAAATTGATCTCTCTCATAAAAGAGAAGGCAGAGGAAAAATTTGGGCATGATAGAGACACTCCTGTAATCACTCGGCAAAGACATAGGAATCACATGAAGAAAGCACTGGAACATTTACAACGTTTTAATATCGATAATCCAATTGAGTTGATATCTGAAGATTTGAGGCTTGCTGCATTTGAACTTGGTGCAGTGATTGGGATTATTAATGTTGAGGAAATATTGAGTAGTGTGTTTAGCAACTTTTGCGTGGGCAAGTAAAGCTTTTATAGATTGCTTAAAATCAAATGTTGTGATAGAAAAGAAATGGACGGATGGCCGAGCGGTTTAAGGCACCAGTCTTGAAAACTGACGTACGTGATGAGCGTACCATGGGTTCGAATCCCATTCCGTCCGCACAGCATCTCGCTATGCTAGCTGATTTTTAGAGCTTATTTGGACTATGTGGTTCATAACGCTGGAAATCTTATCTAATCTAGCCACATCTTTTAAAAATACATCCCTTTGTAAATTGACCTTGTTAGCGAAGAAAGCTAATATCTATAAATAGATCACCATCTGAATATGGAACCCGATATAGTAATAATAGGTGCAGGACCTGTTGGAATATTCACTGCTTTTCAAGCGGGAATGCTTGATATGAAATGTCATATAATAGATGTTTTGGATCAAGCAGGAGGACAATGCACAGCTCTTTACCCAGAAAAGCCAATATACGATATACCTGGTTATCCTGTAATTACTGCCCAAAAATTAATTGAGCAGCTAATGGAGCAAGCTTCGCCATTTAAGCCTATTTACCATTTAAGTCAAAAAGTAGAAAAGATTTCAAATAACGAAGGTGAAAACTTTACTATCATAACGAGCATAGGTACAGAGGTAAAATGTAAGGCGGTTATTGTTGCTGCAGGTAATGGAATGTTTGAACCTAACCGTCCACCCTTAAGTGGTATATTAGAATATGAAAATAAATCTGTATTTTACAGTGTAAATAAAATTTCTGATTTTCAGGATAAAACTATAGTCATTGCAGGGGGGGGTGATTCTGCGGCTGATTGGACTGTAGAACTTTCTCAAGTTGCAAAGAAAATTTATGTGATACATAGGAGAAAGGAATTTCGCTGCACTCCTGAAACTAGAAATAAATTAGAATCACTTGAAATTGATGGAAAAATAGAACTGGTAGTGCCATATCAATTACACGAACTAGCAGGAAGTAATGGGCAGTTGAGCGCAGTGATAGTAAAAAACATTGCCTCTAAGGAAGAAAAAGAAATATCCGCTGATTTTTTGCTGCCATTTTTTGGACTGTCAATGAATCTTGGTCCAATAAACAATTGGGGTATACAGTTAGAACATGGCCGCATAACTGTCGACCCAGCTACACTTAAAACCAGTAGAGATAGGATATATGCAATCGGAGATATAGCTATTTATTCAGGCAAACTAAAATTAATACTAAATGGTTTTGCTGAGAGCGCAATGGCTTGTCATAACATATACAAAGTAATCCACAATTCTCCAGTCAATTTTCAATATTCAACTTCAAAGGGAATTCACGGGAAAGAAAAACTTCCTTGACAAACCTCGCCAGCTCCCTTATCATGAAACTGAAGCTATTGTATTTGCTTTCGCCAATCTGCAGATTAAAAGGTAAGGATTACTTAATGTATCGGCGTCTTATGTTCAATTTTTTGCAGTATATAGATACTGTATGTCTTTACAAAACTTCATCTACATCTAGATTTTTATCTAAATAAGCTGAACGCGCTTACAGAGCGTTACAAGACATCAAAAAATGCCAATACTCGACAGAGATAGTAAAAGACTAGCTAACTCGGGGATTCTTTGTCTTTTTTTCTGCTTAGTAAATTTCTTAAACGTTTGCAGCATAAGTTAGTTGCAATTAAAAGCAGCTTAATCTCGCTTGTCAAGCGTTTAAAACATAAAAAACGCCAATATTTTAAAGCGGATAATAACCCCAGGGCTTCTTTTGCCTTTTTTTTCATTTGGTAAATTTCTTAAATATTTGTGGCTAAACGACAACCGTCATCCCGCTGCTTGTTAGCGGGATCTAGAGATACCGCGAATGAATCGCGGTATGACGTAGGACTGCTGTCATTCCAGTGCTCCTTTTTTTGTCATCCGAGTAGCTGACACTGGGATCCAGGAAACTTAACTTTACACCAGGTGAATGTACAATAAGAACTGGATTCCAGACTGGAATGACACCGAAGGGGCTACTGGGATGACAGGAGGTAATGCAGGAAGTCTAATAGTGCAGCAACACGGAACCCCAGGTCAGGCCTGCACCTATTGAAATCAGCAGTGCCAGGTTTCCTAATTTTATTTTTGATTTTTGTATTGCATAATCAAGTGCTAGTGGGATTGATGCTGCTGAGGTATTTGCATGTTGATCAACGGTATTAATCACTTTCTCTATAGGGAAATCTAACTTCTTTACTACTGCTTCAATAATACGAATATTTGCTTGATGGGGAATGAGCCAGTCAATATCAGTAATTTTCAAATTATTGCATTTCAGAGTTTCCTCTATTAAGGCTGTTAACTTATCCACTGCATGTTTAAACACTTCTCTTCCATTCATGTATATTTTTCCAGAATCACCAGTAGAGGATACCCCTCCGTTCGTACATAGTATGTCCAAATTGCCATCAGAGTGTAAGTTTGTTGATATGATGCCGCTTCTACCCATTTCTGATTTCATCACCACTGCACCAGCACCATCACCAAAGAGTATACAAGTTGATCTATCTTCCCAATCAACAATCCTAGACATTATTTCAGCACCTATAACTAGTGCATATTTAATGCTATTGTTAGATTTGATAAGCGAGTCTGCGATTGTAACTGCATATATAAAACCAGAGCATGCTGCTTGTACATCAAAAGCAAATGCGTTTTTACATTTTAACTTACTTTGTACAATCGTTGCACAGCTAGGAAAAGTTTTATCAGGCGTTGTTGTGGCAACTATGATTAAATCAATTTCATCTACTGAAATTTTAGCTTTTTCTATAGCACTTTTTGCTGCATTTACAGCTAGATCTGACGTTAGTTCTCCTTCATCTGCTATATGCCTTTGAACTATTCCTGTTCTCTGCCTTATCCATTCATCGCTCGTCTCAACTATCGATGCAATTTCGTTGTTACTCAACATTTTTCTTGGTAGGTAAGATCCAGTGCTTAATATGAAACTTTTATTCAATATGACTTACCCCGTTAATTATCTTTTGATTTAAATTTTCACTAATTGCATTCACTGTAAATTTTATGGCATGGGCAAAAGAAATAGCATCAGAATTTCCATGACTTTTAATGATGATACCATTCAGCCCTAAAAACATAGCTCCACTTCTAATTTTGGGATTAAAACGTGTTAAAGCTCTATTTAGTTTGGATTTTAACAACATACCAACAAGCATCTTTGTTGCCCATGAGCTCAGTACTTCCTGCTTTATTAGATTGATAAAAGTATTAGCGGTTGCCTCAGCCGTTTTGAGCATTACATTGCCAACAAAACCATCAGCAACAATCACATCTATATTGCCCTCTAAAAATTCACTTGCCTCTATATACCCTTTGAAATTAATGCCTGGAGCGTTTTTAAGCAACTCAAAAGCGCCGCGCACTGAGTCATTACCTTTAACTTCTTCTGTGCCGATATTTAGCAAAGCAACTTCAGGATTATCAATTTTTAGCGCTACTTTTGCAAATATATTTCCCATTAATGCAAATTGAAATAATGAGTCGGCATTACAATCGACATTTGCACCAAGGTCAAGCAAAGCAAAGCTTTTTGTTTTAGTTGGACAGATAGAGACAATAGCAGGACGATAAATGTTTGGTAATGTTCCTAAAATAAATCTGGAAATTGCCATCAATGCTCCGGTGTTGCCTGAAGACACCACTCCGAAAGCTTTACCTTCTTTCACTGCAACAATTGCAGCTTTCATACTTGAGTCTTTACGATGTCTCAGCGCAAAAGATGGCTTATCATTTGCAAGGACATTGTCAGAACAATGAGTAAATTCAGAATTGTTACTTACTTTTTTATATTTCAAAAGCAAAGGAGATACTTCTTCCTTATCTCCATAAATATGAAAAAAAACTTTAATGCCTGGGTCAACAAGGTTGTCTAAAAAAAAACCAGCACCCTGAATTACGGAAAGAGGCGCAAAATCGCCCCCCATAGCGTCAAGTGCAATAACTATATTATTATTGACCGTAGGTAACATATCATAATAGTCACTCCGCCTGTTGCTTAATGAAAACCCGTTTTCCTTTGTAACTGCCATCAACTGCTACGTTATGAGGCAACATGAATTCCCCAGTTGTTGAACACACCACAATATTCTTAGGCTGAATAGCATGATGAGAACGATGCATATTACGCCTTGACTTTGACTTTTTTCTTTTTGGAACTGCCAAAATTTCCTCCATTCTACTACAAAATACAATACATTAGTAACATGTTTTTTACAGGAAGTAAACAGGGATAGTAAAATAAGTAAGGTTTGCTTATGTAATTGAGTTCTATAGCTAAAGTGGCTCTACAATTTGAAAAACCGTCATTCCGCTACTCGTTAGCGGAATCTATACCGCGAATGAATTGCGGTATGACGTAGGGAAACCTTTCTTGGGTTAAGCTTTAAATTAAAACATCAAGTATATTGAACTTAAAACATATCTCAGCTATACTTTGCGATAAAGTTAATAAAAATTTTAATAAAATCAGTAACTCCAGCTAAAATGAATACAAAGTGAGCTTTTTTGATATAAATAGTGTTAGAATAATTGGTAGGTACTTTATCAATTTTTTGTTAAGGCTTGGTAGTGCATTCATATTTTTTATTCAATCTCTATACCACTGCCTTGTGCCACCATATTATTTTAGCAACATAGCAAGACAAATTATAGAGATAGGCTTTTTCTCTCTGCCAATTGTTGGGCTCACTGGAGTTTTTATAGGAGCGGCAATAGTTTTACAAAGTAGCTTGAGTGACCCATTAATTAACCAAGAACAGATAATACCCAAACTTGTTACGATCACTATCATTAAAGAGTTAGGACCAGTTTTGATCAGCTTAATAATGGTAGGAAAGGTTGGATCATCAGTTGCAGCAGAAATTGGTACGATGCGCATCACCGAGCAAATAGATGCCCTTACAACTTTGAACATCAACCCTTTCAAATATTTAATTGCACCAAGGATTTTAGCGTCAATCATAGTATTTCCCATACTTACAGTATGTGCAGATTTAATAGGAATATTTGGAGGATGTATCACTGCAGTCTTCGAATTTAACCACAATTTAAATATATACATTAAACACACAGCTCAGTTCTTTAATACGTATGATTTTATAACTGGGCTAATAAAAGCAACTGTATTTGGCGCCATAATTTCTGTCTCAAGCTGCTATTACGGTTACCATTGCAAAGAAGGTGCACGAGGAGTAGGTGTTGCTACAACATCAACTGTTGTTTTATCGTCCATACTGATCATTTTAGCAAACTACATGATTACTTTGATACATGCGTAACCCCATAATATCAATATTGAACTTAAGCTTATCTTTTGATGATAGGACAGTACTAAAAGATCTAAATTTTGATATATTAAAAGGGGAATCATTAGTCATACTTGGTGGCTCAGGAAGCGGCAAATCTGTATTAACAAAAACAATTATCGGCTTGCTTGCTCCAGACTCAGGGTCTGTTAAAATAAATAGTAAAAGCAAAAATAAATTTGGGGTTTTATTTCAAAATTCCGCTTTATTTGACTACGTTACAGTGTGGGAAAATATATCTTTTAATTATAAAAAGCGCTTTAATATCAGCAAAAAAGAGGCAAAACAGCTAGCAATCGAGAAGTTAAATGATGTTGGACTGGAGGAAAGCATAGCAGATATGTTTCCAATAGAGCTATCAGGTGGAATGAAAAAAAGAGTGGCACTTGCAAGGGCGATTGCACACAACCCAGAAATCATTATTTTGGATGAACCAACTTCAGGATTGGACCCAATTATGTCAGATATAGTAAACGAGATAATAATAAAATTATCTAGAGATCTTAACCCTACAATTATCACGATTACACATGATATTCATAGCGCATTTAAAATAGCTGATAAAATAGCAGTATTATATGAAGGGGAGATCATTTCCCATGGAACTGTTCAGGAAATACAAAATACTAATAACGAATATATAAAAAAATTCATTCATTATATATAGCTAAAGATATATACACTATTGCTAACAGTCATATTTTTAAGTTTTAACTTTGTAAAAGGTAGTGAACATTGGAATTCAGATTTTTTTCAAACTGGATCCTATAGCTAACACGTCATACCGCGATTCATTCGCGGTATCTCGGCATAGATTCCGCTAACTAGTAGCGGAATGACGAATTTGTCGTTTTTCAAATTGTCGTAAGTCAGTTTAGCTATGTATAGGATGACAGAAATTGTTTGTATTAGCTATATTCAAAAGCTCTATTGATATTTTGCAATATTTGTGATAAAATAATAGCTTAAGGTTGAGAGTAAAAATTTATGAGTGAAGCTCAAGGTCCAAACATTGCAGAATGGCAAGCGCAGCAGCAACACCAAGAGGCTGCTGGTGAGAAAAGTGGTTTTGGTCTTGGTCATAGTGACTCTGTTTCAACAGTTGTCGATGGAATGAAATGGTTGTTCAACTTTCATGAAGGAGCAATTGCTGCTTATAGTAACGTGTTTGAAGGTTTGGTGAGTGGTAGTAGTCTAGTAACGCTGTTTGGAAAATCAGGTAATATGTTTGGCATAAAATTTCTTGAAGGCCTTGCAGAATATTTTTCAGGTGGAGGTGGGAAAGATATGCCATCAGAAGGAATGGATATGGCTCATGGTGATGAGGGACCTCACTCAGATGATTACCCTCATGCCAATAATGAAATGGCTCATAATGCTGATGGTTTGCAAGACATGCATGATGCAGGTGATCACCATGGTCAATCTTTTTCACCTGGTCCTTCACCATCTGTTGGTGATGACCACGGGCATGAACTTGGTTAAACGCTTAAAAACTGCTGAATAGTATGCGAGAAGGCCTAATAAGAAAAGTTGCTGTTGTTATAATTAACATGAGTTTGTCTTAGTGAAAAAGGTTTCAGTTTTAGGGTCAACAGGAAGTGTTGGAAAAAAGACTGTAGATTTGCTCTCAAAGAGAAAAGAAGAATACCAAGTGGAAGCACTAAGTGCCCATTCGAACTTTGCTCTACTGGCACACCAAGCAAAACTGCTAAATGCAAAATATGTTGCTATCTCCGATGAAAGGCTTTACAAAGATTTGAAAGAAAGTTTACTTGGTACAGATGTAAAAATAGCAATTGGTGCTACAAATATTGCTACCATACCTGTTGATCTCTCAGTTGTTGCAATAGTTGGCATTGCAGGCCTTGAGCCAGTTATGGAGGTTATAGAAAGCGGTACCAAAGTCATTGCATTGGCAAACAAAGAAAGCATTGTTTGCGGTGGAAAGTTATTACTCAAAAAAGCTAAAGAAAAAAATGTACAAATAATCCCTATTGACTCTGAGCACAATGCAATTTTTCAAATTTTGCAAAATGACGACAAATGCGTAGAAAAGATCATACTTACTGCTTCTGGTGGACCATTCTTAAATTATAGTTCTGAGCAATTAAGAAATGTCATGGTAGATCAGGCGCTTAGTCACCCCACTTGGAATATGGGAAAGAAAATCTCGGTTGATAGCGCAACAATGATGAATAAGGCACTAGAGATAATAGAAGCACATAACTTGTTTAACATCAGCCCGGATAAAATTGAAGCAATAGTGCATCCTGAGTCAATAGTACATGGAATTGTAACTTATAAGGATGGGTTCAACTTTGCTGTGCTTGCAGAGACTGACATGGCAATTCCCATTTCATATGCTTTGTCTTGGCCGGAAAGATCAGCTTTAAATTGTAGACTAGATTTAACAGAGCAAGGAAAATTGACCTTTCAAGAACCAGACCATAAACGTTTTCCTGCGCTAAAGCTTAGCATGGCAGTGTTAAACTCTTCTGCTCCACAAGCAAATAGTATTGTGCTCAATGCTGCAAATGAAATAGCTGTTAATGAATTTTTGAAGTCACGAATTGGCTTTTTAAAAATAGTAGAGATAGTGGAATCAACAATAGAAAGTTTTGATAGTTATACTGATATTAATTCACTATCTGATATAATAAATATTGATTGTGAAAGTCGTATTATTGCTAATAAAATTGTTGAAAGTAAAGTTGTTGCGTATAGCTAGAGTAATGTAACCAGACTGCATTCTGTGATTTTTTTTTTAGCAAAGCACGATACAAAATCGTCATTCCGCTACTAGTTAGCGGAATCTATGCCGAGATACCGCGAATGAATCGCGGTATGACGGTTCGCGGTGGTATGACGGTTAAGTAATTCGTCATCCCGCTGCTTGTTAGCGGGATCTAGAGATACCGCGGCGGTATGACGGTTCGCGGCGGCATAGCTATCTTCAAAAATATGGTTGAATAATTGTTAATAATAGTGTATAATTATTAATATTTTTAAGCACTTTGGCTATGGCTTTATCTAAGTTTCTCGACCCTAAGCTGGATTTAACCTTTAAAAGAATCTTTGGCACTGAAAAAAATAAGAATATTCTCATACATTTTTTGAATGATATTTTAGGGTTTACCGAGATAAATACTATACAAGAAGTGGAGTTCCTCAGTACTATAATGGATCCTGAAATTGCCTCTGATAAGCAAAGTATAGTTGATGTTCTTTGCAGGGACTCTAGTGGGGCTAGGTATGTGATTGAAATGCAGCTCACTCGCGATAAAGGCTTCGAAAAACGAGCTCAACTATATGCTGCTAAGGCTTACTCAAGGCAAGCTGATAAATCTGATAAGTACATTGATTTAAAGAAGGTTTTCTTTATTGCTATCTCTAATTGTAATTTATTTCCTGATAAGCTTGATTATATATCCAGCCACACTATAAGAGATGAGAAAACCAATGAGCATGACTTAAAAGATTTTCAATTTGTATTTATTGAACTACCTAAATTTCCTAAGAATAAGGAAGAACAGCTAGAAAGCATAGTGGATCGTTGGTTATTTTTCTTCAAATATGCAGATGAAACTACGGAAGAAGACTTAAGGAAAATAGCAGAAAAAGCACCAATAATAAAGTTAGCCTACGATGAATTAGACAGGTTTAGCTGGAATGAAAAAGATTTAGTAGCTTATGAAGAAAGAATAATGGATCTACGGAAAGAAGAAGCCATTCTTGAATACAGACTTGACCTTGCTACTGAAAAAGGCATCCAAATTGGCGAAGAAAGAGGCATCAAAATCGGTAAAGAGGAAGGGAAAATTGAAGGGAAAATTGAAGGGAAAATTGAAGGGAAAATTGAAGGGAAAATTGAAGTTGCAAAAGCAATGCTGGCTAATAATGTTGATGTTAACACTATTGTCAAGTTTACTGGCCTTTCTATTAGTGAGATTGAAGAATTAAGTGTGAACGGTACAGAGTAATTTCAAAGTGCATTTGCAGTTGGAACGGATACATTTAATGAGAGTCCCATTTCACGGTGTTCAAATCTACTCCTTCTTGTACCATCTCCCAAAGTGGGCTCATTTCTCTCAGTCGGCCAACATTTTTAGTAATAAGATCTGTTGCGTACAAAACTTCTTCTTTGGTTGTAAATCGGCCTAGGCCAAATCTAATTGATGAATGCTCAAGGTCATGGCCATTATTTAACGACCGTATGACATAGGAAGGCTCAAGAGACGCAGATGTGCACGCAGAACCAGAACTTACTGCTAAATCCTTGATTGCCATGATGAGAGACTCACCCTCAACATAGGGAAAGCTCAAGTTTAGGTTGCCAGGAATCCTATTTTCATAGTCACCATTTAAAACAACATCAGGAAATGCTTCTTTTATCTTATTGTACAAAATATCTCTCAGTCCTTCCAATTTGCTTGCTTCTGGTTCCATTTCTTCTTTAGCAATACGTGCTGCTTCACCAAAACCGACTGCAAGGGGAGTTGGAACTGTTCCAGAACGCATACCTCTTTCTTGTCCACCACCACTGATCAATGGTGTCAATCTAACACGAGAGCCCTTTTTACGAACGTATAATGCGCCTATTCCCATAGGTCCATAAATTTTGTGGCTAGAGAGACTCATAAGATCAATGCGCATCTCATTAACATCAATTGGAACTTTTCCAAAGCTTTGAGCTGCATCTGTGTGGAAAAATATATTATACTTTCTACATATTGCACCAATTTCTTTGACAGGCTGAATTATTCCGATTTCATTATTTACCATCATCACTGAAACCAGGATTGTTTGATCAGTAATTGCTTCCTCAAGCTTTGATAAATCTATAATTCCGTTTTGCTTAACAGGCAAATATGTAACTTTAAAGCCTTCATTTTCCAGATGCCGACAAGAATCCAAAACACACTTATGCTCCGTGCAGACAGTGATTATATGATTTCCTTTATTTTTATAAAAGTGAGTAACGCCCTTGATTGCTGTATTATTTGACTCAGTTGCACCTGAGGTAAAGATAATTTCTTTGCTATCTGCGTTCACCAGATCAGCGATGTGTTTCCTTGCTTTTTCCACTGCTTCTTCAGCAGTCCAACCAAATGAATGGCTGCGAGAGTGTGCATTGCTGAACTCACCAAAGTAAGGTATCATCACCTCTAAAACACGGGGATCCACTTTAGTAGTAGATTGATAATCAAGAAATATTGGTAATTTTATTTTAGCATCATGTATTTTTTTACTTTCAACATTCATAAAGCTACCACAGAGACAAAATTTACAACCATTTAATAGCACTAAAACTTAATTTTTTCAAGATATAATCTTGCATCAAGTACAAAAGTGTCATCCAAGTAGCTGACACATAACTGTACGAACATTTATTTGCGAAAGCAGTGTGTTAAATGTTATAGCCAGTTTTGCCTCAAACACAAAGGCAGTGCCCAAACACTGGGATGACACCCTACTGGTGGCAATTGCTTCCAAATCACAATGTTTGTACAATTGTGCGCCGTGTGCTGGAATCCGTTTTAGCCCTTATCTATATCTCAGTTCCACCAACAGTTATTGCGTCGACTTTGAGTGTCGGCTGACCAACTCCAACGGGCACATTTTGTCCATCTTTCGAGCATGTGCCAACACCAGGATCTAACTTTAAGTCATTACCAACCATAGATACTTTTTTCAACACTGTTGGACCGTCACCAATTAGTGTTGCCCCTTTGACTGGCTGTGTAATTTTGCCATTTTCTATTAGGTAAGCTTCCGAAGATGAAAAAACAAATTTTCCTGACGTTATATCAACCTGCCCACCACCGAAATTTACTGCATATAGACCTTTCTTTACGCTAGATATTATTTCCTTCGGTGTATACTTTCCGGGCAACATATAGGTGTTTGTCATGCGCGGCATAATAACTTCTTTATAACTTTCTCTTCTACCATTACCAGTTGGGCTTACACCCATGAGTTTAGCGTTCATATGATCCTGCATGTATCCTTTTAGGATCCCATCCTCTATCAATATATTATAACTGGGTGGAGTGCCTTCATCGTCTACGCTGATAGAACCGCGCAAATTGGGCAGAGTTCCGTCATCAACTACTGTGATGTCACTAGCTGCTACTTGTTTACCCACAGAATTTGAAAATGCTGAGACTTTTTTGCGATTGAAGTCGCCCTCAAGTCCATGACCCACGGCTTCGTGTAACAATATTCCTGGCCAGCCTGGACCTAAAACGACTGTCATTTCTCCGGCTGGAGTTGGAATTGCTTCAAGATTTACCAGTGCTTGTTCTAACGCTTGGTTTGCAACTTCTTTCCACTTTTTCTCAGAAATAAACTTACTATAAGAGTCCCTTCCACCATGCCCTGCAGAACCTCTTTCGGTACGGCCATCTTTTTCTACAATGACTAGCACATTAAAACGTACCAGAGGCCTGATATCGCTTAATCTGTGATCACCCTTTATTATTTGTACAACTTGCCATTCTCCACTTAGAGTTATTTTTACTTGCTTCACGCAGTTATTTTTGGACCTTACATACTCATTAACCTCATTGAGTAGCTTAATCTTTGAATTCAGATCCATTTCATTTATAGGGTTAATCCTCGAATATAGGCTTTTTGTCTCTTCGTTTAAATTTATTGAATTTGTCTTGTTTAAAGACACTGAGCTTTTTACCATAGAAGCAGCATTACTAATTTCTTTTTCGCTGATCTCAGAAGAACAAACGAAAGATGTACTATCTTCACAAAAAGACCTTAAACCAAATCCCCTTCTAGTATTCAAGTCCATGTGTTTTAATATGTTATCCTCAAAAACCAGGGACTCCGACTGGCAAAATTCTAGAAACAGCTCACCACCATCGCTATTGCTCAAAGCGTTATTGACTATTTTATACACGTTATTAATATTAACATTGTTTTGAGCAAAAAATATTTGATCTAGATTTGGCATTACCTTTGAACTAAAAATTGTTTAAGTATATTATTTAACTTTAACATAGTAAACTATAAAAAGCCCGGGTGGCGGAATTGGTAGACGCGCTAGCTTCAGGTGCTAGTAACTTTTTAAGTTGTGGAAGTTCAAGTCTTCTCTCGGGCACTCTTAGCTTCCATATTGCTTATTGAATTAATTAATGTTATAATATAACATATTAGGTAATATTCATGCTATGTATAGTGAAAAAAATAAGTTAGCCTGCAGAAAGAAGGTACGAACTTACTCGAAACGCTTAGTTACTACACTATCTACTATCTCTTTCATTGGATACATAGCGGCATTGGTCTTGAATATTCCTGTCTTAAGTCTGTATTTTAGTATTGCCGGCACTATATTCAGTGCACTTTCGTTTGCTTTAAATATATGGTCACTAAATGATCATTCCCGACAACAGAATCTTAATAAGAAATCTGGCATAAAAAACACTCCAGGACAAAAAAAGTTAACAAAGATCTATCTTGATATAGCATCCAGTGCTTCATTTCTAATAGGAGGTATTGCATCTATGTCGCTTTTTGAGTCTTCTGTTATTTATTTTGTTTCTACGCCTTTTTTTATTCTAGGCTGTGTTATTATGGCAGCTAATATCGTTCAAACTATGATTAGTGAACCACAGACAAAAAACGTCCTTGAGAATCTCTCTTCAAATACTACAAGAGTACAAGCTTAAGTATTAACTTATACAGGAATATTAGCTATATAATTCCACTGAAGGAAGCCATTCAAAAGAGTTCGATGTAATTAGCGTCAAAAAAGTGTAAGCAGAAATTGTGGGCTTATTGGGGTAGGAGCGCTTATACCAATTCCCATTACAGGGCAAACAGATGGACAATGATGGAAGAAAAGCCATACTGAAGTAAGTAAAATAGCGAGGTTTAAATGGCATTAAGATCAAAATTATTGGATGAAAAAGTAGTAGAATCAGCAAAAGAAATGCTGAAGAAAGTAAGGAATAATGCATATGTTTCAAAAAAACTAAATGCTGTAATTGCAGCAAAAAAGTACAGTATAACGGCTGTAGCAAAAATATATTGCATTTCAAGAAGCGCACTAACTTCGTGGGTAAAACTCTTGAAAATTGGCAGAGAAGAAAAACTGTTTGCTCCTTCACAACGTCGTAGAAAAACTAAATTAAATCAGGCTCAACTACAGCAAATTGAAGAGTGGATAGAAGAAAATCCTAATATCACCATTAAAGAAATGAGAATAAGAATCCAGGAAAAGTTCGGATTAAATATCAGCAAATCTACAGTACACCGCCATATGCAAAAGATGAAATTCTCATATATTACACCAAGACCAGTTCATAATGGACAAGATAAAAGCAAACAAGAGGAATTCAAAAAAAAATCTCAATGGAGCTATTAGCAAGTATCCAGAAAAAGAGCTATTTTTCTTTGATGAATCACGGTTTGGCACACATTCAAAAGTTGGACATGGGTGGTTTAAAAAGGGGATTAGAACACAGGTTAAAACAAAATTAGGTAGGCAAAATTTCTATCTCTATAGTGCAGTTAATCCTAGAAATGGAGAGAGTTCTAGCTTATTTGCACCAAATGTCAACACTGATTGCATGAACATATTTCTTGAGCAAATTTCGCAATATCTAGAAACACGAGAGGCTTTTCTCGTTATGGACTGTGCTAGTTGGCATAGGTCAAAAAATTTAAAGGTACCTAAAAATATCGACATTATATACCTACCTCCATACTCACCTGAGCTAAATCCTGTTGAGAGGCTTTGGTTATATATAAAACAGAACATTTTGCGCAATAAAATATACGATACAATTGCTCTACTTGAGGGTGCTTTGTGCAAATTTATTACTTCTCTTGCCAGCTCCACAATTAAACAACTCTGCAATGTTTCCTATTTGACTGGACAACAATGAGAGTTGGTATTAGTACTCCTACTTCCACATCAATTACTTGAATAATTGCTCAAGCTATCAAAATAAAAGTTTTTATTCAGTAATTTGTGTATAAAGGGTACTATTTTACTAGTAGTGAAATAAATCAGAATGAAGTCTATTTTATTAACGAGGCCTTTATTGGACTCGTTCAATACAAGAAATATATTGAGAAAGTATGGATACAAAGTTTTTATAGAACCAGTATTCACAATAAAGTACTTAAATCCTGATATATCTGCGTACGAATTTGACGTTGTGATATCTACAAGTAAAAACAGTGTAAAGGCTTTTAGTCAAATATGCAAAGAGGATGACTTTCCGATTATTACAGTTGGTAATTCAACCATGCAGGCTGCAAAAAATTTGGGATTTTCTGATATAATCTCAGCAGACAGCAACGTTGATGGTCTGATATCATTCATAAAAGCTCATTATTCAAACGCAATAAAGTTCTTGTATATAAGGGGACAAGAAGTATCATGTGACCTAAAAAAGAGATTATCTGAAGAAGATTTTAACGTAAGAGAAGTTGTACTCTATAAAACAATCATTAAAAGGAGTCTAACTAATAGGTGTAAAAATTTACTGTTGGATGGTAAAATTGGTAGTGTTGCTTTTTTTTCCTCACAGACAGCAAGGGTATTTTGTTCATTAGTTCTAAAAAGTGGGCTATCTCATGTGATGAATAATACAGTTGCATATACTATGAGTAAAAACATTGCTGATAGTTTAAAGTTAATCAAATGGAAAAAAATTATAACATCGAGGTTGCCTACTGGGGAGAGTTTAATTGATATAATTAATAAGGATTGTTGATGCTAAAGATTGCAACTTGGAATGTAAACTCCATACGTAAAAGAGTTAACCAACTTTGTAGTTTTATAGTTGATAGTCAGATAGATATAATTTTGCTGCAAGAGATAAAATGTATGGAAGAGCAATTTCCTTATGCAGAGATAGAGAAGCTGGGATATGAATGTGCTGTCTATGGACAAGTTGCAAGAAATGGCGTTTGTGTTTTATCTAAATATCCGATACTGGAGAAGTTTAAGATTGATATCGTAGAAGGTTATCAAGAAGCGCGTTATATAGAGTGCATAATAAAGCACAATAATCAGAAGGTAAGGGTGGGAAGTGTATACGTTCCAAACGGTCAAAGCCCGGACTCTCAAGCATTTGAATATAAACTCAAGTTTTTTGATAATCTATATGAAAGGATGAGCACTTTGTTAAAGAATGAAGAGTTAACTATTATAGCTGGCGATTATAATGTTGCACCGGATGAAATTGATGTCTTTGATTCAAACTTATTGAATGGCCAAGTGTGCTTTCATATAAGAGAACGTGAGAAGTTAAGAGCGATCTTGAATCTTGGGTTTAAAGATGCGTTTAGAATATCTCACCCAAATTTGCAACAATTCACTTGGTGGCATTATCAAGGCAATTCACTCAGAAATAATCAAGGAATGCGAATAGATTATATGCTGTTATCACCACAAGCTGTAGATAAATTGGAAACATGCTACATAGATGATAGATTGCGTAAGCTAGAAAATCCGTCTGACCATACTCCTGTTGTATGTGCTATAGAATAATAGCAGATCTCTTACACAATTCACTTTTGGCAAACCTGAGTAGTCTTACCTTTGCTGCTCTGTGGTTCTTCCCTTCGTTTGTTTTCCTTTCCTGTCCAAGATTGATCGCGCTGCTCACTCTTTTCGTTTTCCCTGTTGTTTCTCTGGGAAATTTGTTCAGGAACAGGCTGTTGTTCACTCTTTTCTTTTCCTTGGGAAATTTGTTCAGAAACAGAGGTGCCTTTCTCAACTTCTGTAACTGGGGTTTTTAAAATATCATCAATGCCCTCGAGAATTTTTCCATTCAGTTTTTCTCTCTTTTCTGTATCATTTTTATCTTGTGAGTTAGGGTCATACAAAGTACCTTTTTTGTTATTTGAAAAAAGAACCTCCACTCCTCCTTTTATGGCAAATATTGTGCCGATAGCAGTAAGAACTACTCCGAGTGTAGTAGGACCAAAAATTAACATTGGAATAGTGGAAAGAAGGACAGGAAAAAAGATCTTGCTTAAGAACGTTGTTACCATCTCTTCATCACTGAGTGGTGGTTCATCCTCTTCTTTTTTATCTTTACCTAAGAATGGTATTTTTTCTTTCATCCCATCCATAAAGGAGCCAGAAATATTTTTCGGGTCTATTTTGATCCCTCCAATTAGCAGCAGCATTTCCAATACAAACTTTATGGATGAATCTTTAGCTTCTGTACCGCGTATATCAGCTACACAGTCATCTACTACTTCTTTTATTTTACCATTTTCTAAATTCTCTTCATTAGCTAATTTTTTCTCTCTAATTTTCTCAAATACGGAAAGTAAAAACTGAGAAAAATTCTCTTCACTGAGTGGTTCTACATCTTCTAGCTTGACATTATTGAATATAATTTGATTCTGACTTAGCATGAAAGCGAGTACTGCCTCGTCATCTTCCTTTAATTCTTTAGGTTGTACTTTGTTTTTTAGCAATTGTATAAAGGCATCATGGATTACCTGATGTTCCTCTTTTTCAAAAATTTTCTCATCTTCGTTAGTTACCTGAGTAGGTAACTTTGGAGGTTTTGAACTTTTTACTTGTGGGCCTGTCATGGCTGACCTATTTGCATTTGCTATGTTTTATTCTAACATATTTTTCGTATTAGTTCAAATGATTTATACTCCTAGAATCCACGATGTTTAAGTCATAATTAAGAGCCCAGTTGTCGCCAACTTTTATTTCTACTTCAAGTGGTACAGAAATTTCTATTGCATTTTCCATTATATCTTTCATAAGTTTTGCTGTTTCTTGTACCTTTTCGTCCTCTACTTCAACCAGTAGTTCATCGTGAACCTGGAGGATTATTTTACCTACTTTCAATTGGTCAAAAAGCTGAATTGTCGCACGTTTTATTATATCAGCAGCGGTTCCTTGCAGTGGTGCGTTTATTGCTGCCCTTTCTGCAAATTGTCTTATATAAGGAATTGTATTGTTTATGTCTCTTACAAAGCATCTCCTGCCAAACAAAGTTTCTACATAACCATGCAATCTTGCGATAGACACTGCTTTTTCCATATAGGCCTTTATTTCTGGGTAACAGGAAAAATAGTAATTAATGTATTCAGCAGCTTCCGCAATGGTAATTCCAAGCCGCTTTGCAAGACCAAATGGGCTAATGCCATATATAATTCCAAAATTGATGGATTTTGCTTTGCGTCTTAATTGCTCATCTATTTCTTGCACTCCAAAAACTTGCCTTGCGGTGATCTCATGAATATCTTGTCCGTTTGCAAAAGCTTCTTTAAATGCTGCAACGTTTGCAACGTGTGCCAGGAGTCTTAATTCTATTTGCGAATAGTCAGCAGAAATTATCTTATGCCCTTTTGGCGCAATAAATGCTTGTCTGATAAGATTTCCCTCTTCGCTTCTGATAGGAATATTCTGTAAATTAGGATTGCTGGAGCTCAGCCTTCCAGTTGCAGTTGCAGTCGTTGAAAAGCTTGTGTGTATTCTACCATCAAGTGGATCAACTTGCTTTATTAATGCATCAGTGTAGGTGCCTTTTAATTTACTTAAATGTCGCCAATTTAAGATTTTACTTGCGATTTCCACCCCTTCTTCTTCGAGTGCCTCTAGAACTTCATAATTGGTGCTATACGATCCAGATTTTTTTGACTTTTTCTTTTTATTAAGCCCCATTTTGTTGAATAAAACATCACTTAATTGTTTTGGCGAAGCAATATTAAATCTTTCTCCTGCCAAATTATATATCTCATCTTCAAGCACGGCAATTACCTGCTGAAATTTATCGGACAGCTCCTGTAATTTTTGTATGTTCAGTAATATCCCATTTTTCTCCATATCAAATATTACTTTCATAAGTGGCTTATCGAAGCGCTCGTAAATTGTGAACAATTTTTCCTGAAATAACCTTTGCTTTAGCTTTTCATGAATTGCTATTAAAGTTTTTGCCGAGAAAATTTCTGCATTTTCACTCAAATTATGCGCAACTATGTTTGGAATACTGTGATCGTGTTTTCCTGTATCCAAGCTATACGACATTATCATCAAATCATCAACTGAATCTAGCATCTTCTCTACTGTAGGGAAGATTTTCCTGATTTCTTTAATGTTATGTATTATTTTAAGCGCCCCATTTGAGAGTAAAGTTGAGTTAATTATAATGAGTGCATCTTGTATGCTGTCTTGCTCTATATAAAAAATATTACTTTCGCTATAAGATAAGGAAATTTTATTTAATAAGTTGTCTTCAAAGTGGCAATGAATTGCAATTCTGCCTTCATATCTACAATGCTCCAAAAATTTCTCTAACTCTTCACTACTATATCCTATTTTCTCTTTTGTGCTAGACCCATTATAGGAAAAAAGCTTTTCCATTTTACCTATTAAAGAATTGAATTCATACTTCTTTAAAAAGGATAATAGTTTTTCCATATTTGGAGGGCGAACTTCACATTTTGCAATATCATGTTGAAGGTCTACTTTTTCGCATAGTGATAAAAGTTCTCTTGAAATTAGCGCTTTTTCCTTATGTTCAGCAAGAATATTACGAATCCTCGTTTGCTCGATGTTATCAATGTTCTCTATAATATTATTCAATGAATCAAATTCATCTAGTAATTTAGCTGCAGTCTTCGGACCTATTCCCGGAACGCCTGGAATGTTGTCAGATGCATCACCAGTTAGAGAAAATAAATCAAGAAGCTTGTGTGAGTTTACGCCAAATTTTTCTATTACTTGTTTTTCATCTATATATATATTTTTAATGGGGTCGAATATTAAAATATTGTGGTTCAAGAGTTGAAATAAATCTTTATCTGATGAAACGACTACCACTTTAAAGTCTTGGTGGTTGGCGTATTTTGCAGCTAGTGTTGCAATTATATCATCTGCTTCATAACCTTCAATCTCTTCATAGCTGAGGTTAAAAGCTTCTACCGCTTCCCTCAGTATGGTGAACTGTGGAGTTAGATCCTCAGGAGGCGTTACTCTGTTCGCTTTGTACTCAGGATATAAATTGTGCCTAAAATTCTTTTTCCCTGCATCAAGTGCTATAGTTAAGTAGTCCGAATGGGCAATGTACTTAAGAACCATATTCAGAAAGCCATATACACCACCTATTGGCATTCCTGTTGTGGTAATTAAGTGAGGTAGTACATAGTAAGCTCTGAAAAGAAAACCATAGCCATCGATGATTGTGAAAGTTTTTTCTTTCATTGTAGATATTTATGCGTGCTTTTGATGGTCCACTATTTAGCTGAGAAAATCAAGTTTTTGTTTTTCTGCTTTTGAGCGTTGTAAGAGATTTTACCGAAAATAGCATTCATGATGGGGATGTACACATATGACCTTACCCAGAAAAAGTGGAGAGAAAGTGTGGAATGTTTTTTACAAAAAGAATGATGCATCAAATTGTTCTGGAATGCAATAGTTAATAGTGACGTTGTTTGTTATAAAAAATTTCTATGTATTCAAATATTGCAGTTCTAGTTTGTTGAGCAGAGTGTTGTGAAGTATCAATAAGTATTTCTCTTTTCAATGAGCTAAAGAAGCTTTCTGCAACAGAATTGTCGTAACAACAGCCTTTATTACTCATCTATATTCTTTACAGCTAAGAGATATTGATACCCTTGCGCAGTATATTGTGAACCTTGGTCACTGTGCAGCAGTAGATTTTTAACAGGTTTACGCCTATTAATGGCCATTAATAAAGAGTTCATAACCAATTGTTTGTTTATTGCACTACTCATTAACTACCATACGTGAGAATTATTGCTGCCAAATATAGCCATCCCTCCTTGGTTTTGATGTAAGTAATCCCATACTTTATTTGGTTGATCAACAATAAAGTTTTGATCTAGTATATTGGGAGCTACAGCTCTATTATCTGTTTGTTGTTTTTTAATTTTAAACTTTCTTCTCAGTATAGCCCTGATGTCATTTTTCTGCATAATACTTTGCACCGTTTTCAAATTGCAACTTTTACCCAAAGCCTTCAATTCAGCATGAATTTTAGGAGCTCCATATCTACATTTAGAAACTTGATATATTTTTTGAATAGCTTCGAGTAGCTCTTTATTTGCTGATTCTCTACTGCTTATTTTTCTTGTGGTCCACTTATAGTAGCCACTAGCAGAAAATCCTACATAATTCCTGTACTTTATAGCAGTTACTATGCTCTTTTATAAAAAAATATTTTACTCTTTTTGACTGGCCAGGGCTTTTTTTTAAATGTCTCTTTCCCTTGTTACTCTTGCTAACTCTCTTTGTAAATCAAACCTCTCTTTGTCGTAAGGAGCCATGTTACCTCTACCTGGAAATGCATCTGCTGCCGACTTTTTTTCGTTGTGTTTCTTTATCCATTTTCCTAATAAACCACCCTTTATTCCTAAATCCTTTGCTGTTTTTGTAATTGTTTGACCTACCTTTCTTTGTTCATTTGCCAGCTTAACAGCTTCCAATTTGAATTCTGCCGTATATTCTCTTGCCATTTCTAATCCTCCAAAATTTTATTTTACCCAAAAAAACTCTTTTCTTTCTCTCCACTTTTTCTGGGTAAGGTCACTATTTCTTAAGTAATTTACACTTCAGAGTTTATCTGCTTTAAAGTTTACTCTATTCTGTTTCAGCATTTGTCATAAATCCTTAATTATTTCTGACTTTTTAGTTCAGTTTTTAACCATTCTTTCCTTAACTTAATGGCAGTGACAATAAGCATATCTATCATTCTGATGTGATTTCAGTTTTGTTTACGTGCAAACTCTCTAATCCCACCTTGTAGTTAGGATAAATTAGAGAGACATTAAGATCTTTTTTAATTTTAACATTACTTACTCTCTTTGATCCTAAATAAAAACTCTGTGCATAATCTGGTAACTCAATTGGCTCTGGAGGGCTAACATTGAGAAGTTTGGCAGCATACATTACCACTTCAGATTGTGTAGTGGGTAAATCGTCTGCACAATTGTATATTTCACCAGGTTTTATGTTTTGCATGGAAGAAAATAAAATATTTGATATATCTTCAACGTGAATACGAGAAAAAAAATGCCCTTCTTTTTTCACATTTCTTGCTTTGCCAAGCTGCAAGTCAATTAACACGTTCCTACTAGGGCCGTATATTCCAGCTAAACGAAAAATATGTACAGGCAGTTTGCTATTTAGCCACTTCTTTTCAGATTTAAGGCGCTTTTCTCCTCTGATTTCTATAGGTCTTGTTTCAGATTCCTCATCCACCCAATTACCAGAGTGATCACCATAGACGCTAGTTGCAGACAAATAACCAAGCCATTTAACATTTTGCAGGCAATCACCGTATCTCTCCACAACATCATCACCATCTGGAGGAATAGAAATTAAAACGTGCGTTGCGCTTTTAAGCAGATCTTGACTAACTTTCTCATAATTAAAGAGGATTACATCTTGTATATTTTTACTTCTTGATGTGCCACTGACTTTCCAACCTAAGTTCAGTAATTTTTTCGATAAAAATTTAGCTACATATCCATAACCAAAGCAAAACAAGTGCATGAAAATTAATTTTTAAAATTCTTCTTGATAAATTCTACTCCTAATTTTATTCCCTCTTCATTAATAATATGCCCTAATGCATGAATTGGGTGTCCTTCAACATTTACTCCATTTTCTTTCAGAGCTTTAACCGCTAAGTCGAGGGACGAAAAAGGTACCACGTCGTCAGCATCACCATGGATAACACATATGTTAGGTTTTGACTTGATCTCTGGTGCAGTTTTTGAAGGTGAAAGAAATCTACCAGAGTATGCAACAACTGATGCACAGGATTGAGAGCGGGTGAGAGCTGTATGTATTGCAAGCATTGCTCCTTGAGAAAATCCAACTAAAGAAAGTTGCGTATCTTTTAAATTAAGCTCCTTTAATTTTGTATCAATGAAATGATTTACAATTGATGTAGCATTTTTTACTCCATTATATAGCGCTTCCTCACTACGATCTTCCAAACTGAACCACTGATAACCATCACCTATTTCTCTCTCAAACGGAGCATTGGGTACTGCAAAATATGAACCCAGTAAAAACTTGCTCATAACTTTGGCAAGGTGAATAAAATTATCGCCACTTGAGCCCCAACCATGTAAAAAAATAATCAAATTTTTCTTATTTCCGCCTGCACAAATTTCTGGGCCTTTAAGTTCAATCATTTCTTTTCCTTTTGCGTTTATATTTTTATTTAACACTAATTTTCAAATTTGTAAAACCAATGTGCAATTATGTACACTAGCTCATAACTGTATGAACATTGCAATTTGCAGGCAATTCGCGTGGCAGATGAAAGTAGCTGACACTGGAATCCAGCTTTTGATCGAAAATGTTGCATAGTGCACAATCAATTTTTCTAGATCCCAGTGTCAAGCACTGGGATGACATCATAGGGGCGCTGGGATGACACCCTCCTGCTAGACAATGTTCGTACAGCTATGGAATGAATCGTGGTATGACGTAGGATTGCTGTCATTCCAGTGCTTGACACTGGAATGGCTTTGTTGCATCGCTACTTATGAAAGGCTAACTATAGTTAGGATTATAAGCAACCTATTGAAAATCTTGTTTTTTTGCAATCAATCTGATCAAATTTAAGAATAGTAATTTGTTATTTATATTAATAAATTTAATTCTATTGAAAATAGCTAAAGCATTGAAATTCTTGAATTTTAGCCAGATTAGTGAGTGGTAGTGAAATTTCTTTTACTCAAATTTAGGTATTCACTGACCGTTCTTGTTATAAATACCAGAATAATAAGCTACTGATATTCCCTATCTTTTTTATCTTTAATCCATCATAGCTAGCGATGCAACAAAGCCATCCCAGTGTCAAGCACTGGGATGACACCTCTGGGCACTGCCGTCATAAAGGAACCAGTGTCAGCTACTTTCATGACATCAATAATTGACCTCGACTTACCGTCCAACTAGAAAGTTGTATATAGAATGACAGAAATCCAGATGTTATTTACTTACTTTCGATCTTTTCTATCAATTTTTTAACTAAGCCTCTTAGCTTTTTACTGGATTCATCAAGCTCTTGAATCTGCGAGCTGTGCTCTTTCATTAGTTCCTTATAGTTACCTCTTATGTAGTCAATCATTTCCTTCATCTGAGCAATCATCTTGTTAACATCCATACTGCCCAAATCAGGTATCATGCCAGGCATAGCCCCTTCTAACATACCGCCAGCCATAAGCTGCTGAGACATTTGCATAAATGGTTTTAAAGTCTGATTAAGCAATTCAGGATCCTTGGCTAATTTTTCTATTTGCTCTTTGCAAGTATCAATATACTGCTTCATAAATTCATCTTCTTGCCCTTTGTCTATCATAATTATAACCTACCTAAAAATACGTGTTCTTTGTTATATATTATTTTAAAATTAAAAACAATACAAAATACCTGTCACAATTGCATTAATACTTTTTAAATAATAAAAAATGCTCCTTTGCTTATAAAGGGTCACATACCTTCTTTAACCATTCCTTATCTTTTACGCTATTTTCTAAGTTTTTATAGACAAATTGATGGTAGCCATTTATCCATTCAATTTCATCCTTAGTAAGCATTTGCACACTTATTAGTCTTCTATCATATGGAATAGAGGTTAGTTGTTTAAATCCCAAGAAACCATTTTTATGTTTATCAACATACATCAGATTTTCAATCCTTATTCCATACTCTCCCGGAATGTAATAGCCAGGTTCGTTGGATAGTATCATGCCTGGCGTGAGTTTCACTTTATTTCCCTTTGATATTGCTTGTGGTCCTTCGTGTACTGATAGGTAACTTCCTACTCCATGCCCTGTACCATGCATATAGTCCATTCCAAATTTCCATAAATGCGTACGTGCTAATATATCCAATTCTCCACCAGTAGTGCCAGGAGGAAAGATGACACTTGCTATAGCAATGTGAGCTTTGAGTACTATTGTATAGTGGGTTATTTGTTCATCAGTTGGATTGCCAATTGCTACAGTTCTTGTCACATCAGTTGTGCCGTCAAGGTACTGGCCACCAGAGTCAATCAAATACAGTCCATCTTTCTGAATTACTTTATTCGTCTTACTGCTTGCACGATAGTGAATTATTGCTCCATTCTCATTAAATGCTGAAATTGTTGGAAAACTTAGTTGCTTAAACAAATTCTGCTCTTTTCTGTATTCTAAGAGTTTCTCTTCAGCTTCAAGCTCTGTACCAACATTATTTTCAAGCCAATGTAGAAAGTTTGTAACTGCCACTCCATCTCTGATGTGCGCATTTATAGCCCCAGCTATTTCAGTTTGATTTTTTACTGCTTTATGAATTAAACAAGGATCCTCTCTTTCAGCTACCTGTTTATCTTTTATTACAGCCATGATACTCATTGGAGTTGTGTTTGGATCTATAACTATTGAATTTAGCTTGTGCAGCGAATTTTCTAGCTCACTAATATCAAAAATATTTATATGATTGCCTAAATTTGCTTCTATAGTTGAATGTTCTTTATCTTGAATAAACAAATCAACATTACCGCTTTTATACAATATAGCACGGCCCAATATACATGGAGTATATTTAGCATTTTCGTTTCTTAAATTTAATAACCATGAAATTGAATTTGGATCAGTTAAAAGCACTACTTCAGCTTCTTTATCTATACTTTTAGCGACTTTTTCACATTTGTCCTTACTACTTTCACCAGCATATTCAATAGAATGTAAAACCACTGCTTGTTTTCGATAGTCACTTTTTTTTCCAGCTAAACAGGGTATTAATTTACAGATATTCTCATACTTTCTTATATCTTCTATGGTAAAATATTGCAAATAATAACCTAGTGAGGCAGTCGATGTTAAGTTTGCTTTTATCCATTCGCGTGGATCCTCTTCTTGTATATTATATACTTGAAAATTGCCCCGATCGAGCTGATTGCGAGCTTGTGTGATATAGCGTCCATCCGTAAAAAATGGGCACTTGTTGTCTTTTGTAACGATAAGTAGCCCATTTGTTCCTGTAAAGCCACACAGCTTTGTTAGCTCCTCTGAATACTCATTTAAATATTCATCTTTAGTATGCAACATAAATGCATCAACGTTTATCTCGTGCATAAAAGAACGAAATTCTTCGATTTTTGACATAGAACACCTCATACAAAATTAGCAGCCACTTTCGTTTTCCTGTTTCTCAAATACACTAATATGCTAACTATCGCTGCAGGAGTGATGCCTTGTATTTGCTTTGCAATGCCAATTGTTGCTGGTTTTATCGTCTGCAACTTTTCTATTACTTCACTTGACAGGCCTTTAACTTGTGAATAGTTGAAATCAATTGGAATTTGAGTGTTAATTTCCTCTCGTAAAAACTTCATATCCGCTTCTTGTCTTATTAGATAAGGTTTGTATTTTGCTTCAATTTCAACCGCTTCGCATATTTCATTCTTAGTTATGCTACCCATTGCGGTGCCATCCCAGCGCGTGATGCTGCTTAACTCCGGCCATATTTCTTGTAATTTATTCCAGTCGATGTTTGGATAGCTAAGTAAATCTAGTGCCGTTTTTCTTATCCCATCATAAGATATTTTGATACCATAAGACCTAAGCTGCTCAGGAGTAATCGTCAGACTCCCTAACTTCTCTTCAAGCTGCTTAATGGATTCAAGTTTATTCTGTAAAACAGAGTATCTCTCATGCGAAACAAGGGAAATATCATAACCTTTTTGTGTTAATCTTCTATCTGCATTGTCTGACCTGATAGCTAGCCTATATTCTGCACGTGAGGTAAATAATCTATAAGGCTCGATCACCCCTTTGGTGACCAGGTCGTCTATCATTACACCGATATACGAATCTGTACGATGGAGAACAAAGCTTTCTTTTTTTTCAAATGCAGAGAGTGCTGCATTAATTCCGGCGATAATTCCTTGCCCTGCTGCTTCTTCATATCCAGTGGTGCCATTAATTTGGCCAGCAAAATATAGGCCTTTGACTTTCTTGGTTTCAAGAGTATGAAACAGCTCTCGTGGGTCAATATAGTCATACTCAACTGCATATCCAGGTCTTAGTATTTCTGCATTTTCAAGTCCCTTGATACTCTTTATCATTTCACGCTGCACTTCAATAGGCAATGAATTTGAAATTCCGTTTGGGTATACAGTATCATCATCCAGCCCTTCTGGTTCTAAAAATATTTGGTGGCTACTTTTTTCTGCAAATTTTTTAACTTTAACTTCAATTGATGGGCAGTATCTTGGTGCTATAATATCATCCAAATATGAAGAAGCTGACCTGTGAAGGT
The DNA here is from genome assembly GCF_964028505.1 of Wolbachia endosymbiont (group A) of Alloplasta piceator. NCBI lineage: Bacteria > Pseudomonadati > Pseudomonadota > Alphaproteobacteria > Rickettsiales > Anaplasmataceae > Wolbachia > Wolbachia endosymbiont (group A) of Alloplasta piceator. The sequence continues at coordinate 770,990 of NZ_OZ034793.1, read as the reverse complement.
TCTCTCGAATTATTTTATGCGTGTTTTCATTAGTATGGGTAATAAAGCATGATACCTGAGGTTGGTTAATTTTTTCTGTGAGATAAGAAAACGGCACAGGTGGATTATCACCCACTTGTTCTTGCAATATTGACCAGTTTATAGTGCCACGATCAAGCCTTGGCGGAGTTCCGGTGCGCAATCTACCTAATTTAAAATTATATTTCTTCAACGTATTTGCAAGTTCTACTGCAGGCTTATCTCCCATTCTCCCTGAAGGAGTTACCTGCTCTCCTATATGAATCACACCCCGCAGAAAAGTCCCTGTAGTTAGAACGACTTTACTTGTCAGTATATGCTCCCCTGAGCTTGTTATTACAGCTTTAATGCACAATTCTCCATTGTTATTACTCTCTATAAGAAAATCGTCAACCGACTCTTCTTTTACCGTCAAATTATTATAATTTAGAATAATTTCCTGTATTGCTTGCTTGTATAATTTTCGGTCTGCCTGTGCACGCGGGCCCCATACTGCTGCACCTCTGCTGCTATTTAAAATGACTGAGTGTATACTTGCTTGATCGATTGCTCTTCCCATTATTCCATCAAGAGCGTCAACTTCCCTGACTACAACGCCCTTTGCAACTCCTCCGATTGCTGGATTGCAGGACATTTCCCCTATAGTTGAAATTTTATGAGTTATAAGCAGCGTGTTTGCACCAAGGCGAGCTGCAGCAGCAGCAGCTTCGCACCCTGCATGACCACCACCTACTACTACTACATCATATTTATGCATGCCTTCTTGAGTAATTCTTACTCTACTAATATTCTCACTATTAGCGGTTAATGTCAAATTTTACAGTAATTAACTATTTCAATCATCAGTGGCCAATGTATAGCTAACTCACGTCATACCGTCACGGTATCTCTAGATCCCGCTAACAAGCAGCGGGATGACGGTTTTTCAAATTATCGGGTTTTAGTGGGGCGAGCGACCAGGATCGAACTGGCGACATTCAGTACCACAAACTGACGCTCTACCAACTGAGCTACGCCCGCCAAGATATAAAATTTCTAACATAAGAGCGCAAATAGTCAATTGATTATTTAACTCTCTTTTTGCAGAGGGTTTTAAGTTTAGCCAATAAATATTTTCATTGATACTTTTACCATTATAGTTAATTGTATTGACACTAATGAAGTAGTGGTATGTTTAAAAGTATTTTCACATTTAGTTTTTTTACGGCTATTTCAAGGATCTCAGGGTTAATAAGGGATGTATTAATTGCTACGGTTATTGGCGCAAACTCTCTTGCAGACATATTTTTTTCTTCGTTTCGCTTTGCCAATCTATTTCGAGCATTTTTTGCAGAAGGAGCATTTACCACGTCCTTTATACCGTTATATTCAACAGAATCACACGATGATAAAAAGGCATTTAATTTTGCAAGTAGTGTAATATCCATTACGTTTATTATCTTAGTAATTTTTTGCCTTATTATGCAAACTTTCTCCCCTTATATGATTCAAATTTTTGCTCCTGGATTTGACCAAAGTAAGTTTACCCTTACTGTTACTTTATCAAGAATTATGATGCCCTACATAATCTTTGTTTCAATTGCATCACTTATTGGTGGAATGCTGCAAGTAAAGCAGCATTTTGCTTCAACAGCTATTGCACCAATCGTTTTGAATCTTTGTTTAATCATCAGTTTGTTTGTGCCTTACGTAAAAACCTCAGCGCACAACCTTTCTATAGCTGTGCTGATAGGAGGAGTTTTTCAGTTGTTGCTGATGCTATTTAGTGCATATAAATTAAAGGCAGCTTTTTCTTTTAGCCTTGAATTAAGCAATGAAGTAAGGTTATTTTTTAAGCGTGTGGTACCTGCAATTATCAATAATTGTGTAACTCAAATAAGCTTATGGATTGATACAATCATGGCGAGTTTTATACCAAATGCGGTGTCCTATATATATTATGCCGATAGACTAAATCAACTACCGCAGGGAATAATCGGTACTGCAATTGGTACAGTGCTTCTTCCTTTAATTTCAAAACAGGTGGATAATACTGAAAATATAGTCAAAATACAGAACAAGGCTCTCAACATAGGATTAATGTTAATTATGCCAACAACTGCTGCCTTTATCATTATTCCCGACATAATTTTACTTACGCTTTTTTCTTACGGCCGGTTTGATCATTATGCAGTGCAGCAAACTGTTCCCACTTTAATAGCATTTTCTCTTTCTTTACCTGCATTTATTATAAATAAAGTATTGCTACCTACATTTTTTGCTAAAGGCAATCTGAAAATACCAACCATATTTTCGCTAATGTGTCTTGGAATTAATGTAGTGCTAAACCTTTTGTTAATGAACGAGTATCAGCATACGGGGATTGCTATTGCTACTTCCGTTTCCACTTGGATAAACTCCATTCTATTAATTAGTTATTTAACAATAAATAAAATGTATAAGGTTAGCCAAGCGTTATTGTTAAATGTCATGAAAATTTTTGTAGCAACGGCAGTCATGTCAATAGCCCTTTATATTTTTAATTCTTTGTTGGCAGGATTATTTTTTGATAAAATGTTGGCTCGTATTGTTTATTTAACGACTTTAATAGCTTTGAGTGTTATTGTTTATTTTGGTATTCTCTATTTAATATTTAAGGGAAACTTTAAGCATGTGTAAATTATGAGACTTTCTTTATATGCTATATTATCAATCTCGCTGCTATTAATTCTCATGCATGTTGCTGCAACTTTTAAGGATTGGAGTGGCTACAAAGGATATGTTATAAAAGAGTTGGAGAAGACGTATGATGCTAAAGTGCATATTGGAGGAAAAATTAAAGTTTCGTTGATTACCCCAAAGCTCACTATCTATAATGTATATATACAATACAACGAGAATAAAGAGCAAAAGTTATCAGATTTAATTAGTGTAAGAAAAATTGAAATAAGGCCATCGTTCCTATCGTTGCTTTTATTCTCATTGCAACCAAAGTCAATCACATTGTTTGGCATGAAAAGCAATAAAGAAAATTTACTTAATATTATAAATGCAAAAGCCAGTGGTAACATAGTTGATATAGTAATAAAAGACAGCCAAGTAAGTTTTAAGAGTGATTTCGCTGATATTGTTAACATAAAGGAGGTTGCTGTAAAAAAAAATAGGCAATTCTCTGGTAAAGTAAAGGTAGGTGATAATAATTACGATTTTTCAGGAAAGGTTGATATCACAAAAAGGGACGTACACATTAGTGTTGAATCAAATTTTGTAAATTTGCTATTTACAGGTAATAGAAATCAAGAAGAACTCCAGGGTAATTTAACACTAACGATTAATAATAGTTCCGGTTCTGTGAGTAATTTAGCAAAAATCATTAATCTTAGCTTTCTCCCTTGTGTTATTCCTAGCGAAAATATCAAGATATCATCCAATATAAGTCTTAACGAAAGTGAGTTTACGGTAACTGACTTAAAAATTGATTCCAAAAGCATGCAAGCCAGTGGTACAATACAAAACGATAGAAAAAGCGATCACACTAATCTCAATATTAGCTTCAGTAAAGTTGACTTAGATTCCATACAAAATGATTCACAAAAAACAACAAATATAAAAGACCTTCTGGAATGCTTTAGAGCAGTTGTGCCAAAGAACTTGAGCTTAAATTTTAATATAGAAGCTTCTAACATTCAATATCAAAACAAAATATTGGACAATTTCCGTGCTGTACTAAAATCCACTGATGGCAAAGTAAAAGTTAATACGCTTCTTAAATTTCCTGGAATCAATAATATATCTTACTTATCAGGAGAGATCTCAAACAATAATGTCCTATCTGAATTCAACGGTGATTTATTAGTCGAAGGAAATGATTTTGAGTCATTCATTTCATGTTTTTTCCCTTCTATAAAGATGAAAGAAAACCAGAAAAATCAATTTACACTAAGTTCTAAACTGCACCTTGCACCAAGAATATTATCTATCTCAGACATTAGACTGCTAAATAATAAGGAATCCTTGCAAGGGTCAATTAGAGTAAGCCATACAAAAAAACACAATGTGGTCAATGGTGAATTTAGCATGCATAATCTTGATGCAGATAAATATGATCATTCATTATTTAGCAGTTTACCTAAAATGCAATGGCTGAAAAATTTTCAGTATGATACAAATATAAAGGCCCGTGTTAATAACCTTACATTGAATGATACGAAAATTAAAAATTTGGATTTTTTGCTGAAAATGGAAAAAGGTAAGCTAGTTGCAGATAAAATAAAACTATCTGGAGAAGATTTCGATATTACCGGTAATGCAAAAATATTAGCAGATCAAAAATACGCCAAACCTTTATTAGATGTTAACCTTACGGGCAGTAAATTTAATGGAAAAATTATTACATTACCAAATTTAGTAGAGACGAAAAGAAATTCAAGAAATGAGATAGATCAAATTCAATGGTCAACAAAGCAGCTTGATTTTTTGGATGATAAAGAAGGCTTTGATGCAAATGTGCAAATCAATACTGCAGAATTTAAAACCGAGCAGAATGTTTTAAAAGATTTTAATTTGGATGCGGTAATGAGAAACAACACTATCACTATCAGGCAGGCAAGTTACGTATTAGAACGCGGGCAAGTGTTTTTTCAGGGTTATTTAAGATCAGACTCAATAAATACAAGATTTTCTATTGTAAATTTGGACACTAAAAAGATTGGTAAGGTTATAGGAATTGACAATGTAAATGGTCAGGTAAGCTTAAATGGTGAAATCAAAACTCAAGGAAAAAGTTTTCATGATTGGGCTAGTAACTTATCAGGAGATGTAAACTTACAAGCGCAAGGAATAGAAGTTACTAATGTAGATTTCAATTCATTTATCACTAATTTGTTAAGCAGTAATAATAAGTCTGAAATCTCCACACTTGCTTATATTGATATATATAATGGTAAAACATTTTTTGAAAATATTAGCGGAAAAGCAAGTATTAAGAGTGGTATATGTTCAACTAGTTTACAGTTCGGGATTGATCAAGCATCAGGGTCGATCTCTTCTAATTTAACCTTATCTAACTTCACTTTAAATTCTATATTCAGGTTCTTTTTCATACCACCAAACTATAGTAATCCAATCTATATCGATATGCACTTGGATGGCCCTATTTGGCGTCCTAAGATGAGTTTTGATGTAGACCAAATCTTCATCGCTCTGGTTGGCAAGAAAAATAGTTAATTTACTTAGGTGTACGGTTTAGGGGACAATAAACTCATCTGAACGGATACAAACTTAACCTAACTCATCACCACCTGGCAGTGGTGGCAAGCCAAATGCTTCTCTCTTTTCGTTGAGCGTCATGAAGCTTGCGTTTTCTACGTATTTCCACAACTTTTGTCTCTTTTCCATGAGAATTTCTATTGCATCTTTGTCGTACGACAAGCACAGATCTTCACCAAATCTTGGTGTCAGCCAAGAATTCAGGTGACAGATAATATTTTCTAGCGTTGGTAAAACCGTCTGCTCCCAGAGGGATAAGCGTGCTTCGACTAAATTGCTATAAGTGTTATCACCTGGTATGCCAAGCAACTGAGGCGGAACGCCAAAAGCCAGGGCAATATCACGAGCTGAACTGTGTTTGGACTCAATAAAATCCATATCCCTCGGCGAAAGACTCATCTCCTTCCACTCCAAGCCTCCTTCAAGCAATATCGGTCTTCCAGCGTTTATAGAACCTGAATAATGATCATTTATCTGCGCTTTTAAGCGTTGGTACTGCTCTTGACTTAAACTTCCACCACTCCCGTCCTTTGCTGATTTCACAACTATTGCACCACTTGGTCTTGCTCCGTTTTGCAACATCGCTTGATTCCAAGCACCCGCCTGATTATGCTGATCTATGCTATATGCAGCTGCCTCAATCGGTGATAGCCCATACCAATCATTCAAAGGGTTAAAGGTCTTTAGGTGCAACACTGCTGAACGTCCGGTTAGTTTATCAACTTTAAAGTCATAACTGTTGTTATTTATGGTATAACGATAGATATAAGGAACGTTATTTCTCCCTGGAACAATTTCAACCCTATCTGGGCGCAGAAGATAAAGCTCTGTTGGTGGTTTTCTACTATTCTGTGACTCAATCATCAATATATAAGAATTGCCGTTAACTAACCGATAAGTTACAATCCCCTCAATAAATTCCGATTTTGATGTCATTGGGTTAGGAGAATAAAGTAATTTCAGTAATGGATGGGCTTTTAGTTGCGATTTTCCCTGTTCAGTAAGCTGGCAGAGAGTAAAAGGTACCGAAGATGCAGCACTTGCAATCATATTGATTGCTCGAAAGGCAATAACATTTTTTATGTAACCTTCCTCAGCAAAACTTACATAATCACGCTTACTCCAACTTGGCTCCATCATTAGCTGCAAAGCAGAATATTTAGTAAATACTGCGCTTTTTTTTCTTTGAAAGATGTTGAAATTCATATGTGCCTCATGAAAGATGTTTAAAAGTTAAAAGTGTTTTAGATTCTGTAGTTAAACTAAGACATAGATCCCAGTGTCACGCACTGGGATGACGGAAGGAAAGCACTTGGGTGACAGGAAAAGAACGCACTGCTATACTAAAAAGAAAAGAAATTGAACATGACAGAATGGCTAATATCTAATCAGCTTATTGATTATAACTGCGCTGTAAAATCTATGGAAGAGAAAATTCAACAAATTCACAATAATTCAGCAGACGAATTAGTATGGCTACTCCAGCACCCTCCACTTTATACTGCAGGAATCAGTGCAACAGATGACGACGTTGTTGAAAAATTATTTCCTATATATAAAACAGGAAGGGGTGGTAAACACACATATCATGGTCCAGGACAGCGCATCATATATTTAATGTTAAACCTTAAAAAAAGAAATAAATGCGACATAAAGCTATATATTAGAGACCTAAGTAAGTGGATAATAAATGTTTTAAAGCAATTTAATATACTTGGAGAATTTAAAGAGGATAGAATAGGCATTTGGGTAAACCATAACGGAGTAGAAAAAAAAATTGCAGCTTTTGGTATCCGTTTAAGAAAATGGGTAACTTATCATGGCATAGCGCTTAACGTCTTTCCAGACCTCTCTCACTATAAGGGTATTATTCCTTGTGGGTTGCAAGGTTATGGCGTCACGTCAATGGAAGAACTAGGAGTGAAAGTTCCACTCTCTGAATTGGATGATATACTAAAAAAAGAGTTTTATAAGATATTTTAATGATTGTTTATCTTTTATATTTCATTCTCACTTTATGTGCTAACACAAGTATTCATGCAATCGACCAAGTTGATATTATTGCTCCTTCTTCGAAGGGAAAAGAATCAGATCTGACTACTATAAAAGAATATGTAGAAGCTTTGGATTTTAATCCCCATATTTCGGAGAAAATATATAGTAATGATAATCCATTTTATTCCAACTCTGATGAATTCAGAGCAAATGATTTGATTAGTGCACTAACTAATGATAGTAAAATAATTTGGTGTATCAGAGGAGGAGAAGGGCCTTCTCGGTTAATTCCCTATCTAGAAAAGTTACCCAATGATAAAAAAGAAAGGATTGCTCAAAACAAAAAGATCCTCATAGGCTATAGCGATATAACTGCCTTGCACATCCATCTACAAGCTAAATATGATTGGCAAACTCTTCACGGCACCATGTTGGAAATGATAGTAAATAACTCCGTTTCTGAAAGCTCTGTTGAAAAATTGAAAGAGTTAATTCTTAACAAGCGGGATTCTATCAGATTTGATAACCTAAAGACGATAAATAATGGCATTAGACTAAAAGATGGCAGATTAGAGTCTAAAATCATCGGTGGTAATATGACTCTAGTTGAAAATAGTATAGGAACCGCTTGGCAAATAAATGCGAAAGGTAAAATTCTATTTTTAGAGGACATAAGAGTTTACCCATACGCAATAGAGCGCAGTTTAGATCACCTAAAACAAGCCCACATCTTTGATGGAGTACATGCAGTAATCTTTGGGGATTTCGTTAACTGCTATAACGATAACCTTGTTGAAGTTATAAAAGAAAGGTTTGCAAAAAGTGTTAACTTTCCTGTATTTACAATGAAAGGGGTAGGCCATGGACATACAAATGATCCTTTACCTTTTAACACTCACGCTATTATTAGCGTTCAAGACGAAAAAGAAGGTTTGTTTTTTATGGATGTGCAAAATGTTAGCTAATCTTATAGCTAACGAAGCTCTACGTCATACCGCCGCGGTATCTCAGCCGCTAACAAGAGATCCCGCTAACAAGCAGCGGGATGACGAGCTTATCGTCATACCACCATGAACCGTCATACCGCCACGAACCGTCATACCTTAACATAGATCCCGCTAACAAGCAGCGGGATGACGGTTATTGTTTAGCTATAAATGTTAAGAAATTTACCAAACGAAAAAAAGGCAAAAGAAGCCCCGTGGTGGTTGGCTATTCACTATGTACTAAAATATCGGCGTTTTTTTTATTCTAAAACGCTTGATTAAGAGCGATTTAGCTGCTTCTAAGTATCCGTTCAGGAGAGTGGTTTAAGAAACAATAGATAGGAGATTTTGGAAAGGATTGAGACCCCTTTGTTTCCAAGTTAAGTATAATGAAATTATCCGCTCAAGGAATGTATTTCCCCGCTTTGATTGTGTAAAATATGAGTTTTTGCGATAAACGACATAATGCCGAATTTGCCGTTCAGCGTGGTTATTTGTCAGCGGAATATTTTCTGGGTCATCTAAAAATTTCCACATCATTCTTTCAGATCTCAGAACATTTTTTGCAACTCGAGAGGCTCCAATTGCTTCAGGTAAACGAGATATCTCCTTCAAGTAATACTTTGTACGTTTTCTTAATTTTCTGGCACGTCTGACAAACCTCAAAACATCTATCTCACTTTTTAGTAAAGCTTTTTTTAGTGCAAATAATTCAGTGGCCACGTTTCTCAAGTAATACCAATTCTCATTGTTGTCCAGTCAAATAGGAAACATTGCAGAGTTGTTTAATTGTGGAGCTGGCAAGAGAAGTAATAAATTTGCACAAAGCACCCTCAAGTAGAGCAATTGTATCGTATATTTTATTGCGCAAAATGTTCTGTTTTATACATAACCAAAGCCTCTCAACAGGATTTAGCTCAGGTGAGTATGGAGGTAGGTATATAATGTCGATATTTTTAGGTACCTTTAAATTTTTTGACCTATGCCAACTAGCACAGTCCATAACGAGAAAAGCCTCTCGTGTTTCTAGATATTGCGAAATTTGCTCAAGAAATATGTTCATGCAATCAGTGTTGACATTTGGTGCAAATAAGCTAGAACTCTCTCCATTTCTAGGATTAACTGCACTATAGAGATAGAAATTTTGCCTACCTAATTTTGTTTTAACCTGTGTTCTAATCCCCTTTTTAAACCACCCATGTCCAACTTTTGAATGTGTGCCAAACCGTGATTCATCAAAGAAAAATAGCTCTTTTTCTGGATACTTGCTAATAGCTCCATTGAGATTTTTTTTTGAATTCCTCTTGTTTGCTTTTATCTTGTCCATTATGAACTGGTCTTGGTGTAATATATGAGAATTTCATCTTTTGCATATGGCGGTGTACTGTAGATTTGCTGATATTTAATCCGAACTTTTCCTGGATTCTTATTCTCATTTCTTTAATGGTGATATTAGGATTTTCTTCTATCCACTCTTCAATTTGCTGTAGTTGAGCCTGATTTAATTTAGTTTTTCTACGACGTTGTGAAGGAGCAAACAGTTTTTCTTCTCTGCCAATTTTCAAGAGTTTTACCCACGAAGTTAGTGCGCTTCTTGAAATGCAATATATTTTTGCTACAGCCGTTATACTGTACTTTTTTGCTGCAATTACAGCATTTAGTTTTTTTGAAACATATGCATTATTCCTTACTTTCTTCAGCATTTCTTTTGCTGATTCTACTACTTTTTCATCCAATAATTTTGATCTTAATGCCATTTAAACCTCGCTATTTTACTTACTTCAGTATGGCTTTTCTTCCATCATTGTCCATCTGTTTGCCCTGTAATGGGAATTGGTATAACAACCCAGAACTTTAACTTCAATATTCCAACTATGTGCTAATCTTTCAAAATCTCTTGATAAATGTGCCCAACAGATTTGCCTGTTTTTATCGGCAAAATAATTCTATGCTGCATACCTGTCAGTTATTACCAAGCTATTGCGATTGCAGAATTTACTATTTTGTAAAACTTTCATTCCTCTTGACTCTGTAAATTTTACAAAACTTGCCGTATTGCTTGCAAACATCCAACACCAAGCGAGTTTACCTTTGTTATAATGGCTCGTTTCATCAATATGTAGAACTTTACTCCTACTTATCTCTTGTTCGATCTGCTCATACATTTTTTTGCATTTTGAAGCAACTCTATGTTCACTATTTGATATGCTACCGACGCTTATGTTCAAATTGAAGATATCATTTACGACACTCGCTATTTCGCGTTTTGAATTTTTGTAGAATCCGCTGAACGCTGCAATTATTGACTTAACCCTTGGACCAAATGTATCTGGCGTAACACCTTCCGGTAACTTGCTACTTCTTCTCTTTCCGCATCTCCGACAACGGCCATGTTCTAACTGATATTCCACTACATAAGGCTTGATTTCTGGAAGATCAACTTTCTGATGAATATATGGTTTTTCACATATTGCAATTTCTCCTCCGCATTCGCAAGTATTAGGCAACTCTATCTTTACTACTTTATCTGCATCCATGTTGGCGCGAAAACTTCCTTTATGACCAACCTGACCGCCAATATTCCTTTCGCTTTTCGGCTTATTCTTTTTTATTTTATACAACTCTTTGGAACTTGGTATTGATGAATTTTTTGAGCTTAAACCGAGTCTTTCTCTTAACTCAGCATTTTCTATCTTTAAAGCCTTATTTTCTGCTTTTAAACTTTCATTCTCTTTTTCCAATCTTTCTATTTTTGCTTCTAACCTTTCTATTTTTTGCTGTAAATTTTTGCAAAGTTCTAAAAGGTTTACCATATTATTTCACTTTTGCTCTATGATTATCTTTTTAGATCACCTTGTCTACCTTATTCTGCCACTCCGCTGAACGGATACTACTGTTTAATGAATGCTCTGATGACTTATATGCAACCCCATAGGAAATTCCACCAACGATCAGTGCAGATGCCACAGTAATTCCAACTATTGCTAGTGCAGGTAATGCAGTAGCATAAATGAGTGCTAATGGAGCAACAATGGCAGCTAATATACCTACAGTAATTCCTGCTGTTATAGCTTCAGGTCTATGAATAAATGATGGATCTGCACCATAATTTAGCAGAAGTTTCGCTACTTTTGGATGTTGATAATTTAGTCTTGGATGTTCACCATGAGTGTAATAAACAGCATAATATAAAGGAGTTCTTCCGTCTTTATCTTGTGCATTAACGTCTGCTCCCTCTTCTAGCAAAACTTCTACTACTTGTGTGTATCCATTCTCAGCAGCATAATGTAAAGGACTTCTTCCATATCTGTCCACTACATTAACATCTGCCTCTTTTTTTATAAGATGTTTTACTACTTCTATATGACCACTATAAGCAGCATAATGCAAAGGAGTCCCTTTATCTTCATTTTGTGCATTAACATTAGCTCCGTTTTTTGTTAAGTATCTTACTACTTTTTCATAGCCATTTTCAGCTGCTATAAGTAATAAATTGCACTTGAGCACTATAAACGTGTAATTTATATCAAATTCGTTTTTTTTCCACTCATCATATGTAAGTTGATTTTCCTGCTGCAGCTTATCTTTAATTCTATCAATTAAATTTTCCTTACTCAGATCTGGACTACTGTTGACTTCTTGTAGTGTTAACCTTAATGTCATTTCCTTCTCCAAGATATAAAATTTTATTATGGCATATGGAGTGGATTATGTCAATGAAAAACTAAGAAACTGGTTCTTCTTTTTTTCTATAGCTTTAGGTTTACCTACAATTTGAAAAACAACAAATTCGTCATTCCGCTACTCGTTAGCGCCTCGGCGGTATGATGTAGGGAAACCTTTCTTGGGTTAGCTATAAAGTTAAAATTCGACCAGGGCAGCCGCAATAAGGTAGCAAACGCCATCATGTCTTTAGGAGAGTTTGCTAATGAAGGCTCTTAAGTTGACGCCATTGCCTGAACGGATACGCCAATTTTTATGTTCATTTGTAACCGTTTATTATTTTACACCCCAGTCTTTTTCAAATATTGCTAGTCCTTGGTCAGTAAGTGGGTGATTAATTAATTGTCTAAGTACTTTTGCTGGCACAGTAATTGAATCAGCACCAAGCCTTGCAGCTTCTATTACATGCGCTGGGCTTCTCACTGATGCAACAAGAACCTTAGTATCAAAACCGTAATTAGAATATATAGTACATATATCTTCTATTAGCGATAAGCCATCATAGCTTATATCATCAAGGCGACCAATAAAGGGGGAAATAAAACAAGCACCGACCTTAGCGGCAAGCAGTGCTTGTCCAGGAGAAAAACATAATGTGATGTTAACAGGTATTTTATGCTCTGTCCATAACTTTTTACAAGAAATTAATCCTTCATGTGTAAGAGGTAATTTGATCACAACATTATCAGCAATTTTTGCTAAATTCAGACCTTCTGTGATCATCTCTTCATGGCTATCTGCAACAACTTCAACACTAACAGGCCCTTTTATAATAGAGCATATTTCACGCACTAAATCCTCGTATTTATCTTTACGCCCGGACTTTGCTATTAAAGAAGGATTAGTTGTTATGCCGTCAATGAACTCCTTTAGTTCTTTAATTTCATTTAAATCAACGCTATCAAGAAAAATTTCCATATTAATCTCCTATAAAAAAAATACCCTTGCAAAATCTTGTCATCCTACCGCTTGACTTACAACCGTATGAACTTCCTGCGTTGTAAACATCAAACGGCCGATAACACAACTGTACAAATATTGAGACATAAGAGTAATTTGTACCAAGAAAAAAGATGTCATCCCAGTGCCCAGACCCCTTAGACAATGTACCATCTTTTGATTTTGTCCATTCTGGGCGGGGTTTTCAAGTTCTTTGATCTTAAATACTACATCTACTTTATCAAGATCAATGTTGACTTCTTTTACTAATGTCCTAATAAGACTACGTTTGGCTTGCCAATCTAGGTCCGATTTAACACTAGAATAAAAGCCCTTTATGCTATTTGTAATAAGATTCATTTTCTGCCGTATTCCCTTTTACCTTTTTCTTCTCTCCTTTAATCTCTTTTAAACGTTCCTTCATTTTTTTTATTGCCTGCTTAAAGTCTTCCTTACTTATAGTTAGTGCATACTTTGTTGCCGTAAAAACTTCTGGTACCCAAACAATTGTAATAAGTATACACAATCTTTGTCAACTATTTTCGGCACTGGTATATTGACCTTACCCAGAAAAAGTGGAGAGAAAGAAAAGAGTTTTTTTGGGTAAAATAAAATTTTGGAGGATTAGAAATGGTAAGAGAATATACAGCAGAATTCAAATTGGAAGCTGTTAAACTGGCAAATGAACAAAGAAAGGTAGGTCAACCAGTTGCAAAAGTAGCAAGAGATCTAGGAATAAGGGATAGTGTATTAGGAAAATGGATGAAGAAATATAACGAAAAAAAGTCAGCGGCAAATGCATTTCCAGATGTAGCACCTTATGACAAAGAGAGATTTGATTTACAGAAAGAGTTAGCAAAAGTAACAAGAGAAAGAGACATTTTAAAAAAAGCCCTGGCCAGTCAAAAAGAGTAAAATATTTTTTTATAAAAGAGCATAGTAACTGCTATAAAGTACAGGAATTATGTAGGATTTTCTGCTAGTGGCTACTATAAGTGGACCACAAGAAAAATAAGCAGTAGAGAATCAGCAAATAAAGAGCTACTCGAAGCTATTCAAAAAATATATCAAGTTTCTAAATGTAGATATGGAGCTCCTAAAATTCATGCTGAATTGAAGGCTTTGGGTAAAAGTTGCAATTTGAAAACGGTGCAAAGTATTATGCAGAAAAATGACATCAGGGCTATACTGAGAAGAAAGTTTAAAATTAAAAAACAACAAACAGATAATAGAGCTGTAGCTCCCAATATACTAGATCAAAACTTTATTGTTGATCAACCAAATAAAGTATGGGATTACTTACATCAAAACCAAGGAGGGATGGCTATATTTGGCAGCAATAATTCTCACGTATGGTAGTTAATGAGTAGTGCAATAAACAAACAATTGGTTATGAACTCTTTATTAATGGCCATTAATAGGCGTAAACCTGTTAAAAATCTACTGCTGCACAGTGACCAAGGTTCACAATATACTGCGCAAGGGTATCAATATCTCTTAGCTGTAAAGAATATAGATGAGTAATAAAGGCTGTTGTTACGACAATTCTGTTGCAGAAAGCTTCTTTAGCTCATTGAAAAGAGAAATACTTATTGATACTTCACAACACTCTGCTCAACAAACTAGAACTGCAATATTTGAATACATAGAAATTTTTTATAACAAACAACGTCACTATTAACTATTGCATTCCAGAACAATTTGATGCATCATTCTTTTTGTAAAAAACATTCCACACTTTCTCTCCACTTTTTCTGGGTAAGGTCAGATACTATAAACTATAAAAAAATTTCTCCGATAGTTCATATAGCAAGTAAATTCACAAAATGAAGACTATTATTTTTATTACAGGTGTATCTACGGTTGGAAAATCAAGTTTGGCTCATATATTAGGTTCAAAGCTTTTTATGCCTAGAAACTTTGCAATTCCACTAACTATAGCTAACCCAAGAAAGGTTTCCCTACGTCATTCCGCTAACGAGTAGCGGAATGACGAATTTGTTGTTTTTCAAATTGTAGGTAAACCTAAGCCACTTTAGCTATACTTGTAGAGAAAAAAGAATAGATGATGATCCTAAATATTTAATAAATTTGACTACTGAGGAATTTCAAAAATCTCAATTTTTTATTAATTGTGATATGGTACATTCTATCTTCATATAGCTTTCCTCTTCATACCTCAACTAATGAAATCAGAAGCATCAACTCCCTTTTGCAAGCAAGCAGCAATAACAGTGTTCATCATTAGAAATGCAATGGTCATTGGGCCAACGCCCCCGGGTACTGGGGTCATAGCTTTGGCTTTCCCTTTTATTCCTTCAAAGTCAACATCACCTACAAGCTTTCCTACGTTAACGCTATTTATGCCAACATCGATCACTATTGCACCTTTCTTTATCCAGTCTGCTTGAACAAAATTTGGCTTTCCGACTGCTGCAACTACTATATCCGCTTTAGAGCAATATTCAGCTAAATCCTTGCTTTGTGAATGCAAGATGGTGACAGTGCAGTTTTCTTGCAATAGCAGGTAAAACATTGGCTTGCCCACGATATTTGACCTACCAATTACCACTGCGTTTTTACCGGAAAGGTTCTCTTCAATTGACTTAATTAAATGCAAAGAACCTTTAGGAGTGCAAGGTATAAGGCAGTTTTTTTCACCTTTAACTAATTTGCCAACGTTTTCATCATGAAAGCCATCTACATCTTTTTCAACACTTACTGTGTTAATTACTCTGCTTGCACTAATATGATTTGGTAAAGGCAATTGCACTAAAATGCCATGCACAGATGGATCTTCATTTAATTCATTGATTTTTTCAATTAATTCATCTTCTGAAATATTATCAGGCAAAACAATGGTCTCAGAACTTATGCCTATTGATTCTGCTTTTTTCTGTTTGTTGCGAACATAAACCTGACTTGCTGGATTGCTGCCCACGAGAATTACTTTCAGGCAAGGAAAAATGTTATACTCTCTCTTTAAAATATCAATTTTTTGTGATAGCCTCTCACATAGGTCGTTTGCTATTTTTTTACCATCAATAATAATTGTCACTTCCTTGCCACTCCTTAAAGTCGGGTAATTTGATATCAAATAAATCCAATACTTTGCCAACAGAATGATTAATAATATCATCCAACGATTTCGGTTTAATATAAAAAGCAGGCACTGGTGGAGCAATAATTGCTCCCATCTCCGTTAATTTTAACATATTTTGTAAATGCCCAAGATGCAGTGGTGACTCTCGCACCATAAGAACTAACTTTCTTCTTTCTTTTAGCGTTACATCTGCAGCCCTTGTCAATAGATTGGAAGTAACACCTGATGCGATTTCAGACATTGTCTTCATAGAGCATGGTGCTACAATCATCCCTGAGGTTTTAAATGAGCCGCTTGCTATTTTTTCTCCAATCTTTTCTTCAGAATAGTAAAAATCTGCAAGTGATGTAATATCTTCAAGTTTTTCTTTAATCTCGTGAGCTAAAGTTATTTTCCCAGCACGACTTATCACTAAATGAGTTTCATAATCGACGTCTTTCAACGCTTCTAAAATACGCACACCGTAAATAGAACCAGATGCTCCACTTATTCCAATTACAATTCTGCTATTCACTTAACTCTTCTTCGTAGCTCATTCCCAATGCACGTTTATAGGTATCAAGCAATATTTCTTGTTCCTCTCTGTCATCATCATCCATCTTCCTCAGCCTAATAATTTGTTTCATCACTTTTATATCCCAACCTTCATCTGCGGCTTTTGCATATACATCACGAATGTGATCTTGCACATCCCTCTTTTCTTGTTCAAGTTTTTCGATTCTCTCTATGTAACCCTTTAACTCTTCAGCCGTTATTTTTACTGTATCTTCCATGAAACTCCACTAATTGATTGCTGCTACTAGTATTACCAGTTTTTACTTGCACTTCAACAACAGTAATAATATTTTTATCTTTTTTTAAAATCTTAAAGCGAAACCCATACATGGAAAACTCCTCGCCTTCGTCAGGAATGCGCTCTATTTCATTTACAATCATACCTGCTAGAGTTGTAGCTTCTTCATCAGGGAGATTCCAGTATAACTGCCTGTTAATGTCCCTAATAGTAGATTTTCCTTCTATGTGATACATATTATCAGATATTTTCTTTATAAAATTCTCCGTAATCAAATCATGTTCATCCGAAATTTCTCCAACTATTTCTTCCAGTATATCCTCAAGAGTTACAATTCCCTGCAGTGCTCCATACTCATCAATAACAAATGCAAGGTGTTTCCTGTTCTTACGGAAGTTGTGAAGTTGCACGCTGAGCGGTGTACTTTCTGGTATGAACCAAGGCCTTGACATAACTTGGGTAATGTCAACTTCTTCCGCTTTATTATTCTTTTCACGCAAAGCATTTATTAGAGCTTTCACGTGAATTACACCTACAATGTTATCTGGTTCCTTCTGCCATAAAGGTACTCTACTGTGACTGCTGGTTAAAATCTCTCTTATTAACTCTTCTTTATTCCGATCTATATCAAGAGAAAATAGGTTTCTTCTATGGGTCATAATTTGTGATATCTCTGTCTCAGCCAAATCAAGTATGCTGCTTAGCATATCTAAATCCTGTTGCAACATAGTTCCTTCACTGCGGTGAAGAGTAATCATATTACGCATTGCATCCGCTGCAGATATCACTTCCTTATCTTTATGCAGCCCACATAATTTTAGGATGAGGTTAACAATAAATTGAATACCTAGTGTCAATGGAGAAAAAATCTTTACAAAAAACAATACAAAATAAGCAGAAAATGATGCAAATTTTTCAGGATTTTGAATAGCATAAGTTTTTGGTAGAACTTCGCAGAACAATAAAATACAAAATGTCATTATAATTGTTGATAGGAGAATGCCCTCATTTCCAAAAAGATTGATAAATATTGCTGTAAATAAAGCAGAGCAAGTAATATTAATAATTGTATTGCCGAGCAATACCGTTCCTATTGTCAATTCTTTCCTATTTAATAAGCGATCTATTACCCTGGCTTTTTTGTTACCGTCTAGCTTTAGCTTATTAACTCGAGAACGGCTAATTGAGGTTAAGCCTATTTCTGCTCCTGAGAACAAAAACGATAAAACTAACAAAACAAAAATTGCTGATGATACTAAGACCAATAACCAATCCATTAAAGTACGATGTTATTGTGATAAAAAATAAAATTAATTTTACATGTTATGAGAGGCATTTGCAATGCCTGAATTTATATTGCCGAATTTTATATACCTTTAATCTTAAAAAACAAATCATAAAGCATATTACACGCTGCGTTCACATGCTCATCCTCAATGATAAGTGGTGGGGTTACCCTTACTACTTTGTTGTTTAAAACCCTAGTTATTATTAAACCTTTATCAAGAGATCGACTAATAATTTTATCAGCTACAGGAGTTGCTAGTTCTATTCCCATTAGTAACCCTTCTCCACGAACTTCTAAAATCATCTCAGGAAATTCTTTAGCTAAAAGCAACAGCTTTTCTTTTAAATCTTTACTAATTTTTTTAACATGATCAAAAAAGCCTTCTTTTAGCATTATATCGAGCACTGCATTACCAACAGTCATGGCAAGTGGATTGCCACCATAGGTTGATCCATGAGTTCCTGGAGTGATTGCTTCTGCTATATAATCTTTCACTAAACATGCAGCTAAAGGAAAACCGTTACCCATAGCTTTTGCACAGGTTAGCATATCAGGTTCAATGCCGACATTTTGATAATGAAATAAAGAACCGATGCGTCCATATCCGCACTGCACTTCATCAAAGCACAAAATTATTCCTTGAGCTTTTGTTATTTCCCTTGCTTTTTGAAGATATTCTACGTCTAGTGGATATACTCCACCTTCGCTTTGTATGGGCTCTAAAAATACAGCAGCTATTTCATTGTTGATTTTTTCTTCTAATGCTTTAATGTCATTTCTTGGCACTTTATCAAAACCAGAAAGGAGCGGAGCAAAACCTTCGCGTGATTTTTCATTGCCTCCAGCAGAAATTGCAGCAATACTGCGGCCATGAAAGCCTCCTTCAATTGTAATAATACGATTACGTTTTGCTTGCCCTTTTGAATAAAAGTAACGACGAATAAACTTAATTGCAGCTTCTGTTGCTTCAAGCCCACTTGAGCAGAAAAAAACTTTATCTGCAAAAGTAAGGGTTGTTAAACGCTCGGCAAGCCTTTCTTGCTCGGGAATAGTGAAAATGTTAGAGCAGTGCCATAATGAGCTCGATTGCTCTTTCAGCTTATCTGTAATGTATGGATGACAATGCCCTAAAGAAGTTGTAGAAATACCTGCAGCAAAATCTAAATATTTTTTACCATCTTTATCAAAAAGATATGCCCCTTCTCCCCTGAATATAGGAGTGTCAAGTCTATTATACGCATTAACAACATGATCCATTTTATAAGTATTGTGGTATTATCTATACTATACCTGAAATGAATCCATTAACACAAAGCTTTTCCTTTAACCTCTTATGCTACTTCAACTAAAAATTTGGCTAATGCAAACCTTTTTTGTCATTCTATAGCTAAAGTGACTTGGTTTTACCAACACTTATTAGCCATTGTAAAAGTTTTTGTTTCTATTGAATGATAGTTGTAGCCTATGCAAGAAGTTTATTGACTTTGAGCGCACTTTAGCCTATACAATTTTAATATCTTAAACTACTGGACATGCCCGATCTAAAGACAATGATGTTAAATTTTGGACCTCAGCACCCAGCTGCACATGGAGTGTTGCGTCTTGTTTTAGAGATGGATGGTGAAGTGATCGAGAGGGCAGATCCCCATATTGGGCTTTTGCACCGCGGTACTGAAAAATTAATAGAACATAAAACGTATCTTCAAGCTTTGCCTTATTTTGATCGCCTTGATTACGTATCACCAATGTCACAAGAGCATGCATATTCACTTTGTGTGGAGAAATTGTTGCAATGTGAAGTGCCAATTAGGGCAAAGTATTTACGTGTCTTGTTTTGTGAACTGACGAGAATACTAAATCATTTACTGAACGTTTCTTCTCAAGCACTTGATGTTGGAGCAATGACTCCTCTTTTATGGCTCTTTGAAGAAAGAGAAAAAATACTGGAATTTTACGAAAGAGCTTCAGGTGCAAGGTTTCACGCAGCTTACATCAGGCCAGGTGGAATTGCAGCAGATGTTCCAGAAGATTTGATTGAGGATATTGCAAAGTTTATAGAGCAATTTCCAAAATATATAGACGATGTTGATGAACTTTTAACAGAAAATAGGATATGGAAGCAACGCACTGTAGGAATTAGTGCAATATCAATTAAACAGGCACTTGATTGGGGCTTTAGTGGCCCAATGTTGCGCGCTGCTGGGCTTGCTTGGGATTTGCGAAAAAGCCAGCCATATGAGATATATGATCAACTAGATTTTGATATACCGATCGGCCAAAATGGCGACTGTTATGACCGTTATCTAGTTAGAATGGCAGAGATTAGGCAATCTATCAGTTTGGTGAAGCAGTGCATAGAGAAAATGCCTGAAGGGCAAATAAAAACTGAAGATAGAAAAATTTCTCCACCGTCAAGAGCAGAGATGAAAAAATCTATGGAAGCTCTGATTCACCATTTTAAGCTCTATTCAGAAGGATATCACGTACCAGAAGGTGAGGCTTACGCAGTTGTTGAGGCACCAAAAGGTGAGTTTGGAGTGTATATAGTTTCAGATGGTACCAATAGACCTTATAGGTGCCGAATAAGAGCACCTGGCTTTGCGCATTTACAAGCCTTAGACTTTATGGCAAAAGGACACATGCTTGCTGACGTTGCAGCAATTATTGGCTCACTCGATATAGTTTTTGGTGAGATTGATAGGTAATCATTGGTACCCGTTCAGGCAATGGCGTCATGCAAGTAGCTGACACATAACTGTACGAACATTTGTTTGCAAAGGCAGTATGTTAAGTGTTATAGCCGATTTTGCCTCAAACACAAAGGCAGTGCCTTGACTACTTGGATCCAGAAAAATTGATTGTGTACTATACAACATTTTTGATCAAAAGCGTAACCGTTCACTGTTAGACTGCATTCTGTGATTTTTAGCAAAACATGATCTTTCATTTGAGCTTCCTTCAATTTAAAATAAATACAGAAAATTGCTGCCTATAGCTAAACTGACTTAGATTTACCAACAATCGTCATCCCGCTACTTGTTAGCGGCTAAGAGATACCGCGGCGGCATAGCTATCTTCAAAAATATGGTTGAATAATTGTGTGTATAATTATTAATATTTTTAAGCACTTTGGCTATGGCTTTATCTAAGTTTCTCGACCCTAAGCTGGATTTAACCTTCAAAAAAATATGTAGGGTCAAGAACTGGCGCGCCTACTTTAGGGTTTGGTGGCTGATCCATTGTTTTCACAATAGGCCTCAATCCAAATTCCCATGTTAACGTTTCCAGCTCCCGCCTCGTCAAACGCAGCATCCGCACTACGCTTTCCTAGCAGATTCTTTACCAAAGTTTATAACATATTGTGCTGGTGATGCTTTCGGTTTGTAATACCTTATTCTGTAGTCTGAATATAGACCCAGCGTTTTGTATATCCATTCGCTACTCCACTTCTTCCAACCAAACCCTCTCTTCACTTTCAGCTAATAAGTGATTTTCTATTTCACCTTCCAAACTTGCCTCCAGCAGCTTTTTTATAAATGGTGTAAATGCTCCATCCCTTCCTGTTAATGGTCTGCCTTCCCTTATTGATGACAGTATATTTGCTTCCAGTTCTTTGTAATCTACCAAACCGGTAGTTCTGTTTACTACTTTCTGACTCATTGTCAAACCTCCATTTTTTTTATATCAATTTATTACTTTTTTTTTGGTTTGACACACTTTTTTGAACATTCCCTGTTAAGATGCCTAATCTACTTTCAGCTCCTCAGTATGTAAACTGCGTGGTAAAGACTCTAATTCCTTTGCAGCACTTAAACTTTTATTTTTTGCATGTATACCAAGCTTATTGAATTCTCGAGCAGCAGGAAACACCCTTGCTTCAAGAGAGCCAGCAGTTTTATTATAATGATCAACAGCACTTTTTAAGCTCCTGCGCAAATTATCAAAGTTTTCACCCATTGTGCAAATGCGCTCATATAAAATATGACCTAGTTCACTGATTTTCTTTGCGTTTTCAGCTATCATCTCTTGCTTCCATCCATACGCTATTGCTCTCAGCAACGCAATTAGAGTGATCGGTGTTGCAATGATCACTTTTTTTTCCACTCCAATCTCTATCAAAGCAGGCTCATATTCCAGTGCTGCGCTAAAAACCCCCTCCCCTGTTAAGAAAAGCACCACAAGTTCTGGCGTATTTTCAAATTGATTCCAATACTCTTTTTTACCCAAGTCATTTATGTGTTTTTTTATTGCCAGGGAATGGTTCTTTAATTTCTCCTTTTGTATTTGCAAATCATTTTGTGATATAGCATCCATGTAAGAATCAAGCGGCACTTTAGCATCTATTATTATTTGCTTTCCAGATGGCATTTTGATTATTAAATCAGGACGCAATAAATTATCCTCGTTTTTATCAATCACTGACGGCTGAGTAAAAAAATCGCAATACTCAATCATTCCTGCCATTTCTACCACTCTTTTGAGTTGCATTTCACCCCATTTGCCCCTAATGTGAGGTTTCCTCAGGGCATTAGCAAGGTTGGAAGTTTGGTTCATCAGCGCTCCAATTTGCTCCTTTAAACCTTCATAGGCCACTACCCTCTCCTTTTCTAGCTCACGTATTTCATTATCGAATTTTTCTAATTTTTCTTTTATTGGAGTTACAACTTCGTTGATCGTTGATTGTCTTTTTTTGAAATCGCTTTCCGTTTCTTTTAATTTACTATCGATTACTTCCTTTGCTAAGTTCAGAAAATTATTGTTATTTGTTTGCAAAGCATCAAGAGAGAGCGCTTTAAAAGTGTTTGTTAATCTCTCCTCTGCTTTTGTTAGTAATTCTATTTCCTTTTTCTTTTCCTCACGTTCTTTTTGCAGAGTTACTTCAAGTTCTGCTCTTTTGACCCTTAAATCAACTATTTCTTCATTCTTCGTAAGCAAAGTTTGCTTTGTTTCTTGAAGTTCTTGCTCTAATTTACATAAATTACCCTCAAGGTTTGCTTTCTTTTCGCTCAGTTTTTTTACGATAATGTAGAAAAATAGTAATAGAGAGACAACCAGAGCTATAGAATTGAAAAGCATCAGAATAAAAAAGCTGTATTTACAATTCTATATGATTTTTGTGTGTATAAGAAAGAAAAAAGGAGCACCTAAAGAGGTGACCTTACCCAGAAAAAGCAGAGAGAAAGTTAAGACGTTTTTATCATGAGAATAAATTGTGCAGGAATGCAATAGTTTAGCATTTCTCATAATAGTCCGAATAGGTCATAGGAAGGCAGAATCAACAGCACGACGAAAGGATTCGAATAGAGGAATGTTTTTCCTGGCTCTGTTTTTTATAGCAAACCAATGATGCTCAATTTTGTTAAAATCTGGAGAATAAGGCGGCAGATACAAAATTTCTGCACCGACTCCTTTAGCGAGCTTGATAAGCTTATCAGACTTATGAAAAGTAGCATTATCAAGAATGACAGTTTGTCCAGGTTCTAAGATCGGTGCCAAAAATTGCTCAAACCATCCATTAAAAATATCCATATTACAGTGGCCTTCAAATGTTAATGGAGCAACTATCTTTCTTCTACTTAAGGCTGCAACCATGCTGATTCGTTGAGTTTTTTTCCAGATTTTAGGGCATAAAATCGCTGTCCTTTCTGGCAATACCCATATGGATAGTCCTCCGTGTTATCAATCCCAGACTCATCTATATACACTAAGTTTTCTGGTTCTTTTGTTGCTATAATTTTTAAGAATTCAGCACGTTTTTCTTCGTTCCTTTCCTTGTATCCATATGTCTTTTTTTGCGCGTAAATCCAATTTTTCTGAGAGCTCGGTGGATCGTTTGGATACTAACGTTGCCCCAAAGTTTAGCCATTTCCGACAGAGTTTTTCTACCGTGTTTTTTAGCAAATTCGATAAACTTATTCCAGTCGATAATTTTCTGATTGTAACCTCCATTACCGAGTTTTTTTGACTGAAAGTCGCCTGTTTCTTTTTTTCTTTGCTGCCACTCCCACAAAGTAGTTCGTCCAATTTTAAATCTTGCTGCCACTGCTTCTCTGCTTTCCCCTTCGTCTAGTGCTTCCATTGCTTTTTTTCTTAAATCATAACTATATGCTGCCGGCATCCAACCTCCTTATCGCCATCTATCCTTAATCTTATCATATCCGGACTTCTGTGGAAAGAGCTATTAATAGTAGAATGTCTACGTTATTTGTTATAAAAGATTTCTATGTATTCAAATATGGCAGTTCTGGTTTGTTGAGCGAGAAGTATCAATAAGCAGCTCCCTTTTAAGTGAACTTTTCTGCAACAGAGTTATCGTAACAACAGCCCTTATGGCTCATGCTGGAAATGATGTTTTTTGTATTCAATAGAAATTGGTAATTTTGAGAGGTATACTGTGACCCTTGATCGCTATGTAACAGCAGATTTTTATCGGGTTTGCGTTTATCAACGGCCATCAATAAAGAATCTATAACTAATTATCATGTTACTCATTAACCACCATGCGTGAATATAGGTCAATTATTGCCGCCAACAACCTTCTTTAGTTTTTATGTAGGTAATCCCAAACTTTATTTGGCTGATCAGTAGTAAAATTTTGATCCAATGTGTTAGGAGCCACAACTCGGTTGCTTATTTGCTGTTTTTTATTTTTGAACCTTCGTCTAAGCTTGGTTTTAATGCCATTTTCTTGCATAACACTTTGTACTGTTTTAATTTTTGCCTGAAGCTTTTAATTCAGCGTGAATTTTAGGGGCTCCATATCTGCATTTAGAATGCTTGATGTATTTTTTGAATATCTGCTAGAAGCCCTTCTTTTGCTAATTCTTTACTGCTTTTTTCCTTAGCAACCCATACCACCAGTACAAAACCCTACATAGTTCCTGTGTTTTATAGCAATTTCTATATAAAAGAATACTTTACTCTTTTTCTTTGCCCAGGGCTTTTTTTAAGATGTCTCTTTCTCTTATTAGCTCTTTTTTTAGATCAAATCTTTCTTTGTCATAAGGAGCCTTTGCCTGGAAATGCGTATGCTCCAGACATTTTTCCATCATATTTTCTTACTTAACATACTGCCATCTATACCTAGATCTTTTGCTATTTTTGTACTTGCTTGACCTGTTTCTTTAACCAGCTTAACAGCTTCTAATTTGAATTCTGCTGTATATTCTCTTCTATTTGTCATATTTTGAAAAAACGTTTTATTTTACTCCAAAAACGTCTTAACTTTCTCTCTACTTTTTCTGGGTAAGGTCACTACTTGGATGACAGATAGTAGTGCGAAAGTCTCTTACAACTTACTTTTAATTAGTCTAACCCATGCGTGCCAATCCCTCTCACCAAGATTGCTTTCAAAAGATAGGAGATCCTTTACAGCTTTTGAGCAAATTTCTTCACTTGGAATTGATAACTCCTTATTCATTGCTAACGTTAAACATTGAGTTTTGCACGCTTGTTCTAAATGATACGTGTAAAACATTGCTTCTTGTATAGTCCGACCACACGTTATAGATCCATGATTACGCATTAACATGACAAAATTTTCTTTCAGATCAGCTATTAACCTCTTTCCTTCTGTATCGCTAAGTGCTAGGGAATTATAATTATGGTAAGAGATTTTATTGTAAAAGTGCAGTGCCCATTGACTTATAGGAAGCAGCCCATCTTTGAGAGAAGAAACCGCTACAATAGAAGGTGTATGCAAGTGAAAAATTGCTTGAATATCTTTCCTTGCTTGATAAATAAAACCATGAATTATATAGCCAGTTCTATTATATTGATATTCTTTGCCTTCAATTACATCTCCATCAAATGATACTTTCATTAACGAACGTTCATCTACTTCATCAAAACGCATACCAAACGGATAAATATAAAACGACTTTTGATCTTCAGAACGCACTGAAAGGTGAGTATATGTATGATCATCGAACTTAAGGTAGGACAAAATCTGATAGGCATAGACTAGATCCCTTTTTACTCTGCTCTTTGTTAACAACACAATCCTCTGTTAGAATCTTCTGAAGGTTTATACGCGAAAAGAGACTTGTAGTAAACTAATAAGTCTATGCCACTCTGTCTTGCTTTCTGAATACCAAACACTTTTGTGTTGTAGCTTGCTTAAAAATAGTTATCGTTATTATAGAGTTTATATACAGAATTTATGTTTTTAAATTACATAATATCTTAACTACAAAAATAATTTTCTATATAATATTTCATATGTTTTAAAGCTTCATTTTTATGTTATTATAAATGTAAGTTTCAAGATTGAAAATAATATGGTAAATATTAACACAAAAAAACAGCCAGCAGGATTTTTCATATATCTCTCTGGTCTTTCGGGAAGTGGTAAACTTTCCACAGCAATAGAATTATCTAATATGATAAACGCATTAATTGTAAATAGTAAGTTCTATAACAATGTTCAAGCTTGCTCTATATACGATGGTGTCTTTGAACGTGATCAAATACCTAAAGAAGTTCAAGATAGAATATATGGCATTATGCAAATTATGCTTCAGGTAATAGAAAATTATCCGATTCACTCAAAAAATTACATATTTATTGATGAGTTGATGGAAAATAATGACCAGAACATGAGGATGTATGATTCAATAGTAAGGCTTAGTAAAAAAATGAACACAGAAATCCTTCCTGTGGTACTTAGGTGTGATCTACCGACATTACAAAAGCGTATTGCATTAAAAAGGCAAAGAAAAAATAGGAAGGTGATTAATCTAAATAGCATGATAGAGCAATGTAGGATTAACAATTTATTTACACCACCGAGTGCTATAGAGATAGAAAATTCAAATATGAGTATAAAAGAAGTAGCTCAAGAGATAGTAAACCAGATGCACAAGCTTAGCCAAATTGCGTGTATACAAAAAAATAGTCTATAGCAATTTCATATACTGAGGCTCATTTAAATATAGAGCTTCAACTTCATTTAATTTTTGCTTGTTCTTTAGTCTATAATGAACTAATAGCCCTCCATGGCTAGCATTTAAATTGCAATCCATATGTGTACTGCTTGTAGCGTGACCAGGGTCACATGCTGCAGTTGGACCAGACAGCGGCAATAAATTGAAATCAAATAACTGTGTATAAAACCCTTGAGCATTTTTGATTATAGCTCTGATATTTTTTTTGCTATTTGCACAAAGCAAAGATATTGCGTAGGCTTGAACTTCCAGCGCACTAACCCCGTATAACGGCTTATTTGTAGCAAGATTTATACCTTGTGCAGCTGATATACCA
This sequence comes from Wolbachia endosymbiont (group A) of Alloplasta piceator, assembly GCF_964028505.1. Taxonomy (NCBI): domain Bacteria; kingdom Pseudomonadati; phylum Pseudomonadota; class Alphaproteobacteria; order Rickettsiales; family Anaplasmataceae; genus Wolbachia; species Wolbachia endosymbiont (group A) of Alloplasta piceator. The sequence continues at coordinate 743,637 of NZ_OZ034793.1, read as the reverse complement.
ACTCTAATTCCAGTGAAACTTCCTGGTCCAACTACTACCGCCAAATGATCTATTTTATCATAATTATAGTTGTGCTTATCAAATAAAGTACTTAGTATTTGAAAAAATGATTCTGCATGACTATTGCTGGTGGAATTGTGCTCTACAAAACAGTTACCATCATAATCAACTATTGCTATTGAACTACCAATACCTACAGTATCAATCGCTAAAATAGACATTACTTAAGCTTATCATAGAGTTTTGAAAATATCATAGTAAAGGCACCATTACCCATAACATTTGCTGAAGTGATTATTGGATCAAACACTATATACAATGCTGTGATTAACGAAAGCATTTCTGGAGAAAATTTGAGGTATTTCTCAAGAATAGGTAGCATTACCATAATTCCTCCTGCCGGCACTGCAACGATAGCAAACTTAAATAACAAAAAATAGAGAAGGAAAGTTACATAGTCTGTTGTGCACAATGAATAACCGGAGGCAATTATCATTGATAATATTATGATAAAAAAGCAATCACCTACTAAATGAAAGCTAGCAGTTATTGGCACAACAGACGATGCTATGTCAGGTTGCTTTACATTTTTTTTGCTTCCTTCAAGACTAAGAGGCATAGTTGCATTACTAGACATTGTGCTCATCGCAGTAATAAATGCCGGTATCATATTGCCTATACTAGCTATCCAGCTTGTGATCTTGAATGAATTTGCTGCTCCATATAAGAGGAAAACATAAAGGTAGGTTGCAGATGCTATAATAATGAAAATTATTGAGTAATCCTTAAATATTATAGATAAAACTTGATCATGCTGCATTTTTAAAGCAAGCCCAAGTACAAATATTGGAATAATCGGCGTCAAAAACGTCTTCAAAATAAAGAGAGTTAAATCTAACATTTTGTTCGAAAGCTCTTTGCTTTTCTTGGGTAGCAGTGTGGACACTACTATGCTGGACACAAATCCACAGGCAAGGGCATAAAAATTAGAAAGCAATGCAGGCAGCCTAAACGACCATAAGGGAACAATTGTTTCTTCATACGTTATATCTTGTATTGAATGAGTGTTTTGTATGATGAAATGCCCAACAGAATAAGCTATTAAACTTGAAGCCAGATTTGACAAGAAGATCATTATAATAAGTAACAATATGAACTTTATAGCTGACTGCTTAAGATTGTTAACACTGCTAAAGATTAACGCAAAAATAATAAAAGGCATTATAAATAGCAAAACCTCTTTTATACTCAGGCTCGTTGAGTACAAGAAGGTTTTTGCTTCCATTGGAACTAAATGACCAAAGAATGCAACTGAAGTGATGACCGTGAGTAAGATTAATAGTTGTAGCACGTTCTTATATACCAATGTCCTATGGACATATATATGGTAAGTTAGTTGTTAAGTAAAGCAAAACTGTCTAAACTGCACAGCAAATGGTGTAATGAAAGTAGCTGACACTGGAATGACAAAGAAGAGTGAAATTAGCACTCACTTATTATTCGTGTCGTTTTCAGTAAAAGCCTCCTCCCATGTGCCTTGAGTTGCTGCACGGCTATACTCTGTTACTCTATTTTCAAAGAAATTCGTATGTTCCACGCCATTTAGTATTTCATCAAGCCACGGAATAGGATTATCATTAACATCATATATGGACTCAAGACCTAATTGCATTAACCGTCTGTTTGCTACGTAGCGTATGTAATTGCGCACTTCTTCTGCGGATAGTCCTTCAACGTCTCCGAAATCAAAAGCAAGCTTTATGAATTCATCCTCAAGTTCAACAATGGTGCGACATGCAGAATATAATTCCTCTTTAAACTCGTCGTCCCAAATTTCATTATTTTCTTTAATAAATGTATTAAACAACATGATAATTGAATTGGTGTGCAAAGTTTCATCACGGGCTGACCAGGCAATTATTTGTCCCATGCCTTTCATTTTTCCAAAGCGTTGAAAATTGAGCAAAATTGCAAATGATGCGAATAACTGCAACCCCTCGGTAAATGCACCAAACACCGCTAGAGTTTTAGCTACATGTTTTTTATCGTGTTTTTTGCTTTCCTCGAATTCTAACATGTATTCATACTTCTTTCTCATAGCATCATACTTTAAGAATGCTTGATACTCGCTTTCTGGCATGCCAATTGTGTCTAAAAGATAAGAATAAGCTGCAATGTGTATAGTTTCCATATTGGAAAAGCTTGCAAGCATCATGCATATTTCCGTTGGCTTAAATATATTTGAATAATGCCTCATGTAGCAGTTATTTACTTCAATGTCTGCCTGAGTAAAAAATCTAAAGATCTGGGTTAGTAGATTTTTTTCTACACTTGAAAGTTTAGTTTTCCAATCCTTTACGTCATCAGCAAGTGGAACTTCCTCAGGTATCCAATGGATTCTTTGTTGCTGCAGCCACGCATCATACGCCCAAGGGTAATTAAAAGGTTTGTATATTGGATCTGCTTCTAACAATGACATAAGACACCTATTATTTTCTAAAGTAAATATTATATTAAGTGATATTGAGAATCAGTCAATTTAACTTTTTTGAAATTTGACGGCAGATAATTTATTAGTGTATTATAGCTTCAAGTAATTTATCAACAGAAATGCGAGTATTAATATCTTTTATTTTATTATTTACAGTGAGCTGCACTCACACTATTCACAATCACGGAGCTCCTGGCATTAGTGTTGAATTGTGGAGCAAGATAAAAGTAGGTGACGATAAAGAAAAAGTGGTTCACACTTTAGGATCACCAACATTAGTATCAAAGTTCGATGACAATGTTTGGTACTATGTCTCATATAAAATTAAACAAGCCAACTTTTTAGGAAAAAGGAAGTATAGTAGTAAGTCTCTGCAAATTTCATTCGACCAGGACGGTAAAGTTGAAGATACAAAAGAAACTGACATCTTAGAGAGATCTTTGGCTGTTTCTGATTGAAAGTTTGCTAACTATGGAGTTTTTCTCACTCTTCTTTGCATCCAAGAACCGTATAACGTCATCCCAGTGTCAAGCACTGGGATGACACCATTTGTTGTAAACTCACTTTTACTCTATGGTTATACTACCTTGCTGCTATCCTGAACGGATACAGTGGGCTTATTAAATTATAGAATTACTTTAGCTATAGAATAAAGTCTAGTGTTACTTCACGCCAAATGTGGTGGTGCTGAGTAGGCAAGCCGGTTAATGGGCTACATTTATATACTGCACGCATTGCGTTATCTGCTATCGACCTGAAAAGTGGATTATTTCGATAGGAATCACTGTCTGCTACATCCGCCATAATTATCTCGCCTTGACTGGATAACAATAAGTTAATTTTTATATTAAAATTTTCTTTGTAAGCTATGCTTTCAGGAATGCTCCAGCATTTTGTGAGCTTGTCTCTTATAGAGTTAATAATTTCTGTTACAACTAATTCATCCTTTTTGCTCTCAACGCTTTTTTCGTTTCCTATTTCATTTTTTGCCCCTCTAACATCCCTTCTTAGTTTTTTCTCTACACTTTTTTTTCTTTTTGGAATTGGAATGAATTCTTTACCCTCGTTAATAATGACTTCTTCTTGCATTTCGATAATTTGCCTCGGTTGTGCTACAACAGTGTGCTCAACCAATTCTTTTTTCCTTTGTGGTATAGGAACAACTGACGTATCATTCGTTTGGGCTTTTGTTGAAGGTAACGAAAAAAGCAGAAAACAACATAAAGACAAAAAAAGAATATAATTAGAATAGAAAAAACGCATATGTTAAGCAGCTTGTTTTACTGGTTTAAAGCTAATATTGCACATAAAGTCAATATATTTTAGTTGATGGACAACTTTGAAGTCAATAAGGAATCCCTTCAAAGTTGCAGGCAAGCGAAAGATTGTCTTCTCGACAGACAAAGAATTGTATAATGGATTAAAAGGGACCGTATGACAAAAATTATAGGAAAAGAATATACAGAACTTTTAGAGCAGTTGAAAGATCGTATTGCAACAAACCGTTATAAGGCAGCACTTGCAGTAAATAGTAAGCTTATTTTGCTTTACCACAATATTGGTACAGAGATCCTAAAACGCCAAAAAGAACATACCTGGGGAGCTAAGGTAATTGATCAATTAAGTAAGGATTTGAGAAGTACATTTCCAGAAATGAAAGGCTTTAGCACGAGAAATCTGAAGTATATGCGTAAGTTTGCCGAAGAATATCCTGATGTTGAATTTGTGCAGGAGCCTCTTGCACAATTAACTTGGTATCACAATATCACTCTTTTGGAAAAAATAGAAAGTCATGAAATAAGATTATTTTATGTAAAAAAAGCTATTGAACATGGCTGGTCACGTAACATTATGGTGATGCAGATAGAACTTGGACTACATAAACGTCAAGGAAAAGCAATAACTAATTTTAAAGAAAAATTACCATCTCCACAATCCGATCTAGCACATTACACATTAAAAGATCCGTATATTTTTGATTTTTTAAGTATAGGTAAGGATGCTCATGAAAGAGAAGTAGAAAAAGGACTCGTAGGGCATATGGAAAAATTTCTGTTAGAACTCGGTGAAGGATTTGCATTTGTTGGTAGACAATTTCATTTAGATGTTGGTAATAAAGACTTTTATATTGATTTATTATTCTATCATTTAAAGTTACGTTGCTTCGTAGTGATTGAACTAAAAGATAAGGATTTTAAGCCGGAATATGCTGGTAAAATGAATTTTTATCTTTCTGCAGTTGATGATTTACTTAAGCACTCGACAGATCAACCTTCTATAGGGTTAATCTTATGTAAATCTAAAGACGATGTACTTGCTAAATATACACTCAAAGACATAAATAAACCAATAGGATTAGCGGAATATCGAATAACTGAAAATCTACCAGAGAACATAAAAACAGCTTTACCGACGATAGAAGAATTAGAAGCTGAATTATCCAAAATTTCAGATAAGGAAAAGTAATGGTTACTAAAATCATTCAAACAATTATTTAGCAAACCAAAAACCAAAAGCTCAGCATGGAGGCTCAGGAAGAAGGGTGGCAGCCAATACCTTACTCTCTCATAGCCTTGAAACTTTGGAAGCAGACAGTAACGGAGTAAGTGATTTTTATGGATTACAAGCTCTAGGTGTACTATCCTATAATATCATACGGTCAATATACTCTAAATGAGATGGAAAGATGAAGGCATCATTATAGCTGCTAAAAAATACGGCGATAAAAACTTAATTCTCTCTCTGTTTACAAAAAATCATGGAAAGCGCAGGGGATTAACTAAGCTAACAAACAATAGCAATTATAAGTTTCAGATAAGTAATCTATTACATGCAGAATGGAGTGCTAAGTTACCTGAAAATCTAGGTTTTTTTAAGTGCGAATTAATCGAATCTCCATTCCATCATTTCTTTCAAGATAGGTTAAAAAGCATTACTATTGTTTCTTTCTCCTCTATTTTAGAAAAAGTGCTTCCAGAAAGTGAACCCTGTGCCATGCTGTATGACAATTTTCGATATTTCATCGATGTAATTAAACACAACAATCAGTCTTGGCAAAGCCATTATCTTAACTTAGAGCTTCTGCTTCTTACGCAATTGGGATTCAAGTTAGACTTATCCAAATGCGCTGTAACAGGTGTTAAGGAAAATCTGCAATTTATTTCTCCAAAAACTGGTAGAGCAGTGTCAAAAAAAGTAGGAGATTATTATGCAGATAAACTCCTACCTTTTCCACAAATGTTGCATGATGTATACAATAATACCCTACAAAACAGCTACTCATTCCAAGAATTTCAGTTAGGACTGAAAGTCACAGGATATTTTTTAAATAAGTATCTATTTTTGCAGTTAAACGTGAAATTTCCAGAGCTGAGAAACCTCATGTTGTCGCTTTAATCTTAGTTATCATTTTTTTGAAATCATTTCAGAAATCTATAGCTAACCCAAGCAACACGTCATACCGCGATTCATTCGCGGTATCTCAGCATAGATTCCGCTCACGAGTAGTGGAATGACGGTTGTCGGTAAACTTAAGCCACTTTAGCTATAGCCAGTAACCACTCTATTTCTACCACTGTTTTTTGCTTTATATAAATATCTGTCAGCACGTACTATAAATTTTTTAATATCATCAAAGTCAGATCCTTGCATTTCTGCAATTCCAATGCTCACAGTTACATTATGGGTTGTATTTTTATCCGCAAGTACAAAAGGTTCTTTAGCAATAATTTTTCGTATTCTCTCCGCAATAGTATACGCATCTGATACATTGGTATCTGGCATTACAACAACAAACTCCTCACCACCAAACCTAGCTAGTAAATCTGTCACTCTGATATTTTCAGAAATTCTTTTCTGTATTTGCTTTAAAAGTTCATCTCCAGCACTATGCCCAAAACTGTCATTCACTATCTTAAAATAGTCTATATCAAGTATCATAAGAGACAACCTTCTATCCTTTTCCACAGAGTCCTTAACAATGTTTCTTAAGTGTGCATCAAAATATCTTCTATTATAACAGTTAGTTAATGGGTCCTTTATAGACATTTCCGCATTATTAAATAAATTCATTCTCAAGGCATCTTGATATCTTTTGCGTTTTACTTGCGAATTAACCCTTGCTATTAGCTCACCCTCATCCAAAGGTACTGTTAAATAATCATTAGCACCTACATCAAGTGCTTTTACTAAATTGTTTTTATCATAATCCTCAGAAAGAATCAGAATTGGTGTATAACGTGTTTCCACCTTACTACGAAACTCAGAACACAAACGCAAGCCGTCAGTTTTTGAAAATTGCATATCAGAAATGATCAGGTCGTAACCATTCTCAATACCAACCTTCAATGCTTCCATTGGATCACTCAGTATTTTAATTGACCTAAAGCGTTGCTTTAATATATTATATATCTGCTCTGCTTGATGAACATCCTCATCTATAACAAGTATGTTAGCATCAAAAATCTGATTGGAATAATCCATAATACTGTTTCCTGCGACTCCACCAATCTCAGCGTTAGTTTCTCCTCTCAAACGCAATTCATCAATAATCATCTTTAAGCGTGTGAGAGACTTAATTCGTGCAGATAAAGCAGTTTCGTTTATTGGTTTAGTCAGAAAATCATCCGCGCCAGCATTAATACCTTGCACTCTATCATGAGTATCATGCAGCGCAGTTACCATAATTATTGGAATATGGGTTGTCAAGGGATCACTCTTTAGCTCCTTACAAACTTGAAAGCCATTCATCTTTGGCATCATGATATCAAGTAATATAATATCGGGCTGCTGCTTTGCTACTAAATCTATAGCTTCTTCACCATCATGAGCTACGATAACCGTATAGTACTCTGCTTTTAGTCGAGCTTCTAAAAGCTTGACATTAGATAGTACATCATCTACTACCAGAATCTTTGCTGTCATTATCTTTAGATGTATTATCTATATCATAAGTAGGATAAAGCTTACCATTTTTACCAATTATGTAATTTACTTTCTCAGCATTACATTCTTTATATAAGTCTTCAACTCCTGCGTCTTTCAATAACCTCCTAGCTTTTGATTTTATAATCATAAGATACTTATACACATTCCTAATAAGATCAATAAATACAGGCACCTTATTTTTATCAAGAACAATTATGCTCACTAAAGCTACAACTAAAATTTCTGAAAGACCTATATTGAACATTTTCCTATGAAGCAAGTACTTTAATCCTTCTGATTATAAATATTAATTTGCTTAAATCAAGTTTAGAAGCAACCATCTCATCTAAAAAACTATTATAACGTTCTATGTAGTCCTTATCATTACAAGCCCAGGTTTGAACCTTATCTTCAGGGTTATCAGTAGCTTTTATGACTTTAACAGCTAGCTTGTGATGGTAATTGCTTAAATCGTCCAATAAATCATTAACTAAGCTGCGATCCCAATAAGAAGAGCGGCTTTTCATCTTGATGGCAATTGTTCTAATCAGATCGAATCTTAACAGCGACTTTAACTCAAAGTATATTTTACCAGCATCAAGAATGGACAAAGATGTCTGTTCAGCAACAGATATAATGTCCAGTGCATAAGCAAGAACGCATAGATCAGCAACTTTTTTTGCTAGATCTTTATTTATATTAAGTTCTACTAAAGAAGTTGATCCATGGCTATAGATCTTTAATAGGTGTTCATCTAAAACATCAGTTAAGTTCTGGCCTAAAGTTTCAATTGCATCTTTAAATTTTGTAACATCATCCAATTCTACAAAGCTAAGCTTGCCAAGATTTTTCACTAGCCAAAATGATACTCTGCCAATAAATTTCTGCACGTTCCTCACTATTTGTAAGTATGAGTTAACATCAATTTTTCCATCCAATTCATCAATTTTCTGCCACAGGCTGTTTAAATCATACAGGTGGTTAACAACAATATATATGTTAACCGCTTCTTGTATCTTAATTCCAGTGTTCTCAGCCAAATTATTGATGAATATACAGCCCATTCTATTCACTACATCATTTGCAATGCAAGTAGAGATAATTTCTCTACGAAGTTGGTGTTTTAATATGAAATCCTTAAACTTTGTTACCATCTTTTTAGGAAAATAACCTAGCAAGTAGTCATGAGATATAAGATCTTTTTCAGACAGATCGGAATGTATAATTTCATTTTTTATTGCTGTTCTAGCATAAGACATTAGAACAGAGAGCTGAGGAGAACTGAAACCTTCTGCACCAGTTAACATCCTTGCTATCTCTTCTTCAGTTGGAAGAAATTCTACGCTTCGGTTTAACAGCCCAGATTTTTCTAAACTGAGCAGTAACCTGTGGTGCTGCTCCAATCTCTCTTTAGCTTGCAAACACTCAAGAAGTAATGCTTTTGTTTCAATTTTGTTGTGGTTCTCAAGCACTTTGGATGCAACTTCATCCACCATACTTGCCAGTATTTCATTCCTTTTTTCTAAAGAAATACCCCCTGCTTTCATAGCTGAAACAAATGCAATCTTAATGTTAACTTCAAGGTCCGAACATATCACTCCGGCTGAATTATCAACAAAATCTGCATTGATATATCCATCTTTTTCAGCATATTCTATTCTTCCAAGCTGTGTACAACCAAGATTTCCACCCTCTATAAACATAGAAGCTCTAATATCCTTACCATTTACTCTCAGCTCATCGTTTGCTTTGTCACCGACCATGCTATGATTTTCACTCTTTGCCTTAACAAACGTGCCAATTCCTCCATTCCATATGAAGTCCACTTTTGCTTTCAACAGATATCTAATCAAATCACTTGGAGGTAGCATATCTTCTGTTATATCAAAGCATTCTTTTATTTCTTGAGAAATGTTTACTTGCTTGCTGCTACGCTCAAATACTCCTCCACCCTTAGAAATCAAATCTTTATTATAATCCATCCAAGTTGAAAATGGTAACTCAAAGAGACGTTTACGCTCTGTGAAACTCTTTTCTGCATCAGGGTTTGGGTCAACAAAAACATGCATATGGTTAAATGCGCCGATTAAATGTATATTTTTTGAAAGCAGCATACCGTTTCCAAATAGATCGCCAGCCATATCTCCAATTCCAATAACAGTTGTATCCTGGTAAATATCCTTATTCATTTTCCAAAAATGCCTCTGTGCTGCAATCCATGCACCTCTGGCTGTAATACCCATTTTTTTGTGATCATAACCTGCTGATCCACCAGATGCAAATGCATCGCCAAGCCAAAAATTGTATTCAGAGGCTATCTGGTTGGCATAATCAGAAAATGAAGCAGTGCCTTTATCTGCTGCAACTACCAAGTATGGATCGTCTTCATCATACCTAATCACATTCTCTGGTGGAATTATTTCACCATCAACCACGTTATCAGTAATATCAAGCATTCCTCTAATAAAACTCTTATAGCACTCAACACTTTTCTCTCTTAAAATATTCTTATCTTTATAAGCTTGCTTTATTACAAATCCACCCTTTGCACCAACAGGGACAATAACCGCATTTTTTGTCATCTGAGCTTTCATGAGCCTCAAAACTTCAGTGCGAAAATCTTCCGTCCTATCCGACCACCTTAAGCCACCACGGGCTAATTTCCCTCCTCTTAGATGTATTCCCTCAAAAAGGTTTGAATAAATATACAATTCGCGATACGGACGAGGATCAGGCAAACCATTTATTTTACTTGAGTCAAATTTTGTAGATAAATATGGTTTATCGTCTTGATAATAACTGGTCCTTAAAATAGCCATTATCAAGTTAAATATCGAGCGTAAAACGTAATCATGTGAAACATTGCTGATCTCTTTTAGAAGTTCCTCAATTTTTTCTCTGACAATGTCCGTAGTTTCTGCTCTATCAATGTCTATGTTAGGATCAAATCTTGCATGAAATAGTTGTATCAAATACTTTACTACTTTTGGATACTCTGAGACTACCTTTTGGATATATTCTGGGTTGTAGTTAAATGACGTCTGCTTTAGGTAAGCACTTAACGCTCTAACCAGAAGCACTTCTTTCCACTTGAGCCCAGCAATAATGATCAAACTATTGAAATAGTCATTTTTAATTTCCTTGCTAAACACTTTCGCAAGTGTTATTTCAAATTGCTCTTTTAGAGTAATGTTGTCTATTAATTCATCGACTCTTGACAACACAAAATGGTGTATCCATATTCCGCCGTTAATTTCTATGTAATAGCCATTATGAGATAGAATCTTAGCTCCCAAATTCTTAGTAATTCTTAATATCTTCGATAATTCAAGACCTCCATTGCTCGAAGTGTAAACCTTTAATTGATAATTAAGATTGTCACGAGTAAGTCTTAAATCGACCTCGCTAACTCTTTTTTTCCTCACTATCTCCAATTTTTTCATATCGTAATATGCGTCATGAGGTTCGAAACTCTCTTGATAGCTTATTGGAAATGCCTTGCAATAACGGATGAATATATCCTCAACAGTGCTAAAAGTATTATATAAATTGTCTATAAAACGATCTTCCCATTTTTCCGTAATGTTCCTTAATTTGTTTTCGATACGCAAAACTTCATCATCAGGAACACTAGCGTTTTTAGCCTTTAGCACTACATGCAATTTCATCAAATCATATTCATTGATAATGTGATTGTTATAAATATCTGAACTTCCTGCACTTGTCTCATCCTTCAATATGTCACGTATCTTGAACATTAGCCTAGCGCTAGCATAACGCATCGGTATCAGCACTATGCAACTAATAAAATCCCCGACTCTTCTTAAAAATAATCTGACCCTTGGCCTAATCGCAAGAGACATGATCGAAATGCAAATTTTAAATAATTCGTCTTCATTTGATTGGAATAATTCATCACAAGAGAACACTTGCAAAATAGAAATCAAAGCTTTATTGTTGTGGCCCCCGGTTACAAATCCTGCATTTTTTTCTATAACTTTAACTTTATCTTTTATTATTGGAATAGTTCGAATATCTTGGACCTCCGCTACAGAAGTAAATAGCCCGAAAAAACGCCGTTCCTTTACTACATTACCCTGGTCATCAAATTCTTTTACTCCTATACAATTCATGTATGTACGCCGATGGACTATTGAGATTAGATCTGATCTCAATATGTATAGGGAATCAAGGTTTGCAGAAGGAATCAACGTACTTTGACCTACTCTCATCAGGCCAAGGTCCTTTTTGCCATCACAGACGAGTTTTTCATCTTTACCAGCAATATATTCTTGATAACCTAGAAATACAAAATTATTATTCTTTAACCAAACTAGAAAATCTTTTTGCTCTTGATTTCGGTCTGGTGTCATTCCAGTGCGTGACACTGGAATCCACGTGTCCTTTTCCTGGATCCCAGTATCAAGTACTGGGATGACAGAAAGACTTGCCTCATCAAGTTTCTTAAGCATTAAGTGCCAATCTTTCACAACACAATTAACTGCTTTCAGCGTTTTTTGTAGAGATTCTTTTAATGTATCAACAAAACTGTCACTTATACCTTTGATAATTACATATATAACTGACTCTTTTATTCCATTACTTTCTTCCAAAGGGTAAATCTCATCTATTAGGCCATCTTTTCTTTTAATGTTAATTATGCTGTTGCTGTAATAGCATATGGTTAAATCGTGCGACTTAATAGTTGCAATAACGGAGTCAACCAAAAATGGCATATCATCGTTTGTTATCTTAATCGTGGTAAAATCGCCTTCTATTCCTGGTATATCATCTATATTACTTACTACTAACTTACTTTCATCTTTCTCTTTTTGAGAAACAAAATTGTAAGCATCGTTTACAATATATAGCAAAAACTTATCATTGGCTTTTAGGTCGCTTTTATAAACAAAACTATAAAAATACTTAATAAATTTTTTAATTTTTTCTTTATCTTGCTGATTTTCTTGATCAGCTAACTTAAATAAAGACTCAGTGTCAACATTATGATCTATACACATTTTTTTAACAAAAATACACAGTGAACTTAAACCTTTTTAACTAAGATTTCATTATCAAGAGCGTACACTATTAGTTCATCATTTTCTACTACTTCCCCTGATAAAACTAATTTAGCTAAATTATTTTGAATACACTCTTGTATCACCCTTTTTAGGGGCCTTGCTCCATATTCAGGGTCATAGCCAGTTTGTGCTATTAGTTCTTTAGCTTCCTGCGACAAACTTATACTCAGTTTACGCTTAGCAAGTGTTTTTTGTAAATAAGAAAATTGAACATCTATAATTTTATAGATGTCATTTCTGGTTAAACTGTGAAATATAATAATTTCATCCAGTCTGTTTAAAAATTCTGGACGAAATGTTGATTTAACTATTTGCATCACTTCGCTTTTTACAGAGTTAGCAACTCCTCCTTCCGATGTCATTCCAGCGCGTGACGCTGGAATCCACTTTTTTTCCTGGATCCCAGTGTCAGCTACTTGGATGACAGAGGGATTTTCAAGAGGGCTATTTTCTTTTGCTCCTTTAAGCATTATCTCAGCACCAAGGTTAGAAGTTAAAATCAGTATGGTATTGCGAAAATCAATTAATTTGCCATGACTATCAGTGAGTCTACCCTCATCCAAGATCTGTAGCAATAGGTTAAATATATCAGGATTTGCCTTTTCTATCTCATCAAATAAGATTACCTGATATGGTCTTCTCCTCACTGCTTCAGTTAATCTGCCACCTTGTTCATAGCCAACATACCCTGGAGGCGCGCCAATTAACTTTGAAACAGAATGTTTTTCCATATATTCTGACATATCAAAACGCAAAAGCGCTGATTGATCGTCAAACAGAAATTCAGCAAGGGCTTTTGCCAATTCTGTTTTTCCAACTCCGGTTGGACCCAAGAATAAGAATGAACCAAAAGGTCGATTAGTATCTTGCACACCAGAGCGAGAGCGCCTAACTGCATTACTTATCGCTTCTATTGCATCTTTCTGCCCTATTACTCTTCTTCCTATTTCATTCTCCATGTTGAGAAGTTTTTCCTTTTCGCTGTGCATCATGTTATCAACTGGAATTCCTGTCCACTTTGAAACAATGTTTGCAATATCATCTCCAGTCACTTCTTTCTTTAAGAAACTATCAGTAACCTTTTCCTGATTTTTTAATTCATTCTCAAGCTGAGGAATCACACCATACATCAGCTCTCCTGCTCTTCCCAAATTCCCACTACGCTGAACTAATTCCAACTCTTTTCTAGCGTTATCTAATTTTTCGGCTGTTTCTTGTATTCTAGCTATTTTATTCTTTTCCATCTGCCATTTGCTGTTCAAGTCAGCAAATTTACTGTTTAGATTTTCGATCTCTTCATTTATCTTTTTTAAACGCTGTTTAGAATTTTCATCACTTTCTTTTTTTAAAGCCTCTGCTTCAATCTTTAGCTGTATAACCTTTCTCTCAAGTTCATCAATAACTTCAGGCTTGCTATCCATTTCAATTCTCACCCTGCTTGCTGCTTCATCAATCAAATCAATTGCTTTATCAGGTAAAAACCTATCTGTTATATATCTATTGGACAACGTTGCAGCAGCAATTATTGCACCATCTGTAATTCTTATACCATGATGCACCTCATATCTTTCCTTCAAACCCCTGAGTATTGAAATGGTATCAGTTTCAGTTGGTTGAGAGATAAACACAGGCTGAAAACGCCTTGCAAGTGCAGGATCTTTTTCTATATGCTGACGATATTCATCTAAAGTTGTGGCTCCTATACAGCGAATTTCTCCACGCGCAAGAGCAGGCTTCAGCAGATTCGAGGCATCCATTGCACCACTTGTTGCTCCTGCTCCAACTAAAGTGTGCAATTCATCGATGAATAATATAATTTTTCCCTCCGCTCTCGAAATCTCATTAATCACTGCTTTTAACCTTTCCTCAAACTCTCCTCTAAACTTAGTGCCAGCAATTAGTGCTCCAAGATCCAAAGCTAAGACCTTTGCATCATGCAAACCAAGTGGCACATCGTTTGCAACAATTCTATTTGCAAGCCCCTCAACTATTGCAGTTTTTCCAACACCAGGTTCACCGATCAGCACTGGATTATTTTTTGTCCGCCTCAGTGATACCTGCATAGTTCTTCTGATCTCTTCATCACGACCAATTACAGGATCAAGCTTTCCTTGCATAGCAAGCTCTGTAACATCTTTTGTATATTTCTTTGCCGCGTTTAATTTTTCCTCACTGTTTGGCGAGTCCGCACTGCTGCCCTTTCTCATTTCTGCAATAACTGAGTTCAGTTTTTGTAGAGTCACACCATTCTCTGCCAGAATTTTGCCTACAGTATCATCTTTTTGTGCAGTGAGGCCCTGTAGTAAACGCTCAACAGCAACAAATGAATCTTTATTTCTTCTTGCAATACCAATTGAATCTTCAAAAACTTTTGCTATTTCTCTTGAAAGTTGAAGGCCACCACTTCCTGGACCTTCAATTACTGGCAACTTTTTTATTGCGCTATCCACAGCATCAGAAATACTTTGCACACTTCCACCACAAGCGTTTATCAAATCCTGAACTAAACCTGATTCATCTTCAAGCATCACTTTTAGTAAATGCTCAGGCATAAAAATCTGATGCCCAGCTCCCAACGCTTTCATTTGAGCACTTTGAATTAGACTTTTTGCTTTTTCGGTAAATTTATTTAAGTCCATAACACCAGTTAAATTCGTATTTGCTGATGTATATAACAACTGATTTCATAAATTTAAACCTAAAGTTGTTTATTGTTAGGTATGAAATTTAAAACTTTCTTAAAAAAGGAACTATCATAGTAACCATACAAATATCTTGTATCTCAAGACCTTTGGTTTTTGTTGCTGAAAATGGTTGTATTATTTAAGTTATTAACAATATACAATACTAAGTTAATGTAATTTATTTGGAGATGACAGGAAAATTTATTGTAACTTTATATTCTAAGAGGTTGTCCGGAAACTAGTAAATTCAAGCATATTCCCTCTTTAACATAACCCTACTCATAGCTAGGTATATGAAATTCTCAGTGGATGTTGTGAGTAAATCATACTCCTTCGATAGCCTTCTATTCCTATTAACCCAAGCAAAAGTCCTTTCTACAACCCATCTTCTTGGCTGTACTTTAAACCCTTGTTCTCTTGTTGGTAGTAGCTCAGGTGGCGTATCTTTGTGCACCCAAAATCTACATGGAGGCCTTGTAACAATTTCAATATCTATGTCATATTCTTCCTTTATGTGATTCTTTGAATTTCTTCCTTGGTATCCCATGTCAGCCCACATTTTTTTAACTTTAGTATATTTTGTTCTCATATTGTTTAATGCTATTTTAATACCATCTCTATCATTTTCGTTAGCAGCGCCTACGTAACAACCTAGTATAAAACCCTGAGTGTCTGTAATTATATGCCTTTTTCTACCCTTTACTTTTTTTACTTCCATCATAGCCTTTGATCCCCCCTTTTCTGTAGTCTTTACAGATTGACTATCTACTATACAGGCACTCGGCTGCTCATTCCTTCCTATTTTTCTTCTACTATATTTTGTAATTTCATAATTCATTTTCTCAAAAATTCCCTGCTTCTTCCATTGCCTGAACTGCTCATACACAGTCTTCCATAGCGGAAAATCATTTGGTAAATACCGCCATTGACACCCTGTACGCAATACATAGAAAATTGCTTCTAATATTTCTCTTTTGCTATACTTTGGCGGCCTTCCTCCTTTCTTGTATGATACTCTGAAGTGTTTTTCTATTCTTGCCCATTCCCTTTCGCTTAGATCTGTTGGATACTTTTTTCTCATCTTTACCCCGTACTAAAATTTCAGATATTATAGCCTTTTACTTGTTTCCGGACAACCTCTGATACCAATTCTCATTGTTGTCCAGTCAAATAGGAAACATTGCAGAGTTGTTTAATTGTGGAGCTGGCAAGAGAAGTAATAAATTTGCACAAAGCACCCTCAAGTAGAGCAATTGTATCGTATATTTTATTGCGCAAAATGTTCTGTTTTATATATAACCAAAGCCTCTCAACAGGATTTAGCTCAGGTGAGTATGGAGGTAGGTATATAATGTCGATATTTTTAGGTACCTTTAAATTTTTTGACCTATGCCAACTAGCACAGTCCATAACGAGAAAAGCCTCTCGTGTTTCTAGATATTGCGAAATTTGCTCAAGAAATATGTTCATGCAATCAGTGTTGACATTTGGTGCAAATAAGCTAGAACTCTCTCCATTTCTAGGATTAACTGCACTATAGAGATAGAAATTTTGCCTACCTAATTTTGTTTTAACCTGTGTTCTAATCCCCTTTTTAAACCACCCATGTCCAACTTTTGAATGTGTGCCAAACCGTGATTCATCAAAGAAAAATAGCTCTTTTTCTGGATACTTGCTAATAGCTCCATTGAGATTTTTTTTTGAATTCCTCTTGTTTGCTTTTATCTTGTCCATTATGAACTGGTCTTGGTGTAATATATGAGAATTTCATCTTTTGCATATGGCGGTGTACTGTAGATTTGCTGATATTTAATCCGAACTTTTCCTGGATTCTTATTCTCATTTCTTTAATGGTGATATTAGGATTTTCTTCTATCCACTCTTCAATTTGCTGTAGTTGAGCCTGATTTAATTTAGTTTTTCTACGACGTTGTGAAGGAGCAAACAGTTTTTCTTCTCTGCCAATTTTCAAGAGTTTTACCCACGAAGTTAGTGCGCTTCTTGAAATGCAATATATTTTTGCTACAGCCGTTATACTGTACTTTTTTGCTGCAATTACAGCATTTAGTTTTTTTGAAACATATGCATTATTCCTTACTTTCTTCAGCATTTCTTTTGCTGATTCTACTACTTTTTCATCCAATAATTTTGATCTTAATGCCATTTAAACCTCGCTATTTTACTTAGAGGTTGTCCGGAAACAAGTAAAAGGCTATAATATCTGAAATTTTAGTACGGGGTAAAGATGAGAAAAAAGTATCCAACAGATCTAAGCGAAAGGGAATGGGCAAGAATAGAAAAACACTTCAGAGTATCATACAAGAAAGGAGGAAGGCCGCCAAAGTATAGCAAAAGAGAAATATTAGAAGCAATTTTCTATGTATTGCGTACAGGGTGTCAATGGCGGTATTTACCAAATGATTTTCCGCTATGGAAGACTGTGTATGAGCAGTTCAGGCAATGGAAGAAGCAGGGAATTTTTGAGAAAATGAATTATGAAATTACAAAATATAGTAGAAGAAAAATAGGAAGGAATGAGCAGCCGAGTGCCTGTATAGTAGATAGTCAATCTGTAAAGACTACAGAAAAGGGGGGATCAAAGGCTATGATGGAAGTAAAAAAGTAAAGGGTAGAAAAAGGCATATAATTACAGACACTCAGGGTTTTATACTAGGTTGTTACGTAGGCGCTGCTAACGAAAATGATAGAGATGGTATTAAAATAGCATTAAACAATATGAGAACAAAATATACTAAAGTTAAAAAAATGTGGGCTGACATGGGATACCAAGGAAGAAATTCAAAGAATCACATAAAGGAAGAATATGACATAGATATTGAAATTGTTACAAGGCCTCCATGTAGATTTTGGGTGCACAAAGATACGCCACCTGAGCTACTACCAACAAGAGAACAAGGGTTTAAAGTACAGCCAAGAAGATGGGTTGTAGAAAGGACTTTTGCTTGGGTTAATAGGAATAGAAGGCTATCGAAGGAGTATGATTTACTCACAACATCCACTGAGAATTTCATATACCTAGCTATGAGTAGGGTTATGTTAAAGAGGGAATATGCTTGAATTTACTAGTTTCCGGACAACCTCTAAAATGGTATTACCAACTAAAAGGTGTAAGTCTGTACATTGATGCATTAGAGGTCTGAGGCGACTTTTGATGGTGTGCCAACAATGCTCTATCGGATTTAGATCTTACTATTACCCACAAATATAAATGTTTGTTGCATAGCTCTTAATGGCATAACTTTTGCTTGAAATAACTGTTTATATGGTGCAATTTACAGCTTTTAGTTGCTAAAATTATAACTCTTAGTTTAATAATTTTAATCTAATAAGCTTTCAGGTTAATAAAATTAAATTATTTGAGTAAATACAATACTATGTTTTTATTTGTGGGTAATAGTAAGGCTTAAAGCAAAATGTAGTACGAACGGTAGGTGGATCTAAAAGATCGAATTACAATCCTGTATACAGCATTTTGCATTATTGTTTGATTATATTTATAGGTACAAAAATGGCTAGAATAATTTTCATGGGAGTAGATGTTTCCAAGGAAGCATTGGACATCTCAATTAATGGCAAGCATAAGCGCATAGCAAACGTGAGTGATGCTATATCTAAGTTTATAGAAACAAATATAGTCGATTTACCCATCAAGTTATATGTAAACTGGTGGCTATGAAAAGCTCATTATAAAATTGTTGCAAGATAACTGTCCATAAAGCTCACCCGAATCGGGTATATGCATTTGCCAAAGCTTGCAATCATTTTGCAAAAACTGACAAGTTAGATGCTAAATTACTGGAAAAATACGCTGAATTTGTCAGTAAAGACGGTGAAGTAAAAGGATGTATAATTTCACAAAAGCAAGAGGAATTAAAGGAGCTGGGGGCAGTTGAGCGTAATTTAAATGATGCAATTCATGCAAACAAGTGTCGCCTGCAAAGTGCGACGGGAAAAGCTAGAGAATACATAGAAAGACAGATAGGGTTTGCTGAAAAACAATTGAAAGAAATTAGGCAAGACATAGAAGACGCAATAGCTGAATTGAAAGGAAAAAATGAGCTTTTAATCAGCTATAAAGGTATTGGATCAAAGACGGCGAGCGTTCTACTGACAGAGGTGCCTGAGCTTGGTAGATTAGAGAATAGAGAAATTGCATGCTTAGTTGGAGTTGCACCTAAAACTAGTGAAAGTGGAAGAAAAGTTGGCAAAGCTCAAATCAAAGGAGGCAGGTTTTATGCAAGGAAAGCACTATACATGTCAGCTCTTGTTGCTATGCGCCACAACAGAAAAATGAAAGCGTTTTATCAGCGTTTGGTTGATTCTGGCAAAGCTGCTAAGGTTGCATTAGTTGCTGTCATGAGAAAAATTATCGTTTGTTTAAATGCCATGATAAAAAATAACAACTTTTATCTTGACTCTTAAGACGGTAGATGACAGACCATTGATTGTATGGGTTCCATCTGTTATATATAATCTTTTTGAATACGAAGAAAACTGATGAATGAGTATGATATTACGGTTATAGGTAGCGGTCCTGGTGGTTATATAGCGGCAATTAGGGCGGCACAGCTTGGGTTTAAAACTGCAATTGTGGAAAAAGAAAAAAATTTAGGCGGTATATGCTTAAATTGGGGATGTATACCAACAAAATCACTGCTTAGAGCATCTGAGGTTTATAGGCTAATAAAAAGATCAAAAGAGTTTGGTATAGAAGTAAAGGGAGCGAATTTTGATATACAATCAATAGTGAAATACTCAAGAAACGTTGTTGATAAATTGTCAAGCGGTGTTGCATATTTGATGAAAAAAAATAATATCAAAGTTCATCAAGGTTTTGGTAAACTTGCAGGCAATGGTACTATAAAAGTTGCTGGCGATAAGGAAGAACAAGAAATTGTTTCCAAGCATATCATTTTAGCAACAGGCGTGAGGGCACGGAATCTGCCTGGAATAGAGGCAGATGGAGATTTAATATGGAATGCGCAGCATGCTATGATGCCGGGCAAATTACCAAAATCACTACTAATTATAGGGTCTGGTGCAATTGGAATAGAATTTGCAAGTTTTTATAGTACTTTGGGGGTTGATGTAACAATCATAGAGATAAAGAGCACTATTTTGCCGCTGGAGGATAAAGACATTTCAGATTTAGCACAAGAAATATTCACAAAACAGGGGATAAAAATATATACAAATAGTAGCGTAAAAGCTTTGACTAAAAATAAAGACTCTGCTCAAGTGCTACTAAGTAGTGGTGAGAGCAAAGAATTTGATAGGGTGATTGTTGCGGTTGGCATTCAGGCAAATACTGAAAATATAGGTTTAGAAAATACAAAAATTAAATTAAGCCCTTCTGGTTTTATTGAAATAAATGAATGGTATGAAACTAGTGAATCAAATGTGTATGCAATAGGTGATGTAGCTGGCCCACCATGTTTAGCACATAAAGCGAGCCATGAAGCCGTGATCTGCATTGAAAAGATTGCTGGTAAAGGTACTCATGCGTTAAAAAAAGAGTGCATACCAAATTGCACTTATTCTCATCCACAAATAGCGAGCATCGGCCTTACTGAGGAACAGGCAATAAAAGGTGGGTATGATATAAAAATAGGAAAATTTCATTCTAACTTTAATGGTAAGTCTGTTGCACTCAGTGAAACTGAAGGGTTAGTGAAAACGATTATAGATAAAAAAACCGGAGAAATTCTGGGTAGCCACATGATAGGTGCAGAAGTAACGGAGTTAATTAGCAATTTTGCTCTTGCAAAGCAACTAGAAGGAACAGACTTCGACATAAAATCTACGATTTTTCCTCATCCAACCATTTCAGAGATGATACATGAATCAGTGCTTGCTGCAGATGTTAAATAGTTGAACTAACGTTCCATCGTTTTAGAGTTGTCAATGTCTTGAGTAGTAGTTTGATTAGGCACTTTAGTTTCAATAGATTGATTACCACCAGCATCAGAATTCTGTAACTCTTCTTTCAATCCCTTAGCTGCTTCTTTAACTTCAAGCTTTGCCTTTGGATGAAGATCTTCTGGGCCTTTTCCTTTAGTATCCAAACCTTGTTGTAGATTAGTGCTTTTCATTTTATTATGCTGCTCGTGCTCAGGTAGGTCAACGACCGAATTGAAAAGAATTTTTATTATATTTTTTAGCAGTTCTAAAAAACCTCCGCTTCTGCCTTCTCTTTGTTCTTGAGGTTTATTTTTCTCATTAGGTTCTTTTTTACTATTACTTTTAGGCATTTTTAACTCAACTATCATAACGCTTAATAAAATTCTACGTGCAAATTGTTAAATAACAGTTAACAATCTAGGATTTATTATTTACAGATGGATATTATTTTAGCAACAGGTGGCACAGGTGGGCATATCTTTCCGGCCATAGCTTTAGCAAAAGCACTAAAGACACAAGGATACCATTGCATATTATTCACTGATAAAAAAACAAATAAAAATACCGACATAGAAAGCTACACCTTACCATTACGTAGACCAAGCAGCAACAAATTTAAGTTTTTCCTTTTCTTGATATACAGCTCTATGTTAGCACTGTATCAAGTAAGAAAATTAAAACCAAAATCGGTCATTGGTTTTGGTAGCTATGCTTCTTTTCCAACTCTTCTTGCAGCAAGAGTTCTTTCTATACCTATAATTTTACATGAACAAAACACAGTTTTAGGGAGAGTAAATAGATTCTTTTTCAAGAGTGCAAAATTAATTGCAACCAGCTTTCCGGAGACTAAATATGCAGAGGGCAATAAATGTATTTTTACAGGAAATTTTGTTGATATAAAAGCACAGAGCCATTCTAGCACTGAGAAAATCCTAAATATATTGGTCATAGCAGGCAGCCAAGGTGCAAATTTTTTTGATGATGTAGTAAGCAGCGTAATTTGTGATTTACCTATTAAAATGAAAAAGAAAATTAGAGTGACGCAGCAATGTACGAAGAAAAATGTAAACAAGGTCAAAAGTCTATACAAAAGTGAAAAGATCGATTGTGAATTGAGTGAATTTTTTGATGATATGGAGAATAGACTGGCCAATGCTCACTTGGTAATTAGCAGAGCAGGAGCAACTTCAATAGCAGAGATCACTCTTGCTAGGCGTTCTGCTATATATATTCCTTACCCTTACTCAAAAGATAATCACCAATTTTATAACGCAAAATATATTGAAGACTCGAGAGCAGCTATAATAGTTGAGCAGAATAGTGAAGCAAAAAAAAATCTAACAGAGGTACTATTTGATCTATTAAATAATTCTCAAAAATTGCGTGATATGACCAATAGTACAGAAAAAACAGGGATAAAGAATGGGACTACTGAGTTTGTTAAGGTGATTGTTCACAGGTTTAGTTGATGGCTGCTTGCTTTTTCTTCAAACACGTCCCAAAGATCCTTTTCTAGCGATATATTATACAATTTATTGATATAAACTACTCCCGTGGGTGAAGTTGTGTTAATTTCGAGCAGGAAGTCATCTATAATATCAATACCAACAAATATTAGCCCTCTTTTCTTTAATTCAGGACCAATTTTGTTACATATTTCATTGTTTCTATCGTTCATTTGAGCGGGCTCAAAACTTGCTCCAAGTCGCATGTTTGTTCTGATCTCTCCACTGATTTTTGGAATTCGTTTCATTACACCAATTGGTTGGCCATAAAGTAGCAATATTCTTTTATCTTTATCTATGTTTTTACAAAATGATTGTGCAATCACAGGGCATTCGTATTTTGCTATCATGAGATCCACTACTACTTGAATACTATTCTCATCTTGTATTCTTATCACATCGTTTCCTCCATAACTATACAATGGCTTCAGAATAATATCTTGATAGTTGTAGTAGAAATCTCTAATCATTGATATATTTTCAGTAATCAAAGTTGGCGGAATTAGCTCTGGAAATAATGAAGTTATCAATTTTTCAGGACAATTTCTTATTTCTGTTGGATTGTTAATTACCAATGCGCTGGTTTTTTCTAAGATATATGTTGTTGTAATATAACGCATATCAAAGGGTGGGTCCTGTCTGATAAATATGATGTCCATTTCATTCAAGTTGATTGCTACATCCTCTTTAGAGATAAAACTAAAATCATCAACGCTGACTTTCTGAGCCAGAGCAATTGGATGGTTTAGCTTTAGTGCTAAATTGTTAGGAGCATAGACAAAAACTTCGTGCTTCCTCCTTTGTGCTTCCTTTATTAGCACGAATGTAGTGTCAGTTTCAAAATTTATATTTTCATCCATCTGAAAGGCAATTTTCATTTATGTTCTCTACCTATTGTCACAACTGTACAAATGTTATAATTTGAAAGCGATTTTTGCCTAATGGCGTAACTTACTGTACCTGTATCGTACATAACTTACAACTTGTTTTACTCCCTTTACTTTTCTTGCAATTGCTATTACAGCTTTTAATTCCGCTTTATTTTGGGCTATACCCATCAAATAAACAACTCTATCAACCGTATTAACGCTATAATTAATTGACTTAATATTTCTTTTTCCCAGGAGTCTTGTTCTTATTTCCGCTGTTATCATGCCATCTACAGTGGTGTCTAGCATGGAAGCCATTTGAATTGGTATTACTCTTATTTCATTTATCACTTCTTTAATTTCTTTTTGCTGCCAAGCTATTTTTTCTGCTGCAAGTTGTTTTTCAGGAGTGTCAACACTTCCAATGAGCAATACTCTTCCTTCACTTACTTTAACCTTTATGGATGAAAATAGCCCATGTTTTAAGAGCCCCTTATTAATTCTGATGACCATAGTCGTATCATCAATGATATTTCCCAAGGATTTGTCCTGCATTGTTATTGCTGTTGCTGTCGCTGTAGCCACCACACCACCTATTATAAGGGTTGTGCAACCACTTTGTGTAATCAAAAAAATTGCGAGTAAGAAGCTTGTTATTAATCTCATTATTGATTTTCATGGTTTAGAGCTTTCATTAAGAAATGTTAATAAGCTTTTTTGATTGTGTAAATACCATAAATTAAGTAAGACTTTAAACCTTGAATATTTTTAATGGAATACCTATAATAGGGTACTGAAAATTTCTTGCGGATATGGCGGAATTGGTAGACGTGCCAGGTTTAGGTCCTGGTGAGCTTGCTCGTGGGGGTTCAAGTCCCTCTATCCGCACTTTAAAGTCATGTAACTTAGGTTTTAAGGGAAAATTTATAATCACTAAATACACTTTTGTTTGTGTAAAAACCTGTTCTTAAGGATTGTGTTTAACTTAAATTCTGGTAAAATGACTCTATTAAGATATGAATTAAAATGTTAATAAATGAATTATGATGTCTAATAATATACCTCAAAATAGAGTCGAAGTAAGTAGCGTATATACCTACAAAGAGCTTAGTATAGATAAACTAAAGTATGAGTATGAAATCACAGTTGGTAGTGATTATATAAAACAAAAGGTAAATTCCAGGTTGCAAGAGATAGCAGAAAATGCAAAATCACCTGGGTTTAGGGCTGGAAAGATGCCCTATGACCTTGTTGTTGCAAATTATAAAAACGAGGCTTTGGAATATGTGATAAATAATACAATTGATTATTGCTCAAGTGATTTGATGAAAAAAATTGAAGTCAAGTCTCACATTTATCCTAAGGTTGATGTTATATCATTACCAGATCTGGGCAAAGAAAATGAGGAGGGCAATTTTGTATACAAGCTATCTTTTGAGTCGATGCCTGAAGTACCAGTGATAGATCTTGACAAAATAAACTTAAAGAAAATTGAAGCAAAGATTGAAGAGGAAGATATAAAAGAACTTATTGATTCTATTAAAACAAAGTTCCCCAATTTCGCCTCTGTTGATGATGCTTCTTATCAAGCGAAAGATGGGGATAAATTGATAATTGATTTTGAAGGGCGGATTAGGAATAAGCTCTTTCAAGGTGGAAGTAGCAAAAATTTTGCCGTTAATTTAGGGTCTGGCACATTTATTAATGGTTTTGAAGATCAATTAACTGGTATGAAAAAGGGAGAAACAAAGAACTTTAAGTTGAAATTTCCTGAAAATTACCAAGCCATTTCCCTTGCAGGACAGGAAGCTGATTTTTCTGTGCGAGTTAATGAGATTCAAATTGCCAAAGATTTTGAAAATGATGATGAAATAGCTAAGAGTATTGGGTTTAAAGATTATTCTTTGCTAATAAATCATGCAAAAAAAATGATTGGTGATCAGTGCACCGAAATGAGAAATCTCTTAATTAAAAAGGAGCTGTTTGATTATTTGGATGCTAATTATAGTTTTGATTTACCCACAGACATAGTAAAACAGGAGCAACAAAGAATGGAAGGAGAATTGGGTGCTCAAAATGATTCTCGTAAAGAAGCTGAAAAACGTGTAAAGCTTGCTATGTTATTTATGAAATTTAGTGCAGAACATAAAATATCATTAACTCAAAATGATGTTTTGAGTGTTATTGTAAATCAATATGTCAGTAAAGATGTGCAATTTGACAGAGTACTTAAGCATTTTGAATCAAATAAACAATTTCAAGAATTAGTTAGAGGGCAAGCGCTTGAGTATAAAGTGACAGATTATATAATAGAAAAAGTTAGTAAAGAAGAGCAGATTGTTTCTGTGAAAGAATTAAAGGAATTATTTGATAATATTTAATAGGAAAAGGTATGACTCTTATACCAATTGTAGTTGAACAAACTAGTCGCGGTGAGCGCGCTTATGACATATATTCAAGACTAGTGAAAGAAAGAATAATTTTTGTAACAGGTCCTATTGAAGACAATATGGCCAGTGTAATAGTAGCACAGCTTTTATTTTTAGAATCGGAAAATCCCGATAAAGACATTTGTATGTACATCAACTCACCAGGTGGTGTTGTAACTGCTGGTTTGTCGATCTACGATACAATGCAGTATATAAACCCAGACGTTTCAACTTTATGTATAGGTCAAGCTGCATCTATGGGTTCTTTATTGCTTGCAGCTGGTACAAAAGGTAAGCGCTACTCTCTACCTCATTCAAGAATTATGATACATCAGCCATCTGGTGGTTATCATGGTCAAGCAACTGATATAGAAATACATGCTAATGAAATTTTGCGGGTTAAGAAAAAACTAAATCAAATTTATGAAAAACATACTGGAAATTCACTGAAGAAAATTGAAGGAATGATGGAAAGAGATAAATTCATGGATCCTGAAGAAGCAAGGAAAATTGGCTTAATTGACAGGGTGATAGCTGAGCGTACAGATATTGAAATTGAAAATATTAAAGTTAAACAAAAGGTGGGTTAATGGATAACAATAATGATTTACACTACTGTTCTTTTTGCAACAAGGCGCAAGATGAAGTAGATAAATTGATTACTAACTCTTCGGATGGTTTAAAGGTGTTTATTTGTAATGAGTGCATAGAATTATCTCATAAAGCAATAAGTCAAAAGAAAGATAGATCTTTTAATTCAGATCGTATATCTGATATGAAGCTATTACTAAAGAAACCTGAGGATATAAAAAACTTTCTCAGCAAGCATGTTGTAGGTCAAGAACACGCGCAACACGTTTTATCTGTAGCTATGTATAACCATTGTCAATCCATGGTACAATTTCATGCTATAAGTGATATTGAAATCGAGAAGTCAAATATAATGCTTATTGGTCCCACTGGTTCTGGTAAGACTTTGCTAGCCAAAACACTTGCTAAAGTTTCAGATGTGCCATTTGCTATGGCTGATGCGACAACTTTAACTGAGGCAGGTTATGTGGGTGATGATGTAGAAAGCGTGTTGTCGCGTTTATTACAAGCTGCAAATTATGACGTTGTAAAAGCACAGCGTGGTATAGTGTTTATAGATGAAATAGACAAGATTACAAGAAAATCTGAAAGCACTTCAATAACCCGTGACGTTTCAGGTGAAGGGGTCCAGCAAGCTCTGCTTAAGATTATGGAGGGTACAGTTGCTTATGTTCCGCCACAAGGAGGGCGAAAACACCCACAACAAGAGTTTATACAAGTGGATACTAGTAACATACTGTTTATTTGTGGAGGAGCTTTTGAAGGCCTCGATAAAATTATTGAAGCGAGAAAAAAGGGAACGTCAGTTGGCTTTGGAGCAGATATAAGTCAGTCTAAAGAGCAAAAGAAAAAGAATGCTTTACATGATGTTCAACCTGAAGATTTAATCAAATTCGGTTTAATACCCGAATTTGTAGGGCGGGTTCCAATAACTGCTGTTTTAGATGAGCTGGATCATGAAGATTTAATACATGTGTTGACAGAGCCAAGGAATGCACTAATAAAACAGTACAAAGCATTGCTTGCGTTTAGCAAAGTAAACCTTGAGTTTTCAGATGAAGCAATATCAGCTATTGCTAAAAAGGCTATAAGCTACAAAACAGGTGCAAGAATGTTACGTGCTATCTTGGAGTCACTTTTGCTTGACATTATGTATACATCTGGAAACGGAGGCTTTGAAGGTAGCACTATAGTAATCACTAAGAAAATGGTAGAATTAGGAAAAGCAACGGTTAATCATAATAACAATGGCAATGTTATAACGGGTAATGATTAATTTGAGGCATATATTATGAACATTGAACGTGCTGTAAGCTCTAGTTTTACTGCATTGCCAGTATTACCTTTAAGAGATGTAGTAATTTTTCCAAATATAATGGTGCCTTTATTCATAGGCAGAGAAAAATCTGTTAATGCACTAGAGTATGCAATAAGTAGTAGTAATCACCAAAATGAGATTTTTCTTGTAGCACAGAAAGATGGCTCTGTTGATAATCCAGAGCCTGAAGATCTTTATGAAGTAGGTGTGTTAGCAAGCATTGTACAACCGTTAATAAAATTACCTGACAATGCAGTAAAAGTTATAATCCGGGGGATAAGAAGGGGAAGAGTTGTAGAATATATTAGCTCTCATACTTTATTACAAGCCAGGGTAGAGTTAGACAATCATTATAAAGAAGATGAAGACAATATTGATTTAGAAGCTTTAAGGCGGTCTGTTGTAGAAGCGTTCGATAGCTGGTGTAAGCTAAACAAGAAAAATCAGCCCGAGGTTGCCATTAACTCCATTGATCAAATCAAAGAAGTTGATCAACTTGTAGACACGGTAGCTTCACATTTAAATATAAAAGTATCAGATAAACAAAGCATACTTGAGGCTTATGACCCAGAAGAGCGTTTAAAAAAAGCTTTTGCTTTTATTGAGAGAGAAATGAGTATTTTGAACGCACAAAACCGTTTATATAAGACAATTAAATCGCAAGTTGAAAGCACTCAGAAAGTTTACTACCTTAACGAACAATTGAAAGCTATACAGAAAGAATTAGGCGAATTTGAGAATGGTGATGAAGGGAATATACTCAATGAATTTGAAAAAAAGATAAATGAAACAAAGCTTTCTCAGGAAGCAAGAGAGAAAGCTATAACTGATTTGAAGAGATACAAGAAAATGAATCCCATTTCTCCTGAAGCTACAGTTATATCTAGTTACTTGCATTGGTTGCTTGAGTTGCCATGGGGAAAGTACAAAGATGCAAAAATTAACTTAAATGCAGCTAAGAAAATCTTAGATGAAAATCATTATGGCATAGAGAAAGTAAAAGATAGAATAATAGAATTTTTAGCGGTATTAAAAAGAGTAAAAGAGATAAAAGGTCCTATACTTTGCTTAGTTGGACCGCCAGGTGTTGGTAAAACTTCTTTAGCTAAGTCTATGGCAAGAGCAGTAGGAAGAGATTTTGTTCGCATAGCTCTTGGTGGTGTGCGTGATGAGTCTGAGATACGAGGGCATAGGAAAACTTATATTGGCTCAATGCCTGGTAAAATCATTCAACACATGAAAAAAGCTAATTCATGCAACCCGCTTTTTCTGCTTGATGAAATAGATAAGATGGGTTCTGATTCGCGTGGCGATCCTGCATCTGCATTACTTGAGGTTTTAGATACTGAGCACAATAAAC
Source organism: Wolbachia endosymbiont (group A) of Alloplasta piceator (assembly GCF_964028505.1). Lineage (NCBI taxonomy): Bacteria > Pseudomonadati > Pseudomonadota > Alphaproteobacteria > Rickettsiales > Anaplasmataceae > Wolbachia > Wolbachia endosymbiont (group A) of Alloplasta piceator. The sequence goes on along the minus strand of NZ_OZ034793.1, from coordinate 714,458 downwards.
ACTTTACGGATCATTACTTGGAAGTTGAGTTTGATCTTTCAAGTGTAATGTTTGTAGCTACGGCAAACAGCTTAAATTTACCACATCCTTTGCGTGATAGGATGGAAATTATACAATTGTCCGGGTATACTGAAGATGAAAAAATCAGTATTGCTACACACCACCTTATTCCGAAGTTAAAGAAGGAGCATGGTTTGTATCAGAAGGAATGGGACATAACTAATGAGGCGTTATACGAGTTGATACGTTTATATACACGTGAAAGTGGTGTGCGGAGTATGGAAAGGGAGCTTGCAAAGCTCATGAGAAAGGCAGTTAAAGAAATATTGACTGATAAAAATAAGAAAATATCCGTAGGGGTTGACAATTTACAAGATTATTTAGGGGTACGTAAATATACCTTTGGCATTGCGGAAAATGAGAGTTTAGTAGGAATAGTAACTGGGCTCGCCTATACTGAAACAGGTGGTGATATTTTGATGATAGAATCAGTCCTAATTCCGGGCAAGGGAGAAATAAAATACACAGGAAAGCTTGGAGAGGTTATGCAAGAATCTATAAAAGCTGCGTATAGTTATATTCGATCAAATTGTTTGTTTTTTGGTATAAAGCCCGAAAAATTCCAAAATAATGATATACATTTACATGTACCTGAGGGTGCAGTACCAAAAGATGGCCCTTCTGCTGGCGGCGCGGTATGTACGTCTATTGTTTCTCTTATGACAAATATACCAGTTAACAAAAATGTTGCTATGACAGGCGAAGTGACATTGCGTGGTAGAGTTTTAGCTATCGGGGGCTTGAGAGAAAAATTGCTTGCAGCGCTCAGAGGATCAATCAAAACTGTGATTATACCAAGTGAAAATGAGAAAGATATGCAAGAAATTCCGGCAAGCATCAAAGAAGGGATCAACGTAGTTTTTGCTAAGAATATTGATGAAGTTATGAAAGTTGCTTTAATGCACCCTACTACTCCAATTAATGGTGATGATAATCAAAATAGTGTGCCTTCCTCTATAGAAAATAAAGATGATACTTTTCCTATGTCGGAAACATTGAAGCATTAGATTAAAAAAATATTATCAATCTCCATTTCTCTTTTATCCGGCAAAAACCCACCAACTTGTGTGTCCCATAAGGATATGACTTGCTTTGTTGTTATGTCATTCATATTTTTTACTTATTCTATCTCCCAGTTTTATTCAAGTAGATGATATATTATAATAGTCCTTTTCATGGAAACCTTTTCTGGTAGATTGCTTTCTAGAAAAACCTTGTTCAAGGTGCTAACTGTGGTTTATAATAATATAAATCATATCATAGTTGATTTGCGTTTATCAGAGCTGGAGTAGAGGTATGTTTTATCTTACAAATTTTTTGCCTATTTTACTGTTCCTATTTCTTTTTGTAGGAAGTGGTATATATTTTACTGTTCTTGGCGTGTCAAATGCTTTTTATCAGTTATCTCCACTGGTAGCCATTGCTCCTGCCATAGCTCTGGGCTGGATTTTATACAAGGGCAATACTGAAGAAAAAATGTATGCCTTTCTAGATGGGGTAAGAGATCGTAATATTATCACTATGTGTATCATTTTCTTACTTGCAGGTGCATTCAGTGAAGTAACTAAAGCAATCGGTAGTGCTGATGCCACAGTTAATTTGGCTCTTTCATTTATACCAACACAATTTTTACTCATAGGATTATTTTTTGTAGCAGCTTTCATCTCCACTGCTATTGGTACATCAATGGGCACCATTGCAACAATTGCTCCTGTTGCAGTTGAACTGACACAAGCTGGGATTTCTCCTTCCTTAGGAGTGGCAACCGTTGTAGGAGGAGCAATGTTTGGCGACAATTTATCTATTATCTCTGATACTACAATTGCATCTGTGATGTCTCAAAAGGCTGATATAAAGAAAAAATTAAAACTGAATGCAAAAGTGGCACTAATTGCTTCTATATTCACAATAATTATATTATTTTATAGCTCAAGCAATAGTGCTGCTATTTCAGTTAAGGAGTATTCTTTATTGCTTGTGGCTCCTTACATCATACTTATATTGCTTGCAAACTTTGGAATAAATGTATTTACGGCATTGGTTTTAAGCATAACTTTTGCTGGAATCATTGGATTTATAAATAACAACAATTATGGTTTATTGTTTTTAAGCCAAAACATCACTAAGGGGTTTATGAGTATGCATGAAATTATGCTACTGTCATTGATGGTTGGCGGGCTTTCAGGACTGGTAGGTAAAAATTCTAAGGAGTTTGCAGATAAACTTTCATCTTGGGTTATGATACAACGTGGTGGACAAAAAACTGCGCAATTATTTATTGCAAAAATAGTCAGCATATTTGATATTTTACTTGCAAATAACACCATCGCTATAATTTTTAGTGGTGAAATTGCTAGAGATATTGCTAAGAAATATGAAATACCGCCTCACTATAGTGCAGCATGGCTAGGCATATTTTCTTGTGTATTTCAAGGATTAATACCGTATGGCGCTCAATTGCTTTTGGCTAGCACTATTGCTGGAGTTTCACCTTTGGCAGTCGTGCCACACGTATACTATTGCTATGTTTTAGGTATTATTGCAGTGTTATATATTGTATTGAACAAAATTGAGAAAAAAGATTGTGCTTAATATACAAGACAACGCTCCGCTCTGTAGAAAATGGATGTTCTTGGCAGTATGTGCTCTTGCTTGCTCTGGGTTACTGTCAATAATTGTTATTTTTCTACGATTGCCTTTTATCTCCTCTCTTGTTCCTTCTGCACAATATATTTTTGATAATGCGCTGGTAATACACGTGAACTTGTCAATTTTAGTGTGGATGTGCTCTATAATATCTCTGCTCTTTATCATAAACCTACAAAATACCAATAGTTGGTTTAACTTTTCATGGGTTCTATCAACCCTTTCGATGCTGCTCATGTTTATATCTGCATTCGTTCCAAACACTGAAGTTATCAAAAGTAACTATATTCCCGTATTACAAAACAAATTATTTTTACTTGGACTCAGTTTATTTATTGCCAGTATATTAGTAAATACAATGCTAGCATACACATCAAAAAAAGAGGTTTCATTTCTCTCTGTTGGACAAATTGGGCTAGTTATTATACTTGTATCGTCATTTCTTTGCTTTGTTTTAGCATATAATAATATGCCTCCAGGTCTATATCACTCAGATAATAATTTATTTTACGAATATCTCTTTTGGGGAGGCGGACATTTATTGCAGTTTGCTTTTACTCAAGGAATGTTTTTAGTCTATTTAATAATGCTAAGTTCCAATGATATTAGTTTAGCTTCAAACAATAAAATTACTATTTTACCACTATTTATAAACACGATTTTAGCTGTAGGAGCACCGTTTGTATATTTTGTTTATCCAGTTGATAGTGCCAAGTTAATACAGTTTTTTACTTGGCATATGAGGATTGCTGGAGCAGTTTTGCCGTGCTTTTTGATAATATTAGTGTGCTACAACATCAGAACTTTTATTAATGATAAAAGCAACTATTTATTACATTCATTTTTGTTGTTCACTTATGGAGATGTGCTCGGAGTGTTGACTATTGAAGGGAATGTCACCATTCCCGCTCATTATCACGGTTCTGTAGTTGGGATCACTATAGCTTTTATGAATTTCATTTATTGGCTGTTACCCAAATTAAACTTTAAAGAGGTAAAAAACTCCATGGTAAGATTACAGATTTATGCCTACAGTGTAGGGCATTTTCTCCATATTAATGGCCTTGTTTGGCTTGGTGGGTATGGTGCTTTAAGGAAGGTTGCAGATCTGCCAAGTATTTCATCAATGTTAGCACGCACGTGCTTCATTATAGGTGGCGCTATATCAGTTGTTGGTGGAATGTTGTTCGTAATAATTGTGCTTTTACATCTGTTAAAAGGCAAAGCGCGTACCAACTGACCCATAGAAACGAAAAAACTTACTTGACAAACTCCGCTAGCGCCCTTATCATGAAACTGAAGCTATTTATTTATCTTCTCTGTACAGATCAAATGACAAAAAAACTCAACGTATTTGGCGTCTCATGTTTAATTTTTTGCACTATGTGCACCTTATGTCTTTATAAAATTTCTAGGTTTTTACCTACACAAGCTGAAATACGCTTATAAAGCATTTAAAACATAAAAAAACGCCAACTTAAAAAATGGATAGTGAATAACTAGCTACCCTAGGGTTTCTTTTGCCTTTTTTTCTGTTTAGTAAATTTCTTAATGTTTATAATTTAGATTAGTTGCGGCTTAAAAGCAACTAAATCGCGGTTATTAAGCGTTTAGAATAAAAAAACGTCATACTTGAAAGTATAATGTAAGTAATTAGCCAACCACGGGGCTTCTTTTGCCTTTTTTTTCATTTGGTAAATTTTTTAATATTTATACGGAAGGTAGCGCGTGACGCTGGAACCCCAAAAAAAGGAGCACTGGGATGACAGGAGAGGGAGGCTACTTGGATGACATCATAGGGGCACTGGGATGACACCATTCTTTTTCCTGGATCCAAATAGTCAAGGCACTGGAATGACAAAAAAAGGAGGCACTGGAACGACAAAGTGGAGTGTCTGCTTCTGTCATCCTATGATAGCTAAAAAGACCTGGTCACGCGCTGGAATGACACCGAAGGGGCTACTGCCCTCTTGGATGGAGACCAGTGTCAGCTACTTAGATGATACCTTTTTTCTACTTATACCAATTCTCATTGTTGTCCAGTCAAATAGGAAACATTGCAGAGTTGTTTAATTGTGGAGCTGGCAAGAGAAGTAATAAATTTGCACAAAGCACCCTCAAGTAGAGCAATTGTATCGTATATTTTATTGCGCAAAATGTTCTGTTTTATATATAACCAAAGCCTCTCAACAGGATTTAGCTCAGGTGAGTATGGAGGTAGGTATATAATGTCGATATTTTTAGGTACCTTTAAATTTTTTGACCTATGCCAACTAGCACAGTCCATAACGAGAAAAGCCTCTCGTGTTTCTAGATATTGCGAAATTTGCTCAAGAAATATGTTCATGCAATCAGTGTTGACATTTGGTGCAAATAAGCTAGAACTCTCTCCATTTCTAGGATTAACTGCACTATAGAGATAGAAATTTTGCCTACCTAATTTTGTTTTAACCTGTGTTCTAATCCCCTTTTTAAACCACCCATGTCCAACTTTTGAATGTGTGCCAAACCGTGATTCATCAAAGAAAAATAGCTCTTTTTCTGGATACTTGCTAATAGCTCCATTGAGATTTTTTTTTGAATTCCTCTTGTTTGCTTTTATCTTGTCCATTATGAACTGGTCTTGGTGTAATATATGAGAATTTCATCTTTTGCATATGGCGGTGTACTGTAGATTTGCTGATATTTAATCCGAACTTTTCCTGGATTCTTATTCTCATTTCTTTAATGGTGATATTAGGATTTTCTTCTATCCACTCTTCAATTTGCTGTAGTTGAGCCTGATTTAATTTAGTTTTTCTACGACGTTGTGAAGGAGCAAACAGTTTTTCTTCTCTGCCAATTTTCAAGAGTTTTACCCACGAAGTTAGTGCGCTTCTTGAAATGCAATATATTTTTGCTACAGCCGTTATACTGTACTTTTTTGCTGCAATTACAGCATTTAGTTTTTTTGAAACATATGCATTATTCCTTACTTTCTTCAGCATTTCTTTTGCTGATTCTACTACTTTTTCATCCAATAATTTTGATCTTAATGCCATTTAAACCTCGCTATTTTACTTACTTCAGTATGGCTTTTCTTCCATCATTGTCCATCTGTTTGCCCTGTAATGGGAATTGGTATTAGTTTAGGTTATGCAGAAGTCTAATACAATTATAGAACAAGCTTAAAAATTCTGGTAAAGTAGTTTTATTTACAAAGAAAGAATATGCTACTTGAAATTGAAAAGCGCAGCATAACAAATGCATTGTGGAAGTTGCAAGAAGCAGATCAAAGGCAAATCTTAACTCTTACACAGAGATTTGAGTTACCAGAAATATTAGCAAGAATATTGGTTACTCGTGGTGTTAACATAGAAAATGCAAGCGACTTCTTATATCCACTAATCAGATCGCTATTACCAGATCCCTTTCACCTTCTTGATATGGATAAAGCTGTTTCTCGTATAATATGGGCAATAAAAAATGATGAAAACCTTGCAATATTTGGTGACTATGATGTTGATGGTGCAACGTCGTCAGCATTGATTAACAGGTACCTGAGAGCAATCGATATACACTCTATAATCTACATTCCAGATCGTGTTGATGAGGGTTATGGATTAAACACAGATGCTTTATTACAACTTAAAAAGAATGGAATTGATTTATGTATTTCCGTTGATTGTGGTACGCTTGCATATCAACCAATAGAAGATGCAAAGGCTTTTGGTCTTGATATTATAGTTGTTGACCATCACCTTGGTACGGAAAAATTACCAAGCGCCGTAGCAGTTGTGAATCCAAACCGCCTTGATGAGAGCTCTCCTTATAATAACCTAGCAGCAGTTGGAGTGTCATTTCTGCTAATTGTTGCTCTTAATAAAAGCCTACGTGAGCAAGGATTTTTTACCAACAAAAAAGAACCAGATTTATTTGATCTGTTGGATTTGGTTGCCCTGGGAACTGTCTGTGATGTTATGCAGATCACAGGCCTCAATAGAGCACTTGTCTCACAAGGATTAAAAGTTATGTCAACAAGAAAAAACGTTGGCTTGCGTGTTTTATTTGATGCTTTGGGAATCCTTGAAAAACCAAGTGTTTCTCGATTAGGGTTTAGTATTGGGCCATGCATAAATGCTGGAGGAAGAATTGGAGAAGCATCGCTTGGTGCAAGGTTGCTTTCCACCGATGATGATGAAGAGGCACATTCAATCGCGCTAAAATTAATAGATTTGAATAATGCAAGAAAAGTGTTAGAAAATGAGGCTCTCTTGGAAGCTACAGCACAAGCGGAAAAGTCTGCCCAATCAGGTGCGAATTTTATAATGATAAGTGGCAATTGGCACCAGGGAATAATTGGTATAATTGCATCAAGGCTAAAGGAGCAGTTTCACTTGCCAACAGTAGTGATATCTTTAAATAATGGAATAGGAAAAGCAAGCTGTAGATCAATTTTGGGAGTTGATATCGGTGCTGCAGTCCTTTCCGCAAAGTTTATAAATTTGATTATTGAAGGTGGTGGCCATAGTATGGCGGCAGGATTTTCAATTAAAGAAGACAAAATAAATGATTTGCATGATTTTTTTACTGAAAGATTTTCAAATTCTATAAATGAGAAAACTTTAAAAGCTGATAGTATAGTAACTGCTAAAGCAATAAATTTGTCTTTACGGAATCAATTGCAACGCTTGGGACCATTTGGAGTTGGAAATCCTGAACCAAGGTTTATTATCCAAGGAGCAAAGATAAGAAAGCCTGAAGTTATAGGAGTTGACCATATAAAATGTTTTATTGCTGATGATAATGTTATGGTAAGAGCTATTGCATTTCGTTCTGCAAATACTCATCTTGGCTCTGCTATCATGCAGGGTAATGTTAAAGCTATTTTGGGTAAAATCTCTATGAATTACTGGAATGGCAATGAATTTGTACAATTTTTAATAGAAGATGTATTGACCATTAGTTGAGTGTATCTGTTCAGCAGAGTGGCAAAATAGGTAGACAAGATAAACCAAAAAATCAAGAAGAAGTGAGTGTGCACTTGTCCGTAAAGTCTTTCCATTTCTCCCATTTCTTCGATTATTCTCTTCACTTTCAGCTAATAAGTGATTTTCTATTTCACCTTCCAAACTTGCCTCCAGCAGCTTTTTTATAAATGGTGTAAATGCTCCATCCCTTCCTGTTAATGGTCTGCCTTCCCTTATTGATGACAGTATATTTGCTTCCAGTTCTTTGTAATCTACCAAACCGGTAGTTCTGTTTACTACTTTCTGACTCATTGTCAAACCTCCATTTTTTTATATCAATTTATTACTTTTTTTTCGGTTTGACACACTTTTTTGAACCATACGCGTCAAGTTAAGAGATTGTGAGCAAATTTAGAGAGGTTAAAGTGGATACTCTAGCCCTTCTACGTTTGTCTTTTAATGAAAATCGCGACCAAGTTATAGTGAGTTTTTTAAGAAATGCTTTTAAACTATTAATCTTGGTTAATACTAAAAATAACTCTCTAACCCGCCTTTTTAGCTCAATAAATGCCTTTGTTAAGCTAAGTTCTGTATTCTTTTTCACTTCTGTGCAACCAACTATGCCGTAAAATATAAGAATTGCGCACAATTTATACCAATTCCCATTACAGGGCAAACAGATGGACAATGATGGAAGAAAAGCCATACTGAAGTAAGTAAAATAGCGAGGTTTAAATGGCATTAAGATCAAAATTATTGGATGAAAAAGTAGTAGAATCAGCAAAAGAAATGCTGAAGAAAGTAAGGAATAATGCATATGTTTCAAAAAAACTAAATGCTGTAATTGCAGCAAAAAAGTACAGTATAACGGCTGTAGCAAAAATATATTGCATTTCAAGAAGCGCACTAACTTCGTGGGTAAAACTCTTGAAAATTGGCAGAGAAGAAAAACTGTTTGCTCCTTCACAACGTCGTAGAAAAACTAAATTAAATCAGGCTCAACTACAGCAAATTGAAGAGTGGATAGAAGAAAATCCTAATATCACCATTAAAGAAATGAGAATAAGAATCCAGGAAAAGTTCGGATTAAATATCAGCAAATCTACAGTACACCGCCATATGCAAAAGATGAAATTCTCATATATTACACCAAGACCAGTTCATAATGGACAAGATAAAAGCAAACAAGAGGAATTCAAAAAAAAATCTCAATGGAGCTATTAGCAAGTATCCAGAAAAAGAGCTATTTTTCTTTGATGAATCACGGTTTGGCACACATTCAAAAGTTGGACATGGGTGGTTTAAAAAGGGGATTAGAACACAGGTTAAAACAAAATTAGGTAGGCAAAATTTCTATCTCTATAGTGCAGTTAATCCTAGAAATGGAGAGAGTTCTAGCTTATTTGCACCAAATGTCAACACTGATTGCATGAACATATTTCTTGAGCAAATTTCGCAATATCTAGAAACACGAGAGGCTTTTCTCGTTATGGACTGTGCTAGTTGGCATAGGTCAAAAAATTTAAAGGTACCTAAAAATATCGACATTATATACCTACCTCCATACTCACCTGAGCTAAATCCTGTTGAGAGGCTTTGGTTATATATAAAACAGAACATTTTGCGCAATAAAATATACGATACAATTGCTCTACTTGAGGGTGCTTTGTGCAAATTTATTACTTCTCTTGCCAGCTCCACAATTAAACAACTCTGCAATGTTTCCTATTTGACTGGACAACAATGAGAATTGGTATCAGAGGTTGTCCGGAAACTAGTAAATTCAAGCATATTCCCTCTTTAACATAACCCTACTCATAGCTAGGTATATGAAATTCTCAGTGGATGTTGTGAGTAAATCATACTCCTTCGATAGCCTTCTATTCCTATTAACCCAAGCAAAAGTCCTTTCTACAACCCATCTTCTTGGCTGTACTTTAAACCCTTGTTCTCTTGTTGGTAGTAGCTCAGGTGGCGTATCTTTGTGCACCCAAAATCTACATGGAGGCCTTGTAACAATTTCAATATCTATGTCATATTCTTCCTTTATGTGATTCTTTGAATTTCTTCCTTGGTATCCCATGTCAGCCCACATTTTTTTAACTTTAGTATATTTTGTTCTCATATTGTTTAATGCTATTTTAATACCATCTCTATCATTTTCGTTAGCAGCGCCTACGTAACAACCTAGTATAAAACCCTGAGTGTCTGTAATTATATGCCTTTTTCTACCCTTTACTTTTTTACTTCCATCATAGCCTTTGATCCCCCCTTTTCTGTAGTCTTTACAGATTGACTATCTACTATACAGGCACTCGGCTGCTCATTCCTTCCTATTTTTCTTCTACTATATTTTGTAATTTCATAATTCATTTTCTCAAAAATTCCCTGCTTCTTCCATTGCCTGAACTGCTCATACACAGTCTTCCATAGCGGAAAATCATTTGGTAAATACCGCCATTGACACCCTGTACGCAATACATAGAAAATTGCTTCTAATATTTCTCTTTTGCTATACTTTGGCGGCCTTCCTCCTTTCTTGTATGATACTCTGAAGTGTTTTTCTATTCTTGCCCATTCCCTTTCGCTTAGATCTGTTGGATACTTTTTTCTCATCTTTACCCCGTACTAAAATTTCAGATATTATAGCCTTTTACTTGTTTCCGGACAACCTCTTAGCATATAGTTCACATAATACTCTGCATGGCTTTCCTTTTAGCTTATCAAGCCTGATATGACTTTTATACAATTTAAATAATTTGCCACCTTACTCTGTAATACTTGCTCAGCACTAATTTTATTTTCTGGAACATTAGTTATACCAATTCAACAATTTTTGATTTCTTTTAGAGGATCCTGCGATCTTGCTAATCTATTAGCTTTCCTTCTTCTGGCTATAGACTGTTCTTCAGTTAGTTTCTGACATATAATTCTTACTCTAATTTTTGCTTCTTTTCCTAACAATACCTCGTTTTCTAAAAATAACTTATCCTCTAAACATTCTAATAACTCCATTTTTTGATTTGTTTCTACATCATATACGTTGGTATCGACGACTTATGAAATAAGCTCCTATTTCATTGATTTGTTTAAAAGAACTTGGCACAAAATAACCGAGATCAGATATTAGCAAATCATTGCTTGATATATTACTTAAATGTTTCCTATATCCCTGGTCTGATCTTATTCCCTCCGTTAAATTAAGTTGGTCTATTATCTGATTCATGTAATCGAAAACTAATTGTAACTTTATTCCAGACTTAGTATTGCTTTCATAGCCACTGTAGCTAGTACCATAACCTTTATACATCTCTTCCATACTGTTAGGTAGAGTAATATAGCTACTGTCCAATAATTTAACACTATTAAATTGCTGTAAGATTTTGCAATCAACTTGCAAGATATTTTTAAAGAGAACCACAGATTCATTATACATCCTTTTCATAAATTCCACTGCTTCTTCAGTAAATCTAAAATCCAAACCTTGTTTTGTTATATCTATCGAGTCCTCGTTTAGTAATTGACACATTGTTTCTACGCTACAATTATCAACTCCTATATTACCCAAGACCATGGCTTTTACGAATGATGAACCTTTTAGCTTTCTCTTTCTTTTTATAAACCTTGTTGTAATTGAGATTTTCTCTGCTTTTTCATTAAAAAATTCTTTGAGCTTTTTTGATAAGCAAGTTATTTTATTCATTGGTTCTCTCACTAAAAGTATATCTGGGAGAACTTATACCTTATTATTCTATCTCTTTCATACCTTTATTTCCTTAACTTGACGCGTATGCTTTTTTGAACATTCCCGGAAATGCAGAAAAAAAATGTTCAACATTATATCAGGAGTCCTTGTCGTTTTAATCTGCACAGATTGCGAAGTTAAATGAAATAGCTTCACTGTTATGATAAGGGCGCTGGCGAAGGGTGTCAAGCAAGTTTTTCGTTTCTATATGTGCTACCTTAAGACTTCAACGTCTTAACGCACCTAACTCCATCTGCATATAAATTTGCATGGCTCTTTCCAGTATTAAGCAATGCAAATCCAATGTTGTCTACACTAGAGCGCAGTTCCCCTATTTCCTCATTGTTTTCATTTGTCACTTTAGTGCCAATATCTGGAAGTGCGTTATCCCCCTCAACAAGGTAAAGTTTTCTTCTGAATATTTCTTGTCTGCTCATTCGATTTACAACTTCCTGACCTATATAACACCCCTTATTAAAGCTTATACCGTTTACCTTATCGATTAAAAATTGCAGCGGAAACGATGAATTCTGCACCATATCTTTCGCTCCATCTGGAACGAGATTTTGAATTCTGACTTTTTCATACTGAGTAAAATCCCCAACCGGCTCTTTTATTTCATCTTTATGTATGATCCTCATTCCTAGCAGCTTGTGCCTTGGATCTTGAAAAATAACTTGTGACTTACTACTACACTCCGCCAAATTAGTATTAAACAAAACCCCAACCTTATATAGTGCACTAACGTCTTTAATCTTTACCCTCAAATAAGTTTTAAGTAAATCTAGTTTCTCGATTATTTGCTGCAAGTGTATGTTTTCGCACTCTAAGAGGGTGTATTTACCATATTCAATAAGAAAAAAATCATATAGATATTTTCCCTGAGGGCTAAGCAATAAAGAGTAAATGGCTTTTTGGCTATCCAACTTATTAATATCATTGGTTATAATACCCTGCAGAAAATCTCTAGTGTCAGGCCCATATAGCACTATCACACCACGACTTAAAAATGGTATATAACTCATGAAATCTCTATAAATAAATCTAAATTTTATTATATAACATTAGGCTCTTTTAGAAACTGCTTTTAGCGTGCATATTTTATAATGGCGTGCATATTTTACAAGCTCCAGCCCTTGAAATCTAACTTACGAGTATATATATATAAACTTATAAGTTAATTTGTTGATGAGGAAAAACAAATGTCAAGTATAAGTTTAAATGTATTAGATGATAGCGTGCTGGTCAAGCCTATTAGCGAAGAAAAGCGAGGTGGAATTGTGCTTCCATCAAGTGCTGAAAAGAAACCTACTAAAGGTGAAGTTATAGCAATTGGTGAAGGTTCACGCAATTCAAGTGGCGAACGCGTAACTTTAACTGTGAAAGCTGGTGATAAAGTGTTCTATCGCCAATGGTCTGGTACAGAAATAGAACATAATAATGAGAAGCTTATCGTGATGAAAGAGTCCGATATACTTGCTGTCATTAAGTAGCAGTCTTTATTTTACTAAACTGAAACAAAGCGCAACATAGCGCATTGTAAATGATTTTATTATAGTTTTCTAAATTTTTTATTAACAAGAGGTGATAAAAATGACTAATGTAGTAGTATCAGGTGAGCAGTTGCAAGAAGCCTTTCGTGAAGTTGCAGCAATAGTGGATTCAACGGTAGCAATAACTGCAGGACCTAGAGGAAAAACAGTAGGGATTAATAAGCCCTATGGAGCACCAGAAATTACAAAAGATGGTTATAAGGTGATGAAGGGTATCAAGCCTGAAAAACCATTAAACGCTGCGATAGCAAGCATCTTTGCACAAAGTTGTTCTCAATGTAACGATAAAGTTGGTGATGGTACAACAACGTGCTCAATACTAACTAGCAACATGATAATGGAAGCTTCAAAGTCAATTGCTGCTGGAAACGATCGTGTTGGTATTAAAAACGGAATACAGAAGGCAAAAGATGTAATATTAAAGGAAATTGCGTCAATGTCTCGTACAATTTCTCTAGAGAAAATAGACGAAGTGGCACAAGTTGCAATAATCTCTGCAAATGGTGATAAGGATATAGGTAACAGTATCGCTGATTCCGTGAAAAAAGTTGGAAAAGAGGGTGTGATAACTGTTGAAGAGAGTAAAGGTTCAAAAGAGTTAGAAGTTGAGCTGACTACTGGCATGCAATTTGATCGCGGTTATCTCTCTCCGTATTTTATTACAAATAATGAAAAAATGATCGTGGAGCTTGATAATCCTTATCTATTAATTACAGAGAAAAAATTAAATATTATTCAACCTTTACTTCCTATTCTTGAAGCTATTGTTAAATCTGGTAAACCTTTGGTTATTATTGCAGAGGATATCGAAGGTGAAGCATTAAGCACTTTAGTTATCAATAAATTGCGTGGTGGTTTAAAAGTTGCTGCAGTAAAAGCTCCAGGTTTTGGTGACAGAAGAAAGGAGATGCTCGAAGACATAGCAACTTTAACTGGTGCTAAGTACGTCATAAAAGATGAACTTGGAATCAAGATGGAAGATCTCACGCTTGATGATCTTGGTACGGCTAAAAATGTTAAAATTACTAAAGATAATACCACAGTTGTCAGCGAAAATAGCGATTCTGACAGTGTGAAAGCTAGAATCGAGCAGATTAAATCTCAAATTGAAACTTCAACTTCTGATTATGATAAAGAAAAGCTAAGAGAACGTTTAGCGAAATTATCAGGTGGCGTTGCTGTGCTCAAAGTTGGTGGAGCAACTGAAGTGGAAGTTAAAGAACGTAGAGATAGAGTCGAAGATGCGCTGCATGCAACAAGAGCTGCAATTGAAGAAGGTATAGTTCCAGGTGGTGGGGTTGCGCTTCTTTATGCTTCATCTGTTCTCGACAAATTAAAAGGTGCAAGTGACGAGGAACAAATAGGCATAAACATTATCAAGAAAGTTCTCAGTGCTCCAATTAGAAGGTTAGTCAAAAATGCTGGTCTTGAATCTGCTGTTATAATTGACTATTTGATTAAGCAGAATGATAAAGAGCTTATATACAACGTTGAGGCTATGAATTATGCTAATGCGTTTACAGCTGGTGTGATTGATCCAGCAAAAGTGGTGCGTATTGCTTTTGAAACAGCGGTATCTGTTGCGAGTGTGCTGATAACTACTGAATCTATGATAGTTGATGTACCAAGCAAAGAAAATGCTTCATCTCCTATGGGTGCAGGAGAAATGAGTGGCATGGGTGGATTCTAAGTAGAATGAAACCGTGGAGCAATTGCTCCACGGTAGTTCCAAAAAATCTCACATTTTACTATTCGTTAAAGGTAATACGTTTGGTGCAGAAATGCACTACTGTTTGCATCCGTTTCACTCCTTTATATTGTGGTTGTCTAATAACAAAAAGGCAGCATAGGAAAACTATAACCCCTAGGTATCCGTTCAGCGGAGTGGCAGAATAAGGTAGACAAGGTGATCTAAAAAGATAATCATAGAGCAAAAGTGAAATAATATGGTAAACCTTTTAGAACTTTGCAAAAATTTACAGCAAAAAATAGAAAGGTTAGAAGCAAAAATAGAAAGATTGGAAAAAGAGAATGAAAGTTTAAAAGCAGAAAATAAGGCTTTAAAGATAGAAAATGCTGAGTTAAGAGAAAGACTCGGTTTAAGCTCAAAAAATTCATCAATACCAAGTTCCAAAGAGTTGTATAAAATAAAAAAGAATAAGCCGAAAAGCGAAAGGAATATTGGCGGTCAGGTTGGTCATAAAGGAAGTTTTCGCGCCAACATGGATGCAGATAAAGTAGTAAAGATAGAGTTGCCTAATACTTGCGAATGCGGAGGAGAAATTGCAATATGTGAAAAACCATATATTCATCAGAAAGTTGATCTTCCAGAAATCAAGCCTTATGTAGTGGAATATCAGTTAGAACATGGCCGTTGTCGGAGATGCGGAAAGAGAAGAAGTAGCAAGTTACCGGAAGGTGTTACGCCAGATACATTTGGTCCAAGGGTTAAGTCAATAATTGCAGCGTTCAGCGGATTCTACAAAAATTCAAAACGCGAAATAGCGAGTGTCGTAAATGATATCTTCAATTTGAACATAAGCGTCGGTAGCATATCAAATAGTGAACATAGAGTTGCTTCAAAATGCAAAAAAATGTATGAGCAGATCGAACAAGAGATAAGTAGGAGTAAAGTTCTACATATTGATGAAACGAGCCATTATAACAAAGGTAAACTCGCTTGGTGTTGGATGTTTGCAAGCAATACGGCAAGTTTTGTAAAATTTACAGAGTCAAGAGGAATGAAAGTTTTACAAAATAGTAAATTCTGCAATCGCAATAGCTTGGTAATAACTGACAGGTATGCAGCATAGAATTATTTTGCCGATAAAAACAGGCAAATCTGTTGGGCACATTTATCAAGAGATTTTGAAAGATTAGCACATAGTTGGAATATTGAAGTTAAAGTTCTGGGTTGTTACTTGAGAAACGTGGCCACTGAATTATTTGCACTAAAAAAAGCTTTACTAAAAAGTGAGATAGATGTTTTGAGGTTTGTCAGACGTGCCAGAAAATTAAGAAAACGTACAAAGTATTACTTGAAGGAGATATCTCGTTTACCTGAAGCAATTGGAGCCTCTCGAGTTGCAAAAAATGTTCTGAGATCTGAAAGAATGATGTGGAAATTTTTAGATGACCCAGAAAATATTCCGCTGACAAATAACCACGCTGAACGGCAAATTCGGCATTATGTCGTTTATCGCAAAAACTCATATTTTACACAATCAAAGCGGGGAAATACATTCCTTGAGCGGATAATTTCATTATACTTAACTTGGAAACAAAGGGGTCTCAATCCTTTCCAAAATCTCCTATCTATTGTTTCTTAAACCACTCTCCTGAACGGATACACCCCTAGTATATTTATACTATAGCTGACCCAAGCAACACGTCATACCGCGATTCATTCCACAACTGTACGAACATTACAATATGGCACATAGTAAACGATGTCATGAAAGTAGCTGACACTGGAATGACACCCTTTTGGATGGAAACCAGTGTCACGCACTGGCATGACACCCATTTGTTCCTATAGTTGTCTTTTCTCGTCTACCTTATTTTGCCACTCTGCTGAACAGATACAATTTACAACCACCCCCTACCCTTTTTAGTTGTTCAGCAAATATAGAGAGGTTAAAGGGAGTGGTATTACTTAAACAACTAAATAAAAAACCAGGTAGATCATTCTGAAATTCTTGCATTTTTGTCCATAATTTTGTTAAATAACTTCCCTTTTGGTCATATCGAACCAAATTTCTTTTTCACACCACCTTTTAAGCCACTTTCGTTAGTTTTTGTCATAATGCGATCAAACACTCCCAATAACCTCTTTAATAGGTTTGGAGTTAGCGAAGAGATAAGATCAACAGATACGTTATTGTTTTTGTCATCACCACTTGCTTTATAGTCTATTGAAACGATTCCCCTACTTTTCCCACCAGTAAGAAGTTTTCCAATTATAGGAATTTTTAACAAAGATTTATTAATTGAATATGCTGGTATTACTTGTCCTGCAACCTGGAATTTATAATCTTTAATATCGAGCTTACCACCAGTGCTAATACCTAACTCCGCCCCTTCAAGCCAAGATTCTTCAATTTCAATAGTGCCATCTTTGTATGAGAAAGGTGCATTACATTTATAAAAGTATACACCTTCGTTCTTTATGGCATTTACGATACCAGGCAATGAAGACATCGACAATAAAGTAGTAAGTAGTGGAGCATCTTTGATGTAGAAATTGCTAATGGATAACGTACCATAATGTTCTCCACTTTCTCTCTGAGGAGAGATATAAAAAGACAATTTGCCGTTTTTAATTGATTTACTAATGCCTAAGGAACGCGAAAGTATACCTGCATTATCCGCATATATTTCGAGCCCTATTCCACTGTATTCCGCTAGTATGTTGCTGCTATCTTCTAGAAACTGTCCTGTAAATTGACTTCCATCGCAATTACCTTTAGTACAGGTTACATTCAGCTTAGCATTTTTGATAACGATGCCTTCTTTCATGATTACATTGTCAACATTCATACTAATCTCTATATCTTTGTTTAATCCATTACTGTTTTTGCCAAGCAAGCCTAAAATATCACTTAAGTTAATTTCCTCACCATAAATAGTTATGGCATTTTTTTCCTTACCTGATTCAATTTCTATACTAAAATCATTATCAGGCAATTTAAAACTACTAGAATTTAAATATAAATTTCCATTTTCTACTCTTCCGCTGAATTTTATATCTAGGTCATTTCCTACAACATCTAATTTGTCTATTAACAATTCACCTGCTCCTTTTAACCTTGTAGAAAACAAAATTTTATTGTGATCTTCAAAACGATTTTTCCATCCTAAATAACTTGAACGTGATTCAAGCTCTGATAAATCCATATTACCATTAACATGCCCCGTCTTATCTTGATTTATCACCGATTCTATATTTGTATTGACATAGCCACCTATATTTTCATCAAAATTAAGTATTTGAGCGGGTAAATCTCCGGTCAAATTCCAGGCGAAACTTTCATTCCTATTGCTACTTTTCAGGTCAAATAATAGCTGTGTGTTATTCACCATACCACTACCATTTAAATCTATAAAGTCACTGCCAAAACTAAGCTTAATATCATATTTACCAAGACTTGCATTATAGACGGCCAAATTGTCAATTTCAGAATGAAAATTTGCTGAGAAGTCTACTTTTTTGTCATCAGCATTTAGATTAAAAATGCGAAAATTAAATACGGATTTTGCCATTCCACTTACTTTATCCCTTTCAACCTTCACCACATCATCCAGCTTAAATCTTATAGGCTCATATAAACCATACGCATCACTTACAGCTTTGCCATTAATGGTTAGAACTGAATCTTCCTTATTTAGAGATTTCATTTCAATATCACCACCATTAACAGTGAAATTCTGAAACTTAGCGCTATTTACAGTAATTTCAAGATCGTTATTCTTGATGATCAAATCACCCTTTAATTCCTTTACTTGCTCAAAATCTTCATCAAATTTTACGCTACCGTTTTCTATATCAGCAACAATTACAATGTCTGACAGATCGTCATCAACCAAATTGTTAATTTTGCCATTGAAACTTACAATGGTATTTAAAACATCCCCTTCGATATTATCACAATACCAGCTTTTAAATTTACTATTTACTACACTATCTGGTATATAAGTACATAAATCCTTTGCAGCAAACTTACTAATATTAATTCTAAGCAAAGCATGACTTGTACTAAAGTTCATTTTGCCTATTAAAGAGAGATACGTGTCATTTAACTTAAAATGGAAGTTTTTTACACTAATAATTCCATTACTATATGTTAAATTTATATTTACATTAGTTAAGGCCAAATTTTTGTTCAAATAATTTTCTGTATTTAATACGTATATATTTCCATCTACAATTTCATCCTTTTTATTAATTTTCACTGAGAAGCTTCCTTTGAATCCTATATTTTTGTCCAAATTGTAGCTTTTAACTAATGTAGAAAACTTGCTCAATAGTCCCAATTTTAGATCATAAAATGTCCCGTACACATTTAGCAAATTGTTGCGATTTTTTATCGTAATTGATAAATCATCCAAAAATCCCTTTCCATCTTTTGTATTCACATGAATATCTAAAACATTAAAATCTTCCCCCTTCCCTATATATAATTTATCAATAAAAAATTCATCTTCTGTGCTTTTATCAATAGCGATGTTAGTAAATTCAATTTTTGAATCCGCATTTAAGTCAAAAAAAAATTCCCTTATTGTTTTTAATAGATTTTTTGCACTGCTTTCTGTCATCTTGAAATTCTTCCCTGTCATCCCAGTATCTTTTTTTCCTGTCATCCCAATATCTTTTTTTCCTGTCATCCCAGTGCTTGACACTGGGATCCAGGTTTCTTTTTTTCTAGATTCCAGCGTCACGCGCTGGAATGACACCGAAGGAAGGCGGTTATTACTTAAATAATGATTATCCAAAAGGTCTAATGAGTTTTGCGGATTAACATTAGTTTCTTCTCTCTTGATATATACATGCACATTATCAGCTGAAACCTGAGAGAGATTTGTGCTAGCTTTAAATAAGGAACTTAACTTAAAATGTACAAAAAGCTCAGGAACTTTTATAGTAAAATTAGGATTTGCTATTGCCAAATCTGTAATGACTAAATACGGATCTTTACTACCTTTCTGCCAAACAACTGAGGTATTCTCCATATTAACGCTTGAGCCAACAAATATCTTTGATATTTTATGTTTAACATAAAAATTAATATAATTAATATTGATTTCTAAAGGACTCTCACCCTTAAAAAAGACAAATAAGCAGAATACAAACAATAGAACTATGGAAAGTGATATAGTGATTTTTTTAAGCATCGATTATTGCTTTTCTTGCTAAACTATCAGCCTCCTCATTATACTTATCGCCACTGTGTGCTTTAACCCACTTCCAATCAATTTCGTGTTGTGAAGCAACGTTGTCTAGCTCTTTCCACAATTCCATATTTTTTACTGATTTTTTATTACTTGTTTTCCAGCCATTCATTTTCCACTTATTTATCCACTCTGTTATGCCACGTTTAACATAAAGACTATCCATATATAAATTAATATTACAAGAAAATTTCAATACTTTCAGCCCATTGATCACCGCTGTTAACTCCATTTTATTGTTTGTGGTATTTTCTTCTCTACCATAAATGTCTTTTCTGTAATCTTGAAATAATATGATAGCTGCCCATCCTCCCGCTCCAGGATTACCAGAACACGCCCCATCCGTATATATTGTCACTTCTTTTTTACTCATCTTTGTTTATATCGGTTAACAAAGTATATAGTTGCTTTTATGAAAGCACAATTTCTAAAGGTAGTTTAAGCTGCACCTTTAAATTTTATTATAGAAACAAAAAAAAGTGTGACAACGAGCATTACCAAAAGGAAAAGGAAAAAATAGTTTTTATGTTTCTGCCGTTCTTTCATAACTAAAATAAATCAATAGAACAAAAAATAATACTGGCAAATAGGGAAAATAGATAAGAAATTGAGTAAGAAAACATTTGTTTCTGTGAGTTGTGGTTCTTGAATCTGAGAATTGATATAGCGTACCAAATAAAGATGCAACCTGCAAAAATTGCCATGCTTAGATAAAGTAAAGCCTTTTTCAAGAATAGAGCTGGAAGCAAGCTAGTTAGCACCAGCAAGACACTATAAATTAATATATATTTTCTTGTTTTTTCCGGACCATAAACAATATTGAACATTGGAATCGATGCCTTTGCATAGTCTTCAGACTTATTTAAAGATAGGGCCCAAAAGTGTGGCGGAGTCCACATAAAAATTACTAAAAATAAAATGAAACTTTCCCAACTGACAGAATTAGTTACAGCTGCCCAGCCAATCATTGGAGGAAAAGCACCTGCTGCACCACCGATAACGATATTCTGCGGAGTACGCCTTTTTAGCCAAATTGTATATACGAAAACGTAAAATAATATGCTAACTGCAAGCAAAGCAGCAGAAATATAATTTACTGCTATTGCCATGATAAATACTGACAATATTCCAAGAGTTATACCAAATTCAAGCGCGCTTTCTGCAGAAACTCTACCTGAAGGTATAGGGCGGTTTTTTGTCCTTTCCATGAGCAGATCTATGTCTCTGTCATACCACATATTTATAGCACCTGCAGATCCTGAGCCAAGAGCAACACATATAAGAGATATTAGTACTAGAAAAGGGTGCATACTACCTGGTGCAGTAACCATACCAGCAACTGCAGTAAATACCACAAGATACATTATCCTTGGCTTCAGCAAACGCCAAAAATCCAGTATTGTTGATTCAACATTTAGCAAAACACTTGTGTACATTCTATTTTACCACTGGTGGTTTTTCGAAAGTATGAAAAGGCGGTGGTGAAGATACCGTCCATTCCAAGGTGTCACCTCCCCAAGGATTATCTCCAGCTTTCTTGCCCCATTTAAAAAGATGTATAACTATAAACACAAAAAACATAACTGAAACAAAGGACATATACGAACCAATTGAGGATATATAATTCCAAGGGATAAACGCATCAGGATAATCAGGTATACGCCTTGGCATACCAGCTAATCCTAAGAAATGTTGAGGTAAAAAAGTGATATTGGTGCTAATAAAAGTAAGCCAAAAGTGGATTTGACCTAAGCGCTCATTATATTGTTTACCCGACATTTTACCAATCCAATAATAAAAGCCAGCAAAAGCTCCAAATAATGCAGCAAGTGACATGACATAATGGAAGTGAGCAACAACATAATAGGTGTCGTGCAGGAGCTTATCTATTCCACCATGAGAAAGAATTATTCCCGTTATGCCACCGCCAACAAACATAAAAATAAAACCTAGTGCAAATAGCATAGGGGTCTTAAACTCAATTGCTCCGCCCCACATAGTTGCAATCCAACTAAAGACTTTTACACCAGTTATAACACCGATAAAAATTGTGGTGGTGCTAAAAAATGCAGCAGCGTCAGCACTAAGCCCAACAGTGAACATATGGTGAGCCCAAACCATAAAGCCAAATACTGCTATACCTATCATTGCATAAACCATCCCTATGTAACCAAATACAGGTCTGTGAGAAAAAGTTGATACAACCTGACTTATGATGCCAAATGCAGGAAAAATAATTACGTAAACTTCTGGATGACCAAAAAACCAAAATAAATGTTGAAATAACACAGGGTCACCACCACCTGCAGGATCAAAAAAGGAAGTACCAATATTGCGATCAGTAAGAAGCATAGTTATAGCACCGGCAAGCACTGGTAAGGCAACAATCAACATAAATGCTGTTAGCAAGACAGACCAAACAAACAGTGGCATCTTAGTTAATGACATTCCTTTTGTGCGCATGTTAAATATAGTAACTATAAAGTTGATCGCCCCAACAATTGACGACATACCAGCAACATGAAGTGCAAGTATAGCAATGTCAACTCCTGCACTTGGATGGGACATTACCTGTGATAAAGGTGGATATAAAGTCCAACCTGTACCTGGACCTTCACCAATAAACACTGAGAGAATGAGCAAAATAAAAGATGACACTAATAACCAGAAACTCAAATTATTCATACGAGGAAACGCCATATCTGGTGCGCCAATCATGAGAGGTACAAACCAGTTACCAAATCCTCCCATGAGGGCTGGCATTATCATAAAAAACACCATTATCAACGCATGCCCTGTAACCATTACGTTATATAATTGATAGTTATTGTTAAGTATATTAATGTGCATTAGCTGAGTGCGAATAATCACCGATAATAATCCACCAATAATTCCAGCTAATATGGAAAAAATAATGTACAGTGTCCCTATATCTTTATGATTGGTGGAAAACAACCAACGCTTTATGCCCTTTGGTACGTCACTCATATCTATACTCCAAATTTAACTCACTAATTTTCTATTTTCAATCCACTTATTAAAATCTTCTTTGCTTACTGCTTCAACAACAATTGGCATAAATCCATGGCCTTGACCACACAATTCGTAGCACTGCCCATAATAAACACCAGGCTTTTTGATATTAAACCACGCCTCATTCAGCCTACCTGGTATCGCATCAATTTTTACACCAAAAGCCGGTACTCCCCAACTGTGTATCACATCTCCTGCTGTAACTTGTAAACGAACGTTAGTATTAACGGGTAAAATGATGTTGTTATCAACAGAGAATAGCTTTAAATCTCCTTCGATAAAGTCTTCTTTTCCCTTAATATAACTATCAAATGACACACCTTGATATTCTGGATATTGGTAGCTCCAATACCATTGATGGCCAATAACTTTTAGTGTTATGTCAGCTTTCGGTATTTCTTCCTGTAGCTTCAGTAATTTAGCGTTTTCAAAGGCTAATATTCCAACAATGATAGTTGGTATAACAAACCAAATAATTTCTAAAGGAACACTATGGGTAGTTTTACTTATGTTTGTTACTTTGCTTTTATGAAAGCGAAACGCTATATAAGCAAGCAGCGCCCACACAAAAAGCATTATTGTAACCATCACAAGCATCACAAACGAATGTGACCTAACTACAGCCTCCATTACTTCAGTTGCAGGAGCAGGAAATCCAAATTGCCAGGAAGTAGGAGCAGAGGCAACAGATATATTTGAGTAAAATATTATCAATAGTGCAAATAACTTCACCATATCTTTTGTTTGTTTGCTATAAAACTAAGTGATATACTGTATAATAGTATATATAAACTTACTATGCAAATAGAGATTAGTGATGGTTAATAATTTTTTAGCATTCAACAAGTATAATAGTACAATACTAATTTGAGGAAAAAAGCATTTACATAAATCTATTGTAAGTAAAAGTATTATAATATTTTAAATTAAGTATTTACTTTAAGTAAATTCTATAATAAGTTTAATAGTGTCTGTTACTGCTAATAACCCTCTAGCCTCACACCTAAAAGCAGTAACAGACACTATTAAACTTTATGATAAGTTTATGATTTGCAAGATCAAAATCTTGCAAGTGTCTTTATTTCATTATACATTGCAGTTTGTTAATTAACTTTTAATGCCTATGGTAGCATTTACTGAACCAAAGGTTTGCGTATTATAGAAAATAATTACAAAAAAAACACACTATTTATATACCATACAAACTTTTTTCATTCTGCATAGCTGAGTTACTAGATTCTGTAAACGAAATCTTTAGAGAAGCCAAATGGGCAAAGTTTCATGAAGGTCTTTGGCATCTCTTAGCATAGATCCCTTACTTAACCGTCATACCGCGATTCATTCGCAGTATCTCAAAGCATAGATCCCGCTAACAAGTAGCGGGATGACGGTTGTCAGGGCAGTGTCCCTATGATGTCATTCAAGTAGCTGACACTGGTTCCTTTATGATGGCAGTGCCCCTATGGTGTCATTCCAGTGCTTGACACTGGAATCCAGCCTTTCCATAATCATCAAAACATTGTATTTTAACGTAAAACAGCTATTTTTATGCTCACCAACTTAATAAAATTCCTGGATCCCAGTGGGCTTTGTTGCATCGCTACTTATGAAAGGCTAACTATAGTTAGGATTATAAGCAACCTATTGAAAATCTTGTTTTTTTGCAATCAATCTGATCAAATTTAAGAATAGTAATTTGTTATTTATATTAATAAATTTAATTCTATTGAAAATAGCTAAAGCATTGAAATTCTTGAATTTTAGCCAGATTAGTGAGTGGTAGTGAAATTTCTTTTACTCAAATTTAGGTATTCACTGACCGTTCTTGTTATAAATACCAGAATAATAAGCTACTGATATTCCCTATCTTTTTTATCTTTAATCCATCATAGCTAGCGATGCAACAAAGCCATCCCAGTGCTTGACACTGGGATGACAAGGTATAAACCTTATCGTCATACCGCCACGAACCGTCATACCGCCGCGGTATCTCTAGATCCCGCTAACACGTAGCGGGATGACGATTGTCGTTTAGCCATAAACATTAAGAAATCTACCAAATAAAAAAAAAGGCAAAAGAAGCCCCGTGGTAGTTGGCTATTTACCATGTACTAAAATATCGGCGTTTTTTTTGACCTTACCCAGAAAAAGTGGAGAGAAAGTTTGGAATGTTTTTCACAAAGAGAATGATGAATCAAAATGCTCAGGAATGCAATAGTTAATAGTGACGTTGTTTGTTATAAAAAATTTCTATATATTCAAATATAGCAGTTTTGATATGCTGTTTAGAGTGCCGAGAGGTGTCTATTGGTAACTCCCTTTTTAGAGAACTGAAGAAGCTTTCCACAACAGAATTGTCGTAACAACAACCTTTATGACTCATCTATGTTTTTTATGGATAAGAGATATTGATAACCTTGCACAGTATATTGTGAACCTTGATCACTATGTAATAGTAGATTTTTGGCAGGTTTACGCTTGTTAACGGCCATTAATAAAGAGTCCATAACCTATTGTTTATTTATTGAACTGCTCATTAACTACCATGCGTGAATATAGATCGATTATTGTTGCCAAATATAGCCATCCTTCTTTGGTTTTTATATAAGTAATCCCATACTTTATTTGGTTGATCGACAATAAAGTTTTGGTCTAATATATTGGGAGCTACTGTCCGTTTGTTGTTTCTTAATTTTAAATTTTCTTCTCAATATAGCCTGAATACCATTTTTCTGCATAATACTTTGCACTGTTTTTAAGTTGCAACTTTTACCCAAAGCCTTCAATTCAGCATGAATTTTAGGAGCTCCATATCTACATTTAGAAGCTTGATATATTTTTTGAATATCTGCTAATAACTCTTTATTTGCTGATTCTCTACTGCTTATTTTCCTTGTAGTCCACTTATAGTAGCCACTAGCAGAAAACCCTACATAATTCCTGCACTTTATAGTGTTTACTATGCTCTTTTATGAAAAAATATTTTACTCTTTTTGACTGGCCAGGGCTTTTTTTAAAATGTCTCTTTCTCTTGTTACTTTTGCTAACTCTTTCTGTAAATCAAATCTCTCTTTGTCATAAGGTGCTACATCTGGAAATGCATTTGCCGCTGACTTTTTTTCGTTATATTTCTTCATCCATTTTCCTAATACACTATCCCTTATTCCTAGATCTCTTGCTACTTTTGCAACTGGTTGACCTACCTTTCTTTGTTCATTTGCCAGCTTAACAGCTTCCAATTTGAATTCTGCCGTATATTCTCTTGCCATTTCTAATCCTCCAAAATTTTATTTTACTCGAAAAAACTCCTTTCTTTCTCTCCACTTTTTCTGGGTAAGGTCACTATTTCTTTTTTACGATCTTTACTTTTATTCTTATTGTTCATATAATATACCCTTCACTAATAATAAATTATTTTTAAATGTTTACTGTTATTTTCTTAGTAGTATTGGCATAAAGCCATAGCTTTTGGGTGAAGTCAAATCAAATTTTCAATTTTTTTTGTTTATTTTTTTATGAAAAGGTAGAAGATATTAATAGCTGCTAATTTCTTTAAACGATGTTGTCGTAGATTCGTATTTTTATACACCAAAAAGGGTATCTTTGATGTCTCCTACAGCTCCAAACTCATAGCATCCATTTGCCGGCCTTTTAAGGCGCTTTATAGAAGGGTTGATAAAAGATGTAAAAAGGACGTCTAAGGTGCGTAGTAGCATTCTAAAGCCATCTATGGGAGACATTTTTTTCATCAACGCATTCAAAACTTAAAAAAATAAAAAACTTGAACATTTCTTCAGAATTGTGTATAATTATTAATGCTTTTTAAGGTTCTTTCTTATGACTTTTTCTAAGTTTCTTGATCCCAAAAATGATGTATCGTTTAAGCGTATCTTCGGTACTGAAAAAAATAGAGACATCCTCATTCACTTTCTCAATGATATTTTGGGGTTCACTGGCAAAGATGAAATAAAGGATATAGAGTTTTTAAGTACTATTCAAGACCCCGATATCGCCGCTAAAAAGCAAAGTATTGTTGATGTTCTCTGTAGAGATTCTACAGGTGCTCAATACATTTGCGAGATGCAGGTCGCTAAAACTAAAGGCTTTGAAAAACGTGCCCAATACTATGCTGCTAAAGCTTACTCAAGGCAAGCTGATAAAGGTGACCAGTATCATAACCTTAAGGAAATTATCTTCATTGCTATAGCAGATTGTGTACTGTTTCCTAATAAATCTGAGTACAAATCAAAGCATACTATTCGAGATGAAGACACCAATGAGCATGATCTAAAAGATTTCTATTTTATATTTATTGAGTTGCCAAAATTTCCAAAGAATAAGGAAGATCAGTTGGAAAATATAGTTGAAAAATGGGTTTATTTTTTTCGATATGCAGATGAGACTAGTGAAGAAGAGCTGGAAAAAATAATAGGTAGTGATGTAATAATTAAAAAGGCCTATGAAGAGCTAAATAGATTCAACTGGTCAGAAAAAGAATTTATTGCCTATGAACAGGAAATAAAACGTATTCTTGATGAACAGGCTGTCCTCGCTCAAAAACTTGATGATGCTACTGCAAAAGGTAGAGAAGAAGGTAGAGAAGAAGGCATCCAAATCGGACATGAAAAAGGCAGAAAAGCAGAGAAAATCGAAGTGGCAAAGAACTCACTTAAGGCCGGTGTCTCTATTGATGTTATCGCTCAAATTACCGGCCTTTCGATAGATGAAATTCAAAAATTAAGGAATTAATACTTTACCTTGACCTCTAGCTTGAGTTAAATGACATTGAACAGAAGTATTATTTAGATAACTTTTAGGCTCCAAGCTTATTTGTTGTTCTTTTACGTCACTCACTTCTAATCTGCTTAACATTTGTTGCATTAATTGATTTATTACTGGGTCTATTCTTCTATTAAATTCAGCCATAAACTTATCAAACTTTTTCGGACTTAATCTACCGGGATCTCCGGGTTCTCTACCAGGCAATGCTTCCTCTGCGTATGATTTTAAAATCCCTGAAATTTCATTAAATTCACCACTCCTAATTTTTTCATTAATCTTCTCAAATAATTTCTCAAAATTAATATCTAAGCGGTGCATTTTTATACCACCTTTCGATTCAGCTTGCTTCTCTAATACTTCCTTGAACGACTTTATAATATCCGATGTGTAAAAAAGAGCCTTTACAGGATTAACATCAGAAAACTTAGGAAGAGGACACTTTTTATCTAGAAAAGCTTGTAACAAGAAAAACATCAAGCTAGCATTATTACTCGCACAAACTTCACGACTAAATTGGCTAGTATATTGGATATTTGGGTTTCTTACTGTATCAGAATGATTGGAGCTACTTCCTGCTGTACCAGAACGGCTAGAGCTATTTTCTGAAAATGAAGGCAACGCAGCCCTTAAAGGGGAAGAGATAAACTGAAAAACACCTTTAACAGCATCTATCCATGAAGACGGCTTACTTGCTCCGCTTGTAGCTCCTATTTTGTTATAGCCTATTTCGTCACTTTGCGATGAATTGTCTGATGCATTATCATAAGATAGATCACACTTAGCTTCTTTTGTAATACTATATTGTACATCACGCTTCTTGCGAGTAGATCCACAATCCTCAATTTTCCATTGACATGGACTATCTTTGCCCCTGGCCTCCAAGTAAATACTCTCCTTCTATCCCTATCATGGCTAAGATAATCACTAGCAGGATATAAATACTCATTAAAATAAGTGCTTTTTATATATATGTTGTTACCTTCAGGTTCAAATTTCCATTGACATGAACTATCTTTGCCCCCTGGCCTCCAAGTAAATACTCTCCTTCTATCCCTATCATGGCTAAGATAATCACTAGCAGGATATAAATACTCATTACTATAGTAAACACTTTTAATACATACCTCCGATGAAAATACTGCATTCTTTACTGACTCTGGTAATTCTCCTTTTATCCTTTCAAGCTCAGATTTTTTTCCGAATAAACATTATGGTAATTACTCATCTCCATAATTCTTTTTACATAACGGGCTAACCTAAACTCCGCATTTTCTACACCTTTAACTTCAATACTAGCTCCAATATTGAGAAGATTTGTAACTTCACTAACATTCCCACTTTCTACAGCAGCAAATAAAAGTCTATCATACTCACTTTGCTTTGGTCCTAAAAAGTTTACTACTTCTGACTGACGAGAGGTATTTGCTACATCTAAAGGTTTTCCACCATCCTTATTTTTAGCTCCAATGTTAGCCCACTTATTTACAAGCGTTTTAACTGTATCTGATTGACCTCCCCAAGCAGCATAGTGCAAAGGCGTCCAATCGTTTATGTCCTTGGCTTCAATATTAGCACCTTTATCAAGGATGAGTTCAACTCCCTTACCAAGGTAAGCAGCGTGATGTAAAGGTGTTCTTCGATCATCGTCTTGAACGTTAACATTAGCATTTCTACTGAGGAGAAGTTCAAGTACATCCAATTTGTTTATACGAGAAGCTGCACATAAAGGCGTTTCATTTTTTGCACCTCTAGCTTCGATGTTAGCTCCAATATTGAGAAGATTTGTAACTTCACTAACATTCCCACTTTCTACAGCAGCAAATAAAAGTCTATCATACTCATACCAATTCCCATTACAGGGCAAACAGATGGACAATGATGGAAGAAAAGCCATACTGAAGTAAGTAAAATAGCGAGGTTTAAATGGCATTAAGATCAAAATTATTGGATGAAAAAGTAGTAGAATCAGCAAAAGAAATGCTGAAGAAAGTAAGGAATAATGCATATGTTTCAAAAAAACTAAATGCTGTAATTGCAGCAAAAAAGTACAGTATAACGGCTGTAGCAAAAATATATTGCATTTCAAGAAGCGCACTAACTTCGTGGGTAAAACTCTTGAAAATTGGCAGAGAAGAAAAACTGTTTGCTCCTTCACAACGTCGTAGAAAAACTAAATTAAATCAGGCTCAACTACAGCAAATTGAAGAGTGGATAGAAGAAAATCCTAATATCACCATTAAAGAAATGAGAATAAGAATCCAGGAAAAGTTCGGATTAAATATCAGCAAATCTACAGTACACCGCCATATGCAAAAGATGAAATTCTCATATATTACACCAAGACCAGTTCATAATGGACAAGATAAAAGCAAACAAGAGGAATTCAAAAAAAAATCTCAATGGAGCTATTAGCAAGTATCCAGAAAAAGAGCTATTTTTCTTTGATGAATCACGGTTTGGCACACATTCAAAAGTTGGACATGGGTGGTTTAAAAAGGGGATTAGAACACAGGTTAAAACAAAATTAGGTAGGCAAAATTTCTATCTCTATAGTGCAGTTAATCCTAGAAATGGAGAGAGTTCTAGCTTATTTGCACCAAATGTCAACACTGATTGCATGAACATATTTCTTGAGCAAATTTCGCAATATCTAGAAACACGAGAGGCTTTTCTCGTTATGGACTGTGCTAGTTGGCATAGGTCAAAAAATTTAAAGGTACCTAAAAATATCGACATTATATACCTACCTCCATACTCACCTGAGCTAAATCCTGTTGAGAGGCTTTGGTTATATATAAAACAGAACATTTTGCGCAATAAAATATACGATACAATTGCTCTACTTGAGGGTGCTTTGTGCAAATTTATTACTTCTCTTGCCAGCTCCACAATTAAACAACTCTGCAATGTTTCCTATTTGACTGGACAACAATGAGAATTGGTATCACTTTGCTTTGGTCCTAAAAAGTTTACTACTTCTGTTTTACCAAGGTCATTTGCTACATCTAAAGGGTTTTTACCATCCTTATTTTTAGCTCCAATGTTGGCCCCCTTATCTATAAGAAATCTAATTATCTCTAAATGACCTCCTTCAGCAGCCCTATGCAAAGATGTGTAACCATCACTATCTCTAGCTTCAATATTAGCCCCTTTCTCAAGAAGTTCTCTAACGTCACTAAGGCGTCCTACTCCTGCAGCACTAACTAATAAATCATCATTGTTTAAAGTCATTTGTCCCTCCACATTTATAAAAACTTACCTAACTTAACTAAGCAATCACACTATAACAAGCCACTCTCACCCTGAGCTTTTTTCTTTCCTCAAGCAACACAGAAAGGACCATCTTCCCTCAAACAAGAATTCTGGAATGCCTTCACATAACATAGCCCACTCACAAACGTAAAATTACCTTAGCCATCACACACTTACATACCATAAAAAATTAGCAATCTAATGTATTTCAGGAATAGTACTCCACTTTTAAAACTTGTCAACCCCTAATTTAAAATTTTTTTGAAATAATTTTTGATGAAAATTTTTAATGAATTACTATTAATTTAATATTAAATATTACTAAGAACCTAAATAATACAACCACTTTCAGCAATAAAAACTAGCTAGCATGAGAAGATTTTTTTGGAAATCGATTGGTATTGCAAATGTGCTTAAAATCTTCGTTTCAAGCCCTGGATGTAAGTTTGTTTGCCTTTTTTTGACTATTTGGGGTTCCTTCTCTATCTCTTGGTGTTAAAAGTTCAAATAAATCTGCACTTGTACGTAAAGCCTTTGCATTTCTCCCATTTTTTCTATTATTTTCTTCACTTTCAGCCAATAAGTGGTTTTCTATTTCACCTTTTTATATCAATTTATTACTTTCTTTTTGATTTGACACACTTTTTTGAACATCTCTATTGTGGAACAAACTTTTGCTTGGCTCTCCAATTTAGACATATGAGCAAAGATTATGAGCTTTCTCCTCTTACTTCAAAAACCAATATCTTCTTTAATATGATTACTTCTATGTACTTACTAAATTAGGCTACTTAAATTCCTTAGGCAGGTTATAAACGGATACCTTTGCTGAGCTTTCAAAGCTCTTTATAGAGGTAGGTGATTCTAATGTTCCAGGTACGTCATCATAATCAGATAGTTGCGTAGAAATTGAATTCGTCCTAATACCCTAAGATGTACCTTCTTGAAAATGAAGTAATTTATTTTCCAACTTATCTCTTGCTTCTCTAAAACTGTCCAATTTTTTTTGCAAGCTAACACTTTCTTCTTTATACTTTGAAAGTGTTAAATCGATAAAATGATTACACAACACTATTAGACCTGTAGCACTAGAAAATAACAACAAGAGAGGATGAATGGTAACACCTGGCATATCTCCACTTCTTGCATCATGAAAATTTTTATACATATTAAGACAAGAGCCAAAAGCTGCAGAGCATACAAAAGCAAGTTTTGTTCTGCACAGGAAATACTCGACTTGCGCTAATTTTTCATTGCAATGTGCTAATTCTTTACGCAAATCATTAATTTTATCACTATAATACCTAATAAACAATTGTTTTGTTTCTTCATTATTAACATATTTCCATGCTCTGTAAGATCTTCCATCTATGAGCTCAACGTTTACATGCTCTGATTTTAGAAGCGCACTAATTGCGTTACTACTTCTAGAACGCACAGCTTCATGTAGAGGTGTGTAATCGCTTTTAACATCTTTCCTTCTGTTAATATTTTCATAAGTTAAATACTTGAAAAGAGCCGAAATACATTCTGGGTCATTACCTTCAATAGCCAGAGTAATTGCATCTTTTCCGTCTTTATCCTTAGAATTAATAACTTTAGAAAGCGGCTTTTCATTTTCTTGCTTATCTTCAAAATACTTGCACTTATACACCTTATTCGAACGATATGGCTCCTTAAGAATACACAAAAGTTCTTTTACAAGATCAACCTGATTTTCTTTAATAACCACATGCAAAAGTGTGTTTTGATTTTCCTCATCTTGTAACAGTAAAACATCATACAAATAAGCATTTTCATGTAGATAACTAATCTCTTTATTGAAACGTGTTTTATCTATACCTTCTCTTCCTCCTTTACAGATACTGAAGAGTCGTAAACTACCTTCCAAAGCATTGTGATCAATTACAGAGGCACGTTGCCTTCTGTATAAAATTGGCGCTCCTTCTACGCAAACACTTCCGAAGTAACGAGCAATAGGGGAATGGATACATGCACTTAAAAAATTAGTAAGAGGGTTACAAGTGTTCACACCATTCCTACCTTCAAGCAGTCTAACTACATCTAATTTATTATACGAATCAGCATAATATAAAGGATCCCGATCATAACAGTCCTTAGCATCAATTATAGCATCACATTCAAGAAGAAGTTTAGCTACATCTAAATGACCTTCCCTAGCAGCATAATGTAAAGGTGTTCTAGCTTTTTCATCCATGGCCTCAACTTTAGCACCTTGGCTTATAAGAAAGCTAACCATACCCTCTCTATTGTAGTAAGCAGCATAGTGTAGAGGAGCTATACCCAAACGGTCTTTAGCATTAATTATAGAATCATGGTCAAGAAGAAGTTTAGCTGCATCTAAATGACCTTCCCCAGCAGCATAATGTAAAGGTGTTTTAGCTTCTTTATCCACGGCCTCAATTTTGGCATCTTGTTTTATGAGAAAGCTAACCATATTTTTTCTATTGTGGTAAGCAGCATAGTGTAGAGGAGCCATACCAAAACAGTCTTCAGCATCAATCATAGTACCACGGCCAAGAAGAAGTTCAGCTACATCTGAATGACCTTCCCTAGCAGCATAATGTAAAGGTGTTTTTCTACTATCATCTTGAACGTTAACCTTAGCATTTCTACTGAGAAGAAGTTTAAGGACATACAAATTACCCTTACAAGAAGCTACACACAAAGGCGTTTGATTGTTTATACCTTTAGCCTCAATATTAGCACCTCCATCAAGAAAATCACTAACCTTTCTAATATCTTTTCTTTCTATAGCAGAAAATAAATATTTATCTAGCTTTGCTCTCAAAAAGTTTGCTACTTCTGTGTTACCAAGCTCATTTACTATGCGTAAAGGTGTCTTAACATTATTATCCTTAGCTAAAATGCTGGCACCTTGATCAACAAGAAATCTAACCATATCGTATTGACCTGCACTAACAGCATAGTGTAGAGGTGTCCAATTTTGGTCACCTCTAATGTCAATATCAGCACCAATACTAAGAAGAAGTTGAGCTACATTTACACTATTTTTACAGGCAGCCCAGGACAGCAAAGGCAACTTATCTAAAAGTTCACGATTAACATTATATTTATCAATATGTTGATCAATATATTCCTCCAACCGTTTAAAGTCGTCATTTTCTATAGCATGCGTAAAATCCGTTGTAAGGCTCGTTTGATCTTTCATAAACTATATAAAAAAAACTATTTTCCTACTCAGCACAATACTCCATTTTTAAAACTTATCAACCCCTATTTAGAAATTTTTTATGGAATAATTTTTGATGAAAGTCTTTAATATATTGCTACTAATTTAGCAATATATACTGTTAAAAACCTAAACAATATAACCATTTCCAGCACCCAAAACCAGCAAGCGTGAGAACAATTTTTCTTGGAATCGGTTGGTCTAGCAAAAATTACATTACTAATTCCAAGAAAGCGGAGCATTTGGATCATCTGGAATTTCATAAAAAGGCAGCCTATCAATTAACAGACTTTCTTCATCTCTACTAAGATCTCTTGTTACAATATTGCAAAAATCTCTATTGCTCCCAAAATTAGCTGTTACTGCAGTCCTTAAATCTTGATTTCCTGCCACAGCTTCCTGAAAGCTGCTGTTATTGGCAAGATGAGTTTCCAGCACAGGTTTTGCGTCATTACCAAATTTGTTTTTCACATTCAGAATAGCTTGTCCCAATTTATTTGTGTTGCTACTAATTAATTTTTCTGCCACTCCTTCCTGCAAAATACGACTACCTGCTAAGATCTCTCTATTTTCATTATCCTTCACAACCGCTTTCCCTATTTCATCTACCTTGGTATTCAAAAGGTGCTGAGTTACGTTATTGACTAACGTCTTCGACTCATCTATATTATCGCCTAAGCCACTTGCATTAAACAAATATTCAGCTAATTTTTCAGGGCTAACCTTCCCTTCAGTAATTCTTTTTGCTTCACCTTTCTCTATACTGCCAGCATTAAATAACAACTCAGCTAACCTAGAAGTGCCGACATTTTTTATTATATCTTCAATAAAGCTCTTTTGATCCCACTGATAATTCTCTGCTAGTGCATTCTTAGCATCGTTAAATACTAGTTCAGAAATCTTATACGAGCTAACTTTATCTTCGGCAATCTTTTTGGCTGCAAGTTGATCTAAGTTACTTTTATTAAAAAGCAACTCAGCGAGTTTTATTGGATCAGCTTTATTTATAAAATCCTGCGAATTAAGATTTATTTTATTAGCAACATGAGTAGCAAGATTTTGACCAGTGCTATCAGTTATATCAAGTACTGTTTTTCCCAATATATCTTTATTTTCATCAGTAAGTAGCTGTACAGCGACTTCCTCAATTGATGGGCTTTTTCCATCTCTACCTGCCGGACCTTGAGGACCATCTGCACCTTTTGATCCCTGCACCCCCTTGTCTCCTAAAAAAGCTTTTGCTATCTTACCATCATAAGCATTTTCGTTATCAGCAGTTTGATCAAGAAATCTGCCTAATTTCTCCACTAAAATTGATTTCTTTTTCCCATCTCCTATATCCTCTGTTGCATCAAGTATTTTTTTCGTGAATTCTAAAATTTTTATATTAGAACCATCAGCTTTAGCAAAATTACCCTTTTCTGCCAAAAAATCTTTTGCTGTTTTATTATCACCATATATTTCATATTTTTCATCAAGAAGCTTCCCTAATGTATTAACTAAAATTGAAGTTGCATTGGGATCATGTTTATAAAATAATTCCCTTGCTAATCTATTGATTCCGTCACTGTCACGAGAAATAAATCCTCTATCTGTATCTTCCTTAGTATATACATTTTCAACATCAACCTTTTTATTTAATCCTTCATCTACTTCTTCCTTAGTATATACATTTTCAACATCAACCTTTTTATTTAATCCTTCATCTACTTCTTCCTTAGTATATACATTTTCAACATCAGCCTTTTTATTTAGGTAAGCAGGCAGAACATCTCGCCTAGAAAATGTACTATCTAGTATCAAGTTAGAGATTCTATCACCCTTATCAAAATCTTTTGCATAAAATATCGCCTCCACTATGGACTTTTCTGCTAACTTCTCTTCAAGTACTGTATGTTCATCATTGTTAGTACTTTTCATATCAAGTAGACTTTTAAAAGCTGCCGCTAAACCTCCTACTTTATAGCTTATTTCACCTTGACCATCTTGTTTATATTTTAATTCCAGACTACCATTGCTTGCATCTAAAGTATACTTATTACCTTTCTCATCGCTCAAGGTTATAATTTTAACATTTTCCAAATTTGATATTGATGTGCCGTGATTATCTTTAAACTCTACATTAGGTGTCATATCACTTCATATTAATTAAAACGAAAGGATACGCAAAAAAATATATTTTTTTATTAATACATGATGCAAAAAGAGCTTTATTCTATTTTAAATATAGAATTGCAATGAATTTTCCTTTTATTTCCAAATAAACTAATTTTCACTCTTTAACATTAATTACCACTAACTCAAATAACACAACCATTTCCAGCATTCAAAACCAAGGGTCGTGAGAAGAGTTTGTTTTGGGATGGATTGGACTACCAAATGATACATACGAACTTTTTAATATAATAATTTTAACATACGCTAAAATCAGCTATATTGGCTCACTTTTGCTAAATCTACATACGAACCAACTTGTCTAACTTTATTGCAATAATTTTAAACTTTTATTTTCACAACCCTATTTTTATGCAACGTGTTCTCACGAAGGTAGGTACTTTTTTGCGGTTTTGGGGAAAGTAAATATCTAATTTTTTTGCGACGCTAATAAACTTGTGTTTTTATAAAAAGTAATTTTTTGACACCCTCTATGGTAGAAAGGCTATATAAAATAATATTTACAAATTCAAACCTTTCACACTATAGAAACTCCAAAACTCTTATATTCGCCAAGAAGGTCCTGCAACTAGCTCATGACTTACACCACTAAATGTAGAATTTGGTGCTTGCATTTGCAGTCGTTTTACTATCTCCTCCACCTCAGTTTTTTCTTTTTCTACCATCTTTTTTTCTCTCTCTGCTACATCCCTTGCTTGTACTACCCTCGTTACTATACTGAGCTTTAACCTATCAATATTCTGTTCATTACATTCTGGTACATTCTCCCTTGACTCTTCCTCTTCCTTCTCCCTTTCAACAAAACTGCTGCTTAGTCTATCAAACTCATTTGCAAGTTCTGATAACCTTTCAAAGTTAGGTTCTTTTATTTCTCTCCTTAAGTTCCTATACTCTCTACAGAGACCCTTAAATTTTGTTATGCAATCTTCGTTTAAAACCAGAAAAGTATATTGGC
The DNA here is from genome assembly GCF_964028505.1 of Wolbachia endosymbiont (group A) of Alloplasta piceator. Lineage (NCBI taxonomy): Bacteria > Pseudomonadati > Pseudomonadota > Alphaproteobacteria > Rickettsiales > Anaplasmataceae > Wolbachia > Wolbachia endosymbiont (group A) of Alloplasta piceator. The sequence continues at coordinate 677,146 of NZ_OZ034793.1, read as the reverse complement.
ATTTTAAAAACTTTTGTACATCCTCGTTTTGTTTTATTCGTTTCGTTGATATGCCATGATCATCTGCCTCATCATATAGTAGGTCAATCGCTTTTGTTTTTGCTTCTGCTTTTTCTCTAGCTCTTCTTTCTTCCTCTTTAGCTCTTCTTTCTTCTTCAGCTCTTGCTTCTGCTTCTTCTACTCTTTTTTCTGATATTTCATTTTCATTCTTTAACTGCTCAATTTTTTTTCTCGTTTCTACTGATTTCTTCTTCATGTTCTTAGTTACTAATAAGTTATCTTTGTATTCCTTTTCCAGTTCTTGCTGCGTTTTAAATGCCTTACTCAGCCGATCATTCTCCCATCTTAGATTCTTTAACTTGGCATCAAAATCTACCGTTTCTACTTTAACTACATCACTTGGCCAATCAGAGCATAAGCCTTCTTGCCTTTCGTACACTTTTCTATAAAAAATAAACTTGCCGTTCTCGTCGGATTTCACCTCACAATCCTTTACCTCTTCTTCCACCAACAAGTACTTTGCATGAAGATCAGAATAATACCCTATATAGTCGTACTCTGTCTCTAAAGAGAATATGTTCCTTACTGTTTCGTAACCACTTTCTAATGTACCTATCATTCCCCTCTTCTTCACTGTTTTATAACTGTTGTTTAACGCACTTTGTATTCCACTCTTACTAGAGCTAAGTAGCTCCTTAACATCCACATTTTTTACCATATTTAAAACGCTCTTGCCTTTCAACCTTATTAAAAAAGCCTTCATTTCTTTTTGTTCTTTATCTAGCTTTTCTAACATTGCTTTAAAACCATCTATTTTCTTCTGACTGTAGTACTTACTAAAAGCATTATCAGCAAAAACAAGGCTTTGTCTTTCTATTTCGTTATTACACCTCTCTTTTATTGTAGAACATATCTCTGACATCTCCTCAATTTCCAGCCCTAATTTCTTACTCAAATTTTCTAACTCTTCAATTATTTCCTTTTTTCGTTTAGAAAGTTCTCTTATCGTCTTTTCCTGGTCTTTGTATTCTTCTTTCAATTCCGTTTTTTTTTCTTGAGTTCCTTTGTATCTTTTTGGATTAGGATAAGTTATCCTTTTCTCTAAAATTATATCTTCCCAGTATATTAATACCCTATATTTTTCTAGCATCTCATCTCTTATATTTGCAATATTATCTTTCTTTTTTGAGTACTCTTTCATTCTTAAAATTTTGTACGTTGAAACAATTTCTTCGTATACACTATTCTCATCAATATCCTGCAATTTCTTCCCTAAAAACATTTTAAAGTTACAGAATATAGTGTCACCAAAATGCCTTTCATAGCCTTTTAATATCGTGCTTACTGCCTTATATACCAACTCAACTTTTTCATATATTTTTCTTGCATCCTCATGTATATTTTTATCTGGATGATACATAACTAATAAGCCCTTCAATTCCCTTAGTATTTGATCAGGGTTATCATATAAAATGCACACCCTCTCTAAAGACTTCTCCAGTGATAAGTTCTCATTAAGGTGTTTTACTCTTTTATAGAACACATCTATTGGCTTATCATCTTGCAACTTATAAGGCTCTATATGCCAAAGCAACTTTTTTGTACATCTAAACAACTTTTCGTATGCTTTCTTAATACCTTGCTCATCATTTCTTTCATCACAAAAACGCAGGCTTCTTATATCCTGTTCAAAACCTTTTCTATCTTTCCTTTTAACCTCTACATAACTTAAAAACTTCTCTATTACACTTTTTTCAAGTTCAGTCTTAAATCTATTACTACTTCTTAATTGTGATACATAGTCGTTAAACCCTGTATGATATATTCCATCGTCGTCTTCATACCCTTCATCTTCCATGTTTAATAAATAGCACACATGCATACTAAACTCTGCACTGCTTACTATTCCCTTTATTGATTCAATGTAATCCCCTTCAACACACTCTTCTACTCCCGTATAAGAAAAAAAAGGCATAATCTCTCCTTTATAAATATCAACATAATCTGTAATATACCTTGCATACAGTAGAAAAGAGCATATTACATAACAAGATAACGCCACTAGACACAAAGCTGACATTAATCTATATTCTTTAGACAAACAACACGATGATAGTCCTATAAAAAAAAGAGCTAATACTACTTGCCCTTTAGCAAATCTTTTACCTTTACTACAATCAGCTACGCTTGGCATCCACCAAATTATCTTCAGCCTGCCAAACTCGTAAATTAGAGCATTCAATTCTTCAGAGCTTTTCGGTATGTAACTCTCCCTCCACTTTAACCTTTTATATATAATGCTCTTCAGCTTTTCCTTTTCTAAAAAGTCAATAAATTCCTCTGCTCTCATATTTGCTGAGATGTTCCTGCAACTAGCTCATGACTTACACTACTGAATGCAGAATTTGGTGCTTGCATTTGCAGTCGTTTTACTATCTCCTCCACCTCAGTTTTTTCTTTTTCCACTGTTCTTTTCTCTCTCTCCGCTACATCTCTTCCTTGTACTACTCTCGTTACTATACTGAGCTTTAACCTATCAATACTCTGGTCATTACATCCTGGTACATTCTCTCTTGATTCTTCCTCTTCTCTTTCTCTTTCAGCAAAACTGCTGCTTAGTCTATCAAACTCATTTGCAAGTTCTGATAACCTTTCAAAGTTAGGTTCTTTTATTTCTCTCCTTAAGTTCCTATACTCTCTACAGAGACCCTTAAATTTTGTTATGCAATCTTCGTTTAAAACCAGAAAAGTATATTGGCATTTTAAAAACTTTTGTACATCCTCGTTTTGTTTTATTCGTTTCGTTGATATGCCATGATCATCTGCCTCATCATATAGTAGGTCAATCGCTTTTGTTTTTGCTTCTGCTTTTTCTCTAGCTCTTCTTTCTTCCTCTTTAGCTCTTCTTTCTTCTTCAGCTCTTGCTTCTGCTTCCTCTGCTTTTTTTCCTAGTATTTCATTACTTGCTGCCATAGCATGAAGTTCTTCTTGATTAATTATGTCTTTTCCAGCAAGTTCCACATTGACTTGACGCTGTTCTGCAGTTGCTTTTCTTATCTTATACTCATCTTGTTGATCAGCTATGTGCTTTTTACGATTCCCAATAAATTTTTCTGCTAGCTCTCTAAATGATAACGTCTTTTTTCTTGAATCATGTTGAGTTTTGTATACACCGTCAAACAATGCTTTATTTACCTGAAATACCCACATATAATTAGAGTTTTTCTTGATATCTTCTACTGCTTGATAGAACAACTCATCATCTCCTGTAGCAACACTTTTCTTCAAAGCCTCCTCACATATTTTAAGACTATGATTCTCTCTTTCTATATAAGATTCGCAATAAGAAGGATGGAACAATTTTGGCAAGCGAAATTCTTTTCTAGCTTTCTTTTCTAATTCATCTTTACAAAAAATTAACTGATTTACCAATCCTTGAAATTCATTATCTATTGAGGATAATAACAATCTTTCCAATTCTTCACGCTTTGGTTTATCTAGTTTTCTTAGTTGCTCTTCAAGTCTTTCACGGAATGTTACATCTTTCTCGCTTTTGATGTTATCGTGAATAAAGCTTTTACATTCAACAAAACTTTTTATCTCTTTATACTGTCCATAATAAATAGGGTGGAAAAGCCTTTGCATAAAACTAAACTCCAGTTCTTGCTCCAATTTATATAACTTCTCTAAATTTTCTTGCTTTCCAAAAACTTTATCAACTATGTCCTTTTTTACCTTCTTTACTATCTCTACATACTTGTTCAGGCTTTCTACCATACTCTTTAAAATATCTTCAGTGATAGAAGCAGGAAAGGCTTCTTTTATTTCTTCCAATTCTAACAATGGTAACCTCTCGCATAGCTTGTGTGACTCAAATTCCCCTTGCTCTTTAAACTCTATTGAGAGCATATCTTTATATAAACGCTCAATCTCTGAAAAACTCAAGTCCGTTGGTAAAGAAAGTTTATCTTCAAATTCTCCTCCATTGCATATAGATAGCAACTCTAAATCTTTCTTCTTATTGTCTCTTTCCCTATAACTTGCTGCTCTTTCTGCTATTTCATTTAGCATCTCTTGCTCTACTGCAGTAAGAAGAGATACATCCATTCTGTCCACTATGTACTGTAAACCCCTTTCTACATCATCACTCAAACTATTTTGTACAATTGACTCACTTAAGATCACCTCATTGGCTCTACTAATAATCCTATGATTTACTGCCTCATAATTCATTCTTCCTCTATAATCATCAATATCAACACATTTCATGTAGGACAATAACGATTCTTTTACTCCAAAACTAGTTGGTAAAATCTTAATGTAATCATTCACTAATTTATTTATTACTCTTCTAACTGCTTCTTTATTAAAGGAAGTACCTAGCTTGCTTTTTGCACTATTAATTTTATCTTTCATATAGGGAGAACTGCTCTTTACTATTTCTTCATGTAGTATATGTTTCTTATTCATTTCTGCTTCACAAAGAACTTCGTACAATAATTTTTTATACCAGCTATCAAAAAAGGTCTTGTCCTTTATTTTGAGTAATAGAGGTTCATTATCTTTTACTGTATTACGTGCTTTTTCTCTTTTGCTATTATACTGTAAGTTTGTTTTTTGACTTTCTATATACGAGTACCTATCTTCCATTTCTTTACCTTTTAATATTACTTTCTCTAAGTTTTTTATCTCTTCACGAGAAATATAGTTATGATAAATTTCAATTACTTTTTGTAAGTTAAAAGTACACAAACTTGATACATCTGTTTCCTGAACATAACTCTCTAAATCAGAGCAACTATTATTAGTTAGAGATTTTAAATTATTACTTGACGATGGCAAAAGTGCTTTTTGGCGTAATCTATCCTCATTACCGCTTATTTGTCTTTCTATATCCCTTTTTATGTTGTCTACAAAAATCTCTTTTTCTGCTTTTTGATATTCAGTTAGCACGTTAAGTAGAGCACTATATGCTTGATACTTTGCTTGTGCAATAACTGTTCTAGTAAGAAAAAAGCTAGAACAATATAATGATAACCCAATTGGTGCCCTTGTACCAATCAGTGCCTGCAGTAATTTTAGATCCCCCGTTCTCATTATTTCTTCTACTTGTTCTGCAAACGGTTTATCAAAAAAACTCGGCATATGACCTCTCTAGCTATAGACTAAGCATATCTTAATTGTCATGACTTTATAAGTCAATATCTTTTACATAATCTCTTGAACTACTTGTCGAACGTACACACTACCGGAACTTCATCTAGTTACTAAATGGTATAATTAAGACCATAAAATTTCTTCACCTGCTCACTCCACAGCATCGGTATTTCTCTTAAATCAGCTAGCTTTAAACTTCTCGGTTGTCTCCCATTTATTATATCTTCCTTAATCTTTGGTGCTAAATAATTTAACCTTAAAATCTGTTGTATACGTCTTGTACCTATATTAATTTTAACGCTCAGCTCTTTCACACTTCTATATTTTCCTTCGTCTAGTTGCCGTTTCCACAGATGGGCTCTCACCACTGCTTTCAGTAGCGCATTGTTTGTTTTTCCTTCTGGTTCTACTGCTGTGCATTTGTTTCCTTTCTTCTTTAAATTCATTGCTATAAATGTCTTCTCTGACTCAGAATGCACCTCTATTCCATCTTCTTTCACCATTACTCCCTTTATTAATTTTTTCACTACTTCTTTCTGTTCTCTGAAACTTAAATTTTCCCATTTTTCTTTTTTTGCCCCTTTTTCCCAATTCTCATATAAGCATTCCGCTCTCTTTATTACTTCTTTTTCCACTTCTCCTGCTATTACATTTCGGTTTTCTGATTCACAATCTTTTCCCCTTAGGTGATTGTTGCATACATAATATCGGTACCTTTTATTCTCCTTTTTTGCATAGGTCAGCGTCATGTTTACACTACAGCTCTTGCACTTAATTATTCCCCTAAGCAGCGCTTCCTCATATTTTACTTTTCTATATGGTTGATTCTTTATCAATTCCTGCGCTTTTTGCCATTTTTCCTCTTTTATTATTGCTTCATGCTTTCCCTCATACTCTTTCTCATAATGCCTTATTTTTCCCATATATATTGGATTTGTTATTATTCTTCTCACCGTCGCTTTCTTAAAGATATCTGATTTCGTACGGTAACCTTGACTATTTAACTCCCTTGCCAACTCTGCCATTGATTTTAGCTCCAAATATCTTTCAAATATGTGCCCTACTATTTTCGCTTCTTTTTCATTTATTATTAATTCTTTATCTTTTACATCATATCCAAGCGGCAAAGTTCCCCCCATCCACAATCCCTGCTCCTTTGATGTTGCTATTTTATTTTTTACCCTTTCTACGATCATTTCTCTTTCTAGTTGTGCTGCTCCTGATAACACTGTTTGTACAAACTTTCCCATTGGCGTATTATTGTCAAATATTTGCGTTACTGCTATAAAGTTTACTCGGTGCCTTCTAAAAAATGACGTTACTTCGATGCTGTCTTTTGTTTCCCTTGAGAGCCTGTCTAATGTATATACTACTACACAATCTACTTCTCCTGCCTTTACATCTTCAAATAATTCCTTTATTGCTGGTCTTTCTAAATTCTTTCCTGAGAAACCTCCATCATCGTACCTTTTGGCCAATGCTACCCAGCCTTCTCTGCTCTTTATGTACTTTTCACATGCTACTCGCTGGGCATCAAGACTGTTAAACTTTTGTTCTAGTCCGTCTTCATTTGATTTTCTTGTATATATCGCACATCTTACTTCTTTTAGCATTTTCAACTTCCATTTTTATCACGCATCCCAAATAATAAAGGTCCGTTGTAGCTCATTCCCATTATTTTTCCGGCTACTGCTGATAATGATGTGTAAAATTCTTCTCTGTAGATTAAACCCTTATCTGTTACCATTACCGCATGCGTTTCCTCACCTCTCTCTAGTATTAATTCTGTACCTTCTACTGGTAATTTATCGCTACTTATTCTTTTTCCCTTCTCTATCCGATCTGCCAGATACTCTAGTCTTTTTGTCCCCTTTCTTGACATTTCTCCATACGCTTTTTCCTGCATTCTATAAGCTAATCTTGGTATCAGATATTTCTTTGAGTATCTAGGCACTTCTTCTCCATATACCTTCTTCCATATTTTTCTCAGCTCATCCAAAGGTTTTCTCTCTAAATTCATTACTTTCTTTTCTGTTTCTTCCTCCATATTTTCAGCCTCTCATAGAAGGTTCTATTTATTCAAATAACTTTTCAATTCTGTCCGTTTCTTTCTTCAATACTTCAGTTACTTCTTTACTATTTTTTGCATAATCTATTGCTTTCATCCCACATTCATCCTCTTGTTCTATTTCTCCTCCAGCTTTTACCAGCTCCTCCACTATTTCTTTTTCACCTACCATGCACGCAAGGTGTAGAGGTATGCATTTATTTCCATATTCCTCAGCATTTACGTCTGCTCCTGATTTTATCAATTCCCTCACGATTTCTAGACGTTTCTCCGTTACCGCTAGGTGCAGTGCTGTGTATCCTTTCACATCTGCTGCATTCACATTCGCTCCTTTTTCGACTAATAACTCCACTGTTTTTACCTCTACTGCATAATGTAGAGCTGTTCTTCCATTCTCGTCTCTTTCATAAATATTTTTACATGAGTTCTCTAATAATTCTTTTGCTGACTTCTCTTTCTCTTTTTTACTCATAATTTACCTCACCTTTTCTTTAAATTTAAACCCCTAAGCCTTCCTTCTCACCACCTCATCTATCATTTCATTCACTTGGCTCATTATCTTGCTCGCTACATTTTTACACTCTTCCCTTATTAGCCCCTTATCTCTCTTTCTTATTTCTTCTATCTCTATTATTTTTAACTCAGGTAAATAGCTCCTATCCAACATATCTGCTATTTCTCCCACTAGACCCTCTATTCCATAGCACGTCAGTTTTCTACTTTTTGTTATTCCACCTTGCTTTCCCAGAAATTTCCTCGCCTTTTCATTCTCTCCATTATCCCATAGGCCATACCTTTCACTCTCCCATATATAATACATTGGTGTTGCACCATATTTATCCAGTTGATTAACTGCAGCTCCCGCTTTTACTAGCTCTTTTATTATTGCAATACCTGCCCCTAGCCTACATGCAGAGTGCAGTGGCGTACATCCGTTGATATATTTAGTGGCATTTATTTCTCCTCCTCCCCTTATCAGCACTTTTACATTTTCTAAACTTCTCGCAAATACTGCGCAGTGCAGTGGTGTATAACCCTTTTTATCTCTTGCATTGATGTCCGCTCCTTTTGTTATTAATAACTTCACTGTTTTGCAATCGGAGATTTCTACTGCATGGTGCAATACTGTTTCCCCTTTTTCATCTTTTTCATTAATATTCTTAAACGAGTTCTCTAATAATTCATAAAATGACTTATTAAAAGCTTCTCTCTTTTCCTTGCTAAACCTCATTACATACCTCACTATAAAAACATACGCCAATTTCGCTCTCTTTAGTGCAAGATCAATTTTTTTTGTTTACTTGCTACTATTTAAGTTATGTGCGTTTTGGCATGAAAAAGCAAGTCTTTTTCTGTTTATTTCATACACTTTAACCTATTATTAATATAATATATGAGGATATAAATATAAGTACTTAACTTATTATAGATATTACTTGGCTATTTTTCCAACTTCTGTTCAAATGTCGATGTTCGTGCCATGTTAGTACACCTGGGTAAAACACTAAAATGTAATTTTCTAACTCCTGTATTGCATCCTTTTGCTTTGAATCCAATTCGTTTTCAAAATGAATGCAGTGTTCTGCTACGCTAAATCTTATTATTTTGGGGGTAGAGAAATTCTTTACTTGATAGTGGTGAACGGCAAAAAATCTTTCTAAAATTGGCTTGTATTTTAAATTCCACAGTTCTTCAGATAGTTTGCTACTTCCCAATACAAATTTATTTCCTCTTTCTTCTACTCTACTAACTGGAAAGCACGCATTTATGTCTCCTAAATCCCAACTATCCGATAATATAACTTGCGCTTTCGCAAACTTAATTGCCGGTAATAAGCTCTGTGGTAGCGGATATAGCGCTTTGAAGTTATACCACACATGATTTCTTTCATAAATACCGTTATAATTCTTTGTGTGAGGTTCGGTTTCTCCAAGGATTGCTACATCCAACCGATATATATCATTGCTTAAAGCTCGTTCATAATGATCGCGTAGATAGTTTTCTACAATCCTAATAACTGGACCATGAGACATGAAAAAATTTACTCTTCCAAATGATAACACTGGGCCATCTTTTTCTATTTTTACCCCCGAATAGTCAGAAAGAAGATCTCCAAATAAACTCTCATCCAATATAAATCTCTGCGCATTATAATAATCGTTAAAAATCCTCATTAGTCTCGATCTTGCAGGTAGTGATAGTTTTGCTAATTCTACTACTGCATCAACAAAGAAATCATTTGGTACGTCTCTTATCCCTACCTGCAACTCAAAAAAGTGTTTACCGGGTGGCTCTTCAATAATTGTAATATCTTCTATATTTGCCCATTTGAGCGCTATTTTGAGTGATGCTGGGGTTCCTCTTAAACGCTGAAATTTTACTCCTTCTACTATAGCTCTTCTTTTATTTTTTACCCAACGCAGTATCTCTTCTAAACCATATTCTTCTATTATCCACTGCAGTATTTCATCTCTAAGACTAAATTTAAATTCCTTGATGCAACTTGGATTAACTTTGTAGTCGATTGCTTCTACTAGCGCTTTTTCTTGTTTGGTTGCATTTGGTGGCAGTAACATTACTCAACCTTTAAATTTCTCAAACTTGCACACTCATTACCTAGCACCACAACATCCTCTTTTGGCTCGATTAATTCCACGTTTTCTACACCATCTACAAATAAATTCGCTATTATCCAAGATTTTGTAACGTTCCATCCCAACCTTTTACTTGCTTCAAACTTCTTAATAAACTGCTTCTTGATTTCTTCCTCTGATGTTATATAATTCGTGCTGATTCTGCTGTGGATATCTATTTCCATAATATTGCAGCCAATTACTGTTACTGTATCGGTTAAAACTCTTATATCATCTCTATTAACCTGCTTTTTTACAATTTCAAGTAGCTCTTCTAACGCCATGCCAGTTGTGGATAATTGTGTTGATAAAATCGAGATCTGTACTTTCCCTGGTATAGGTGATTCTACTAATGCATCTTTTACTCTACTATCTGCTGACAGTGCATGATACCTATAATACTCCTTGCTCCCACATGTGCTCCAACCTATTATCTTTGCTTTAATTCTTTTTCTAAATCGTTCATCATCTTCTTCTTTCTGCCTCTCCACTCCATAAAACTCAGCTAAATTATCAAGATCTTCTCCTGTCGCAAATTTAAGTAAATTACTTTTTATTGCTTCGTTTATTCTTTCTCTAAGCAAAAGTTCTTGCCATGCTGCTACCTCAAGAATCTTTATCGCTGGATCACTTTCAACTAATGCTGAAAAGGTTTCATCTCTACGGACTAACTCTTCCTTCATTCTCGAAAAGATTTCTTCATAACTTAGCTTTTCTACAATATTTAGCTGCTGCATCTTTAAACTACAATTTCATCAAAATGAATGTTTTTCCCGCTTGGTAATACCAATTCCCATTACAGGGCAAACAGATGGACAATGATGGAAGAAAAGCCATACTGAAGTAAGAGGTTGTCCGGAAACTAGTAAATTCAAGCATATTCCCTCTTTAACATAACCCTACTCATAGCTAGGTATATGAAATTCTCAGTGGATGTTGTGAGTAAATCATACTCCTTCGATAGCCTTCTATTCCTATTAACCCAAGCAAAAGTCCTTTCTACAACCCATCTTCTTGGCTGTACTTTAAACCCTTGTTCTCTTGTTGGTAGTAGCTCAGGTGGCGTATCTTTGTGCACCCAAAATCTACATGGAGGCCTTGTAACAATTTCAATATCTATGTCATATTCTTCCTTTATGTGATTCTTTGAATTTCTTCCTTGGTATCCCATGTCAGCCCACATTTTTTTAACTTTAGTATATTTTGTTCTCATATTGTTTAATGCTATTTTAATACCATCTCTATCATTTTCGTTAGCAGCGCCTACGTAACAACCTAGTATAAAACCCTGAGTGTCTGTAATTATATGCCTTTTTCTACCCTTTACTTTTTTACTTCCATCATAGCCTTTGATCCCCCCTTTTCTGTAGTCTTTACAGATTGACTATCTACTATACAGGCACTCGGCTGCTCATTCCTTCCTATTTTTCTTCTACTATATTTTGTAATTTCATAATTCATTTTCTCAAAAATTCCCTGCTTCTTCCATTGCCTGAACTGCTCATACACAGTCTTCCATAGCGGAAAATCATTTGGTAAATACCGCCATTGACACCCTGTACGCAATACATAGAAAATTGCTTCTAATATTTCTCTTTTGCTATACTTTGGCGGCCTTCCTCCTTTCTTGTATGATACTCTGAAGTGTTTTTCTATTCTTGCCCATTCCCTTTCGCTTAGATCTGTTGGATACTTTTTTCTCATCTTTACCCCGTACTAAAATTTCAGATATTATAGCCTTTTACTTGTTTCCGGACAACCTCTAAGTAAAATAGCGAGGTTTAAATGGCATTAAGATCAAAATTATTGGATGAAAAAGTAGTAGAATCAGCAAAAGAAATGCTGAAGAAAGTAAGGAATAATGCATATGTTTCAAAAAAACTAAATGCTGTAATTGCAGCAAAAAAGTACAGTATAACGGCTGTAGCAAAAATATATTGCATTTCAAGAAGCGCACTAACTTCGTGGGTAAAACTCTTGAAAATTGGCAGAGAAGAAAAACTGTTTGCTCCTTCACAACGTCGTAGAAAAACTAAATTAAATCAGGCTCAACTACAGCAAATTGAAGAGTGGATAGAAGAAAATCCTAATATCACCATTAAAGAAATGAGAATAAGAATCCAGGAAAAGTTCGGATTAAATATCAGCAAATCTACAGTACACCGCCATATGCAAAAGATGAAATTCTCATATATTACACCAAGACCAGTTCATAATGGACAAGATAAAAGCAAACAAGAGGAATTCAAAAAAAAATCTCAATGGAGCTATTAGCAAGTATCCAGAAAAAGAGCTATTTTTCTTTGATGAATCACGGTTTGGCACACATTCAAAAGTTGGACATGGGTGGTTTAAAAAGGGGATTAGAACACAGGTTAAAACAAAATTAGGTAGGCAAAATTTCTATCTCTATAGTGCAGTTAATCCTAGAAATGGAGAGAGTTCTAGCTTATTTGCACCAAATGTCAACACTGATTGCATGAACATATTTCTTGAGCAAATTTCGCAATATCTAGAAACACGAGAGGCTTTTCTCGTTATGGACTGTGCTAGTTGGCATAGGTCAAAAAATTTAAAGGTACCTAAAAATATCGACATTATATACCTACCTCCATACTCACCTGAGCTAAATCCTGTTGAGAGGCTTTGGTTATATATAAAACAGAACATTTTGCGCAATAAAATATACGATACAATTGCTCTACTTGAGGGTGCTTTGTGCAAATTTATTACTTCTCTTGCCAGCTCCACAATTAAACAACTCTGCAATGTTTCCTATTTGACTGGACAACAATGAGAATTGGTATAAGCAACCTATTGAAAATCTTGTTTTTTTGCAATCAATCTGATCAAATTTAAGAATAGTAATTTGTTATTTATATTAATAAATTTAATTCTATTGAAAATAGCTAAAGCATTGAAATTCTTGAATTTTAGCCAGATTAGTGAGTGGTAGTGAAATTTCTTTTACTCAAATTTAGGTATTCACTGACCGTTCTTGTTATAAATACCAGAATAATAAGCTACTGATATTCCCTATCTTTTTTATCTTTAATCCATCATAGCTAGCGATGCAACAAAGCCATTCCAGTTTCAAGCACTGGAATGACATCATCTGTTGTGCAATTTACCTTTAAAAATGAATGTTCGTACAGTTATGTGCTTGGCACTGAAATGGCATCATTTTTTATCTGTTGAAAATGTAAACCGAAAAATAGCGTGGCACTTTGTGCCACGCTTAGCACTGTAAGCTTAATCCAGTAATTGAATTAAGCGAGGTAAAATAAAAGATAATGACACTATATAATGTTCGTTCTTTTATGTCAAGCACTTTTTTGAATTTTTTTGGTGATAATTTTTATCCAGTTATTTTATTATTGTAGTATAATTTCAATGCCAGATACTATCATTATGATCACGATCTAAATTTAAATCGTAATTATCATCAAATTTATATATCCCCTCCATCTCTTCTCTATGCAATTCATGTGAATCACCTAAAGCTTTTTGATTAGAAACGTCAACACAATACTGTAACAGTGCTCTTAATGCTCCAGCACTATCTTGATCTAAATTAAAATTGCTAAAATCAAATTTCTGCATATTCTCCACATGTCCTTCTCTACATAACCTACATATCTTAGCAAAAGCCCTTTCACTTTCTCGACTCCAAGCATTAAGAAAGTAAGGATCTACTACTTTGCTAAATTGTTTCTCTATCTCTTCAAGAGAGCTCTCTGGATTAAGTTCTAATATTACTTTGAAAATCCCACTGCCATGGAATCTATAAAATTTACTAGATAAGCTATCTTTTACAAAATTAACTGCATCATCTATTGTAACACCAGAGCGAGATTCAAATATCATCTCAAATGCTCCATAACAACTATCAAGACCAAAATTAATTATTTTTCCATAAAATCAATTACCTCTTCTAAGGAAATTTGTGGCTTATTCCTCAAGATAACTTCTAAACTCTTGACAAAATTATGCCCATGCTGATCCATAGCATGGGTTTTCCCATTTATTGTATAATGATATAGCTTCTTATTTTCTATTATATGCTTATTGCACTGGTAGATATGTAGCTTATTCAATTTGCCAGAATATTCCTCTATTTCCTTATCTGGTAATTTTGAGCGGAATTCCTTGATTACTTCGCGTATTATTCTATTGATATTACTCATGCTTATTCCTAATTAATATGTTAGTATTTTTATAAATTAAGTTATTATATTAAAATTCTTTCATGGATTTCAATATTAGCTCCGCACTACTTGTAGTTTTTGTAATGGGTCTGCCAATGACGATATAATCAGCTCCTGAATTTATTGCTTCTTTTGGCGTTGCTGTTCTTTTTTGGTCGTCATGACCTGGATCTATACGAATTCCTGGAGTAATAATTTTAAAGTCTTCACCGCACTCTCGGCGCACTTCTTGAGCTTCTAGTGCAGAACAGACTATTCCATGGAGTCCAATCTTTTTTGCAAGCTTTGCAAGCAAAATTACCTGTGATTTTGCCTCTCTTGCTACTCCAAGCTCGTTTAAATCCTCATTGCTCATACTAGTTAGCACTGTCACTCCAATCAGCTTTATTTTTGTGCCTTGCACTACACTTAGCGCTTCTTCAAGCATTTTTGTCCCACCGCTGATGTGCAGAGTTAACATTTCAACGTTCAGAACTTTTATTACTTCAACTGTTTTGGCTACAGTGTTTGGAATGTCATGCAATTTCAGATCTAAAAAAATTGGTACATTGCATTTTGCAACTTCTTGCACTCCAGAAAGACCTTGAGCAGCAAAAAATTCTAATCCCAGCTTTACCATGCCAACTTTACCACGCAGAGCATTAGCTAGAGAAATAGCCTTATTTAAGTCTTGTGTATCCAGTGCGCATATTATTGGGTTCATTATCTTGCATGATTTATCTTATAATAAGACTCATTGTTGTGTTTTGCAAATACTTTCACTCTGATTGAACTGACTGCGTTCATAAGATTCTGTCAATAGTGAATTTGGCAACTTGGTCGGGGTGGATGAGCGACTGACAAATAATGATTCATATCCAAGATCTTCCAGCGAAGAAGAAGGCGTTTCGTCTGGCAAAAGCCGTGCAATTTCTCCTTGTAACGCAGACTTTAATATTTGAATCGTATCTAATATTGCTTTTCCATCATTATTTCTTATTGGTTCTTCTATATTGTCTGTTACGCATCTTATCAACAGTTGCGCAAAATTCACTTGTTTTTCTTTCTCTTTCAAAAAATCTTCTATTTGACTGTCTCGTTCTAAAAGTGAATTTCTTAAACTTTTTACTTCATTATTACAATCTTTTCTTATCCCATCTAACTCAAAAGATTGATTTTTAATTAAACCATTTGCTTCATCTAATACCAATTCTCATTGTTGTCCAGTCAAATAGGAAACATTGCAGAGTTGTTTAATTGTGGAGCTGGCAAGAGAAGTAATAAATTTGCACAAAGCACCCTCAAGTAGAGCAATTGTATCGTATATTTTATTGCGCAAAATGTTCTGTTTTATATATAACCAAAGCCTCTCAACAGGATTTAGCTCAGGTGAGTATGGAGGTAGGTATATAATGTCGATATTTTTAGGTACCTTTAAATTTTTTGACCTATGCCAACTAGCACAGTCCATAACGAGAAAAGCCTCTCGTGTTTCTAGATATTGCGAAATTTGCTCAAGAAATATGTTCATGCAATCAGTGTTGACATTTGGTGCAAATAAGCTAGAACTCTCTCCATTTCTAGGATTAACTGCACTATAGAGATAGAAATTTTGCCTACCTAATTTTGTTTTAACCTGTGTTCTAATCCCCTTTTTAAACCACCCATGTCCAACTTTTGAATGTGTGCCAAACCGTGATTCATCAAAGAAAAATAGCTCTTTTTCTGGATACTTGCTAATAGCTCCATTGAGATTTTTTTTTGAATTCCTCTTGTTTGCTTTTATCTTGTCCATTATGAACTGGTCTTGGTGTAATATATGAGAATTTCATCTTTTGCATATGGCGGTGTACTGTAGATTTGCTGATATTTAATCCGAACTTTTCCTGGATTCTTATTCTCATTTCTTTAATGGTGATATTAGGATTTTCTTCTATCCACTCTTCAATTTGCTGTAGTTGAGCCTGATTTAATTTAGTTTTTCTACGACGTTGTGAAGGAGCAAACAGTTTTTCTTCTCTGCCAATTTTCAAGAGTTTTACCCACGAAGTTAGTGCGCTTCTTGAAATGCAATATATTTTTGCTACAGCCGTTATACTGTACTTTTTTGCTGCAATTACAGCATTTAGTTTTTTTGAAACATATGCATTATTCCTTACTTTCTTCAGCATTTCTTTTGCTGATTCTACTACTTTTTCATCCAATAATTTTGATCTTAATGCCATTTAAACCTCGCTATTTTACTTACTTCAGTATGGCTTTTCTTCCATCATTGTCCATCTGTTTGCCCTGTAATGGGAATTGGTATAAGAGGTTGTCCGGAAACTAGTAAATTCAAGCATATTCCCTCTTTAACATAACCCTACTCATAGCTAGGTATATGAAATTCTCAGTGGATGTTGTGAGTAAATCATACTCCTTCGATAGCCTTCTATTCCTATTAACCCAAGCAAAAGTCCTTTCTACAACCCATCTTCTTGGCTGTACTTTAAACCCTTGTTCTCTTGTTGGTAGTAGCTCAGGTGGCGTATCTTTGTGCACCCAAAATCTACATGGAGGCCTTGTAACAATTTCAATATCTATGTCATATTCTTCCTTTATGTGATTCTTTGAATTTCTTCCTTGGTATCCCATGTCAGCCCACATTTTTTTAACTTTAGTATATTTTGTTCTCATATTGTTTAATGCTATTTTAATACCATCTCTATCATTTTCGTTAGCAGCGCCTACGTAACAACCTAGTATAAAACCCTGAGTGTCTGTAATTATATGCCTTTTTCTACCCTTTACTTTTTTACTTCCATCATAGCCTTTGATCCCCCCTTTTCTGTAGTCTTTACAGATTGACTATCTACTATACAGGCACTCGGCTGCTCATTCCTTCCTATTTTTCTTCTACTATATTTTGTAATTTCATAATTCATTTTCTCAAAAATTCCCTGCTTCTTCCATTGCCTGAACTGCTCATACACAGTCTTCCATAGCGGAAAATCATTTGGTAAATACCGCCATTGACACCCTGTACGCAATACATAGAAAATTGCTTCTAATATTTCTCTTTTGCTATACTTTGGCGGCCTTCCTCCTTTCTTGTATGATACTCTGAAGTGTTTTTCTATTCTTGCCCATTCCCTTTCGCTTAGATCTGTTGGATACTTTTTTCTCATCTTTACCCCGTACTAAAATTTCAGATATTATAGCCTTTTACTTGTTTCCGGACAACCTCTAAGATGCAGTTCCCATTTTAATCCTTTGGTTGATATTTGAGCTCTCGGTATACCAAGTAAAGATATTTTAGTATTTTTTGGCAAAGAAAAAAAATGGGTAATACCTTTTCGTAAAGTGTAACCTACCATGGGAGGTGAAGGTGTGTAAAAGATACTGCCCGTACTTAGAAAAATGTTAATATTCTGTAGTATGTGATCAATTGCTCCTCCAGTAATACCCGTTACTATTGATGGCAATAACTTTACTGTTTTTAAGTGAGCCATTGCTTTAGAAAAGTCGCAATAATCTTGATCAGGTAGATATATCGTATTCAAATTAGCACGTAAATCCAGATTTACGCTATCCAAATCTCCTACTACAAGATCAGGTTTTACGCCAATTGATAGAAGCTTGTTTGCTCCTCCATCTACAGCAATAATAGGTATATCTCGTTTAAAAAACGATGAGCTCGGTATTTTTCCATTTAGCACTACAATAGAACGATATTGTTGTTGTGTACTGCAGTGCAGCACATGATCATGGTGCAGGTTTTGCATCTTAGTAACATTTTTGAATAATTGATATTATGCTAATCACTAATCCAGCAATATTGCTAAGCACCACAAAAATTGAGCTCTGGTAAAGACCATAGCCAATCCAAGACAATGAACAAATAAGATAGTTTACTAACATTAACATCGATACATCACGAGTAACTTTAGTGATATATGCTTTATATACTTGAGGTGATAATCCAATTAGAGATGCAATTAACGCAATGAAGCCGAAGCATTCTTCAATATTTATATACATACATTTTCCTACGCTTGCTTTAACAATATCAGGTTCAAAGGGTTGTACTTTATGTACTCTCAGCTTTTCTAGAGCACCCCTAATGCGTGTAATTTATAACATCATTTAGTCTATTAATCAAGAAATTAATAGTGACTTGCATTTATGAAACCCAATCGGCTTCTATGCTAATTATTATCTAAACTAATCGTCGGTTGTGCATCTTGCTCAGAGATTAGGGCAACCAACAAATTATTTATCAATTGAACCTTTTGCTTGCCATCTAATTGTAAGCTTTTGTTTTTTTCAAAATGAGCTATTACTTCCTCGACAATTCCTATTGCATTTTGCACTATATGCCTTCTTGCCGAAGTGATAGCATGTGCTTGTTGACGCCTTAACATTGCTTGTGCAATCTCGGACGAATACGCCAAATGCGATATTCTTGCTTCTGTAATCTCAATTCCTGCAATATCTAATCTTTGTTGTAACATTGACCGCAATTCATCTGAAATTTTATCAGAATTTTTACGTAAAGATTCCTCATCGCTTTCGCTATCATACGGATAATTGCTCGCCAATTCTCTAATTACCGAGTCACTTTGTACAAAAACAAATTCGTGATAGTTGTTAACATTATAATACGCCTTTGCAGGACTGCTCACTCTCCAAACAATTACTGCAGAAATCTCTATTGGACTTCCATTTGCATCATTAACTTTTATTTTTTCTGTGTTAATATTCTGAAATTTTAGGGAAACTATATATTTGCTTGAAAAGGGAAGCGTTACACATATTCCAGACTTAAAATAAGTTCCAATATAATGACCAAACAATTCTATCACTCTTGCTTCATTAGGGTCATTAATAAAAAATCCTTGAAGAAAAGTCAAAATTGAAACGGCAGCAACTCCAAGTGCAATTGTGCTGTCATATGCCAAAAAAAGCAGCGATAAAATTAATCCTAGCGCTATTAGTACAGGAAAAAACCGGAGTTGACTTAAATTTCTATCGTTTATCGTATTCTTATCCATATTGTCTTTAAACTTCTTTTTCACTTGAACCCTCTCTGTTGATCGTTTTATTTATCTTATTTACAAATAGTTTAAACTCTCTTAATTCATGATCAGGCAATTTTACTTCAGTTTTATGCGCTATCGTAAGCGGATCGATGTGTTTGCCGTTATATATAACTTCGTAATGTAAATGAGGTCCTGTTGCAACACCAGTGCTACCAACATAAGCGATGATCTGCCCCTGCTTTACTTTAGAGCCTAACTTTATATCGCCACTAAATCTACTTATATGCGCGTAACAGGTTGAATATTCATTTTTGTGTTTTATTTTGATGTAATTTCCATAGCCACCATTCTTTCCTATATATTCTATCACACCCTCTGCAGCAGCGTATATGGGAGTGCCAAGTTTAGCTGCATAATCCACTCCTTTGTGAAAAGCAATTTTACCGCGAACAGGATGCTTTCTATTGCCAAATTTTGAGGATATGCGATAATCTCCATTTAAAGGATTTGCAAAAATTTCGCCATTTTTTAAGCTTATTCCTTCTTTATTAAAATACCTTTCTTTGCCGTCTTGCGATTTATAATGATATAAACTAATAGCTTTCTTGTTTATTGTCAGTGAAGCATATAAAATTTTTTCTTCAGTCTTCTGATTATTAGGCAATCTCTCAAAAAGAACTTCCAATTTACTCTTCGGCACAATGTCTTTTTTAAAATCAACACCGAAATCTTTATATATGTTGATCAATTTCACCACTGTATTTGGCGCCAACCCTTGCTCAATTCCCGTGGCAAAAAAGGAAGATTTTATGGTACTGGATATTAAAAAAGTCTCTTTACTGTTATCTGGAGTCTTAAGGGCGTGTATATTAAATATTGGTAAAATATAAAACAGTATAAATATAAACAGCTTCATCATTTAAACAGCATCAACAAAAGTAAAATTACCTTCCACATACTGTACATCGTCGTTATCTTCTAGTTCTTCAACCAATGCAGATAATTTATCAATTAACTCTTTATCGCTAATTTCAATCAGATCTTTTGGCTGCCGTGAAAGACGAGCAAGTTCTGGTTCTCCGAATTTTGCATAAAAGGCATCGCGTACTTTACCAAAATCTTTTATTTCACAAGTTATAACGTGTAATCCTTCTTTGTCATTTTCCTCAACATTCAATACTTCTAATTCGATTCCATGACTGAATAAATCATCAAAATTCACACCCTCTGCTTTATAGACAATTAAACCTACATGATCAAAAAGGTAACTAACACTTCCTGTTTCTCCCAAGTTTCCACCCTTGCGAGAAAATATATAACGTACCTCAGAAGCAGTACGGTTGCGGTTATTAGTCAAGGCATGGACAATGAGTGCAGTGCCAGAAGGCCCATGACCTTCATATTGTATTTCCTCGTAATTTTCTCCAGCAACGTTACCAGTTGCATTTTTTATTGCTGTTTCTATTTTATCTTTTGGTAGATTTTCCTTGCGTGCAGCAAATATAGCAGAGCGAAGGCGCGGGTTGAGTTCGGGTAGCCCTTGCTTTGCAGCAACTGCTATTTCTCTGATCAGCTTCGTAAATTTTTGAGAGCGCTTTGCATCCTGAGCGCCTTTCCGATGTTTTATATTTGAAAATTGTGAATGACCAGCCATATTCAAATAGTTAAAAACCTAATTATATATCAAAGCATAGAAAAAGCTAAAGCAAATTTTCAAGCCTCTGGCTTGGCATCTTGCAGGTTTTCTGCTAATAACATACTTTCATACTGCTCAACTTCTAAGTCAAGGCCAAGAGCTGAATGGGCTGCTATTAAATAGTTAATAGACTTAGAAAAATATTTAGAATCTTTATAGCTTGCTATATTCTGGAAACGCTTAATTGCTGCTAAATATTCACCACGCTTCAAGTAAAATTTACCGATAGAATACTCTTTTGTTGATATATGTTCTGTGATTAGCTTTGCTTTTTCCTTTATCTCGCCTACATATTCGCTGCCTGGAAAGAGATTAATGTATTCTGTAGCCAGCTCTAAAGTTTTATATGCAGTTTGCTGTCCAAGTTGCACTTTATTAATTTGCATGTAATAAGATAATACTCTTAAGTAGTATACATATGGTAAATCTTCACCATTTGAATAAACATATATATAATCAGCCATATCACTTGCAGCACTGCTATAGTTACCCATATTATAGTGAGAGACCCCAGATAATAATTTTGCTTTCATTGCCCAATAAGAAAAAGGATACAAATCCTCTATCTTATGAAATGCCCTAATCGCTTGTTTATATTTTTTCTGGTCAAAAAGTTCAACTGCTTCTTCATATAGTTCAGTTTCAGTTTTTTCAAGATCATCCGCATACGATTGTGTAAAGGAGCAAATTAGGAAAATAAAGCACGTGATTAAAGTCTTATACATAAGATTTTTTTCGATCAAAATAAAGTATAGACCTAAATATTACTTAAATAAATAAATTTCTTAGGCAATAGCCGGCCCTTCTTCTTTATAACTACGGTCAGAACTACCTGCATTTCTTGATTCACCTCGTCCTTCCACTTTTGGATCTTTCAGCGTCTTACTGTAGGAATGTATAGTTAAGACCTGTACAGCCATAAAAATTGCAATACCTATCAAGCCTAAAGTAGGTCCAACAGCAGGATTTAAGGACGATGCTAATGCTATTAACATTATCCTTCTTATTAAAAATACAGAAGAACCAGCAAGCGCCAATCCGGCTACAGATATATTGCTAGTTTTCTTGCTAGATTTCTCATCAAGATCAGACTTTTCTGTTTCCTTTTTCTTATTTTTTTCATGCTTATCAATATAAGAAACAAGAGTTGCAAGAAAAGCAATTGCATTGGCAAGAAATAAAATTGCATCCTCTGCTGCTTCAAGTGAAGATGTTTCACCCATTATCATACCTACAATAACCAGTGCAGTTGTTATAGCCTCAATATAGATCAAACACTGACCTATATCAGAAATATTGTGCTCTTTTTCCTTTACTTCCTCTCCATTTTCAATAATCTCCAACTCTCGTTCTTTTTGTGCTATCTTCCTATTATTGTAAATTAAATATAGCGTACAAATAAGAGATAAGACTGTAAAAGGTAATATAGTGTGGCTTAGCGCGCCACTTATCACGCCAAGTAATACCTGATCGCTATATGTTTTTTCCAGTTCAATCGCCATCAGCAATGTAAATGGGACCATTGTTGCCAATGATGCACATTTTCTATATAGCTCTCTTTTTTTTAGTGCTAATAGTTCTTGTTCTAGCCTTTCTCTTTTGACTTCTTTATCAACTGTTGGCCAAAAATCCCAAAAAAACTCTTCTAATGGTTCAAAATCTCTTTTTTTCTTATTCTTTCCTGGAACCTTTTTAGTAGAAGAAAATTTGCCACTAGGTATTTTCATAATATTAACCTAATTAGTTGTAAGTTAATACAATTATACACCTTTTTGCTTTCTGAGTCAATATCACTAAGATATTAACTACTCTTGTCTATTAACTATTTCCTAGGAGATTTAACCAATCTGTTTGATGCCGGCTAGGATATAATTATAGCCTGACCACATAGTTATAATAGCTGCAACCCATAAACAAATCGCACCTGTATATTGAATCATATAATAATCGTTCGTTATTAGCGCTACTACAGCAACCATCTGCAAAAATGTTTTAATTTTTCCAGCTTTGCTTACAGGTAGACTAACATTTGTAGCTATCAGAAACTCCCGTAAACCCGAGACTAATATCTCCCGACAGATGATGATAATCGATGGTACTATTGTAAAATCATTTATCTTATGCTTATAAACTAGCATAATTATCGTTGAAACCACTATTAATTTGTCAGCAATTGGATCAAATAGCTTGCCAAACTTTGATTGGACTTTCCACGCACGCGCCAGGTAACCATCAAAAAAATCCGTAATGCACGCAAACACAAAGATTGATATTGTTATCAGGCCTGCATATTTATTTTCTATATAAAAACTTAATATTATTGCTGGTATTGCAAGTGCACGAGAAATTGTAAGCAAATTAGGCACGTTTTTTTTAAGCATGTAATATCATCTTACGTAATAGGTAAACTTATACAGAAGTACAACAGAGTTCACAAGTTAATAGTTTACAATTGAACATTTATAAAAACTCCATATACTTAAAAAATACAAGCTTAAAATATAAGGATGTAATGATGAACGATGATTTAGATAGTACCACAAAACAAGAAGCGCTTAAGTATCACAGCAGAGGTGGTAACCCTGGTAAAATTTCAATCATGCCAACAAAACCTTTATCTACCCAGTATGATTTGTCACTTGCTTATTCCCCTGGTGTTGCAGCTCCGTGCCTTGAAATAGCTAAAAATCCTGAGGTTGTTTATGATTATACAGCAAAAAGCAACTGTGTTGCTGTCATTTCAAATGGCACTGCAGTGCTTGGACTTGGTAATATCGGTCCTCTTGCTGCAAAACCTGTCATGGAAGGCAAAGCTGTTTTATTTAAGCGTTTTGCTGATATTGATGCAGTTGATATAGAAGTTGGTACAGAAAATATAGAAGATTTCATCAATGCAGTAAGGTATCTTGGGCCAAGTTGGGGGGGGATAAATTTAGAAGATATAAGATCTCCCGATTGTTTTATAATAGAGAAACGCCTGAATGAACTGATGGATATTCCAGTGTTCCATGATGACCAGCATGGAACTGCGGTGGTTGTTGCAGCTGGCATAGAAAATGCTCTTGATATTGTTGAAAAGAAATTAGAGGACGTTAAGATCATTATGAATGGTGCTGGAGCAGCCGGTATTGCATGTTTAGAAATACTAAAGTCCATGGGCGCTAAAAATATAGTGCTGTGTGATAAGCAAGGAGTAATATACAAAGGTAGAAACGAGGATATGAATGAGTGGAAGGAAAAGTATGCAATTGATACTTCCGAACGTTCTCTACTTGATACAATAAAAGGCGCTGATGTATTCATCGGACTATCTGCAAAAGATGTGTTAAATGAAGAGATGTTAAAGAGTATGGGCAAAGACCCGATTATTTTTGCTCTTGCCAATCCCGATCCAGAAGTAAGGCCTGAGTTTGCAAAATCTGTGAGGCCAGATGCAATAATTGCAACTGGTAGGTCAGATTACAACAACCAAGTCAACAACGTAATGGGTTTTCCTTATATATTTAGAGGGGCACTTGATGTACATGCAACAACAATAAATGATGAAATGAAAATTGCAGCTGCAGATGCAATAGCAAAGCTTGCCCGTGAGCCAGTACCAGGTGAGATATCTGCAGTCTATGGCGGTCGTAAAATGGGCTATGGACGTGAATATATAATACCTACTCCATTTGACCCAAGATTAATTTCTATAGTAGCTCCTGCTGTTGCAAAAGCCGCAGTTGATTCAGGTGTTGCAAGAAAGGCAATACAAGATTGGAGTAAATATGAAAATCAATTAAAATCTCGTCTTTCTAATGTTCTCAGCACGCTGAATTTACTATCTTCACATATGTAATTTATTGGATAAAGTTAAAAGTGATAAACCAACCCAAACTCTAAGCCATATATGCCAAACCTATTGGTAATGGTTGCGTATCCGTTCAGGAGAGTGGTTTAAGAAACAATAGATAGGAGATTTTGGGTATCCGTTCAGGAGAGTGGTTTAAGAAACAATAGATAGGAGATTTTGGAAAGGATTGAGACCCCTTTGTTTCCAAGTTAAGTATAATGAAATTATCCGCTCAAGGAATGTATTTCCCCGCTTTGATTGTGTAAAATATGAGTTTTTGCGATAAACGACATAATGCCGAATTTGCCGTTCAGCGTGGTTATTTGTCAGCGGAATATTTTCTGGGTCATCTAAAAATTTCCACATCATTCTTTCAGATCTCATACCAATTCCCATTACAGGGCAAACAGATGGACAATGATGGAAGAAAAGCCATACTGAAGTAAGTAAAATAGCGAGGTTTAAATGGCATTAAGATCAAAATTATTGGATGAAAAAGTAGTAGAATCAGCAAAAGAAATGCTGAAGAAAGTAAGGAATAATGCATATGTTTCAAAAAAACTAAATGCTGTAATTGCAGCAAAAAAGTACAGTATAACGGCTGTAGCAAAAATATATTGCATTTCAAGAAGCGCACTAACTTCGTGGGTAAAACTCTTGAAAATTGGCAGAGAAGAAAAACTGTTTGCTCCTTCACAACGTCGTAGAAAAACTAAATTAAATCAGGCTCAACTACAGCAAATTGAAGAGTGGATAGAAGAAAATCCTAATATCACCATTAAAGAAATGAGAATAAGAATCCAGGAAAAGTTCGGATTAAATATCAGCAAATCTACAGTACACCGCCATATGCAAAAGATGAAATTCTCATATATTACACCAAGACCAGTTCATAATGGACAAGATAAAAGCAAACAAGAGGAATTCAAAAAAAAATCTCAATGGAGCTATTAGCAAGTATCCAGAAAAAGAGCTATTTTTCTTTGATGAATCACGGTTTGGCACACATTCAAAAGTTGGACATGGGTGGTTTAAAAAGGGGATTAGAGCACAGGTTAAAACAAAATTAGGTAGGCAAAATTTCTATCTCTATAGTGCAGTTAATCCTAGAAATGGAGAGAGTTCTAGCTTATTTGCACCAAATGTCAACACTGATTGCATGAACATATTTCTTGAGCAAATTTCGCAATATCTAGAAACACGAGAGGCTTTTCTCGTTATGGACTGTGCTAGTTGGCATAGGTCAAAAAATTTAAAGGTACCTAAAAATATCGACATTATATACCTACCTCCATACTCACCTGAGCTAAATCCTGTTGAGAGGCTTTGGTTATATATAAAACAGAACATTTTGCGCAATAAAATATACGATACAATTGCTCTACTTGAGGGTGCTTTGTGCAAATTTATTACTTCTCTTGCCAGCTCCACAATTAAACAACTCTGCAATGTTTCCTATTTGACTGGACAACAATAAGAATTGGTATAAGAGGTTGTCCGGAAACAAGTAAATTCAAGCATATTCCCTCTTTAACATAACCCTACTCATAGCTAGGTATATGAAATTCTCAGTGGATGTTGTGAGTAAATCATACTCCTTCGATAGCCTTCTATTCCTATTAACCCAAGCAAAAGTCCTTTCTAAAACCCATCTTCTTGGCTGTACTTTAAACCCTTGTTCTCTTGTTGGTAGTAGCTCAGGTGGCGTATCTTTGTGCACCCAAAATCTACATGGAGGCCTTGTAACAATTTCAATATCTATGTCATATTCTTCCTTTATGTGATTCTTTGAATTTCTTCCTTGGTATCCCATGTCAGCCCACATTTTTTTAACTTTAGTATATTTTGTTCTCATATTGTTTAATGCTATTTTAATACCATCTCTATCATTTTCGTTAGCAGCGCCTACGTAACAACCTAGTATAAAACCCTGAGTGTCTGTAATTATATGCCTTTTTCTACCCTTTACTTTTTTTACTTCCATCATAGCCTTTGATCCCCCCTTTTCTGTAGTCTTTACAGATTGACTATCTACTATACAGGCACTCGGCTGCTCATTCCTTCCTATTTTTCTTCTACTATATTTTGTAATTTCATAATTCATTTTCTCAAAAATTCCCTGCTTCTTCCATTGCCTGAACTGCTCATACACAGTCTTCCATAGCGGAAAATCATTTGGTAAATACCGCCATTGACACCCTGTACGCAATACATAGAAAATTGCTTCTAATATTTCTCTTTTGC
This sequence comes from Wolbachia endosymbiont (group A) of Alloplasta piceator, assembly GCF_964028505.1. NCBI lineage: Bacteria > Pseudomonadati > Pseudomonadota > Alphaproteobacteria > Rickettsiales > Anaplasmataceae > Wolbachia > Wolbachia endosymbiont (group A) of Alloplasta piceator. The sequence continues at coordinate 650,308 of NZ_OZ034793.1, read as the reverse complement.
TATACTTTGGCGGCCTTCCTCCTTTCTTGTATGATACTCTGAAGTGTTTTTCTATTCTTGCCCATTCCCTTTCGCTTAGATCTGTTGGATACTTTTTTCTCATCTTTACCCCGTACTAAAATTTCAGATATTATAGCCTTTTACTTGTTTCCGGACAACCTCTCAGAACATTTTTTGCAACTCGAGAGGCTCCAATTGCTTCAGGTAAACGAGATATCTCCTTCAAGTAATACTTTGTACGTTTTCTTAATTTTCTGGCACGTCTGACAAACCTCAAAACATCTATCTCACTTTTTAGTAAAGCTTTTTTTAGTGCAAATAATTCAGTGGCCACGTTTCTCAAGTAATACCAATTCTCATTGTTGTCCAGTCAAATAGGAAACATTGCAGAGTTGTTTAATTGTGGAGCTGGCAAGAGAAGTAATAAATTTGCACAAAGCACCCTCAAGTAGAGCAATTGTATCGTATATTTTATTGCGCAAAATGTTCTGTTTTATATATAACCAAAGCCTCTCAACAGGATTTAGCTCAGGTGAGTATGGAGGTAGGTATATAATGTCGATATTTTTAGGTACCTTTAAATTTTTTGACCTATGCCAACTAGCACAGTCCATAACGAGAAAAGCCTCTCGTGTTTCTAGATATTGCGAAATTTGCTCAAGAAATATGTTCATGCAATCAGTGTTGACATTTGGTGCAAATAAGCTAGAACTCTCTCCATTTCTAGGATTAACTGCACTATAGAGATAGAAATTTTGCCTACCTAATTTTGTTTTAACCTGTGTTCTAATCCCCTTTTTAAACCACCCATGTCCAACTTTTGAATGTGTGCCAAACCGTGATTCATCAAAGAAAAATAGCTCTTTTTCTGGATACTTGCTAATAGCTCCATTGAGATTTTTTTTTGAATTCCTCTTGTTTGCTTTTATCTTGTCCATTATGAACTGGTCTTGGTGTAATATATGAGAATTTCATCTTTTGCATATGGCGGTGTACTGTAGATTTGCTGATATTTAATCCGAACTTTTCCTGGATTCTTATTCTCATTTCTTTAATGGTGATATTAGGATTTTCTTCTATCCACTCTTCAATTTGCTGTAGTTGAGCCTGATTTAATTTAGTTTTTCTACGACGTTGTGAAGGAGCAAACAGTTTTTCTTCTCTGCCAATTTTCAAGAGTTTTACCCACGAAGTTAGTGCGCTTCTTGAAATGCAATATATTTTTGCTACAGCCGTTATACTGTACTTTTTTGCTGCAATTACAGCATTTAGTTTTTTTGAAACATATGCATTATTCCTTACTTTCTTCAGCATTTCTTTTGCTGATTCTACTACTTTTTCATCCAATAATTTTGATCTTAATGCCATTTAAACCTCGCTATTTTACTTACTTCAGTATGGCTTTTCTTCCATCATTGTCCATCTGTTTGCCCTGTAATGGGAATTGGTATAACAACCCAGAACTTTAACTTCAATATTCCAACTATGTGCTAATCTTTCAAAATCTCTTGATAAATGTGCCCAACAGATTTGCCTGTTTTTATCGGCAAAATAATTCTATGCTGCATACCTGTCAGTTATTACCAAGCTATTGCGATTGCAGAATTTACTATTTTGTAAAACTTTCATTCCTCTTGACTCTGTAAATTTTACAAAACTTGCCGTATTGCTTGCAAACATCCAACACCAAGCGAGTTTACCTTTGTTATAATGGCTCGTTTCATCAATATGTAGAACTTTACTCCTACTTATCTCTTGTTCGATCTGCTCATACATTTTTTTGCATTTTGAAGCAACTCTATGTTCACTATTTGATATGCTACCGACGCTTATGTTCAAATTGAAGATATCATTTACGACACTCGCTATTTCGCGTTTTGAATTTTTGTAGAATCCGCTGAACGCTGCAATTATTGACTTAACCCTTGGACCAAATGTATCTGGCGTAACACCTTCCGGTAACTTGCTACTTCTTCTCTTTCCGCATCTCCGACAACGGCCATGTTCTAACTGATATTCCACTACATAAGGCTTGATTTCTGGAAGATCAACTTTCTGATGAATATATGGTTTTTCACATATTGCAATTTCTCCTCCGCATTCGCAAGTATTAGGCAACTCTATCTTTACTACTTTATCTGCATCCATGTTGGCGCGAAAACTTCCTTTATGACCAACCTGACCGCCAATATTCCTTTCGCTTTTCGGCTTATTCTTTTTTATTTTATACAACTCTTTGGAACTTGGTATTGATGAATTTTTTGAGCTTAAACCGAGTCTTTCTCTTAACTCAGCATTTTCTATCTTTAAAGCCTTATTTTCTGCTTTTAAACTTTCATTCTCTTTTTCCAATCTTTCTATTTTTGCTTCTAACCTTTCTATTTTTTGCTGTAAATTTTTGCAAAGTTCTAAAAGGTTTACCATATTATTTCACTTTTGCTCTATGATTATCTTTTTAGATCACCTTGTCTACCTTATTCTGCCACTCCGCTGAACGGATACTCTAAAACAGCTATAAAGATAGCACACAGAATTATATAAATTACTATCATAACGTTACCCAAACTTCTACATCAAAGCTACGTGCTGTAAGCTCAATATGGAAAACACATCAAACATTTAGCATTTAATGTCTACTTCATCCATTTTAGTATTAGGATCATCAAACTTGCTACTGGTTTCCCTAATTATTTTGGCTACCCTCACTTTAAATTTTCCACTACTTGGCATATTACCTCTTATATTATAACCTACCTATTGAGATTACCTCCAAGCTTGGTTACTCCTATCTCAGAAAGACAAGTTGATACTTTGTCCTTTGAATGGCCTTGAACGGAAGCATTACTTAAATAACTTTGAGGCTCTAAATTCATTTGCTTTGCACCATCAACTTCTAATCTACCATCTCCGTTGTGTAATATCCGTTGTATTGATCGATTTAGTACAACATTTAGCCTGCTATTAAACTCTACCATAAACTTGTCAAACTTCTTCGAACTTAACTTACCAGGACATCCTGCTTCTCTACTAGGACATGCTTTCTCTAAATACGAACTTAAAACTCCTGAGATCTCATCAAATTTACCACTCATGATTTTTCCTGTAACTTCTTTATATATTTCCACAAAATCAATATTTAATCGATGCATTGATACACCACTTTTTAATCCAGCTTGCTCTACTACTTTCTCAAATCCCTTTGTAATATTGAGTGCATAACCTCTTGCTTCTAATAAAGGTATAGATTGATCTACTTCAGATATATATTTTTTACCCGTAAACTTTCTTACAAGCACGTCAAGCAACATTATTGTACCATTTACATCTATTGGTGCATCAACTTGTGAGATTGAACTTGTAGTACTTAATGTTTCCTCAGGTAAAGCAGCTCTAAACCCACCTACAGAACTTTTCACCCAACTAAACAAATCATTTATCCATGAAGATGGTCTTGTGCTACTACTTGCTGCTATTTCAGGTTGACCACTTGAATCTATAGCAAGAAGATTACGTGATAAGTGACTACGATGATGATCATGATCTCCATGGTGATGACGGCGTTTACGTTGTGCAGGTTTTTCTCTTTCTTCCTTGAGTTTTCCCTCTAAGTATTCCACAATATTATTATATCCTTTATCTCTAGCAATATCTAGCGTTGTTTTACCAGCCTTGCACTTAGCATTAATGTTGGCCCCCTTACCTATTAGGTACTCCAACATACCTAAATGACCACTCCAAGAAGCCCAGTGCAGTGGTGTATGACCTTGCTCATCAGTATCATTAACACCTACTCCCTCTTTGCTAAGAAGAAATTCTATAATATTCTTGTAATCGCTTTCAGCAGCAATATGTATAGGATTTTTGCCATATTCATTCTCAGCATTAATATTGGCACCTCGATTAAAAAGATCTATAATTTTATTAAGACCACCACTTTTTACTGCGATCAACAATTTTTTATCTAAATCTAATTGTGTTTGTTTCAAATACTCTACAACATCACTAAGTTTTTGATAGGCAGCAATATCTAGCGGTGTTGCACCAGCCTTGCACTTAGCATTAATGTTGGCTCCCTTACTTATAAGGTATTTTACTACATCTAAATAACCAACAGCAAGGTGCAGAGGGGTATCATCATTGTTATCTTTAACATTAACATTAGCTCCCTTGCTTATCAGATCTATAGCCTTATTAAGATCACCACCTTTTGCTGCGATCAACAATTTTTTATCTAAGTCTAATTGCGTTTGCTTCAAATATTCTACAACATCACTAAGTTTTTGATAGGCAGCAATATCTAGCGGTGTTTTACCAGCCTTGCACTTAGCATTAATATTGGCTCCCTTACTTATAAGGTACTTTACTACATCCAAATAACCAGTAGCAAGGTGCAGAGGGGTATCATCATTGTTATCTTTAACATTAACATCGACTTTCTCTTCATCTATAAAATATTTTACTATATCTAATTTACCGTTGGAAGCAGCACAGTGCAGGGGAACTCTGCCACTATTATCTCTGATTTCTAAAATATTTTTCTCACCCATAGAACATTTAATTATATCTAAATGATTACCTAAAGAAGCATTACATGGAAGAGTGCTACCATTATTGTATTTAAATATTGAATTAGCGTATTCTTCTATCAAAAACTTTGCAACCTCTAAACGTCCTCTCCATGCAGCATAGTGCAGTGGTGTGTAACCTTGTTTATCAGTATCATTAATACTTACTCCCTTGCTAAGAAAAAACTCTATGATATCTTTACTATTATTCTCAGCAGCAACATGTATAGACTTTTTACCATAAGGGCCTTTATCTGCAGCATTAATATCAGCGCCTTTCTTTACCAAAAACTCTGCAACTTCTAAATGACCTTTGTATGCAGCCCAATGTAGTGGTGTCCAGCTGTACTTATCTCTAGTATTAACATTAGCATTTCGACTAATAAGACTCTTCACTTTATTGAGATCGCCATTTTGTACTGCAGTCAGCAATTCTTTATCTAAATCTGACTGTACTTGTTCTATTATTTGTATTATATCTGTATAACCTTCTTGCACAGCCAAATCCAAAGGTGTTTTACCATCCTTGTCTTTAGCGTTAATATTAGCACCTTTATTGAGAAGAAGTTTGACTGTACTTGGTTTATTTCCTTGTATAGCTAAATGTAAAGGTGTTGAACCGTTATTATTTACATCATTAATGCCACTAGCATTTCTATCTAAAAGAAATTCAACTATTTCAAGCTTACTATCATACTGAGCAGCCACATGTAAAGGTGTATTACCATACACATCTTTAGCTTTAATATTAGCGTTCTTATCAAGAAGAAACTTAACTATGTCGAACTTGTTGCTAAAAACAGCAAAGTGTAAAAGTGTCCAATCATTACTACCTTTAGTATTCAATCCAGCACCTTGATTTGCAAGGCCTTCAACTTTATTGAGATCTCCATCTTGCACTGCAGTCAATAATTCTTTATCCAAATCTAACTGTGCTTTTTTCAAAAATTCTATTACATTTACGCGATTCTTTTGAGCAGCTAAGTCTAAAGGTGTTCTACCGTCGGCAGTTAAAGCATTAACATTAGCACCTCTCTCAACAAGATACTTAACTACATCTAATGAACCCAATTGAACAGCCCAATGAAGAGGCATCCAACTTTCATTATCTTTGGCATTAATATCAGCACCATTATTTACGAGAAGTTTAACTATATTTGAATTATTCTTTTGAATTGCCCAGAACACAGAGGCCCAACCCAGCCTACTTTGAGCATTAACATTAGCACCTCGTCTGAGATTGTCTTTAACTTTGCCAAGATCTTCTTTTTCTACAGCAATCAATAACTCCTTGTCCAGATTTAATTGTGTTTGTTTTAAAATTTCTACTATATCTGTGTAACCCTTTTGCTCAGCCAACTCTAAAGGTGTTTTTCCATCTTTGTTTTTAGCCTTTAAACTAGCTCCCTTTTCGATAAGATATTCCACTACTTTCAAGCGACCATTACTACAAGCATTATGTAGAGCAGTATTATCTTTAGTCTCTAAATTGGCACCTTGAGCGATAAGATCTTTTACTTTATCAAGATTACCACCCCTTGCATTAATTAATAACCCTTGATCCAACTCTGCCTTCTTCAAAATTTCTATCATATTTCCTTTAGCAGCCAATTCTAAAGGCGTTTTGTTATTCTTATCTTTAGCATTAACACTAGCACCTCTATCAAGAAGGAGTTTTACTACGTTCAACCTTCCTGCTTCAACTGCAAGATGCAAAGGCTTTTTATTATCTTTGTCTTGAGATTCAATGTCAGCACCTTCATCAAGAAGAAATCTGACCATATCTAAATTACCCTCTTGAACAGCAAAATGTAAAGGTGTTCCCTGATATGTTATTTCATTATTAAATTTAGCACCGTTACTAACAAGAAGTTTTACCACATTCCATTTACTTGACTGAGCAGCATAAAGTATCGGTGTCCAATCACGCCCGTCTTGAACTTCGATACTTGCACCTCTGTCAAGAAGGAATTGAACCATATCCAAATTATTTCCTGATGCAGCAAAGTGTAAAAGTGTTTTACTTTCCTTATCTTGAGCATCAATATTAGCACCTCTATCAAGGAGTAGTTTTACTATACTACATTTACCTGACTGAGTAGCAAGAAATATTGGTGTGTAACCAAACTCGTCTTGAACTTCGGTATTAGCACCTCTGTCAAGAAGAAGTTTGGCCTTATCCCATTCACCAGCTCCAGAAGCAAGATGCAAAGATGTCCTACCAAGTTTACCTTGAGCATTTATGTCTCCACTGTTTGGAGCCTCTAAAGGTATAGAATTCTTTTGTGAATTAATAATAGAACTCACATTATTTAATTCATCAATACTATCTGAATTACGTATTTTATCTATTTCGTTACTTAATAATATTTCTTTGTCAGCAAATTTTATAGATAATGTTTCCATTTTAGGTTCTTTATAGAAATCTTTAAAACGTATAATACACAACTCACTTGCCTCTATATCAGCATTAAAGGCATTGGTAACTATCAAATCATATTTATCATGAAGATAGGTATACTGCCCTACTTTTTTAGATATGATTAGTTTATTCTTTTCTTCCACGTCTTGAGGTGTTACTACAATAATTTTCTCATCAGAAATAAAGAATGAAGACTTTAAATCTAATTTATCATCTATTTCCACAGGGGCATTATCAAAAATAATTTGTAATTTTTTACACCACTTATTTATAAGTGCATCTTTCAGCTTGACTGTTATTACATTTTGCTGCAAGCCGGTAGCTGATATAGATAACTTAATTAATAAATCACTTTTGCCTTTAATAACTGTTGGTATCGGTTTTATACTCAAATCCCTATTTATCTGCTGCACCAACTGATGTAGGTCTAATGTACTTCTTAAACTTTTCTTTCCATTGACATCATCATTAATCACTACTTCTTGAATAGGGAAGTTTTCAATATCAAGTGTTTCATAACCTGAAGTAATTGCACATACATCGTTTCCGCTTAGAACAATATTTCTTCTCTCACTTGCATTGAGTTCATTACATACATCTCTCCTCATAGAATCCGCAGCATTGCTTCTCCCTCTATTATTTAAATAACTATCTAAATATAACTTATTTTTTGACTGATTTAAAAAGGTATGCCTTTCAACATCTTCCACTATAGCAGATATTCTACTTGCTATTTGCTGACTATTTTCTTCAGTTAATATTAACTGATAGTCCACTGCAGTTTGATTATAACCATTTAATTCTCGTATGCTACGTCTCTTGCGAGTAGATCCACAATTTTCAATTTTCCACTTAAATTGACCACCCTCTTCATTTGAAGGCCAGGTAAACACATACCGCCTGTTATTGTCAACTTGGAAAGTAGAAGCACTATTAGGTGAATATAAGTACCTTCCATACTCAACATTCTTGAGATACACACTATCACCATTAGGCTCAACCTTCCACTTAAATTTATCACTATTGCTATTTGAAGGCCAGGTAAACGCATACCGCCTACCCCTGTCACAATCGTTTAAGTGGTATGTACAATCATCATTAGGCGAATACAAATACCTTCCATACTCAACATTCTTTAAATACACATTATCGCCATTGAGCTCAACCTTCCACTTAAATTTATCACTATTTCCATTTGAAGGCCAAGTGAACACATACCGCCTATCCCTGTCACACTTGTTTAAGTGGTACATGCAATCATTATTAGGTGAGTACAAGTACCTTCCATACTCAACATTTTTAATACATATCTCTGAAGAAAATACTGCATTTCTCACTGATTCTGGTAATTTGTTTTTTAGCTTTTCAAGATCAGATTTCTCTTCTGAATTGACGCTAGGCGTTGTCATGGTCTCTCTAATAGAGTAAGCTAATTTGAACATTGCACCATCATTCTTTGGTATTTTGTCAAACGCAGCTATATAACCTGGAATAAACTGACCAATATAATGGTGACTGCGTATAAACCTTAATATTCCTTCTATACCTACACCCGCGTATGTGTCATTTACAGCTTCCTTAATTGCTTCATTAAACAACCTTTCATCGAAATTATAAACCTTATCTATGAGTTCAATAGTCGAAGCACTACGACTATGCAGTATACCCTCCTTTAGCACCTTTTTGGCTGCACTTTTTATTGAATCTCTTAAACTACTTATACAAGACTCTACCAATCTTTTTGCATTAGATGGAATATTTGCTTGGTTAACAACTTCCTTCTTTAAAAATCCAACCTGTTTTATCATTTTAGATGCGTCATTACTTTTAGTCTTGATCCTGTTACAAAGAAGTTCAATTACACCTGAGTCATTATTGTAAGCAGCTAAGTACAGAGGTGTTCTACCATCGTTGTTTTTAGCCTCGATATCAGCACCTCTATCAAGAAGAAGATTAATTATATTTTGCTTGGCTTCTTCAACAGCCAAATGCAGGGGTGTCTGACCCTCCTTACTTCTAATTTCAATGTTAGCACCTTTATCTACAAGAAAACTAACCATATCAAAGTTGCTGTAATGAACAGCATAGTGTAAAAGTGCCCAATTATCATCGTTGCAACTAGTTAAGGCATTAATGTCACCTTTCTTCTCTAAAAATGATTTAAATACACTTTTGCTTAATTTCACATTACCGTTGTAAACAGCATAATTCAAAGCTGTCCAGTTCTGTGAACACTGATTTTTATGTTCAACATCAGCAGTACTTTTTTTAGCAGCTTTATCAAGAAGAACTTTAACTTCATCCTCTTTACCTTCATAAACTGCTGTGCTTACCAATGGTTTTAATACCCCCAATCCTGAAGTTATCATCCGCTTATTGCACTGATCTATTATGTCTGAATCATAACCATTCAGCAAAAGATCATTTTCTAACTTTTCAAGCAATGTTAAAATCTGATTACTACTTGGCGTTTTATTTTTTAATTCCTCAATTTGTTCTAAATTACAGGAACTTTCTGTAAAGCTAACCCGGTCTTGCAGTGAAGGAAAACCAAGACATTGATGTGCTGGGTCTCTATTTTCTCTTTCAAAATCGTCAACTGATATTAAACATTTAAAGTCATTTTCTACTTTAGGAGTATATTTACTTCTATTTTGGTAATTTTCTGAAGCTTTATCAATTAAAGCTTGTATTTTTCTTACCTCAGATAAACTAAACCTATCTAATCTACGGAGCGTTATTGGTTCTAAACCTAGATCAAACTCCAACGTAGAAATTCTATAAGATTCAGAATTATTCCAATTGTTCATGTTGATCGTATGATTAGACTTCTTATCACGAAATATCAGATCTGTACCACTACTAGAAACTTCAACCTGATCCGGAGTAATATTTTTTAGTACCATTACTCCTATTCGTTCCCCATCTTGTCCTACAGAAATAGAGATATTTTTTTCTAATTTTTGATTGTGCTGAATGATACTAGTAGAATCACTAAAGTCTTCAATATATTCTTTTACAATTCTTTCATAATCACCTCTAAGTTTATCCTTATACTCCACTACATTACCAACATTTTCTAATAAGCCAGAAGATAGGAAAAGGTCATTATTATTCCATAAAGAATAAGAAATATTTTTCCATTTATTTCGGTTAGTATAAAACCCTTCTATTCTAATAATAAAAGGAATTTCACTTTCTCTTATTAATAAAAGGTCATCTTTATCTTTATATTTTTCAATATCTTCAAGACGGGAATCTATCACTACATGATCATCTTGAAAATCTTTAGGTAACACAAACATGTTTTGAGCTTGTGTAGAGTGGAAAAAAGGAACTAATTTACCCTTTCCCGAAGAAGAGGGAGAACAAAACATTGATTGTATATTGGGGATAAAAGTTTCTCCTTTTTTGTTCATAACTATAAGATGCCTATAATTAGGATCTTGAAAGTAATTTTTCACTCGAATGTTACTATTATTGTATTTTAAATACAGATCACATTGCTGGATTGAAAAATCTTTCTCAACTGCCGACATAAATAGTGTATCTAGTTTTTTATCACTTGAGTTATTATCAATTTTAACTTCTCTACTATTTATATCATTGCTAATAAAATACACATCACTTCCTCCTCCTCCCCTAGCAAACATAGTTCCTTGATCGAAGTTTATTACATCATCTTCCAGAGAACCAAAAACCATATGTAGAACTGCACTATTACCCTGATTCTGTACTCTATCTCTGATAACACTAAAGACTTTGTAATCCTTGTTATTGTTTAGAATTTTCTTATAATAACTTGCAACATCGTCAAAATTATCTAAGGAATGTTCTGAATGTAATTCAAATGAAGTAATTTTTATAGTTGATGAGTCTGATCTTTCAATCTTAGGAACAATATTACTACCATTTTTGTCTATTAGTGCAAAGTGAGGTTTATTACTGCTTTGCTCGACATAATTTTTTACATCAAGAGTAAATTGATTGTTTTGACTAAAATTTATTTTTAAAGATAAAGTATTACTATTTGTAGAGTAAGTTATTTGATCACAATCACCTAATAAATCAATTTCCGGAAAAATTACAGTTCCTGTTCCATCTACATCAATTTCTGAATATAAACCCTTACCTTTGTAGTCTGCAGCTTTTACGTAAAAAGTATAATTGCTCTTTCCACCCTTAACTGTAGTATACGGCAAAATAATTACTTTTTTACAATTTTCAACTACATCTTTCTCATTTTTATTAGAACCACCACTACTATCTATGATAACGTCACGATCATCGATTCCTGTAAAGTGTTCAGAGTAACCCATGCACGAAATCTCATCCACCTTGTTCTTTCTTCCAACATAGTAGTAATTAAAGATGCCATTATTATCAATTTGATCATTGATTAGCCAACGACCATTTACTCTTGCCTTTAATGACCCAGAGGCACTAGGCTTAAAACGATAGTTAACATTCACTCCTATAACTGTATCTTTCAATTGGCTCAAATCAAGTATATTAACAGAGTTACTTTCACCAATAATTTTACCTGAGAAGTCAACGTTATTTACAACAAACCTATTTACTACCTTATTACTACCACCAGTTATGTTTGCTGTACCTGAGCCAATTAGAAAATTATTGTTCCACTCGTTACTTCCAACGACGGTACCTCTGTCCACATTGCTTAAATCATAAATAATTGTTTTGTCCTTTTGCATCATATTTACTCTCTTATCATGGCTAATAACCATTGCATTATCACAATAGTACTTAGCCGATGGAACTGAGCTTTTAATACCCTTTTCGTAATCTTGACTAGTACTGTGTGGCAAACAAATCATGCTAGCACCTTCAATATAATCAGGTATAACACGCGAAAGATCTTGTGTATTGGCATTTTTCCTATTCATCATAATCGTTGCATAATCTGGACGAAGAGTATTACCGTTTATTTTTCCAAGACCAATACCATAGCAACAACATTACTAGGGTCATTATTTAAAGCTTTCCAAGCTCCTTTAGCTAGACTATTAACCATTTCCTTTCTTGCTGCAAGATGTTGTACATCTTGTGGTACAGGTTGAAAAACAAATGTATGCCAAAAAATACGCCAATTTTCATCATGGGTTGTATCATACTTTTTCTCGTACTCCACGATATTGCTAACACCACTATAAATTCCATAACCTACCATGAGCCCAAACCCAACTGCAATACCAACTACCGGCATACTTGCTGCTGTAAGAGCAACACCAGAAACAAATGACACACCAGAAAAAGATATAGATGCTATATTATCTCTTATTTCCTTTTCTCCACATGGATTATCACTATCCTCTCTTTTTTTACAATCAACAAGATTACTTGCTGACATACCTATATCAATAATATCAAAAACACCAGCTATAGCTCCTGCCGTACCTTTTGCTATTGTACTTCCAAACTTTACACCTGCAATCCGAATAGCAAATTTTGTCTGTTTACCCAGAGTGCCTGATACAATTTTTCCTGCAACCTTTTCAGCTGATGCTACAACTTTTGGAGTAATTTTAACCATTACATTCTCAATTGGTTGAGACGCAAAAGACCATCCTATCCCACCTAAATTTAATCCACAATCTGTTGCTGTTCCATCCTTACAAGACACAATGGCACCATGGATTCCTCTTATTAATTGTATCCCACCTGCAGCATTCATTAATCTGCTTTTTAATTTCGGGCTTTTTATTAAACCACTATTTTGCTGTGAAATGTCACCGTGCAAATTCTTAATACGTTCATTTTCAATATAACGTCCGTACCCTTGATCTTCAACTACCTTATCAAATAAGTACTTATGATTACCTTCGATATTTTTGTCTCCAACAAACTCTACTAGCTGAGCATTTTTCTTTTCACCTTGACTACTTTTGACATAAGTTAGGAACTTTTCACTATCAATTATAATCTTATCTATATTATTTTCATCTACCCTTCCCTTAATAAACTTTTTTACATCATCCAATGAAAATAAACAAGGATTAATACTTCTTCTTTTTCTACTACCTTGTTTTACACAATTATTCAGGTCAAATTTCTTTCTAGGTGCTTGTGTCCCAGCAAGTACAGCCTCTAAGTTAGCTATACGTTGTGGATCTATACTTAATATGTTTGAAATATCTTCTCTCATACGTATAAAATTATTTTCTCTTCTTTGAATTCGCAAATGGTTACGTATTTCATCAGGAATATTACTTAATCTATTTCCTTGCAACACGGTATTAATATCTCTAGCGTTTTCTAACGCCCATAAGCCGCAATTATAACCATCTCTTTGTTGAATAACAGAAACATCATGAACAGTAATTTGAACCTTCTGTAAAACTTGACGAATATTATCTGGAACATTACTACCCAATGAGTCTACATAATATCCATTATATTGCCCATTTTGATGGGAAATGACTAACGTAACCCAGTGATTATTATTCAAATTAACAATTAAAGTTAATGGCCTTTTTTCACCACCTCTTACGCTATTCTGAAACTGTTGCAATTGGTTAACTATATGTTCTGGTGATCCCACTATTTCAAATAATGTGTCAATTCCATAATCGTATTTTATTCTTGCAATATCAGCTATATCATGTTGTTGAAGCCAATAGTGATAATCTTTTTCTGCTGTTGCAGATTCTAATGTACGTAGATTCTCCTCTTGTATACCAAGATTTTTCAACTTCTGGATTACTTCTTGTCCTCCTCTTAAATGTTCTCCCTTAGATATATCAATAGATTGTGCTACTTGATCAGTAGGAATCACATGTACAGAACTGTGCACTACTATAACAGGAGTGAACTCATCTTTGCTTCCCAGAATAAGAGAATTTGCACTATTTGCTCCTTTATCGAATACAACACCCATAAAATCCACTTCATTCCCATCTGTAAGCGTTTTATAAGTAACACCCTTCGTATACTCATCAGCGATTTGTCTATTTGCCTCATCTTTTAACGCATCAGTTGTCTTACCTTCCCTTGGTCCTTTGAGCTCTAACCCTACGGGAGTATATTCCCTAGCATTGCTATCATCACCTGCGAACTTAATACCATGAACTAGCATATCAATACGTTTTCCCCTTCCAGTTTGAAACTCTGTTAATACTAACGCCCTGTTTTCTTGTGATCCTCCTAGCTTTATATCACTATAGTGGCTAAATGCTCCATGAAACACAGCTTGGGTATGTGCTTCTTTTTTTATTAAATCTTTAAAAGGCAGCATTGCCTCACCTACTTTTCCAAATAACTCCTTATATTTGCCTATTGATTGAGATTGATCTTGTGAAGAAGCAAGCTGAGACTTCAATACCTCATCAAATGTTTCCTTTAATTCGACAGGGTAAGGAATATTCTTAAAACCACCTTTAAACTTATCAGATTTTTTACCATTATACTCTCCTAGAGAAATAGGCTCACTAACCTCCATACTAAAATATTTTTTAAAATCTGACTTTTCATTAATGTTGAAATTGAGGTCTAGTTCGACTATTTCTCTATTTCCTACTTTTTGCTTAAGTTGATCAAGAGGAATGCCTTTTTTAAATACTTCAGTCCTTCCATCTGTTTCAACAATATTCATCACATAAACGGATTTTTGATCATTGCTTGGAATCAATACCATTGTCACAACTCCATGGCTTTGATCCAAGTGAGATGGTTGACCGGCACCTTGCCCTTTACTTTTCTGATCTTTAAGACGTTGAGATTTAGGTTCAGGTTGAGCTTCGGTAGGTATATTTTCTCCATAAATAAAAACGTGCTTTTTAAAACTGCTTTCTAAAACTTGAACTTCATTTAATAACAGGGACTGCCCTAACAAAAACCTACTAAAATAATGATTATCTCCCTTCTCTCCTGTACCAGGAAATGTGTGATAGATACGTTCTATATTATTCTGAACTTTCTCTTTCAGACCCTCTTCATTAACTCTACCATTATTTCGTCCATCAATAGATATCAATATTTCATTAAAAAGAGGAGTGATTTCTTGATCACGTGACTTAGCAACGATATTCGAAACAGGAAATGGATGGTCAAGGTTTAAACCAACGCATAGCATGTCATTTGCAGTAGTTAAAACTCTCATTACATTCGGTTGAAAACCTTTTGTATAATCCTCAGCTTGCTTTAAAGCAGCAGCTGGTGTAGTTCCACTCTTTTCCCCTATTTTACCTTCTTTTAGCTCTGCTTTAGTAGCAGCCTTCATCTCTATAATAATAGGAATAGCATTTAATGACCTATCCTTACCACGTGGCACTAAAACAATATCAGCGTAACCTCTTCCTGCAAACTGCTCTAGATAAACCCTAAGATTGTGTCTGTAGCGGAAATTCACTAAAGCACCCGCTACAAACCCATGATGTGCTGCTTCTCTTGTTCCTTGAGCATAGGCAAGTGAATTCTTATATTCAGAGTGAATTTTACTAACTTTTTTTAGAATATTTTCAACAGGCTTTTTCACTTTTTCCACATCAGGATTAGTCAGCTTAGCTATATCACTTTCTGGATTATTCCATAACCCCTTTTTTATTTCCTTAAACTCATGTGTTGCAGAAGTATTCTTATCCAACTTGTCATCTTTTACTTCAACAGATATTTCCCCTGTGGCTTTAACAATTTTTACTAATTTAACTTTAAGATCATCTTTAGCACTTCTCACATGTTCATTCTGTGCAGGTAAATTTGATTGACCCAGTATCTCTTCTAGCTCACCATAGGTAAATTTTTTACTCTTACTATCATTCTTACCAAACTCTGAAATCACAAAAAGATTTACCTTCTCAATCGCGCTTTTCTGATTTGTAATACCACCTTTTCTTATAACAGCCACTTTCAGAGTTTTCGAACCATCAAAACTAAAATATATTTTTTCAATATCTAGCTTTTTCGCAATCTCTGTATCTATCAAAGTAGAAAAGCTTCCTAAAAAGAAATGCGGAAAAAACCCTTCTTTACCTACTGAATGTAAATATGATGGAATTTGATCGATATATGACTGAAACCTTGCTTTGAAAGATTCAAAATCACTTCCTTGTTGAGTTGAAGTACTTGGGCTAGCTCCTGCATTTGAACCTGCTTCTCGAATCAACAACTCTATTAATTCAAAACCTTGTGGTTTCTCTTGATTTGGCACAAAATCCTCCAACAATATATAATGTTTTTTACTTGCCTAGTCTTACATTGGACTTACCATACGTTTTTCTAACTTCTACTTCAACTAAATCACCACTTGGACCAGGTTTGTTCTTTTTATCAAGCCCTTTATCAGCAGACTTACCATAGGCTAAAAACTTACTTAATGATTCATTATCTCCTTGCTCTAATATAGAACGTATATCATTTGCTTTTTCGGAAGACATGAACTCCTTGATTTGTCTAGAACTAGCCTTATCTAACATTGCCCATACTGGCTCCGTAAAACCTTTTTCAACCAAATGCACTGAAAATTTTCCTTGAAAAGAAGAATCTTCCATCATTTCCTCGTCCAATGTGAAAGTACGATGATTATCAAATCCTTCTTTTTTCCACATATGCATAAAAACTTCCACACCAGCACCTAAATAATGCTCTGGACAGTCCTTTATCATGAATTTCAACCAAAGAGAGTAATCATCTTCTGAAATTTCACTTGATTCTAAACAATCAAACAATTCCTGAAATTTACCAAAATTGGGCATGTCTTTCATTTTATTCAAAGATCCATAATGACGATTTTTCTCTAAATCTCTTCTTAAAAGCTCTGGATATCTATTAGGACTTACCTGACTCAGGAAAAACTCAAATATATCAGGATAAATGCGAAAACTAGGTCCTGCCGTACAAGCTGCATTTTTCATCAAGATCTCATCCTTCTTTTGAACACTTATTTCATCTTCAGGCAAAGATTTTATCTTATTCCAAAAGAACTCAACTGCTTCTACTCTTTTCCAATCTACCGCACAATCAAGCCCATACTCATATGGATGACGGCCTTTTAAATCCAATTTATCAAGGTACCCACTAATAAGATGTGACCAAAACTGTGCTATAGGACCTTCTCCACAACACCTAACTAAGTGATGATACTCAAGCAAGCTATCATTACCTTGAGCCGACAATTCCTCTTTTCTTTCCTCAAATATAGCTCGTATTTCATCCTCCAAACAACACTCACATGCAATTTTGTATCTACTTGCCCTGCCAAAAGCATTATCTGAATCTGGTAGTATAGTAAGCCTTTTACCTACCTCCCGTCTATTAAGCTTGACTCCATGTAATCCTCCTACTTCCTCCCAAGACTCCTTATCAGATAACACTTGTGCAATAAGACTGTGTCCTTTTTGACCACTTCTTTCAATTATTTTCGAATGTGTATAGCACCAACGTTCAATCTGAAGGAGCTTAGATGCCCTATAAGGATCATCTTCCTTAATAGATGAAAACAAAACTTCTGAAATATCCCGACGGTCCATAATTACCTCCTTTTGAACAACGAAAGAACATTGTATTCTTCACGTACCATAATGAATAAGTCCAATATATTCTAGGTATATTATCCCACCTTTAAAACTTGTCAATTACTATTATGTATAGAAAAATTTTCTAACCCAAAGTAGTTTTAGGCAAAAGACCCTTAATAGACTCAATACATGACATTTTATTTATGGGTTTTATTATCGATTTCCAAAAGCTAGAGAAAAAGTCTTTTACCTTTTGCCAGTTAGTTATAACAAGTGCTGCGCCAGTGACAAGTCCAGTAATTAAAAGTCCTATAGGGTTACTCATTATAGCGAGTGTTACTGCTCTTAGTCCTGTTACTACTGCAGGAAAAACTGTAGCTGATAAAAATGAAAATACTCCAAGTAGGTTTGCTTTCAGACTAAAAATCGTACTTCCTAGCAATGTAAATCCGTATCCTAGTCCCACTGCTACAACTTTTAAACTTATCAAGGCTGCTACAGTACCCATGATTGCTTTGGTTAAAGTTGGATATTTTTCTGCAAATAACGCTATGCTTCTAGTTTTTTCTTGTAAAAATTCAGCTATAGATTTTAAAGTAGGCAGCATCACTGAACCCAGGTTCATACCAACTTCAGCTATTGCGTTGCGAAGAAGTCGTAATTTACTGGCTGTGGTGTCTACACGGTTTTGAAATTCTTTCTGCAACGAGCTCTTGTACTCTTCTGTGTCAGATAGTAACCTTATAGCATCTTCGTATTTGTTAAAACTTCCAGCTAATAATGCAATATCATCTTGATATTCCTGACCGAAAAGTTTCATAAGGATTGTAGAACGTTCCTGGTTATCCATTTTCTTTAGAGCTTGAAAAAAGTAGAGTAATGCTTCTTCGCCGTTTTCGCTTATTCTTTGTACTATTTCTTCTGCAGTTATGCCCATTTGCTCTAATGCTGCTTTAAAATCCCCTCCTTGTTCTTCAGCAGTCTGAAGTTTACTAAGTAGAGCATTTATAGCAGTTGCAGCTTTTGCTGGTTGTTTACCTAAACTAACGAAGGCATTTACTAAACTACTTGTTTCCTTGATGTCAAGACCAAATTGTTTTGCAGTACCACCAACTATTGCTAGAGCTTCAACCATATCTTTTGCTTTGGCAGCAGTGTTATCTGATAAGTGATTGATTACATTACCAACGTATTCCATTTTACTAACATCAATTCCATAAACGTTAGAGAGTTTAGCTATAGAATCACCTGCTTGCTCTGCAGACATATCAAATGCTGTAGACATTTTTGCCACTGTTTCTGTAAACATAAAAAGATCTTCTTTCTTGATACCAAGTTGACCACCACTTGCAGCTATTTGTGCCAGTTCTGCGGCTGATAATGGTATAGTACGTGACATCTCTTTTAACTTCTTTGCAAATTTAGTTGCTTCATCCGTTCCTTTTTTAAAATCTACCACTTTTGTAACATCAGCCATAGCACTTTCAAAGTCAATTGCAACTTTAACTGGAGCTGCAAGCGTTAGCCCTAGCCCAATAGTCTCTATAATTTGTGACTTAAAATGTGCTTTGCTTGCTAAAAAACTTTGGTGACTACGTATTGCAGATCCAAGCTTACCATACTTACCTTTTAATACTTCAATAGAAGAGCCAAGTTTATGTTGGTCACTTACTAAGTACTTAATATTTCTTCCACTTTTTCTTACTTCTTCATTAAATGAATGCAAAGCATCTCTCTTTTTCAAATATGCTTCTTTTGCTTTTATTGCAGAGGTTTTGGCCTTGTCAAATTCTGCTTTTAAAGTTTTGCTCGGTTTCTCTATTGCCTTCATTTGTTTAGCTAAAGATTTTACTTGATCTTCAAAGCCTTTCCATGACCTCTTGCTAGTCAAAACATCATGACCTAACTGCTTAAACTTTGATACTGATTTTAAAGATGAGTCAAGCTTTCTTATATTCTCACCAAGATGAGTAAGTTGACTGCTACTTCCTTTTATTACAGTACTGAAACTGTGTATGGTCCCAGAGTGTGATGGTGTGGATTTAGTATAAATAATTCTGGAGACTGTGTCCACTGATAACATATAAATTCATAAGGAGTAAGACCCTTAAGAGTTTTGAGTCTCTTTGCATAATTATAAGCCATAACAAAGTTATAAAGGTGTTCTTTAAGTTGCTGGTGCGATTGATAGTAATACTTCTTAACTGTAGCATCCTTTAAAGTTTTATTCATACGCTCGACTTGCCCATTCGTCCAAGGATGGCTAACTTTTGTCAAACGATGTTCAATAACATTCTCTTCGCAAACTCTATCAAATATATGTTGGAAAGCATACTTATGACGCTTCTGGTTTGTAAATTGTATACCGTTATCTGTCAAAATAGTATGGATTTTATACGGTAAAATTCTAATCAAATTACGTAAGAACTCAGCAGCTATGGGTTTTGTAGCACTGTTACACAACTCAACATAGGTAAATTTGGATGTCCTATCAATAGCAACAAACAAATGTAATTTGCCCTCCTCAGTTCTAACTTCAGCAATATCAATATGAAAGTAACCGATAGGATATTGTTTGAATTTCTTTTTTGACTTAACTTCTCCATCAACAGTTGGTAATCTGCTAATGTTGTGTCTTTGTAAACAACGATGCAAGCTAGAGCGAGTCAAATGCGGAATTGTAGACTGCAGAGCGTAAAGGCAATCATCTAGTGGCAGTAGTGTATACTTGCGAAATGTAACTATTATAGCTTCCTCTTCTAGCGTTAAAACAGTTGATCTTGGATGCTTTGGACCCATATCAGCATCTTTCGTAAATGAACGTTTTCTCCACTTAATAATAGTTTTTGGATTAAGGTTATAATGCTTGGAGAGTTTTGCTATGCTCTCTTTTCTATTTTGTATTGCTCTACGAATCGTCTGTGTTGTTTTGGCGCACCCATGTAATATCTGTCCCATAATGACTCCTTAAATGATGATGATAGTATACCATCACTCTCTGGGACCATACATCAACTCTTTTATTTCCTTATATTTCACCTTCAGATATTTGATCTTACACTCCTTCTCTCAATTTTGAAAGGAGTCTATTGATGCTGCTACGCTTCTGCTTTTAATTGGCTACACCTGCTAGATTAACGATATTGTGCCTATTTTAACATCACTGTCATCAAAATATAAAGAGGTTGCTTAACTTTTACCTGCTGTGGTTACTCCTCATCGTCATAGTCAGGATATTGTGGAGGAGCCTCTCCTTGCTTTTTAGTAACTTTTGGATATCTTGTTCCAGCTTCTGCTTCAATAATGCCACAACATTCTACTAAAAATTCCCAATTATCGCCATAATCAAAAAGAAAAATCATTTTTTTATCTGGCTCAAAAACCTTGTAGATATAAGAATTTTTGACGCTTTTTTCATTAGGCATAAACTATAATCAGTATTATAAAATAAAGTGTATACTTCATTACTTTCATAAATATCGTTTATGTTACTATAAAAACCAAATTAATGATCTAACTCAAAACTAAAGACCTTTATGATAGTTTCTGCAAATTTATAAAGACAGCTTTCAATTCCATCTCACGGTAGATTTTTTTGTCTAGAGAAACTTTAAATAAGTATACTTTCTTTTTCTTATCCACTTAATTTATCTTTAACTTACATTAAATTAACCAATAGCAAAAAAACAACACAAGTCAAACATAACCTTACCCACATATCTTACCCTATTCGGACTATTAGGAGAAATGCTATACTTTAGAAAAAGCTTAACTGAACTTTCATTCGTTCTGACAACACATACTTACTTTTAATGACCGATGATATGGTCGTTGCTGGAAATAGGCGTTCTTAGGCCTTGAAGATGACTGTTTACTTTCGGCAAATCGTCTAAATCATGCTCTATTTTTTGTGTTTCCATCTCAAATTTAAATCCCAATTTTTCACAGAATTTTTGAAAGTATTCTCTAATAATAGAGAGCAAGTTTCTATCTCCTTCTTTATAATTTTTTAATTCCTTGGGAACAGTGAGTGATAATTTACCGTCTTTATAGGTTACACCATCTTTTCCATCTTGAGACTCAAGTGTAAATTCCAGTGAGGTGGATAGACCACATATTTTTTCCCCTGGATTATCAAATTTGATTACAGGTATTTCCATATCAGACTTTACTCTTATGTTATTATGGTCAGTGTAATCAATATTCATTACTTTGTCAGGGTCTTGCGTTGTTAATCGATAATTGCTAAGTGCAGAGTGATATTCAATAAATATACCTGCTAAGTATCCTGCTTGATTACAATTAGTAACTAGTTCTTCTAAGATAGGGGCACTCGGAACTTCTGCTTCAGCATATTTAAACATTTCCTTAAAAACTTCCTTTACAAATGGTCGGTAGTTCTTATTCTCATCTCCTACTTTGAGTAATAGATGCATATGCTCTCTTCCAGCATTGTAAAATCTCTCAAAATCTCTACCGTACGAATTGGTTTTCTGATAATCAGGAATTTCAGGATTTTCACAATGACTTTCCCACAATTCACTTAACGCGTTATATGCAAGTTCTTTTTCAAGATCCTTAAGGACTGAATTAACAAAAGCCCTGCCATGATCTTTATCTATTTCTCTTTGTTTTTTGCTTGCGGCTTCAGCGCTATATATATCATAACTATTAAAAAGGTTGCTTTTGCGATATTTCGCTCCTTCCATTAACACAGAGGTTAAAACTGTATCTATAATCTTTCCATTAATAACAAAGTTCATTCTTGGAAGATCGAAATACATTGTTTCACCAGAGTGTGCTGATTTATTGCTCTCGCCAGCCTTTAATTTACTAAAGCTAAATTCTTTAATTTTAACCTTCAACGTAACTATTGGATTTGCTTCTGTCATAGTCCGTACTTATTAAAGCCCCTAAGCTTGATTATAACATAAGAACCATTAATAGATTATTAACAACACCTAAACGCAACAAAGGCCTTACACCATCTGTACAACAAATACGCAAAGACAATAGAACTTTATTATATTCTATCTATAATGATTCAAAATAGCAAGCCTCAAACTAGAAGCCTGCTACCACTTACTGGTTACTTTACATCAATCTTCTTGATGTGTTTCTCTGACTTAGGTATGGTTACATGTAATACTCCATCTGAAAAACTAGCAGATACTTTATCTCGCTCCACATTTACTGGAAGCTGAATAGACCTATAGAAAGAGCCATAGTACCTTTCTCGATGATAAAACTGCTTATCTTTTGACTCGTTATCACATGTCTTTTCACCCTTCACTATTAAGCTATCGCCAGATATACTAATATCTATGCTTTCTTTGGAAATACCTGGTAACTCTAATGAGAGGCAATAGCTTTCCTTTGTTTCATAAAAGTCACAAGCTGGTAATAGACTGTTGCTTCTTCTGGAAAGCTCTGGATTCCATCCTGTAAAGAAGCTATCAAATATGTCATCAACGGCCCTTTGTAACCCTCTTACACTAAAGTTATCACGGTTATTGTTTTTATTTGAATGAACTATATTACTCATGTTGTACCTCCTTTCACTAATATGTGCATTATGTAATCATTCCACTTGTTAGTTTCAATACCTTATACCAAATATCATAAATAAGTAGGCAAATAACTCACAGAACAAATAGTTTTGATCGAACTTTCCGTAATATTACGAATGAATGCACATATAGTATCCTCCAATAAACTAATACCAATTCCTAAAAATAAATAGACAAATAAAGAAAAATTTCTAAAATAGAACAATTTAAGAATTAGTGAGGAGTTATGGCAGGAAAAAGTAAAGCAATAGGAGAAGAATGATATAATAAGTGTAACCTGGAATTAAAGAAGCACGGAATAAGAGGAGAGATAGGAAGAAGATTACAGGCAATAATATCTGGAAAAGAATATGGAATAACAAAAGTTGCTCAAATATACCGAATTACTAGAACTACATTGATGAAGTGGATTACAAGATTTAAGGAACGAGGAGTCGATGCGTTTAAAATACAACCAGGACGTGGAGTAAAGCCGAAGTTGAGCTACAAGCAGCAAGAAGAAATTAAAAATGTCATAGCAGAAGAAGGAGCCAACCTAACGGCTAAGAAATTAAAAATCATAATTGAGAAAATGTTTTCTATTGAGGTAAGTAAGTCTACAGCACATGGACTGATGCAAAAGTTAGGTTTTTCGTATATTACTCCAAGGCCTGTGCACAATAAACAGGACAAAAATAAACAAGAAAAGTTTAAAAAAAAATCTTAATGAAACTATTGTCACGTATCCCGAAAAAGAGCTATTTTTCTTCGATGAATCGCGGTTTGGCACACATTCAAAGATTGGACACGGGTGGTTTAAAAAAGGCATTAGGACACAGGTTAAGGTGAAATTAGGTAGGCAAAACTTTTATCTCTATAGTGCAGTTAATCCTAGAAATGGAGAGACTTCTAGTTTATTCGCACCAAACGTCAATACTGATTGTATGAATATATTCCTTGAGCAGATGTCACAATATTTAGGAACAAGGGAGGCATTTCTTATTGTGGATTGTGCAGGATGGCATAGATCCAAAGGTTTAAAAATACCACAAAATATTACCTTAATCTACTTACCTCCATATTCACCAGAGTTAAATCCAGTAGAGCGTTTATGGCAATATTTGAAAGACAATCTCATTAAAAATAGAATATATGACTCTGTTAGTTTATTGGAGGATACTATATGTGCATTCATTCGTAATATTACGGAAAGTTCGATCAAAACTATTTGTTCTGTGAGTTATTTGCCTACTTATTTATGATATTTGGTATTATACCTAAATTTTGGATGAGTGATAAAAAAGCTAGAGGAAGAATGGACTATGGATTTGTCGAATTGGACTTTGAATACTTGATATCTTCTTTCCAGATAGATTGAAAACGAAGTTGTATAAAAAATGCTGCTTTGAATGGTTATTTTTGAAATATTTGAGCCTGATTTTTAAATTCCCCTTTCATTTACTAACTGATTGCAATAAGCTTCTTTCATAAAGCTAGATGGAACATATGATTTTTCTATTGTACAATCTGACTGTTTCATAGTTTTAGCTAACTCTTCAGAAACGTCACTGT
Source organism: Wolbachia endosymbiont (group A) of Alloplasta piceator (assembly GCF_964028505.1). Lineage (NCBI taxonomy): Bacteria > Pseudomonadati > Pseudomonadota > Alphaproteobacteria > Rickettsiales > Anaplasmataceae > Wolbachia > Wolbachia endosymbiont (group A) of Alloplasta piceator. Next base: position 625,728 of record NZ_OZ034793.1, on the reverse strand, counting down.
TTATTTCAAAATAACCATCTTCTATGCCTATAGAAACATTTTTTCCTCCTAAAAGACAGCTCCCCCCTAAACTTGATTTATCCTCCAACTTACTAAAACGTGCTATGCTTTCTTCGTTGGCGAGCTTTACTTCTATTTTATTATTATCTCTATCACTAGGAGATAAATAAACACTGACCTTCCCAAAGTAAGTAGTAAAAGACATTTCAATTCTACCCTCCGAAATGTCGGTGTAATTCCTAACTCCTTCTTCATTTTCAACTCTAACTATACTTTCTCCAACTTGAAGCATACCAATTTCCAGACCTAAATTTTTAGCTTTTTTATTGTTGAATATTCTTGCAACTTCGACAACACTATCTTTTGGATATTTTATACAAAAGTGTCCATTGTCCATCTCTAACTCAAAATCATGATCATCAGTTTTTACACTTACGTCTACGATACTTTTGTACACCAAGTCCTTAAGTTCTAAAAGTATTTTTTCTCGTTGATCTAGAGCGTATCTATCTGAGCAAATTATGTTCACGAAATCGCCATGTTCTTCATCGCTAAATCTATTTAAAGACGCACCTCTTGATACTATTTGCAATATCTTTTTCTCATCTAAAAATCCATAAATTCGGGTAGTATCGTAAGAAAAATATAGCTTTTGCAATGTATCAATTATGCGATCCACTAAAGATATATTAGCTTTATACGGAAGAGTGAACATTACTCTTTGTTTCAGCGCCTCGCTTACAATTTTATCAAGTCTTTTATTGCACTCTTCATAATCCTCTTCATTACCATAGTTACCCAAAGCATCCAATTCATCATGAATATTATCTATTTTTTGCCAAATACTTTCATATTTTTCTCTTTCTCTTTCTCTTAATTTTACTTTTGCTAAGGAAAAAGAATCTTTTTTACGTATTATGTTTGCATTGTAGACTAGTTGACCGTAGGTCCTACCAACAATTTCATCATAATCAAAGCAATAGCTAACATTATAGTCACTTTCACTAGTTGATTCCTGATCATTGCTACTTTCATCGTCATCTTTATTCCATACTTCAATATCGTAATCAGTGTTTTCAAGGTTTTTGTCTTCACTTGTTCGATAATCTTGATTGTTTTCTACTTTTTCGTACAGCCAGGTTGATTTTTGATCATCGCTACTTTCATCGTCATCTTCATTCCATACTCCAATGTCGTAGTTAGTATTTTTAGGTTTTTTATCTTCACCTGTTTGATAATCTTCTGCTTCTCTATATAGCCATATTGATTCCTGGTCATCATTATCATTGATACGCCTCATTTCCACTTTTGTTGTAGACTGAGGTCTTACTATTTCTTTTCTTACGTTTTCTTTGTTTAATTCATCTTCAAGAGACACTTCATTACTAATATAGAAGTTTTTCTGTTTTAAACTCTCATTTTCATTCTGCAATGAACTAAATTCTGCAAACAGTTCTTCACGCTCTGATAAATAAACATAGAGCTGGCCTATTACATCATTAAGTTCCTTATCTTTTTCTAATATCTGGTTTTCATAATTACTCTTCAAATCCTCTATACTGTCTACCAGCACTACACTTTCTTTTCTTAGTCCACTTGAGTTAGATTCAACCAAATTTAACCTTTGCTGTAACTCTTCATTTTTTTTGTCTATCATCTGTATTTCACTCTTCATATCTTCTAATTTGCTGTCCAAGTTCCCTATTATGTCATTTTTATTCTTCACGTCCAATAATACTTTTTCTATTTCTTGTTTTAGCTGTTCAATTTCTTGGCCATTTTTAGTTAATTCTCTTGTTTTTCTTTGTAATTGAGCTTCAAGATCTTTAATTTTCTTTTCTAGGATCTGATTTTTCTTGCTGAGCTCTCTCACTTCTTGATCATACTCTTCCGCTATACCTTTATAGCATTCCAAGAGCTTTTCATTTTTCTTGAGATCAAAGTTTTCTTGTTGCAGCCTTTCTATTTCACCATCTGAATTATCTATTACTTGGTTACCCTCACTACCAATCTCAAATATCTCTTCAGAAGTAATCGTAAAATCTTTAAATACGCAAGGCAAAGTAGTGTCTTCAAGGTTATTACTATCAAATGAGTTATATTGTACTACCTGCCTTGAACTAGGCATACTTATACCTTTCTATTAACAAAGGCACACAATGCATTATATTTACTATATACGCAACTGATTTAAACATAATTTATTTACTAATTCATATTGTGAATTTTTATAAAATAGGTTTATATGCAAAATATTATAATAACGTTAAAGCACGTAGCTAATACCATTATTAGTACAGTATAAAGGGCCTTTTTGCCTATAATTGAAGAGTTTAAGCAAATTCATAATATACCTCATTTATCTTCTAATAACGAAAATTTGTATCGAAACAGATAAGACCATAAGTATGAAATTCAAAGAGGAATGAATCAGTTAAATCAAGAATAGATGTTGTGTTATAGTAGTGATTATGCTAATTATTGGGTCGTTTGGTTAAAAGGTAATTGTGAAAAGGGGTAAGAATTTGACTGAAGATAAAAAATTAGCATCTGATATTCTAAAAGAGGTTGCAGGTACTGGTACTGCTGATAGTGATAAAGTGACATTGTTTGACATTAAAACAGCTTTACAAGAACGTGGTTTTGGTATTTTAATAATCATCTTCTCCTTGCCGCTATCGGTGCCTATACCGGTTCCACCTGGTTATACAACTATTCTTTCTATACCTTTAATCTTGTTTTCATTACAACTTCTGCTTGGGTTTCATTCTCCCTGGATGCCACGTTGGTTGGAAAGGAAATCCTTTAAACGTTCAACATTAGCCCTTGTGGTTAAAAAAACTTTACCTGCATTAAAAAAAATAGAAAAGTTCATGAAACCGAGAATGTCTTTTATCTTCTGTGGGCCAGGTGAAAAGATTTTGGCATTTATAATGCTGGTTTGCGTATTGGTGATAGCCAATCCGCTTCCGTTGACTCACTTCATTCCAGCAATCGGTACGACTCTTATTTCACTTGGTATTATGAATAAAGACGGGCTTGTCTCGATACTTGGAGTGTTGGTATCCTTGTGTGGAATATTATTTGCTCTTATTGTAATAGTAAAAGGTCCACAGCTTATAATTAGTGCGTTTTCTTTTCTCAAGAGTTTTGCATACGGTTAATCTTGAGCTATTAGCAAATTAGATATTCTATAGAAATACCATGGCAACCAGTGTGGAAGCAAATTCTTTTGTTTACTGTTTGTGTCTCAAAAGCATAAAAAAGTACGTACTGTTGTGAGAACAATTTAAACAAAAGCGGCGTTTTAAAAGTAAAAGCTTGGAATTTTTACAACAAAGTTAGGCAAAACAGTTCATATGTAGATTTAGCGAAAGTAAGCCAATATAGGTGATTTCAGCGTATAATAAAATCACCATATAAAAAAGTTCGTATGTATCGTTTGGAAGTTCATACGATCCCAAAGAAATTTGTTCTCACGCTTACTGGTTTTGGGCGCTGGAAATGGTTGTGTTACTTGAGATCTTAATAGTATATTAATAAATTATAGCCTTTCTTATAATAGTCCGAATGCGATAAGATATGTGTTTATGGCTATAGCAGGCCAGTAGCATATTACGGTCTGTTCGGATTATTGTAAAAAGAGCTATAAGAGGTTGTCCGGAAACAAGTAAAAGGCTATAATATCTGAAATTTTAGTACGGGGTAAAGATGAGAAAAAAGTATCCAACAGATCTAAGCGAAAGGGAATGGGCAAGAATAGAAAAACACTTCAGAGTATCATACAAGAAAGGAGGAAGGCCGCCAAAGTATAGCAAAAGAGAAATATTAGAAGCAATTTTCTATGTATTGCGTACAGGGTGTCAATGGCGGTATTTACCAAATGATTTTCCGCTATGGAAGACTGTGTATGAGCAGTTCAGGCAATGGAAGAAGCAGGGAATTTTTGAGAAAATGAATTATGAAATTACAAAATATAGTAGAAGAAAAATAGGAAGGAATGAGCAGCCGAGTGCCTGTATAGTAGATAGTCAATCTGTAAAGACTACAGAAAAGGGGGGATCAAAGGCTATGATGGAAGTAAAAAAAGTAAAGGGTAGAAAAAGGCATATAATTACAGACACTCAGGGTTTTATACTAGGTTGTTACGTAGGCGCTGCTAACGAAAATGATAGAGATGGTATTAAAATAGCATTAAACAATATGAGAACAAAATATACTAAAGTTAAAAAAATGTGGGCTGACATGGGATACCAAGGAAGAAATTCAAAGAATCACATAAAGGAAGAATATGACATAGATATTGAAATTGTTACAAGGCCTCCATGTAGATTTTGGGTGCACAAAGATACGCCACCTGAGCTACTACCAACAAGAGAACAAGGGTTTAAAGTACAGCCAAGAAGATGGGTTGTAGAAAGGACTTTTGCTTGGGTTAATAGGAATAGAAGGCTATCGAAGGAGTATGATTTACTCACAACATCCACTGAGAATTTCATATACCTAGCTATGAGTAGGGTTATGTTAAAGAGGGAATATGCTTGAATTTACTAGTTTCCGGACAACCTCTAATAGCATATATGAAAGATTTCATAGAATTATACAAGATGAGCGTTACAACATTAGTTCTTTGAAAGATCTACAGGTTGATGTTGATCTTTGGTTGCGTTCTTATAATCAAACAAGACCTCACTCAGCGAATACTTCTACACCTATACAAACATTTTTTGACAGTAAACATATTTGCTTTTCAGAAAAACATTGGTAGGATTAGACAAGAGTCTTATATTAATTTTTACTACATCAATTCTTCTGTGTCAGATAAAATCTTGTCTTTTAAAGAAGATATTACATATTATTTCTGAAATCCAGTCGAGTTACTAACAACCGATACCTCATTAAGATAATTATTGGGTAACGATTTAAACTTCTTTGCAACATTCATAATTCTTGAACCTACCGCATTTGGATCTACATTTTTAATCTCTGCAATAAGTGCTTCTTCAACATCCATAGTTCTGTTCTCAGACACTTGCTTAGAAAATTCGGCAACCTGACTACTAAATTTTCCAGTACTCTTTACTCTTTTTATTCTATCATCAGCATTTAATAACTTCCTTTTTTTCCCTGTAAATTCTTCTTTATCCAATGAATCCTTGTGAGCAATTTCTACACTTCCTCTTTCCCTTGCTTTCTTATTTAACGAATACCCAGATGATGAGACCTCTCCACCCCCCTGTTCTTTTCTTGGATACGCATGCACACCACTAGACTCCTCTAGTATACCAATTGATGTTTGGAAATCCACTTCATTTAATCTTTCCATAACCAACAAAGCTTTCTCCTTGCAGGATCTTCCTTTAGCATGCTCACCTAAAATGTTATAAACTTTTTCAAGCATTAATAGCACTCTGTGTACAGTAGAAGCCTGATATTCGTCAGAATAATCAACTAAACTAATAACTTCCGAGCTCTGACTAACGTAGCTAAATACTTGCTTATATTTTTTAAAATATAAGCAAGTATCAATAAAGCCTTCTAGCGCTTCAGCTACTATTGTATGATATTTTGCATTATTGATACTAAATGAACCTTTTAAAGTCTTTAATACCATATCAAGATTATAATATTGCATATCATAATTCTCTAAATCTCTATAACCAATACCGAGTCTTAATCTTATTTTTAACATTGTATCAAGATCGCTAGTAGAAAGTTGTTCATAATAACTCAAGGCTTCCTCAAGACAATCGACTTCTTCATAATAATTGTCAGTATCCCTATGAGCACTAGCAATTCTGCACAAAAGGTCAATCAATTTGTGATAGGCAAAATCACCACTCGGATTAAAAAAAACACAAGTAACAAAGGCATTTTCAAGCGCAATCATCTCATAATAAATATTATTTTGTTCTTTATAATGTTGAGCTATTTCTAATAGTAAATCAGTTGCTTGGTATTTACTCAAAAAAGAATTTTGCTCAAAAACAAAGCTAATAAGTTTATCAGAAAACTCTTGTTCTGCTATAGAATACTCCAGTTCATTCTCAAGATCACAACATTCCATGACATATCTAGATGTTGAAAGAGAAGAATCGTGCTTGTCTAAAAAAATGGACATAGCTCTTTTAATTAGAACCTTCTTTATATGTGGGTTACTCCCAACCCTAGCAACAGCTAACAGAACCTTGGCTAATGACAATTCATCCTTATGATAATAACATTCGTAAACTGTAGACAGTAAATCCTCGTTTAAAATGAAACTAGTTTCTTCCACATAAGAGCCCAAAGTATGACAAGCATCAACCAGTTTTACAAAAGCTCCAGATACTTCATGATCATAAGGAGAACCCTGATTTCTATAAAGCTCTCTAAAAATCTCTATGCTCTTCTCAAGACTATTGATTTCTGCAACATTTTCTCCCAAATTTCGCTGAGCATCAGCAAGATTTAATAGTGCATAAGCTGTTTCAGAAGCACAACCAGGATAATTTTTTAAAATTTCTATACCTTTTTCAAGATATAAGATCTTTCCAATATCGTCTTGTAAAAATCCAGTAGCATTACCAAGTTTTATAAATACTTTAGCCACCTTCACCTGAGTTGCACCAAGTCGGGATTCAATCCTCAAGAGCTTTGTAAGCACTGATACTTCATTTTCTGCTATTTCCAGGTCGGAATATGCTTCAGCCAATAACCATAATAAAGGCTGTACATAACATCTTTCTACATCTGATGCACTTTCAGGATCCTTTGCTGCCCAACTCTCTACATGAAACAAAAACTCCTCTAAGTGTGGTGACAACTGTTCCTTCCTATCATAGTCTTCCACACCTTCAATACCAACAGGGAAAAGACTTTTTAGTAATTCATAAGTCTTTTTGATAACCTCTTTCGTTCTTTTCTGATCATCTAATTGTAATCGGATTACTTCTTGAACCAATCTTTGAACATTTAGTGTGCTTTGTTCTTGTTTACCGTTCACCATAGAATATCTTGTAAGCAAACGAATAGCTAACTCCAACTTATTCTCATCACCTCCCGCTAAATTTAAAAACATTCTCCTATCGATATTCCGAGGTTCAAGATAAGACACAATGTCCAAAATCTCTAAAGCCAGACATCCATGTTCTTTATTACTTAATATCATATCAAGTGTAACCTTCCACGTCGTAAAAGTTGTACTAGTATAAGTATTATCAACACCCATAAACACATCAGAACCAAGCAGTTCCTTTTTCTTTTTGTTATATTGATTCAAATAATTACTAAGACCAAACCTACCTGACCTTTGATCTAGAATATGTGACACTGCTTGTCGTAGAGCTAAGGGAAAAGATTCCACTATACTTACCAATTCTTCTATTTCTTCGTCTTGAGAATCATCCTTTATCTCCAGTCCTTTTTTTACAAATTGCAACGCATCATCTGATAACAACCCTTTTAGTTCTATACATCCTATTCCTTCCAATTCTCGATCACGAGAAGTAATTAAAATATAAGGCTTGTTATCACTAGATTTTAGAGAGTACAATGGTAAAAACTCCTTTAGACACTTAACATTCCAAGCATTATCAAAAATAAAGAGACTTTTCCTATCTGCAAAAAAACTATATACTTCTTTCACAATATCTCCTGCAGTCTTTTTCTTTCCATCTCTGCAATCAAGATTAATCCCCAACCTATTATCTCTAGCTAATCCAAGAAAAGACCGTACAAGCTCTGCCTTGCCCCCAGCATTTATCCATATTACATTTTCGTCGTAATCCCTGAAATATTTTTGCGCATACTTCCTAGCTAACTCAGTTTTGCCTATGCCACCCAACCCAACAATAGACACCATTTGTGATATCACTGACGTTTTTTCTGAACTTTGTATCCTACTATGTAAATCACTTAATTCTTTTTCTCTTCCAGTAAATAATGCCACTGGACCTTTTACTTCAAACCAAATCGGCTTTGAATTTCCTTTCTTCACTGCCTTTAAAATGGCTTTCTCATATTCAGCATATTCTAAAGCTGATTGAGTTCCACCAGTTCCACTTGAGTTATCTGAAGAAACTCTGGTGTCACCTCGACGAAGTGACAAACAACGTAGCATTGCTATTGGACTATTATCACTACTAGAACCTTCTGATTGTCTACTTTCCCCACCTCCTGGACCTTGTCCACCTCCTGGACCTTGTCCACCTCCTGGACCTTGTCCACCTCCTGGACCTTGTCCACCTCCTGGACCTTGTCCACCTCCTGGACCTTGTCCACCTCCTGGACCTTGTCCACCTCCTGGACCTTGTCCACCTCCTGGACCTTGTCCACCTCCTGGACCTTGTCCACCTCCTGGACCTTGTCCACCTCCTGGACCTTGTCCACCTCCTGGACCTTGTCCACCTCCTGGACCTTGTCCACCTCCTGGACCTTGTCCACCTCCTGGACCTTGTCCACCTCCTGGACCTTGATTTATAATCAAATCCTTTATACTATTTATTTCACTTTTAAGAGAAGCAATATCACCTTTCTGAGCTATTCCTTTGATTTTGATTTGTTCTAGTATTTCCTGAGCTTTCTCTTCTAAATTTATTCCTCCTAAAGTATATTGATACTCATCTTCTTGGACAGTTGAATTGCGATTCACGTGGACTGTTTTTCGCTTTTTCATTATAGCGCCAACCCCTTCTTCCTCAAAGCTTAAAGGATGTCTGTAGCCGTATTGATCGCCAGAAGTTCCGCAAAATTGTAAATACACAGAGTTTGATTCTTCCTTTATAATTATACCCGTTTGATTGTATACTTTATTAGAAGACACATATCGTCCATTGTGCTTAAAGCTAATTGAAGACTCATCTAATCCTTCAATGTCACCTAAAAGAACACCTTCTATTATCGAATCAACCGATAAATCCTCCAATTTTTCACAAGCATAGTATACTGCTCTAAGGACAGCACATAATGATAGCTTTGACAGGACTGGAGTATTAAGTCGACTACCTGTCAATTCTATAAATTGCTTTTCAAAACTTTGGAAAATTTTAATTCCAGCTTCCAATAAGATTAGATCGGAAGCAATCTTAGCTTTGGATTCAAAAATTTCAACAATTTTGTCAGCTTTTCTTTTTCTCCTAGACAGACTACTAATAACCGTACTAGTAACGTTTCTGGTAAATAATGTCGCTGAAGGTGCAGCTCCTAAAAAGGAACCGGTAACTGCACAACCTGCCATCGCCCCAGCGAATGAAACCGGAAATTCTTTTAAGACTTTTTTAGCAAATCCCCTTTTTGACATCTGGTGAGATTTAGCTGATTCGAATAAGATGTAAGCATTACTCATAAAAGATTCTGCAAAAAAAAATAATTTCCTCCCTACCTCCATGGGCGGTTGATGAACAAAAACTACTTCAGCACTTTCCCTTGAAGTGCCTGGTTGATCGCTTCTTCTCAAACTAATCATAATTCCCCCACATAAATCTAAGTGTTTTAATTGTACAAGTCAAAATTAGAAATGCAAATATTTTATTTCTAAATCAGTCTTAGAGGTTGTCCGGAAACTAGTAAATTCAAGCATATTCCCTCTTTAACATAACCCTACTCATAGCTAGGTATATGAAATTCTCAGTGGATGTTGTGAGTAAATCATACTCCTTCGATAGCCTTCTATTCCTATTAACCCAAGCAAAAGTCCTTTCTACAACCCATCTTCTTGGCTGTACTTTAAACCCTTGTTCTCTTGTTGGTAGTAGCTCAGGTGGCGTATCTTTGTGCACCCAAAATCTACATGGAGGCCTTGTAACAATTTCAATATCTATGTCATATTCTTCCTTTATGTGATTCTTTGAATTTCTTCCTTGGTATCCCATGTCAGCCCACATTTTTTTAACTTTAGTATATTTTGTTCTCATATTGTTTAATGCTATTTTAATACCATCTCTATCATTTTCGTTAGCAGCGCCTACGTAACAACCTAGTATAAAACCCTGAGTGTCTGTAATTATATGCCTTTTTCTACCCTTTACTTTTTTTACTTCCATCATAGCCTTTGATCCCCCCTTTTCTGTAGTCTTTACAGATTGACTATCTACTATACAGGCACTCGGCTGCTCATTCCTTCCTATTTTTCTTCTACTATATTTTGTAATTTCATAATTCATTTTCTCAAAAATTCCCTGCTTCTTCCATTGCCTGAACTGCTCATACACAGTCTTCCATAGCGGAAAATCATTTGGTAAATACCGCCATTGACACCCTGTACGCAATACATAGAAAATTGCTTCTAATATTTCTCTTTTGCTATACTTTGGCGGCCTTCCTCCTTTCTTGTATGATACTCTGAAGTGTTTTTCTATTCTTGCCCATTCCCTTTCGCTTAGATCTGTTGGATACTTTTTTCTCATCTTTACCCCGTACTAAAATTTCAGATATTATAGCCTTTTACTTGTTTCCGGACAACCTCTGAGCAAGTGTTATATACTCCACCAGAAAAATTGTCTTACTTTAGATAAAAACTTCCTGAAAAATAAATATAATGAGTAGTTTTCTAAATTCCTTCTAGTCTCAAAAATTATTACTAAATTACAACATTTATTGCTAAAAACTTAAGTAATATGACCATTTCCAGCGCTCAAAACCAACAACTGTGAGAATCTTTCGTTTTTGAATACATTGGTCTGGTAAAGTCAATATGAAAAAATCCTAATAACATTTCTGATCTTGTTATAAGCTTCCTCAAGCTCTGAAGTACTTATTGAATAGGGTGGTAATAAATAAACTGAATTGTTAATTGGTCTGATTAAAAGTCCTTGCTCTAAAAATTTTATCTTTAATGTTTGTGCCCCGTGAACATCAAAAGCTGCTATTGTACCAGTAACGCGTGTATGCTTAACACTCTCACAAGCTTCAGATAAATTTACTAATTCCTTTTTATGTATACTATGAATCCTCTTAATTGACTCCATGGTATCAGGCTTAATTAATAATTCTAAAGAAGCAATTGCGGCCGCACAACCTAAAGGATTGGCAGTATAGGAATGACCATGAGCAAACGCTTTAGTAAAATGTTCACTTAAAAATACTGAGTAGACTTCTTCGGTAACAACTGTGAGAGCAAGTGGAAGAAAACCTCCTGTTAATCCTTTGGAGATACATAAAAAATCTGGTATAATTTGAGTTTGTTCAAAAGCAAAATAAGTACCAGTACGTCCAAAACCGGTCATAACTTCATCACAAATTATCAAAATCCCATGCTGGCGTACTAAATTAACAACTTTTCTAATGAACTCTGGACGGCACATCCTCATACCACTGGCTCCTTGTACTAAAGGCTCTAGAATTAATGCGGCAATTTTGTGAGAACCAACACATAAGTAACCTTCTAACACTTCTAGAGAATGTTTTTCTTTATTTTCTATTTCTTCATCTTCATCCTGGATTTCCGGGAAAGGTATTGTTAAAATAGAAAATAATAGGTTTGAAAATGTATCATGAAAGCCGGACTTAGCACCTACACTCATCGCACCAAATGTATCTCCATGATACCCTCCTTCAAAACTCAGGAAAGTAGTTCTTTCACGGTTACCCTGATTCCACCAGTACTGATAGGCCATTTTTAGTGATACCTCAACAGCAGTTGAACCATTGTCTGAAAAGAAAAATCTGGATAATTTGTCTGGTAGTAGAGTTTTTAACTTTTCGCAAAGCGTTACTGCAGGCTCATGAGTAAAGCCTGCAAAAATTACATGTTCTAAAGTTATGCTTTGCTCATATATAGCCTGAGCAATCTTAGGATGAGCGTGACCGTGCAGATTTACCCACCAACTGGAAATCAGATCGAGGTATGGTTTATTACTCTCATCATAAAGATATGACCCATGAGCTTTCTTAATTGCAATTGGAAGTTTGGCTACTTTCTCTTGCGTAAAAGGATGCCATATGATTTTTCTGTCACGTTCGCTTAAATTCATTGTTCCAAGATAGCTTTTAATCGATTTGAGAGTGGTATTTGCATTAGATGTTCTCTATCAACTTTTTGCAGTCTGGGTACTGATGCTAAGACCTGTACCCTACCATAAAATTCTATTGCTTCAAGATTATCTTGATTAGGTAGTCCGTTTAAGATTACTCCCAAAATAGGAATATTTCTGTCACGCAGTACTTCTAGACTTAGCAATGTGTGATTAATAGTACCAACTGTAGATCTAACAACTAAAATTGTTGGAATGGCAAGTTTTTTGATTAAATCAACCATTAATGTGGTTTGATTAATTGGAACCAAAACTCCTCCAGCACCTTCTATAATTAAGTTATGCACTTTAGGTAAATCGATCTTATTAATATCAATACTGCCATTCTCCAGCGATGCTGCCAAGTGAGGAGATAAAGGTTCTTTATAAACAAAATTTTCTTTACAAACATTGGTGTTAGTCAAACTACTTATTTGATGACTATCTGTACCTAAAATACTTCCAGTCTGAATAGGCTTAAAATACGAGTATCCAGTGTGGAGACAAAGCCAGCTACTTATAGTAGTCTTACCAACGTCGGTATCTGTTCCTGTTATAAAGATCTGCATTGACTTAAAATTCCAAAAAATACTTCATAAGTGATGTTAATCTTGTCTGTATAGCTCTTAACTATCCTCTTCAGATCAGGTAGAAAAATTTTCTGGCTACCTTGATTTGCCCCTAAATTTCTAAGATACCTGATAAATTCACTTGCACTTGGAAAACACAGTGTAAATTCTTGTGAACTGAAAAAATATTTTTTTGGTTTTAGGTAAAGTAGATAATTTTCCAATTCCTGCTTAGATGGGTAACAATAAGTTGGTACAGGTAGTAAATATTTCGTAAAAATACTGGACCATTCATTAAACGTACCATCCAGTAAACATGAAAAAACAAAAATATCTGAATTATTGTATGACTTCTTTATCATCTTTTTTAAATTTCTCACCCATTGAAGTGCTAGATTTGAAATGATAAGGTCTTGAAAACCGAAATCTAGTATTTCCATATCACCTAAGATGAATTCAATCTCCTTATAACCTGCTAATTTTTCTCTTGTTTTTTCTAGCATATCAGGCGATATATCGTTTAAAGTAAATTTGCTTTCTGGAAAAAAAACAAACAAAATTTCTGGAATGTAGCCTGTACCTGTACCCAAATCTAAAATAGATTGTGGATAAAATTCAGGAAAACAACTTTTTAATAGATTTACTAGTTTTGCAGCACATTCTTTTTGAACAAAAGCTACATTATCATAAGACGAGCTTGCTCTACTAAAATTATCCTGTATGTATCTCTCTTCTAATTCCATCACAAAAACTTATAATTTGCTCCTGCACAAAATGATGCTCACATAGACCTAGACTGTGGTACCCCTTATTGTGCATAATAACTTTAATACCTTTTTTGAAATTATCATAGATAAGTTTTCGTGGCACAATTGTATCATTCGTTGCACCTAATATTAATAGTGGTGTATGCGGCAACTGATGTACTATAGTCAATAGTTCTAAATCTTGCATTAATTTTGCTTTATTCAGATAATTAAAAGAGTTGTGGTCTATCAAATTAACACCACAACTTTTATAAAAGGATATCAGGGTATTTATTGGATCCATTTGAAAATGCTGTATAATCTTTTTCAACTCTAACTTGCGTTTTTTGTGTAATCGTAAATCAAATCCTAAAAAATTGACAAAAGCTTGTACACCAATAATTCCATTAAACTTTACATTTAAGGAAGCTAGTTTTATTAGTCCAAGAGAATGTCCAATACCAATAAGTACACCATCTTCTGGTAAGTTTAGGTTTTCTTCTCCAAAATAACCAAGATCTAAACAATCGTAAGGAATTTTAGAGAAATATTTATTTATAAGAGGTTGAAAGAACTTATAATCAAACCCCCAACCGTGACAAAATACAAAGTGATAGTTCATATTTGCTGAAGAACATGCACTAAACAGTCTAGGTTGCTTTCAGTATGATTCACATTGAGTGCAATACGTAATCTTGATGTTCCAGGAGGAACAGTAGGTGGACGTATAGCAGAAACAACCAACCCTTGTTTCAAAAGCTTTTCTTTTGTACTCATACCAATTCCCATTACAGGGCAAACAGATGGACAATGATGGAAGAAAAGCCATACTGAAGTAAGTAAAATAGCGAGGTTTAAATGGCATTAAGATCAAAATTATTGGATGAAAAAGTAGTAGAATCAGCAAAAGAAATGCTGAAGAAAGTAAGGAATAATGCATATGTTTCAAAAAAACTAAATGCTGTAATTGCAGCAAAAAAGTACAGTATAACGGCTGTAGCAAAAATATATTGCATTTCAAGAAGCGCACTAACTTCGTGGGTAAAACTCTTGAAAATTGGCAGAGAAGAAAAACTGTTTGCTCCTTCACAACGTCGTAGAAAAACTAAATTAAATCAGGCTCAACTACAGCAAATTGAAGAGTGGATAGAAGAAAATCCTAATATCACCATTAAAGAAATGAGAATAAGAATCCAGGAAAAGTTCGGATTAAATATCAGCAAATCTACAGTACACCGCCATATGCAAAAGATGAAATTCTCATATATTACACCAAGACCAGTTCATAATGGACAAGATAAAAGCAAACAAGAGGAATTCAAAAAAAAATCTCAATGGAGCTATTAGCAAGTATCCAGAAAAAGAGCTATTTTTCTTTGATGAATCACGGTTTGGCACACATTCAAAAGTTGGACATGGGTGGTTTAAAAAGGGGATTAGAACACAGGTTAAAACAAAATTAGGTAGGCAAAATTTCTATCTCTATAGTGCAGTTAATCCTAGAAATGGAGAGAGTTCTAGCTTATTTGCACCAAATGTCAACACTGATTGCATGAACATATTTCTTGAGCAAATTTCGCAATATCTAGAAACACGAGAGGCTTTTCTCGTTATGGACTGTGCTAGTTGGCATAGGTCAAAAAATTTAAAGGTACCTAAAAATATCGACATTATATACCTACCTCCATACTCACCTGAGCTAAATCCTGTTGAGAGGCTTTGGTTATGTATAAAACAGAACATTTTGCGCAA
Organism: Wolbachia endosymbiont (group A) of Alloplasta piceator; assembly: GCF_964028505.1. Classification (NCBI taxonomy): domain Bacteria; kingdom Pseudomonadati; phylum Pseudomonadota; class Alphaproteobacteria; order Rickettsiales; family Anaplasmataceae; genus Wolbachia; species Wolbachia endosymbiont (group A) of Alloplasta piceator. The sequence goes on along the minus strand of NZ_OZ034793.1, from coordinate 610,671 downwards.
TAAAATATACGATACAATTGCTCTACTTGAGGGTGCTTTGTGCAAATTTATTACTTCTCTTGCCAGCTCCACAATTAAACAACTCTGCAATGTTTCCTATTTGACTGGACAACAATGAGAGTTGGTATCATTACAGTATCCTCATCACATAGAATTATTGGTATAATGTGTGTAACTGAATCACCTGTGTTAAATCCAAGATTTTGCAGGTTGTTTCTCAAATTTGCAGCCTTAAAGGATAAAGCCTGACGTTGATCAGTAAGATGTTGTACTAAATCCCAACTTTTAGCTGCTGCGCCAATTATCATTGGAGAAAGAGAGGTTGAATAGATAAACCCTGAACATTTATTGATGAGATAGTTCTTTATAATGTTAGAACAAGCAACATACGCACCAAAGCACCCTAAAGCCTTACTAAAAGTACCCAAAACTAGATGTGGAACTTCCTGAAGGTTAATGTAGGTAGATAAGCCATACCCATTATGACCAATAATGCCTGTTGCATGTGCTTCATCTAAATATAGAAAAGCTTCATATTCTTTACTAAGAGCAAAGATTTCCTCTATTGATACAATATCTCCATCCATACCGAAAATTGTTTCAGTAACAATGAACTTCGATCTTAAGTCATTTTTAAATTTTATAAGTAAATTACTCAAGTGATTCATATCGTTATGTTGATACCGTACAAGCTCAGCATCACTTAAAAATACAGCCTGATATAAACTTGCATGATTTAATTTATCAAAAAAGACAATAGGCTTGTTACCCAACACTGATTGATCTAATAAGCTTGCAAGAACCGTTATATTGGCCTGAAAACCTGAATTAAAGATAAGAGCTGACTCAGTTCTTTTGTCTTGGGCAATCCTCTTCTCAAGGTCTTCAAATATTTTTTTATTACCTGAAAGCAACCGAGAACCAGTGGATCCTACTCCAAACTCTACTCCAGAAAGCTTTGCTGCATCAAACAGTACCTCTGACTGACTTAGGCCAAGGTAATCGTTGGTAGAAAAGTTGATAAAACTCCCCAGGATAGCTTTTGGCAATTGACGATATTTTCCTTTACTCTTTAGTATATTATGATATTTTTCATATAGTTTATACACAACTTATTTATTAAAAGGTATTAAATTATGACAGAAGAATGGGCTTTTGCCAAGGCAGAACAAATCTTTCATCTTCCATTTCCCGAGTTAATTTATAAAGCACAAACAGAACATAGGAAGCAATTTAATCCTAGTGGAGTGCAAATTAGTACACTTTTAAGTATTAAAACAGGTAGCTGCCCAGAAAATTGTTCTTACTGTCCCCAATCAGCACACTATAACACCGGGTTACAAAAAGAGCCTTTGTTAGAAATTGCTGAGGTAATTGAAGCAGCAAAATGTGCAAAAGAGGCTGGAAGTAGTCGTTTCTGTATGGGAGCAGCTTGGCGTGGTCCACGTGATCAAGATTTAACAATTGTTTGCGAAATGGTCAAAGAGGTGAAAAAATTGGGCCTTGAAACGTGTGTGACTCTTGGGTTGTTAAAAGATTACCAAGCAAATATGCTAAAGGAAGCTGGCTTAGATTTTTATAACCATAATATTGATACATCTGAAGAATATTATCATAAAGTCATAACTACACGTATTCTCCAAGATCGCTTAAAAACGTTAGAACATGTACGTGCATCTGGGATTAAGGTCTGTTGTGGTGGTATTCTTGGTATGGGTGAGACTAATGAGGATCGAATAAAAATGCTAGTTCTCCTTGCTAATTTGGGTAATCCTCCAGAATCAGTACCAATTAATATGCTGATAAAAATTCCTGGAACTCCACTTGAGGATGTGGCCGACGTTGATCCGTTTGATTTTGTTCGTACTATCGCAATAGCAAGAATTATGATGCCAAAATCTTATGTACGTTTATCAGCTGGGCGAGAAAAAATGTCAGATGAATTGCAAGCATTGTGTTTCCTTGCAGGTGCTAATTCAATTTTTTACGGTGAAAAGCTACTTACAGCTCAAAATCCAGTACCTGAGCAAGACAATCACCTATTTCAAAGATTGGGGCTACGAAAACTTCATATATGAAATTAAAGGAATTTCTGCATTGACAGAAAAAAGATCTATTCCTTATTATAATTTTGCCTTAATTTTTTTTCATCCTCGGATAGATTGCTGTTAATTTAGCATTATATAATATTAAAATCTCAAGTAAAATAACCATTTCCAGCATTCAAAACCAAGGAACGTGAGAAGAGTTTGTTTTGGGATGGATTGGACTACCAAATGATCTGTGCGAACTTTTTTATATTATAATTTTATTATATGCCAAAACCAGCTACATTGGCTCACTTTCGCTAAATCCACATACGAACTAATTTCCCTGACTTTGTTGCAAAGATTGCAAGTTCCTATTTTCATAACCCTACTTTTACGTAGCTTGTTCTCACAAAGATACGATCTTTTTGGGATCTTTGAAGAAGTAAATAATTGAAATCTTTGTAATACTTGGTTGCAATGTTTTTTAGAGACAAAAGGTATTTTCCTATATCTGAATACAATAAATTTGTAATTCTGAAAAAAATATAAAACTATTGCTAATTATAATAATTGTGTAATAATTAAAACATAAGTTTTTAAGTTAAGGTAGTGTCGTGGGTAATCAATTGGAAGAAGTATCTAGTCCAATAAATATTCAAGCAGATTTAGAAGAGAACAGTATGGTTGATGGAATAGAAAAGCGGTCAAAAGAACAAGGTTTTTATGCAACACAGACCATACCAATTTATCAAGTTAATCAAAATATTACGTATTCATATTTAGCTACGCTCGATAGTCACTTAAAAACAGATGAGCATTGTGTACACGAAAGTAATATACATACTGACTTACTTAATTTTGCTTTTCATGGTTCCTTAGAGAAAGTTCAAGATCTATTAAACAAAGGAGCTAGTGTTGAGATAAAAGACAACAATGGTAACACGCCTTTGCATCTTGCTGCTGGCAGGGGCCACTTCGTAATCGTTGGAACCCTGTTAAAAAAAGGAGCTACTGTTGAGGTAATAAACAATGAAGAAGCTACTCCGCTGCATATCGCTGTTCAGATGGGTCACTTAAACGTAATTCAAGTTCTATTAGATAATGGTGCTGATGTTGATGCGCAAAAAGATAATGGTGACACTGCCTTACATATTGCTGCTAAAGCAGGCCACTTAGAAGTAGTTCAAGTTCTATTAGGAAAAGGGGCTAGTGTTGAGGCACGAAACGAAGAAGGATGCACTGCTCTTCATTCTGCTACTGAAATGGGTAAATTAAAAGTGGTTGAGTACTTTATAAGTGAAGAAAAAATCAATATTAACCAAGCAACCGATGATAATGACACTCCTTTGCATATTGCCGCTGAAATGTGTCACTTAGACGTAGTTCAATTTCTGTTAGAAAAAGGAGCCAGTGTTGAGGCACGAAACAACGAAGACTGTACTGCTTTGCATATTGCTGCTAGCAAGGACCACTTAGAAATAGTTAAAGCTCTATTGGGCCAAATGAATAATGCTGACATACGAAAGAATAGTTTCAAATGTGTATTGCATATTGCTGCTCGAGAGGGTTACTTAGAAATCGTTAAAGCTCTATTAGACAAAGGTACTGATATTAATGCAACAAACTATGAAGGCGATACTGCTTTAAATGAAGCTGCTGGATGTAGTCGTTTGGAAGTAGTTCAATTTTTGTTAGACAAAGGAGCTAGTTTTGAAGCACGAAACGAAGAAGGATGCACTGCTTTGCATATTGCTTGTGAGGTGGGCTGTTTAGGCATAGTTAAAGCTCTGTTAGAAAAGGGATCTGATGTTAATGTAGCAAGCGAAAAAAATGGCGATACTCCATTACATGAATCTGCTAGAATGAATCGCTACGATATAGTTGAATATCTTGTAGAGGAAGAAAAGGCTACTATTGATGTAAAAAACTTTAGAGGTGAGACTCCTTCCGATTTGGCGGATTCCAATGGTTACAAAGATATAGTTAAGTATCTTAGTCTTCGAGTAAGGGAGTGTCCCAAAACCTCGGGAAGTCTGGCTGACGATAAAAATGTGATACAGTATCAAAAAGTGACAGAAAATAAACACCTAACTATAACTAATAGAGCAATAAAGACCAGTTTCTGTGTAGGCATAATGACCATGTTGACAAGTGTAGCTATTGGATGTATTGCTATTCATCTTAGTTTATCAATATCAGCTACTGCTGCATTGATTGTTGGGGCCATTGCTGGTGGCATTACATATGCAGTATTAAAGCCTAATAGTAGGCTAAATGAATGTGAAGTGAATAGGCAAAGCTTACCTCAAATGCCTAAGGACGAATGTTGCATGTCATATTAGTTCTTGCATTTTATGTCATGCGTGTGAAAATGGTGTGTAGTATTTTTAACCGAGGTGGAGTTATGGAATTGAATAAATTGCAGGAAGTATTAAATTCTGCTAACGCTGATGTTGGTTTCAGTAAGAGTAATGTAGTTAGTAAAATAGAAGAGAGATTAAAGCAAGTAGATCCAGGTACATTGTGCCAATTAAGTTTTGCTGTTTTAAAAAACAACAAACAAATGGTAGAAACCCTTATAAAAGGAGGAGCTGATGTTAACACAATTGATGCGTACAATCGTGATCCATTATATTATGCTATCTCACAAGGGAACACAAGAATGGTAGAGATCCTAATAAAAAATGGAGCAAGTGTTAATAAGAAGTATAATGACGGAAGCACTCCTCTACATCATGCTGTCTTGAGCCAAAAAATAAAAATAGTAGAGTATCTTATAAACAATGGAGCTGATGTTAATGCGTTAGATGAAAAACGGCGCACTCCATTATACTTAGCTGGACGAAGTACAAAAATGGTCTCGATTCTCATGAAGAAGGGGGCATTACCTTTACTGGAAAACAGAGATATTGAATTTTTAAAGGATCTAGCTAAACGCATTAAAGATGATGATACAGAATATTTAAAGGAGGTAAAGGTAGAACAGAAGGAGGGGCGGGTAGATGATAAGTATGAGTCAATTAAATACTCGTTGCTGCTTAGTGATAACAGCTCTTTGACCTCTATTATTAAAAGGGAAAAATTCAAAAATTTAATATCTGATTGGTCTTTCAACGTACCTGATTTAAAAGATAACCAAAAAAATTTGAATAAGGCACTGTTAAATCTTCTTACAGACTTTCCATTTTGTGACATTACAAGGTTTGAGGACTTTTTACACGATAACAAAGGTGATGATCTAAAAGCTGTTCTCAATCTTCAAAGGGGAGAATCCAAATTGACAATACTACATGTAATACAAGGTATGGAGTATTTAGCAGTGGAAAAAGACATAGGTTGTGCAGTTAGTGCATTTATGACTTTACTTTTAAAATCTGGTGCTGATCCTAACATAGTTAACAGTAAAGGGCAAACACCTTTGCACTATGCTGCTTATTATAATACTTTAAATATACCTTTACTTCTGAAAAAAGGAGCACGTAGTCAACCTGACAGACAAGGAAAAACTCCTCTAGACATTGTAATTATTAACAAAAAACCTTTTGAAGTGAATCTTTTAGAACAGATCTTTTTAACTCAGGAGCAATTGGAAGCAAAAAATGATTTAGAAGGTGTTTGCGGTCATAGCTTTAACACTAATCGACTAAGAAAGTTTTTCAATCAGCACAAAGGAAATGAAGGTCTTAAAGAGATTCTCAATCTCCGTGATTGCGAAGGAAAGTCTCGAGTTTTTCAAAAGATTAGGGAGGCTTGTTATGGTAATGAAACTCATTTCAAAGAAGCAAAAAACTTGCTGCTAGAAGCAGGAGCGATTGATTACGAAGAGTGGAAGGACAAAAAACGTTTGCCTAAGCTTAGAACTCTATGGGATGATTTAATATTAGATCAGTCGGAAAAGTTGAAAATATTTTTGGGTAGGGTAAATAAATCCAAAGATATAGATGAGTTAAAACGCGTTGTAAACGAAGCTATAGAACTTGGGGTAAGGCTGAACTTTCCTAACCAGGGTAGTATATACGGAAAGGTATATGAAAAGGAATATAGTTTTACAGATTTTGTGATAAGAAAGATTAGTGAATTAAGAAAGAGTTCCGAAGGTTCAAGGAATATAGAGGTTGCTAGTGGTATAGTATGTCAATTGATATCAAAAGGGGCAATTTTGTACAACATAAGCAGTATATATGTAATTGACGAACTGGAAGAGTTTGAAAGCCACAAAGCTAATATGAAAAACGCTTATGCAGATTATGAGAATCGTGCTTTAGATTTCATAACAATCGTTCAAAGCGCAACAAGTGGTAAGGTAAGAGACGTAAAAATCGACAACTCTACTCTCTGTCTTGAATATTCACAGGATAGTAAAGTAGATGTTGCAAAGATTACAAATGGAGCAAGGGGTTTAGGTATCACTCAGGAAGGTGTACAATACGGAAGAGATATAGTAAAGATCGGTAAAAGTGAGGTAGAAATTATAACGGAAAATGGCATAAGGCATTACACTAATCTTGCAGACAATAGTAATATAGTGTTAACTTTCTCTACTAGTTTAGGAGAATTAGAAGTTAATTTGTACCCTGACAAGCAAGATAAAATAATAGTAGAAGTTAGTAACAAAGAGGAAATACTGGAAAAGTTCAAAAATTGTAAAGAAGAATTAGGTGAGAATTGCTCGCTTGGTGGATATTGGGTCTACGATGCTATTAAACAGGGATATTTTGAAAGGTCTGGAAAACTTTGTCAATCTTTTGAAACAATTAGTCTATCTAAAAAAGTCTCAGAAGGAGTCAAAGCAGCGGTAAAAGGTTTAAAGTGTGGTGATATAGTGAGTTCTTCATCCAGTAATATATTTCCTCCAAAAGCGATTATGCAGGAAGGTAAAGCAAGAGTACCAGGAGCATGAACTCAAAGTTGCTTAGGGTCAAGTTTTGAGTATTTTACTAAAATAGCTTTAACATTTTTTGGGGAATGTTTTAAATCCTATGGTGATGTTAAGTTAATAGCTTAAGAGATATTCTAAAGGAGTTATCTTATTTAAAAAATTACTTGGACGCTTATAGTTTTTTGAGCATAGCCTTTCATGTTAGATTCAAAGAAGACTGAATAGGCTGCTCCACACTTTCTACTTTCTCGAGCTTGGTGTTGGGCTTAAAGGTATTGACCTTACCCAGAAAAAGTGGAGAGAAAGTTTGGAATGTTTTTCACAAAGAGAATGATGAATCAAAATGCTCAGGAATGCAATAGTTAATAGTGACGTTGTTTGTTATAAAAAATTTCTATATATTCAAATATAGCAGTTTTGATATGCTGTTTAGAGTGCCGAGAGGTGTCTATTGGTAACTCCCTTTTTAGAGAACTGAAGAAGCTTTCCACAACAGAATTGTCGTAACAACAACCTTTATGACTCATCTATGTTTTTTATGGATAAGAGATATTGATAACCTTGCACAGTATATTGTGAACCTTGATCACTATGTAATAGTAGATTTTTGGCAGGTTTACGCTTGTTAACGGCCATTAATAAAGAGTCCATAACCTATTGTTTATTTATTGAACTGCTCATTAACTACCATGCGTGAATATAGATCGATTATTGTTGCCAAATATAGCCATCCTTCTTTGGTTTTTATATAAGTAATCCCATACTTTATTTGGTTGATCGACAATAAAGTTTTGGTCTAATATATTGGGAGCTACTGTCCGTTTGTTGTTTCTTAATTTTAAATTTTCTTCTCAATATAGCCTGAATACCATTTTTCTGCATAATACTTTGCACTGTTTTTAAGTTGCAACTTTTACCCAAAGCCTTCAATTCAGCATGAATTTTAGGAGCTCCATATCTACATTTAGAAGCTTGATATATTTTTTGAATATCTGCTAATAACTCTTTATTTGCTGATTCTCTACTGCTTATTTTCCTTGTAGTCCACTTATAGTAGCCACTAGCAGAAAACCCTACATAATTCCTGCACTTTATAGTGTTTACTATGCTCTTTTATGAAAAAATATTTTACTCTTTTTGACTGGCCAGGGCTTTTTTTAAAATGTCTCTTTCTCTTGTTACTTTTGCTAACTCTTTCTGTAAATCAAATCTCTCTTTGTCATAAGGTGCTACATCTGGAAATGCATTTGCCGCTGACTTTTTTTCGTTATATTTCTTCATCCATTTTCCTAATACACTATCCCTTATTCCTAGATCTCTTGCTACTTTTGCAACTGGTTGACCTACCTTTCTTTGTTCATTTGCCAGCTTAGAGGTTGTCCGGAAACAAGTAAAAGGCTATAATATCTGAAATTTTAGTACGGGGTAAAGATGAGAAAAAAGTATCCAACAGATCTAAGCGAAAGGGAATGGGCAAGAATAGAAAAACACTTCAGAGTATCATACAAGAAAGGAGGAAGGCCGCCAAAGTATAGCAAAAGAGAAATATTAGAAGCAATTTTCTATGTATTGCGTACAGGGTGTCAATGGCGGTATTTACCAAATGATTTTCCGCTATGGAAGACTGTGTATGAGCAGTTCAGGCAATGGAAGAAGCAGGGAATTTTTGAGAAAATGAATTATGAAATTACAAAATATAGTAGAAGAAAAATAGGAAGGAATGAGCAGCCGAGTGCCTGTATAGTAGATAGTCAATCTGTAAAGACTACAGAAAAGGGGGGATCAAAGGCTATGATGGAAGTAAAAAAAGTAAAGGGTAGAAAAAGGCATATAATTACAGACACTCAGGGTTTTATACTAGGTTGTTACGTAGGCGCTGCTAACGAAAATGATAGAGATGGTATTAAAATAGCATTAAACAATATGAGAACAAAATATACTAAAGTTAAAAAAATGTGGGCTGACATGGGATACCAAGGAAGAAATTCAAAGAATCACATAAAGGAAGAATATGACATAGATATTGAAATTGTTACAAGGCCTCCATGTAGATTTTGGGTGCACAAAGATACGCCACCTGAGCTACTACCAACAAGAGAACAAGGGTTTAAAGTACAGCCAAGAAGATGGGTTGTAGAAAGGACTTTTGCTTGGGTTAATAGGAATAGAAGGCTATCGAAGGAGTATGATTTACTCACAACATCCACTGAGAATTTCATATACCTAGCTATGAGTAGGGTTATGTTAAAGAGGGAATATGCTTGAATTTACTAGTTTCCGGACAACCTCTTATACCAATTCCCATTACAGGGCAAACAGATGGACAATGATGGAAGAAAAGCCATACTGAAGTAAGTAAAATAGCGAGGTTTAAATGGCATTAAGATCAAAATTATTGGATGAAAAAGTAGTAGAATCAGCAAAAGAAATGCTGAAGAAAGTAAGGAATAATGCATATGTTTCAAAAAAACTAAATGCTGTAATTGCAGCAAAAAAGTACAGTATAACGGCTGTAGCAAAAATATATTGCATTTCAAGAAGCGCACTAACTTCGTGGGTAAAACTCTTGAAAATTGGCAGAGAAGAAAAACTGTTTGCTCCTTCACAACGTCGTAGAAAAACTAAATTAAATCAGGCTCAACTACAGCAAATTGAAGAGTGGATAGAAGAAAATCCTAATATCACCATTAAAGAAATGAGAATAAGAATCCAGGAAAAGTTCGGATTAAATATCAGCAAATCTACAGTACACCGCCATATGCAAAAGATGAAATTCTCATATATTACACCAAGACCAGTTCATAATGGACAAGATAAAAGCAAACAAGAGGAATTCAAAAAAAAATCTCAATGGAGCTATTAGCAAGTATCCAGAAAAAGAGCTATTTTTCTTTGATGAATCACGGTTTGGCACACATTCAAAAGTTGGACATGGGTGGTTTAAAAAGGGGATTAGAACACAGGTTAAAACAAAATTAGGTAGGCAAAATTTCTATCTCTATAGTGCAGTTAATCCTAGAAATGGAGAGAGTTCTAGCTTATTTGCACCAAATGTCAACACTGATTGCATGAACATATTTCTTGAGCAAATTTCGCAATATCTAGAAACACGAGAGGCTTTTCTCGTTATGGACTGTGCTAGTTGGCATAGGTCAAAAAATTTAAAGGTACCTAAAAATATCGACATTATATACCTACCTCCATACTCACCTGAGCTAAATCCTGTTGAGAGGCTTTGGTTATATATAAAACAGAACATTTTGCGCAATAAAATATACGATACAATTGCTCTACTTGAGGGTGCTTTGTGCAAATTTATTACTTCTCTTGCCAGCTCCACAATTAAACAACTCTGCAATGTTTCCTATTTGACTGGACAACAATGAGAATTGGTATTAGATCACGAAGTTAAGCCTGATGCCAATGAGTTAGGTCACGATGTTAGAGATCACTTATCAGACAATTATAACCATTACAACTCATCTGATGGGCTAATGTAATATAGCTAATTTACAGTATCTGTTCAGATGCATGGCTAATGTACAAATATTGAAACAAAAATTCCAGTGCCCCTGTGATGTCATTCCAGTGCTTGACACTGGAATGGCTTTGTTGCATAGCTACTTATGAAAGGCTAACTATAGTTAGGATTATAAGCAACCTATTGAAAATCTTGTTTTTTTGCAATCAATCTGATCAAATTTAAGAATAGTAATTTGTTATTTATATTAATAAATTTAATTCTATTGAAAATAGCTAAAGCATTGAAATTCTTGAATTTTAGCCGGATTGGTAAATGGTAGTGAAATTTCTTTTACTCAAATTTAGGTATTCATTGACCGTTCTTGTTATAAATACCAGAATAATAAGCTACTGATATTCCCTATCTTTTTTATCTTTAATCCATCATAGCTAGCGATGCAACAAAGCCATTCCAGTGTCAAGCACTGGAATGACATCGTCTTAACATTGTACCATATTACAATGTTCGTACAGTTATGTGTCACGCTACTTGGATGACAAGAAAAGGTTTCTAGAATGACGGAAACGAAGTCATACATAGAAAATAGGTTAGGTATTTTCAATTTTTGTTGTATACTCAAATAAAAATCTCACTTTTACAGATGGATACAGTAAAGTTTGTTTTATTACTGCCAACAATATTACTCATGCTAGTTGCTGGTGTTTACCTATCGATTAAACTAAAATGGCTACAGGTATTTAGATTACCATACGCCCTTTCACTCCTTGGAGCTAAAAAAGGAGAAAATAAATTTTCTTCTATAGCCGCTCTGTTTACAATTTTAGGGGGAAATTTAGGAGTAGGAAATATTTCAGGAACTGCTGTTGCTCTAAAAACCGGAGGACCGGGCTCTATTTTATGGATGGCAATAATTATTGTTATCACTTCTGTGATAAAATATGTCACTTGTTATCTAAGTATAAAAACCAGAAAGGAAAAGAACGAAAGGTTTATAGGTGGCCCTGTAGCCTACATGACTGATGCGTTTAACTCTAGGAAGGCCACAATTGTCTTTCTAGTTATCATGATGATGGTTTCAATAACAGTTGGTAACCTTGTTCAGGTAAATTCTCTATCAATACCACTTAATATGATAGATGTGCCTGTAGTTGTTGGTGGCATTGTAATGGCCATAATATTTTTTGTTGTTGCAGCTCTCAGCTTAAAAAAAATTAAAATTTTTATATCGGCTATGATACCGATAATGACGGTAAGTTACCTCACACTTTGCGGTATCATATTATTTAAATTTAGTGAAAATATTCTTCCTTCTCTAAAACTAATAACAAGCAGTTTTTTTACAACCAGTAGCTTTAACTCTGGTTTATCTCTAGGTTTGATTCTAGAAATGTTGACTATTATTCAAGTCGGAACTTTGCGAGGTATTTTTGCAACAGATATAGGGCTTGGCCTTGAAGGAATCGTACATTCTTCAATTGTTCCTAAGAAAAATAATAATAAATTTATTATTGAGCAGAGTCTAATTACGATAATATCGCCTTTTATAGTTGCGTTTATAGTGTTTATTACAACAATGGTACTGCTTGTCACAGATTCTTGGGTCACTGATTTAGAGAGCACTAACATGTGCATATTTGCTTTTAGAAAGGCAATGAATTGGCCTTATATTGACTATTTAATTATGGCCATAATGTTTTGTTTTGCTTTTACTACTATTTTTACTTGGTTTTTTTGCTCAAAACAGACAATAAGCTATGTGTCTATGGATAATAAATACACTAAAATCTGGATTGTAATTTTTACCATGATCATTCCGCTTGGTGCGATAGGTAAAGTCCGGTTGCTATGGGATGTTGCTGATATCTCGATTGCTGCTTTGTTGTTTATCAACATACTCGCTATACTCAAGCTAACCTCTCAAGATCCAGAAGTGTTTACTATGAGTAGCAGATATTTGAAGTTGCAAAAACAGAGCTATAGCTAAAGCAATTTAGGCTGTGCAGCTGTTGTGATATAAGAGTGATTTCCGCCAAGAAGGATGTCATCCCAGTGCCCAGACACTGGGATCCAGATTGGGCACTAAGTTAGTGAGCATAAAAGTAGCTAATCTTATGTTAAAACACAACATTTTTGATGGGGTTCGTGAAAGGCTGGATTCCAGAATGGAATGACAACTTAAATCGTTTGATGTTACCATAAAATAGCTTGTGTCATCACATTAGTAACACAACCTTCCTTAATAAAAATTCAACCAATGCTTGTGATAATTATATTAGCTAGTATTAGCTAGAACTAAAGGCAGAGGGTTATTAGTGAGGGATATATGGGCACTAACGATACACAACAAGAACACATTTATAATGAGCGCATTCAAGAAATTTTTCCTTTATTTGATAAAATAAAAAAGGAAGACGACCCAATTTATAATGCTAGAGTTGATTTTAACACAGTAAAGTTTTTAACAAAACACGCCAACTGGAATTGGGACGAAGAAGAAAACAAAGATAAAGCATATGGAGTTATTCTTCAGAAATGCGACAAGACAAAGAAAGCTGGACAAGACCTTGAAAGTAAAGTTAAAGAAAGGTTGAAAGAGTATGTTGATGATGTTGCAGGAGTTTCAATATACGGTAATCACGCAAGTATTACGCTGGGAAATAACAAAAAAGAGTTTAAAATCAGCGAATTTTTAAACAGTGATTTTTGTGAGAAGAATGAAATCTCGGGATTTTCAACATTGCATAGTGATGGAAAGAGCGGAATGCATGGTTTTGTTGCCGAGGAAGAAGGGAAAAAAATAAGACATTATGTCGTAACTGATGGTTCATATGAAATGACTTTAAAGTGGTATGCGGAGGGGAAGGAATGTAAGATCAAAATTAAGATTGATGCTAACGGTGTAGACCTTGTTAAAGGTGATGATTTTTCTCTAGAACGGTTAGAAGTAAACAGAGATGTAAAAATAGGTGGTTTATTCTTGCATGAAATACAATTCAGGGAGAAAGGACAAGGAAAAGCGAATGAGATGCAACATAATAAAGACAGTAACGAGCTATCATCTGAAACTACAACAAGAATTGATGTTAATAGAGGTGTTAGCGTTCAAGCTACTGATATAACTCAAAAAAAAGAAGACCACCATTCACATTTTGGACTACAATCTAACAGCAGAAGGCAGTCTTACGATAGCGGAATTGGAAAAGATTTTGACGATAAAATTAATTCTCAGGAGGCTAAAGAAAAGCGTGAGCTTAGACAAGCAGCACGAGAAGCAAATTCGGGAGGTCAAGTTTATAACCTACAATCGCTTTTTGAGGAGAATCCTCAGAACAAAAAAACTCCTCCGCCACTTCCACCTAGAACTAGTTCACTACCACCTAAAAAAGGTGTTTTCGATGAGCAAGGGGGAGCCAAATCTGGAAGCCAAAAACCAGATGACTTGCGCGAAAATGAGCAAACACCTAATAATCAGCAAAAAGGTGCAACTTCTGATTCTTCAGATAGTTCTACTTTCACCAAGTCTGTAAGCCACAATCAAGATAATAGGCAAGAAGATGAACGGTATGACAATCCTACATTTGGACATGCTGTACCTGGAAGCCAAAAACCAGATAGAAGTGAGCAAACACCTAATGATCAGCAACAACCTAAAACCCAGCAACAAGAAGGAAATAGCAAAGGCGATCTGTTACAAGACATCAGAAATTTCAAGAAAAACAACTTACGGCACATTGATGTTGATGATAGAAAAGCATCAATTGCAGGAAGTAGAAAAAATAACCCATCACCGTTAGAGACATTAAAGGACATAATTCCTTATTCATCTTCTCCAGATAACAGTGATAACCAAGATGCTAGTGATGCTAAGTGGAAAGAAAGTGAACAGCCGCTCTCTGCTACAGCACTCAATAATAAAAGTGACTCGGGCTATTCATCTCCAACTCATGACAATAATGAACAATCTCAAGTAAATCCTGAACAGTTAAAGAAGAGCTTAGAGAACATTGAACAAAGTGATCAAACTCCACCTGAAAATCTTCTTAAAGAAATCAGAGATAGATCACAGCAGGATAATAGAGGATTAAGGCAAGTTGATCCTACTGATAAACTGTCACAAGATAAAGAAGATGGATTGCAAAAAGACGATTTAGCAGATGTAAAAATAGTGGAAGGTCCAACTGTTAGTGTCTCTGCTTCAACACCAAATAGTATAAGTGATTCAGGCTATATATCTCCAACTAATAGTGATAGTAAATCTCAAACAGGTTTAAAACAGGTAGGAAGGAAATTAGAAGAACATATTAGACAAAGTAATCTAACTCTATTTGAAGAACTTAAAAATACATTAGGTCAAGAAAATCTCGGGTTAAAACCAGCTGATCAGAGTCAGATTAGCGAAGAAACTAAAAAACGCTTGAGAGAAGTTGGGTTGCTAAAAGACAGCTCAACAGACATAAAAGCAAACGATTCGGGCTATTCATCTCCAACTCATGACAATAATGAACAATCTCAAGTAAATCCTGAACAGTTAAAGAAGAGCTTAGAAAACATTGAACCAAAAGAAATCGGAGATACGAGTGAGTTAAAAGGAGCATTGGGAAACCCGGATAAAGGGTTAAGAGAACCGGCACAACAGGCTACTAAAGAAAATATTCCTAAAGATTCATTCTCAGAAAACATTTTAGAAAAGATAGGAGAAGGTAAACAATATGACCCTATACGTAAGTGGTTAGAAAAAACAGTGGCAGAACGAGAAAATAATGACACTAATCCAACTGTAGATAAAAATAGCGAACTATATAAATTACTAGAGAAAGATGAAGCACAACTGAAAGCTGGAGTAATAGAAGAAGAAAGAGGAGATACTTTAACAGAACACACTGATGGTTATGATCGCAATAGAATTGCATTAGCTAACAGAAATAAAAGACCACTAGATTGGGCTAAACAGGTTGCTGAGTCACAACAAAAAAAAGATACTAATAAAGGTATTTCAATATAAATTGAAGTTAAAATAATTGCTTAGCAAACAATAGGTTTCATGTAATGGTAACCCTATAACGGAAGAGTAGGAGCCGCGTAAGAACAATACGAACACTCCAGCTAGGCCTTGTATATTGCATCCCCCCGCCCTATTTTTCCACTCTTCTGATGCTAAATAATACTTAATTTCTTGTTCACTGAGACGTTTAAATTTCACTATTGTAACCACAGTCCTGATATGTTGTTTAGATTGATCGGGAGTTAATAGACATACACTGGTGTATACTCTATGCCTTCTTCCTGATAACAAGCGGATACATTTTTCTGCTTGCTCAACGTTTTCAGCTTTGAGCAATATCCTTCTACCACAAGCAACAACTGTATCAACACCAAGCACAAAGTAATTTGGATTTGAGCTTTGTATTTTCTCCGCTTTACTTTTTGCCATACGGATTGAGTAATCCTTCGGAAGTTCCTTTTTTAAAGGGGCTTCATCTATATCTGCTGGCAAAATTAAACCTGGCTCAATGTTTATTTGTTTTAGTAAAGCTATACGCCTTTTCGATGATGAAGCAAGAATAAGATTATTTAGAGATCGTTCTGTCACTTGTACCTTTAAGCCTTCTAATGATCCTACCCTTTCTCGCATTCCTATCGTAAATGCTCATCTCAACTAACACCCTATCCCCTATAATGATGCGTATTTTACTTCTTCTCACTTTCCCTGATACATGACAGATAATCTCATGTTCATTGTCCAGTTTCACTCTAAATTCTGCTGCAGGTAGTAAAGCAGTTACTGCCCCTTCCACTTCAAAAATTGTTTTCGATTTCTCGTCTTTTATCATATGTTATATTATAATTTAATAATCTTTTTTAGTCTACTATAGATTTTAAATTATTATCAACACAAAAGACCTTTTGCGCCCCACTTAAGTTGCAACTTAACCCCAACCATCTTCACAATGATACCCTACCTACGTTTCTACTCTCTGCCACCTTCTCAATAGAACTTATAGGACTTATGTTGAAAGATAAATCATTATCACAATTTTCTTCATCGCTATCAAGTCCACTATCAACGCTTAAAGATCTGAGTAATGTTGTCTTCTCTCTCAGTGGAACATAAGACTCATTATCAACGCTTGAAGATTTGGATAACCTTTTCTTCTGTCGTGGAGCATTACCAGACTCATTAGAAATTTCTCCCGTTAATTGATTGTTGAAGCTCCTTTGTTCATCAGCACGAATTTTTTCTTCCAGTCCATCAAGCATTCCTACCAATTCATCACCCCATTCATTTTCTTCTTCTAATAATTGTTTACACTTTTCTTTCTCACGCTCTAGCTCGTTTCTTAACTCTTCGACTTTATCTTCATCTTTAGTGAGTTCAAGTGTAAGCACCTTATCTCCTGGAAATTCCTCGTACTCGTTTTCTAGCTCTTCAATGTTGAGTTTTAGTCTCTCTTCTCCAAGTGTATCTTGTAAATTGCTATCCTGCCTATCTGATTCTTTAATCTTTTGCCCAATTTCTACTTGTACCTTATATTCCTGATCTAATTCTCTTAGCTGATCTTTCAAGCGCTCTTTCTGCTGGCGTCGTTCAACCATTATCTGTTCCGCATCTTCTCGTGCTTGATTTAGCTCTTTTTCCAAATTCTTCTTTCCTGCATTAACAATTTTCAGCTCTTCCTTTAGCTTTCTTTTTTCTTCATATACACCTTTAAGTTCTTGTGCTTTCCTTTGTAGCTCTTTTAACACACCTGCTAATTCTTCATTTTTTTGTGCCAGTTCAGTTTGCAATTCCGTGTTTTTTTGCTCCTCTTTTTCAAACCTGTCTTGTAAATTGCTATTCTGCTTCTCTAACTTTACAATTGTTTGATTAGCTTCTGCTTGGGTTGTTTCTAGTTTCTCCTGTAGTCGCTGATTTTCTTGTATTAATTCATGGTGCTTTTTATTTATCACTTGCAACCCTGCTTCTATTTCTTGCTTCAATTCAACAGCTTCTTTTTTCAAATTTGACATTTCTTGCTTCAATTCAACGTTTTTTTCGGACAGCATCTGATTATTTAAAATCAATTCATCCATTTGTTGTGAAGCAAATTCTGTCTGAGTTCCAGTGTGCTGTAAATTGACTTCCGTTTTAGTTTCAATTTGTTGTGAAGCAACTTCTGTTTGAGTTTCAGTGTGTTGTAAATTGACTTCCGTTTGAGTTGATGCATTGCTATTAATAGAAGGAGGAAGGCTATTGTCAGCATCAACTTTAGGGTCTAATTCCCCCTCTGGTTCCTCGCGATAGGCCGCTATAGACTCATTTTGAAAATTATTATTAGCAGTAGGTACAACATCAGCAGCCTTACCTTTTTCTAGTACAGCATCATATAAGGAGAGACCTTGAATATATAATTCATCGTTTTGCTTTATTAATTCTAAGAGGTTGTCCGGAAACAAGTAAAAGGCTATAATATCTGAAATTTTAGTACGGGGTAAAGATGAGAAAAAAGTATCCAACAGATCTAAGCGAAAGGGAATGGGCAAGAATAGAAAAACACTTCAGAGTATCATACAAGAAAGGAGGAAGGCCGCCAAAGTATAGCAAAAGAGAATATTAGAAGCAATTTTCTATGTATTGCGTACAGGGTGTCAATGGCGGTATTTACCAAATGATTTTCCGCTATGGAAGACTGTGTATGAGCAGTTCAGGCAATGGAAGAAGCAGGGAATTTTTGAGAAAATGAATTATGAAATTACAAAATATAGTAGAAGAAAAATAGGAAGGAATGAGCAGCCGAGTGCCTGTATAGTAGATAGTCAATCTGTAAAGACTACAGAAAAGGGGGGATCAAAGGCTATGATGGAAGTAAAAAAGTAAAGGGTAGAAAAAGGCATATAATTACAGACACTCAGGGTTTTATACTAGGTTGTTACGTAGGCGCTGCTAACGAAAATGATAGAGATGGTATTAAAATAGCATTAAACAATATGAGAACAAAATATACTAAAGTTAAAAAAATGTGGGCTGACATGGGATACCAAGGAAGAAATTCAAAGAATCACATAAAGGAAGAATATGACATAGATATTGAAATTGTTACAAGGCCTCCATGTAGATTTTGGGTGCACAAAGATACGCCACCTGAGCTACTACCAACAAGAGAACAAGGGTTTAAAGTACAGCCAAGAAGATGGGTTGTAGAAAGGACTTTTGCTTGGGTTAATAGGAATAGAAGGCTATCGAAGGAGTATGATTTACTCACAACATCCACTGAGAATTTCATATACCTAGCTATGAGTAGGGTTATGTTAAAGAGGGAATATGCTTGAATTTACTAGTTTCCGGACAACCTCTTATACCAATTCCCATTACAGGGCAAACAGATGGACAATGATGGAAGAAAAGCCATACTGAAGTAAGTAAAATAGCGAGGTTTAAATGGCATTAAGATCAAAATTATTGGATGAAAAAGTAGTAGAATCAGCAAAAGAAATGCTGAAGAAAGTAAGGAATAATGCATATGTTTCAAAAAAACTAAATGCTGTAATTGCAGCAAAAAAGTACAGTATAACGGCTGTAGCAAAAATATATTGCATTTCAAGAAGCGCACTAACTTCGTGGGTAAAACTCTTGAAAATTGGCAGAGAAGAAAAACTGTTTGCTCCTTCACAACGTCGTAGAAAAACTAAATTAAATCAGGCTCAACTACAGCAAATTGAAGAGTGGATAGAAGAAAATCCTAATATCACCATTAAAGAAATGAGAATAAGAATCCAGGAAAAGTTCGGATTAAATATCAGCAAATCTACAGTACACCGCCATATGCAAAAGATGAAATTCTCATATATTACACCAAGACCAGTTCATAATGGACAAGATAAAAGCAAACAAGAGGAATTCAAAAAAAAATCTCAATGGAGCTATTAGCAAGTATCCAGAAAAAGAGCTATTTTTCTTTGATGAATCACGGTTTGGCACACATTCAAAAGTTGGACATGGGTGGTTTAAAAAGGGGATTAGAACACAGGTTAAAACAAAATTAGGTAGGCAAAATTTCTATCTCTATAGTGCAGTTAATCCTAGAAATGGAGAGAGTTCTAGCTTATTTGCACCAAATGTCAACACTGATTGCATGAACATATTTCTTGAGCAAATTTCGCAATATCTAGAAACACGAGAGGCTTTTCTCGTTATGGACTGTGCTAGTTGGCATAGGTCAAAAAATTTAAAGGTACCTAAAAATATCGACATTATATACCTACCTCCATACTCACCTGAGCTAAATCCTGTTGAGAGGCTTTGGTTATATATAAAACAGAACATTTTGCGCAATAAAATATACGATACAATTGCTCTACTTGAGGGTGCTTTGTGCAAATTTATTACTTCTCTTGCCAGCTCCACAATTAAACAACTCTGCAATGTTTCCTATTTGACTGGACAACAATGAGAATTGGTATTAGTAACACTGTCTATGATTATTTTTTCTATCGGTTGTGCAATTTTCCAGCCAGTGATTTTTAATGCATCAATAAATGTTTTCCCTGAAATTAAAGGCACAGCTTCTTCTGCAGTCTCGTTCATTAGAGCTTTTATCATGGCTATTTTTATCGGCTTAACAAGCTACATTTACAATGGTCAAACAATTAGTGTAGCTGTTCTTGTTTTATCCGCGATAGTACTAGAACTTGTTTTTACTGTCTATCTATTGCGTTTAAAAGATCCTATGTAATTAATAAAGATATTCCATTGTAGGCTGCTAACTTTCCCCGGCCAATCTTTCTGCTTCATTGCGTGAAATTAATGCCTCAATAAATTCATCTAGTTCACCTTCTTTTATAATCTGCTCTAACCGATGTGAAGTTAGATTAATTCTATGATCTGTTATTCTTGATTGTGGAAAGTTATATGTTCTTATGCGCTCGGAACGATCACCAGAGCCAATTTGGCTTTTCCTCATTGTTGACCTTTCCATTTCTTTTTTTTGTCTTTCAATTTCGTATAGCCTTGCCCTCAATACTTTGAGCGCTTTAGCTTTATTTTTGTGCTGCGATTTTTCATCTTGCTGTATCACAACTATCCCTGTTGGCAAGTGGGTGACCCTTACTGCGCTGTCAGTTGTATTCACTGATTGCCCTCCAGGACCACTGGATCTATAAACATCTATTCGTAAGTCTTTTTCTTCTATTTTAAAGTCAACTTCTTCTACTTCAGGTAATATCGCAACAGTAGCGGCAGAGGTATGCAACCTTCCTGAGGATTCAGTTTCTGGCACTCTCTGTACTCTGTGCACCCCTGATTCAAATTTCAACCTTGCAAAAACTTCTGTTCCATTAATGAGTGCAGAAGCTTCCTTATAGCCACCTATAACTGTATTAGAAATGCTTATTGGCTCGAACTTCCAATTTCTTCTTTCTGCATATTTTTGATACATACGAAATAACATTGCTGCAAATAATGCTGCTTCTTCTCCGCCTGTACCTGCTCTAATTTCTAATATTGCATTTCTTGAGTCATCTTCATCTTTGGGCAATAATGCTAACTTTAATTTTGCTTTTATTTTTGGTAATAATACCTTGTGCTTTTCGAAAAATTCTTCTTTTGCTAACTCTTTTATATCACCTTCGCTGTTTTCATCTTTCATTATTTCTTCTAAGTCTGAAATTTCCTCTTTCAGCGTGTTATATTCATCAATTATCTTGATTATTGGCCTGAGCTCAGAGTATTCCTTTGAAAGGGTAATGAATTCTTTTTGACTTAAATTGGTAGGATTTTCCAAATTCCTCTCTATATCATTAAATTTTTTCTTTAAGTCTTGTAAATTATTTTCCATATCCATATAGCACAGATCTAGCTAAGTAATATATACTGAAATAAAAAATTTCTTATATCAAGCAATAACACTATAATATACCTACTACCTTCTAGTTGAATATAATGGCAAAACAGATAACATCAAACTGCAATTTCATATTTGGAGCTTCGGACATAAAAACATTACCAGATGAATCGGCTCCAGAGATTGCGTTTGCTGGTAGATCAAATGTAGGAAAATCCAGTCTGATTAACTTACTGATAAACAGCAAAAAAGCTGCCAGAGTTTCCTCTAAACCTGGATGCACTAGACAAATAAATTTTTACTCTATGTACAATGATAAGTTCAGGCTTGTTGACCTGCCAGGGTATGGTTATTCTCATGCAGGTAAGGAGGAAATTATACAATATTTAAACTTAATTGAGTATTATCTAATTCAAAGAAGAAATCTAAGAAGAGTGTTTGTGTTGATAGATAGCAAGGTAGGATTAAAAGAAATAGACAAAGACTTCATTTATTGGTTAATATATAATAACATTAACTTTAACATTGTGCTAACAAAAATAGATAAAGTAAGTCAAAAAAGCTTAGGTGCTGTTATAGAAGATATTCAAAAATGGATTAATAATGAGAATGTGTCAATTCATCAAATGAGCATCCGTGTTAAGCATAAAATAACCAAGGTAAGAGATGAGTTTTTCAAGTTTACAAGATAAAAAAATGAAGAGTAGTGAATTTTTAAAGGGTGAGGTATCATTTGAACAAAAAGCAGAAATATTACTTGAAGTGCTATCTAACATACCTAGCTTTGTAGGCGAGACTTTTGTCATTAAATGCGGTGGTACAATAATCTTAGATGAAACACTATTTAATACTTTTGTGCATAATGTTGTCTTGTTGAAGCAGCTTGGTATAAATCCGGTAATAATTCATGACGGAGAATATGAAATTAACTCAGTGTTAAAAATGCTGGATATGAACAGTAAGTTTGTGAATGGTATCAGACTTACAGACAAAGACACTATGAAAATCATTGAAATGGCACTGTGTGGTTCAGTTAATAAAAAAATTGTTCAGTATATAAATTCTGCTGGTGGTTCAGCTATTGGATTATGTGGAAAAGATGGTCACTTAATTAAAGCCGAAAAAATAACCGCTACGCTTAGAGAAGATAGATCAAATAATATCGAAAAGATATTAGACATGGGGTTCATCGGTAGACCCACTGAAATCAATCCTGATATATTATTTTTTATTGAAGAATCAGATTTTATACCAGTTATTGCACCAATTGGTCATGGAAAAGATGGGGAAACGTATCATATTGATGCCGATAGCACTGCAAGCGCAATTGCAATTGCAGTTTCTGCATCTAAAATGATAATCTTGAGTGACACAGATGAAGAAATAGATAAAATTGGTGGCAGGAAGATATCTGTTAAAAATTTAAATGCATCGATTGATTGTGGGAAAATTAAAGGGGAAAAATTTATTGAAAGGCTTATGGCATACGTTAAAATGGCGGAGGAATGTGCTGGAGTTGTTCACATAGTTGATGGTAGAATACCTAACATTATGCTTGATTTATTTACTGAGAGTAATTCAAGCATATTGATTGTGAGTGATTTATAGCTATACTGCTTACAACCACACGAATACCAAGAGGGTGTCATTCAAGTAGCTGACACTGGAATGACAGCAATCCACGTCATACCGCGATTCATTCGCGGTATCTCTAGATCCCGCTAACAAGTAGCGGGATGACGGTTGTCAGGGTGTCATCCCAGTGCCCAGACACTGGGATCCAGAAGACTTAATTTCAACCAAGTGGCTGCATAATAAGGACTAGATTCCAGAATGGAATGACATCATAGGGGCACTGGGATGACAAAAAAAGGAGCACTGAACTTGTCAAGGAATTTTATGGCCTAGCGTCACGCGCTGGAATGACATCATTTACGATGTAACATTTATCACTTTTGCAGATACAATTTACATGCTATAATTGAGTCTTCATAGATGGTAAATTGGAGTGCAAAGAAGTAAAATTAAAGTAGAAATAAAAAGATTATCACACGGAGAAGACTTGTCTCTTCCATGTTATGCAACTACGCAGAGTGCTGGCATGGATCTTTATGCTGCATTGAATGATTCTGCTGTTTTAAATCCACTTGAAAGATTACTTGTTCCAACTGGAATTGTGATTGCAATACCAAACGGTTTTGAGGGGCAAATCCGCCCACGTTCTGGTCTTGCTGCAAAACATGGAATCACTGTCTTAAATTCTCCGGGCACTATAGACTCTGATTATCGAGGTGAAGTTAAAATTTGTCTAATTAATCTAAGTAATCAGCCATACGAAATAAAAAGAGGAGATAGAATCGCACAAATCCTTATTTCTCCTGTATCTCAGGTAATTTGGGATGACAGAGAAGAATTCTGCGCAGAAGAAACCGGTCGCAATGCAGGGGGCTTTGGCTCAAGCGGCAGGTAGCTTACGAAAAAGCTTGACTATGACAGTTCTTTTATACACAATTTAAGCATATTAATATTTTATTAAATGAAGTCGTTTATGCTAACTTTCAAAAATCATTGTGGCCAGCTCCACAAAGCAAACACTGTATTTGTTGCATTTACTGCTATATACGTTATAGGTGGATTAGCAATACTTTCAACACCGCTTTGGAGGCCTTCAACTTGCAAGCTAGCAGCTTTTGCAGCTACACCACTTGGAATGGGCGTTTTAGCATTTGTTGCTGCTGCGCTGACTTATTTAGCAATATATGCTATCAGCAAAAATAACGAAATATCTGAGTTGAAAGCTCTGAAGGTTATTAAGGATGGGTTGCTAGTAACAGAAGACGCATTTAGGGAAATTGCAAGGAATAACCAAGTTAAAGATGAAGAAGGTAAGGTAGAAAAGGATAAATATTATATAGACTTCAGCTTAGAAGGCAAGAACTACCGTATTATTGTTGATATTAATCAGTTTACCAATAAGCTAGGCAATACTTCACTCTTCGAGATAGATTCACTAGAAGTGAAAAACAAAGAAGGTAAGTTCGAGACAGTAGATAAAACCATACGCGTCAAGTTAAGGAAAAGTGTAAGTAAAGTTGATAGAGTGAAGGAAAATAATAAGGTATAAATTCTCTTGGATATATGAATGAGAGAACTTACAATGGACAGAATAGCTTGCTTATCAAAAGACCTCAATGAATTCTTTAATGAAAAAGCAGACGAAATATCAATTGCAGTAGGTTTTATAAAAAGAAAGAGAAAACTTAATGGCTCATCATTCATAAAAGCTATGGTTTTTGGTAACATAGGAGTTGATGATTGCAGCATAGAAACAGTGTGCCAATTGCTAAATGAAGACTCGATAGAAATTACAAAACAGGGTTTAGATTTTAGGTTTAGTGAAGAAGCAGTTGAGTTCATGAAAAAAATGTATAACGAAGCTTTGTGTTTATTTAAAAAAAGTCTACAGATTGATTGCAAAATTTTACAGCAATTTGGAAGCGTTAAATTATTGGATAGCAGCTACATTAGCCTGCCCAGTAGCATGGAAGATATGTACAAAGGATATGGCAGTAGCTATAGAGATTGTGAGAATAATACCAAATCAGGAATAAAGCTACAGTTAGTCTTTGATTACCTGAATCAAGCGCTAGATAAGTTAAATTTTATGGAAGGAATAAGGTCGGATCAAGGTTATAGGGATTATCTGAACGGTTTATCAGCCAATGATTTGCTAATATTTGACTTGGGCTACTTTGTGCCTAGTTCTTTTAAACAGATTGATGAAGCAGGTGCATATTTTGTTAGTCGTTATAAGTCTGATACCAATATATATGATATAGAAACAAATCAAAAAATAGAGCTATTAGAGTATTTGGAAGGTCAATTATCTTCAGAAAAAGAAGTATTATTAGGAAAGGAAGTAAAAATTAAGGTAAGAATTATATGTCAAAAGCTAACTGAAGAACAGTCTATGGCTAGAAGAAGAAAGGCTAATAAATTAGCAAAGTCACATGGATATACATCTTCTCAAAAGAATCAAAAGTTATTAGATTGGTCAATATTTATAACTAATGTTCCAGAGAGTAAAATTAATGCTGAACAAATATTGACGGTTTATAGAGTAAGATGGCAAATCGAATTACTATTTAAACTATATAAAAGTCATATCAATCTTGATAAACTAAAAGGAAAGACAAATCCATTTAGAGTATTGTGCGAGCTATACGCAAAATTATGTGCTATTCTCGTATTTCACGGAATGATTGGCTGTGTAAAACTAAAAAAGAACACGGAGCTCAGTTTAACAAAGGCATTTATTGAATTGAAAAGGCGGGTTAGAGAGCTCTTTTTGATATTAAACAATATTGTCAATAATTTAAAAATTTTTCTAAAAAAGCTTACTATAATCTGGTCAAAGTTTTCTTTGAAAGACAGATATAGGAAGACCAGGGTATCTACTTTAAGCTCTCTACATCCCTTAACTTGACGCGTATGGTAGATAAAACAGAATGGAATAAAACATTAGGTTTAGAAAAAGAGGGTGCTAAAGAGGTTAACACTTATTTAGGCTCGCTTATTGTTGAACAAGTTGCTTCTCAACAACAGACAGTATAGCCAAGTGAAATAAAAGAGGTAGATTAAGTCTGCCTCTTTGTTTTTTTTGATTTTTAGTGTTACGCGCATAACTGCATGGATGTTGCGATTCTCAAGGCAACGTATCTGTTTAGATGCATGGCTAATGCTGAAACAAAAATTCCAGTGTTCCCTTTCTTGTCATCCCAGTGCTTGACACATAACTGTACAAACATTCATTTTTGAAGGTAAATTGCACAACAGATAATGTCATTCCAGTGCTCCCTTTCTTGTCATCCAAGTAGCTGACACTGGGATCTGGTAGACAATGTTCATACAGCAGCTACTCGGATGACACCTTGTGCTTGCTGGCTATAATTGCTAAGGATTTTTATTTAATTTAACTGCATCTTTTGCCTTATCCAATAACCCATTAATAAAACCAATTTCGCTTGGTTTATCAAGTAAATCAGATGCAATGTTAGTATATTCATTAATGACAACTGGAACTGGCGTATCACAATTAGCTAACTCACATATTGCAACACGCAAAATAGATAAGCTTATAAGATTTAACCGTGAAAGGGACCAACTTGGGTGTAAATAAGACTCTATTATTTTATCATATTCTTCACTGCTTTTTATAACCTTATATAACAAGTTTTCTAAGAACTGATGTTCAAATTCTTCACATTCAAATATATCTTTCAACTTATTTATGTAGTCCTTAAGCTCACAATTTTCCAGTTTAAAAGTGCTTTTGTTGTAACCTACGAAAATATTTGAATAAGCAATTTGTACAGCAAGAAATCTTGCCGTGCTTCTTTTTATGCGCCACTTTTTATCTACTGGTTTTTCCTCCATTATTTTAATTTATTGTGTAAATCTATCATACGCAAAACAGTTGAGGCTGCATGGCCACCAACGTTCTTTTTGTTTTTATCAGCTCTAACTAGTGCTTTATCTTTGCTGTCAGCGGTAATTACACCCATACCAAGGGGTATTGCATAATGCATAACAACCTCATTTAAGCCTTCAATTACTCCTTTACAAACATATTGATAATGATCGGTTTCACCGCGAATTACGCACCCAAGAGCTAAATAACCATCATAATGAGTATGCCCACTCTTGACTGCAAAAAGAATTGTAGCTGGTATCTCAAATGTACCAGGAACCTCAACTACATCGTAACTGGCATTACTGCCTTTTAATTTATCAATTGCACCTTCAAGCAAAAGGTTCGCTATTTCAGTATAATAAATCGAATTAACTATTAGTATTCTCGACATTTACTACCACTTTTTTTGTTAAAAACAACTTTATTAATGACTGTTGAATTAGAGTTATAATATTACTAAATATCCAATATATTACCAGGCCGGCAGGAAAAGAAGAAAAAATAAAGACAGAAATGTAAGGTAAAAACTTCATAACATTTACTTGAATATCATCTTTACTGGTTTGATCTTTCTCACTTAGCTTCTGCTGAATTATCATGGTGGCACCGAAAATTATAGGTAAAATGCCTATAGAAACAGGAAAGTTATAATTAAACAACCCAAATAATGTAAAGATGTTCGTTGGGTCAGGAGCTGAAAGATCCTTAATCCATAAAAAAAAAGGAGCATGCCTCATCTCTATAGTAACAAATAATACTTTATATAGAGCAAAAAATACCGGTATTTGTATTAGCATGGGAAAAATGCTCGACATTGGATTTACGTTGTTTCTCTTAAACAATGCAATTGTCTCTTTATGCTGCTTTAAGCTGTCATTTTTATACAACTCTTTTACACGAGTTAGCTCAGGCTGCAAGCTTTTCACCTTGAACATTGAAACATATGATCTATTAGATAAGGGAAGCATCAAAAGTTTGATTACTAAAGTCAGCAATAATATTGCTAAGCCAAAATTCTTTAAAACGAAGTTAAAGTATTCAAGCAGTAAAAACACTGGTTTAGTTATAAAGTAAAGAACACCAAAATCTACAGCTTTATCAAACAAAGGTATATTGAGAGTATCCTTATAAGAATCCAGTAAATTCAACTTTTTTGCTCCAGCAAAAAAATAATTCACATTAGAAGTGCTTGCACCAGGAAGTATACTCTTATAAGACTTAACAAAATCTACTTGAAATTTATCAATATCATTAGCGTTAGTATGTTTAATGCTTACATTTATTTTATCAGATTTTTCAGGTATGATGGCTGTGAGCCAGTATTTATCAGCAAAACCAAACCAATTTTTTTCACTCGTGCTTGCTTTTATTAAATGTTTTTTGGAAATATCCTTATATGTCCACTCCTCTAGTTTATTATCAAATGCACCCAGTACTCCTTCATGGGATATCCAATAAGATTCGTTGATATTGTCACGTTTACGGTTAATTTTACCATAAGGAACCAAAACTACATTATCCTTTGTATTATTTTCAACAACTTGCTCAACTTTAAACATGTAATTATCGTCGAGGTTAATTTTCATTCTAAATAAAATGCCATTCTCATTGTCCCAAGATAAATTGACCTCTTTTTGATTAAGTTTATCTGCTCGCCAGACTGCTTTAGAATCTGGAACTTTAATCTTGTTACTCGGATCGAGCCACCCAAATTCTGCAAAATATACATCTTTTGATTCTGCAGGTGACAGTAACACCACTTGTGGAGAAGAAGAACTCGGTTCTAAGTGGTAATTAGTTAAAATTAAGTCATCAAACCTTGCACCTTTCAGAGAAATTGATCCTTTAATCATGTTATTGGTTAAACTAACCCTCTGTTCTCGAGTAGAATTAATAATTTCAGAACGATTTTGGTATATTATAGGAGCAAGGTCGTTAAAAGATTCGATATGTTCAATATTTTCAATCAATGGCTGGTTTTGGTTTGTACTAAAAAAATTATCATAAATAATACGCCAAGACACCATGATTAACATGGAAAGGATAGCTGCCAAAATTAAACTTTTTGCTTCTGACATGAAATTAAATCAAACATATCTTCTTAAAGTGTATACTAAATATTGTACTAAAACAATGAAATTTACTTATTTTTAATAATAACTTTTAACGCTGATCTTTAAAATTTATTTTAATAGCTTCAAATTTTAACAATATGAACGCGGTGAAAAATCTAGTTATTTGGTTGCTAATAATAGCCACTACTGCAATGCTTATTGATTCACAAAGGGACAAACTAAGCGACAGATTTCTCAGTACTTTTTTACCATATAAAGGAAGAATTCAAAATAGCGGTCAGAATAGTGGAAGTATTGAATTTACGAAGTCATATGATGGACACTTTTATATTCAGGCTCAAGTCAATGATCGCAATATAACGTTTTTGCTTGATACTGGAGCAACCGATATTGTTCTATCACAAAAAGACGCATTACATGTTGGTATTAACTTACAAAATGTTCAGGATTTTAAAATATATGAAACTGCGAAAGGTCAAATAAAAGCTGGAGTGGTTCAAATACCTCAAGTTAAAATAGGAAATTTTTTGATTAATGATGTACAGGCAAGCGTTAACACTCATTCTATGTCTCATTCACTACTTGGAATGAGCTTTTTAAGGTATTTTCATTTCACTATAAGAGATAATAAGTTGATATTATACCGCGACTAAACACTTCTACAATCTACTTATCAAAGCTCTGTAGGTTAATATAGGAGCAGAAATAAATATTGCAGAACAAGTGCCAATCAAAATACCAAAAAAAATGATCAAGCTGAAGTCTTTCACTGCATCTGTGCAGATTAATGCCAAAGGAAGAGCAGCAAGAAGGGTTGTACCCGAGGTTAATATAGTGCGAAATAATGTAGCGTTGATACTTGCATCTACTATCTCACTCATCCGCCCACTTTTACCACTCTTGCAATACTCTCGAATCCGATCGTATATAATTACTGAGTTATTGATTGAATAACCAATGACAGTGAGAAGAGCTGCAACTGATGAAATATTAAACTCAATGCCAGTTAGGCTAATAAAACCAACAGTTAAAATCACGTCATGAATCAGTGCTGTTATTCCACTGAATCCACATTGCCAATTAAATCTAAACCAAACGTAAAAAAATATTCCAACAATTGCGATCAACATGGATAACATTCCTTCAAATATTTGTGTTGAGCTTATTTGTGGGCCAACATAGTCTATTTTACGATAGCTTATTGAGCTCCCCAGCTTTTCTTCTAGTATGCTTTTTATCTTTTTGATTTTATCTTCATCTCCTTCATCTTTAAAACGCATGACTAAATTATCACCCGCTTTTGAACTCTGCACTGTAAAACCATTTTCTTTTAATGCATCGAGAATAGAGTGATTCTCATCTGAAGATTTTATCTCTATCAAAATTCCGCCTGCAAAGTCTATGCCTAAGTTCACTCCACGCAGCACAACAGTGAATATTGAAAAGATGATAAGAATAATGCTAATTAATGCAGTCAAATCCCTATATTTACTAAATTTTATATTGAGGTTATCTGGAATGAGTCTAAGTGCCATGCTATTTACTTAAACTTGAATTTTATATACTTTTCAAAAAATTCACTAGTTTATTCTGTGATTGTTTGACTATGTAAATTTTTCTGTCAGTTGATTCTTGTCTGTCAATTAAGTTCTATCTAGTGCAAACTTTGCAATTTTGAAGTACATTACAAGAGCAAAATACCGCCAATTTGGCCCATCATTTTATCTCTGCAAGCTTATCCCCCCTTGCTATGTTAGCAACGCAACCTAAGCTAGGTTCCTTCATAGCAGTGTTAGGTACACTGCCATATCTTTCAAAACTTTCATGCTCTATAGCTTCCTCAACACTTTTTCCTCCTAAAAGACAGTTTTCCCCTAAACTTTTTCCCCTATTTTTTAACTCATTAAGCCTTGCTCTGTTTTCCCCATCAATCTCCACTTTTATTTTATTGCTGCCTTTCTCACTAGGACTTAGATAAATACTTATCTCTCCTACCTCAGTAGTAAAAGACATTTCAATACCACCTTTTGAGACATCCATGTAATTTCTTTTTCCCCCTATTTCTTCTACATTTTCAACTCTTACTATACTTTCTCCAATTTTGAGTATGCCAACTCTTAAATTTAAGTCTTTGGCTTTTTCATTGTTTAGGATTTCTGCAACTTCAACAATACTATCTTGCGAGTACTCTATACAAAAATATCTATTATCCTTGTCTACTCCTAATACATTTTGAGTCTGCTTGCTTTTGTTTACAATACTTTCATATGCTAAACCTTTTAGCTTGCTTTCAATTTCCTTACATTTCTCAGAAAGACCATCATCAAATCCATTACAAGTAACTATCTGCTCAAACTCATTCCCATCGAAAAAATTATGGCGTTTTACCTTCCCACCTTCTAACAATAAATTACTAACAATGCTTTTGATAATGTCCTCTTCGGACACTTCATTTTTTTTGTTACAGTTTTGATCTTCACTTTCTTTGTTACAGTTTTTATCTTTACTTTGATAGGGAAAGTTATCAAATACAAAAGTGTTACTTCTGTTACTTATATGACTACCACTAGTAAGAGGTTGTCCGGAAACAAGTAAAAGGCTATAATATCTGAAATTTTAGTACGGGGTAAAGATGAGAAAAAAGTATCCAACAGATCTAAGCGAAAGGGAATGGGCAAGAATAGAAAAACACTTCAGAGTATCATACAAGAAAGGAGGAAGGCCGCCAAAGTATAGCAAAAGAGAAATATTAGAAGCAATTTTCTATGTATTGCGTACAGGGTGTCAATGGCGGTATTTACCAAATGATTTTCCGCTATGGAAGACTGTGTATGAGCAGTTCAGGCAATGGAAGAAGCAGGGAATTTTTGAGAAAATGAATTATGAAATTACAAAATATAGTAGAAGAAAAATAGGAAGGAATGAGCAGCCGAGTGCCTGTATAGTAGATAGTCAATCTGTAAAGACTACAGAAAAGGGGGGATCAAAGGCTATGATGGAAGTAAAAAAAGTAAAGGGTAGAAAAAGGCATATAATTACAGACACTCAGGGTTTTATACTAGGTTGTTACGTAGGCGCTGCTAACGAAAATGATAGAGATGGTATTAAAATAGCATTAAACAATATGAGAACAAAATATACTAAAGTTAAAAAAATGTGGGCTGACATGGGATACCAAGGAAGAAATTCAAAGAATCACATAAAGGAAGAATATGACATAGATATTGAAATTGTTACAAGGCCTCCATGTAGATTTTGGGTGCACAAAGATACGCCACCTGAGCTACTACCAACAAGAGAACAAGGGTTTAAAGTACAGCCAAGAAGATGGGTTGTAGAAAGGACTTTTGCTTGGGTTAATAGGAATAGAAGGCTATCGAAGGAGTATGATTTACTCACAACATCCACTGAGAATTTCATATACCTAGCTATGAGTAGGGTTATGTTAAAGAGGGAATATGCTTGAATTTACTAGTTTCCGGACAACCTCTTAGATCTTTTATTTCTTCAAATACTGTATTTGTTACAGTTTTGTTACAACAACTACATTTTAAATTTAACATTACTTCTTTTTCTAAGTATTTAGCTACTATGCACTTAATACTTTCTGGAGTATTTTTTATATCTTTTTGTTCATTTTGTTCTGTTATACCTCTCACCTCCCCACAGCATTTATCAATCAGATCCTGTTTACTTTGAGTTAACGACATTTTTAGTTTCATAAAAAGTGAGTCTTTTAGAAAAGGATTATCATCTTCTGAATCCAAATCATCTGTTAACTCCATTGAATCAAAATTACCTGAGCTATAGTACGAACCCTTTTTTGAGTCCGAACTATCTTCTGAGTTCCCATCACTATCTAACCAATTGTCAACTTTCGGAAATTCTGAGCTTTTCTGTTCACCTTCAAAAGTCTGATTACTACCACCAGCGCCCTTTGTCAAATTTTCTTTACTTTCACAAGAACCATCTGAACCATAGCCCTCATTCCCTTTTGGATCTGAATCATCTGGATTACAATCAGAAGTTATTTCTGTATCTTCAGAAATCTGTTGATTATCACTTTCACCTAACAAACCACCATTTGTTGGATTACATACATTTTCTGTATATTTTTGATTATTTTGTGCTTCTATTTTCTCCTTTTCGTACAACAGTTTAAACTGATCCTCATCGTCAGAATTGTGACCTGAATCACAAATTACATGATCATTGCAGGTAGAATTATGCTCTACTGAATCAGTACTTTCAAAAATTTGTGGATTATTACTTCCGTCTGGCAAATTACCTGATAAACCAGTCTGATGATTATTTTCACCTACCCAACCATCAGTTGTTGTTGGAATATATATTCCTGTATATCTTTGGCTATCAAGAGAATCATTAGTTAATTGTACTGCTGTATAAGTTGTCCGGTCATCCTCATCATCGGAACTAATACCTGAATCATGGCCATCACCTTCTTTAATCTTTTGAGTTTCTATATCGTGTTCATTTATTTCGCTCGACGAATCATAGTTGGAAGGGTTATACCGTTGATTAGGACGTTTAAAAATTTGACGCCAATCGCTGTAAGGCTCCTTAAAATCGAAAGCAGTGCGTATAACTTTTTCCTTGCCTGATACCCCACCATTCATATTGTATAACCATTACTCACTAATCCCTTAGTGAATATCGTAATATATAGGTCTGTCAATAAAAAAATATAACTTTCTTTGGTTCTAACCTTTGCAAATCAGTATCTATAGCCCGGTAATTTCTCATATATTGCACTCTGGACCTAGGAGCGTTGTTAATAAATCCACGACAGCTAGACAACCTTCGCCCGTTTACTAAAAGGAAAAGCAGCAAAGAGCGAACCAAAAGCGATGAGAAAGGATCCAAGCCAGATTATAGACATTCCAGGTTTATAGTGCACTTTAGCTGCAATTTTGCTCTTACTCTTATCAATCTCTCCAATTACAACATAAATATCAGAAAGCAAATTGTGGTAGATACTGCTTTCAACATTTTTTTGACCTTCCGCAAGGTAAAATCTATATTCAGGGGTCATCTCACCTAATATCTTATTATTCAGCAAATTCCTGATATACATTGTACCTCTCACTGCATGGAAATTTTTTTCTTTTATTAGCTCAATATTTCGTAAAGTAACTTTAAATTTATTGACTGTTATGCTATCCCCTATTTTTAAGTAATTTTCTTTTTTCTCCTGCCAACCAACCGAATATGCTATACCAAGCACTAGAATTGCCACTCCAGCATGAGCTGCCATCATTGCATAGTAGGATTTAGAAACTTTTCTTGCTAATAAAATTGATTCACCAAATGCTACCTTAAATAAACAAATTCTTTTACTGTATGCTTCTAAAACAAAGATTAATAATGCTATGGAGATAGTAATTGATAGCACAATTATTAGCTCCATGTGAAAAATAAACGGCAAAATAGCTGCAGCACTACAAAATGAAAATCTATATTCACGGAATATTGGCAATAGACTATTTCCCTGCCAACTGCAGTATTGCCCAATTATCGTGAGGGCTAGAATAGCCAGTGCAATAGGATTAAATAAAGAATTGTAATATGGTGCTCCAACTGAAATTAATTCACCGGTTAAATATTCGAGCACTGTAGGGTATAAAGTGCCAACGAACACAATGAAAAAGGCAGTGATGAATAATAAATTGTTCATCAGCATCATCGTAAGGCGTGAAAAGAATCTTCTACCCTCTGTCACTTGAGTAGCAGGTTTCTTTTCAGATTCCAGTGTCAAGCATTGGAATGACATCGCAGACGTGTGATTTTTTCTCGTAAATACTACAAATATTACTAAGCTACTGACTGTAATTACACCAAGTAGAGCTAATATATACAGTCCATACCTTGGATCATCTGCAAACGTGTGCACTGAGGTGAGTATTCCTGAGCGGACTAGAAATGTTCCAGTCACACTCAATATAAAAGTTGTAAGCGTAAGTAAAATAGCAAAGTTCTTTAAAACATTGAAATTCCGTACCACGAGCAACAAATGTGTCAGCGCTACTGCAATTAGCCACGGCATCAAAGAAACGTTTTCCACTGGATCCCAAAACCAAAATCCACCCCACCCAAGTTCGCGATATGCCCACCAGCTACCCAAGCTGATGCCCAAAGTGAGCAGCGACCAAGAAATAAGTACCCAAGGCCTGACAATTTTAGCCCAAACATTTCCTTCAACTTTTGCAATTAATCCAGCTATAGAGAGCGAAAAAGGAACGCTAAACCCAAGGTACCCCAAATATAATATCGGTGGATGAATAGCAAGGCCTATATCTTGCAATATCGGATTAAAACCAAGACCATCTTTTTCAACGCTTGGCATTTTAGTGAAGGGGCTGGATTCAAGTAAAGTGAACAGTAAAAAACAAAAGCAAATCAAGCCTTGGGTGATCAAGGATACTTTCTTCAATTTACTGTCGTTATCAGTAAAAATATCCATCAGAAATAGGTAAAAGGTAAGCACTAATGCCCAAAGCAACATGGACCCTTCTTTATTTCCCCAAACACCACAAATCTTGTAGATCAAAGGTTTTGTTGTGTGTGAGTGGTAGTATACGTTTTCAAGTGAAAAATCATTTGTAATGTGGCAGTAGATCAAAATAGCCATTGACGCTGATACACAAAAAAATATGGCAGTGGTAATAAACCGACAAGAACTAAGCGGTAAAAACAAATATGTCAAAGACAATAAGCAGGCTAGCAATAGCAATATATTCCCAAGTTCAGGCATAAAAAATTATAGTTTTTATATAAACAATATTACTGATGACAAGTAAGAAGTTAAAGTGTTAATTGATGCTAGCATAATGCTCCCGTAGTTAGCTGTGCTAGTATTAATTAAAAATTAAATATTAAATCTTTATACTTTTATAGATAGCGTTAATATTGAGGTAACATTGTGGGTACAACTAAGATTAGTAAATTTCCATTCAATATAAAAGGTAAAGTGGCAAAACAACATGCCGAACCAATAATCGAAAAAAATCTCTATACTATTTTAGGATTCAAAGATATAGAAGATTTTGAAAATAAGACAAGTAAACTTGTTAATAAAAAAGTTTGGCAATCATTTGTTGACTGCTTTGCAAAAGAAATAGATTATGCAGCAACCGAAGAAGTTGTAAAAAACATCGTTTGTAACATTGCAAAGAGTGATCAAGGTAATGCTTTTACCAAAACTGAACATCTCATATTAAATGAAAAGCAAGATAATAAAAAGAGAGAAAAAGCGATTAGAAAAGCTATTAGTATTTTGAGAAAAATCAATCCAGAAAAAGCCTTTAATGAACTTTCAGTAATAAAAAAACAAGCTGAAGATTTTTTACAAACCGATTTTTGTAAAGCACAGAGTAAATCACTTCAAGGATTTGCTCCCTCTGGTGGACAGCTCTTTGCGGAAACTCTGAAATATATAGAAACACTAGAAAGATTATCCGAAGTAAAAAAAGAAGGGCTAGTTAGAGATTTCTTGTTAAATCATGTTAGTTTATTGAATAAAAAGTATCCTAAATCACAAGGTAAAAGGGAAGATGCTATAACAATACTATCAAGTGATGAGTTGAAGAATTTTTACAATAAAGGTGTAAAAGAAGGAATGTTACAACCAATGGCATCTTACAAAGGATGCAGAAACCTGTATGACAAAATGAACCAGATAAAAAATGAATCCAAAAGTATAATTAAAAGAGAAGAACGGGAAGAAAATTTAAAGAAAATAGATAAGTCGATAATCAGCGCAATTAATGACATAAAAAAACATAGAGAAGCAATCCTTAACTGTAAAGACTTTCAAAATTCTTACATAAAAGAGAAAAAAGAACATCCATTTAGAGGCAACGCATGTCAAAAAATGATTGATATATATCAAGAGAGAATTGTTGGATATCAGGAGAAAATTCGTCAAAACTTAAACCAAATAAAAGCGATATTAAAAAGTGCGCCGCAAGAAATGGATGATGTGGAAGAATTCGAGGAAATAATTGATGATATACATGAAGCAAAGCAGTGTGATGAAATTTTTGATTCAGCTTTAATTTGTTTATCGAACATACAGAATGAGCTAGATATTCAGCTGGAAAATCCTTCAACAGAACTCAGAGCTTCACACATTAACGTTAAAACTGAGCTAACTAGGTTATAAGAACCAAATCTTTAGGATAATGAAAGCACTTTAATTCAAGACAGCTCTTAGTCTGTGTTTTAATTTGGTTGTATTTTATTAAAAAAACTTTAGATTTATTTTATAATCGATACTCAAATATAATGACTCAAACTTGGGATTTGTTGCAAACAGGGCAAAAGGAAGGCTATAAAATTGCGTATACTAATGCTCGTATTATCGACCCGGAAACTAAACTTGATATAAAAGGTTCATTATTGACTGAAGGGGATAAAATTGTTGACTTTGGTGAATCATTATTTTCAACAAGTGGAGTTGATGAAACAATAGACTGTAAAGGGCTTGTTCTAATGCCAGGCCTTATTGACATTCACGTACATTTTCGTGAACCAGGCCAGGAACATAAAGAAACTATATATACAGGCAGCAAATCTGCAGCTGCGGGGGGAGTTACAACTGTAGTTTGTCAGCCAAACACTGTTCCAGCAATTGATAGCGTTATTTTGGCTAAATATTTGAAATATAGAGCACTTGAAACTTCACATGTAAACGTTGAATTTTACGCTAAAATCACCACTTCGGAAGAAAAGTTGACTGAAATGGCACTTTTAAAGGAAGCAGGTGCGGTTGGGTTCACTGATGATGGCATGCCAGTTATGAACCCAATGATTATGAGACAGGCACTGCTTTATTCAAGTATGCTGAATGTCCCTATTGCTCAACATGCAGAAGATTTAAATTTATCTGCTGGTGGCGCAATCAACGAAGGTAAAATTTCTGAAGAATTGGGAGTAAAGGGGATCTTGAGTGCGTCAGAATCGGTTATGGTAAATCGTGATATACTGCTAATGAAGGATATGGAAAATGTGCACTACCATATTCTACATGTCTCTTCAAAAGATTCACTTGATGCTATTAAACGTGCAAAAGATTTGGGATTAAATGTTACGTGCGAAGTAACCCCTCATCACTTCACTTTGACTGAAGATATAGTAAAACAACATGGGGCAATTGCAAAAATGAATCCGCCGCTTCGCACTGAAGAAGATCGTTTAGCTATGGTTGAAGGTTTAAAGACAGGTGTGATTGATTGCATTGCAACTGATCACGCTCCGCATGATCGTAGTTCTAAAGATCTACCACTTGAAAATGCTGCATTTGGTATTGTTGGTCTTGAAACAATGCTGCCCCTTTCACTTGAACTCTATCACAGTGGGCAAATGGGTCTACTTGATGTGCTTGCAAAATTGACATATAAGCCTGCAGATATAATACACATACCACGTGGTCGTATACAAAAAAACCTTGCTGCAGACTTAATTTTAGTTGACCTCAATCATGAATGGGAAATTAAAACTGACAACTTTGCTAGTAAATCAAAGAATTCTCCTTTCGATGGTCGCAAAGTAAAAGGACACGTAGTACGTACTGTTGTGTCCGGCAAAACTATATACTCGCAGAAGAGTTAGTTATCATATCTTATCTATTCCAATTTGTTATCACCAGAATGGGCTAAGTGCACCTAAATTTAAATTAAGAAATCTTACACTGTCTCCGAATAAACACATCCTCTTATCTTTCCCTAATCTGTAAAGTTATTTTGTCTATCAATCTGATTCCAAAACAGCAAAATTATTGTATAATGTTACTTTGAAGTTTTATTTTCAATGCACAAGTTTGCAATACTTTTTTCTATACTGCTTGCAATAGTTGCTTACTACCTAAACAATGAAATCATATTTGAAATAGCAAAGCTATTTAGTGATATCTTTATCAGCTTGCTCAAATTAATAAGCTTACCTCTGGTTTTTTTATCCATAGTTTCCACAATTTCCGGGCTCAAAGACTCAATTGAAATCAAAGTCTTAGTTAAGAAAACACTATTTTATACTCTGCTTACAACTATTATAGCTGCGTTTGTTGCATTATCGTTTTATTTGTTAATAGATCCAGCAAGAAAAAATTTCATAAGTAATACAATAGGGAGTATTAACAGCAATAACCACAGTTATTTTTCATATTTAAAATCACTCATTCCTTCTAATTTTGTGCAAGTTTTTCTTGAAAATAATATGATTGGTAGCATATTAATCGCTTTTTTGATGGGTGGAGCTATTGTTTCACTTTCAAAAGAAAAGCAGGATATATTATATCAAGTATTCTCTGCACTTTTTGATACGCTACTTAAAATTGCTCAAGGGTTATTAAAATTTATTCCGCTTGCTGTTTGGTCTTTTATTACTTGTTTTTTGCATGAATTAAAAGGCGGTAGTGAGTTCTACAATCTTTTATGGTATTTTGTTTGCATAATGTCTGCAAATTTTGTGCAGGCATTTCTGATTTTACCGCTATTTATGTGGTATAAAGGCATATCACCAATTCAAACGCTGAAAGGGGTTATGCCAGCACTCACACTTGCGTTTTTTTCTAAATCATCCAGTGCAACATTGCCAACAACTATAGAATGTGTGCAGAACAAGCTAAAGGTGCCAAAGAAATTATCGTCTTTTATTTTACCAATATGCACAACAATTAACATGAATGCATGTGCTGCATTTATACTAATCACTGTAATGTTTGTTGCAGAAATGAACGGATACGTATTTTCCTTAAGCGAAATGTTGATATGGATTTTTTTAGCTACAGGGGCTGCAATTGGTAACGCTGGAGTGCCGATGGGGTGCTATTTTATGGCAACCAGTTATCTCATGTCGATGAATGTTCCTCTGCATATTATGGGACTGATTTTGCCTATTTATACAATAATCGATATGTTTGAAACTGCAATAAATGTGTGGTCTGATGTTTGTATCACTCAGATAATTAATAAAGAATGTAATAGTGAAACTTAAAAAATGATATTAGACGAAAATAACCTAATAATAAAAGAATTTAAAGAAGCAGAAGCAATTTTGCATGGGCATTTTGTTTTATCATCCGGGCTGCATAGTGACACATACATACAGTGTGCGAAGATTTTTGAAAATCCAAGCAGAGCCATGAAAGTTTGCGCATTATTAGCAGATAAAATAAAAAAAGAATTAAATAGCTCCATAGATTTAATATTATCTCCTGCAATTGGTGGAATAATTGTGGGTTATGAGATTGGCAGGCAGCTTGGAATAAAGACAATGTTTTGCGAGCGCGTTAATGGTAAGTTTGAATTACGCCGTGGATTTAAGATCAAAAAGGGTGAGAAAATATTGCTCATTGAAGATGTAATAACCACAGGTAAATCTTCACTTGAAGCAGTGGAATGTGCAGAAGGGGAAGGAGGTAAAGTTGTTGCTGAAGCTTCTTTGATAAAGAGAAATAGTGAAACGAAACTGCCTTTTCCTGTCATATCTTTGATTGAACTGAACATCAAAAACTACAGCGAGGAAGAACTTCCAAGTGAATTAAAACAACTACCCATAACAAAACCTGGGAGTAGGGAATATTTAACAAAGTAATCCTATAATATCTTGGAAACACAGCATTTATACACAGCTTTAGTTATTTACTCCAAGTGTATTTTATGTATACTTATTACTAAATTAATTTTGAAATGATAGAAAATGAACGAATTTAAATCGATCCGAAATATAGCAATAATCGCACACGTTGACCACGGTAAAACTACTTTACTTGATAACATGTTAAAACAAAGTGGCACATTCCGCGAGAATCAAGAAGTTCAAGAACGAGTGATGGATAGTGGCGACCAAGAACGTGAGCGCGGGATTACAATACTTGCAAAATGCACATCAATAATGTGGGGTGATGAAAAAATCAATATTATTGATACGCCAGGGCACGCAGACTTTGGTGGAGAAGTAGAAAGGGTATTGTGCATGGCAGACGGCGTGTTGCTGCTGGTTGATGCTGCAGAAGGTCCCATGCCACAAACAAAATTTGTGCTCTCAAAAGCACTAAAAGCAAATTTGAAGCCAATTGTGATAATCAATAAGGTCGATCGACCAGACAGCAGAATTGATGAAGTATTAAATGAAATATATGAGTTATTTTTTAACCTTGATGCAACCAACGAGCAGCTAGATTTTCCAGTGTTGTATGCTTCAGGTAGAAATGGCTGGTGTGCTAAGGAGCTTTCTGATGAAAGAAAAGATTTAAGCCCATTATTTTCAACGGTTATAGATTATATAAAACCTTCTGTTTATAATCAAAATGCACCTTTTGCTATGTTGGTCACTCTACTTGAGTCTGATAAGTTTCTTGGCAGAATATTGACAGGAAAGGTTTATCAGGGCATTGCAAAAGTCAATTCAGATCTTAAGGTGCTTGACCTCGATGGCAAAGTAATTGAACGAGGAAGATTAACTAAGTTGCTCTCATTTTCTGGCTTGAAACGCATTCCAGTAGAACAAGCTGTGGCAGGAGACATAATTGCAATTGCAGGGCTTGAGGAAGCTTCAGTTTCAGACACTATAGCAGCACCAGAGGTTACAACTGCAGTAAGCTCAACTCCAGTTGATCCGCCGACAATGGCGATTACTCTGAGTGTTAATGATTCACCTTTTGCCGGGCAAGAAGGTACAAAGCTTACCTCAACTGCTATAAAGGATCGCTTATACGCGGAGGCAGAAACAAATGTTGCAATTACTGTGACTTTAGCACCAAGCGGTGAAGCGTTTGAAGTAGGTGGACGTGGTGAGCTACAGCTTGGGGTGTTAATTGAAAATATGAGGAGAGAAGGTTTTGAGCTTTCGGTATCACGCCCTCGAGTGCTATTTAAGGAAGAAGATAGCAAAAAACTTGAACCTATAGAGGAAGTAGTAATTGATGTAGATGATGAATATAGTGGAATCATCATGGAAAAACTCAGCTTCCGTAAAGGTGAAGTAACTGACATGAGACCTTCTGGTAATGGCAGGACAAGATTAACGTTTTTAGTGCCATCAAGAGGATTAATCGGTTATCAAGGAGAGTTTTTAACTGATTCTCGTGGCACAGGCATAATTAACCGTTTATTTCACAGTTATGCTCCACATAGAGGTCCAATTTCTGGAAGGCGCAATGGAGTTTTAATTTCTACAGATAAGGGTGAGGCTGTGGCATATGCAATTTTC
This sequence comes from Wolbachia endosymbiont (group A) of Alloplasta piceator, assembly GCF_964028505.1. Taxonomy (NCBI): domain Bacteria; kingdom Pseudomonadati; phylum Pseudomonadota; class Alphaproteobacteria; order Rickettsiales; family Anaplasmataceae; genus Wolbachia; species Wolbachia endosymbiont (group A) of Alloplasta piceator. Next base: position 568,683 of record NZ_OZ034793.1, on the reverse strand, counting down.
AATTTGCAAGACAGGGGAATTATGTTTATTAAGCCACAGGATAAGGTATATTGTGGCATGGTTGTCGGCCAGCATAGCCGTGACAATGATTTGGAGATAAATGTGTTAAAGGGTAAGCAATTAACAAACGTAAGAGCTTCAGGTAGTGATGAAGCTATAAAGCTCACTCCACCAAAGATAATGACACTGGAGGATATGATAGCGTATATAGATGATGATGAATTGGTGGAAGTAACTCCAAAATCTATACGTTTACGCAAGAAATTCCTTGATCCAAATGAACGTAAGCGTGCAGGAAGGGCAAAGAATAAGGAGTAATCAGAGGTTGAACATTTGCGAAAAATAGTGTATAATTATTCGTCTCCTAATTGTATTTAATTATGGCCTTTTCGAAATTTCTCGATCCAAAAAACAATTTCGCGTTCAAGAGAATATTTGGCACTGAGAAAAATAAAGATATTCTCATTCACTTTCTCAATGATATATTGGGCTTCGCTGGCAAAGATGAAATAGAAGAAATAGAATTTCTCAGCACTATCATGGATGCTGAGATTGCCTCTAAAAAACAAAGTATTGTTGATGTTTTCTGTACTGATTCTGCTGGAACCCAGCTAATTATTGAAATGGTGCGACCTGAAAGTCTTCGGTCATATTGTTTAAAAGGAGAGGAATTCCTTCAGAAAGAAACTAAAAGAGTTCTAAAACTTATTAAACCAGATGTTTTGCCATCTGAGTCTACGCATCAATGCGAATCGGGTAACCGGTTGGTGCCAAGCGATGCGGACAATGAACCTCCTCTTGAAAAAGAAGATGCTCAATCGTGAAAAGAGCATAAACTACAAGCATCATGTGGTTGGAGAGCTAGGCTTAGTGGTATGGTGAACGTAAGTGAAGCTTCATAAGTATCGTAACGATTAAAGAGCTAAAGATGCTGATAAGCTCCGACCAAAAGGTAATGTGACATTTTTCATTTCTGGATGTACGCAAATCACCGGTATAGAGAAGTCACCTAACCCACTGTTGTATGACAGAAGGAACAGGGTAAGCCTGTATTTCCTCCTATATGGCAAGCAAACCGCAAGGAACGCTGATGAAAATGCAGGTAAAGGATAATGGAGAAAGCGAATGCCATTTTGTAACGAAATGTATAGAATTTGTAACATTAATTCGCGTGAAAACGAGCAGATTTCCATTTGGTCCCTCGTGACAAGAAACTTTGTTAACCACTTGAGGTAGAGAAGCAGATGACCTTACCCACAGAAATGATGAAGAAATTAGGAATATTTTTTACAAAAAGGACAATACTAACAAAAGAACTTTATTCTATTTATACCAATTCCCATTACAGGGCAAACAGATGGACAATGATGGAAGAAAAGCCATACTGAAGTAAGTAAAATAGCGAGGTTTAAATGGCATTAAGATCAAAATTATTGGATGAAAAAGTAGTAGAATCAGCAAAAGAAATGCTGAAGAAAGTAAGGAATAATGCATATGTTTCAAAAAAACTAAATGCTGTAATTGCAGCAAAAAAGTACAGTATAACGGCTGTAGCAAAAATATATTGCATTTCAAGAAGCGCACTAACTTCGTGGGTAAAACTCTTGAAAATTGGCAGAGAAGAAAAACTGTTTGCTCCTTCACAACGTCGTAGAAAAACTAAATTAAATCAGGCTCAACTACAGCAAATTGAAGAGTGGATAGAAGAAAATCCTAATATCACCATTAAAGAAATGAGAATAAGAATCCAGGAAAAGTTCGGATTAAATATCAGCAAATCTACAGTACACCGCCATATGCAAAAGATGAAATTCTCATATATTACACCAAGACCAGTTCATAATGGACAAGATAAAAGCAAACAAGAGGAATTCAAAAAAAAATCTCAATGGAGCTATTAGCAAGTATCCAGAAAAAGAGCTATTTTTCTTTGATGAATCACGGTTTGGCACACATTCAAAAGTTGGACATGGGTGGTTTAAAAAGGGGATTAGAACACAGGTTAAAACAAAATTAGGTAGGCAAAATTTCTATCTCTATAGTGCAGTTAATCCTAGAAATGGAGAGAGTTCTAGCTTATTTGCACCAAATGTCAACACTGATTGCATGAACATATTTCTTGAGCAAATTTCGCAATATCTAGAAACACGAGAGGCTTTTCTCGTTATGGACTGTGCTAGTTGGCATAGGTCAAAAAATTTAAAGGTACCTAAAAATATCGACATTATATACCTACCTCCATACTCACCTGAGCTAAATCCTGTTGAGAGGCTTTGGTTATATATAAAACAGAACATTTTGCGCAATAAAATATACGATACAATTGCTCTACTTGAGGGTGCTTTGTGCAAATTTATTACTTCTCTTGCCAGCTCCACAATTAAACAACTCTGCAATGTTTCCTATTTGACTGGACAACAATGAGAATTGGTATAAATCGCTCTTAATCAAGCGTTTTAGAATAAAAAAAACGCCGATATTTTAGTACATAGTAAATAGCCAACCACCATGGGGCTTCTTTTGCCTTTTTTTTATTTGGTAAATTTCTTAAACATTTATAGTTACAATTTAAGAGCCCGTAAAGGGTGTCATTCCAGTGCCCCTGTGATGTATTCCAGTGCTTGACACTGGAATACAGTTTTCCATATAATCTCATCGAAAATGTTGTAACCACTTTCCATGCTAGTTTGCTTGTGAACAAGCAAACTTTTCTGGATCCCAGTGTCTGGGCACTGGGATGACAAGAGAAGGTACTAGCCTGACACCCTGACAACCGTCATCCCGCTGCTTGTTAGCGGGATCTATGCTAATGCCCTTTTATTCTTTCAATTATGTTATTTCCATTTAAATCTGTCTGTTCCGCAACTTCAGTGAATACAGTTGAATACTCCCTAAAACTGATTGTCATAACTTTACCCTACTTTGAATAATATTTTGATCATTACATATTGTAACAAAAAAAAATCAACTCATTTCTTCTAACGGCTCTATATTAAAGATAGAAAGTCCAGAAGCAATGACGTGTGCTAAGGCTTGGACAAGTTGCAGCGGTAAGGTTTAAGTTGTCTTCTTATATTTTTAATTGTGTAATCTCCTGTGTTTGTAAATGTTTTTTCTATGCCCCACTGCAGTAATAAGTACTCTGCGCTCTGAATGATTTATGCTGTAAATTATACAGTAGTTGCTAACCCTTATCCTATATTGCCCTCTAAAGCTATGACATAAAGGCTTTCCTAGATTAAAAGGATCAACTGTAAGGCGTTTCTTTATGGCCTCCTGAACCATTAATTTAATCTTTGCCGGAAGAGCTGGAATTTCTTTTTCAATAACATTTTTTAAGAATTTTATAGTGTAAGTTTTATTTCCAGATGTTTTCATCATCCTCTACTTCTTCTTCACCTTCAGAGAGGCGATCGTCAGCTATTTTGGATAGCTCTACATCTTCTTCGAACTCTTCTTCCACTAAATCTACTAAAACTTCAGGAATAGTTTTATTTTGAGTCTCTGCCATTTCTGTAAGATACTGAGCCAATTTACTGTCAAAACTTACATTAACATTGAGCTTTTTTTGACTGTGAGCCATATATTAACCAGAAAATACTACTATAAACTATAACATTTTTACTTAATTTTGTCAACTTCTCTATTCGTTGAAAAAACAATCTTGCATAAAAAAATCAACTCATCTCTTCCAAAGGCTCTATATTGAAGATAGAAAGTCCAGAAGCGATGACGTGTGCTAAGGCCTGCACGAGAAACATTCTTGCAGCGGTGAGGTTTAAGTTGTCTTCCAGTATGAAACGCATGTTTAAATCACTCTTGCCATACCCCCATAAAACGTGAAACGCTTCTGCAACTTCAAGTAAGTAGAAAGTAATTCTGTGTGGCTCACAAAGCCTTGCTGCAATTTCTACCACATCTGGCCACTTTGCTAAGGTTTTTATGAGGAAGAGCTCTCCACCTGTCCTTAAAAGTGAAGGATCTGCTGTTGGGAGCTCTTTTGGAGCATTACGCATTAACGAATGAGCACGAGCATGCGCATATTGCACGTAAAAAATAGGGTTGTCTTTTGACTGTTCTTTAACTTTAGCAAAATCAAAGTCCAAGACCATATCATTCTTGCGTGTTAGCATTATAAAACGAGTTATGTCCCTGCCAACTTCTTCCACTACATCTCTTGCTGTTAGGAAGTTTCCTGATCTTTTGGACATCTTAACAGGTTTGCCGTTCTCGAAAAAATTCACAATATTATGCAGTTTTACCTCTATTTTTGCTTGATCATCACTGAGCGCAGAGACGACTGCTTTAAGTCTTTTGACATAACCGCCGTGGTCACTACCAAGCTCTACGATCATATTGTTAAAACCACGTGATATCTTATCAAAATGGTAAGCGATATCCGAGGCAAAATAAGTCCAACTGCCGTCCTCTTTCTTCAATGCACGGTCAACGTCATCACCAAATTTTGTAGAGCGAAATAGCATCTCTTTTCTGGAAGTCCAATTTTCGCTTTCTTTGCCTTTTGGTTTCTCCAGGTACCCTTCATACACTAGACCCTTGTCAGACAATATCTTTATACTCTCTTCGATTTTGCCACTTTTTTGTAGCTCATACTCTGAAGTAAAAACATCATGATTTACTCCAAGTAAGTTCATGTCTTCCTTTATGAGTTCTAAGATAGAACTTAAAGTATAGTCTCTAATTATCTGATTATCTTGCTTTTTTAGAAGCTCCTTGCCATATTTTTTAGCCAACTCCTCCCCTATCGGTTTCAAATATTCACCTGGGTATAAACCTTTTTCGATGCTAATCTTCTCTCCCAGAGCTTCTTTATATCGAAGATACACTGACTTTATTAGTGTATCTATCTGCGCTCCAGCATCGTTAATATAGTATTCCTTAGTAACTTTATAACCAACTTTTTTCAATAAATTTGCCAGAACGTCACCAAATACTGCCCCTCTTGCATGACCAATATGCAGTGGACCAGTTGGATTTGCAGATACAAATTCAACATTAATGGCCTGATTGTTCCCTATATCTAGGGTGCCAAACTCTGTTTTTAGCTCATTTATTTGTTTTAAAATCCCATGCCATACTTTTATTTTTAAGTGTATGTTGATGAAACCAGGGCCCGCTATTTCCACTTTTGCAACTTCATCAAAAAGTTCAAATTCTTTGGCTAAAACCTCTGCAATTTCAATGGGATTCTTCTTTTCATGCTTTGCGAGCACCATAGCAACGTTTGTGTAAATGTCTCCATGTGCTCTGTTACTTGGGGGTTCTACGATAAAGTTTGTTGTATCTGTATTTATAATACCCCTTTGCTTCAACTCGTTTAATTTACTCAAAATTAAGGAAGAAGCCCTTTTGAAAATGTTCATCAACTAGAAAAACTATGAAAACCTCCAACAATATAGCGAATAAGTGGGGCTAGTTGAAGGTTTATCTTAACTATTTTATCTTCCTGGATCAGAGTTTATATTAAGTCGTTGCCGTAACCATGGTAAGAGAAAGCCATACCTTCACTGTAACCATCATTACCAGCATCAGGTTCTTTAACATCATCAGTTACTACCTGATCTTCAGTTGTGATTTTATCCTTGATCGTCTCGTCTACACCCTCATCACTATAAGAAAATTTGTTAGTATATGAATAGCGATTATTGATTTTATCACTATAGTTATGTTTTAACATAGAGACCTCCTATACAGTCAAAATTGGAATTACATTAAGATAGAACAAGCTATGAATATAACGTGAATGAAAGAAACTACAGATCACGAAATTTCCGGATAACTATGGAACCATTATAAAATAATAAAATTAAAAATTTAATAATTTTAATTATAAATCTAGCATATCAACTAACGGTATGATTTAAATTTTCTTTCAATTCCACTGTATCTTCGCCAGTTTTGCATATAGCCCGTCTTTACTTATTAGAGAGTCATGAGTGCCTACTTCTTCTACTTTTCCATGATTAATTACTATAATCTTGTCAGTCTTGAGTGCGGTTGATAGCCTGTGTGTAATTACGATTGTTGTTCTGTTTTGCATTAACTTGCTCAATGCTTTTTGCACGAGGTTCTCACTTTTGTAATCAAGGGCAGAGGTTGCTTCATCCAGTATTAAAACCTGAGGGTTTTTGAGTATGGCTCTTGCTATTACAATACGTTGTTTTTGTCCTTCAGAAAGTTTTAATCCTCTTTTTCCTACAAATGTATCAAATTTATCAGGCAGCTTATCAATAAATTCCATCGCATAAGCGCTGATGGCTGCTTGCTTCACTTCCTCATATTCGGCACCTGGTTTGCCATATAGTATATTTTCCATTATTGAGCAAGAGAATATCATGTGATCTTGTGGCACTAAGCCAAACAACGATCTGAGGTCATTTAGCGCAATTGACTTAATGTTGTGCCCATCGATAGTAATGCTACCTTTGTTTGGATCATGAAAACGGAGCAGAAGCTTTAAAATGGTGCTTTTACCACTGCCAGATGGTCCAACAATTGATACTGCTTGACCTGCCTCTATAGAAAATGATACGTTATTTAACGCTGGCTTATCAGACTGAGATTCATAAAAAAATGTTACACCATTAAACGAAATTCCTTTTTGAACACTACAAATTTTTATAGGATCATCGGGATCTGCTATAGAGCTTTTCATATTTTTAAATTCAAATAAACGCTCTACTATTCCAAGACCTCGTTGTAAATCACTGATATTATCACTCAAATTATTTATAGCTCCTGCTGCGAGCGCTGAATAAAACACAAATGAGGAGAGTTCTCCAATAGTTATATTATTGCTTAAGACTTCTTTAATACCAAAAAAGAGCAAAACAACTAGTGAACCTATCACACACGTGATAACTAGAGTTACTAAAATAGCACGCAAGAGTACTAATTTTACGTATGATTTTGATACTGAGTTTAAATGTTCCTTAAAACGGATTTTTTCGTTTTCCTCGAGTACAAACGATTTGATAGTCACTATAGATCTAAAATTTTCCTCACTAAATGACGCAAGCTCACTTAATTTATCCTGAGCAAAGCGTGCATAGCTACGCACTTTTTTTCCAAGTGAGGTCATGATAATGAGTAGTATAGGTATTATTGCGGCTGCATATGCAGTTAGTTGTATATTTGTATATAATAACATAGCAACACTGCCAATCAGAATCACAAAATTTCGTAATATGGTTAGTAAGCTGCTGTTTATTATTGATTGCAGCACAGAGGTATCAGTAATTAACGCTGAGATAACATCTTGTACGCCTGTGTTCTCAAAGAAACTTGGTTGCAAGTTAGTGATACTGCTATATAAGTCATATCTGATTCTTGCGATAACTTTCTCGCTGCCAATGCCAATGAAATATAACCGAGTAAATGCAGTGAGAGAAATGGCTAAAACTATAAGTATTGCAACTAATAGTTTGGTAGTAAAATCGTGCTCTGTGCCAGAATCAATTATATTGCTTAAGCCTCTGCCAAAGAGGAGGATCGTTAAGGCTGAAAATAAAACTGCAATAAAAGCTATGACAAAATAGGATAGATTAGGCTTTATATAGTAAAATAACTGCCTAATATTAGATCGCATCTTATTTTAAAGTTTCTAAAGTTAAGTATATAGATTTTAGTTTCAGGGGAAAGGTGTAGTATGAAGCAATTTAGGTTCTGCAGCTGTTATAGTCCACCAAGAAAGGGTAGTAGCCCGCAGAAACGAAAAACTTGCTTGACAAACTCCGCCAGTCCTCTTATCATGGTATTGAAGGTATTCAGTTATCTTCATCTGTGCGGATTAAACAGCAAGAAAACAACGTAGTTGGCGTCTTATTTTTAATTTTTTGCACTATGTGCACCTTATGTCTTCACAACATTTCTAGGTTTTTACCTATATAAGCTGAAACGCGCTTATAAGTCGTTTAAGACAGTATAGTACGCCAATTTGCAGGATTAGAGAGTGACAACTAGCTAACACGGGGTTTTTTTTGCCTTTTTTTCTGCTTAGTAAATTTCTTAAACATTTAAACTAAGGTGAGTTGCATTTAAAAGCAGCTAAATCGCTCTTAATCAAGCGTTTTAGAATAAAAAAAACGCCGATATTTTAGTACATAGTAAATAGCCAACCACCATGGGGCTTCTTTTGCCTTTTTTTTCGTTTGGTAAATTTCTTAATGTTTATGGCTAAACGACAACCGTCATCCCGCTACGTGTTAGCGGGATCTCTTGTTAGCGCCGCGGCGGTATGACGGTTTGCGGTGGTATGACGATAACCTCGTCATCCCGCTACGTGTTAGCGCCACGGCGGTATAGCTATACTTTAAAATATGGTTGAATAGTTGTTAATAATAGTGTATAATTATTAATCTTTTCTCAGTATTTTTACTATGGCTCTTTCTAAATTTCTCGATCCAAAATTGGACCTAACATTTAAAAAAATATTTGGTACTGAGAGAAATAAGAATATTCTTATTCATTTTTTGAACGATATTTTAGGATGTACTGAAGTCAACACTATACAAGAAGTAGAATTCTTAAGCACCATTATGGACCCTGAAATTGCTTCTGATAAACAAAGCATTGTTGATGTTCTTTGCAGGGATTCTAGTGGGAACAGTTATATAATTGAGATGCAGCTCACTCGTGATAAAGGCTTTGAAAAACGCGCACAACTTTATGCTGCTAAGGCTTACTCAAGACAAGCTGATAAATCTGGTAAATACGTTGATTTAAAGAAGATTTTCTTTATCGCGATTTCAAATTGTACCTTATTCCCTGATAAGCTTGACTATATATCTAGCCATACCATAAGAGATGAGAAAACCAATGAACATGACTTAAAAGATTTTCAATTTATCTTCATAGAGCTGCCAAAATTTCCTAAGAGTAGAGCAGAACAACTAGAAAGTGTAGTAGACCGTTGGCTATTTTTTTTCAAATATGCAGATGAAACAACGGACGAAGATCTCAGAAAAATTGCGGAAAAATCACCAATAATAAAGCTAGCATATGATGAATTAGATAAGTTTCACTGGAATGAAAAAGATCTAATAGCTTATGAAGAAAGAATAATGGATCTGCGCAAAGAAGAAGCCATTCTTGAATACAGACTTGATCTTGCTAAAGAGGAAGGTAGAAAAGAGAGGGAAATTGAAGTCGCAAAGAATCTACTTAAAGCAGGTGTTTCTTTTAATATTATAGCTCAAACTACTGGTCTTTCTATGAGTGAGATCAAAGAATTGCAGAATTAAGTGTGAATGGTTACGAAAAATATAAGTTTTTGCGATAAACGACATAGTGATGTATTTGTTGTTCAGCATGTCAGTGGAATATTTTCTGAAAAATTTCCACATAACTCTTTCAGATTTCATAATATCTCTTGCCACTCATCTGAACAGATACCCATTTTGGAGGGATACCAATAATAGTTGTGAGCGGTACAAGTTTAGTCCATATACCTTCCAAGCATAACACGCTCACGAAACTTTAATGCGATAGCTTGGTTTCTACTGAAAGACAGCATTATGCCAAGTGCGATGCTCGAAGATAAAAGAGAAGAACCACCATAGCTAAGTAATGGCAGGGTTATGCCGGTGGTTGGAAAAACACTCAATGTTACCCCTATGTTTATTATGAATTGTGTGATGAATTGAATTGAGATACCGAGAATCACCAACAGATTAAATAATTCATTTTCCCTATATGCAATGTAAAGCAAGCGGGCGGAAATGATGCCAAATAACATCAATGTGGCTAAGCACGTAATCAAACCAAATTCTTCTGCTAAAACAGAAAACACAAAATCTGTATGGCAATCAGGAAGAGAGGCTTTTACGCTACCTTCACCAGGTCCAACTCCAGTTAATTGACCTCTTTTGAATGCTTCTAATGATTTTGTGACTTGAAAGTTATCGCGTTGCGTAAAAAAGACAAAATTGTAAATCCTTTGCTTTATATGTGGGAGGCATAAGTAAGCTATTGTAGTTCCAGTTGTGGCCATTCCTATTATGCATAGAAAGTATAAAAGTGGTATACATGCAATAAACATTTGACCAATAAAAGAATATGTTAAAAGCATAGACATACTGAAATCAGGTTGCAAAAGTAACAACACAAAAACTAACAGAAATATTATGATTGATATGTGTATTTTAAACTTCATTTCGCTGGCCAAGATACTAGCTATAACAACAGAAAAAAATGGCCTTACGAACTCAGATGGTTGAACTGAAATTTTGACAATATGTAACCATCGTTTCGCACCTTTTACCTCTATACCAAGTATTATCGCAGTTGCTACTAGAATAGTAAATAAAGCGAAACCTGCGAATGAGAGGTTAAGTATAGTTCTTGTGTTGAGAAAAGAAAATGTCACCAAGGTAATTAGTGACAGGACTATATAAATTGTATGGCGCCGTATAAAATAATCTTGTGGTAAAGAAAGACGCTGCGCAATTACAGGGCTTGCTGAATAAACAAGAATGAAGCTTATAGTGAGCAAAAAAAACACTGGAAGGATGAAATAATAATCCAGCGTTCTATACCAGAGTTTAATATTCATTTTGTTCCAATGTGTAATGCCACTATTCCATAGCTCATATTATGAAACTCAACATTCTTAAAACCTACCTCTTCAATTTCCATTTTAAAATCAGCCTGAGTTGGAAACTCTCTAATGCTCTTCACTAAATATTCATAAGAACTCTTGTCTTTAGCAACTATGCTGCCAATTTTAGGAATTACTTTAAATGAATATAAGTCATAAAGTTTGGTAAATATCTCATTTTGATAGTGCATAGGGGCAAATTCTAAGCAGATAAATTTCCCATGTGGTTTTAATACCCTGTGCGCCTCATTTAAAGCCTTCTTGCGGTCAGAAACATTTCGAATACCAAAAGCTATTGTGCAATAATCAAATTCGGAGTCTTCAAATGGTAAACTTTCTGCACTTGCACATACCCAATCAAAATTAATTTGGTTTGAATTTATAGCTTTATCACGTCCTCTGTTTAGCATGTTTTGATTTATATCGCATACTGTAACCTTAGCACTTGGCTCTTTTCTTACTACTCTTATTGCTATATCTCCAGTTCCTCCAGCAACATCTAAAACCTGAGAGTTTTTTGTAAAATGCACACTATTTACCATCTTATCTTTCCATAATCTGTGCATTCCGAGGCTCATTATATCATTCATGGTGTCGTAGCGACTTGCCACGGAATCGAATACCTCTTTAACTAATTGTGATTTCTTCTCGATTTTTATAGTAGACATTACGTAAAAACTCCTTTATAATTAGCAAAAATTAATTTGAATTAACACAAATGTCAACGACAGGCCTTGAGCCTGTTAAAATCTTCTTCAGCGTGGTATGATGACCGAGTTAGTGGGCTTGATGCAACCACTAGGAACCCTTTGGAGTAAGCGATATATTTATAATGCTCAAATTCCTCTGGGGTAACATACCTATCAAGTTTTGCATGTTTTGGAGTTGGTTGTAGATATTGACCAATTGTAATAAAATCAACCTCAGCACTGCGCAAATCGTCCATAACCTGCAGTATTTCCTCTTTTGTTTCTCCAAGACCGACCATAAGCCCTGACTTTGTGAAAACTTTGGGATTAATCTGCTTTACCATCTTCAGTAAATATAGTGAATGAAAATAGCGAGCTCGTGGTCTTATTTTTGCATACAATCTCGGCACTGTTTCAATATTGTGGTTATAGACATCAGGTGATGCAACAGCGATTGCTTCAAATGCTCCTTTCTTATTTAAAAAATCAGGAGTTAAAATCTCTATTGTTGTTTCTGAAGTTATCTTTCTAATTTCTTCTATGCACTGTATAAACTGATTTGCGCCACCATCTGGCAAATCATCACGATCAACGGAAGTAATAACAACATGCTCTAAGTTTAACTTTTTTATTGCTTTTGCTAAATTTTCTGGTTCATGAGGATCTAGTTTATCAGGAATGCCAGTTGCAACGTTGCAAAATGCACAAGCACGAGTGCAAACAGAACCGAGAATCATTACAGTAGCATGACGTTTATTCCAACATTCACCAATGTTTGGACATGCAGCCTCTTCGCACACTGTATGCAAGTTATGCAGTTTAACGATGTTTAAGGTCTCATTGAATACTTCACCGGTCGGAGCTTTTGCTCTGAGCCATTGAGGTTTGTTATGCATCTGAAAAGGCTAACTCTACCTCTTGCTTTACTAAAACTTTTTTCAACCTTCTTTTTATCTTCTGCGCTTTCTCACTTAGTTTAATCGTTCTTGTGTTGAGCAAAAAAGCATCTAAATCACCTTTGTAATCTATAGTTCTCAAAGTTCTTGTTGCCACACGAAATCTAAACTTTTTATTTAATATATCACTTGTCAACGTAACCTTATGTAAATTTAAAAGAAAGGTACGCTTTGTTTTACGATTCGAATGTGATACCTTATTACCAAAAGATTTTTTTCTATTTGTTAATTCACAAACTCTACTCACTTCAATATACCAAATTATTCTATGTACTTAGATTACCTTATATAATCAAATAGTCAATACTCTCTTGCTTAATTTTTATACCATATACTGCTTTATAGCCAAAAAATATCGTAATTTTTTCTATTATAAGAGAAATCATATGCTGAATTTCCAATGCTTTGCTGCCATTTGTTACTACCAGATGCAACACACCCGAATTTATATTCTGTGCATATGAGATCTTTTTCGGTTTTGTACACTCTGCTATTTCTTTCCCTACTATATTTCGCCAGTTTAAAATCAGACGTATTTCATTTTTACTAATCTTATTTTTCATGCATTTTAATGCATAGTTTTCAATTATAGACTTTAATTTTTTTGGACCGCTGTGTTTGAGCATTTTTCTGTTTTGTTTCTAGTATAACTAAATAAGTAAGGTTTACCACTACATTGGATTTCTTAAAGCCCTGTCATTCCAGTGCGTACTGCACAAACATTGTAATTTGAGTCCACCAGGGAGGATGTCATCCCAGTGCCCAGACACATAGCTGTACGAACATTCATTTTTGAAGGTAAATTGCACAGCAAATGGTGTCATTCCAGTCTGGAATCCAGAAATTTTGCTTATAACTGAGCTGATGAGCTAAAGGTAGTTGTCTTACGCTAAAATAAACGTTTTTAATTAAGTTGCATAGAACCAGTGTCTGGGCACTGGCCCACTGGTGGGAATTGCTCCTAAACTACAACGTTCGTACAGTTGTGTGCTCAGACTACTTGGATCCAGAAAAATTGATTGTGCACTATACAACATTTTCGATCAAAAGCTGGATGCCAGACTGGAATGACACCATTTGCTGTGTTTAACAAAAATAAATGTTCGTACAGTTGTGTAGCTGAAACTGGGATGACAACCTTCTAACTGCTTTACAAACCTCTAGCCTCACACCATAAAAGCAGTATTTTTATGTAAAATTTATCTCAACGTAGCACTTGTCAAGTAAGTCGTTCCATTCAAAAATTTTTGTTTTGCCTCATAATTAACCTTATAGCTGTTTTAATTGTAATTGGTTAAATTATTATTAATTTGCCAGGCTAGATCCAAAAAATAGCATAATCAATATGCAAATTGTAATAGAAATCACGTTTGCGTATGGTTTATTGCTATGCGGTTAATCTTTCCTCAATCCAAGCTGCTTGAATAGCTTCGAGTATTTTTTCGTTACAGCGTTTTTCATCATCATCAAATTCCTCTAAACTCAAGACCTTTTTTTTAAGCTCAGTGAATCTGATACTAATTATATTCTCATCTGGAAATTTTTCCTCCAGAGCTTCTACAATATCTTCTATATCAAACCATTTCATACTTTTTTGTATTTATCTGCTAAGTTAAATTGGTGCCCATGGGGAGACTTGAACTCCCAAGGTCGCAAAACCCACGGATTTTAAGTCCGCTGCGTCTACCGATTCCGCCACACAGGCTTTTTTTATCTATCTAGAGTAAAACTCTACTACTAAATTGACTTCCATGTCTGCTGAATAAGGAACCTCAGAATATTGAGGTGACCTCAAATACTTCACTGAATGCTCTTTACTATCTGCTTCTAAATAATCCGGAGCCTTGCGCTCTTGTTTTTGTTCAGCCTCTACTACTACAGGGATTTTTGCTGCCCTTTCTCTTATTTTTATTATATCACCTGGCTTCACTCGATAACTCGATATGTTAACCACCTTATCATTAACTGTAACGTGCTTATGAGATATGAGCTGCTTTGCTGAGTAAATTGTTGGAACAAGACCAGAGTGGTATAAAACAGAACTTAATCTCGATTCTAAGATACCGATAAAATTATCAGCCGTATAACCCTTTCTGTTATAAGCATCTAAAAATGTACGTCTAAGCTGCTTACTTGAAATCGCATAGTAAAACTTAAATTTCTTATGCGCAGCAAACTGCTTACCAAAGTCGGATAACTTCTTGAATCCAAGAATACCATGTTGACCTGGAGGGTATTTCCTTTTGTTTACTGGGTCTTTAGCTCTACCCCATAAATTTACACCAAGTCTACGGCTAATCCTATACTTTCTAGTGATAACAGTTGTCATATAAAAACTCTCACGATTTAACTTTAGATTATTAAGGATTTTAGCACTCAGTGTCAACTTGTTTTTGCTGATATAATCTTTTATACTTCATTTTTAAGTTTTTCTATTAACACATGAATCATTCACATTTAAAATCTATGGCAAACGCCATCCGTTTTTTATCAATTGATGCAGTACAAAAAGCAAACTCTGGACACCCAGGTATGCCACTTGGCATGGCAGATGTTGCAACTGTTTTGTTTGCTAAATATCTGAATCATAATCCTGATGATTCTAAATGGTTCAATAGAGATCGCTTTGTTTTATCAAACGGTCATGGGTCAATGTTACTATACTCAATATTATATTTGACAGGTTATATTAGCATAGATGAGCTAAAAAACTTCAGGCAAATGGGATCCAAGACCCCAGGTCATCCAGAGTTCGGCTTGACTTCCGGGGTAGAGGCAACAACAGGCCCGCTCGGTCAGGGGTTTGCCGCTGCTGTTGGCATGGCACTTGCTGAATCAATCCTTAAAAAGCAATTCAGAATCAATCACCACACTTACGTGATGCTAGGGGATGGCTGTCTTATGGAAGGAATAAGCCATGAAGCAGCATCACTTGCTGGGCATCTTAAATTGAATAAGCTCATAGCTCTTTTTGATGATAATGATATCTCTATAGATGGCGCTACTTGCCTTTCCTGCTCTGATGATGTAGAGAAACGCTTCTTAGCGTATGGATGGAATGTTGACAAAATTGATGGCCACGATTTTGATGCCATATCCTTTGCAATAGAGCAAGCAAAAAAGTCTGGTAAACCTACAATGATCTGCTGCAAAACCATTATCGGAAAATTTTCAAGCCGTGCTGGCACATCCTCTGCTCACAGTGGTGCTTTTTCGGAGGAAGACATAAAACAGATGAGAGAGAAATTAAACTGGAATTATGAACCATTCCATGTACCAGAAGATGTGAAAAATGCCTGGAAGAAAACTGTTGAGAGAGCAAAACAAAACTACACGATGTCATTCCAGCGCGTAACGCTGGAATCCAGGAAAGAAGAAAAAGAATGGATCCCAGTGTCAAGCACTGGGATGACAAGAGAGAGTACTGGGATGACAGAAGAGAATGCTGGGATGACAGGGTATCATGCAGAACTTCAAAGACGGTTAGATAAACATCTACCAGATAATATCGCTGGTGTTTTAGCTGACCTGAAGAAACAAATATGTGAGCTAATGCCAAACGAAGCTACTCGATCTTCTTTCGGCAGAGTAATGGAACTTTTAACTGAGTCTATGCCGGAATTAATCGGCGGTTCTGCTGATCTTACTGGGTCAAATTGCACTAAATATAAGCACATGCAGGTAATAAATAGCAATAATTATAGTGGCTCTTATGTCCACTATGGAGTGAGAGAGCACGCTATGGCAGCATGTATGAATGGTATGGCACTTCACGGCGCGATTCTTCCTTATGGCGGCACTTTTTTGGTATTTTCCGACTATTGTCGTCCTGCTATACGTCTTTCAGCTCTGATGAAGCAGCAGGTTATGTATGTCATGACTCACGACTCAATTGGAGTGGGAGAAGATGGCCCAACTCATCAGCCAATAGAGCATTTAGCCTCTTTGCGTGCTATACCAAATCTATATGTTTTTAGGCCAGCCGATGCAGTTGAAACTCTGGAGTGTGTTAGCATTGCACTCGAAAAGAAAGAATCTCCAGCACTGTTTGCGCTCTCAAGGCAAAACGTAAGTTACATGCGCAAGTTCTACTCTGATATCGATCAATCTGCTAATTTATCGAAGTTTGGTGCATATATTTTGTGTGAATGTTCAAAAGAATTAAAAGTGACGATATTTGCTACGGGGTCCGAGGTTGAAATTGCAGTTGAAGCAAGGGAGAAATTGCAGGAAAAGGGTATAGGTACAAGGATTGTTTCTATGCCATGCTGGAGGCTTTTTGACGAGCAAAGCGATGAATATAAAGCGGCAATATTAAATAATGACAGCATTAAAGTTGCAATTGAAGCCGGAAGTGAAATGGGTTGGCATAAATGCATAGGTTCAAACGGTATATTTATTGGCATGAAAAGCTTCGGAGAATCAGCACCTTATAAAACACTTTATGAGCATTTTAATATCAGTGCTGATCACGTAGTAAAATGTGTGTGTGAGAAACTGGTTTACATTGAGTAGACTTCTTGCATTACTCTACACATCTGTGTTCATTGCACTATAATGACCACCACTACTATCTTCTTCGTCTAATGAATCGGATCTAAGTAAAGAAACACTAGCATCGGTTTGCGATGTAGATTCATCAGTGTTAGACCCAAATAACCATGAAAAAAAATCACTAAAAAATGATCCTATTAATGAAAAAGGCTTCATAAGTATACTAAACAAACTACCAAAAAAAGAGCTCGGCTGTTCTTCTGTTTGTGCAGGTTCTGTGGAAGCAACAGGACCTACATCGTTGTCTTGTACATCAGCTCCTTTTTCTCCATTGATGTCTTGCTCTCTCTGTGATTGATTTGAATCTTCCTCCTCTTCCTCTTCCTCTTGACCCCCTTCACTATCTGTCGCTGGCTCACCCACTGAACCATCATCAGATTCTTCTGCGGGTTGCAATAGAGTTTTTATTTCTTCGTTAGTAGTTAAATCTAAGGGAGTCTTTCCATCTTCATCTTTTATATTAACATCTGCTCCTGCTTTTATTAGGGCGTCTACTATTTCTTTGTTGTTATTTTGAGCAGCAAAATGTAAGGGAGTCCTGTTATCTTTATCTTGTGCATTAACATCTGCTCCTTTTATTATTAGAACATTAACCACTTCCACATTATCCCTACCGGTAGCCCAATGTAAAGGAGTCCTGTTATCTTTATCTTGTGCATTAACATCGATTCCTTCTGCTCCCAGTAGAGCGTTCAATACATTTATATCTATGTTGTCCTTTTTAGCAGCCAAATGCAAAGGAGTCCTGTTATCTCCATCTTGTGTATTAACATTGATTCCTTCTGCTCTCAGTAGAGCGTTCAATACATTTATATCTATGTTGTCCTTTTTAAGAACAGAATGTAAAGGAGTATCTTTATTCTTATCTGCTAAATTAACATCGATTCCATGTTTTCCCAATAGGGCTTCTACTACCTCTTCATGGCCCTTTACAGCAGCCCAATGTAAAGGAGTCTTTCCATCTTGATCTGTTGCATTAACATTTGCTCCTTTATTTATTAGACTGTTTACTTCCTGAATATCACCGCTTTTAGCAACCTTAAGTAATTTAGCTGTGTTTCGTAATAGAGTTTCTATGTCTTGATTAGTGGCTAAATCTAAAGAAGTCTCTCCATCTTGATCTTCTGCATTAACATTTGCTCCTTTGTCCAATAGGGCTTGCACCACTTGCTTATGACCTTCTCTAGCAGCCCAATGTAAAGGAGTCTTTCCTGTGTCATTTTGTGCATTAACATTTGCCCCTTTCCCTAATAGATCTTGTACTGCTTCCAAGTTGCCAAGCTTAGCAGCCAGATGTAAAGAATTCTTGCTATGTTCAGTTTCTATTTCTTGGTATCTACTCAACACGTCGCGTTCTCGACTAGGGTCGAAAGTATGCAAATCTGCTCCATTATCTAATAGAACTTCTGCTGTAGTAGAGTGATTATTTTTAACAGCCCAATATAAAGAATTATTTAGATTTGTATCTAAGAGGTTGTCCGGAAACTAGTAAATTCAAGCATATTCCCTCTTTAACATAACCCTACTCATAGCTAGGTATATGAAATTCTCAGTGGATGTTGTGAGTAAATCATACTCCTTCGATAGCCTTCTATTCCTATTAACCCAAGCAAAAGTCCTTTCTACAACCCATCTTCTTGGCTGTACTTTAAACCCTTGTTCTCTTGTTGGTAGTAGCTCAGGTGGCGTATCTTTGTGCACCCAAAATCTACATGGAGGCCTTGTAACAATTTCAATATCTATGTCATATTCTTCCTTTATGTGATTCTTTGAATTTCTTCCTTGGTATCCCATGTCAGCCCACATTTTTTTAACTTTAGTATATTTTGTTCTCATATTGTTTAATGCTATTTTAATACCATCTCTATCATTTTCGTTAGCAGCGCCTACGTAACAACCTAGTATAAAACCCTGAGTGTCTGTAATTATATGCCTTTTTCTACCCTTTACTTTTTTTACTTCCATCATAGCCTTTGATCCCCCCTTTTCTGTAGTCTTTACAGATTGACTATCTACTATACAGGCACTCGGCTGCTCATTCCTTCCTATTTTTCTTCTACTATATTTTGTAATTTCATAATTCATTTTCTCAAAAATTCCCTGCTTCTTCCATTGCCTGAACTGCTCATACACAGTCTTCCATAGCGGAAAATCATTTGGTAAATACCGCCATTGACACCCTGTACGCAATACATAGAAAATTGCTTCTAATATTTCTCTTTTGCTATACTTTGGCGGCCTTCCTCCTTTCTTGTATGATACTCTGAAGTGTTTTTCTATTCTTGCCCATTCCCTTTCGCTTAGATCTGTTGGATACTTTTTTCTCATCTTTACCCCGTACTAAAATTTCAGATATTATAGCCTTTTACTTGTTTCCGGACAACCTCTAATGCATTAACATCTGCTCCTTCCTTTATTAGACGCTTTACTTCATTAATATCACCACTTTTAGCAGCCTCAAGTAAAGCAGCATTTTGTGGAACTTGGCTTTCTTCTTCATCATTTTGCAATACTGGACTAGCATCATCAGATTCTTCTGCGGATTGCAATAGAGTTTTTATTTCTTCATCAGCGGCTAAACCTAAAGGAATATTTCCATTTTGATCTGTTGCATTAACATTTGCCCCTTTTTCCAATAGATCTTTTACTATCTCTGCATGGCCATTTTCAGCAGCCCGATGTAAAGGAGTCTTTCCATTTTGATCTGTTATATTAACACTTGCCCCTTTGTCCAATAGGGCTTCTACTACCTCTTTATGGCCATGTGCAGCAGCAAAATGTAAAGGAGTACCTTCATATTTATCTTGTGCATTAACATCGATCCCATTTACTTTCAGTAGGGCTTCTACTACTTCTTGATGGCCCTCTTCAGCAGCCCTATGTAAAGGAGTGCTGTTATGTTCATCTATTGCATTAACATTTGCCCTATTATTTAGTAAAACTTCTACTACCTCTTTACGGCCCTCTTCAGCAGCTCGATGTAGAGGAGTCATATTTGCAAATCCTACTGCATTAACATTTGCCCCATTATCCAATAGATCTTTTACTATCTCTGCATAGCCATTTCCAGCAGCATAATGTAAAAGAGTGTTGTTATGTACATCTACTGCATTAACATCTGCTCCTTCACTTATTAGACTTTTTACTTTCTCAATATTACCTTCTAGAGCAGCCTTACGTAATTCAGCATTTATATCTCTGTTTGAATTGCTCATCCCATACCTCCTGTAAAACTATATTGTTATGATAAAGTCGTTAATAATCTATGAGCTCTCACCCCCTGTAAAATTATATTATCATGATAAAGTCATTAATAACCCATGAGCTCTGGATCACGCAAATAATGGTTATTCCCTGTGTTTTTCAGTACATTTGAGCTGGCTGTACATAAGAATTGCAATTGTAGAGCATGCTATTGTTAATAGTAAATTTGGTAAAATACCATAGCGAAAAAATTTTCCTACTATATATATTCCAATAGCCCCAAACATCATATTGCAGAATGAGAGAACTGCACTACCAAGCCCTATACCTTTGATCGTTTCTAAAGCAGAAGTTACGTTATTGCTTATTATTAATGCAAGTCCGATATTGGCTGGAATCCAAACAGTTTGAAGAATTAATATATTTAACTTGTCCGCGAAATACAAATATACCAATAAACTATCGGATATTATCGGTAACACCAAACCTATTATTAGCATTTTGCTAACCCCTACTTTTGGTACATACCTTCTATTAATTAAAGTTCCAATTATGTAAAATATGACTATGATCGATATGAGGTAGCCAAAATACTGTACTTCAATGCCCATCGATTCAAATATGAACGGGTAGTTAGCAATGTATGCCCAAAGCCACATGAAAGTTAATCCATGAATGGCTGAAAACCCAAGGAAACGATAATTTCTAAATATTGATATATATTGCTTGCAGATATTAGTAGTTATGTTAGTTATACTGGTTTCATTTTTATTTACAGTGAGTGTTTCTTGTAACTTAAAGTAGATAAAAATAAGTATAGCAATTGCTGCAAGTGATATAATAAAAAACAAAAATTTCCAACTATACCCATGTGAAATTATATAACTGCCCACCACTGGAGCTATTCCAGGTGAGAGTGCCACAACCATATTTAATTTTGAAATGACTCTCGAGTATTCACTACCCGAGTACATATCCCTTATTGCTGCATACCCAACAACACCTGCAACACCAGCCCCTGTTCCTTGTATGAAGCGAATTAGTATCAAGAGCGCAATACTGTCGGCTATATAACACATGACACTTGCCAAAGTAAAAATTGTCATACCAATCAGCATCATTGGACGCCTACCATAATGGTCCGACAATGGACCATAAATTAATCCAGACACCGCAAATCCAACTAGATTCAAGCTAATTGTAAGCTGCACTACACTGCCTTCTACTTTAAAATAATTGGCAATGCTTGGTAGTGCAACTGAGTATAGGTCAGTTGCCATATCGACAATTGCTACAGACAATATCATAATAAGAGAGATGATATTTTGCGAAAGAGCTGTTTTCACTTAATGATTTATTGGTAAATATGCTTAATTATAATGTATTTTTTTCATTAGTATAAGTACAATGTTACATAGTAAACGATGTCATGCGAGTAGCGGACACTGAAATCTTAAGCTAAAATCATAAAAAGCACGAATTTCAATATCTTATCTTGAATTATTCACTTTAAGCTTTAAGTCTTCAACAGAAGATGCATTTGCCTCACTTACTACCTTTAGTGGTTCACCAAGATTATGCTCTATTTTTATATTATGCTCAGGATCGTACTCTATTCTTGTATCAAACTCAAAGCCCAATTTCTCACAAAGTTTTTTGAAATACTCAATAAGCTTATTTATAATATAAGTAAGCTTATCAAACAAACCGTCATCACCAGCTTTATAGTTCTCTAACTCTTTAGGAATGGTAAGAAGTACTTTACCATCTTCATATACCACATTTTCACCTTCACATTTTAGTTTAAACTCCGCTGAACTGCAAAAACCTGGTGTTTCGATATATGTATAATCATCATAGTTAAGCATTTTTGTATATTTCATGCTAAAACTAAGCTTTATACAATTGGGTTCACGACAATCCATAATATACTCTCTTGTCATACAGTTGCTTTGCGTTAACAAATGAAAAGATCCAAGAGCGTGACTCATATCATTAGGAAGAAAATGAGTATATCCGCCCTGATAATAGTTATTTATTAACTCCTCAATAATAGAGTTATTGGGAATTGTTGCACCAACGTGTTTAAACATTTCTGTAAAAATTTGTCTGAGAAATGGACGATAATTCCCTTTTCCGTTTTCATCCCGTAGAATTAGATTTTTATGGTTTGAATACAGATCGTTAATAAATTCGTTAGTTATTTTTTGTCCGTTAATAGCAAGGCCGTGTGTTCTATTAAGATCCTTATATGTTCCCTCACCAGAAATTACTTCGTCCCCAGTGTTAGCTTTGAAATCAGCATATTTGAGCTTCTTCACTTCAGCTTTCAACGCATTGACCATTTCCTTTGACATGTTATATCTCTACCATTAATACCTGTATATTAATTCTAGCACTTACTTTATTAAATTTCAATTACTAAATGAATTTATCACTTTCACTTCCGTATTTTCCAGCGAGTCACCGTAAGTCACTGCTTTTAGGTAAAACTTTTTTCCCCTTTGCACTTCGAAAGATATTATTGAATCATCAAGTAGAACAAATTTTTCACCTGCAGTGTGCTGATACTCTTTAGTACCTTCTTGTCCTCTGATTAGGTTACTAAGCTTATATTTATTTTTATCTATAAGTTCAGCATTCTGGAATTTCACTATCTCTTTTCCAACTAGTGCTAAATTTGAGTCCGCAATTGAAGTTATGTTTCCAAAACGTAACACTACTATAAGCCCCTCGTCGGTAGATTCCATTACATATCCGTAAGTAGACTGCTTGTTTGTGCTTGCAATAGGCTTATAATCCTTATCGTTGTACGAAATAAAGAGTGTTGCTCCCTTCCAATTCTTTTCCTCACTAATTAAAGTAAAGCTTGCACTATTACCTTTAATATCCGGTAAATCTATCATTTCTACGATGGTTTTGCTAATGTGAGAGGGAGGGTATTCCTTCAGCATAAGTGACCTTGTTGAAGGAAAAGAAAGCTTATATATAGAGTGATCATAACCAACGCCAATTACTTGAATGGACATGCTTTCGAATTTTGTTTTTATAATTCTCACCGTATGCTTTTTCTCACCGTCTAAAATCGTTATTACATCACTTGGCACAAGCCACGCATATTTTATCGGCAGCTTGAAATTGTATATATTTCTCTCTTGCCACGAAGAATAAAGTAAAACCTCAGCTATATTTTGCGCCTCTCCCTCCTCCATAATGAGCGGTATTTCAACTGTTATAGCAGCGCCTTGCTTTGGCAACTCAGCATATTTAACATCAATTGGATAGCCAAAATTGCGATTAAAATAAACGACGTTAACTTTATTGTTTAAATCTAATTGACTGATATTAGCAAGTTTTGAATTGTTACTGAAAACCATTTCACCAATTGGTATTCCAGTCGTAACTCCCCTGCCCTTTTGGACAAATTTCAGTTTAGAGTCCTGTTCAACCACATCAAAAAAATAGCAACTTTGCAGCATTTTAATAATTGAACGTACCGATTGCTGGTCGTTTATCACATACCCAGACAATAACCCTTTGACGTTGCTTGTATCGAACTGATCGCTTTTTAAACCTGTTTTTTGTAACAGATCCGATAAAACATCGGAAATATTAAGCTGTGAAAGCTTTCCCTGAATCCAATGTCCTGTCTGCCAATTATGGCAGTCAGCCCACACATCACATAAATTGGGAAAGTAAGGAAATGGCCTTGCATCCCATGCCCAGAGAAACATTTTTTCTACCATTTCTGAACTTTGCCACTTTTTTAGCGTTCCTTCAATTGCAATTTTTTGCGAAAGAAAGCTCACCTCTCCGTTTGAATATCGTGGATATTTGCTCTCTATGCTGCCTTTGTCAACAAACACATTTGGCTCATTAGTGCAGCCGTTCATACTGGGAAATCCATACTCAGTAAACCATATTTTTTTCATTTTTGGTTGCCATTTCGTTTTACTACCACCTGGATTTATGTGAGTTTCACTCCACCATTTTGCTATGTTTTTCCACGCATACCTGCTGTCGTTATACTTTACTC
Source organism: Wolbachia endosymbiont (group A) of Alloplasta piceator (assembly GCF_964028505.1). Classification (NCBI taxonomy): domain Bacteria; kingdom Pseudomonadati; phylum Pseudomonadota; class Alphaproteobacteria; order Rickettsiales; family Anaplasmataceae; genus Wolbachia; species Wolbachia endosymbiont (group A) of Alloplasta piceator. Next base: position 544,626 of record NZ_OZ034793.1, on the reverse strand, counting down.
TTTCAGGCTCACCCTTTGAGTAATCATAGAAATAATCATACCCCACTCCACTGCTCCAACCACCCATTACATCTTCCGCGGAATAACCAAAAGGAGGCTCTGGACCATCAGTCAGTGGAAAATAAGCATCTATGCCAACAACGTCGATATACTCTGAAGACCACAGTTCATCCATATTATACCAACCATCATATGAATGGTATTCGCTCCAATCTGCAGCGTAGGTAACTGTTACTTCTTTTCCAAGATTAAGTTTTATCTGCTTTGCAAGCTTGACCAGCTCTATAACGGCAGGGTAATTCCCTTGTTCATCCCTGATTTTGGTAAGTTGCGCAAATTCAGAACCAATGATAAACCCTTCCACTTTAGTTTGTTTGGCAATGCTTGCATAATGCTCTATAAATTTGTTGTACTGATTCTTAAAAAAATCACTTATATCTTCAGGAGTCCCGCTCAACCTTCCTCGCCACTCTTTGTTCTTTGTATCAAGTAAGGGCATTGGATAGAGCATCACCTTGTAGCCTCTGCTGTGTAGCTCTTCTATATATCTTATCAACGCTGCATCACTAACTGTGCCACCATACCTTGGGTTTCCACTCGCATCTTTTGAAATTAGCTGAGCATTATCTCTGGTTACACCCCCTACTTGCCAATCATCAGGTAATATTGCGGAATCATCTTGAAATTCAACTGCAGGATATATTTTACAATCTTTAATGTTCAGATCATTCACAAACCAATTGACTACTACCGATACCCACTCAACATTTGGTAAATCTCCCTTTAATTGATCCAAAGAAAGCATTGCATCGCTCTTTTTAGTGTGGTTGTTGTGATTTACCCTTTGCGCCAGCCCATATGGGATATATTGGTTGCTGCTTATTTTCTCTTGCGCGATTTTCTTCTGTATTTTTGTATCATATACAAACTCACCTGAACCTGGTATGATATTGATATTCCGAATATTTTTTGCTACTGAAAATTCATTTGACTTTACTGCAGTTTGCACTTCAAACGTAAATACCGGAACATGATTATTATAGTCTGCTAAAGGAAAATTCTTGATGACTATGTAAGATATTCCCCTATAAGCCGGCACATTCCCCTCTCCTTCAATTGATGACATAAATGGATCAGGATTTTGGTCTTCTCTGCCGCTGTAAAAAGTATAATCTATTTCATCAAAGCTAAGTGATGTTGTATCTGCCCAGATTCTGTTTAATTTTTCTACTTTCCCCTTGCAGATCGCAATTGCAAGCGTTGCGTAGTAATTATATGTAACGTTCATACCTCTTCCAATTTTGCTTTTGGTGGTTATCGCCTCTTCTTTTATTGGCTGTGACCAAATAATGTTCCCTGCAACACGAGCAGTGCCATAGATAATTGGAATCGTTCTGCCGTAGGTTGAGGTTTGAACTTGCAGATTTTTTAGTCTCGCACCATGCGTTACTTTTTGCTCGGCATCAAGGCCGAACATTGCCCCATCTAGCTGTGCACCAAGAAGAGCACCGAGTTCTGAGCCGATAATCCGGCCAATTGGACCAAAAATGCTGCCTGCTTGACCAAAAATTGATGATAAAATTATTGTAGACATGGTAATCCTCCTTTTGATAGATTTTTTTGAAATTGTTGAGAAAAGATCCAAGTGTCACGCTACTTGGATGACACCTATAACCTTGTCATCCCAGTGCTTCCTCCTTTGTCATCCCAGTGCTCCGACACTGGGATCTAGGAATTTTAATTGTAATACCAATTCCCATTACAGGGCAAACAGATGGACAATGATGGAAGAAAAGCCATACTGAAGTAAGTAAAATAGCGAGGTTTAAATGGCATTAAGATCAAAATTATTGGATGAAAAAGTAGTAGAATCAGCAAAAGAAATGCTGAAGAAAGTAAGGAATAATGCATATGTTTCAAAAAAACTAAATGCTGTAATTGCAGCAAAAAAGTACAGTATAACGGCTGTAGCAAAAATATATTGCATTTCAAGAAGCGCACTAACTTCGTGGGTAAAACTCTTGAAAATTGGCAGAGAAGAAAAACTGTTTGCTCCTTCACAACGTCGTAGAAAAACTAAATTAAATCAGGCTCAACTACAGCAAATTGAAGAGTGGATAGAAGAAAATCCTAATATCACCATTAAAGAAATGAGAATAAGAATCCAGGAAAAGTTCGGATTAAATATCAGCAAATCTACAGTACACCGCCATATGCAAAAGATGAAATTCTCATATATTACACCAAGACCAGTTCATAATGGACAAGATAAAAGCAAACAAGAGGAATTCAAAAAAAAATCTCAATGGAGCTATTAGCAAGTATCCAGAAAAAGAGCTATTTTTCTTTGATGAATCACGGTTTGGCACACATTCAAAAGTTGGACATGGGTGGTTTAAAAAGGGGATTAGAACACAGGTTAAAACAAAATTAGGTAGGCAAAATTTCTATCTCTATAGTGCAGTTAATCCTAGAAATGGAGAGAGTTCTAGCTTATTTGCACCAAATGTCAACACTGATTGCATGAACATATTTCTTGAGCAAATTTCGCAATATCTAGAAACACGAGAGGCTTTTCTCGTTATGGACTGTGCTAGTTGGCATAGGTCAAAAAATTTAAAGGTACCTAAAAATATCGACATTATATACCTACCTCCATACTCACCTGAGCTAAATCCTGTTGAGAGGCTTTGGTTATATATAAAACAGAACATTTTGCGCAATAAAATATACGATACAATTGCTCTACTTGAGGGTGCTTTGTGCAAATTTATTACTTCTCTTGCCAGCTCCACAATTAAACAACTCTGCAATGTTTCCTATTTGACTGGACAACAATGAGAATTGGTATAAGCAAGCACACTGAGTTGATAAGTATAAAAATGGCTGAAAAATAAACATTTTTGATGAGGTCACATAGAAAGCTGGATCCAAGTAGTCAAGGCACTTGGATGACAAGAAAGGGGCTACTCGGATAACAGATACTATGATAAGAAATTCAACAACTTACAATGAATAATTGAAGTTTTTAATTAAGAAAAGCACATGGTGTAGCTATAATTATTGTAAGCAACAATGAAAAAGTACGGAAGTGAAAAATTACCACTCTCATGGCAATCACTTCACCAGCGGCAAAGTGATACCATGCTGATTCATATATTTTCCTTTCATATCATCATATGATTTCTCGCATTCACTTTCGCCGCTTAAAAATACGAATTGGCATGCGCCTTCATTAGCGTAAATTTTCGCAGGAAGTGGAGTGGTGTTTGAGAATTCGAGTGTGACATGACCTTCCCATCCAGGTTCTAAGGGAGTAACGTTTACTATAATTCCACACCTTGCGTAAGTTGATTTACCAACACAAATGACCAGTACATTCCTTGGTATACGGAAATATTCCACTGTACTTGCAAGCACAAAGCTATTTGGTGGAATTATGCATACGTCTGTTTCTTTATCTATAAAACTATTCTCAGAGAAATTTTTAGGGTCCACGATGGCTGAATTAACGTTAGTAAAAATCTTAAATTTATTATCCACTCTTGCGTCGTAACCATAAGATGATAGTCCGAAAGATATGACACCTTTGCTGCTTTTGTGATTCACAAAAGGCTCTATCATTCCAAAATTTTCAGCTTTTTCTCTTATCCATTTATCTGGCATAACTGCCATAATTGCCCCTTAAAGTTGTGTAATACTTACAATAATATAAAATAAAATTTAAATGTAAACTGTAGCTTTTGTCATGCAATTAAAGCTTTTCAGTTTGATTTTTTGTTACAATAATTAGATTTATGTTCTTAACTAAAAATAATGCTTAGAAACTTTCTCCTGATTTTTGTATTCGTATTATTCATGCCGCTGTCAAATGCTGATGCCAGGAAATACATCAGAATTGTTGGGTCTTCAACTGTTTTTCCTTTTATCTCATTTATAGCCGAGGAGTTCAATCGTGTATTCTCCTTTAAGACTCCAGTTGTGGAATCGATAGGAAGTGGATCAGGATTCAAAATGTTTTGCTCAGGAATAGGGGAAGACACTCCAGACATCACCACTTCATCTCGCCCTATGAAGGAAGTAGAAAGAGAACTATGTAAAAGAAATAAAATTAATGAAGTGATAGAGATCATCATTGGCTATGATGGAATTGTCATTGCAAATTCAAATCAAAGCCATAGATTTGATTTCACAAAGAAGGACTTATTTGAAACTTTATCTGCATATTCTCAAGAAAATGATAAATTAGTAAAAAATAATAAGAAGTTTTGGTCTGATGTAAATCAAGCCTTACCAAAAACAGAAATTGAAATTTATGGTCCACATCAAAATACAGGCACATACGAAACTTTGGTTAATTCTATTATGCTTGATCAATATTCATGCATGAACTCGAGAATTTTCAAAGAGAATTATAAAGATCAGGAAGAAAGAAAGAAAGCATGTGGTAATATAAGGGATGACGGAAGGTATATAGAAGTTGGAATTAATGAAAACATAATAATACAAAAATTGAAAAGTAACAAGAACGCTTTAGGGATATTTAGTTTTAGCTTTTTAATGAGGAATCAAGATAAAATACAAGGGAGCACAATTGCAGGAATTGAGCCAACTTACGAAAATATATCATCGGGAAAATATATATTAGCAAGACCTCTATACCTTTATATAAAGAAAGAACACCTGGATACTGTTGATGGATTAAGAGAATTCATAAAAGAAATTATAGATTCGATCGGCATTGAAGATGGGTACCTATCTAGGCTTGGTCTAATTCCACTTTCAAGTGAAGATATAAAGAAAGCTTCAGCAAAGGTTTATGATATAACGTGACGGCAACGTTTCTTTTATATTCTTTGTTCTAGCGTAGTCAGACCCAGCGCGGCGCGCTGGGATGACAATGGATTACTAATTAGACAGTTCTGCGTTGTTGCAACACCCCAGAAACAACCGGGTCCGAGCTTTTCGTATTTGGGCTTTCTGATTTCTCACAAACTCCTCCAATATAAGCTAGTACAGCCAATGCTGAAACTGCTAAAACTTCTAAAACTAATGCAACTACAGGATATGCCAGCACATAGGCTGCAATAGCACCAACTACGCATAGTCCAACAACGCCCAGAGCGATCTTCCCTTTGTGTTCACTCCAGAAGTTTGTATCGTTTTTTTCTGGGGTTTTGTTGTCTGCAGTTGGTGCAGAGTTTACGGTGTTTTGATCTAGATCAGTGTCATCTATAAAGTTAAGATCATCATTCTCAGACGGATCCTGATTGATTTCTTGTGAAAATCGAGTCCCATACTCTTTATCCCATGCTATCTGATCATTAATCTTGGCATTATCTAGTTCATTTTTACTAAGTTTTTCCTCAAATTCTTGAATCAAATCTTGAAAGCATTGCTCACCTACTCCAGGTATTTTAGCAAAACGTTTTTGTGCACGTGTAAGTTTATCCATTACATAGTTATTTCCATTGGGCTCGAACCCAAGGAGCCCTGGAGGAGAAGCATCAAACATTAATTTAAAGCTTTCTTTTATCTTTTCCACATCTTCTTGGTTCAATTCTTCACTATATTCAACTTTCAGAGGATAAACTAAAAGGGCATCTACTCTTCCACTACTCCAATATACCTCTCGCTCTAAAACCCTTTCTACATCTTCACCACAATTCTCTAATGCTGCTTTAACTTGATCAATATCAAGGTTTTCTATTGCTTCTTGTAAGTTGGAATCAAGATCCATTACCCACTTGTGATCTTCTATTTTTTGAACAACTTGTACAAGAGCAAAATATTCTGTGCTATGAGGGTCAAATTTTCCTTGAAAGCGTTTAAGATCATCTATTGTATCCGTAAAATATGGTTGATCTTCAAAAGATTTTGTTACCTTGTAATCACACAAAAAATCACGAGTTTTTTGATCAGCTTCCTCCCAAATTAGTTCAATGATCTCGACTTTAGTGTTAACGCTAGCTTCAGAACAGTCAATAACAAAATCTAAAATGGTACCTTTGTTACTAGTCAAAGTCCCCTCGTGGTTCAAAACTGCTTGTATATCATTATGTTCACCATTGTTGAATATGTCCTGGACTTTTTGAAAATTGCCATCCCAGACTGCCTGTCTTAATGAACCTAGAATTTTTTCTTGTGCATCAGTTAATTCAACCATATCTTACCTCTAATAAAAATTTAATTATCACACATATTTACAAGTAAATCAAGTATGTTGTTAATAACTGTTAATAAAGGCCAACAAAATGCTTGACGTTAGAGTAGCTTTTATGGCTTTGTATAGCGAGGAAGTAACTCTATGAAAAATCATCAACGTTTACAAAATTTGCGTTCAATTGTATTTATTGTGGGAATATTCCTATTGCTGTTTAGCTTAGCAATGCTTATTCCTGCTATTACCAATAAGTATCTCAGCTACGAATGGAAAAATTTCCTCGCTGGATTCATAATTACCTGCACATCTGGCGCAATTTTTATTTTACTCGGTAAATTAAGTAGATTGCATGGAATGCCAGCAATTTTTGCGATTACTAGTTGCACCTGGATTGCCTTGTCTCTGTTTGCAGCTATTCCTTTCTATTTTGATAATCTGAGCTATGTTGATGCATTGTTTGAAACGATATCTGGCATCACAACCACAGGAGCAACTATATTTAATGATATTGAAAAACAATCTCCAGGAATACTGCTATGGAGAGCAATGCTACATGGCATGGGGGGTTTTGGTGTAATCACTTTAGGAATTGCAGTTTTTCCTATGTTTAAGGTTCTCAGCCTAAATAATTTACTTTATTCTGAATATTCAGATGCTACCAAAAGGAAGTTGCCGAACACGCGAAGCGTAGTGATTCATGTTACGGCAATATATTATGGCTTAATTTTGTTATGCATATTTTCCTATTATCTAGCTGGTATGCCACTATTTGATGCAATATGCCACGGAATGTCCTCTGTATCAACTGGTGGATTTGCTAACTATAACGATTCTATAGGGCACTACAATAACCCTATGTTAGAAGTCATAACGATCATTTTTATGATTTTGGGTTCTCTGCCTTTTCTTAGCTATTTAAAAATTATAAGACGATTAGACATTTGCTATGATGAACAGGTCTCTTACTTTGTTAAGATAGCTATTGTTTCATCTTTATTTGCTTGTTTTTGGTTGTATAAAAATGTTGATTTAGGAGTATCATTATCATTTAGATGCAGCACATTTACCATCACCTCTTTAATTACGTCAACTGGTTATGCAATCTGTAATCATATAGATTGGAGTTTCATTTCAGTCTTAGCTTTTTTTCTAACCTTTGTTGGTGGATGTAGTGGTTCTTCAAGTGGTGGTGTCAAAATCTTCCGCTTGATTGTTCTTTTAAGGTCTATAAGAAATTACTTTTACCTTTTATTAAACCCTGATGCAGACAATGGAGTAAAATTCAATGGAAAAATTCTGGAGAATGATGAAGTTCACTCTGTCTTTATATTTTTTGCAATTTTCATGTTAACGTTTACCATTTCATCAATAGTGATGTCTTACTTAAGCAATGCAGACTTTATAACTAGCATCAGTTCAGTCTCTGCAACGCTTACAAACTCTGGCCCGGGATTTAGTAATTTAATAGGCCCTTCGGGTAATTATTCCTCTTTCAGTAATGAAGTAAAATTATTTCTATCGTTTTTAATGCTGCTTGGCAGACTTGAAATATTGCCAATCTATTTTTGTATAGGTAATTTATTCTTATTTAATAGAAAGAAATAGTTGGTGAAGTTGTGAAATTTGATATTATAGCTAAACTGACTTACGACAATTTGAAAAACCGTCATTCCGCTACTCGTTAGCGATATCTATACCGCGAATAAATCCACAGATGTACGAACATTGTGATTTGGGCACACCAGGAAGAATGTCATCCAAGTAGCCCCTTTCTCGTCATCCCGCTACTTGTTAGCGGGATCTATGCTAAGAGATACCGCGAATGAATCGCGGCATGACGGTTCGCGGCGGTATAGCTATAGATAGTATTAGCTATTTATAGCTCTTTTTACAATAATCCGAACAGACCGTAATATGCTACTGGCCTGCTATAGCCATAAACACATATCTTATCGCATTCGGACTATTATAAGAAAGGCTATAATAAAAAGATCGTAGCTAAACCAAGAAATATAAAAGCTGAGAGAATATCAGTTGTTGCCGATGTTAGGATTGAAGAAGAAACGGCAGGGTCAGACTTTAAGCGATGAAGCATTATAGGAATGAAAGTTCCGATGAACGTTGCAATAATTGACATCATAATCATGGAGACCACAAAAATCATCTCCACTTTGAAGTTGTGAAACCTTATTGCTAACACTACTAATGAAATAGTAGATAAGATCACCCCGTTTATAAGACCTATTAAAAATTCTTTCATCAGTATTCTTTTTGCATTTTGCTCAGTTAGATATTTTGTTGCGATTGCCCGGATGGTTAGCGTTACTGTTTGGGATCCTGCATTTCCGCTCATTGATGCAATTATCGGCATGATTATTGGCAGCACTATAAAACTTTTTATTACATCATCGAAAAAGCCAACTACTATGGAACACATTGTTGCAGCTAAGAGGTTAAACAGTAACCAAGGTAGCCTTTTAATTATAGTTTTATGTATAGGGGCATTTATATCGGCTTTAGAAGATACACCGCTTATTTTGAGTACATCCTCTTCTGTTTCTTGTTGAACAACTTTTATCACATCTTCAATTAAGATCACACCAATAATTTTACCATTCTTATTTACTACCGGAGCCGATAATAGAGAGTAATCTTTAAATATTCTTGCTACTTCCTCTTGGTCTATTCCAGTTTTAATGATTTTTATGTCATGATCCATTATCTCTTTTATTATTGTGTCTCCTGAGTGAGATATTACCTTATTTAAATTAACACTGCCTATAGGCTCTAATTTTGAGTTGATAATGAATATCTGGTGAAATTTTTCTGGTATTTTTTTATAGTTGCACACAAATTCTGTCAGTTGATTTATTGTCCAATAATATGGAGCTATAACCATATCTTTATGTATTAACCTTCCTGCACTTTCTTCTGGATATGACAGCAACTCCTCTACCGATTTCTGAGTTTTGCTGGGCAAATAGTAAAGTATATTTTCTACAGACTTTCTATCTAAATCTTTCACTATGGTTACTATATCTTCTACATCAAGGAGCATTAGTAACTTTGCTGTATTTTCTATTCCCAATGTTTCTATGATCTCTATTTGTAAATCTGGCACTACATGCACTAGGGCATCACTTAACAAATGTTGATCGAGGATATTAACTAATTTCTCCCTGTGATCACTGATCGAAGTAGATAAAAAATAAGCTAACTGAACACTGTCTATCGTTTTTACAATATTACGAACATTCTCTAGCTCCTCGTTATCAAGTGACTCTATTAAGTCATCAATAGCCTTTTTGTCTAAACCATAATGGGAACTTATTTCAATATTCATTACTTTACCTTGTTTTTTAATAAATATACGCGCTTGATTTCCTTAAACATTAAAGTATAATGAAATTATTTAAATTAACTATCATATGGTTAAATTTCTATTTTGTTTACTGTTATTGTTATTGATAGTAAATATATTAAAATCTAAAGTATAATGAAAACTTATCCAGAAATTCTTGAACACTTTCAAAGCTTAAATAAAAGTATTTCTCTTATCAGGAGGTGTCTTTGACATAGAAAAATTAAAGTTGCGTCTTGAAGAGCTTGACTCCCAAGCGTCGAATGATGACCTATGGCAAGATAACCAAAAAGCACAAGAAGTTTTAAAAGAACGTTCTAAAATTAAGAATGACGTAGAGTCGTTTTTAAAGCTGGAAAGCGATTACAACGATGCCATCAGCTTAATGAAGTCTGCTATTGATGAAAATAATGAAGAATTTTTCTCTGAAGTTGAAAATGAATTAGCTAAGCTAGAGAAATTAATCAAGTATAAAGAAACAGAGTCCTTATTTACTGGTGAAGCAGATAATAATAACTGCTTTGTCTAAACCATAATGGGAACTTATTTCAATATTCATTACTTTACCTTGTTTTTTAATAAATATACGCGCTTGATTTCCTTAAACATTAAAGTATAATGAAATTATTTAAATTAACTATCATATGGTTAAATTTCTATTTTGTTTACTGTTATTGTTATTGATAGTAAATATATTAAAATCTAAAGTATAATGAAAACTTATCCAGAAATTCTTGAACACTTTCAAAGCTTAAATAAAAGTATTTCTCTTATCAGGAGGTGTCTTTGACATAGAAAAATTAAAGTTGCGTCTTGAAGAGCTTGACTCCCAAGCGTCGAATGATGACCTATGGCAAGATAACCAAAAAGCACAAGAAGTTTTAAAAGAACGTTCTAAAATTAAGAATGACGTAGAGTCGTTTTTAAAGCTGGAAAGCGATTACAACGATGCCATCAGCTTAATGAAGTCTGCTATTGATGAAAATAATGAAGAATTTTTCTCTGAAGTTGAAAATGAATTAGCTAAGCTAGAGAAATTAATCAAGTATAAAGAAACAGAGTCCTTATTTACTGGTGAAGCAGATAATAATAACTGCTTTGTCTAAACCATAATGGGAACTTATTTCAATATTCATTACTTTACCTTGTTTTTTAATAAATATACGCGCTTGATTTCCTTAAACATTAAAGTATAATGAAATTATTTAAATTAACTATCATATGGTTAAATTTCTATTTTGTTTACTGTTATTGTTATTGATAGTAAATATATTAAAATCTAAAGTATAATGAAAACTTATCCAGAAATTCTTGAACACTTTCAAAGCTTAAATAAAAGTATTTCTCTTATCAGGAGGTGTCTTTGACATAGAAAAATTAAAGTTGCGTCTTGAAGAGCTTGACTCCCAAGCGTCGAATGATGACCTATGGCAAGATAACCAAAAAGCACAAGAAGTTTTAAAAGAACGTTCTAAAATTAAGAATGACGTAGAGTCGTTTTTAAAGCTGGAAAGCGATTACAACGATGCCATCAGCTTAATGAAGTCTGCTATTGATGAAAATAATGAAGAATTTTTCTCTGAAGTTGAAAATGAATTAGCTAAGCTAGAGAAATTAATCAAGTATAAAGAAACAGAGTCCTTATTTACTGGTGAAGCAGATAATAATAACTGCTTTTTAGAAATCCACTCAGGAGCTGGCGGAACCGAGAGCAATGATTGGGCTGAAATGCTGATGCGCATGTATATAAGGTGGGCAGAAATTTATCACAACTTTAAAGTTGAAGTTGTAGAAAAATTAGAAGGAGAGTCAGTTGGTATAAAGTCTGCAATGATAAAAATCGTTGGAGAAAAAGCTTATGGGTGGGCAAAAAGTGAAAGTGGAATTCACAGGCTGGTTAGAATATCGCCATTTGATGCAAATGGTAAACGTCATACCAGTTTTGCAAGTGTAGGAGTAACTCCAGTGATAGAAGATTCAATTGATATTGCTGTGGATGAAAAGGATCTAAAGATCGACACCTATCGTGCTTCCGGAGCAGGCGGTCAGCATGTGAACAAAACTGAAAGTGCAGTACGCATTACGCATATTCCAACTGGTGTTGTAGTTCAATGCCAAAATGGTCGTTCTCAACACAGAAATAAAGATGAGGCATTGAAATTACTTAAAGGACGTTTATACCAAATTGAACTGGAAAAGAAAGAACAAAAGATGGCTGAAGAATATGGTAAAAAATGCGATATAGGCTGGGGCAATCAGATCAGATCGTACGTTATGCATCCATATCAAATGGTGAAGGATTTAAGAACCGGACATGAAGTGGGCAATATAAATTCTGTTTTTGATGGTAATATAGATTGTTTCATAGTTAGTGTGCTTACTAAGCAAAATTAAGAATTCATTTGGAGTTGACTTTACTTGCTGTGATAGGTGATAATTAAAAATACTATTTAAAATTAGAGGTAAAGTTATTGCAATGAACTATAAGCAATGGGAAGAAATATTAAGTACAGTTAATAAAGAAGTGACCTTACCCAGAAAAAGTGGAGAGAAAGTTTGGAATGTTTTTTACAAAAAGAATGATGCATCAAATTGTTCTGGAATGCAATAGTTAATAGTGACGTTGTTTGTTATAAAAAATTTCTATGTATTCAAATATTGCAGTTCTAGTTTGTTGAGCAGAGTGTTGTGAAGTATCAATAAGTATTTCTCTTTTCAATGAGCTAAAGAAGCTTTCCACAACAGAATTGTCGTAACAACAACCTTTATGACTCATCTATGTTTTTTATGGATAAGAGATATTGATAACTTTGCGAAGTATATTGTGAACCTTGGTCACTGTGCAGCAGTAGATTTTTAACAGGTTTACGCCTATTAATGGCCATTAATAAAGAGTTCATAACCAATTGTTTATTTATTGCACTACTCATTAACTACCATACGTGAGAATTATTGCTGCCAAATATAGCCATCCCTCCTTGGTTTTGATGTAAGTAATCCCATACTTTATTTGGTTGATCAACAATAAAGTTTTGATCTAGTATATTGGGAGCTACAGCTCTATTATCTGTTTGTTGTTTTTTAATTTTAAACTTTCTTCTCAGTATAGCCCTGATGTCATTTTTCTGCATAATACTTTGCACCGTTTTCAAATTGCAACTTTTACCCAAAGCCTTCAATTCAGCATGAATTTTAGGAGCTCCATATCTACATTTAAAAGCTTGATATATTTTTTGAATATCTGCTAATAACTCTTTATTTGCTGATTCTCTACTGCTTATTTTCCTTGTAGTCCACTTATAGTAGCCACTAGCAGAAAACCCTACATAATTCCTGCACTTTATAGTGTTTACTATGCTCTTTTATGAAAAAATATTTTACTCTTTTTGACTGGCCAGGGCTTTTTTTTAAATGTCTCTTTCTCTTGTTACTTTTGCTAACTCTTTCTGTAAATCAAATCTCTCTTTGTCGTAAGGAGCCATGTTATCTCTACCTGGAAATGCATCTGCTGCCGACTTTTTTTCGTTGTGTTTCTTTATCCATTTTCCTAATAAACCACCCTTTATTCCTAAATCCTTTGCTATTTTTGTAATTGTTTGACCTGCCTTTCTTTGTTCATTTGCCAGTTTAACAGCTTCCAATTTGAATTCTGCTGTATATTCTCTTACCATTTCTAATCCTCCAAAATTTTATTTTACCCAAAAAAACTCTTTTCTTTCTCTCCACTTTTTCTGGGTAAGGTCAGAAATTTAATGATCCAGGATATACTCCTTTGTTAAGGGAGATTGAGCATTTTCGAATATTTCTTGAGTGCTTCCAGACTCAACAATTCTGCCATTATGAAAGAAAATTACACTATCAGATAACTTTTTAGCTTGCTTCATTGAATGAGTCACCATAATTATAGTAAATCTTAATTTCAGCTCTTGTATAAGATTTTCGATTGCATTGGTTGCCATTGGATCAAGAGCAGAGCACGGTTCATCCATTAATAAAATAGTTGGCTTCACTGCAATTGCGCGAGCGATGCATAGCCTCTGTTGTTGGCCACCGGATAAATTGAGTGCACTATCTTGCAATCTGTCTTTCAATTCTTCCCATAAACCAACCTTGGTTAAACTATTTTCCACCATCTCATTCAATTTTTGCTTATCCTTCGCCATACCATGCAGTTTTGGTCCATAAGCAACATTGTCGTATATTGATTTTGGAAAAGGATTTGGCTTTTGAAATACCATGCCAACTTTTGCTCTGAGTAGCACAACATCCATATCGCGTGAATATATATCACCCAGCCCATCGATATCTAATTCACCAACAGTTTTGCATCCAGGTACATAGTCATTCATACGATTAAAACAACGCAAAAATGTTGATTTACCGCACCCGGATGGTCCGATAAAAGTAGTAACTTTTCTTTTATAAATATTCAAATTTATATCGAATAAAACTTGCTTAGAGCCGTACCAGAGATTTAAATCTTTAACAGAGGCACGTGTATTGCTCATATCACATCCTGCATTGAATAGAGCCCCGGAATTTCTCTTTTATTTTCGTATAGCCATACTGCTGCTTGAACAGCTCCTCTAGCAAATGTTGTGCGATCAATTGCTTTGTGGTTTAGTTCTATCCGTTCATCAGAATTGACAAACATCACGCTGTGATCTCCTATTACTCCACCTCCACGAGATACCGCAAAACCTATTCCCCCCTTTTTTCTTATGTTTGAACCACTATGTAAATATTGATTGGATTGAAAATCCACTTTTGAAGCATTAGCAATTGTTTTGCCAAGTTCTATAGCTGTTCCAGATGGTGAATCCTTTTTTAAGTTATGATGCATTTCCCAAATCTCAACGTCATATTCATTACCTAAAAGCTCAGCAGCTTTTTTTACCAATTTCAGCAACACATTAACCCCAACACTCATATTTGCTGACCATAATATTGGAACTTCAGCAGCATATTCTTTCAAATCGACACCTTCTATTCCAGTTGTGCCACTAACCAGCGGTGTTTTAAATTTTACAGCTGCTTTAAGGCAGTCTAACATACATTCTTTAGTTGTAAAATCTATTACAACGTCGGATAACTCAAATATGCCACTAATAGAACTTGTAACTTTAATTCCTAGATTGGCTATAATTGGTCCAATATCTGAATCTATGTACTTACTGCCTGAACGGGCAACAGCACCTGCTATTTCCACTTTGGTATTTGTAATTAATTCATTGAGTATTTTCTTGCCCATCCTGCCTAAGCAGCCTATTACTCCAACTCTGATTTTCATAAAGCTTTTTACGTTTATTAAGAATGTTAGGCCTTTTTTTAAGCTCTGTCACTTCTGATCTATATTCTATAGCTAACACGTCATACCACGATTCATTAGCGGTATCTCGGCATAGATCCCGCTAACACGTAGCGGAATGATGTTTTTTCAAATTGTCGTAAGTCAGTTTAGCTATATATGACTCATTTCTTTACTGTAACTTAACAAGAACTGGTCTGTAGCTAATAGTTATTGATAATAAGGGTAATTAACTTTGATAAGAATCTTTTCTGTGTTCAATTGAAGTCTGTATGTTCTGGAATATCTATATAGTAAATTATGCGGTAATCGTAGACTACGCTGCCCACTTAAATTATGCCACAAAGGTTTTCCAAGTGTAACCGTTCACAGATTTCCACTTAATTCTTCAATCTCACTAATAGAAAGGCCAGTAAACTTGACAATAGTGTTGACATCAACATTATTAGCCAGCATTGCTTTTGTGACTTCAATTTCCCTTTCTTTTCTACCTTCCTCTCTACCTTTCTCTTCAGCAAGATCAAGTCTGTATTCAAGAATGGCTTCTTTTTTGCGTAGATCCATTATCCTTTCTTCGTAAGCTACTAAATCTTTTTCGTTCCAACGAAACTTGTCTAATTCATCATATGCTAGCTTTATTATTGGTGCTTTTTCTGCTATCTCTTTTAAGTCCTCTTCTGTTGTTTCTTCTGCGTATTTAAAAAAGAAACACCACCTTTCTACTGTACTTTCTAGCTGCTCTACTTTACTTTTTGAAAATTTGGGCAATTCTATAAAGATAAATTGCAAATCTTTTAAGTAATGGCCGTTGGTTTTTATATCACGTATATTATGAGTAGAGATATAATCAACTTCTTCAGGAAGTAAGTTACAATTGGAAATAGCAATAAAGAAGACTTTCTTTAAATCAATGTAGTTGCCAGATTTATCTAATTGTCTTGAGTAAGCCTTAGCAGCATACAGTTGGGCACGTTTCTCAAAACCTTTATCACGAGCAAGCTGCATCTCAATCACAAACCTATTACCAATAGAATCCTTGCAGAGAACATCAACAATACTCTGTTTATCAGAGGCAACTTCGGGATCCATAATAGTACTGAGGAATTCAACTTCTTGTATTGCATTTATCTCAGTAAACCCTAAAATATCGTTCAAAAAGTGAATAAGGATATTCTTATTTTTTTCCGTTCCAAAGATTTTTTTGAAACACAAATCATTGCGAGGATCGAGAAATTTTGAAAGAGCCATAGCCAAAGTGCTTAAAAATATTAATAATTATACACTATTATTAACAATTATTCAACCATATTTTTGAAGATAGCTATAGCTAACACGTCATAACCGCCACGAACCGTCATACCGCGATTCATTCGCGGTATCTCGGCATAGATTCCGCTAACAAGTAGCGGGATGACGATTGTCGGTGAACCTAAGTTACTTTAGCTATAGGCAGCAATTTTCTGTATTTATTTTAAATTGAAGAAAGCTCAAATGAAAGATCGTGTTTTGCTAAAATCACAGAATGCAGTCTGGTTACACCTTATCTTTGTTAGCTATAGCAAGTAACTGTATTTGTAATATGACAAATCACCTGTTGAAAAATCATTTTATGATCCAAGTCAGTTTTTTTACAGGTAACTTCTAAGCTTATCAATTTTTCCAAGATCTTCTTAAGTTCTGAAAGTTGCAAACTTTTCAAATGAGATTTAAAACTCTGCAATTGTTTAAAAAACAATGGAGGGCTTAGCTGATCAATCGCAGCCTGCTCACTCATTCCACCTTGCACTGACAGCAAAACGGTTTCAAGGCGTAGGAAATAATTTGATATAATGCGAATTAGTGCTATCGGTGAAAAATTTTCTTGCGATATCAATGCATCAGAAATTCTAATGAAACGCGACATATCTTTACTTGCTATGGCAGAGCATAGATCATCAAGTGTAGCATAGTCGTTGCCGGAAGTTGAAAAGCATAATTCTATATCAGTAAGTTTTAGGTCTTTTCTCTCCCCTAAGTATAAAACTAACTTCTCAAGTTCTGAACATATAGGCAGCTTGCTATGATTAAAGTAAGATTGCAAATGGTAGATTATCTCATTTGTGCATTTTATATCATTTTGTTTTAAGTAACTTGATATAATATCATAAAGATTGCTGTTGCTGTCTTTATAGCAAGCAATCACACCAAAAATTTTTGAACTCTCCATATAACTTTTGGTTGCAGAATTGTGTGGAAGATCAGTTGCTGTCATCATTACATAATGACCACTTGCATTATAATCCAATACGTTTTTTAACTCTTTGGATATACCTCCACTCACATTTATCAGTTTAATTAATTTTTTGCTGGTAAACATCGAAATGTTTGCCAATTCAGAAAATAGTAAACCGGGTGACTTATTCACTATTGCAAAATCCATCACCTGAACTGAATACTCATCCAAACTGGCAATTATTTCTTGTACATAAAAATCAACCCTACTGTTATCACTTCCATGAATTAACACACCACGTAAAGCATCAGGTTTCTCTAGGAATCTTTTAACTTTGGATGGTGTAACCCTCATGCCACCTATATGATATCATTCTCATTTGATTGTACATGAGTGTCCAAAGACTCTGAGCTTTCTTGTACAATATCATCTGCCGTACTCTGCACATTATCCGACTCTTCTGTTTTTCCTGTAATATAATTATAAAATTTTTTCACAGGTTGAGATATATATTTGGAAAAAAATCCCTCTTCGCTCATATTGCTTACTCCATAAAATTAACAACTTATCATTAGCATATAAATAATAGTATAGCAAAAACTATTTTGTGCTAAGATAGTGATGTTTTATAATGAGTATATTACAAAATTATTAACATTCGAGATTAAAATTAAGCCAACCTGCTTAATACTAGCCTTATAAAATAAGCGATAATTAAATATACGGCTGCAACAAGTATAATTGCAGGTCCAGTTAACAAATCAAAACTTGCAGATAACATGAGACCTGATATCCCAGAGATCACAGAAAAAACTGTTGCAACAATAATCATCTGCATCGGAGTTTTCGAAATGAGCCTTGCAGATGCTGCTGGTATTAGCAAAAATGCAGCAATAAGTAATATTCCTATTAATTGGGCAGCAATTGCTATAAATATAGCAAGAGTGATTAAAAATTCTAGTCTAACAAAGGTAACATTAATTTTTTCAACTACTGCTAAATCTTGATTAATTGAAATCATTAACCAATAACGCCATCTAAATATTAATATCAAAGTAACTACTGCAGAGGTTAAAAAAATCAATACTATATCACTTTGATCGAGCGTTAATATATCACCAAACAGTGAGCTAATAATACTATTATTGCCAGATGGAAGAAAAGACATAAGTATTAAACTCGATGATAAAACTACATTGGTAACAATGTTCAATATCGTATCAGCAGAATATAATCTGTTAAAATTAAGAGAAAGTAGTATAGCAAATGTAATTGCAATGAGCATTATGCTAAGCGATGGGCTAATCTTAAAGATTAAAGCAAGTGCAACACCAAGCAACGAAGAATGGGACAAACTATCACCAAGATAAGATAACCTTTGCCATATCATAAACGATCCTAAAGCGCCTGTTACTAGGCTAATTACAACTACTGCAACTAGACTGTTGATGAAAAAATCCTGGGTAAACATTTCAAACATGCTATATGGCTATTAGATAACTGACAACAAATCTATCTTCGGATATCAGAATATTATGGGTTCTGCATGCAGAACCTGTTGTCATAAATTCAAAATTTAAACCTTTTTGTTCCATAAGATAGGACTTCACTGAAGAACTTAGTATATTGCGTGTTTTACCAGTACCTATTATCAAAATTTCTATTTCCTCTGTTAAAAAAGATTTAAAATGTTCCTTGCTATTTATATCACTTTCTTTCAATTTAATCACCTTTTCAGGAAAAATTATAATTGAGCCGCAATATTCTCTATTATTCACCAAAAATTTTCCTTCCCTGTAACCATTTATAAGATTTTTATTCTCGGAAATTAAGGGCATAAGTCAAACTATTAATTGAGTGTCACATACCCACCATTCTGGTTGCTTTTTTCCGATATTAACTGCAGCAGCTTTTGCATTTTCCTCACTATCGAATATTCCAAAGCATGATACACCACTGCCTGACATGCGAGAAAGTATAGAGCCTTCTTGTGACTCAAGTGTTGATATCACATCCTTAATTTCAGGTACAAAGCTTATTGCTATTTCTTGAAGATCGTTTCTCGTCTCTTTAAGAAGCTTCAACAAATCCTTTTCAGCGTCATCGCTCCATTTAATTGGCTCAGAAAATTTTCCTTCATGTTTGGAAAATACCTCTGGTGTACTCAAAAACCTTTTTTTCGGTTTCACAAGCACCACATTTGTAGATAAAGAGAATTTTTTAATGTGGCATAATTCTTCGCCAATACCTCTAACAAAAACTGGCTTGCTATCTACGCTTGCAGGAACATCAGCACCAACGTTTAAGGCTATTTCATTTAAAATCGTCCTATCAATCTCCCACAGCTTCCCTAGCGTACGTACCACAGCTCCAGCATCTGAGGATCCGCTACCAAGTCCTGCAGCAATTGGTATGTTTTTTACAACCTTTACAGTGACTTTAGTGCGTACAGGAGCATGCCTAAGCAGCAGATTAACCGCTTTCATTACAGTGTTATACTGGTTATTTATTCTAGACTCGGAGTTTATAAATTCAACTGTAGAGTTATCGTATCTAGAATCCTTCTCACCTACTTTTATTTCCAAAAAATTAGAGAGATTAGCAAAGACAAACAAACCCTCAATCAAGTGATATCCTGTTTCCTTCTTATTTACAACATGCAAAAAAAGATTGATTTTTGCAGGCGCCTTTACACAAAAACTTTTCATTATATATCTTCACTAACACTATTTTTACATTATATGTATAATGCTATTTTAGTCAACTTCTATAAGGTTCTCGAACTTCTGATGAGATCAAATGCCATAAATCCTAATTTCTCTGTGTGGGTAAATGCGTCCGCTGGTACAGGCAAAACAAAAATCTTAATAGACAGAGTATTGAGACTTTTATTAGAAAACAAAAGAAATATTCTTTGCTTAACATTCACCAATGCTGCAGCAAACGAAATGGAGAATCGCATTCACAGCATACTCAGTAAGTGGGCAATATGCTCAGAGAGTGAATTAATAATGGATCTGGAACAACTAGACCTCTTGCATTTAAGTGAGGAATCGGTGTCATTCCAGTGCTTGACGCTGGAATCCAGAAAAAAGGAAGAATGGATCCCAGTGTCAAGCACTGGGATGACAAAGGAGAGTGCTGGGATAACGGAGGGATCCAGAAAAAATGAAGCACTTGATCGTCACTTAACAAGAGCAAGAAGGCTTTTCTCTGAACTGGAAAATCTTGGTCTAACTATACAAACCATACACGCTTTCTGTTACAAATTAATCTCCAGCTTTCCTATAGAAGCTGGCATTGCTCCAAATTGCACGCTGAGTGAATGTAAAGAATTACATTCCATCATATTCAATAAAGTGCTTCATAACGAAACTGTGCAGGATGATATCAACCTTATTGCAACTGAAATTGATGAAAATAAACTACGCGATTTGCTTTATACTTTATGTGTAAAAAGATCGATGTCAGCAAATGATTCAGAATACATCAAAGAAAAACTCAATGCTCCAGATGGAATTCATGATTTACAGAGTGAAACGACTGAGCACGTGGGAAGACTAGCCGAGATATTAAGTGAAGGCAGTAAAAGAGATCAGAGTTATAGTGAAATACTTTATTCTACTGTCATCCCAGCTGGGATCCAGAAAAAAAGAACCAGTGTCAGCTACTCGGATGACACCGGAATAAAGTGGAATGACACCAAAATAGAAAACCTAGCCAAGGTATTTCTCAAATCAGAATCGCACGAAAAAAAGAGCATATCATCCATTGCAACAAAAAGTATTTTGGAGAAATTCAAAGATGCAGAGCAAATAATAGAGAGCGTTCAGAATGTAGTATTTACCCATATAAGAGACATGAACTCTTATCAAATATTCAAGAGAACCAGTAGCTTACTTGGTGTATTTAAAGTATATGTTGATTTGTATAATAGTGAAAAATCAAAAAATGCACTGCTTGACTACAATGATATAATCAACTTAGCAACAAATCTTCTTAGCAATCCAAACTATAAAGATTGGATATTGTTTAACTTGGATCAAAAAATAGATCACATCCTTGTTGACGAGGCACAAGACAATAGCATCAGCCAGTGGAAAATTATAACAAATCTCTGCGATGAATTTTTTGCCGGTAATGATGAAAAGCGAACCTTATTTGTAGTTGGTGACGTAAAACAATCCATATACAGATTTCAAGGAGCAAATCCCCATCTATTCAACTATATGCAACAATACTTTCATACGAAAACTGGTGGTAGAGATTGGATATCATGCCAACTTGAAAAGTCATTTCGTTCAACTCCAGAAGTTTTGATGCTTGTAGATAGAATATTTAACAACTTCCGCGCAGAAATATCTTTTGTTGATAATGAAATAAAACATGTTCCACATAGAGAAAATGATCAAGGATATATTGAAATTTGGCCAGCGTTACCAAAGTGTAAAGAGGAAGAACAGCAAGCTTTACAAATTCCTCTGATATGTAAGGAAGGTTATACAATAGCAGATCGATTACTTGCTCAGGCAATAGCCCACAAAATTCACAATTGGTTAAACGAAGGGCGGATTTTAGTTGCTAAAGATCGCCATATAGAACCAAGAGACATTATGGTTCTGGTACGACAACGAAACGTATTGGTTGATTACATAATAAGCGAACTTAAAAAAGCAAACGTGCCAGTTGTAGGCCGAGATTATTTTAGAATTATGGACTATATAGCCGTGCAGGACTTAATAGCTTTGGCCGAATTTTTACTCCTCCAGGCAAATGATCTAGCTCTTGCAAATGCTTTAAAATCACCGTTATTCAATTTTACCGAGGATGATTTATTTAACATTGCATATGATCGTAAAGAGCATTCACTATGGGAAAGAATTCAGGATTATTCTGTGGTTATCTACAGTGAATTAAACTATCTCATTAACTTATCTCGCACAGAGTCTCCTCTTGAACTATTCACACATATATTGCGTACAGGTAAGAAGAAATTTGCTGCAAGGCTAGGTCTTGAGTGCTTTGAGGTTCTAGACGAATTTATGAACCTCGTGTTGCAATTTGAAAACCCATCTCTTCAAGCGTTTGTTCAGTGGATCAAGGAGAATAACCCGGAGATTAAGAATGATATGCAATCAGAACGCAATGCTGTGCGAATAATGACAATTCATAAATCAAAAGGTCTGCAAGCTCCCATAGTATTTTTGGTTGATACAAACACAGTGCCA
Organism: Wolbachia endosymbiont (group A) of Alloplasta piceator; assembly: GCF_964028505.1. Lineage (NCBI taxonomy): Bacteria > Pseudomonadati > Pseudomonadota > Alphaproteobacteria > Rickettsiales > Anaplasmataceae > Wolbachia > Wolbachia endosymbiont (group A) of Alloplasta piceator. Next base: position 522,354 of record NZ_OZ034793.1, on the reverse strand, counting down.
AGAAACAGTGAAAGCATTATCTTTGATGGAACAGAAGTGCCATTTTGGTGTGGAAAAAACAACAACGCTTATTGCGATCAAGTAAAAAGAGAGAAAAAACTAGAGGATTATAATGAATATTTGCGTTTATTATACGTAGCACTCACACGTGCTGAAGATGAGTTATACATCTTAAGTAAAGAGCCAGTGCAAAAGGGCTCTTGGTATGATCTAATCACTAAGTACGGAGAACCATATAAAAAGAAACAAAGGGATTTACGGCCAATATTTAAAGAAAAAGTTGAAGTATTATGCGTGAATGCAAACTACCCTTACATTTATAAAAAACGTGATTACTTTGACGTTCCGGTCATTTCCCTTCCACCAAACCTATCAATGTCATTCCAGTGCTTGACACTGGAATCCAGTAAAAAAGAAGGAGAACCAGCATCAGCTACTCGCTCTCCCCTGTCATCCCAGTGCTTGACACTGGGATCCAGTAAAAAAGAAGGAGAACAAGTGTCAGCTCACTCTTCGGTATCATTTCAGCACTCTCTTTCGTCATTCCAGCGCGTGACGCTGGAACCTGGAGAAAAAAAGGCCTGGATCCCAGTGTCAAGCACTGGGATGACAAATAGGGGTATTAGAATGACAGACATGGGTATTGGAATGACAGATGAGAGTGCTGGAATGACAACAAGGAGCATTGGGATGACAGATGGTTATGCAAGAGGCCTGATTATTCACAGCATATTGCAGTATATGCCCAAGATAGAAAAAGAAAGGAGAAAAAATTGGGTCAGAAAATACCTTGATAACATCAGCGAAGATAAGGATGAAATTTACAGTAAAATATTAGCCTTTAATGAAAAATATGGCTATTTGTTTGACTTGGAAGGCAAATCAGAGATTACACTGAGTGGAACAATTGATGGCAAGTCAGTATTAGTACGACTAGATAGGCTATGCATAACGCAAGATAAAGCAATCATAATTGACTACAAGTCACACCGTAACGTTTCTGTTTCCTCATTAAATGAAATAAAAAAGCAAATGTTGACCTATAAAACCTTAGTACAAGAAATATATCCAAACAAGCAAGTAGAGTGCGTGGTTATTTGGGTGGAAGATTTAACCATTCAATCTGACTTTTAACGAAACTTGATTGCAAGAAATAGCTACTACGTCATACCACCGCGAACCGTCATCCCGCGATTCATTCCACAACTGTACGAACATTGCGATTTGGGCCTACCAGAAGGGTGTCATGAAAGTAGCTGACACTGGTTCCTTTACGACGGCAGTGCCCAGAGGTGTCATCCCAGTGCATGCACATAGTGCAAAAAATTAAAAATAAGACGCCAATACGTAATACTGTTGTCGTTTAATCTGCACAGATTGAAGATAAATGAATACCTTCAGTATCATGATAAAGGGGCTGGCGAAGGGTGTCAAGTAGTTTTTAGCTCTGCCTTCTAAGGCTTTTACTCGTGACAACCACTGTGCCTGCGATCTTATCGTGCCAAGTTTGACAGCGTTTGTTGAAATTTGACCATAAAAAGCCCAAGAACAATGGTGCAACTGACAATATAAAGGAAAAAAATCTCTTTGTTGCTTGTTTTAGGGTCATCTTTTCGAAAGTTTGTGCATCCACAACTCTAAGCCCAAATAATAGTTTTCCAGGTGTAGTAGCAAACTTTACCCACATATATATTACATAGCAAAAGAGCATAATAAACTGGACTATTTGATTTAGGATTAGTAATTTTATAAGTCTACTCTGCGTTGTCTTTTCTTCCGCAGACAGCGGTGCTTGCATTGGGGATTTTGCAGCAATTTGACTTAATATTTTGCTATCCTCTGAGTTCATAAAGAGCTGATTTAAGGCTTGGCTGCAAAACTGCAAGAACAAAACGATAATAATCAAATCAAGCAATACTGATATATAGCGCCTGAGGCCCGTTACATAACATATCCCATTTTCATCTTTCTTTACCTTTTGAATAACATTTATAGAAGAAAAAATAGAAAATAAACGATTAAAAAATTTATGTAACATATATATACTTTCCAATATTTAACGTGCCCCTGGCCGGACTTGAACCAGCATGCTTTTGCAAGCAACAGATTTTGAGTCTGCCGTGTCTACCATTCCACCACAGGGGCATTAAGTTTTAATGCTATAGGCAACACGGAATTAGTCAAATTTTTTTGCCTTTACATCTTTCAAATGAGGACTAAATATTCTACAATAATCAACAGTTACTCTCAAAACTTAAAATGAATGAATTAGCTAGTCTCTTGGGTTCAAGAAGTGTAGACAAGGAAATATGTAAATTACCGCATAACCTAGAAGCTGAACAGATGCTTATTGGTGCAATGATTCGTGATAATAGAATCTGTGATGCGGTTGAAGACACAATCACAGCGGAGAATTTCTATGATCCATTACATCAAAGTATTTTTACGCAAATATCCAAAACCAGGAAACATGGCATAATTGCCAATGAACTGAGCCTCAAAATGTTTTTTGAGAACGACCAAGCGTTTACCGAATGTGGTGGGGTAGAGTACTTAGCAAAGCTTGCAGCGAAGGCAAGTATTGCGCTTGATATCTATAGTTTGACTAGAATAATCCGTGATACTTACTTAAGGAGATGTTTAATTAAGCTCGGGCAAGAAATAGTTGGTGATAGCTACAACTACGATATTGAAAATCCTGCACAGGCGCAAATTGAACAAGCAATGACAAAATTGTTCAATTTGGCAGTAAAAAAACAAGGTGAGAAAACATATATAAAACTTGCAAGTTCAATTAAAGATGTAGTTGAGAAGATCAGCACACTGAAAAATAATCCAGAAGCGCTAGGCGTTACAACCGGACTTCAAGATCTAAATCAGCTTCTTGGTGGTCTACAAAAATCTGATTTATTAATTTTAGCTGCAAGGCCTTCTATGGGAAAAACAGCATTGGCGCTAAACATCGCACTCAATGCTTGTAAGATGTTGCAAAAAAGAGCAGATAAGCAACACTATGTAGCGTTTTTCTCGCTTGAAATGTCAGCAGAGCAATTAACTGCAAGGCTGATCACTATAGATTCAGGGATTAGTTATTATAAGGCATTAACCGGGAGAATTAGTGATTTTGAATTGCATGAATTTATCAATACTAGTACAGAATTATCTGAACTGCCTTTCATCATAGATGACACCCCTGCGCTATCAATTAGTGCCCTTCGCACCAGAATACGCTTGCTGTATCAATTATATAATGTAGAAGTGGTATTCATTGATTATTTGCAGCTAATCAGAGGAACAACAAAAAGGAGTAATGAAAATAGAGTGCAAGAAATCTCGGAAGTGACGCAGGGTTTGAAAGCAATTGCAAAGGAGCTAAATATTCCCATTGTTGCACTATCTCAGCTCTCTCGTTCTGTTGAGCAGAGGGATGATAAAAAACCACAACTTTCTGATTTACGTGATTCAGGGAGCATAGAGCAAGACGCAGATATAGTAATGTTTCTCTATAGAGAAGAGTATTATGAACTAAGAAAACAGCCAAATGAAGGAAACAATAAACATCGGGAATGGCAAGAGAAAATGGAAAAAATTAGAAACATTGCAGAGCTCATTATTGCAAAGCAGAGAAATGGACCAATTGGCAGTGTGAAGCTATATTTTGACTCTAACAGAGGTTCGTTTAAAGATTACACAGAAAGGCATAGTTCATAGCTTGGCAGCAATCTTCTTGTTCCCAAGTTCATTGATTATTTTTTTTATGTAAAGATAGCTTGACAATTTCTTAAAAATCCTTTTATAATGGTATTATATTTTATAATACGTGAGATGATGAATAAAAACAATGTACCCTATCTTATAGCTGGTGCTCTGGCTACTGCAACTTTATTAGCATCTGAAGTGTTTGCTGCAGCTCCTTATATTGGTTTCTTAGCTCCAGTTGCAGCATTAAGTGTTGGCTTGCCATTTATTATTGGTTATGCTGTGTTTTCTGTTGTAACTATTGCACTTTCGTATAAAGCAATTAGTGAGAACAAAACAAATTCTGAGTTAAAAAATAAAATGAAAGCTCAAGAGCAAACAATTTCTGGGCAAAAAACTCAACTAGCTAAAAAAGAAGCGGAAGTAAAAGCTAAAGAGGAAGAAAATTCTAAGTTAAAAGATCAAGTACGCACTCAAAAGCAGAAAAATTCTGAGCAAAAACTCAACTAGCTGAAAAAAATAAAAAGATAGAAGAAGACAAATTAAAAGTGGCAATTGCTGATGGCACTGTTCAGCTTGCAAAAGGAACAGTTAATAGCGCTGTTTGGTTTGCAAAAGAAGCAGTTAATGGTGTCTTGTATTCTGGCAAATATGCTTACGATAATTATGTGCCATCAACTGAGTCTACAAAAGGAACACTTAGTGGTATTGGAGGTGGCTTGAAAAATACTTATGATGCGTCAATTGCATCTGTAAGAGGAGCACTTAACAGCGTTGGAAGCAGCTTGTACAGTAGGATTTATTGTACTAAGGTTTCTAGTCCGGAAGAGCAGTTTAAGCGTGAAGATGGATCTAAACCTAGCATGCAAGAACTAACTCGTTTGGATTATTTAAATCTTGAGGTTCTTTCCAGTGAGCAAAAGCAACGAGCTAATAGTTTGGATTATTTAAATATTGATAACGTTCCTAAGCAACCTGATCATTTAAATGTTGATGCTGCTAAAAGTGATTTAATGAGTCTTTCTGAGGATCAGGATGTATTTTATGATGCAGAATCTGGTGATGAAAAAGATACTGAGGTTTCTAGCCTGAAAGAGCAGTTGGATGAAAACAATAAAACAAAAATTCAGTCAAGAATTTCTGTTGTATATGAGTTAGTAAAAGGGAAATTTACCAGCTTTTGGAGTGGTGTACAAAATAGTTATGTACTAGGTACTAATCTGTTGCATGCTCAACATAAAAACACCTTGGCTAATGTACCACAAGAAGAGGTTATAAATAAAGAAGCTCAAAAGCCAGAAGAGCAAGCAGAGCAAAAGCCAAATCTTCAAAGGGACAACAGCATAAACAATACGAAAGAAGACGGTAAAAATAAAAGAAGTGGAGCCGCAAGAAGAAAAAGAAAACAAGCACGAGTAGAACAACCTATAGTGTATGCAGTTAAAATAAGTAATAAATATGATGTGTTAGAGGTTGTCCGGAAACAAGTAAAAGGCTATAATATCTGAAATTTTAGTACGGGGTAAAGATGAGAAAAAAGTATCCAACAGATCTAAGCGAAAGGGAATGGGCAAGAATAGAAAAACACTTCAGAGTATCATACAAGAAAGGAGGAAGGCCGCCAAAGTATAGCAAAAGAGAAATATTAGAAGCAATTTTCTATGTATTGCGTACAGGGTGTCAATGGCGGTATTTACCAAATGATTTTCCGCTATGGAAGACTGTGTATGAGCAGTTCAGGCAATGGAAGAAGCAGGGAATTTTTGAGAAAATGAATTATGAAATTACAAAATATAGTAGAAGAAAAATAGGAAGGAATGAGCAGCCGAGTGCCTGTATAGTAGATAGTCAATCTGTAAAGACTACAGAAAAGGGGGGATCAAAGGCTATGATGGAAGTAAAAAAGTAAAGGGTAGAAAAAGGCATATAATTACAGACACTCAGGGTTTTATACTAGGTTGTTACGTAGGCGCTGCTAACGAAAATGATAGAGATGGTATTAAAATAGCATTAAACAATATGAGAACAAAATATACTAAAGTTAAAAAAATGTGGGCTGACATGGGATACCAAGGAAGAAATTCAAAGAATCACATAAAGGAAGAATATGACATAGATATTGAAATTGTTACAAGGCCTCCATGTAGATTTTGGGTGCACAAAGATACGCCACCTGAGCTACTACCAACAAGAGAACAAGGGTTTAAAGTACAGCCAAGAAGATGGGTTGTAGAAAGGACTTTTGCTTGGGTTAATAGGAATAGAAGGCTATCGAAGGAGTATGATTTACTCACAACATCCACTGAGAATTTCATATACCTAGCTATGAGTAGGGTTATGTTAAAGAGGGAATATGCTTGAATTTACTTGTTTCCGGACAACCTCTTATACCAATTCTCATTGTTGTCCAGTCAAATAGGAAACATTGCAGAGTTGTTTAATTGTGGAGCTGGCAAGAGAAGTAATAAATTTGCACAAAGCACCCTCAAGTAGAGCAATTGTATCGTATATTTTATTGCGCAAAATGTTCTGTTTTATACATAACCAAAGCCTCTCAACAGGATTTAGCTCAGGTGAGTATGGAGGTAGGTATATAATGTCGATATTTTTAGGTACCTTTAAATTTTTTGACCTATGCCAACTAGCACAGTCCATAACGAGAAAAGCCTCTCGTGTTTCTAGATATTGCGAAATTTGCTCAAGAAATATGTTCATGCAATCAGTGTTGACATTTGGTGCAAATAAGCTAGAACTCTCTCCATTTCTAGGATTAACTGCACTATAGAGATAGAAATTTTGCCTACCTAATTTTGTTTTAACCTGTGTTCTAATCCCCTTTTTAAACCACCCATGTCCAACTTTTGAATGTGTGCCAAACCGTGATTCATCAAAGAAAAATAGCTCTTTTTCTGGATACTTGCTAATAGCTCCATTGAGATTTTTTTTTGAATTCCTCTTGTTTGCTTTTATCTTGTCCATTATGAACTGGTCTTGGTGTAATATATGAGAATTTCATCTTTTGCATATGGCGGTGTACTGTAGATTTGCTGATATTTAATCCGAACTTTTCCTGGATTCTTATTCTCATTTCTTTAATGGTGATATTAGGATTTTCTTCTATCCACTCTTCAATTTGCTGTAGTTGAGCCTGATTTAATTTAGTTTTTCTACGACGTTGTGAAGGAGCAAACAGTTTTTCTTCTCTGCCAATTTTCAAGAGTTTTACCCACGAAGTTAGTGCGCTTCTTGAAATGCAATATATTTTTGCTACAGCCGTTATACTGTACTTTTTTGCTGCAATTACAGCATTTAGTTTTTTTGAAACATATGCATTATTCATTACTTTCTTCAGCATTTCTTTTGCTGATTCTACTACTTTTTCATCCAATAATTTTGATCTTAATGCCATTTAAACCTCGCTATTTTACTTACTTCAGTATGGCTTTTCTTCCATCATTGTCCATCTGTTTGCCCTGTAATGGGAATTGGTATTACTACCTGAATGCTTCCTTGGTTAAACATCAACCCTCAAAAAAACCGGCGTAGGTTTAGGCAGCGTAATGCCTGAACTTACGCACGTGTCGTACAAAGATTTTAAATCTCGTTGTTCTTTCGGAATTTGCAGTTGATTTAGTATCATCTCTGCTGACTTTGGAACAATCGGTTGCAATAAAGTGCCAATTATCCTGATATATTCCAGTAACTTGTAAATTACTAAATTCATGCGTTCTCTATCAGTTTTGCTTAATGTCCAGGGTGCACTTTTGTCTATGTAGGCATTTGCTTCAGAAGAGATGTTGATAATTAGAAGCATAATCTGGTTAAATTCATACTTTGATAAATGGTCCATCACTTGACCTAGTATAGCTTTGCAATTTGGCAGACTTTCTTCACCTCTAAGTAAATCTCGATCAATTGTTGGTACAATTCCAGAGCATTGCTTGTGTAAAAATGAAATTGTTCTTTGTACTAAATTGCCTATGTTGTTTGCCAGTTCTGAATTTATCCGGCTGATCATATTTTTCTTACTAAAGTTACCATCCTGGCCAAAACTTGCTTCTCGAAGGAGAAAATAGCGTAGTTGATCAACACCAAACTCTTGAGCGAGGCCAATTGGATCTATGACATTACCAAGGGACTTGGATATTTTTTCTCCCTCGTTTAGCCACCAACCATGAACTGCAATTTGTTTTGGTAGTGGCAAATCTGCTGCAAGGAGAATTGCCGGCCAATATACGGCGTGAAAGCGCAATATGTCTTTACCAATTACATGAACGTTGAAAGAGCTGTCAGCTAGGTTTGCGGCGCGTAACACTGGAATCTGCGTTTTCCCTTGGTTTGGTGTCATTCCAGCGCGTGACGCTGGAATCTGCGTTTTAGATTCTGCCCAAAACCTCTTATATTCCTCACCTTCAGTACTAGGGAAACCTATTGATGTAAGATAATTGGTTAATGCATCTATCCAGACATAGATTACGTGTTTGTCATTACCTGGTACTTTTATTCCCCAGTTAAAACTAGTGCGAGAGATTGAGAGGTCAATGAGCCCTGATCTTACAAACGATATCACTTCATTTCTTCTGCTCTCAGGAAAGATAAAACTTGGCTGATTTTTATAGAGTTCCAGTAATTTGTCTTGCCAGTTTGACAAGCGAAAAAAGTAGCTCTCTTCTTTTATCCACTGAACTTCTGCGCCTGTTGGTGCTTTGCCATCTATCAGCTCTGATTCCTGATAAAATGCTTCATCACGAACTGAATACCAACCCGAATAGGAATCCAAATATATTTGCCCTCTCTCTTCAAGTCTATTCCATAAAGCTATAACTGCTTTTTTGTGACGTTCCTCCGTAGTGCGAATAAAATCGTCATACTCAAAATTCATGAACTTAGCCAATTCTTTAAATGAAACGCTCACTTCATCTGTAAATTCTTTTGGCTGCATTTCCTTTGCTTTAGCTGCTTTTTCTATTTTTTGTCCATGTTCATCTGTACCGGTGGTAAATTTGACATTTTTCCCAGCTAGTTTCATGAACCTTGCCACCACGTCACACAAGAGAGAAGTGTATGCATGACCAATATGTGGCTTATCGTTTACGTAATATACTGGCGTGGTGATGTAAAAGTTCTCGAATTGTTCCATGGTTTAGCATTTTGATAAAAATCAACTGAGTTAATTATAGTATTAAAAAGGCAGTAATAAATAAATATTGATTAGGTTAAGCATAATTTTTGAAAAAAGCGATTTACTGAAATTTTATAAAAATAAGAAACAATCAGGCATGATTATTGAAAGAACAATGGGAAATTTTCTTGTAATTCTATTTATAGTTTTCTATGCATTTGATGCACACGCTGATGGAGCAACAGATGTAATGTGTAATGTAATAGGTTACGTTCATGGAATAGGTGGACCAATGATTACAGTGGTAATAATTGGTTCAAGCTTACTTGCAATATTTGGCAGAATGCCTTGGCCTGCACTTTTCGCACTGGGTATGTTTGTTGCTGTGTTTTTTGGTGCTCCTCAAATTGTAACAAAGGTAACAGAAAAAGAAGTTTGTTGTCTTTTTAAAGGTCAAACCTTGGAGAATGGAAAGTGTGTTGCTGCTCCTGGATATGAACGTGTAGGTACAGGTTATGCTTGTCGTTCCGGTTGGGCGCTAACTAATAAAGGCTACTGTATAAAAGCTGGCCAAGATCCTTCAAAGTATTGGAAGTGAAAATGGTGCTTTTATAGAGTTAAATCTAACAAACCGCAGAGTATATAATTAACATCCACGCCTTTAGTTAGATTCCACTCACGCTTTATTACGTTGTACTCCATGCCAGCCATGTTTTGCAGCGTTACATTATTTTCTCTTAAGTGATTTGCAATTTCTGACGGCTTGAGAAATTTATTCCAGTTATGTGTACCTTTTGGCAGCCAATTTAATATGTACTCTGCACCAATTATTGCAAGACAAAAGGATTTAATAGTTCTATTTATTGTGGATATAAAGATTAACCCCTCCGGTTTTAGCAGTTCTATCGCTTTTTTCATGAAAAGCTCTAAATTATCCACATGTTCAACTACTTCCATCAGCAGAACCACGTCGTACTTCTTGTCATTGCTTAGCTCTTCAATGCTGGTGTGTATATATTCTATATTTAACCCTACTTTTTTTGCATGTGAATGCGCTACTTTTATGTTTTCTTCACATACATCTATTCCCACAACGTTAATGCCAACGCGTGCCATTGACTCTGACAAAATGCCACCACCGCATCCAACATCAAGCAATGATAATTCTTTCAAATTGCATTTTTTTAACTCTTTTATTTTCTCAATAATGTAAGATACTCTAACAGGATTCATCATGTGCAATGGTTTGAATTTGCCGTTCTCATCCCACCACTGGCCTGCCATTTTAGCGAATTTTGATATTTCATCTTCGTTATAAGTTTTTGTTTTTTTTTTCTTAGAGGTTATATTGCTGAGTTTATCAAGGCGTTTTTTATGTCTGCTTTCTTTTGAAAATTCTGTTTCGAGGAATTGTTTGACTATGTCTTTTGCTAATCCACTCGCAGTAAACCCTGCACCAAGACACAGTACATTTGCGTTGCCATGCTCGCGAGCTAATTTTGCGATCTCAACACTGTTACATAAAGCAGCGTAGATTCCTTCAAAACGATTTGCCACAGTACTCATGCCCAAACCTGTACCACAAATTAATATCCCATAATTTGCTTTTTTGCTTGTTATATCTTCTACAACTTTAACAGCATAGTTTGGGTAATCTACACACTTTTGCTTAACAGTGCAGCCTTGATCTACTACTCTGTAACCTAGGGCTTCCAGGTAAGGTTTTATTTCTGATTTTAATTCATAACCAGCATGATCTGAGGCAATTGATACTATACCTAACATATAAGAAATAAGGACATTTTATATGGGTTTGAACTTTCTGTCAAGTCATTCAATGCTTCTGACCTTTTGGGAGTTCTAAAGCTATAGCTAAGGTTTTCCTACGTCATACCGCAATTCATTCCACAACTGTACGAACATTGTGATTTGAGAATAATCTCCGCCAGGAAGGGTGTCATCCCAGTGCTTTGGCACTGAGATCCAGAAAACTTAATTTTAAATAAGTACACCAGATAGCTGTATAATAAGAACTGGATTCCAGTGTCAAGCACTGGAATGACACCTTCTGTATAAATATTAAGAAATTTACCAAACGAAAAAAAAGGCAAAAGAAGCCCCGTGGTTGGCTAATTACTTACATTATACTTTCAAGTATGGCGTTTTTTTATTCTAAACACTTAATAACCGCGATTTAGCTGCTTTTAAGCCGCAACTAATCTAAATTATAAACGTTAAGAAATTTACTAAACAGAAAAAAAGGCAAAAGAAACCCTAGGGTAGCTAGTTATTCACTATCCATTTTTTAAGTTGGCGTTTTTTAATGTTTTAAATGCTTTATAAGCGTATTTCAGCTTGTGTAGGTCAAAACCCGGAAATTTGATAAAGACATAAGGTGCACATAGTGCAAAAAATTAAACATGAGACGCCAGATACGTTGAGTTTTTTTGTCATTTAATCTGTACAGAGAAGATAAATAAATAGCTTCAGTTTCATGATAAGGGCGCTGGCGAGGTTTGTCAAGGAAGTTTTTTGTTTCTGTGGGCTACCTGGATGACAGGATTGCTCTTGAATTTGTATAGCTACATTGTCGGTAAATCTAAATTGCTTTAGTTATAGAAATAAATTTCGAGTCAGATGTGTATAAATTCTATATAATTTTTATCCTACTACTAATTCAATAAGATGGATCACACAGATATTATAAAATCAAAATTATTATTATCCGACATAGTAGGTAAAAAAGTCAGATTAATAAAAAGAGGAGATAGTTTTGTTGGGCTCTGTCCATTTCATAACGAAAAAACCCCATCTTTTTCGGTGAGCAATACTAAGGGGTTATATTACTGTTTTGGTTGCTTAGCTAGTGGTGATGCATTTGAATTTATTTCACAAACTGAAGGATTAAGCTTTAAAGAAGCATTGGAAAAATTAGCATCGGTTACAGGTGTTGAACTGCCCAAAAATCTTAGTATTACAAAAGAGAACAATAAACTATTTTTAGCGCTTGATTTAGCTGCAAATTGGTTTGCACAAAAAAATCAAAGTGTTGTAGATTATTTAAAGCAGCGTAAGATTTCACCTAAAATCATAGATAAATTTAAGATAGGTTATGCACCAAGCTCTGGTTTGAAAGAGTATTTAAACTCTTCAGGTATTGAAGACAAAATTTTAATTGATATTGGATTAGTAAACAAAAATTTTCATGATTATTTTTATGACCGGCTGATATTTCCTATACAGAGCATTGCAGGGAGAGTTATTGGTTTTGGCGGACGTGCGCTAAGTTCTGAGCAACAGCCGAAATATTTAAACAGTCCAGAGAGTCAGCTCTTCAAGAAGAGGGAGAATTTATACGGATTAAACTTTGCTTTAAGCGAAATACGTAAAAAACAGCACATATTTGTTGTTGAAGGATATATGGACGTGATAGCACTACATCAAGCGGAAATTAGCAATACAGTTGCTCCGCTTGGTACTGCAATTTCTGCAGAACAGATAAAAAATCTATGGAAATTTGCTAAAGAAATCTCCATCTGTATGGATGGCGATAGTGCTGGACGTCATGCTGCTACTCGAGTTGCAGAACTTGCTCTGCTAATATTAGAGCCTGGATACACGTTAAAGTTTGTGACTTTGCCGAGTAATAAAGATCCATACGATATATGTAACGAACTGGAATACAAGAAAGAAGACGTATTGACTGCTCTTGACCATTCAACAAAACTGCATTCTGAATATTTATGGCATCACATAATCGATAGCAATTTGCAAAATTATGAAAAACTTGCTCCGGAAAAATATTCAATTCTTGAGCACAAGTTCATGGAATATGTAAATACTATTAGCAACAGCAGTATTAGAAGGTATTACAGAGATTATTTTTACAATAAGGCTAGTGAACTAAGAAGTAGCTTCAAAAAACAGATTTTTAATAGTAAAACTGGAGCAACAAAAGGTGAGTATCTTCATAACAAATCTCCAGAGCTAATTGAAGCAGAGCAAAATCAGGCCGTAATTTTGCGTATAGCCGTAGAATTTCCTGAAATCTTGAACCGTCCTATATTTTTTGAGCAATTTTCTCATTTTGAATTTACTAATGAGATGAAAAGATTACAACAGCGTGTAATTGATGTAATAAGTAACAAAAGCAAACTCGATAAAGAGGCTTTGTTACAAGAATTGAAACAGTTTAACGTTATAAAGTATGTATTTGAAAAAACTAGTGTACTAAATAGCCAACTGAACGAGAGAAAATCTGCAGAAATTGTGTGGAATAATATAGTGTTACTAAAAGAGTTAAATGCATTACGAAAAGAAAGAACCGAAGCGAGGCTGAGCGGTAATCTTGACTTAGAGGAAAGGTTGATAGAACAAATAAAGCAAATAGAAAGCAGTATACAAGAAATGCAAATGGAGTTTATTGAAAAGTAGATATCGTCTCGTTAGTCAACAAGAAAATTACAAAATAAGACAATATTTTACATAAGATTGAAATTTTTAACTAATTAAGCCTTCCTCTAACAGCTTTGCCCTGTAGTTTTTGATATGGTTAGGATCACTTAAAAATGTATAATTTTTGTAGTTAGCTCTGCTATGCATATAAAGCTTACTATTGACTTTTATCACATTATCTCACATTATCTCACATAATATGCATGTGAGAAGAATATGAACTGGAAGAATTTTCGTTTTAGTACACGTCTCAACCTAGAAGGGCCTGTAATTGAGCAAGTGTACGAGTTAATTACTGCAGTTGATAGTGTTAAAAATAGCTGGCAGGTAACGAAAAAACTACTACCACAAACAATTGAAAGATTAACTCATTCAGTTATTGTTACATCTTCTGGCGCTTCTAACCGTATTGAAGGAAATCGTCTAACCGATAAAGAAGTTGAGGATCTATATAAAAACCTACGTGTCAAAAAATTTAAAAATAGAGATGAGCAAGAAATTGCTGGCTACTTAGAAATGCTTAAACTAATATTTCATGATTATACGGATATTCCAATTAGTGAGTCATCAATATTGCACATTAACAACCAGATGCTACTTTATAGTGAAAAAGATTTGTATCATAGAGGAAAATACAAAGCAAGTTCTAATAGAGTTGAGGCAAAAGATCAGAATGGAAAAGTTGTTGGTATAATTTTTGATCCCACACCACCTTACCTTGTTAGAAAGGAAGTACAAGAGCTTATTGATTGGTATCACTGGTCCTTAAATAATAAATTTAAGCATCCTCTTATTATTATTGCTAACTTTGTTTTTGAGTATCTGGCAATACACCCTTTTCAAGATGGGAATGGCAGAACTAGTAGATTGATGACTAATTTAATGCTGTTGCAGCAGGGTTATGATTTTGTATCTATTGTATCACATGAAAAGATAATTGAAACTAACAAACTTGATTACTATTTAGCGCTTAATAAAACACAAAGTAGCTGGAAAAGTGGCAAAGAAGATATTTCCCCATGGTTAATATTTTTTCTTAATGTGCTCAAAACGCAAGCAAATGAGGGGCATTATATTCTTGAGAGGGAGAATACTGAATATTTATTATCAAGAAAACAATTATTCTTCTGGGAGTGGGCACTTAGCCTTGCAGATAAAGAATTTAGTAGAAAAGATGCTATAGAAGCTCTAGGATTTCCTCCAAGAACAGTAGAGGCAATTACAAAGAAACTGCTAGGGATGAAATACTTACAGCGTCTTGGAGAAGGCAAAGCCACTAGATATAAAGTTATTATTTAAAAGTTTTATACCAATTCCCATTACAGGGCAAACAGATGGACAATGATGGAAGAAAAGCCATACTGAAGTAAGTAAAATAGCGAGGTTTAAATGGCATTAAGATCAAAATTATTGGATGAAAAAGTAGTAGAATCAGCAAAAGAAATGCTGAAGAAAGTAAGGAATAATGCATATGTTTCAAAAAAACTAAATGCTGTAATTGCAGCAAAAAAGTACAGTATAACGGCTGTAGCAAAAATATATTGCATTTCAAGAAGCGCACTAACTTCGTGGGTAAAACTCTTGAAAATTGGCAGAGAAGAAAAACTGTTTGCTCCTTCACAACGTCGTAGAAAAACTAAATTAAATCAGGCTCAACTACAGCAAATTGAAGAGTGGATAGAAGAAAATCCTAATATCACCATTAAAGAAATGAGAATAAGAATCCAGGAAAAGTTCGGATTAAATATCAGCAAATCTACAGTACACCGCCATATGCAAAAGATGAAATTCTCATATATTACACCAAGACCAGTTCATAATGGACAAGATAAAAGCAAACAAGAGGAATTCAAAAAAAAATCTCAATGGAGCTATTAGCAAGTATCCAGAAAAAGAGCTATTTTTCTTTGATGAATCACGGTTTGGCACACATTCAAAAGTTGGACATGGGTGGTTTAAAAAGGGGATTAGAACACAGGTTAAAACAAAATTAGGTAGGCAAAATTTCTATCTCTATAGTGCAGTTAATCCTAGAAATGGAGAGAGTTCTAGCTTATTTGCACCAAATGTCAACACTGATTGCATGAACATATTTCTTGAGCAAATTTCGCAATATCTAGAAACACGAGAGGCTTTTCTCGTTATGGACTGTGCTAGTTGGCATAGGTCAAAAAATTTAAAGGTACCTAAAAATATCGACATTATATACCTACCTCCATACTCACCTGAGCTAAATCCTGTTGAGAGGCTTTGGTTATATATAAAACAGAACATTTTGCGCAATAAAATATACGATACAATTGCTCTACTTGAGGGTGCTTTGTGCAAATTTATTACTTCTCTTGCCAGCTCCACAATTAAACAACTCTGCAATGTTTCCTATTTGACTGGACAACAATGAGAATTGGTATTAGTATGTTTTTCGAGATTTTTTTAAATCCAGTTTTATGCACAACTTTATTTGCAATTTTACATTTTTATTCGATTCAAAATTGCATTTTTGCAATAGAAAACTTACTTATTGTAGGAAAATCTTGTGTTTGTTCTCATATAAAATTATTTATGGAGTGACAATGGTGCATGTATTATACTTACATTTCTGATTCGAAAATTTATGCAGTTGTTTCTAACAAAATTAGTTAACAAATTCTATTGTTTAAAGATGAGAAATAAAGTAATCATCATTTCCAGTATTGCTTTTATTCTACTGTTTTTTATCAGCAGTGCATTTTTAAAAAAAGATCAGGCGGTTCATAGTGATAATGCAACTAGTAACTTTTCAGTAAAAACTCAAGAATGTGCGCCGCAAAACCGCACTATATATTTAAATTTTTCTGGTACAGTAAATCCCTTACATAGAGCTAGCCTTGTCTCAAAAATAAGTGGTAAGATTATTGCTATTTATTTACCTGATGGTGAAAAGGTAAAAAGAGATGATGTAGTGTTAAAGATAGAAGATTATGACAGGATTGAGCAAGCTCAGAAAGCCAAAGCTTTATTAAAGCAGCGTGAAATTGAGTATGATTCCTCTCACAAACTGAATAAAAAAGGCTATGGGGCACAAATACAAGTAGAAGCAGCTTTTACTGCGTTACAAAGTGCAAAAGCTGACCTAAAAAGGCTAGAATTGGATTTAGAAAATACTGCAGTCACATCTCCTATAGATGGTTATATTGATAAAATCAATGCAAACGAAGGGGATTTTGTTAATGCTGGGCAAAAAATAGCTGACGTGGTTAATTTCGATCAAATTCTTGTAGTGTTATACGTTTCGGAAAATGAAGTAAATAAAATAGAGCTAGGCAGCACAGCTCAAATTAATTTGCTGGACGGAAAAGAATTGGCAGGTGAAGTAAGTTTTATTAGTAAAATTGCTGAGCCTAAAACTGGGTCTTATAGGGTAGAAGTAAAGGTAACTAATAATAAAATGATATCCTTGCAGGGACTAACTGCCAACGTAAGGCTACCTTCAGGCGAAAGATTTGCATATAAAGTTCCTTCTTCAGCCCTGAGCTTAAGTGACGAAGGTGCTCTTGGAATAAAGATTGTTGATGATAATAATTATGTAGTATTTGCACCAATAGAAATTGTTGATCATGAGAGCGATGGGGTTTGGATAGTAGCAAATAACGAAGGTAAACCCATAAAGTTAATAGTATTGGGCCACCTATTTGTTAAGCCTGGTGATAAGGTTTAAGACACAAGATCCTTTGACCTTACCCAGAAAAAGTGGAGAGAAAGTGTGGAATGTTTTTTACAAAAAGAATGATGCATCAAATTGTTCTGGAATGCAATAGTTAATAGTGACGTTGTTTGTTATAAAAAATTTCTATGTATTCAAATATTGCAGTTCTAGTTTGTTGAGCAGAGTGTTGTGAAGTATCAATAAGTATTTCTCTTTTCAATGAGCTAAAGAAGCTTTCTGCAACAGAATTGTCGTAACAACAGCCTTTATTACTCATCTATATTCTTTACAGCTAAGAGATATTGATACCCTTGCGCAGTATATTGTGAACCTTGGT
This sequence comes from Wolbachia endosymbiont (group A) of Alloplasta piceator, assembly GCF_964028505.1. NCBI lineage: Bacteria > Pseudomonadati > Pseudomonadota > Alphaproteobacteria > Rickettsiales > Anaplasmataceae > Wolbachia > Wolbachia endosymbiont (group A) of Alloplasta piceator. Next base: position 505,056 of record NZ_OZ034793.1, on the reverse strand, counting down.
CACTGTGCAGCAGTAGATTTTTAACAGGTTTACGCCTATTAATGGCCATTAATAAAGAGTTCATAACCAATTGTTTGTTTATTGCACTACTCATTAACTACCATACGTGAGAATTATTGCTGCCAAATATAGCCATCCCTCCTTGGTTTTGATGTAAGTAATCCCATACTTTATTTGGTTGATCAACAATAAAGTTTTGATCTAGTATATTGGGAGCTACAGCTCTATTATCTGTTTGTTGTTTTTTAATTTTAAACTTTCTTCTCAGTATAGCCCTGATGTCATTTTTCTGCATAATACTTTGCACCGTTTTCAAATTGCAACTTTTACCCAAAGCCTTCAATTCAGCATGAATTTTAGGAGCTCCATATCTACATTTAGAAACTTGATATATTTTTTGAATAGCTTCGAGTAGCTCTTTATTTGCTGATTCTCTACTGCTTATTTTTCTTGTGGTCCACTTATAGTAGCCACTAGCAGAAAATCCTACATAATTCCTGTACTTTATAGCAGTTACTATGCTCTTTTATAAAAAAATATTTTACTCTTTTTGACTGGCCAGGGCTTTTTTTAAAATGTCTCTTTCTCTTGTTACTTTTGCTAACTCTTTCTGTAAATCAAATCTCTCTTTGTCATAAGGTGCTACATCTGGAAATGCATTTGCCGCTGACTTTTTTTCGTTATATTTCTTCATCCATTTTCCTAATACACTATCCCTTATTCCTAGATCTCTTGCTACTTTTGCAACTGGTTGACCTACCTTTCTTTGTTCATTTGCCAGTTTAACAGCTTCCAATTTGAATTCTGCTGTATATTCTCTTACCATTTCTAATCCTCCAAAATTTTATTTTACCCAAAAAAACTCTTTTCTTTCTCTCCACTTTTTCTGGGTAAGGTCACTACTGCTATTCCACGTCAAGAACAACCATAAGTTCATTAGGGTTCACATAACCTAAAGCATTTTTTGCTTGCTCATCAAGCAGATCTAAATCTAAGCTTTTTTCATATAAGCCAAATACTTTGTTGTCCAACTTTTCCTTTTCAGAAGAGACATCCTTTAGCAAAAGTTCATTGTACTCGATTTCTTTTTTTAAATCGATTAACGTCAATAAGCCACGTTTACCTGTAATTGTGCTAATGCTGAAATATAATGTAAGAGAAGAAATGAGTAAGGTTACGCTTAAACACAGTAATTTTTGCTTCTTTTTAGATATAAGCACCGTACTTTCACATATAAAAAATATATAACATGAAAAGGTGAACAAAAAGCTAAGAACCTTGACGCGCTTTACACCTTGGCTTTACCTTATTTATAATGTAAATCTTACCACCCCTTTTCACAACTTTACAATTTTTATCTCTGTTACGATGAGATTTTAGGGACCCTTTGACTTTCATATCTATAGTAAGAATTAAATTACTTTACATTATAATCACTTATCAAGAGTTAGTCAATTGATAACATTTTATTAAAATATTGTATAATTGTTGCTGATACTTCTTCGATCGACTTTTGCGTGACATCGATAACTGGCCAGTTATTCTGTTTAAAGAGCTCCTCTGCTTCTTTAATTTCCTTTTCTACTTTCTCAGGGTTAGCATATATATTATTATCTTCGTTGTTAATTGAAGTAAGTCTATTTTTGCGTATTTCTATTAGCCTACTTACGTCTATTGTTACCCCTATCGTTAGTTTATTTTTTAATTTTGCCAAGTCAACATAAAAGGGTACTCCACTAACAAAAGGAATATTTGCAACTTTATAGCCTCGGTAAGCTAAATACGTACTGGTGGGAGATTTTGATGTACGTGAAACTCCAACCAAAATTATATCTGCTTTATCAATATCTTGAATATTTTGTCCATCATCATGATTAATAGTGTAGTTTATTGCCTCAATGCGCTGAAAATATTCGTTATTTATCTCAGTATGCAAGTCAAGCTTTTCGTCTTTTTCAATTTTAAGATAGGACGAAATTTCTCTAATAATATGTGATAATATTGCTCTATAGGGAATTTTCAACTTTATACAGTTATCTTTTAAATATTTTCTTAGCTCATCATCAGTAATAGTGCATATAACAAAATTATGCTCATCACTTTTCCTATTAATTTCCTCCAGAATTTTGTCAATCTGCTCCTCTTTTTTCACAAAAGACCAAACATATTCGATCGTTTCTATAGAACGAAAGTGTTTCAGAGCTGATTTTGCAACTGATATAACAGTTTCACCACTTGAATCTGATACTAAGTGTAGATTAAGCTTTTTAATGGTCATGTTTTATATAGTGTTATACTAAAAATAATGGCTAGCAATCTGCTACTGAAATTATGCTAATTTGTTGACCTACGTAAATATAGAAAAACTATCCTGTTGATAAAACTCAAACTAATTGGTAAATTCTTAACACAATTATTCTCAAAACGAATGTTTTTATTAAAGCCTACAAATTTCTCTTATTTTTCTAAGAAAGCTCTACCTTGGCTTGGGGTTATTTGTTTCGCATGTTTTTTAATTGGAATGTCTTTGGCGTTATTCTTCTCTCCAGAAGATTATAAACAAGGAGAAATTGTACGAATCATGTACATTCATGTGCCTTCTGCATGGCTTGCTCTTGGAATATATGGATTAATTGCATCACTCAGTTTCATTTCATTGGTATGGAACAATAGCATTGCTAGTGTCTTGGCACATGCTGCTGCTCCTGCAGGGACAATCTTTTCGGCAATATGCTTAATCACAGGCAGCATCTGGGGAAAAGGAACCTGGGGCACTTGGTGGGTATGGGATGCAAGGCTTACTTCAATGCTGATTTTACTTTTCCTATATGTTGGCTACCTTTCATTGTGGAGCGCTTTTGATAATGAAGCGAGGGCAGAAAAATCAGCAGCAGTATTTGCCATCTTTAGTGCTATAAATATTCCTATAGTAAAATTTTCCGTGAATTTATGGTCCACTCTCCATCAGCCAGCAAGCATTTTGAGAAAAGGTGGAATAGCAATAGAAAGTTCCCTGCTGTTGCCACTGGTTGCAATGTTTATGTTTTGTGCCACATTTTTTTTAGTAGTGTGGATACTGTATTCACTTTACTTAATTAATTTATATAAGATAAAGAGAGAAATCAGTATGCGGTATTAGGCCGAGGGATGAAAATAGAACACACCACATCACCAAGTAGCAAAGACATTGAATTCCTACTCAAAAAGATTAATGAAGAAACCGTTGATAAAGGTACGTGTAACCCATTTGCTTTTTTTATTCGCGATGATACTGAACAAATTATTGCAGGTTGTAGCGGTTTTGTTATCTATGGTTCAATTTACACTGACTTGCTTTGGGTACATTCTGATTATAGAAGAAAAGGTATGGGAAAGCAGCTAATGGAAGAAGTTCATGATTATGGTCGTGAGATGCACTGTAAAATAGCAACCGTTGCAACCATGAATTTTCAAAAAGCGAAAGTATTTTATGAAAAGCTTGGGTATAAGTGTGATCTTGTACGTCCAGGGTATGTTAACATGTATATTTTTGAAGAAAGTGTTGTGAGATGCACTGTAAAATAGCAACCGTTGTAACCATGAACTCTAAAATATTTAAAGAGCCTACTAATATCTTTAAGGTAAATGTTCATGTGATTCCGCAGAATAATTCTGTTTTTTGATTCTATCTGTCCATTTATCATTTTCTATATCTTGTTTGTTGGTTGCTTTTTTTTCTTGCTCAACAATTGCCTTATCTATCTCCTTATGAATTGCATCAATTGCATTAATCGCACCTCCTTTTTTGTATACTTCGCTTTTCCCTTCAATAATTAACTTAATAAAAGTATTTACAACAGACTGCACTTGATTATGATTAACCTGACCTTTTATCAAAGAAGGTAAAGAGCCTAATTCCATCAATACTTCTGGTGCTGTTTTATCTTGAGTGGAAAGTCCTAAATTATCTGCTACTTTACTTATTAATAACTCTCTGTGTTCTTTATTATCTTCCAATTTAGCATAATCACTCAATAGATCTATAACGGTAGATACTCTGACTTCAACAATATCATCAACATCTTCATCTTCTAGAGCAACTCCTGACCCCAATAACCTCTCTCTGAGATTTTCGCTTAAAAGATTGATAAATTCTTCATTTGCATCTGATCCTGTGGTTGATATTGTACCATCTAATACCAATTCTCATTGTTGTCCAGTCAAATAGGAAACATTGCAGAGTTGTTTAATTGTGGAGCTGGCAAGAGAAGTAATAAATTTGCACAAAGCACCCTCAAGTAGAGCAATTGTATCGTATATTTTATTGCGCAAAATGTTCTGTTTTATATATAACCAAAGCCTCTCAACAGGATTTAGCTCAGGTGAGTATGGAGGTAGGTATATAATGTCGATATTTTTAGGTACCTTTAAATTTTTTGACCTATGCCAACTAGCACAGTCCATAACGAGAAAAGCCTCTCGTGTTTCTAGATATTGCGAAATTTGCTCAAGAAATATGTTCATGCAATCAGTGTTGACATTTGGTGCAAATAAGCTAGAACTCTCTCCATTTCTAGGATTAACTGCACTATAGAGATAGAAATTTTGCCTACCTAATTTTGTTTTAACCTGTGTTCTAATCCCCTTTTTAAACCACCCATGTCCAACTTTTGAATGTGTGCCAAACCGTGATTCATCAAAGAAAAATAGCTCTTTTTCTGGATACTTGCTAATAGCTCCATTGAGATTTTTTTTTGAATTCCTCTTGTTTGCTTTTATCTTGTCCATTATGAACTGGTCTTGGTGTAATATATGAGAATTTCATCTTTTGCATATGGCGGTGTACTGTAGATTTGCTGATATTTAATCCGAACTTTTCCTGGATTCTTATTCTCATTTCTTTAATGGTGATATTAGGATTTTCTTCTATCCACTCTTCAATTTGCTGTAGTTGAGCCTGATTTAATTTAGTTTTTCTACGACGTTGTGAAGGAGCAAACAGTTTTTCTTCTCTGCCAATTTTCAAGAGTTTTACCCACGAAGTTAGTGCGCTTCTTGAAATGCAATATATTTTTGCTACAGCCGTTATACTGTACTTTTTTGCTGCAATTACAGCATTTAGTTTTTTTGAAACATATGCATTATTCCTTACTTTCTTCAGCATTTCTTTTGCTGATTCTACTACTTTTTCATCCAATAATTTTGATCTTAATGCCATTTAAACCTCGCTATTTTACTTACTTCAGTATGGCTTTTCTTCCATCATTGTCCATCTGTTTGCCCTGTAATGGGAATTGGTATAAATAGTTACTTTGAGCACCGAAGCCATGCTCTATTTGTATTTTTGTCTCAGGTTTAAATCCTAATTTTGCACAGAATTTCTGAAAATATTCTTTAATAATGTCAAACAAGCTCTTGCCATTATCTTTATAATTTTTTAACTCTTTAGGAATAGTAAGTGACAATTTACCATCTCTGTATGTTACAAAGTCTTCACCATTGTGAGATTCAATTGTAAATTCCAATGAACTAGACAGATTACATATCTTATCGCCATGCATAACTTGATTTTTAACAGAGAGTATTGGTAGCCTCATATCAGATCTAATTCTCACATTATTTTGGTTAGCACAATCAATGTTTATTACTTTTTTAGTATTTTCTACTATGAACGACTGTCCAAGTGCAAGTTGGGTTTGTATAAATGGAGCAGCCTCATACCCTGCTTGATTACAATTGGTAACTAGCTCTTCTAAAATAGCATCACTTGGAACTTCTGCCCCAGCGTATCTGAACATTTTTTTGAAAACTTCTTTTGCAAAGGAACGGTAATCCTTGTTTTCATCTTTCTCTGTTGGTAATAGATGGATATACCTTTGGCCAGCATTGTAAAATTCTTCAAATTCTTTCTTATATGAATCAGTTTTTTGATGATCAGTAGTTTTGGGATCTTCGCAGTGATTTTTCCACAGCTCACCCAATGCGTCACTTACAAGCTCTTTCTCAATATCTTCGAGTACTGAAGCAACAAAAGCTTTGCCACGATCCGTATCTATTTCTCTTGTTCCTTTTTTGTTAAATATTTCGTCATTATATATATCATCACTATTAAAAAGTTCGCTTCTGCGGTGCTTAGCTCCTTCCTTAAATGCAATAATAAGATTTTTATCTATTTCTTTTCCGTTAATAATAAAATTCATCCTTTGAAAATCTAAGAACATTGTTTCACCGGAATTCGCTAATTTATTATCTTGATCTGCTCTTAATTTACTAAAATTGAACTCTTTAGCTGTGGCCTTTAATCTAACTACTGGACTCTTATTATTTTTTCCTTTTGTCTCTTTCATAAATAACACCTTACTGCAAATATGCTGTAAGTTATATCATATAATGATGAATAATTTGGTAATATATTAAGAAAATCGACAGTATATTTCTTTATTTAAGAGGTGTAGGAAAGGCGTAGATTTCTCTTTCCATTTGTAGCGTACTGCATTAATATTTATGTATTAATCTAGAAAATAATGATGAATAACATTGTAATTGTTGGTCTGCAATGGGGTGACGAAGGCAAGGGTAAAATAGTAGATTATCTTTCTGAGAATGCAGATGTAGTTGTGAGATTTCAGGGAGGAAATAATGCAGGGCACACTATAGTAGTAGATGATGAGGTTTATAAATTAAATTTACTGCCCTCTGCTGTTTTGAGGCCAGGCAAAATATCTATCATAGGAAATGGCGTTGCTCTTGATCCACACGCTCTAATCTCAGAAATAGAGTCATTGAAAGTTAAAGGAGTAGACGTAAACTATAACAACTTGATGGTATCCGAGAGCTGTCCATTAATACTTAGCATACATAAGGACAAGGAAAAGCTATTTGAAGATTTAAATGGAAATCACAAAATTGGTACAACAAACAAAGGGATAGGGCCATGTTATGAAGATAAAGTTGGAAGGAGAGCTATACGCCTTTGTGACTTAGAAAACGCAGATGAGCTCAATAAAAGAGTGGATACTCTTTTGAATTACCACAATGCTATCAGGAAAGGCCTTAACTACCAGGTGGTTAAAAAAGAAGAAATATTAAAGGAAATTCAAGAGATTTCAGAAAAAATTCTTTCATATAAAAAACCTGTGTGGAAGATATTAAATGACTTGATGAAAGAAGGTAAGAAAATAATATTTGAAGGTGCCCAAGGCGCATTTTTAGATATCGACCACGGAACTTACCCTTTTGTTACTTCAAGTAATACTGTAGCATCGCAAGCAATAACAGGCTCAGGGTTATCCTCCAATGCTTACATTATTGGTGTGGTAAAAGCTTATACAACAAGAGTGGGCAATGGCCCATTTCCTACTGAGCAGAAAAATGAAGTAGGAGATAGCTTGTTTACTATAGGTAAGGAACTTGGAACAGTGAGCAATAGAAGAAGGCGTTGCGGATGGTTCGATGCAGTTTTAGTGCGCCAGGCCGTACAACTCTCTGGAGTTTCAAGCATTGTATTAACCAAATTAGATGTGCTTAATTCTTTTGATACAATTAAAATATGCACTGGTTACAAGTATAGCGGAAAAATGTATGATTATTTACCCGCATCGCATTCAATACAAGGGGAATTAGAGCCAATATATGAAGAGTTTCCTGGCTGGAAAGAAAACATTCAAGGTAAAAGGTCAATTAAAGCATTGCCTATCAATTTAATAAAATATATAGACAGGTTAGAAAAATTAATAGGTGTACCAATTCATCTAATTTCAACTAGTCCAAAGAGAGAGGATGTTATTAAGCTTAAAGATTTCTGAAAACGTCTTTGTATCTTAGAGCCTGTACGTAATCTCAAAAAAGAGATAAAGTGAGAGGATAAAGTATATAAAGTAGGATATGCGAAGTTTATAACCAAGTGACATAAGTCGAGAAAAGTTTGAGATTATTGTAGCAGATCTGGAATCTTGCAGAAAGAAGACAAAACCAAGAACACTTGATTTACATGATGTATTTTGTGGAGTGTTATACGTGTTAAAAAGTGGTTGCCAGTGGAGAATGGTATCAAAAGAGTTCCCAAAATGGCGCAATTGTTACGACTATTTTAAGAAGTGGAGTGAAAAACCAGATGCAAATAAAGAAAGTGTTCTGGAGCTGGTATTAAAAAAAAATAATTGCGACAAAACAATGGTCGGAAAAGCTTCTGTATAATTGATGCACAGAGTATAAAAAATGCAGATACTGCTGAAGCTATGATGCAGGCAAGAAGATTTCAGGGCCGTATTACAGTAGATACGCAAGCATGCAATTTATACAACAACAGCAGAGATAACTGACCGTAGCAGTGCTGTGAGAATGGTCGAAAATGCAAAAGAAAACCTCTCGGGAGTTAAAAATGTACTGGTTGATGCAGGCTATACTGGAGAGAATTTTGTAACTCAAATAAAAACGATTATTGGTGCAACCGTTGAAGTGATCAAAAGAAATGAATTACGTTCCTTTGTTGTATTGCCCAAAAGATGGGTTGTGGAGCGATCTTTTGCTTGGTTAGAAAAATGTAGAAGATTGTGGAAAAATTGTGAGCGAAAACTCAATACTAGCCTACAAATGGTCGTTCTGGCTTTCACTGCCTTACTTCTGAAAAAATTATGAACAGGCTCTTACTAACTCTTATCTAATAAAAAAAATACTTGTGTAACTTCGAATAGTCTATTATGCAAGACAGCAGTATAAACATGTAGTAAGAGGTTGTCCGGAAACAAGTAAAAGGCTATAATATCTGAAATTTTAGTACGGGGTAAAGATGAGAAAAAAGTATCCAACAGATCTAAGCGAAAGGGAATGGGCAAGAATAGAAAAACACTTCAGAGTATCATACAAGAAAGGAGGAAGGCCGCCAAAGTATAGCAAAAGAGAAATATTAGAAGCAATTTTCTATGTATTGCGTACAGGGTGTCAATGGCGGTATTTACCAAATGATTTTCCGCTATGGAAGACTGTGTATGAGCAGTTCAGGCAATGGAAGAAGCAGGGAATTTTTGAGAAAATGAATTATGAAATTACAAAATATAGTAGAAGAAAAATAGGAAGGAATGAGCAGCCGAGTGCCTGTATAGTAGATAGTCAATCTGTAAAGACTACAGAAAAGGGGGGATCAAAGGCTATGATGGAAGTAAAAAAGTAAAGGGTAGAAAAAGGCATATAATTACAGACACTCAGGGTTTTATACTAGGTTGTTACGTAGGCGCTGCTAACGAAAATGATAGAGATGGTATTAAAATAGCATTAAACAATATGAGAACAAAATATACTAAAGTTAAAAAAATGTGGGCTGACATGGGATACCAAGGAAGAAATTCAAAGAATCACATAAAGGAAGAATATGACATAGATATTGAAATTGTTACAAGGCCTCCATGTAGATTTTGGGTGCACAAAGATACGCCACCTGAGCTACTACCAACAAGAGAACAAGGGTTTAAAGTACAGCCAAGAAGATGGGTTGTAGAAAGGACTTTTGCTTGGGTTAATAGGAATAGAAGGCTATCGAAGGAGTATGATTTACTCACAACATCCACTGAGAATTTCATATACCTAGCTATGAGTAGGGTTATGTTAAAGAGGGAATATGCTTGAATTTACTAGTTTCCGGACAACCTCTTATACCAATTCTTATTGTTGTCCAGTCAAATAGGAAACATTGCAGAGTTGTTTAATTGTGGAGCTGGCAAGAGAAGTAATAAATTTGCACAAAGCACCCTCAAGTAGAGCAATTGTATCGTATATTTTATTGCGCAAAATGTTCTGTTTTATATATAACCAAAGCCTCTCAACAGGATTTAGCTCAGGTGAGTATGGAGGTAGGTATATAATGTCGATATTTTTAGGTACCTTTAAATTTTTTGACCTATGCCAACTAGCACAGTCCATAACGAGAAAAGCCTCTCGTGTTTCTAGATATTGCGAAATTTGCTCAAGAAATATGTTCATGCAATCAGTGTTGACATTTGGTGCAAATAAGCTAGAACTCTCTCCATTTCTAGGATTAACTGCACTATAGAGATAGAAATTTTGCCTACCTAATTTTGTTTTAACCTGTGTTCTAATCCCCTTTTTAAACCACCCATGTCCAACTTTTGAATGTGTGCCAAACCGTGATTCATCAAAGAAAAATAGCTCTTTTTCTGGATACTTGCTAATAGCTCCATTGAGATTTTTTTTTGAATTCCTCTTGTTTGCTTTTATCTTGTCCATTATGAACTGGTCTTGGTGTAATATATGAGAATTTCATCTTTTGCATATGGCGGTGTACTGTAGATTTGCTGATATTTAATCCGAACTTTTCCTGGATTCTTATTCTCATTTCTTTAATGGTGATATTAGGATTTTCTTCTATCCACTCTTCAATTTGCTGTAGTTGAGCCTGATTTAATTTAGTTTTTCTACGACGTTGTGAAGGAGCAAACAGTTTTTCTTCTCTGCCAATTTTCAAGAGTTTTACCCACGAAGTTAGTGCGCTTCTTGAAATGCAATATATTTTTGCTACAGCCGTTATACTGTACTTTTTTGCTGCAATTACAGCATTTAGTTTTTTTGAAACATATGCATTATTCCTTACTTTCTTCAGCATTTCTTTTGCTGATTCTACTACTTTTTCATCCAATAATTTTGATCTTAATGCCATTTAAACCTCGCTATTTTACTTACTTCAGTATGGCTTTTCTTCCATCATTGTCCATCTGTTTGCCCTGTAATGGGAATTGGTATCAGAAGGCAAAAGAGTTGCTTGAACGAGCCTTAGTAATTCAAGAGAAACATTATGGCCCCGATTATTTTGAAGTCGCTATTACTCTGACAAACCTTGGTATCTCTCATGTGGATTTAGGTGACTATAAAAAACAAAAGGAGTTACTTGAACGGGCTTTAGCAATCAAAAAGAAACATTACAGGCCTGACCATTTTGAAGTTGCTAGAACACTGGCAAACCTCGGTAATTCTTATAGGGTTTTAGGTAATCCCCAGAAGGCAAAAGAGTTGCTTGAACAGGCTCTAGCAATTCGAAAGAAACATTACGGCCTCGACCATTTTGAAGTTGTTAAATTACTGGCAACCCTCGGTATCGTTTATGGCACTTTTGGCGATCATCAGAAAGCAAAAGAGTTGTTTGAACGAGCTTTACCTATTTTTGAGAAACATTATGGCTCTGGTCATGTTCAAGTTGCCAAACTACTGGCAAATCTTGGTATTGCCTATGGCGCTTTGGGCGATCACAAGAAACAAGAGAAATTGCTTGAACAGGCCTTGCCTATTTTTGAGAAACATTATGGCCCTGATCATCCGGAAGTTGCTAAACTGCTGGCAGAACTAGATGACATTTAGGTTTTTAGCAATACTGGATTAACAACAATTCATTTGAGCTACACTTCCAAAACTAATCTATTTGGATCTTCTATATAATTTTTTATTTTAACGAGGAAAGTTACTGCTCCTTTGCCGTCAACTATTCTGTGATCGTAAGAGAGAGCAATGTACATCATAGGTCTGATTTCTACTGCATTACCAACAGCAACTGGCCTGTTTTGTATTGAATGCATTCCAAGTATTCCAGATTGCGGAGGGTTTATTATCGGAGTAGAAAGAAGCGAACCGTATACTCCGCCGTTTGAGATAGTGAATGTTGCACCTTCCATTTCTGATACTTGTAATTTACCTTCGCGAGCTTTTTTGCCAAGAGCAACCAAAGTCAACTCAATTTCTGCAAATGACATCTGATCGGCACCCCGAATAACTGGTACAACAAGACCTTTATCGGTGCCAACAGCAACACCTACGTCATAGTAATGTTTATATATGATTTCATCGCCTGAGATTTCAGCGTTAATTTCAGCAATTTCTTTCAATGCTTGCACCGTTGCCTTTATAAAAAACGACATAAAACCAAGTTTTATTCCATATTTTTTTTCAAAGGCGTCCTTATATTTTGCTCTTAGATCCATGACATTTTTCATGTCAATTTCATTGAACGTGGTCAGTATTGCAGCAGTATTTTGCGATGCTTTCAAACGAGCGGCAATTACTTGCCTTATTTTGCTCATTTTTACTCGTTCCTCTCTTTGCTCTCCATTTACTACACTTTTTGGCAATTCATATTGTTTTATTGCAGGTTGTTCAGCTTTGTTCATATGGCCTATCACATCTGCTTTTGTTATTCTGCCTCCCATGCCAGTTCCTTTGACGCTTTCTGCACTGATTGCATTTTCTTCCATAATTTTACGAGCTGATGGAGCATCTTTTTTAGCAGCACTTTCGCTTTTATCTTCTTTTCTCGCTTCCTCTTTTACTTCTCCCATGGAAAGCTTTGCTAACAATTGATCAGGACTTATTACATCATCTTCTTTTATAAGAAATTCAGTTATTTGCCCTGAAGCTTCTGCAGTTAATTCGAGTGCTGTTTTGTCAGTTTCAATTTCAAAGATCAAGTCATCTACTTTTACTGCTTCTCCAATACCCTTCTTTATTTTTACTATACCTTCTGTAACTGATTCACCACCAAGAGTTTTTGGTGCTCTGATTTCTATAATTTTGCTCATAAAACAACTTCCGTATAAAACTTTCTATAGATTTATACATGAAAAGAGACATGTAATAAACTAATAAATTCATTGAGGCTCTTATCATTTAGAAGTGACAAACGGATAACATATTCCCAAATGTCATTCCAGCACGTGACGCTAGGCCATAAAAATTCCTTGACAAGCTTTGTCAGCCCCCCTATCATGGTACTGAAGCTATTTATTTATCTTCGCAATCTGTGCAGGTTAATGACAAAAAGCTTAGGGTATTTGGCGTCTCATGTTTAATTTTTCGCACTGCGTGCATCGCATGTCTTTAAAAATTTTTAGGTTTTTACCTATATAAGCCGAAACGCGCTTACAAAGCGTTTAAGACAGCAAAAAACGTCAAATTGACAAGGGAGAATTTGAATGCTAGCTACTACGGGGTTTCTTTGCCTTTTTTCCTGTTTAGTAAATTTCTTAAACACTTGCGGTGTAGGTTAGTTGCAAGTTAAAAGCAGCTAAATCGCTCTTAATCAAGCGTTTTAGAATAAAAAAAACGCCGATATTTTAGTACATAGTAAATAGCCAACCACCACGGGGCTTCTTTTGCCTTTTTTTTCGCTTGGTAAATTTTTTAATATTTATAGCTAAACGACAACCGTCATCCCGCTGCTTGTTAGCGGGATCTAGAGATACCGCGAATGAATCGCGGTATGACGGTTAAATAATTCGTCATCCCGCTACGTGTTAGCGGGATCTAGAGATACCGTGACGGTATGACGGTTCGCGGTGGTATGACGATAAGGTTTATACCTTGTCATGCAAGTAGCTTGACACTAGAATGGCTTTGTTGCATCGCTCTTCGGATAGTAGGTAACGTACAATAAATTCATGAAGCTATCTCAAACTTAGCCATGCCTATTTCAGTAAATTTGTTAAGCAAATAACACTTGAGTAGCAGTTCCTTCTCACGATTAATTTCAGATTTGCTCCTAAAACTAAACCCAAATATTCGCTTCAACCTTGAGAAAAATCCTTCAATATACGATCTTTTTCCGTAATTTACTTCTTCTTTCCATCTTTTTATACCATTCTCACCATGTAATTTCATTAACTGAATAGCGGCATTTCTATCAAGCATATAATCCAATTTTGGATGCTCTGCTGCGTTGTTTTTCGGAGGAATTTTCGTTTTTATACCATATTGATTACACAGCTTATAGAGCTTTTCTCTGTCATATGCCCTATCTGCATATAGTACTTTTATGACATACTGAAAATCGACTTCTTTTAGCAAATCACAAGCTCCATAGTGATCAGAGTAGACACCGTTACTGTATTTTACAGCTATGGCTTTTTTGCTGTTTGTATTCAACATTACATGCAATTTTCTTGTCTGTTCATAGCTGCGATACTTTCTATCTTCGCTATTTTCTTTGCTATGACCAGGAGTGTTGTTGTATATACTAATTCCTGTACTGTCTATAGCAATTTCGATATCTTCCATATTATTTTCTGCAATCATTGATCTTAATATTGAGTTTCTTAAACCTTCTTGATGATTGTGAATAGCTGATAACTTGCAAATTTTTCCCAATTTGCTCAAGGTATCCTGCTATAAACCCAACTGTTTGCCTCAGGCCTATTCTAAATAAACAAGTTATTATGTGCACCAAAATTACAACTTTATCGCTATAAATATTGTTGCCACCTGGTATTTTTGGACCATTCTCGTACCACTTTTCTATGGCTTCGTTGATATAATGAAAAATATTTCCTCTTTTTTCTAGAAATTTGTTATATTCGCTATGGTTACTGACCCTCATTTTTTGTGGCATATTTTTTCTTTCAAGGTTAAATGGCTATTTTATAATGAATTTTGTCAGTAGCCACCAGATTTTTCAGTTGCTATGCAACAAAGCCCACTAGAATCCAGTAAGCTTATTTATGCATATAAAAGGTTATTATTTTGTAAAGGCAAAGTTGCTTTTGGTTTTAAGTTAAAGTACAATAAATGCAAAGGCTCATATAAACTGGATCCAAGTAGTCAGCTACTCGGATGACATCAGAGAGAGGCTAGCCGAAGTTCATGCGATACACGTTACCAAAGTGTTTAAATAATTAATTAGGTTAAGGTTTGGTATTCAAACAGTCGTACATATGCTAGTCAAAATAGGTACCAGAGGAAGCAAGCTTGCAGTTGCCCAGGCTTTGGAAGCAAAACAAAAGTTGCTGGACTCTTTTCCTAACTTATCTATTGAAATTGTTAAGATAAAAACTTCTGGAGATAAGTATGCAAACGCAAATCTTGCTGAAATAGGAGGTAAAGGATTATTCATTAAAGAAATTGAGGCTGAATTGCTCGAAAATAATATAGATATGGCAGTTCATTCGTTAAAGGATGTGCCTGCGTTTTTCTCAGGGGGCTTAACAATTCCTTGTGTTTTAGAAAGGCTAAGTCCATGCGATGCGTTTATTTCTCATAAACACAATAGCCTTGAGTCTTTGCCACAACAGGCTATTATTGCCACTTCTGCAATAAGAAGAAAAGTTCAGTTACTAAATTTTAGACCAGATTTAAATATAGTACCGTTACGTGGAAATGTAACAACTAGATTGCAAAATCAAAGTTTTGATGGAATAATTTTAGCTGAAGCAGGGCTCATAAGATTAGAAAAACATCACTTAATTACAGAGGTATTGCCACCAAAAGTTATGTTAAGTGCAGTGGGACAGGGAGCGATTTGTATTCAATGTAGAAGGAATGATGTAAAAATTATCGATCTTTTAGAGAAAATTAATAATAATATGTCTTTTATAAGAGTGAAATCAGAGCGCAGTTTTATGAAGACAGTGAATGGTTCATGTTTTACACCACTTGCAGCTTTGGCTGAATATGTGAGCGAAAATATGCTACATCTTCGTTGTATGTTGGCAGATGAAAAAAATATATACTTCACTGAGCGCACTTCATTTATAGAAGATGCGGAGAAAATGGGTATGGATGCAGGGTTAGAGTTGAAATCAAAATGCTTATAAGCTTACCTAAAGTACGTGGAGTCTATCGTTATGACATCTTAATGTCTAAAGCAACGTGGTTAAATGTCGGTGGACGAGCTGATATATTATTTAAACCACGTGATATTGAAGATTTAACATGCTTGATTAAAAACACTGAGTTGCCAATCAACGTTATCGGTGCAACATCCAACATAATAGTGCGGGATAGTGGCATTCGAGGAATAATAGTAAAATTGGGTAAGGAATTTTCATATATAAAAAGTAAAGGTAACAACTCCATTGTTGCAGGTGGTGCTGCGCTGCTCAGGAACCTTGCTTACTTTGCAGGAGAGCAACAAATTAGTGGACTTGAGTTTCTAGTTGGAATTCCAGGAACAGTTGGTGGCGGAATAGAAATGAATGCAGGTGCGTATGGTAGTGACATCGCAAGCGTTGTACAATCCATAAAAGCAGTGAATCTAGAGGATGGAAACCTATATGAGTTCTCCAGCGAAGAAATGGGGTATTTTTACCGTGGACATAGCCTAAAAGGAAATTGGATTTTTGTTGAAGCTGAGTTTAAAGGAGTAAACTCAGAGTATGAGCTTATACTGCAAAGGTTAAAGGAAGTTATTGAGAGGAAAAATAAAAGCCAGCCAATAAGAGGAAAAACTGCTGGGTGCATATTCAAAAATCCAAAAAACTACCGAGCATGGGAGTTAATTGATAAATCTGGCTGCCTAGGGTTAAATATTGGTGGAGCTAGAATCTCTAAGAAACATTGTAACTTCTTGCTCAATTACGATAATGCAACTGCATCTGACTTGGAAAACCTTGGCAACAAAGTAAAAGATGCAGTAAAGGATAAATTTAATGTTGAACTTGAGTGGGAAATAAGGGTTTTGGGTAGCTATTAGATAGTTTTTATAGCTTATGTATATTCGTTCAGGAGAACGGCAAATAAGGTAGACAAGTAATCTAAAAAAATAATCATAGAGAAAACGTGAGGTAATGTGGTTAATCTTGTAGAACTTTGCAAGAATCTAGAGAGAAAAATAGCAAAGTTAGAGGTTGTCCGGAAACTAGTAAATTCAAGCATATTCCCTCTTTAACATAACCCTACTCATAGCTAGGTATATGAAATTCTCAGTGGATGTTGTGAGTAAATCATACTCCTTCGATAGCCTTCTATTCCTATTAACCCAAGCAAAAGTCCTTTCTACAACCCATCTTCTTGGCTGTACTTTAAACCCTTGTTCTCTTGTTGGTAGTAGCTCAGGTGGCGTATCTTTGTGCACCCAAAATCTACATGGAGGCCTTGTAACAATTTCAATATCTATGTCATATTCTTCCTTTATGTGATTCTTTGAATTTCTTCCTTGGTATCCCATGTCAGCCCACATTTTTTTAACTTTAGTATATTTTGTTCTCATATTGTTTAATGCTATTTTAATACCATCTCTATCATTTTCGTTAGCAGCGCCTACGTAACAACCTAGTATAAAACCCTGAGTGTCTGTAATTATATGCCTTTTTCTACCCTTTACTTTTTTACTTCCATCATAGCCTTTGATCCCCCCTTTTCTGTAGTCTTTACAGATTGACTATCTACTATACAGGCACTCGGCTGCTCATTCCTTCCTATTTTTCTTCTACTATATTTTGTAATTTCATAATTCATTTTCTCAAAAATTCCCTGCTTCTTCCATTGCCTGAACTGCTCATACACAGTCTTCCATAGCGGAAAATCATTTGGTAAATACCGCCATTGACACCCTGTACGCAATACATAGAAAATTGCTTCTAATATTTCTCTTTTGCTATACTTTGGCGGCCTTCCTCCTTTCTTGTATGATACTCTGAAGTGTTTTTCTATTCTTGCCCATTCCCTTTCGCTTAGATCTGTTGGATACTTTTTTCTCATCTTTACCCCGTACTAAAATTTCAGATATTATAGCCTTTTACTTGTTTCCGGACAACCTCTGATACCAATTCTCATTGTTGTCCAGTCAAATAGGAAACATTGCAGAGTTGTTTAATTGTGGAGCTGGCAAGAGAAGTAATAAATTTGCACAAAGCACCCTCAAGTAGAGCAATTGTATCGTATATTTTATTGCGCAAAATGTTCTGTTTTATATATAACCAAAGCCTCTCAACAGGATTTAGCTCAGGTGAGTATGGAGGTAGGTATATAATGTCGATATTTTTAGGTACCTTTAAATTTTTTGACCTATGCCAACTAGCACAGTCCATAACGAGAAAAGCCTCTCGTGTTTCTAGATATTGCGAAATTTGCTCAAGAAATATGTTCATGCAATCAGTGTTGACATTTGGTGCAAATAAGCTAGAACTCTCTCCATTTCTAGGATTAACTGCACTATAGAGATAGAAATTTTGCCTACCTAATTTTGTTTTAACCTGTGTTCTAATCCCCTTTTTAAACCACCCATGTCCAACTTTTGAATGTGTGCCAAACCGTGATTCATCAAAGAAAAATAGCTCTTTTTCTGGATACTTGCTAATAGCTCCATTGAGATTTTTTTTTGAATTCCTCTTGTTTGCTTTTATCTTGTCCATTATGAACTGGTCTTGGTGTAATATATGAGAATTTCATCTTTTGCATATGGCGGTGTACTGTAGATTTGCTGATATTTAATCCGAACTTTTCCTGGATTCTTATTCTCATTTCTTTAATGGTGATATTAGGATTTTCTTCTATCCACTCTTCAATTTGCTGTAGTTGAGCCTGATTTAATTTAGTTTTTCTACGACGTTGTGAAGGAGCAAACAGTTTTTCTTCTCTGCCAATTTTCAAGAGTTTTACCCACGAAGTTAGTGCGCTTCTTGAAATGCAATATATTTTTGCTACAGCCGTTATACTGTACTTTTTTGCTGCAATTACAGCATTTAGTTTTTTTGAAACATATGCATTATTCCTTACTTTCTTCAGCATTTCTTTTGCTGATTCTACTACTTTTTCATCCAATAATTTTGATCTTAATGCCATTTAAACCTCGCTATTTTACTTACTTCAGTATGGCTTTTCTTCCATCATTGTCCATCTGTTTGCCCTGTAATGGGAATTGGTATAAATTACGGAAAAAGATCGTATATTGAAGGATTTTTCTCAAGGTTGAAGCGAATATTTGGGTTTAGTTTTAGGAGCAAATCTGAAATTAATCGTGAGAAGGAACTGCTACTCAAGTGTTATTTGCTTAACAAATTTACTGAAATAGGCATGGCTAAGTTTGAGATAGCTTCATGAATTTATTGTACGTTACCTACTATCCGAAGAGCGATGCAACAAAGCCATCCCAGTGTCACGCACTGGGATGACAAGAAAGGGAGCACTGGAATTTTTATTTCAGTATTGTACATTAGCCATGCATCTGAACAGATACGAGCTTTCTGCTTTTTTTTGGGTAAGGTCAGTCAAAAAGGTTTTACAACAACCATAATAACTATAACTATTATCAATACTGTAACTGCTTCATTTAAAACGCGAAAATAAATATGTGACTTCTTATTCGAACCCATTGCAAAATTTTTCCTATATTTTGCAAGTAGCATATGAATAATTAACATCAAAAGTATTGCAAATGCTTTTACATGAAACCATCCTTCACGATATGCTTCCCTAATAACCATTAGTGTAATTCCAAGACCAAGTGAGAAAAGCATTGCAGGGTTTATGATATGTCTAAGTAGCCTCTTTTCCATTGTTTGAAGCAAGCTATCATTTTCCGATCCCGGTTTTACAGTTGCATGGTAGACATAAAGCCTGGGTAAATAAAGCATACCTGCCATCCACATGATAACAGAGATAACATGAAAAGCCTCAAGCCAGTGGTAATAGTTCATTAGCAAAAATTTAAAATTCCTGGTATTGTGTTAGTTTAATGAAAAAGAAATCGATATGAAAGC
Organism: Wolbachia endosymbiont (group A) of Alloplasta piceator; assembly: GCF_964028505.1. Taxonomy (NCBI): domain Bacteria; kingdom Pseudomonadati; phylum Pseudomonadota; class Alphaproteobacteria; order Rickettsiales; family Anaplasmataceae; genus Wolbachia; species Wolbachia endosymbiont (group A) of Alloplasta piceator. Next base: position 485,611 of record NZ_OZ034793.1, on the reverse strand, counting down.
AGAAAATTTCACTAAAGAACAGATAATTGGATTCTACAGGAAAATGCTACTCATACGCAGATTTGAGGAAAAAGCAGGACAATTATATGGGATGGGATTAATAGGCGGGTTCTGTCACCTATCAATAGGACAAGAAGCAGTTGCAGTTGGAACTCAAGCTGCATCAAAATTAGGTGACGCTTTTATCACAAGTTATAGAGACCATGGCTTAATGCTCGCATGTGATTCTGATCCAAATGTTGTAATGGCAGAGCTTACCGGCAAAGAAACAGGATGCTCGAAAGGTAAAGGTGGTTCGATGCACGTATTTGACGTTGAAAAAAAATTCTTCGGCGGGCATGGAATAGTGGGAGCACAAGTTCCAATTGGCACAGGAATAGCATTTGCTAATAAATATAAGAAAAAAGATAATGTGGTATTTACATATTTTGGCGACGGTGCTGCAAATCAAGGACAAGTATATGAATCGTTTAATATGGCATCTTTGTGCGAGTTGCCTGTGGTTTACATCATAGAAAATAATGAATACGCAATGGGAACCTCCGTGCAAAGATCAACTTTAGTAACAGAGTTATATAAAAGAGGAGAAAGTTTTGGTATTCCTGGAAAACAAGTTGATGGAATGGATTTTTTCTCTGTTTATGAGGCTACAAGCGAAGCAGCGGAACACACACGCAGCGGAAAAGGGCCTATCCTGCTTGAAATGAAGACATATCGATATCGCGGTCACTCAATGTCAGATCCTGCTACTTATCGCTTAAAAGAAGAAGTTGAAGATATGAAGCAAAATCATGACCCTATAAGCACTTTAAAGAAATACATGACAGATAATAAAATGGCTTCAGAAGAAGAGTGCAAAGTAATTGATAAGGAAATACGTGATTTAGTAAAAAAGTCGGAAGATTTTGCCAAAAATAGTAAAGAACCAAGCGTTGATGAGCTGTATACTGATGTTTATAAATTTGTTAGCTAATTTTTTTATCCAGAACTGTACAAACATTGTATAGTAAACGATGTCATCCAAATAGCTCCTTCTCCCGTCATCCAAGTGCCCTCCTTTTTTTGTCATCCCAGTGCTCCGACTACTTGGATCCAGCTGAGTTGGTGAGTATAAAAGTATAGCTAACGCAAGCTCTACGTCATGCCGCCGCGAACCGTCATACCGCGATTCATTCGCGGTATCTCTAGATCCCGCTAACAAGCAGCGGGATGACGGTTGTCAGGCTAGCTGTCATCTCAGTAGTCTCCTTCTCCTGTCATCCGAGTAGCTGACACTGGTTCCTTTATGACGGCAGTAGCCCCTTCGGTGTCATTCCAGTGCTTGACACTGGAATGACACCAATAATTGACATTTCACTAGATATTCATTATAAATAATGGAATGCTACAAAGTATAAAAACCATATTAATAGAAGACGATAACGTTAGGCTGGATAGGTACATCAGAAGAATCTTTCCTGATCTAAAGCAATCTGTAATTGAAAAATCTTTAAGGAAAGGATTAATCAAAGTTGATGATTGCAAAGCAAAGTCCAGTGATAGAGTAAATTCTGGGCAAACTATAACGCTGAAGCACTTGAATTATATTGAAAACGCTAATTCTGATCGCAAATATAATGAAAAGTTAGTGAATCTACTAAGAGAGAACATATTATATGAAGACGAATATATACTAGCTATAAACAAACCCGCAGGGGTCATCGTTCAAGGTGGCGTAAAAGTAAAGATTAGCATGAGTGATTTGCTTGACCAAATAAGAGAGGGAGAAACATTTAAAATTGTCCATAGGCTAGATAGAGATACGAGTGGAGTGATAATATTCGCACGCAACGCTAATGTTGCCAGATACCTTATGGAAGAATTTAAAGGACGAAGAGTAAAAAAAACTTATTTAGCATTAACTTCTGGCATACCGAGCAAGGATAGTGGAACAATAGACTATCCATTGGTGAAAAAATATGTTTCAGGTCAAGAAAAAGTGGTCGTTGATGAAAATTCACCTCAGAATGCCACTACGCATTTTTCAATTATAGCAAAATCCAAACACAATGTTGCTTATTTAAAATTACAACCAATTACCGGCAGAACCCATCAGTTACGTGCACATTTAGCTCATATAAATTGCCCTATTCTTGGTGACGGTAAATATGGTGGTAAAAAAGCTTTTATTGATGGGATAGCAAATAAAATTCACCTTCATTCGCATTCTTTATCTTTAAAACTGCCAAACAATAAAAAAATCACTATCACCGCTCCTATCACTAAACACATCGAAAAATCCATTGAAGCGCTATTTTTCGACTGAAACGATTTCACCAATCAACTTTTCTGTCTTTGGCTTTAATTTGAAGCACAGATATTAGGCTAATTAATGCGCAGGCAGTAAGATAAATGCCTGCTGCAAGTTTTGTTTCGGTTTTTTCTATAAGCCACATGCATATGTATGGAGAAAGGCCACCAAAAATTCCTGCAGATATATTATTTGCTAAGCTTACGCCAGTGCATCTTACTTTTGTTGGAAACAGTTCACAAATAACAGAGCCATATATTCCAAAAGATGCACCTACTGGTATAGTAATCAATAAGTAAGTTATTATTACGACATAGTGGTTAACGGAAGATAATAATGGTAATACACATGTACCAATCAGAGATAGCATAATCAGTACAGGAATCATTACGCGTTTTCTTCCAACTTTATCAGATAAAATTGCAAAAAGTACCGCAGATGCTGCAAATACAACCTGTACTACTATCCTCATTAAATCTTTAACACTAATAGATAAAATAACTAGCTCTTTTATTGATATATTATAAAACATTATTGCTGCGTAGACAATTGCATTCTGAGCAATTCCCAGATTGATTGAAATAATAAGCGGTCTTTTATAGTTTCTTACTAGTTCTAACAATGGTGAATGTGCTAAATTATTAGCGTACTTATTAGTTTTATATGCTAAGCTTTCTTTTAATATGTACCTAGTTAAAAAACCTATTGTCCCCAAAAAAAAGCAAAAATAAAAAAGCAACTTCCATCCCCATATTTCATAGTTCTCACCTGTAACTCTTTTGCAGATAAATATCATTGTTATGCATAAGAGCGTTCCAAGGGCTCCGCTAAAGGGCTTCATACTTCCTAAGAAACCTAGATTTTTTTTATCTTTTGAATGCTCTATCGTAAATGCTGTATTAATGCTTGTTTCACCTCCTGCAGTTATTCCTTGCACTATTCTACAAAACACAAGCAATACAGGTGAAAGCAACCCTATTTCTTTATACCCAGGTATAATTCCCATAATTGTGGATGATATTGAAATTAATATTACTGAAGTAAGTAAAGTCTTTCTTCTGCCATACTTATCTCCCATATAACCAAAAATTACTGCACCAATTGGTCTAAACGCAAAACCAATTGCAAAAACACCAAGGAATTTGAGTGTACTCAAATAATGATCTTCTGATGGGAAAAAAACGTTGATGATTGTATCTGTTAATACTCCAAAAAGAGTGAGTTCATACCACACAATCATGTTACAGATCATGCCCGATAGTATTGCTTTTTGGATATTATTCATGGTCTTTCAATTTAACATAACCTAATATATCATTAACCGGTGCTCCTTGCTATAAAATTTTTCATTCAATAACCTTCAAGGATAATTCACGTAAATGCTTATCCTCCACCTTGGAAGGAGCACCCATTAGAACATCTTCACCTTGCTGGTTCATAGGAAAACAGATTACTTCACGAATATTTGGCTCATCAGCAAGCAGCATAACTATTCTATCAACCCCTGGTGCTATTCCACCATGAGGAGGAACACCAAATCTGAATGCACGTACAAGTGCACCGAATTTTGTATCAACTTCTTCTTTACTATAGCCTGCAATGGCGAAAGCTTTATACATGATATCCAGTTTGTTATTGCGAATTGCCCCACTTGATAGTTCTATTCCATTGCAAACAAGATCATACTGGTAAGCAAGGATATCGAGTGGATTCTTTTCCTCTAAATCTTTCAGACCACCGTGTGGCATAGAAAATGGGTTATGAAAGAAATCTATTTTTTTACTTTTATCGTCATATACAAAATATGGAAAATCAATGATCCAACAAAACTTGAAGATATTATCATCTATAAGACTGAGTTCTGACCCTAAAAGAGTGCGTACTTTTCCTGCAATGTTTGCCGCCTCATTCTCTTTGTCAGAAGCAAAAAATACACTATCTCCTGGCTCTATGTTTGTTGCTTCTCTTATGTGGTTTAGCCTATTTTCATCAAGAAATTTAGCAATTGGGCCTTTCGCAGTTCCATCTTTATCAAACGTTATATATCCGAGACCCTTAGCACCGAATTCTTTTTGCGCATGTTCTATCTTTTTATCAAAGAAGCTGCGTGGTTCCTCTGCTGTTTTAGGTGCAGGGATGGCTCTCACTACCATACCACGCTCAATATTGCTTTTGAAAATATTGAACCCTGAATCACGGAAAATTTCTGTAACATCGCTGATTAATAGTGGATTACGCAAATCTGGCTTGTCAGAACCATACTTAAGCATTGCCTCTTTGTATGTAATGCGTGGAAAATCTTTATCGACAGACTTGCGAGAAAATTTGGCGAACACTTTATATAAAGCAGATTCAATAACGTCAAATATGTCCTCTTGAGTCACAAAAGACATTTCAAGGTCTAGCTGGTAAAATTCCCCAGGAGAGCGGTCAGCCCTTGCATCTTCATCACGAAAACACGGTGCGATTTGGAAATATTTATCAAACCCTGAGACCATGAGCAACTGTTTGAAAATCTGCGGAGCTTGTGGCAATGCATAGAACTTGCCAGGATTTAGCCTGCTTGGCACTAGGTAGTCGCGTGCTCCTTCAGGAGAGGAAGCAGTGAGTATTGGAGTTTGAATCTCTAAAAATCCTCGCTCTATCATGAGCTTGCGGAGCTCTGCAATAATTTGTGAGCGCAAAATAATATTGTTGCGGACTTTTTCACGTCTTAAGTCAAGAAATCGATATTTAAATCTCATGTTTTCTGGGTATTCTTGCTCGCCGGTAATGCTTGCCAATATACTTCTTTCTTCTTTTGCTATTTCTTCATCAAAGTGGAACTCAACTTCCGACTCAACGCGCAAATTGTTGACTATCACCTCGATTTCTCCGGTAGAAATAGAGCTGTTTACCGTATCTTCAGTTCTAGCTTCAACTATTCCTGTAACAGTAATTACACTCTCCAATTTTAAATTTGATATCTCATCAAAAAAGTCTTTGTCATTATTAAATACTAGCTGAGTGATTCCGTAGAAGTCCCTTAAATCAACAAAAATTAGGTTACCATGGTCGCGCTTACGATATAACCATCCAGAAAGGGTAACTTCCTTTTCTACGTCGTTCTTCCTCAGTTCATTGCACGTATGAGTTTTACAGCAGTTCATATTTGTTTTACTTCTAAATTCTTTAAGAAGTATAGAAATAAACCTTATTACATACAAGCCCGTTCGTCAGATATTTGCGCAATTTTCGAAATAGAGCAGTACTGCTTTTATATTGTCTTTACCCGCAAAAAAATTGCACAATTTCTATAATTATGGTATAATAGCAAGGGTGTTTTTAATGAATTAGATACAGGAAATGCCACTTACACAGATCATATTATATAGCGTAACATTACTTGCTGTAGCTGCAGTATTTCTCTTTTTGAGAAAAATATACAAAAATCGCATTAGAAAAATCATATTTCCTAGAAAAGTTTTTAAAGAAGAGTGGGAAGAAGACAGAAAATTCAATGAATTATATCAAAAAAATAAGCAAAAAGAGTTGCTGAAACAACAAGAAACGCTACGCGAGAAACAAAAAGATGTGCAAGTTTATAAAGAAGATCCAGAAATAGTTGACATAGCAAAACCGGTAGGTAAATGGACAAAGATGGTTATGATGGGTAATGGTTTAATGCAGCGTTTTGCACAATTGATACATAGAGAAGGCGGACAGAAAGGATTTTGGGAGCTGTTTGTTAAAGCTCAGGCTTCAACTCAAGGTAAACATAAGGGGAAGGGCAGATAATCCATGCTTGAATGTGAAAATTTATCCTGCGCTCGTAATAACAAAGTATTATTTAAAAATCTCAGTTTTAAAGCTGAGCTAAAATCAAAGATTCTAATCACTGGTCCAAATGGTAGTGGTAAAACCAGCTTAATTAGAAGTTTATCTGGACTTTTACCGCCGGTATCAGGCAATATAAGGCACTGCGGAAAAGATATATATGATGATCCAAAATCCTATATATCTTCTATGGTCTATATAGGCCATAAGAATGCCTGCAAGGACAGCTTAACTGTTGCTCAAAACGTAGAATTCTGGGCAGGAATACGAAATACTAGAGAACTGATTGTGGCAGCTATTTGTTGTTTGCAGTTGCAGCCTGTACTTAATATTAGATATGGCGAACTTTCTGCAGGCTGGAGAAGAAGAGTTGCACTTGCTCGCCTCTTGATTTCTAATGCAAGCGTTTGGCTGATAGATGAACCATTTTGTAATCTTGATAGTGCAACGTGTGAATTAGTGCTGAACCTAATCTCAATACGCTCTGAGCAAAATGGTATAGTAATTATTACAGGGCATAGCTCTACAGAGCAATTGTGTGATTTTACAACGATTGATATACGCGATTTCAATAGACTTCTTGTATAGTTTTTGGCAACAACCGCTAGAAATAAAAACTTACTTGACAAACTCCGCCAGCCTCCTTATCATGAAACTGAAGCTATTTATTTATCTTCTCTGTACAGATTAAATGACAAAAAAACTCACGTATCTGGCGTCTCGTGTTTAATTTTTTGCACTATGTGCACTCTATGTCTTTATCAAATTTCTAGGTTTTTACCTATACAAGCTGAAATACGCTTATAAAGCATTTAAAACATCAAAAAACGCCAACTTAAAAAATGGATAGTGAATAATTAGCTACCCTAGGGTTTCTTTTGCCTTTTTTTCTGTTTAGTAAATTTCTTAAACATTTATGACTAAAGGTTAGTTGCATTAAAAAGCAGCTAAATCGCGGTTATTAAGCGTTTAGAATAAAAAAACGCCATACTTGAAAGTATAATGTAAGTAATACCAATTCTCATTGTTGTCCAGTCAAATAGGAAACATTGCAGAGTTGTTTAATTGTGGAGCTGGCAAGAGAAGTAATAAATTTGCACAAAGCACCCTCAAGTAGAGCAATTGTATCGTATATTTTATTGCGCAAAATGTTCTGTTTTATATATAACCAAAGCCTCTCAACAGGATTTAGCTCAGGTGAGTATGGAGGTAGGTATATAATGTCGATATTTTTAGGTACCTTTAAATTTTTTGACCTATGCCAACTAGCACAGTCCATAACGAGAAAAGCCTCTCGTGTTTCTAGATATTGCGAAATTTGCTCAAGAAATATGTTCATGCAATCAGTGTTGACATTTGGTGCAAATAAGCTAGAACTCTCTCCATTTCTAGGATTAACTGCACTATAGAGATAGAAATTTTGCCTACCTAATTTTGTTTTAACCTGTGTTCTAATCCCCTTTTTAAACCACCCATGTCCAACTTTTGAATGTGTGCCAAACCGTGATTCATCAAAGAAAAATAGCTCTTTTTCTGGATACTTGCTAATAGCTCCATTGAGATTTTTTTTTGAATTCCTCTTGTTTGCTTTTATCTTGTCCATTATGAACTGGTCTTGGTGTAATATATGAGAATTTCATCTTTTGCATATGGCGGTGTACTGTAGATTTGCTGATATTTAATCCGAACTTTTCCTGGATTCTTATTCTCATTTCTTTAATGGTGATATTAGGATTTTCTTCTATCCACTCTTCAATTTGCTGTAGTTGAGCCTGATTTAATTTAGTTTTTCTACGACGTTGTGAAGGAGCAAACAGTTTTTCTTCTCTGCCAATTTTCAAGAGTTTTACCCACGAAGTTAGTGCGCTTCTTGAAATGCAATATATTTTTGCTACAGCCGTTATACTGTACTTTTTTGCTGCAATTACAGCATTTAGTTTTTTTGAAACATATGCATTATTCCTTACTTTCTTCAGCATTTCTTTTGCTGATTCTACTACTTTTTCATCCAATAATTTTGATCTTAATGCCATTTAAACCTCGCTATTTTACTTACTTCAGTATGGCTTTTCTTCCATCATTGTCCATCTGTTTGCCCTGTAATGGGAATTGATATAATTAGCCAACCACGGGGCTTCTTTTGCCTTTTTTTTTCATTTGGTAAATTCCTTAATGTTTATGGCTAAACGACAGTATCCGTTCAGGAGAGTGGTTTAAGAAACAATAGATAGGAGATTTTGGAAAGGATTGAGACCCCTTTGTTTCCAAGTTAAGTATAATGAAATTATCCGCTCAAGGAATGTATTTCCCCGCTTTGATTGTGTAAAATATGAGTTTTTGCGATAAACGACATAATGCCGAATTTGCCGTTCAGCGTGGTTATTTGTCAGCGGAATATTTTCTGGGTCATCTAAAAATTTCCACATCATTCTTTCAGATCTCAGAACATTTTTTGCAACTCGAGAGGCTCCAATTGCTTCAGGTAAACGAGATATCTCCTTCAAGTAATACTTTGTACGTTTTCTTAATTTTCTGGCACGTCTGACAAACCTCAAAACATCTATCTCACTTTTTAGTAAAGCTTTTTTTAGTGCAAATAATTCAGTGGCCACGTTTCTCAAGTAACAACCCAGAACTTTAACTTCAATATTCCAACTATGTGCTAATCTTTCAAAATCTCTTGATAAATGTGCCCAACAGATTTGCCTGTTTTTATCGGCAAAATAATTCTATGCTGCATACCTGTCAGTTATTACCAAGCTATTGCGATTGCAGAATTTACTATTTTGTAAAACTTTCATTCCTCTTGACTCTGTAAATTTTACAAAACTTGCCGTATTGCTTGCAAACATCCAACACCAAGCGAGTTTACCTTTGTTATAATGGCTCGTTTCATCAATATGTAGAACTTTACTCCTACTTATCTCTTGTTCGATCTGCTCATACATTTTTTTGCATTTTGAAGCAACTCTATGTTCACTATTTGATATGCTACCGACGCTTATGTTCAAATTGAAGATATCATTTACGACACTCGCTATTTCGCGTTTTGAATTTTTGTAGAATCCGCTGAACGCTGCAATTATTGACTTAACCCTTGGACCAAATGTATCTGGCGTAACACCTTCCGGTAACTTGCTACTTCTTCTCTTTCCGCATCTCCGACAACGGCCATGTTCTAACTGATATTCCACTACATAAGGCTTGATTTCTGGAAGATCAACTTTCTGATGAATATATGGTTTTTCACATATTGCAATTTCTCCTCCGCATTCGCAAGTATTAGGCAACTCTATCTTTACTACTTTATCTGCATCCATGTTGGCGCGAAAACTTCCTTTATGACCAACCTGACCGCCAATATTCCTTTCGCTTTTCGGCTTATTCTTTTTTATTTTATACAACTCTTTGGAACTTGGTATTGATGAATTTTTTGAGCTTAAACCGAGTCTTTCTCTTAACTCAGCATTTTCTATCTTTAAAGCCTTATTTTCTGCTTTTAAACTTTCATTCTCTTTTTCCAATCTTTCTATTTTTGCTTCTAACCTTTCTATTTTTTGCTGTAAATTTTTGCAAAGTTCTAAAAGGTTTACCATATTATTTCACTTTTGCTCTATGATTATCTTTTTAGATCACCTTGTCTACCTTATTCTGCCACTCCGCTGAACGGATACAATATGTTTACTGTCAAAAAATGTTTGTATAGGTGTAGAAGTATTCGCTGAGTGAGGTCTTGTTTGATTATAAGAACGCAACCAAAGATCAACATCAACCTGTAGATCTTTCAAAGAACTAATGTTGTAACGCTCATCTTGTATAATTCTATGAAATCTTTCATATATGCTATTAGAGGTTGTCCGGAAACTAGTAAATTCAAGCATATTCCCTCTTTAACATAACCCTACTCATAGCTAGGTATATGAAATTCTCAGTGGATGTTGTGAGTAAATCATACTCCTTCGATAGCCTTCTATTCCTATTAACCCAAGCAAAAGTCCTTTCTACAACCCATCTTCTTGGCTGTACTTTAAACCCTTGTTCTCTTGTTGGTAGTAGCTCAGGTGGCGTATCTTTGTGCACCCAAAATCTACATGGAGGCCTTGTAACAATTTCAATATCTATGTCATATTCTTCCTTTATGTGATTCTTTGAATTTCTTCCTTGGTATCCCATGTCAGCCCACATTTTTTTAACTTTAGTATATTTTGTTCTCATATTGTTTAATGCTATTTTAATACCATCTCTATCATTTTCGTTAGCAGCGCCTACGTAACAACCTAGTATAAAACCCTGAGTGTCTGTAATTATATGCCTTTTTCTACCCTTTACTTTTTTACTTCCATCATAGCCTTTGATCCCCCCTTTTCTGTAGTCTTTACAGATTGACTATCTACTATACAGGCACTCGGCTGCTCATTCCTTCCTATTTTTCTTCTACTATATTTTGTAATTTCATAATTCATTTTCTCAAAAATTCCCTGCTTCTTCCATTGCCTGAACTGCTCATACACAGTCTTCCATAGCGGAAAATCATTTGGTAAATACCGCCATTGACACCCTGTACGCAATACATAGAAAATTGCTTCTAATATTTCTCTTTTGCTATACTTTGGCGGCCTTCCTCCTTTCTTGTATGATACTCTGAAGTGTTTTTCTATTCTTGCCCATTCCCTTTCGCTTAGATCTGTTGGATACTTTTTTCTCATCTTTACCCCGTACTAAAATTTCAGATATTATAGCCTTTTACTTGTTTCCGGACAACCTCTAAATTACGGAAAAAGATCGTATATTGAAGGATTTTTCTCAAGGTTGAAGCGAATATTTGGGTTTAGTTTTAGGAGCAAATCTGAAATTAATCGTGAGAAGGAACTGCTACTCAAGTGTTATTTGCTTAACAAATTTACTGAAATAGGCATGGCTAAGTTTGAGATAGCTTCATGAATTTATTGTACGTTACCTACTATCCGAAGAGCGATGCAACAAAGCCACTCCAGCGTCACGCGCTGCCATGTGGTATACAAATTTCCTTCGAATTACAACGTACGTGCGCTCTATATGCACTTGATTGACAAATGCTCTCTTATCAAAATCTCAAGAATCTGCACTATATTTAATGCTGCGCCTTTGCGCAGGTTGTCAGCCACTATCCACATATTTAATCCGTGCTCAACAGTATTGTCTCTTCTAATACGCGATACATATACAGCATTCTCCTGTACAACATCAATTTGAGTTATGTATTCACTATCTTCACGCCTGTTGTACACTAAAACTCCACTATCTTCGGCTTCACTTAGCACTTCACGAGCTTGTTCTTCAGTGATATGTTGATCAAATTCCACATTTACTGCCATAGCGTGACCGATAAAGACGGGTACCCTTACACAAGTTGCAGTAACTTTTATATCTTCCTCTAAAATTTTTTTTGTCTCCTCTTGCATTTTCCATTCCTCTTCTGTAGAACCATTTTCCATGAATTCTCCTACATGGGGAATGCAATTGAATGCTATTTGCTTAGAGAATATCTTGGGTTTTTTAGCTTCGTTCATAAAGATTTTTTTTGTCTGGTCATAGAGCTCATCCATTGCTGCTTTGCCTGCACCAGAAGTTGATTGATAAGTTGAAGCAACGATTCTCTTTATTTTTGCTTTTTGGTGTAATAGATGTAGTACTAGCAGCATCTGTATTGTAGTACAGTTTGGATTGGATATTATGTTGTGGTTTTTATATTCCATAATTTTTTCTTTATTAATCTCTGGAATAATGAGTGGCACACCCTCTTTCATTCTAAAATGGGAACTGTTATCTATCACGATGCATCCAGCCTGTGTTGCAATTGGTACATACTCTTCAGAAACATGAGATCCAGCACAGAAAATGGCTACATTAGTTCCAACGAAGTCATAATCCTCAAGGCATAAAACTGTTAACTCTTTGTCACCAAAGCTCACCTTCTTCCCTTCTGATTTTTTCGATGCAAGTGCAATAACGCAATCTATCGCCTCATCTTGAAATTCAGCAAGCGTGCTTAATACCTCACGCCCTACTCTTCCGGTTGCTCCAATAACAGCAATTTTGTATCCCATATAGATGAACCTCTAATTTCAAAGTTCTATTATATTTTTACTGACAAAATTTACAATTGTTTTAATATTTTTACCTTGCAATTAATTGTAATTTAGCTATTATTATGCAATATTAGTAATATTACATAATGAAATGAAAGATGAGTAAGGAATACGATGAAACTAAGGTTAAACCTGCAATTTCTACACCTCAAGGGCCTGAAGGAGCCAATGGATCAAAGGCCCAAAGTGTTCTTTCGAATAAAAGAAAGCCTACAATAAATTTTGATGATAAAAAGTATGGTGTAAAAACCTCTAAAATAGACCAACAGTCTCTAAACAAAAGACAAGAATCTTCAAAGCTAAGAGATCTCTTAAGGTCAATACCAATAATAAGGAGATTTTTAGCAAGGATTTTCACACCTGAAAAAATAGAAATCATCAGTAACCCTATATATGACAACATGGAAGCATATAAAAAATCGCAGGAAGATTACCCTAGTAAGATAAAAGATGAAACTAGTATAGATGATGAACACACAAAAGAAGTAGATAGTAAACTTGAGAAGGGTAATGTTGAACAAGTGGACAACAAGAAAAGTCGTAGTTCATAAATATCAATCATTTAAAAATTATCTCTAGTTATAACATTGTATCTGTTCAGATGCATGGCTTATGTACAAATATTGAAACAAAAATTCCAGTGCTCCCTTTCTTGTCATCCCAGTGCGTGACACTGGGATGGCTTTGTTGCATCGCTCTTCGGATAGTAGGTAACGTACAATAAATTCATGAAGCTATCTCAAACTTAGCCATGCCTATTTCAGTAAATTTGTTAAGCAAATAACACTTGAGTAGCAGTTCCTTCTCACGATTAATTTCAGATTTGCTCCTAAAACTAAACCCAAATATTCGCTTCAACCTTGAGAAAAATCCTTCAATATACGATCTTTTTCCGTAATTTACTTCTTCTTTCCATCTTTTTATACCATTCTCACCATGTAATTTCATTAACTGAATAGCGGCATTTCTATCAAGCATATAATCCAATTTTGGATGCTCTGCTGCGTTGTTTTTCGGAGGAATTTTCGTTTTTATACCATATTGATTACACAGCTTATAGAGCTTTTCTCTGTCATATGCCCTATCTGCATATAGTACTTTTATGACATACTGAAAATCGACTTCTTTTAGCAAATCACAAGCTCCATAGTGATCAGAGTAGACACCGTTACTGTATTTTACAGCTATGGCTTTTTTGCTGTTTGTATTCAACATTACATGCAATTTTCTTGTCTGTTCATAGCTGCGATACTTTCTATCTTCGCTATTTTCTTTGCTATGACCAGGAGTGTTGTTGTATATACTAATTCCTGTACTGTCTATAGCAATTTCGATATCTTCCATATTATTTTCTGCAATCATTGATCTTAGAGGTTGTCCGGAAACTAGTAAATTCAAGCATATTCCCTCTTTAACATAACCCTACTCATAGCTAGGTATATGAAATTCTCAGTGGATGTTGTGAGTAAATCATACTCCTTCGATAGCCTTCTATTCCTATTAACCCAAGCAAAAGTCCTTTCTACAACCCATCTTCTTGGCTGTACTTTAAACCCTTGTTCTCTTGTTGGTAGTAGCTCAGGTGGCGTATCTTTGTGCACCCAAAATCTACATGGAGGCCTTGTAACAATTTCAATATCTATGTCATATTCTTCCTTTATGTGATTCTTTGAATTTCTTCCTTGGTATCCCATGTCAGCCCACATTTTTTTAACTTTAGTATATTTTGTTCTCATATTGTTTAATGCTATTTTAATACCATCTCTATCATTTTCGTTAGCAGCGCCTACGTAACAACCTAGTATAAAACCCTGAGTGTCTGTAATTATATGCCTTTTTCTACCCTTTACTTTTTTACTTCCATCATAGCCTTTGATCCCCCCTTTTCTGTAGTCTTTACAGATTGACTATCTACTATACAGGCACTCGGCTGCTCATTCCTTCCTATTTTTCTTCTACTATATTTTGTAATTTCATAATTCATTTTCTCAAAAATTCCCTGCTTCTTCCATTGCCTGAACTGCTCATACACAGTCTTCCATAGCGGAAAATCATTTGGTAAATACCGCCATTGACACCCTGTACGCAATACATAGAAAATTGCTTCTAATATTTCTCTTTTGCTATACTTTGGCGGCCTTCCTCCTTTCTTGTATGATACTCTGAAGTGTTTTTCTATTCTTGCCCATTCCCTTTCGCTTAGATCTGTTGGATACTTTTTTCTCATCTTTACCCCGTACTAAAATTTCAGATATTATAGCCTTTTACTTGTTTCCGGACAACCTCTAAGCAAGCAAACTAGCACAGAAAGTGGTTACAACATTTTCGATGAGATTATATGGAAAACTGGATCCCAGTGGGCTTTGTTGCATCGCTAGCTATGATGGATTAAAGATAAAAAAGATAGGGAATATCAGTAGCTTATTATTCTGGTATTTATAACAAGAACGGTCAATGAATACCTAAATTTGAGTAAAAGAAATTTCACTACCATTTACCAATCCGGCTAAAATTCAAGAATTTCAATGCTTTAGCTATTTTCAATAGAATTAAATTTATTAATATAAATAACAAATTACTATTCTTAAATTTGATCAGATTGATTGCAAAAAAACAAGATTTTCAATAGGTTGCTTATAATCCTAACTATAGTTAGCCTTTCATAAGTAGCGATGCAACAAAGCCATCCCAGTGTCAAGCACTGGGATGACAAAAAAAGGAGCACTGGAATGGCACCATTTGTTATGTTTAACAAAGTTCGTACTTAGCTTCATGTTAGCCATAAATATTTAAGAAATTTACCAAATGGAAAAAAAGGCAAAAGAAGCCCCATGGTTAACTAGTTCTGACGCTGGTTTCCATCCAAGACGGCAGTAGCCCCTTCGGTGTCATTCCAGTGCTTGACACTGGAATGACACCATTTTGGATGGAAACCAGTGTCAAGCACTGGAATGACAAAGGAGAGCAGTGTCAGCTACTTGGATGACACCTTTTTTCTACTTAGTGTGGGTTATACAAGAAGTCTATTGTATGGCTATTGCTGGTCGTATATTACTTATAGCTTATCTATTCAAATTGCAACTTTGTTTTTCATAATTAATTATTGACAGAAATTATTAATTGGGTTATTATTAAATTATCGTTAACAAGTGAGGCAAAGAAATGATGATATCCAATAATTCTTCATTGCTAAAAGATAGTCAGGAGCTTACTAAAACTAAGCAGACTATATGGAAACCTTTAATTGCTGTTTCATTATTATCTATATTTAGTTTCATATCTGGTCAATATCTTCCTTATGTTATTATAGCAGTTTCTGGTTCTGGTCCTATTGCAGCAGTTCCTTTAGCAATTTTTGCTGTTTCTACGGTTGTTGCACTTATTTCAGTGACATATCTTGTTAAACTGGCTATTTCTAGAGATGATAATAAGAAAGAAGTAGGTCTTAATGGACAGAAATTCGGCCATACTCCATCTCAAGAACCACAAAAATTTGTGTGTAAAAATTGTACTAATCTGGAGAATAAATCAAATGTACCTACTCCTCAATCACCTCCAGTAACGTTTGGAACACAACCAAATCCAAGTGTCAGTGTACCACCGCCGCCACCTCCTCCATTGCCACAAGATGCTGCACTACCACCTCCGCCTCCGCATTTTTTTACAGCTTCCAAGCGTACGGAGCAACCTAAGAATGATGCACCGAAGAAGGCTGGTGAACCTGAGAATAATAATCATTCTACTCTGTTTGAACAGATAAGAGGAGGTACTACGTTAAAAAGAGTGGGCAGCAACAAAATTTTACAAATGAATTGAAAGCAAAATTAGAAAGTAGTGGGGGCACTGACAAAAAAGAAACACCAGAAGAGTTTGCTGCAAGAATAGATAGGGAGCAAGCAGAGAGAAAGAAGTCGGATGATAATGATTCAGATTAGACAAAGAGACTTAAGGAGAGAGTAGCAGTCATGCAATTCTCAGATAGTGAAAGTGAGCATTCTGATTCTATTAGCGATTCAGATTGGACTACAGATGAAAGCAAAGACAAACAAAAAGAGATAGAGCAGGAAAAAGAGGAGCAGACAAAACACACAAATTCCCCATCAAGCAAGGAAGAAGGAAGCGGGGGTCTTGACAGTGGTATAGGATCTAGAGCCACATCTCCGATACATCCTGAACAAGAAACAGAGGAGTCACCGGTACCGCCAAGTTCGTGTGTTGATTCACCACAAGTAAATAATGTTGACTCAGTGGATAATGAGGTGCAAGATTCACCTCCTCTTTCTGTTGAGGATCGCATAGCACAGTTTGGTGGAAAAGCGTTGCGATGCCAAAAGGAAAATGTTGTACAAGGACTATGATAACTATGAAATGGTCAGCCATGCACTTTCCTTCCTTTTCAAAATAAGTTTACCTACAGGTCTGATTGTATTAAGATTACTTAATACAATCAGATCTATTATATGCGTTTATCCAAATATTACCTGCCAACTCTAAAGGAAAAGCCTGCCCATGCTAAAATTATCTCCCATCAATATTCTTTGCGTGCAGGTTTAATAAAGCAGATAGCATCTGGCATCTATACGTGGTTACCACTTGGTCTCTTAGTGCTTAAGAATATTGAAGATATTATCAGAGATGAAATGAACAAATCCGGTGCTATTGAAGCATTAATGCCTTGTGTGCAACCAGCAAGTCTTTGGCGAGAATCAGGGCGTTACGATGATTACGGTAAGGAAATGCTACGCATAAAGGATAGGCATGAGGAAGATATGCTTTTTGGTCCAACGCATGAGGAGATAGCAACTGATTTAATTAGAGATGTGGTAAAAAGTTACAAAGATTTGCCACTTTGTTTATACCAAATTCAATGGAAATTCCGTGATGAGGTAAGACCACGTTATGGTGTTATGAGGGGCAGGGAATTTTTGATGAAGGATGCATACAGTTTTGATGTAGATTACGAAGGTGCACTGAATTCATATAATTTGATGTACAAAACTTACATAAAAATCTTCAAACGCATGGGATTTACTCCAATTGGAGTTCGAGCTGATACGGGGCCAATTGGAGGAAATTTGAGCCACGAGTTTCATATATTGGCAAACACTGGTGAGAGCACTTTATATTATGACAATAAATTTTCTGAACTACTAGAGAGTGAAGATATTGAAAGTTTAAAGAGTATATATGCAGTTGCAGATGATATGCATGATCCTGAGACTTGCCCTATATCACAAGAACAGTTAAATGTTAGTAAGGGTATTGAAATAGGGCATATTTTTTATTTTGGTGATAAATATTCGAAGCCTATGAAGGCAAGTGTTACTTCTCAAGATGGAAAAAATGTCAATATACATATGGGTTCGTATGGCATTGGGGTTTCAAGACTTGTTGGTGCAATAATAGAAGCTTTTCATGATGATAAAGGAATTATCTGGCCAGAATCGGTAGCTCCTTTCAGAATTGGTTTAATCAATTTACAACCGAAAGTAACGGAGGCTGCAGATAAAATATATAAAGCTTTGAAAAGCGATGAAGTGCTTTACGATGATACGGAAGGGAGTGTAGGAGTAAAATTTTCTAGAATGGATCTGATAGGCTTGCCGTGGCAAATAATTGTCGGAAAAAAGGCAATAGATGAAAAGATAGTTGAAGTAAAAAATAGAGCAACTGGAGAGGTAAAGGAAATGCAGATTGAAGAAGCAATAAATCACTTTAGCACAAAATGATACACGGTATCGGCACTGACATAGTATATATACCAAGAGTATCGAGGATATTACAAAAATACGGGGAAAAATTTCTCAATAGAATCTACACTGAAAAAGAAATAGAGCTAAGTAGAAAGTATAATAGTCAAGAAATGCGAGCAAGGTATTTTGCTAAACGCTTTGCAGCAAAGGAGGCTTTTGTTAAAGCACGAGGTAGTGGTCAGGGTATTATAATGAAAGATATAGAAATATACAATGATGTAAGAGGCAAGCCATATCTTACCGTTAGCAAGGATTTTATCTCCAAAATTCATCTTTCTCTAAGTGACGATGGAGATTACGCTGCTGCATTTGTTGTAATTTGCGTCTATAGCTCACACAGATAAAGTTTACTCTTTTGTCATCCTATGGCTTACTGTATGAACATTCATTTTTAAAGGTAAACTGCACAGCAAATGGTCAGTGCTTGACACTGTCCTCCTTTGTCATCCCAGTGCCCAGACACTGGCTTTCTGCAATCTCATCGAAAACGTTTTTCTATGCTAGTTTGCTTGCTCACAAGCAAACTTTCCTGGATCCAAGTAGTCAGGGCACTGGGATGACATCTTTGTTGTGTTTAACAAAAACAAATGTTCGTACAGTTGTGGAATGAATCGCAGTATAGCTATAGCATACACAAACAACTAAAAAAACATAGCGGTTTTTCTATGATTTTAGTATAATTCTAGCTTTACCTAAACAAAAAGATGAATTATTTAATGGACTGTGTTTTAACGTCTCTTTCCTTACCATTTTCAATTACCGAGAATTATTTATTAATTACTGCGTTGATTCCACTTTTAAGTGCGTTAGTTATTTTTTTTACTGGTAAATGGCCCAGAGTGAACAATAGTATCACTGTCACTTCTTCTGTACTTCTATTTGCGTATACGTGTCTGTGCACTTTATATTGGGTGTACGGTGATCATTCTCAATTTATCCTCATGGATTTTGGTAATAATTTGCACATTAGTTTAAAGCTAGAGTCTACCGGAGTAATATTCAGTTTATTGATATCGTTTTTATGGATACTAACCAGTGTATATGCAATATGTTATATGCAGAATAACTATGCTGATAGCAATCACTCAAGTTTTCTATGCTTTTTTTCAATATCGATTAGCTGTGCAATGTTTATTGCTTTTTCTGGAGATTTGCTCACTACATTTGTCTTTTATGAGCTTCTAACTATTAGTACATACCCTCTGGTTACTTACAACTCAACAAATGAATCAATGATTGCAGGACGCTATTACTTTGGCGTGCTATTTTTCTCTTCTTTGGTATTATTTTTTCCTGCAATAGGCCTTTTATATAATGAATTTCATACTTTAGACTTTGTAAGTGGTGGAATATTCAAATTTGATACTTCACTCATCACTTTTATTGCAGTGTGTTTTGCTATGCTAATTTACGGAATAGGAAAAGCTGCATTAATGCCAATGCATTTTTGGTTACCAAAAGCAATGGTTGCACCAACTCCTGTGAGTGCACTACTGCATGCTGTTGCTGTTGTGAAATCCGGAGTTTTCATCATCATAAAAGTTATATTATACACTTTCGGCGTCGATAATATGCAACGTTTTGTGCAGCAAAATTGGTTTGCTGGAGGGTGGCTTCCGTACGCTGCTGGATTTACTATTATTACTGCATCATTGATTGCACTAAAGCAAAAAGAATTAAAGAAGTTGCTTGCTTACTCTACCATCTCTCAATTGTCGTATATTATATTATTCGCTTCAATTTTTAGTGATCTCAGCATGAGGGTTGCAATTTTTCAATTAGTTTGCCACGCATTTGCAAAAATCACTTTGTTTTTCGTTGCCGGAGCAATAATAACGAGAGCAGGTGAGAAATATATAGATAAGATTTACGGTATAGGACGCAGTATGCCAATTAGCATGACAGCATTTGCTATAGGTGCATTGTCTATGATAGGGGTGCCGCCTGCTCCGACTTTTTGGGGTAAATTTCTCATTTTTCAAGCTGTTTTCAACTCTGGCAATGTAATACTTTCTGTGTTTGTAACTCTAGTGTTAATTGTTAGTACTATACTCAACGCTCTGTACTTTTTACCGATAATTTACAATGCCTTTTTCTTAAAACCTTCTCAGAATTACTTTATTAAAAAAACACCAATTCTTCTAGTTTTACCTCTAGTTATTACTGCTATGTGCACTTTGGTTATTTTTTTTAGCTACCAAGTAATATTTTAAAATCTGTATTTATAACCATTAACAATAAATTTAAATGGTATTATACCAGCCAGAGTTGCTTTTATATTCGACAAAGTGAAGCTAATCTCCACAGTATCCTCCTTATTTTGCTCGGTTGTAAAAACTACAGTAGCATTTCCAGCAAATGTAACTAAGTCCTTGGTCGATCGATCAATAGATAATGTTATTACATTTATGTTGGCGATTTTTCTTTTAGATAAAGACAAATTACCAGCTTCATTATTCGTTTTTTCCTGAAAGCATTGATAGATTTTATGTATAGAATTGTTTCTTATAAAATTTTCTTGGTACTTCGGTTCAACGATCTTAATGGACTCGTATATTTCAATGTATTTACTTATTAAGTACCTCGCTGTGGAAGTGTATTCATCTTCCTTTTTACTGAAACTAAGCTTATGCATTGCAGAGAACTCATCTTCTGTGTGGTTCATATACTTCACAAAATTTAAATCTTTTTTAATAGGAAATAACAGGTATATGTTTAATGTTAATAAACATAAGCATACTAGGAGAAGCGATACTATTAATGCCATCCAAGATCTTTCTGCTACACAAAACAGATACCTATGGCAGTACCATTCGACTGCTTTACTGAAATAACTTTTGTTTTTTACTGATTCAAGCAATTTATCTTCCATAACACAATGCTACCAAATCCAATTATAATAACAACAAGATTAGATACTCTAAAAAACTTTAAAATATGTCTAAATTTTCCAAAATAGGATGAATGATTATATCACCTTGTTCCGCAATAAGGTAGAATTTGTCGATTTTGCTCACATCTATATTTATCATTTTTATACTGAAATTTTCAGGATTGTAAATATTACTTTCAGCACTTTTGTGATAATTATAATAATGTAATTTATTTTGATCATCAAAATAACCAAATTCATCAGCGAGGGTTCCCACTTTGCTACCTTTACCATCTTTGACTAGCCTAAATAGATCAATTGCATGGTTTTGAGATCCAGGCTCAATAGGACCTTCTGCAGCAAAAAACTTAGGTGCATGACCAACATATTCCTTAAATTTTAGATTATGAGTCTTTTTTACACTACCAAAATCCACAAATTTATATTCATCTGAAACGCCAGAATATTGTGGATCATACTTTTTATATTCAAAAAACTCATTACCTAAAAAATTACAAAACGTTAATTTATAATTATCATGATCGGATTTAACGACTTTAAGGTAATGAAAATCTCCAGGAATCTTTACTTCCTCTTCCGTAATATGATTACGTACAACAAGCTCACCATTTAGCATATGATAGCCAATTTTTGGCAAAGTAGCTATATTGATTGTCTTGTTTAGCTTAAAATTTGCTTCATAAATGCCACTTAACAACTCCTTTCCTTTTTCTAGGGTTACGTCTTGATCTGAAGCTATATTCTTAATTAAGCTTAATTTTTTCTGCATGTTCAATATGGCTTTCGTCAAAACTTCTATTGATTGCCATACAGTTAATTTATTATCAGTCAAATTATATACTTCGAGTATTAAATTAACAGAATTTTATCATGAATTTATGTTAAAAGTATTATACTTCGTAAACTTATGTCATGATATTAACTACATTAGCTAAAACATGCTTTTTATCTAAGTGAAGTTGCTTAGCAACAACGAAAAGTTCATCTATTTTTTTCCACTGACTTAGCAGAATTTCAACACCATTTACCTCTCTCTTTATGCTTTCTAAAATGAAGGCCTGAATTATATATGATGCTAGTTCTAGTTCGATTTCGCTATTAATTACTTTATTAATCATATTGGGATTCTTTAAATCATGAAGAAATTTATAAAAGCATTTGTATGCTTCATAAGCATCACTACTTATTGTATTTATTATCATTCCTGGCATTCCAGGAAATAAAGTAATCATTTCGTCAAACGTTTGATTATCAAATTTACATTGAGATGAAGCAACTTGCTTTGTTTCATCATAAGTTAATGGGAGTAAATTTAGCTGAAAGCACCTACACAAGATAGTGGTTTGTATATCATATGGCTTATGGCTAATTATAAATATCTTAGAATTTTTTGGCGGCTCTTCTAATATTTTCAATATTGCGTTTTTAGCGTTATTAGTCATTGCCTCTAAGCTATCTATTATAGCTATTTTGTGTTCTGATTGAATGGGACTTAAGTGTAGAAAGTTTTTCATTTCTCTGACTTTTTCTATTCCGATAGTATCACCTTCAACAATGTGTAAGTCCAATGCTACTTCATTATAGTTTTTTATGAGTAACCAATTGGAGAAGGATTTTGCAAGTGTTGCTTTTCCTATACCTTTTTTACCACAGATCAGCCAAGACTGAACAGATAAGTTGTTCATTATTTTTTTTTTGGCTTGGTTGTGGCCTATTACTTTTTTCATTCTTTCTCCTATAGATTTTAGTTTGAAAATGCGTTGTTTACTGTTTGTAATGAAATTGCACCTTCCCTTAAAACCTTAATCTTATCTTCGGTTAAGTCAATAATAGTAGATTCTATACCAGAAACTAGTTCGTCATCTTCAATCACTACAGATAAATGTTGCTTAATGGATTGTGGTATATCGTTTGCCTTACATACACTTTCTTTTCCTGAAATATTTGTACTAGTTGCAACTATTGGAACTTTCAGTTTGTTTAGTATTGAAATTGCAATAGGATGCTCAGGAATTCTGATACCTATACTATCTTTAAAGAATTCGTTTGGCAATATGTTGTTGTTTTTAAGTGGTAAAATATAGGTAATTGGTCCAGGAGAAAAGTGGTTTATTAAATCAATATATCTTTCCTTTACCTTTGCTATTTTTGTCAAATTGTAAATATCACTAACAAATATAGACAGTGGTTTATTTTGAGAGCGTTTCTTTATCTGATATATTTTTCCTATAGATTCATTATCTAGTGCATTACAAGCAAGAGCATACACTGTTTCTGTTGGAAAACACACTAATAAATTGTTCTGTATTGCATTTATTATTTTAGATACCATATAGCTAAAAACTTATTCATAACAACTAGATCAGTTTTGTTGCACTGTATCTTATATAGTAACTGCTAGTTTTTGTAAACGTAATGCAACGCAGCTTACCATTTGTTATGCAGATTTGCTACAACCCAAACTCTTCATTGACTTTATCAATTATTGCCTGTGGTGGATCCTCTCCCCATCCTGAATACAAAATCTCTCCATAGTCCGCAACATCTATAGAGCCAGTTCTGCTTTTTGCTAGAAACATTTCTCTTTTCTCTTTATCAACTAATACATAATGCCACGCTGATTTTCCACGATCTTTACCACGGACTAAGTATATAAGATCTGACCTACTTCTTTTTGTTGCATCAGCAAAAGATCTTTCATTGACAGTTCTGCTTTTACTTTTTATGCCGCCACTTTCAGAAAAAGCTTCCTTGGATTCGGTTTTTTTGCCTGCTAATTCAGAAATTTTTCCTTTTTCCCCTAATGCCCGTTCTTTGGTGTTTTGAGACGAATACTTACTGGAAAAACCTTCCCCTGTACCGCCAGGAGTCCTGTTTGTGAAACGCTTAGTAAATGAATTATTGTCGTTGTTTTCTGCCATAAAAATCTCCAAACTTTAGATTGTAGAATCCAAACTTTTACTACACTTTATCATATGTTAATTAAATTAATATAAATGAAAAATAATATAGTAATTATTATAGGAATTACGGCCTCAGGTAAATCAGAATTATGCGATAACCTGATAGAAAAATATGGAAATATTAGTATAATAAATTGTGATTCAAAGCAGGTATATGAAGAAATTCCCATAATTACTGCTCAACCACCAAAGCAAGAAGTATTTTATAAACTATATGGTTATGTTTCAGCAAAAGAAAATTATTCCGTGGGTCTATGGTTAGAAGATTTAGAAAAAGAAGTTAATCACGCATTAGAAAATGCTCAAATACCTATCATCACTGGAGGAAGCGGGCTTTACATCAGCAGTTTAATCAAAGGCTTATCATCAATGCCACAAATAAGTCAGAAAGTGAGAAAAAACGTAAGTGAGCTCAGGAAAAATTTAAGTAAAGAGGAGTTTTACAAATTAGCGCTAAGCAAAGATCCAAGGATTCAAGGTAAAGTGTTCATGAATGACTCGCACCGCCTTTCAAGGGCACTTGAAGTTATCACTGAAACTGGCAAGTCAATTTTTGTATGGCAAGAGAATAGACAGCCTCCTTTATTCAATAATTTTAAGATATATACAATTCTGCCTAAACGTGAAGATGTATACCGAAAAATAAATTCTCGTTTCATTACAATGATTGAAAATGGAGCAATTGATGAAGTAAAAAAGCTACTTAGCATGAACCTAGCCCCACATTTGCCAGCTATGAAAGCACACGGAGTGCCAGAAATTATAAAGTACTTGAAAGGTGAGATTACTTTAGACGAAGCGATACAAATTGCTCAAACAAACACAAGACACTACGCGAAACGTCAGTATACCTGGTTTAAAAAACAATTTCTAAATGCTGAAGTGATTGATTGTGCAAACAAGCTCAAGATATTTTAATTCAGGCCGTGCTCATTACTACGAATAGGGGGTTCCATATTTTCCAGATGGTCGCTTACTTCTAGTGGATCGCCTAAACCATGCTCTATTTTTATTTTAAAAAATCCAAGCCTCTCGCACAATTTCTGAAAGTATTCTTTTATAATGTCAAATAAGCTTTTATCACCTATATTATAGTCCTTCAGTCTCTCAGGAACAGTAAGTGACAAGTTACCATTTGTGTATGTTACATTTTTATCATCTTGAGACTTAAGCGTGAATTCTAGTGAGCTGGATAGATCACACACCTTGTCACCGAATGTACCGTCACTCCTTTGGAAAAATATTGGTAATGTCATATCAGATTTAACACTCACATTATTTTGGCTAACACAGTCAATACTTATCACTTTTTCAGGGCTTTCCATTATGAATGAATGCTGGCTAAGTGCACCTTGAAACTCTATATGTACACCAGCTTCATATCCTGCTTGATTACAATTGATAACTAATTCTTCCAAGATAGAGTCACTTGGAACTTCTGCCTTAGCGTATTTGAACATCTCCTTAAAAACTTTTCTTGCAAATGGGCGGTAGTCTTCATTTTTACCTTCACTTTTTGGCAGTAAACTATCATGTTCTTTGTATAGCTCGGCAATCAAATCTCTACTTATACTTTTGCCGTTAATAACAAAATCCATTCTCTGAAAATCTAAGAACGCTGTATTACCAGAATTCGCTTCAGCATTGTCTTTACCAGCTCTTAACTTGCTAAAACCAAACTTTTCTGCTTGAGCTCTTAATGTAACTACTGGGTTTTCCTTTTCTTTTGGTGTAGAGCTGTTCATCATTAACACCTTGATATAGACTGCTAATGGTATAATAACACATAAAAATGATTAATAAGTTAATAAAATACCTACTATAAGCCCTATGATAGCAAATATAGTTAGGGGTAACTTAGGCTTACCGACGATTTTAAAAACAACAAATTCGTCATTCCGTTACGTGTTAGCGGCTGAGATACCGCGAATGAATCGCGGTATAACGTTAGAGAGCTGTGCTAGCTATAGTGCATACCTGACCATAAGGTGACAAGATTTTAAAAAGGCTCTATAACAGTTTTACACATGTATGAATCTCAATGAGCAATCAGATTTTTCTAAATAGCAGGCTGGAGAATATACCTAAATTTCATTCCGCAATATTACCTAAACTTTGTGGTGGGGACAAGGTGGTGGATCTGCTGTTTTATAAGCCACTTAGTTATGTGGATAGAAGCAAGTTACTATCTGATGCTCGAGTTGGAGAATTTACAACTTTCATTGCAAAAGTTTATGAACATCAGTCGCCCACTTTTAGAGGTAGACCATATAAAATAGTCGTTGAAAGTGAGAGTCAGTATATATTCATAGTCTTTTTTAATTACTCAGTTAAGTATTTATATAAACTATTTCCAATTGGAGCGAATGTGATCATCAGTGGCAAACTCGAAAAATTTGCTGAACATTGGCAAATTACTCATCCAGATTACGTGTCGCTTGACATCAACCAATTTAAAGAAATAGCTTGCATAGAGCCAGTTTACCAATTATGCCGTGGCATTACCAATAAGCGCATTGGGAACATAATAAGCTCTAATCTAAAGGAATTGCCTGATTTACCAGAGTGGATAGATGATACATTAATCAAGCAAAAAAAATGGTTAAGTTGGAGGGAAAGCATCATAAAGTTGCACAGACCAAGCTCATTGGCGGAAGCTGAGGTTTGTAGAAAAAGGCTTGCTTATGATGAATTGTTTGCGTATCAGCTAGCGCTGAAACTTGCAAGAAAAAATCATGTGAAAGAAAGGGGAAGAGAATTTATAATATTGAGTAAATACAAAGAGCAAGTTTTAAATGAATTGTCGTTTCAATTAACAAATGATCAAACTCGTGCAATAGATGAGATCTCAGAGAGACAAAAATCCAAGTATCGCATGATAAGCTTGCTGCAAGGTGATGTTGGTAGTGGCAAAACCGTAGTTGCACTTTTTGCAATGATAAATGTGGTAGAAAACAACATGCAGGCAGCTCTAATGGCACCGACTACTATCTTGGCGGAGCAACATTATAATTGGATTGAGGAAGTTTTATCCTGTACCGATATAAAAGTTGCGCTGCTTACTGGTAAAACTTCGCGCAAGGAAAGAAAGATTATCATGAACGAACTTGCAAGTGGTGTTTTAAATATAGTGATTGGCACTCATGCACTATTTCAAGCTAACGTTACATTTAAAAATTTAGGGCTTGCAGTCATAGACGAGCAACAGCGATTTGGAGTGATGCAGAGAAATCGCTTGGTAGGAAAAGGAGAAAATGCCGATATACTTTTCGTTACTGCAACTCCCATTCCAAGAACCTTGCAGCAAGCTATGTATGGTGATGTTGAATGTTCAATTTTGAAAGAAAAACCAAAATCCAGATTGCCAATAAAAACTGTAACTATGAACATTAGTAGGGTGCCAGATGTTATTGAAAAGCTAAAAGGTGCTATAAACAGGGGCGAAAAAGCATATTGGATTTGTCCATATATAGAAGAAAACGAAGAGACCAATATTGCTGCAGCAGAGATGCGTTTTCAGGAATTACAAAAAACATTTCTTGATAAAGTCGGGATAATACACGGAAAATTGACTCAGGAGCAGAAAGATCAAGTTATGTTTTCCTTCAAAAGGAATGAATTTTCTCTGCTTGTTGCAACCACTGTGATAGAAGTTGGTATAGATGTGCCAGATGCAACCATCATGATTATAGAAAATGCAGAGCAATTTGGGTTATCACAATTGCATCAGTTAAGAGGCAGAGTAGGGCGAGGAAACAAGCCATCTTTTTGTGTATTATTATACGATAATTTAAGTAAAAGCTCATCTTCAAAGTTAAAGATCATGTGTGAGTCACAAGATGGATTTTACATTGCTGAAAGGGATATGATGCTAAGAGGCAGTGGAGATATTTTAGGCACAAAACAATCAGGATGTATGGAATTTAAATTTGCTGATTTATATCAGGACAAAGAGCTGCTCAATCTCGCGTATAATAACGCAAAAGGCGCAATGGCTGATTTTGAATTACTGCTTGATATATTTGAATATAGGAGTAGATTACATTTTTCAAAATTTCAGTAGAAAAACCAGGTAGCCCGCAGAAACAAAAAAACTTACTTGACACCCTTCGCCAACCCCCTTATCATGAAACTGAAGCTATTGTATTTGCTTTCGCCAATCTGCAGATTAAAAGGTAAGGGTTACTTAATGTATCGGCGTCTTATGTTCAATTTTTTGCAGCATATAGATACTGTATGTCTTTACAAAACTTCATCTACATCTAGATTTTTATCTAAATAAGCTGAACGCGCTTATAAAGCGTTACAAGACATCAAAAAATGCCAATACTTGACAGAGATAGTAAAAGAATAGCTAACTCGGGGATTCTTTGTCTTTTTTTCTGCTTAGTAAATTTCTTAAACATTTGCAGCGTAAGTTAGTTGCAATTAAAAGCGGCTGAATCTCGCTTGTCAAGCGTTTAAAACATAAAAAACGCCAATATTTTAAAGCGGATAATAACCACGGGGCTTCTTTTGCCTTTTTTTTCATTTGGTAAATTTCTTAAATATTTGTGGCTAAACGACAACCGTCATCCCGCTGCTTGTTAGCGGGATCTCTTGTTAGCGGCTGAGATACCGCGAATGAATCGCGGTATGACGTAGATTGCTGTCATTCCAGTGCTCCTTTTTTTGTCATCCAAGCAGCCTCCTATGGTGTCATCCCAGTGCCCAGACACTGGGATCCAGCATTTCATGCAATCCCATCAAGAACGTTGTATTTTACATAACACTTTTATGCTTACCAACCCAGTGTCCAATCAAAATTCCTGGATCCCAGTGGGCTTTGTTGCATCGCTCTTCGGATAGTAGGTAACGTACAATAAATTCATGAAGCTATCTCAAACTTAGCCATGCCTATTTCAGTAAATTTGTTAAGCAAATAACACTTGAGTAGCAGTTCCTTCTCACGATTAATTTCAGATTTGCTCCTAAAACTAAACCCAAATATTCGCTTCAACCTTGAGAAAAATCCTTCAATATACGATCTTTTTCCGTAATTTACTTCTTCTTTCCATCTTTTTATACCATTCTCACCATGTAATTTCATTAACTGAATAGCGGCATTTCTATCAAGCATATAATCCAATTTTGGATGCTCTGCTGCGTTGTTTTTCGGAGGAATTTTCGTTTTTATACCATATTGATTACACAGCTTATAGAGCTTTTCTCTGTCATATGCCCTATCTGCATATAGTACTTTTATGACATACTGAAAATCGACTTCTTTTAGCAAATCACAAGCTCCATAGTGATCAGAGTAGACACCGTTACTGTATTTTACAGCTATGGCTTTTTTGCTGTTTGTATTCAACATTACATGCAATTTTCTTGTCTGTTCATAGCTGCGATACTTTCTATCTTCGCTATTTTCTTTGCTATGACCAGGAGTGTTGTTGTATATACTAATTCCTGTACTGTCTATAGCAATTTCGATATCTTCCATATTATTTTCTGCAATCATTGATCTTAATATTGAGTTTCTTAAACCTTCTTGATGATTGTGAATAGCTGATAACTTGCAAATTTTTCCCAATTTGCTCAAGGTATCCTGCTATAAACCCAACTGTTTGCCTCAGGCCTATTCTAAATAAACAAGTTATTATGTGCACCAAAATTACAACTTTATCGCTATAAATATTGTTGCCACCTGGTATTTTTGGACCATTCTCGTACCACTTTTCTATGGCTTCGTTGATATAATGAAAAATATTTCCTCTTTTTTCTAGAAATTTGTTATATTCGCTATGGTTACTGACCCTCATTTTTTGTGGCATATTTTTTCTTTCAAGGTTAAATGGCTATTTTATAATGAATTTTGTCAGTAGCCACCAGATTTTTCAGTTGCTATGCAACAAAGCCATCCCAGTGTCACGCACTGGGATGACACCATAGGGGCACTGCCGTCATAAAGGAACCAGTGTCAGCTACTTGAATGACATCATAGGGGCGCTGGCCTGACAACCGTCATCCCGCTGCTTGTTAGCGGGATCTAGAGATACCGCGAATGAATCGCGGTATGACGGTTCGTGGCGGGATGACGATAAGCTCGTCATCCCGCTGCTTGTTAGCGGAATCTGCTGTGGCGACATAAACTCAAATCATTTCAAATTTCAATCCAAAGAGGTATCATTATGTCAAACAACTTCAATTTTAAAGAATTTTTTAACCACTATGAAACAAATAGTACGTCAGATGATATACAAAGGTATTATTTGCTGTGGAAATCAGTAATAGCGCAGGCAATGATTGATGCAGCAAGTCACTGCAAAAAAACAGAAAGCTTGGTAGAAAAACGTAAGGCAATTTCTTGGTTATCAGACTTTAGTCAAGATTTTGTGCACACATGTATATTGGCTGATTGTGATCCGGTATACGTAAAAAATAAAATACAGCCAACCTTAAAAAGCCTTACTAGATAAAGCCTTTTTATATACTTAATGAGGTTTACTCCTTTTACCGAAAAAAATATAATTCAATCTCCTATCTATAGTTGCCTCTATATCTTTGATTAATAGCTGCTTTATCATGTTTACTTTTCGCTTTGCATCTTGAGCTTGACGCTCATTGTTACCACTGTTATTGCTGTAATTATTCTTATCACTATAACTACTGCCACTTGGTTTGCTACTGTTACTGAACTCACCACCCTTTTTTCTTCTTGTGTTGAGTATCTGTATTATCTTTTCCTTTAAAAAGGACTTCCAGCCTGTGCCAAGTAATAATTTATAGAGAAAATGCGGAGTAAGAAACGCCACTAATATTCGAATAGAAATTCCGTAACCGAGATCTTCCCTATTTTCATAATACCACTTGCAATATTGAAACAAACGGTAAAACGCATTTTTGAAAGAGCAAAATTCTACAGCATACCAAAAACCATTGCTGAGAAACATGAGCACAATGCTGAATGTGTAAAGATACATTGTGAAGAGAAACAGTTTCACAATTATATCTTTGAGACTACCTAATATATAATTCAATAATCTTAATTTATAGAAAAGTGATATCATTTCACACCCACTTCAATATGGCTGGGGTGGAAGGATTCGAACCTTCGCGTGGCGGTATCAAAAACCGCTGCCTTACCACTTGGCTACACCCCAATACTACTTACATCAATAACACTATTAGCCCAATTAGTAAAAGATTTATTTGCTTTTTCTATGGGCATCACAGCAATAGCTGGCTGATCATAAGAATGCATTGCTTCGATTTTTTCTACAATTTTATCAACTTGATCATTCCTGCTCTTCATAATTGCCACTACTTCACAACTATTACTAATTTTACCTTCCCATAAATACAGAGAATTCACTTCGGGAAATATATTTACACATACAATTAATTTCTCGTTTAACAATTCTTCAGAAACAGTTTTAGCCTCCCCAAAATTTGAAAAAGTTGTATAAACCAAAACTAAATTATTCATTAGTAGCTACATAAATGCATTGCTACTATACTCTACCGAGATTTATTCATCAAGAGAAAATAACGCCAGCGCGTACTGTATGAACATTTGTTTGCAAAGGTAGTATGTTAAGTGTTATAGCTAGTTTGCCTCAAACGTAAAGGTGTCATCCCAGTGCCCCTGTGATGTCATTCCAGTGCTTGACACTGGAATCCAGTTTTCCATATAATCTCATCGAAAACGTTGTAACCACTTTCTATGCTAGTTTGCTTGTAAACAAGCAAACTTTCCTGGATCCCAGTGGGCTTTGTTGCATCGCTAGCTATGATGGATTAAAGATAAAAAAGATAGGGAATATCAGTAGCTTATTATTCTGGTATTTATAACAAGAACGGTCAGTGAATACCTAAATTTGAGTAAAAGAAATTTCACTACCATTTACCAATCCGGCTAAAATTCAAGAATTTCAATGCTTTAGCTATTTTCAATAGAATTAAATTTATTAATATAAATAACAAATTACTATTCTTAAATTTGATCAGATTGATTGCAAAAAAACAAGATTTTCAATAGGTTGCTTATAATCCTAACTATAGTTAGCCTTTCATAAGTAGCGATGCAACAAAGCCATCCCAGTGTCAGCTACTCGGATGACACCTTTCCTAGCAGAGAAATCACAATGTTCATACGGTTGTACGCATACCGCTGGGATCTAGGATTTTTCTATAGTTTAAAAACAAAAAAAGGACGTTACTCATTGAGTAACATCCTTTTGGAGAAGGTAGAAGTTTTACTTATTACACTGTTCCTGGAGTTGCTGTAGCTCTTGAGTTGACAGGTTCTGCACTAGGTTGATCTAGAGATGCGCGTCGTTTTGCCAACTTTTCTTCGAGTTCTCTGTCAAATTCTTCTTTTAAAGGAAGAACTTGTTTTCTTGTTAGCGTAGAAGAACCAGAACCCATTCCACTATCAGTAGAATTACTGTGAGTGAGAGTTCTGTTACTCAAACTATCCAGGTTTTGCTCCACAATAGGATCACTGAGAACATCTTCACTGAAAGAACTTTGTCCATTTAAGTTAGTCAATGAGGCGCTTCTAGGTAGTTCTGGTGGAGCAACTGGAGTAAGCTTAGGAGTTAAGCTACTAGATGAATTGCTTCTACGGACTGTTGCAAAGTTCTGAGAATCTGAATCAGAGACAGTAGCAGTACTTTCAGTTCCTATAGAATTTAGTGAATTGCTTTTTGACAAGCTGTTAGATTGTTCAGAGCCTTTTCTTCCCAGTGAAGAGAATGATGATGACACAGACCTAGTTAAACTTTTGACAGAAGGCCTGTTAGCTTTTTTCTCTGCTCTGTCAAACATATTGCTTACGCTTGAGTACAAATGATTTTCTCTACATTCTTTAATAACCTTCTTAATTTCATCGTGATGTTCAGAGAAAACACTGTCGATGAAATAACTACCTTTAGGTAATGACCTTTGTGTTAACAAGTTATGCAAGCTTTTTTCATTTAAATTATTAATGAATTCTTTCTGTACTTGCCATCCAGAAGTATGTTCAATCTCCCCTGATTTTGCCTTCTCTGCCATTTTTAAATCAATTTCTGACGATATTCCAGAAAGTATATTTTTCACTAACCCAGAATTATTTCCTTTATCAGCAAAAATTGCTTTCATATCATTTCTTATTTCGTCAGATTTCTTAATTGCATCTGGAGTAAACCTTTTTACCTTATCTAAATAGTCCGTCTCACCAGATGCCTTATGGAACTTATTTGCCACTCCTTCGCCTACAAAACTAGCGCCTTTTTTCAGTGAATCTACTGAATGTTCATAACCTTCTTTCACCTTATCTTTAACATGCATAGCACCATCTCTAACTTTTCCGGCAGCGTATGTTGATGCGTCCTTAACTTTCCCAGCAGTATATTTCGCCCCATCAACTGTTTTTTCTGCTGACCACTTGAGCCCTTTATATCCAGATTGAACTGCTTTTACAGCGACTTTTACAGCGAAATATAAAGCAAGACCAACTATAGCACCCGGTATAGCAAGTGTTGCACCAACTGCCAAAAGTGGTAGTACTGCCGTAAATAACCCACTTGCTGTACTTACTACAAGAATCTTATCTCCTTGTTTCATCTTAGAGAATTCTGTATCTCCTTTTAACAGGTCAGTCATTCTTTCTTTTAGCTTCTTGTGATCATTAGCAATATCTGAATTTGATAGATTTTGCATAGTTTTATTCAAATCAAGACTACCTTCTTGTTGTAGGCCTATTTCAGTTTCAACAGAATTTAAACTTTTTTTATTAGGTAACATTTTTAACCTCACTATTAATTAAATATATTATAATTGTATTCCTTGATTCTTAAGTTAGTGTTAAATTGATTGCCAGTATTTATTTGTCTTCAAATAATTTCGCTTGACGTGTTTTTTGATAGTGTGGAAAATTAGGTCAAGAAGCTGCAGCATTTATGAAGTATAGAAAAAGAACACTCATCTTTTTGGCTGTTATAACTTTAATAATAATAGCTTTACTATTTAGGTATAATTCCCATTTTCACAAAGACGTAGTGCACTTAAAGAGTGACAACAAAGAATTCAAAAAAAAGCCAGAAAATTCCATAGAGTCGACCATATTACATAGAGAAAAGGAAGTGTACGATCATGTTTTCCATCCTGATGATTAATTTGTAAATAAAATAGCAATTTATGTTTGCATTTTCTTATTAAAGAAGTAATATTAGCGTATTAATTATAGAATCAATCATTATGTTTGATGATAATAATCCTTGGAATCTGGGAAAGAAACCGGTAGGGAACAAAACTCCTAATAATGAAGATATTTTAAGTAAAGCTGTATCTGATATAAGGTTCTTTCTTAATGGATTAACCAGAAACAGGGGCGAAAAACCTTATTTCATCATTTTCATTATTTTGCTGTTCTATGCTTGCACTGGCTTTTATATTGTCCATCCTAGTGAAGAAAGTATAGAACTTACCTTTGGTAAATATTCTAATACAGAAACACCTGGTTTGCGTTATCACTTCCCCTACCCTATTGGCAAGGTTTTTAAAGTGAACGTTAAGGAAGTAAATCGTGAAGAAATTGGGGTAAGTAGTTCTTATGGGCGAGATACAGATCGCGGTGAAGGCGTGATGCTAACTGGAGATGAAAATATAGTCAACGTTAACTTCGAGGTTCAATGGCGCGTTAGAGATGCTAAGGACTATTTATTCAAAGTGCGGGATTACAAACCCGGTTTCAGTGTTAAAAATGCTGCTGAGAGTGCCATGAGAGAAATAATAGGTAAAAACACGATCTCTTTTGCACTTGGTCAAGGCAGACCAGAAATTTCTAGAGATACTAGAATTCTATTGCAGCAGATTCTTGATGGATACCAAATGGGCATAGAGATTTTATCTGTTCAAATGAAAAAAATTGATCCACCAGAAAAAGTAATCAGTTCGTTTAGAGATGTACAAAGTGCTCGTGCAGACAAAGAGCGTACTATAAACGAAGCATATGCTTATAATAATGATATTATACCTCGAGCAAAGGGTGAAGCGATAAAGATAAAATTAGATGCACAAGCATATGAAAATGAAGTAATAAATGAAGCAAAAGGTAATGCAAATCGCTTTTTATCTCTTTATGAGGAATATAGACAGAATCCTTCTCTCGTTAAGAATCGTATTTATCTTGAAACTATGGAAAATATTTTCAGTAAGGTAGACAAAGTTGTTGTAACTGATGATCTGAAAGGTATGTTTTCTTATTTACCTCTTACAAATTTAGGAAAATAACCATGAGTAGTAATATTAAAATTGTTTTTGTTTCTGTATTTGTTGTTTTATTGATTGTTTTATCTAATTCAATATTTGTTGTGCAAGAAACAAAGCAAGCAATAGTTATACAACTGGGTAAAGTTGTAAGGGATGTTAGGGAAAGTGGCTTATATTTTAAGTTACCATTCATAAATAGTGTAGAGTTTCTTGATAAAAGAGTTTTAGATTTAAGTCCTGATAAGATCCCAAGGGAAGTGATAACAGCGGATCAAAAACGTATTATAGTAGATGCGTATGCAAAATATAAAATAACAAATCCTGTTACTTTTTACCAGGCTGTGAGGAATGAATCAGGTCTGGTTAGAAGATTATATCCGGTTATAGAAGCTCACATAAGAGAAAATATAGGCAGATTTTCGTTGATTAGCTTGTTGAATGAAAAAAGATCAGAGGTTATGCAATTGATTCAGCGTGGAGTTTATTCTGAAGCTGAAAAATTTGGCATAGAAATAATAGACGTAAGAATTAAGAGAGCAGATTTACCAGAAGAAAATAGTTCTGCAATATTTCGCCGTATGCAAACTGAAAGGGAAAAAGAAGCAAAAGAAATCAGAGCAGAAGGAGAGCAAGCTGGGCAGGAAGTTAGATCAAAAGCTGATAAATTAAAAAGGGAAATTATCTCCAGTGCAGTAAAAGAATCGTACGAAATAAGGGGCCGTGGTTATGCTGAAGCAACTAGAATTTATAATGAGGCATTTAAGGTTGATGAAGAGTTCTTTAACTTTTATCGCTCTATGAGCGCTTACAGTAAATCATTTGCCGAAAATAATACTAAATTTGTACTTTCACCAAACAATAACTTTTTAGATATTTTAAATAAAGGATGGAAATAATTTATGAAAAGTAAGGCATTTATTTTATCTATATTTGCATATTTTCTAATTGCGTTTTCTTCGTATGCTAATATGTTTGATTGGAATGCAAAAAAGGTCGTTGATGCTAGCACTACTGCATGCAACTGTAATCAAGGACTTGCCGATTTAGTGGAAGAACTCATTCCTGCGGTTGTAAATATTTCAAGCGAACAAATCATCAAACAAGAAAATAACAGCAGAACTAGAGTTCCATCTATGCCAGGAAATAATTTTTTTGATGATTTTAGAGAGTTTTTTGAGCATTTTGATCAGTTTTTTATGGATAGGGGCCCTAGTGTTAACAAAGAGGTGGTGTTGCTTGGTTCTGGGTTTATTATAGATAAAGGTGGAACTATAGTAACCAATTATCACGTTATTAAAAACGCCAAAGATATCACAGTTACTATGAACGATAATACTTATTTCAAAGCAGAAGTTTTAGGCTATGATGCAAGAACTGATCTTGCTGTGCTTAAGATTAATTCTGATAAAGATCTTTCTTCTGTTGCATTTGGTGATTCTGATAAAGCAAGGGTTGGTGATACGGTTATGGCAATAGGTAACCCATTTGGTTTGGGTGGCTCTGTAAGCACAGGAATTATATCTGCAAGGTCCAGGGACATTAGTATTGGCACTATGAATGAATTTATTCAAACTGATGCTGCAATTAATAGGGGTAACTCTGGAGGACCGTTATTTGATTTAAATGGAAAAGTTATAGGTATTAATACTGCTATCTATTCTCCATCTGAGTCTGGCGGCAACGTGGGTATAGGTTTTGCCATACCATCTAATTTAGCTATGTCAATTATTGACACATTAAAAAGTGGCAAAAAAATAAAACATGGTTGGCTTGGTGTGCAAGTTCAGCCTATAACGAAAGAATTTGCTGAGTCCTTGGGTTTAAAAGATATAAAAGGCGCATTGGTTGCAAGTATAGTAAAGGATAGTCCTGCAGAAAAAGGTGGGATTAAAGTAGGTGATATATTATTAGAATTTGACGGTAAAAAAATCGATAGAATGACACAATTACCTCAAATGGTTTCAAGAGCTGGACCTGAGAAAAAAGTGCAAGTTAAGTTACTTAGAAAGAGCAAAGAGGTTAATATTAAAGTTGTGATCGGAGAATCTACAAATGATGGCCAAGATAACAATCAAGAAGAAAATAAATCAACATCTGATTATGTAACCGGTTTAACTGTTTCAAATCTGCCAAAAGAATCAAAAGAAAGTAAAAATAATGTACCTACAAAAGGTGTGATAGTTACCAATGTAGATAGTAACAGTAATGCCACGCTGCGTGGTATTAAAAAAGGGGACATCATTATCCAATTGGATGGAACTGATATAGAAAATACTAACGATTTTCAAAAACAAGTTGATTTAGCAGTAAAGAAAAACGGTAAAGATTCAATAATGTTGCTCATTTACCGCAATGGAAATCAATTTTTCGCTTCAATAAAGTTAAAGAAGTAATTTTATTCACTAAATTTACAAAACAGTAGTGTTGTAAGCTCGCTACTGTAACACTTCAATCTTATAAAATAAATAAAAATCTACACTAGATTTCTTGCATAACCATATAAAAAATCAAAGGATGTCATTCCAGTGTCAGCTACTTGCATGACGCCGTCATAAAGGAACCAGTGTCGGCCACTTGGATAACACCATAGGGGTTACTTGGGTGATACTATAGGAGGTCTAACATGAACTTTCTAAAATTCATTGAACTGTGCTTTCAAACAGTGGTGCCGGGATGTGAGTATAATGATTATCAGTACATAAAAGTCATAGCAGACAGGCTGGAAGCAGCGAATGCTGGCGAAGTAAGGCGCATAATATTCAATATGCCTCCGCGTTCAATGAAGTCCATATGTATGAGTGTTGCGTGGCCCGCATGGATACTGGGAAATCAGCCAACTGCAAGAATAATAGTTGCAAGTTATTCTAAGTTGCTTAGTGAAAAACATTCGCTCGATACCAGGTGCATAATGCAATCTGATTGGTATAAAGAACTATTTCCAGAGGTAGAACTATCCAAAGACCAGAACACTAATACCAATTCCCATTACAGGGCAAACAGATGGACAATGATGGAAGAAAAGCCATACTGAAGTAAGTAAAATAGCGAGGTTTAAATGGCATTAAGATCAAAATTATTGGATGAAAAAGTAGTAGAATCAGCAAAAGAAATGCTGAAGAAAGTAAGGAATAATGCATATGTTTCAAAAAAACTAAATGCTGTAATTGCAGCAAAAAAGTACAGTATAACGGCTGTAGCAAAAATATATTGCATTTCAAGAAGCGCACTAACTTCGTGGGTAAAACTCTTGAAAATTGGCAGAGAAGAAAAACTGTTTGCTCCTTCACAACGTCGTAGAAAAACTAAATTAAATCAGGCTCAACTACAGCAAATTGAAGAGTGGATAGAAGAAAATCCTAATATCACCATTAAAGAAATGAGAATAAGAATCCAGGAAAAGTTCGGATTAAATATCAGCAAATCTACAGTACACCGCCATATGCAAAAGATGAAATTCTCATATATTACACCAAGACCAGTTCATAATGGACAAGATAAAAGCAAACAAGAGGAATTCAAAAAAAAATCTCAATGGAGCTATTAGCAAGTATCCAGAAAAAGAGCTATTTTTCTTTGATGAATCACGGTTTGGCACACATTCAAAAGTTGGACATGGGTGGTTTAAAAAGGGGATTAGAACACAGGTTAAAACAAAATTAGGTAGGCAAAATTTCTATCTCTATAGTGCAGTTAATCCTAGAAATGGAGAGAGTTCTAGCTTATTTGCACCAAATGTCAACACTGATTGCATGAACATATTTCTTGAGCAAATTTCGCAATATCTAGAAACACGAGAGGCTTTTCTCGTTATGGACTGTGCTAGTTGGCATAGGTCAAAAAATTTAAAGGTACCTAAAAATATCGACATTATATACCTACCTCCATACTCACCTGAGCTAAATCCTGTTGAGAGGCTTTGGTTATATATAAAACAGAACATTTTGCGCAATAAAATATACGATACAATTGCTCTACTTGAGGGTGCTTTGTGCAAATTTATTACTTCTCTTGCCAGCTCCACAATTAAACAACTCTGCAATGTTTCCTATTTGACTGGACAACAATGAGAATTGGTATCAGAGGTTGTCCGGAAACAAGTAAAAGGCTATAATATCTGAAATTTTAGTACGGGGTAAAGATGAGAAAAAAGTATCCAACAGATCTAAGCGAAAGGGAATGGGCAAGAATAGAAAAACACTTCAGAGTATCATACAAGAAAGGAGGAAGGCCGCCAAAGTATAGCAAAAGAGAAATATTAGAAGCAATTTTCTATGTATTGCGTACAGGGTGTCAATGGCGGTATTTACCAAATGATTTTCCGCTATGGAAGACTGTGTATGAGCAGTTCAGGCAATGGAAGAAGCAGGGAATTTTTGAGAAAATGAATTATGAAATTACAAAATATAGTAGAAGAAAAATAGGAAGGAATGAGCAGCCGAGTGCCTGTATAGTAGATAGTCAATCTGTAAAGACTACAGAAAAGGGGGGATCAAAGGCTATGATGGAAGTAAAAAAGTAAAGGGTAGAAAAAGGCATATAATTACAGACACTCAGGGTTTTATACTAGGTTGTTACGTAGGCGCTGCTAACGAAAATGATAGAGATGGTATTAAAATAGCATTAAACAATATGAGAACAAAATATACTAAAGTTAAAAAAATGTGGGCTGACATGGGATACCAAGGAAGAAATTCAAAGAATCACATAAAGGAAGAATATGACATAGATATTGAAATTGTTACAAGGCCTCCATGTAGATTTTGGGTGCACAAAGATACGCCACCTGAGCTACTACCAACAAGAGAACAAGGGTTTAAAGTACAGCCAAGAAGATGGGTTGTAGAAAGGACTTTTGCTTGGGTTAATAGGAATAGAAGGCTATCGAAGGAGTATGATTTACTCACAACATCCACTG
Organism: Wolbachia endosymbiont (group A) of Alloplasta piceator; assembly: GCF_964028505.1. Classification (NCBI taxonomy): domain Bacteria; kingdom Pseudomonadati; phylum Pseudomonadota; class Alphaproteobacteria; order Rickettsiales; family Anaplasmataceae; genus Wolbachia; species Wolbachia endosymbiont (group A) of Alloplasta piceator. Next base: position 445,612 of record NZ_OZ034793.1, on the reverse strand, counting down.
AGAATTTCATATACCTAGCTATGAGTAGGGTTATGTTAAAGAGGGAATATGCTTGAATTTACTAGTTTCCGGACAACCTCTCAGTAGAAAGTAGTAGTCGATCAAGAAGTAGCTCATCGTCTTCAAGCGGTGGACCAGGCTCTTGACTAACTGAAGCGGAGTCTAAAAGTGAAAAAAGCTTATCTTGGGATAGTGATGATGTGCCGGAATATCACCTTTAGCTATTTGTCTAAATGTTTTTAATATGTAGACTGTTAGGAAATTGTCTTTTGCTTTTGTGATTTTCATGTTAAAGTATAATTCCTAGGTGAAATAAGTAGCTGCTGTTGTGTGATAAACATAGCAGAGGAAAGTCCGGGCTCCAAGGAAAAATAGTGACGGGTAATGCCCGCCGGAGGTAACTCCAGTTATAGGGCTACAGAAAATTACCGCCTAAAATATTTTTAGGTAAGGGTGAAAAGGTGTGGTAAGAGCACACCATGGCAATGGCAACATTGGTAGTCGAGTAACCAACACTAGGAGCAAGATTAAATAGAAGTAGATTTTATGTTTTCCTCATATCTACTCGGGTAAATCGCATGCGGTAAATGGTAACATTTACTCCAGATAAATAGCTACATAAACAGAACTCGGCTTATATTTCACCTAGGCGTTCACATGATACGTGCGATATAAGCCATGCTATATTTAAATGTGTAGGCATTTCATGCGTTGTCCTTCACTTGTTCTGCTTGATAGCCATCACTACTTTCGCCTACATTAACATTAGAATATTCATCATCATCAATATACTCTTTCAGAACATACCCTCTGCCCCAAACGGTTTCTATGTGGCTTTTTCCATCATTTGCACTTTCAAGTTTCTTACGTAATTTGCACATAAAAACATCAACTATCTTGTTATCTGAAGGTTCATCTAAGCCATTGTAAAGATGATTTAAGAACATTTCTTTTGTTAATACTGTTCCTTTACGCAGTGCTAGCAATTCTATCATAGAATACTCTTTATTAGTAAGGTGAACCGTTTTACCTTTCACCTCAACAATCCTGCGATCAAAATTGATATTTATATTACCAATCTTTATCACCGATTCAGGATGGCCTTTAGTACGACGCACTATGGCCTTAATTCGAGCTAATAACTCACTTTTATGAAATGGTTTGGTTAAGTAATCATCGGCACCATAACCGAGTCCTTTAGCTTTGTGATTGACAGCGGATATACATGAAAGTATTAAGACAGGAACTTTGATTTTTGCACTTCTTAGTCTTAGCAATATATCATATCCGTCAATATCACCAGGCAAGTGTATATCTAAAATAACTAGGTCATAGTAATCTCCGTTTGAGGAAACCATATTATTGTTATAATCTTGTGCAGAAGTAACAACGTCACAGAAATGTCCATCAGAAGTTAAGGCGTTAACCACAGTCTTTGCACTTACTTGATCATCTTCAATTAATAATATACGCATATTTTACACCCCATAAATAATTTATAATTTTAGTAATATATATAACTAAGGAAAGTAATAAATCAAATTTTTATTAACAAATGATCAAAATTACACTTATTAATTAATAGTAAATATATTGTTCCAAAGTTATATAAATAGATCTAAAATATAATAGACATACCATGATAGTAATAATATTTTTAGTAAATATTGAATTAAAGTTACTATTATTAAAAGAATACTTCGGTTAATAAATATTTAACTATTCTATATGTCTGTGTTATATTTTTAATTTACTTATCCTACTATTTTAAAGTATAAGTAATATTTTCAGGAATATTGTGTGGCAATATCAATTTTAGGTGCTGGTGCATGGGGTACAGCAATCGCAATTTCATTAGGTAGTAAGAAAGATGTGATTTTGTGGACTCGCAATGAAACTACATTTGAATCAATCAACGGGAAAAGAGAAAGTGACAAGCTACCCGGTTGTCGAATTTCTGATAATGTGTCAGTAAAATTGGCTATTGAAGACACAATTAATGCTTCAGTAACAATCCTCGCTGTTCCCACTCAGTCTCTGAGGAAGGTATGTCAGCAATTGCATAATTGTAATCTGAAAAAAGATGTAGCAATAATTTTAGCTTGTAAGGGAATAGAAAAGTCTACATTAAAATTACCTAGTGAAATAGTAAATGAAATTTTACCTAACAATCCTATTGCTATTTTTTCAGGTCCTAGCTTTGCTGTAGAAGTTGCAAGAAAATTACCCTATTCAATGGTTCTTGCATGCCAAAATAACACATTAGGTTCAAAGCTAGTATCAGAGCTGCAACAAGAAAATGTTAAATTGGAGTTTAGTAACGACATTATAGGAGTACAGATTTGTGCAGCGTTAAAGAACGTTTTTGCTATAGCGTGTGGGATTGTTCTAGGTAGTAAACTTGGGTTTAATGCTCATGCAGCATTGATTACGAAAAGTATGAGCGAAATTAAGGCTTTATACTCAGCAAAAATTGGTGACGGTAGTGTGGATATAAATACACTACTTGGGCCAGCATGTCTGGGTGACCTAATTATGACATGCACATCCTTGAATTCAAGAAACTTATCTTTTGGGTTTAAAATAGGTAATAGTGACAATGGCTTTAATGTTCAGCAGATTTTGTCAGAAGGCAAGTCAGTGATTGAAGGTTTTAGCACTGCTGAGTCCATATTTAATTTAGCAGGAAAGCTAAAGATAAAAATGCCTATATGTGAAGCGGTCTATAGATTATTGTATGAAAGCGCCTCTATAGAGGATACTATTTCTGTTCTTATAAGTTAATTTTGTATTTGGATATATTGTGAAATTTTTATATAAATTAATATCAACGTGGTGGCTGTCTGGAACAGTAAAAAAAATGCCAGGTACTGTGGGTAGTTTGGCTTCTTTTCCGCTTGTTCCTGTAATCCTGAGCAACAAAATTTTAGGTGCAGCAATTATTTCTTTTTTATTCTTAATTGGATTATGGTCTACAGGTAATTATATAAAACATTACAAGACTTCATGTGATCCAAAAGAGGTAGTAATTGACGAAGTGGTTGGTCAATTGCTGACGATACTTTTAGTTTCGATATTGTTAAGCCAAGAGATGAATTGTTCTTCATTGTTGTTGTGCTTTTTTTCTTTTAGGTTTTTTGATATAATAAAAACGTGGCCTATAAATTTAATCGATAAAAATACCAAAGGTCCTTTAGGTATTATGCTAGATGACGTTATAGCTGCAATTTTAGCCTGTGTTCTTATAGGAGCCTTTTATTGTTTATTGTTGGTGTATGCAGGATAAAAAAATTTATTATTCAAGCTTAATTGTTCAAAATCTAAAGGATTATATACTGTACACAGCGAATTTATCTGAGTGGGAAGTACACGATGAATTTGATAACATCATATTTACAATAAATGGTACCAGGGAGTCATTATTTAATTTTGTGTTCTGTGGAGATCAATGTACCGAGCTTTCTATACAAAAAACTCTAGATTATCTCAGAACAAGAGATATAGAAGCAACATGGGTAATAAATTCACATATGAAAATAAGAGATATTTTAGAAAAGTGTGAAATAAAACACGTTAGCACACCAAAAAAAGCTTTACTTAATATGAAAAATTACTTTTTACCTGCTGATGTTATTCCAAACTTGAGGTTAAATGCTGTGAATGGTAGCAACCTCTTAGAACAGTTAGATCTACACACTTCTAAAATTTTTTATCATGGCGTTGGAATTGTCAGCACATTTTTTCGCGGATTATCAAATTATGATGATAAGAACTCAAGATTAAGATTTTTTCTTGTAACACTAAATAATGAAATTATTGGGACATGCGGTCTTTATGTTCAAGATAGCGTAGCTGGTTTTTATAGTGATGGAGTTTTACCAATTTACAGGAATCGTGGAATAGGTACCCAAATGGTTTTAGAAAGAATAAAGATAGCTAAACAGCTTGAATGCAAATATATAGTAGCACATTGTATGAAATCTTCTGTGAACCTTTATAAGAGATTGGGCTTTCAAATGTTAGGCAATCTTTACTTATATACCTCTTCAGCATAATTCTGAGCGGTTACAAATTTTTACATTTGTTTTAAAAGTGCTATGTTTTTTTTGTATGAAGTGGTTTTAATATTGATTCTAATATTATTCTTTCTCTCTTATTCTAAATTAAAAATTAGTAATAAGATTAAGAACTTACAGCATCAAAATGTTATCATAAATAATTTAATTGATACTGTGAATGATGGGTTTTATATTTGGGATGCAAAAAAACGTATAGAAAAGTTCTCTCCCAATTTACTAATTTTGCTTAATACTGTTTTTTACTCATTTAATGAGTTTGTGAATTTTTTTGAGCAATCAGAAAGCTTAATCAAAAATTTTGTTGAGGCAAAGGAAATAAATAAATCTTTTACTCTAGATTTAAAGTCAAAAGACAGTGAGGTTTATTGCATATGTTACGGTAGAAGCATAATAGATGATTCTAACAATGTGATAGGTGTGCTGTTATGGATAAGGAATGTCTCAGACTGTAAGATAAAGGCTAACGGACTTGAGTTAGAAAATAGTAAGCTTACACAGGAAGTGGAGAGCTATAAAAACGTTTTCAACTCTTTACCATTTCCAATACTAAGATATAACAAGAGTAGAAAGGTGGAATTTTATAACTTGTTTTATGATAAATATGTAGATGGTTCTAAGAAATTTGCTATTACCGGTAGCGCTCATAGCACAAAACCAGGAAGACATGTCATAACTTATAAGAACGAACCTAAGGTTTTCGATTTTGTTAAAATTCCAATACAAGGTTCTGGTAGCATAGTAATGTATGGGAAAGATGTTAGTGATGCAGAGAAATTATATACTGAATTAAACAGTTATTTAGCTACACAGAAAAATTTGCTTGAGAGGTTACCGGTTGCTATAGTAATATATAGTAAGAATCAAAAGCTAAAATTTTATAATAATGCTTTTATAAAAACCTTTCAATTTGACCCAAAATTTTTGGCATCTTACCCAACTTATCATGAAGTTATGCTTTACCTCTGCGAATCTAAAAAGCTTTTAGAAAAAGAGGATTTTCAAACTATTAGTAATCAAAGACATGAGTTGTTCAAAAAATTATTTGAATCGTATGATGATACGATGCATTTCACGAATGGAAAAGCGTTCAGGGTATTAACAATACCCTACGCTTCGGAAGGTTTGCTGTTCTCTTACGAAGAATGCAAAAGATAATACTTAAACTCCTTCTCTCTCTACCATGAGCTGTTTTACTTTCGCTATTGCTCTTGCTGGATTAAGTCCTTTAGGACAAGTTTTTGTGCAATTCATTATTGTATGACAACGATACAACTTGAATGGGTCGTTTAAAACATCAAGTCTTTCACCTGTCTTATTATCACGGCTGTCAGCAATCCATCTGTAAGCTTGTAATAGTATTGCTGGTCCTAAAAATTTATCACTATTCCACCAGTAGCTTGGGCAACCAGTCGAACAGCAAGCACATAATATACAGTCGGACAAGCCATCTAATTTTTTTCTATCTTCAGAAGATTGAGAGTATTCTTTATTTGGTAGGGCAGGCTTATCTGCTTGTAACCAAGGTTTAATTGATTTGTATTGCTCATAAAATTGGCTCAAATCCGAGACTAGGTCCTTTATTACATACATGTGAGGTAATGGATATATTTTTACGTCACCTTTTATATCATGTATAGATCTAGTACATGCAAGAGTATTGGTTCCGTCAATATTCATTGCACAAGATCCACATATGCCTTCTCTACAAGAACGTCTGAAAGTTAAAGTCGAATCTATTTCATCCTTTATTTTTATTAATGCATCAAGTACCATAGGGCCACAACTATCCATATCAATAAAAAATGTGTCTATTCTAGGGTTTTTCTCGTCATCAGCAGACCAACGGTAAATTTGAAATCTTCTGATGTTTTTTGCTCTAGCAGGAATAGGATAAATTTTGCCCTTTTGATTAATTTTAGAATTCTTTGGCAAAGAAAACTGAACCATATCACTTACCTTTTATTGTTTATAGCTAAAACCCTTTGTAGATAACATATTTTATTATCATCTACTATATTTTTATTAAATTCCTTTTAAATCGCACACATATTGTAGCCAAGCGAAGCTAAAATCTCTCTTTCTAGATTTTTCATTATAATTTCTTCATCTTTTTTTTGGTGATCATAACCAAGTAAATGCAGTAATCCATGCACTAACATGTGTGCAATGTGAGCAAGAATGGGTATATAATACTCATGCGATTCTCTTTTTATTGTGTCTATTGAAATTGCTATGTCTCCTAAATCGCACTCATTAGACAATTGTTCATACGGAAATGATAGTACGTTAGTTGGCTTATCCATTTCTCTAAATTTTAAATTAAGTTGATGTAGCAAGTCATCATCAGCCAGAGCTATTGATATATTTGGTTTATAGTGGTCTATTTTTAATTCTTTTAGAGAAGCATTGATGACACCTAATACAAAATTTTTAGGATTTTCTATAATGCTGCACCATTTCTTGTCAAGAATATTTACTTCTAACATGAGTGACACATCAGTAAGGGTGTCATGCAAATAGCTGACACTGGAATCCAAAAAAGAAGAGTTATAGACCCTTGTGTCATGTACACAACTGTACGAATATTGTACACTAGAAGGATGTCATCCCAGTGCCTAGACACTGGGATCCAGGAATTTCGATTAGACATCAAGTTAGTGAATATAAAAGTAGCTAATCTTATATTAAAACACAACGGCTTTAATGTGGTTGCATTAAGGCTGGATTCCAGTGTCAAGCACTGGAATGACACCTTTGTGTTTGATGCAAAATCGGCTATAACGTTTAATGCACTGCCTTCGAGACAAATATTCATACAGCTGTGCGTTGTGTGCTGAGATGACATCATTTAGGAACTGAAATGACAGGTATTACACATCACTCATCCTTATTATTTCATTCCATTCAATTTCCGAAACTGGGGCAATTGATAAACGTGGTTGTTTTAATATAGTCATATTTTTCAAAAGTGGGTTTTGTTTTATATTATTTAACGTTACTTGGTTATTTAAAGGTTTCAAAAACTTTACATTCACTAATCCGAACTTGGGATCATTAACATGATAATACTCTTTAAATACTTCAACGATTCCAAGTATTGCTTTCTCTTTACCTGTATGATAAAAAAACGCAAGATCGCTTGCTTTCATAATTTTCATGTAATTTTGAGCTTGATAATTGCGCACACCATCCCACTCAACTACCTGATCCTTTTCCATTTTTTGCCATGAGTATTCACTTGGCTCTGACTTGAGTAGCCAAAATTGCATTATTTTTTTCTTCTTAAGTAAGCTGGTATATCATAGATATTGCTGCCCCACTTAGCTCCTTCGCTTACCTGTTCAGCTGGTTTTGTTTCCAGTGTTTTGTCTTGCGTACTTTCACTTTGACTATATGGCCACTTAAATTTCTCTTTCTCTGAGTCTTCGCTCTGACTTATAGGTGAAGTTTCTGATTTATTATTGCGACCATCAATGCCAGTTGCAAGAACAGAAACTCTAACTCTTCCCTCCATCGCTTGATCAAAAGTAGCACCAAATATTATATTTGCATTTTCATCTACTTCTTCACGCACTCTATTGGCTGCAGCATCAACTTCAAACAGAGTCATATCTCCGCCACCAGTGATGTTAATTAATATTCCTTGCGCACCTTTCATTGATACATTATCAAGCAATGGATTAGATATTGCAGCCTCTGCAGCGCTAATTGCTCTATCTTCTCCTTCTGCCTCTCCGGTGCCGATCATCGCTTTGCCCATCTCGCTCATTACTGTTTCTATATCAGCGAAGTCAAGATTGATAAGCCCTGGCATGACCATCAAGTCAGTTACTCCTCTGATGCCAATGTGCAGAACATTATCAGCAAGTTTAAATGCATCAGAAAATGTAGTTTTTTCATTTGCAATTCTAAATAAATTCTGATTTGGAATGACAATAAGTGTATCCACGTATTTTTGCAGTTCTTCAAGTCCAAGCTCTGCAATGCGCATACGGCGCACACCTTCAAAACCGAACGGTTTAGTTACAACTCCAACAGTCAATATCTTTTTTTCTTTTGGCGCTCTATCCTTAACTGCGGCTCTTGCTTCTCTGGCTGCTTTTGCAATTACCGGTGCTGCACCGGTTCCAGTACCACCGCCCATTCCTGCTGTGATGAAAAGCATATGACTATCTTTTATATGCTCCATAATCTCATCAATTGACTCTTCTGCTGCACCTTTGCCAACATCAGGCAAAGCACCAGCACCAAGCCCCTTAGTTAAATTAATGCCAAGCTGAATTTTTTTATCACATAACGACTTTTCTAGTGCTTGAGCATCGGTATTTGCGACAACAAAATTCACTCCTTGCAAATTAGATTGGATCATGTTATTCACAGCATTTCCACCAGCACCACCCACTCCCACAACGGTAATCCTTGGGTGTAATATAGGCAACTCCGGGAGACTAAGATCAATAGACATTTAAATTACTCAAATTTAGCGAATTCACTTGATAATAAGTTACCGCTTTTTTAATAATATGCAAATACTTTTCACTTCTATAGGCGTAAACAGTAAACGGGATTTACTTATTCTTAACATTTATACTAATAAGTGCCGTTAATTATAATAACTAGATTCTTAAATGACATCACTTAACCGATGCAAAAAATAGAAAATGTTTATAAAAAGGGAAAGAAACCTATCCCTTTTTATTTTGTTGAAGATTATTGTACTTCCTGATCTTTCCCTTTCGATGCTTCAACTGCAACATCTTTTAATTTTGAGGCAACTTGATATGTTCCATAAACAGCAGCAACTGCAGCAATTGCCATTATGGCACCCGCAACTATCTGACCAGCAACACCTGTTCCGATAAATCCAGGTAATGAAGCAGCTATTGCTTGATTTGTTCCAACAAAGTAACTGGCAGTCTTAGCAAGAAACCCAGAAGCTTCTGCTGCACTAACAAAGCCTGCTTTCATATGCATTGCTGTAAAGACAACACTTGCAACTGCAAGCGGAAATAATGCTGTTCTCCCTTTATTATGCATAGCGTACTGACCAGCTCCACCAGCAGCACCAGGAATTCCCCAGTATTTTTCAGCTCGTATATATCCTTCTGAAATAGCATGAAAAATGCTATCCCCTTTTCCATACTTATAATTTGTTAATGCCATAACTCTACTCCTTAAATAGAATGTTAAAATTTCATTAAGGAAGCATATAGTAAAAAAAATTGCCTGTCAAGTAAACTAATTTTTTAATATACCTTTATTCTGTAATTGAGCGCTTCAGCAATGTGTGCTCTTTTTACTTCTTCACTTTTTGCAAGATCTGCAATAGTTCTTGCAACTTTTAATACGCGTGTGTAGCCTCGATTGGAAATGTAATTTTCTTTCAGTACGTATTTTAGCAATTCTAACCCTGCCTGATCTGGTTCAGTAAATTTATTAAATGCTTCACCGCTTACTTCTGAATTGCAACGAATATTTAATTCACTATAGCGCTCAGTTTGAACTTTTCTTGCTGCTATCACTCTTTCTCTTATGATTTTAGTACTTTCTCCCTCCACAGAGATTTCAGGAGAGAGTATGCTAACGTTTGGCATTTCAATGCATATGTCTATTCTATCAAGCAATGGGCCTGATATTTTGTTTTTGTAATCTGTGCCACACTTTGGAGCTTTGTTGCACGATCTGCTTGCATCACCTAAATAACCGCACCTGCAAGGGTTCATTGCAGCAATCAGTTGAAAATTTGCAGGGTAGGTTATGTGAGCATTTGCCCTTGCAACGGTAACTTTTCTATCTTCAAGTGGTTGGCGCAGAGAATCAAGCACAAGTCTTGGAAATTCTGGCAACTCATCAAGGAATAACACGCCATTGTGAGCCATGGTAATTTCTCCAGGTTTTGCATTCTTTCCTCCCCCTATCATCGCTGGCATAGAGCATGAATGATGAGGTTCACGAAAGGGACGAGTTACTTTGAATATTTCATTACCAGTTTTTGTTATGCTGGAAATAATATTAACATCAATCATCTCCTGTTCGGTTAAATCAGGCAGCAATCCTATAAAGCGCTTAGCAAGCATTGATTTTCCAGTACCAGGAGGGCCAACAAGAAGCATATTATGCCCACCTGCTGCTGCAATTTCAGCTGCTCTTTTTGCAACAACTTGGCCTTTGATATCCTTCATATCGGGAACCAATCTTTTTTCTTTGGGTGCATCACTATAATTAAAAATTACTGGCTGAATTAATTACTCACCCTTAAAGTGTCTGATAATATCAGTTAATTTCTCTATAGCCAGAATTGAAACATTCTTCACCCATACAGCTTCTACACCATTTCCTCTCGGGCAAATTACTCCTTTATTGTCCTTTTTTGCATTAATTGCTGTTGGCAGCACTCCTGAAACTGGAATAACTCTGCCATCAAGGGCAAGCTCACCCATAATGATATAAGACTGAACTTTTTCAACTGGTATCACATTCATTACAACAAGTAGTCCAATAGCAATAGCCAAGTCATAATGACTGCCTTCTTTCAGCAAATCCGCAGGGGAGAGATTAACTGTAATTCTTTTTGGAGGTAGTAGTAGATTGATTGAATTTAACGCTGCTCTGATGCGCTCTCTGGATTCTGCAACAGTTTTATCCGGCAAGCCAACAATATTAAAAGCTGGAATACCATTTGCCATATGAATTTGTGCATTGACATTTACTGTGCTAATTCCCTGAAGCGCAACGGTATTTATATTTGCAATCATAATATATTATATAAAATTGTTAATACAATATATTAAAGAAGCGATGAAGTAAAGGCTACAGCAATTAAAGATGGCTTAACTTAGCAAAAAAGTGTAGTATTCTATCACTTTGCTGATTACAAATGTTTATAAGGATAATCACTTTTTTCTTACTATATTCAAGTACGGCTTTTTGTAGTGATTGTAATTTTAATTTACCATACTGTGGGCTCAGTTGTAATCTAGATCTATCATATAGAAATTTAAGTAATATAAAAAAATTATTGAATAACGACGATAAGTTTGTTGCGCTTACGTTTGATGATGGACCGTCTAACAATAGAGTAAACGATATTATTAATGTTCTGGAAAGCTATGAAGCAAAAGCAACATTTTTTGTGCTTGGTGAACGTATAAATGAAAAAACGTCTGAAATAGTAAAGAAAATTCATGAATCAGGTCATGAGTTAGGCAATCACTCTTGGTCGCATAGGAAGTTGACATCACTTTCAAGTGAGGAACAATTGCAAGAATTGGAAAAGACAAATACAGCAATTAAAAATGCAATAAAACAAGATGTAAAATGGTTTCGTCCGCCATATGGATGTTATGACGATAATCTGATTGAAAATACTGATCAATTAAATATGTATTCAATATTATGGACAGTTGATTCGCTAGATTGGCAAGGTGATAAGCCAGAAACTTTAGTTGAAAGAGTTTTAAGTAATGTACATAATGGAGCAGTTATACTGTTTCATGATCACAATAACAGGTCAAACACAATTGAAGCTTTACCTCATATTATTAAAATACTAAAAAAATCAGGTTATAAGTTTGTGACCTTAAGTGAGTGGGAAAAAAGGGTTTGTAATACGGTAAAAGCCAGAAGTGTAACAATAAAAGAGGGGAAAAAAGTGTGTTTTGAAGGAATGTTATGTGGACAAAAAACAAAGTCTTTAACCGCAGAGCATTCATATTAGGTGGTATTCAGCTTACCATTTCTGCGGTTTTTAGTTGCAGGTTATATAATTTACAAATACGAAACAGACAAAAGTACGAAGCACTATCTAATAGTAATAGAATAAGAGTTGCTACTATTATGCCTAAGCGGGGCAAAATTTTAGATAGGAATAGCATTGAACTTGCGGTAAACAAAATTTCGTATGTTGTTTTGTTTGATGGTTCTGGTAAGGAAGTTGATTTGCAGACATTATCAGAAGTCGAGTCTAAAATAGCAAAATCGTCAGAAAAAATAACTGCTCTTTATAAACGTTATTACCCGTTTGGTTCAATGTGTTCTCATGTAATCGGATATACAAAAAGACAGCAAGGCATAAGCGAAGTAGGAATCAGCGGTATTGAATATACATATGATCATATATTGAAAGGCAAGTCAGGAAAATCTGAGCAGGAAATAAATTCTAAAAAACGCGTCATAAAAGAATTATCAAGCATACCACAACAAGACGGACAAGATGTACAACTGACAATTGATATTAATCTGCAAGAGAAAACCGCAGAGGTATTTAAAGATCACCAAGGCTCCGCAGTGGTAATTGATGTAAATAATGGAGAAATTTTAGCATTATATAATTCACCTTCTTACGATAATAATCTTTTTGCTAGCAGGCTATCAAATGAGACTTGGGAGAGCTTGAATGCTCCTTCATTGCCGCTCGTGAATCGTGCGTTATCATATCAAATTCCACCTGGTTCAATATTTAAAGTAATAGTTGCGCTTGCGGGTTTAAAAGACGGGATAATAACACCAGAAGAGAAATTCTCGTGCAAGGGCTATATGAAAATAGGTGAGCGGAAATTTCGTTGTCTGAAAAGCAAAGTCCATGGGTATGTATCTTTAAATGAGGCAATGGCATTATCATGCAACACTTACTTTTATAATATAGGGAAAAAAATAAGTGTAGACTCTCTAGTAGAAATGGCCAGAAAATTTGGTATTGGAAGTGGGCCACTGATTGGAACGTTTAAAGAAGAAGCTCCAGGGTTGTTGCCAGATAGAGATTGGCGTACACGAAAGCTATATTCGCAGTGGTATTTAGGTGACACTATCAACTTAGTTATAGGACAAGGGTATATGCTTACAACACCACTACAGCTTGCAGTTCTTGCAGCGAGGATTGCAACAGGAAAAGAGGTAATTCCCCGCATTAAGATGAATGAAACGATACAAGATTTTCCCGATATTGATGTGGATTGTGAGCATCTTAGCATAGTTCGAAAAGCTATGTTTGATGTGGTGAATTCTAAAACTGGAACCTATAAGAAAGGGCTAAGCGGTATACAAATTGCCGGTAAAACCGGTACACCAGAGATAAACTCTAAGGGCGAAAGTCATAAGTTATTTATCGCCTATGGCCCTTACCATAACCCGCGCTATGCAATCTCTGTGTTTATAGAACACGGCAAAGCCCCACGCCAAGATGTTGCTATAGCTAATGAAATATTTCAGTATATGCTTGAAACTATGAGTATTAAACTTCTTGCATAACCATATAACAAACTTTTATTGGGAATAGAAACGAAAAAACTTACTTGACACCCTTCGCCAGCGCCCTTATCATGATAGTGGAGCTATTGTATTTGCTTTCGCCAATCTGCAGATTAAAAGGTAAGGATTACTTAATGTATCGGCGTCTTATGTTCAATTTTTTGCAGTATATAGATACTGTATGTCTTTACAAAACTTCATCTACATCTAGATTTTTATCTAAATAAGCTGAACGCGCTTACAAAGCGTTACAAGACATCAAAAAATGCCAATACTCGACAGAGATAGTAAAAGACTAGCTAACTCGGGGATTCTTTGTCTTTTTTTCTGCTTAGTAAATTTCTTAAACATTTGCAGCGTAAGTTAGTTGCAATTAAAAGTAGCTGAATTTCGCTTGTCAAGCGTTTAAAACATAAAAAACGCCAATATTTTAAAGCGGATAATAACCCCAGGGCTTCTTTTGCCTTTTTTTTCATTTAGTAAATTTCTTAATATTTATAGCTAAACAACAACCGTCATCCCTAAGTATCCCGCTGCTTGTTAGCGGGATCTAGAGATACCGCGACGTCTCACCTATAGCCTTCAGTGCTCCTTTTTTTGTCATCCCAGCGTCACGCGTTGGTTTCAACATTATATCATGAACTTTCTAAAATTCATTGAGTTATGCTTTCAAACGGTAGTGCCGGGGTGTGAGTATAACGATTATCAGTATATAAAAGTCATAGCAGACAGGCTGGAAGCAGCGAGCGCTGGTGAAGTGAAACGAATAATATTCAATATGCCTCCGCGTTCAATGAAATCCCTGTGCGCTAGTGTTGCGTGGCCCGCATGGATACTGGGAAACCAACCAACTGCGAGAATAATAGTTGCAAGTTATTCTCAGCGGCTCAGCGAAAAGCACTCGCTCGACACCAGGTGCGTGATGCAGTCTAGTTGGTATAGAGCGCTATTTCCAGAGATAGAACTATCCAAAGACCAGAATACCAAATATAAATTTCAAACAGTGCAGAGAGGATACAGAATCGCAACATCAGTTGGTGGAACACTAACTGGTGAAGGTGGTGATTTTATCATTGTGGACGATCCGCTCAGTTCTGCTCAAGCTTTGAGTGAAACGCTTAGAAAGCGTGCCACAAACTGGTTTGATCAGACTTTAGTAACCAGGCTGAACGATAGAAAAAAAGGAGTCATCGTTCTTGTAATGCACAGGCTACACCAGGAGGACTTAACTGGACACCTTCTCTCCAAGCCAAAAAACATATGGCATCATATTTGTTTGCCAATGATTTCTGAAAATAAGCAGGTTATTTATTCAATCAAAAAGCCAATACCTCCCGTTCCTATCATCCGAGTAGCTCAGCACTGTGCGACCAGGCGATTATATAATAAACCAGCGTCACCTGTAAGGATATTATATTCAAGAGAAGAAGGTCAGTTGTTATATCCCCTCGATGGAGGAAAAGAAGAAGTTGAGATAATAAAAGCTGAACTTGGGAGTTACGCTTTTGCTGCTCAATATCAACAAAACCCTCTGCCGCTTTCAAGTGGTATAATTAAACCAGAGTGGTTGAAACGCTATAAAAAATTTCCTGATAATCTCTCGCATATAACACAAAGTTGGGATACTGCGGTTTCAACAAGTAACATGAGCAACTTTAGTGTCTGCACCACCTGGGCAAAAATAGATAATAAATTCTATTTACTCGACGTATATCGCGCAAAGCTTGAGTATCCAAAGCTTAAAGAACAGGTTTTGTCACTAGCTGCAAGATGGACGCCACACGCAATTTTAATCGAAGCAAAAACAAGTGGTCAACAATTGGTGCAAGAGCTAAAGACAAACAGTGATTTACCGATTATTGAAATAGTGCCACATGATGACAAGCTCACTCGATTTCATCAAATTGTTCCGATTATAGAGTCTGGCAAGGTTTTTCTGCCACATCAAGCAGTATGGCTGAACGATTTTGAGTATGAGATTTTAATGTTTCCTGAAACTTGACACGATGATCAAGTAGATAGTACCGTGCAATATCTCCAGTGGGTGAGAAACAGTACCTCCAGGGTTGCAGCTATACGAGCATTGTGATTTGAGTCTACCAGTACTGGGATGACAGCTAGGAGACAACCGTCATCCCGCTGCTTGTTAGCGGGATCTAGAGATACCGCGAATGAATCGCGGTATGACGGTTCGTGGTGGTATGACAGTTCGTGGCGGTATGACGGTTCGTGGCGGTATGACGGTTCGCGGCAGCATGACGATAAGCTCGTCATCCCGCTACGTGTTAGCGGGATCTATGCTAAAAGATACCACGGCGGTATGACGTAGAACTGCTGCTTGTTAGCTGATGAGATACCGCGAATGAATCGCGGTATGACGGTTCGCGGCGGCATGACAATAAGCTCGTCATTCCGCTACTCGTTAGCGGAATCTATGCTGAGATATCGCGGCGGTATGACGTAGGGAAACCTTTCTTGGGTTAGCTATATCAATAGCATTGCTTTAAAAAGAGTGCCCATATTTTCAGTCAACCTTAAGAATTCACTAAAGATCCTATTCTTTTGTTCATCACTTGCGCTTTTCATTAAAGCCTGGGTTCTTTCTTTTATGCCAAAAAGATATAAAAATTCCCTTTGAGTTAAAATCTCACAATCTACATGCTTTAATGAATCTCTTAACGCTTGAAAGTTCACAAGTGCGGTAATATCACTATTACCAACATTCTCAAGAAAATTAGCATACTTATGTTGTTTTATCGATTGCAAAGTGCTCTTATATGCGGGGTATACATAACCGTAATCTACAATCAAAGCAGCTCCTTTATTATTATATATCTTCTTCTCAAGTTTTTTTAATATTTCAACCCCAACTGAACATATTTCCACCACTGCACCATTAAAAAATTTTCCATTTGTCATCTGAGTAGCTGACACTGGAATCCATGATTCTTTTTTTCTGGATTCCAGTGTCACGCACTGGCATGACACCAAGAGACTGCCATCATCTTGTTTTGTCACCATATTTTCATACCACCCCTCATCATGATATACAAACTGATCTATCGGAAGAGCGTCAAAGAACTCATTTGCTAAAAAAATGGTTGGTTGTTCTGGTAGGTTGTCAATATTTTTGTGCCAATTAACATCTAAGCTTTTTAATTTTTCCTTTTGTATCTTCCGTAAAGTAGGGCTTATTTCAACTAAGTGGATCAACATCGAATTAAAAAAGCTGCTGTATTTTTTAGTGACTCTTATTATATCGTGAATGAGTGTTCCTTTGCCTGGCCCAAGTTCAACTAGAGAAAATTTTGATGGCTTTCCTAATTTTTCCCATGTATGCATTATCCAAACTGCAATTACTTCACCAAATAATTGGCTGATCTCAGGTGCGGTAGTAAAATCACCATCCTTACCAAGCGGTAATTTACTTGTATAATAGCCGTATTTTTCATGGTACAAAACGGCATTCATGAAATCACTGATGGATATTGATCCTTGACTTTTGTCAATTAATTCGTGTATATAAGTGAGCATGTTATTAATAAATGTTTAACTATAGCGTGCCATAATATAAAATAGTAGAGTATTTATATATATAGTATACACTTAAGTTTGTGAGTAATAGTGCTTCAGTTATGGACGACAAAAACACCGATTATGTTGCCCTTATAGCTCAAGATGATAGTATTGAATACAAATTTGAAGAAGCTGTCAATTTTATAGAAAACAAGGTTATAAATGCTGATGGGCTAACTTTAGCGGAAGTGTTTCAAGTGCTAGTTCAAATGCTAGATGGTGATCTAGCATTGGTAAAAAAAGTACTAGCATATGCTAATATTATGGCAAAGCATGGAATGAAGGTAGCAAAAGAGTCGCAATTAAGCAGAGCTGATGTTCGCCGAGCTTTGGAAGGTAGAGAAAGTGTTGTCAATAGACAAGATTTTATAAAGAAACCACCTCTTCCACCTGCTATAAAATCGACCAAAAAGAAAAGTAGAGGTCTTTAGATGGCTGAATCTATAAAAAAATTTACTGTACAATGTGACTTCAAAGGACAAAGTTCACCTTTTGCAATATACATAGGAAATCCAAAAAGTGATGCTCATCCAATTCATCATCAAGATTCCTGGCTTGTAAAAGAACGTGGAGGGAATATTCCTAATAAAGTAAAAGAAAGTCTACAAAAATTATATAAACTATCTCAAGAAAATGGAGTCTCTTTCTCAGAGTTATGCGCGTATGCCATTACTGTGGTTAGTAATAATGATAAAAAAAGTGACGACAAGGAGTAAGATAGTTTAATCCCTCAATATTTCATTTATAGAGATTTTCGATCTCGTCTTTTCATCCACTTTTTTTACTATGACTGCACAATAGGTTGAAATATTATTTTTAGATGGAATAGACCCTGGTACCACTACAGAATAAGGTGGCACTTCGCCGTAAAATACCTTGCTAGTTTCTCTATCAATAATCTTTGTTGATGCCCCAATAAACACGCCTATGCCAAGGACTGATCCTTCTCTCACTACCACACCCTCGGCCACTTCGCTACGTGCTCCAATAAAGCAATTATCTTCTATAATGACAGGTGAAGCTTGAATAGGCTCAAGAACTCCACCTATTCCCACTCCACCGGAAATATGACAGTTTTTTCCTATTTGCGCACAGCTACCAATCGTTGACCAGGTATCTATCATTGTTCCTGAATCAACATATGCACCAACGTTGATAAAACTTGGCATTAGAACAACATTTGTACCTATATAAGCAGATCGGCGAACAAAACACCCAGGAACTGCTCTAATTTTTAACCGGCGAAATTTCTCCTCATTCCATTCACTAAACTTGTTACCGATCTTATCAAACCAGCAATTAGTATTATCTATTATTTTATTTTCTTCGGTGAGAAAATGTAATAATATTGCCTGCTTTATCCACTTATGTACTACCCATTCTCCACTTGATAGCTTTTCTGCTACTCTAATTTTGCCACTATCAAGGAGCTCAATTACCTCTTTAATTGCTATTCTTGCTGTTTTCTTTAGATTACAGTCATTAAATTTTTCTCTATTTTTCCAAATATTTTCTATCTCACTCTGTGTTTTTTTTAGTTGCAAACCTTCCATTTGTTATATATATATTGATATTAAATTTGTAGCTCTGTATCATTTGAGCTTGTTACTACTTTATATGTAAGTGCTATGAAAATACAATGTAATAGTTGTACTAAAACTTACTTAGTATCCCCCGAGCAAATTGGTGCATCTGGAAGAAAGGTAAAGTGTACGCACTGCAATCACATATGGCATGAATATCTAGAAGAAGTGTCAAACAAACAGCACTCTGCTAATATACAGGAAAAAAAAGTTAGTGGAAGGAATTTTTTACAAAATCTAGCATTTACCACTCTAGCTTTTGCAACAGCTACAGGGTTATGCATTGTAATTGCTAATGGCATCTTTCCTAGAGAGATGAACAAAGCATACAAAACGATCAGTTTATACAAGGATTCAATAAGCTATAAATTAGGGTACAAAAAAGAACAAACAGAAAGTCCAAATGTAAAAAAACTTGCTGTAAATAAGTTTTATCAAGACTACCTTTTTTTATCTAATTTAAGATCTAGTTAAATAGGCATACCGATATCGGTATCCAGCTTCTCTAGCTACTTAGATGGTGTTTAGGGTGACAGAGTTTAAAAATAAGTTATTTTTTAGTAAAAAAGGCAGCTCATGAGTATTAAAATTGCACCTTCTATACTTTCAGCAGACTTTGCAAAATTAGGAGAAGAAGTAAGAAAAATTAGCGATTTAGGTGTAGATTACATACACATAGACGTTATGGATGGGAATTTCGTTCCAAATATTACAATTGGTTCTAGCGTTGTCTCTGCAATACGTAAATACAGCAATCTTCCTTTTGATGTGCATTTAATGGTCAAATCTCCTGGTAACCACATTGAAAGCTTTATAAATGCTGGTGCTGATATTATTACTGTACATGCAGAAGCAGAGATACACCTTGAGAGGTTGATAAGAAAGATAAAGTCATACAAAAATGTAAACGACGCAAAAAAACCGATTCAAGCTGGAGTCTCAATTGTTCCTTCAACTTCCCCAAGTGTGCTTGAATATATAATACATGAGCTAGATATTGTGCTGATTATGACAGTCAACCCTGGCTTTGGAGGGCAGGAATTTATTCATTCACAGTTGAACAAGATATCTACTATAAAAAAAATGATACAAGAGCGTAACCTTAAAACACAAATTTCAGTAGATGGTGGAATTAACTCTTTTAACGCAGCTGATATAATAAAAGCAGGTGCAGATATTTTAGTTGCGGGATCGGCGATATTCAAGGCTGAAGATATTAAGAAGGCCGTAAATGATCTTAAAAATCCATCGTTGTGACCCTATATAGCTAAAGTGGCTTAGGTTTACCTACAATTTGAAAAACAACAAATTCGTCATTCCGCTACTCGTTAGCGGAATCTATGCTGAGATACCGTGGCGGTATGACGTAGAAAAACCTTTCTTGGGTTGTATCCGTTCAGCTAAGCGGTGTGAGAGATGATAGATAAGAGGTTTTGGAAAGGATTGAGACCCCTTTGTTTCCATGTCAAGTATAATGAAATTATCCGTTCAAGGAATGCATTTCCCCGCTTCGATTGGGTAAAATATGAATTTTTGCGATAAACGACATAATGCCGTATCTGCTGTTCAGCATGGTTGTTTGTCAGCGGAATGTTTTCTGGGTCATCTAAAAAATTCCACATTATTCTTTCAGATTTCAAAATATTTTTTGCAACTCGAGAAGCTCCAATTGCTTCAGGTAAACGGCTTCAAGTAATACCTTGTACGTTTTCGCAATTTTCTGGCACGTCTGGTAAATCTAAAAACATCTATCTCATTTTTTAGCAAGGCCTTTTTTAGTGCAAATAATTCAGTGGCTACGTTTCTTAAGTAACAGCCCAGAACTTTAACTTCAACTATGTGCTAATCTTTCAAAATCTCTTGATAAATGTGCCCAACAGATTTGCCTGTTCTTATCGGCAAAGTAGTTGTATGCTGCGTACCTGTCGTAAGCTATTGCGATTGCAGAACTTACTATTTTGTAAAACCTTCATTCCTCTTGACTCTGTCAATTTTATAAAACTTGCTGTATTACTGGCAAACATCCAGCACCAACCAAGTTTACCTTTGTTATAATGGCTCGTTTCATCGATATGCAGAACTTCACTTTTACTTACTTCTTGCTCGATTTGCTCATATGCTTCTTGGCATTTTTCTGCAACTCTAGCCTCGCTATTTGACACGCTACCAACACTGATGTCCAGGTTGAAAATATTTTTTATAATATTTGCTACTTCTCTTTTCGAGTTCTTGTAAAATCCGCTCAGCGCCGCGATTGTTGACTTAACTTTTGGACCAAATGTATCCGCAGTAACACCTTCTAGTAGCCTGCTACTTTTTCTTTTTCCACACTTGCAACAGCGGCCATTCTGTAATTGGTATTCCACAACATAAGGCTTGATTTCTGGAAGATCAACTTTCTGATGAATATATGGTTTTTCACATATTGCAATTTCTCCTCCGCACTCGCAAGAACTCTATTTTCACCACTTCATCTGCTTCCATTTTAGGGCGATACTTTCCTTCATGCCCAATCTGTGCCCCTATTTTCCTGTCACTTTTTTTCTTTTTCTTCTTTAGCTTGTATAACTCTTTTGAGCTCGGTATCGATGAATTTTGTGAATTCAGACCTAGTCTTTCTTTCAATTCAGCATTTTCGATTCTTAGCGCCTTATTCTCAGATCTAAAATTTTCGTTTTCTATCTCTAACCTCTTTATCTCTGCTTTTAGTTGCTCTATCTCTATTTTAAAGCTTTCACAGAGCTTGAGAAGACTAGCTAGTAGATCAGACATATTTACCACACATACTACTTGTGATATTATGTTTTTAGCACTCCTTGTCTACTTTTTATTTTACCGCTCCGCTGAACGGATACCTTTTTTTTACTGTTTGAGTATGTAAGGATTATGACGACCTATCCCAAACCTCAACTATATCCTCACTAAACTCTATTATCTTTGTTTTTTTAAACTGATAACAGTTGTTAATGAATTGAATCCCTAAATCTCCTACAAAAGGAGTGGCATCATTGCCTAAAATTTTACCACTGCGGCATATTATCAACCTGTCGATTAAATTACACTTTAATAGTTCTGTGATTAACACTCCTCCACCTTCAACTAATAATCTTGTTATACCAATTTCTGAAACAAGTTTTAATGCCATGTCCTTTAGGCAAACCTTACCTGCGTTACTTGAATTAACTACTAAGTAGTTAATGTTTTTTATTTTTTTCTCTACTTCTTTATTTGTGATGACCCAAGTTATTACTTTGTCTGCAGTCTTTGCAATGTTATGCTCTTCCTTTAATCTCCCTTGGCTATCTATAATTAGCCTTATTGGCGATCTACTTCCAAGTCCTGGTAATCTGCAAGTTAAGAGTGGATCATCATTAATAAGAGTATTGCTGCCAATCATAATTGCATCATATTTTGCTCTAAGCTCATGCACCCAATTTCTCGTATTTTCACTTGTTATCCATTTGCTATCGCCTGTAAATGTTGCGATTTTTCCGTCAAGAGTTGTTGCGACTTTGCAAGCTATAAATGGTCTATGTAATTCTTTAGTGGTGAAAAAACCGACATTCAGTTCTTTTGCCTCTTTTTGCATAATACCTTGCTCAACTTCAATTCCTGCTTCTTTCAGAGCTTTCATGCCTCTGCCTGAAACTCTACTATCTGGGTCAATAGTTGCAATTACTACTCTTTTTATGCTAGCTTTTATGATTTTTGCAGTGCAAGGCCCCGTGACTCCGTGATGACAACATGGCTCAAGAGTGATATATATAGTTGCGCCATGAGTTGAATCTTTAGCGTTTTGCAAAGCGACTACCTCCGCATGCGGACGCCCACCAATCCCTGTATATCCCTCACTAACAATTGTACCATCTTTTACAATAACACACCCGACAGCAGGATTCGGTGCAACATTTCCAAGATTTTTTTCTGCAAGCCTTAATGCAATTGACATGAAATGATCATCAGTCATTAGAAAGAAGTCATTTCGTATGAGGTATCAAAAATTCTTCTGTGCTCGTGTATAGCAAATCTATCTGTCATACCTGAGATATAGTCACATATTATTACTGAACGCTGAGATTCACAAGCGAGTTTGCTCCACTCTGTGGGAAGTAATCCTGGGTTTTCATAAAAACATTGAAAGAGTTCCTGTATTATGCGTTTTGCTTTGTTCATCGTTCTACTCAGTTTATAGCTTCTGTATATTTTCTCCATGTTGAATCTTTTCATTTCTTTTGTAGCATTCGCAACTTCTGGTGAAAATGTGACTAGCATTTTATTTAGACTTCTTACGTCTTCTACGCTTTTTATTTTGTGATCTTCAATATTTCTTTCAGTCTGAGAAACAACATCACTTATCATAGTTCCTATAGTTCCACTCAGTGATTCATGTATGAGTTTGCTCTGAGGCAATTCTGAATATCTGCTCCTTATGTCTTTAAACATTTTTTCAATTAAAGGAACATTCAGCAAATCTTCGATGGTTACTAAATTCGCCCTGAGTGCATCATCAAGATCGTGAACACTGTAAGCAATATCATCGGCAATTGAAGCAACTTGAGCTTCAATGCTTGAAAATTCTTCAAGTTTTAGATCATATTTTTTGTTGTATTCTAATAACAGCTGATTACTTGTAGAAGACTCCGCGTTTTGACCAAGCAAGGGACCGTTATGTTTTGCAACTCCTTCAATCACCTCCCAACTTAGATTCATACCATCAAAATCAGCATGTTTTTGTTCAAGATAAGTTAAAATCCTTATAGCTTGAACATTATGATCAAACTTATACTTCTCGTTATCAAGATTCAAATCTTGAACTGATTTCTTTAGAGCATCTTCACCTGCATGACCAAATGGAGGATGACCAAGATCATGTGCGAGCGCTATGCATTCAGTGATATCCTCATTTAAGCCAAGTCTACGCGCAATGGACCTTGCAATTTGTGCAACTTCAAGGCTATGAGTAAGCCGAGTGCGATAGTAGTCGTGCTCATAATTGATAAAAACTTGTGTTTTGTACTCCAACTTTCTAAACGCATTAGAGTGAATGATACGGTCCCTATCACGCTGAAAGCAGCTGCGATTCTCATCTTCTGGCTCTTTGAAGTATCTCCCTTTTGTTTTGCTTGGAAAACATGCATAATTTAATAGAAAATTATTGTTTGACATGTAAAATTTCTACTATAATAAGTTATCAATAATAAACGGTGGTTACTATGTCAACAAATTACAACATCAACTTAACTGATAATGCACTAAAAAAAATCCACTCTCTTGCAGAGCAGGAAGGGGATAAGAGTTCCATTTTACGGGTTGCAGTTTCAGGTGGTGGATGTTCTGGCTTCAAATACAATTTTCTTATGGATCAAATGAATAAAAATCTATCTTTGGATGATGAAGACGATGATTACGATGATGAGTTTGATGACGAAGATGAAGATGATGAAGAAAGCGAGGACTATAGAAGCCACTCCAGTTTTAGCGAAAAAGGTAAAGATATAGTAATTAATGATGAAAATGGCAATCCTGTATTAATGGTTGATAATTGTTCAGCAAAATTTTTAAATAACTCAGTTATAGATTATACTGAGGATCTCAGTGGTTCTGGTTTTCAAATAAAGAATGCCTTTGCTAAATCCCAGTGTGGTTGTGGCAACAGCTTCTCAGTTTAGTCAAAAATTTGATGTCATCCCAGTGTCAAGCACTGGGATGACACTCTTCTCTGGTGGAGGGTGCTCTCAAGTCACAACGTTCATATAGTTGTATACTTGACACTGAGGTTTATTCTTCTATTTCTTTTTTACTGGTCATGCACTATCATTTGCTATGCAAGCACAACATTTGTATGGTTATAGGTCTTTTAAACATGGGTGGTAATATAGCACTAGAACTAACTTCTGTAGATAAAAGCTTCAAGGACAATTCTGTTGTTGTAAAGGATATCAACTTAAGTGTTACAAGAGGGCAAGTAGTAGCGCTGATTGGCAATTCAGGTGCAGGGAAAACAACTATATTGCAAATCGCAGGCTTATTGGATAAGCCAACTTCAGGTATAGTTACGATAGATGGAATAAATTGCACACAAGCCAGTAATAAGCATAAAACTCATGTAAGAAGAAATTTTCTTAGTTTTGTTTATCAATTTCACTATTTGTTACAAGAGTTATCGGTGTTGGAAAATATTATGCTTCCTCAACTCATTGCAGGAAAAAGCAAAGCTGAAGCAAAAAAAAATTCGCAAGCAATGTTGGAAAAATTTGGTCTGGAAAACAAAGCAAGTAGCATGGTATCTGAAGTTTCGGGTGGGGAAAGGCAGAGAGTTGCAATTGCAAGAAGCATTGTAAATTCTCCAAAGCTTTTACTTGCAGATGAGCCAACAGGAAACTTAGATCCAACAAATTCTTTTAACGTGTTTTTACTGCTACATTCATACGTAAAGGAAAATAACAGCTCTATGCTTATAGTAACACACAATCATCTCCTTGCAGAAAAGGCAGACTGCATTTTCCAATTGAGAGATCGATCATTAGTGAAGTTGTGAATAGGAAAAATAGCACAATTTCTATGCCTTATACTTATCTAACCAATGATCATTAACAGAGTACAACTCGCATGAAATGCTTTCATTGCTTTTTATACACGGACTTTTTAACTTACGCTGTTTACTTAGGGAACACCCCGATAACACAAACACAGCTAAAACAAAAAATAATAGCTTTTTAAACATAACAAAACCTTTTCATTTATATTACTACACTCATTTCTCTTGTTTGTAAAGATTAGGCATATTCTTTTACCCTTACCTCTTTTTTGACCTTTTGAAAAGAAATAGTTGCACTATTCAAGCGCAGTTTTATATAATTGTCCACGATTTGAGTCACTTCCTCTTCTTTATCCTTTAGAAAGTGATTAGTATCATCTATTATATGGTATTTCATGTGATCACTTCTTACTGAATTTATCAACCTTTTTGCTAATTCTGTTACATCGCTTTCTTCTGAGATTGTATCATTACTGCTTTGTATTATAAGCCCAGAAACTGGACAGGGAGAAAGAAAAGAAAAATCGTACTTAGTTACCGGAAGAGAAAGAGCAATAAAACCCACTATCTCAGGGCGGCGCATTGTTAGCTGCATAGCCACCCATGCTCCAAAAGAAAAACCAGCGATCCAAATTGGAACATTGCTAGGATTATGTTCCTGAAGCCAATCAATGGCTACCGCAGCGTCAGTTAATTCTCCTATACCCTTATCAAAAGTTCCGGTAGATTTTCCCACACCACGAAAGTTAATTTTCAATGCAGAAAAATTGTTATCGATAAAAGACGTATATGTACTATGTACAATTTTACTATCCATATTACCACCATATTGAGGATGATGATGTAAAACCAGCACAACCGGCGCGTTGGCATCTTTGCTTTGGTGGTATTCACCTTCTATCTTTCTTGTTGCATTATTTAAAAAAACTTCAACCATGATAACTCCTAATAAGAACCTGCTTGACAGGTATTGATGACGTGAGTTATTAATTATGTATTAATTTCGCTGTTTTTGCAATAAATTTTTTATCGTGTTAAAGCTAACGTACATAGTTATGGCTATAGTTGATGGTAAACTTATTTAAGTGACAGATGAATCCATTCTCTTTAGAAAATAGTGGTTGCGTATATGCTGATTACAATGCAACTGCTCCAATTAGTGAAAATGTAAAAAAAAGTATATTTGAGGTCTTGTCAAAACAAACGCTCAATCCATCATCACTACATAAGAGAGGACAAGAAGCTAGGAAGATTCTTCAGGATGCAAGAGATAACGTACGTGGTGCTATTGGCGTTTCAAGTGATAAAGAAATAGTTTTTACGTCTGGTGCAACTGAAGCGAATAACCTTGTTATGAGAGGAATAGCAGGCTACCTGCATATAATTTCAGCTATAGAGCATCCTTCAATTCTTAATTCTGCATGTAATCCATATATAATACCTGTTAATCAGGAGGGCATTGTTGACTTTTTAGAGCTAGAAAAAATTCTAAGCGAACTTAAAGGAAACAAAGCAATAGTTTCAGTTATGATGGCAAATAACGAAACCGGAGTTATTCAACCTATTGAGGAAATAGCTAAAATAGTACACAAGTTTGGAGCAATTTGCCACACTGACACTGCTCAAAGTGTTGGGAAAATTAAAGTTAATGTGGAAGATTTAGGAGTGGATTTACTCACTTTATCCGCCCATAAATTTGGCGGTGTAGCAGGCAGTGGAGTTTTAATATTCAATAAAGAACTTGCGATAGAACCTATTATAATAGGTGGTGGACAAGAGAAGGGATTTCGTGGTGGTACGGAAAATATTGTTGCGATTGCAGGCCTTTCTGCTGCACTGCAAAATATTCCAGACCTTCTATCAAAAATGGATGAAGTAAAGGAGCTACGTGATCAATTAGAGTGTGAATTATTAAATCTTGCCAGTGACATAAGAATCTTCGGTAAAAACTCTAAGAGGCTGCCAAACACAAGTTTTATTTATATGCCAGGAGTAAAGAGTGATGTGCAGCTTATGCATTTTGACTTGAATCATATTGCAGTTAGTAATGGCTCCGCATGTTCTTCTGGAAAAGTTGAGCCTTCCCATGTTTTGCTTGCAATGGGGGCAACAAAAGAGCAAGCAGAGTGTTCAATTAGAATCAGTATAGGTCCAGAAACTAAACCACAAGACATAAAAAAAATAGTGGATTGTTGGTATAATATCTACAAGCAGAACTCCTTGGTATAGATAATACGTGATATCATGCAGGGAGCTATAAATTAGATGTAAAAAATTCCTTTACAAGTTTCGCCAGCCCCCTTATCATAACAGTGAAGCTATTTATTTATCTTCGCAATCTGTGCAGGTTAATGACAAAAAACTTAGGGTATTTGGCGTCTCATGTTTAATTTTTCGCACTACGTCCATCGCATGTCTTTAAAAATTTTTAGGTTTTTACCTATATAAGCCGAAACGAGCTTACAAAGCGTTTAAGACAGCAAAAAACGTCAAATTGACAAGGGAGAATTTGAATGCTAGCTACTACGGGGTTTCTTTGCCTTTTTTCCTGCTTAGTAAATTTCTTAAACACTTGCGGTGTAGGTTAGTTGCAAGTTAAAAGCAGCTAAATCGCTCTTAATCAAGCGTTTTAGAATAAAAAAAACGCCGATATTTTAGTACATAGTAAATAGCCAACCACCACGGGGCTTCTTTTGCCTTTTTTTTCGTTTGGTAAATTTCTTAAATATTTATGGCTAAAGCAATTTAAGAGACCGAAAATGGTGTCATTTCAGTGCCCCTGTAATGTCATCCCAGTGCCCTGACTACTTGGATCCAGGAATTTTATTAAGTTGGTGAGCATAAAAATAGCTGTTTTACGTTAAAATACAATGTTTTGATGATTATGGAAAGGCTGGATTCCAGTGCCAAGCACTGGAATGACATCCTCCCTTATGGAAATTGCTCTCAAATCACAATGTTCGTACAGCTATGGAATGAATCGCGGTATGACGGTTATCAGTAAACATGAATTACTTTAGCTATGCAATCAGGCTTCCTAAAAACACTTTGTAGCCAATCAATTCTTGAGTATAAAAAAAATTCCTTTAATAATAAGGTATGCTAATCAGGAATTTAATAAAACAAGCAACTCAAGTAGGAAGCAGTGAAAATGCAATACGGTATGTCGAATATCTCTATCAATTTGAGAAGTTTAGAAACACATTAAACCTCACTTTATCACTAATAAAGCAAAATAGGCTCTCATTTGAAATATACCAAGAGGGATTAGTGGATATGGAAGAGGGAGTGTGTAAGACAATCAGGTCTTCCAGTGTAAATAGATATGTTATTGTACTGAGGAAGTCAAACCCATACATTATAGTGCATGAACTTTCACACATGGTTGAAAATGAACTGAACTTAAATTTGGAGCAGGAATTCCTCCATAAAGTTTACCAGGATATTGAGCAGAACCTAAAGCAAGCAAATATTCTTGTGCAGAAAATTATCGGCCAAGTTATATTTAAGGAGATACAGGCTTATCAAACTGCAAAATCACGTGCATCTGAATTATTTGCACGCTATTTTGAGCTATTTGCTTGGGCGCAGGAGGTTTACCCTAAAGATAAAGAATACTTAATCCGCACTCAAGACTTAAACAAAGTGTTCCTTGCTACTGGCCAATGGAAAAAGAGCTACCTTGATTCACAAATGATGGAGAGAATAGATAAGGAAATCAAGGAATACAGCAATAAAACTGCCACTAAAGACGTAACCAAAGTGCAAAGCAGTTGGACTAATAAATTTTCTCCTGGGGGCAAAAAAATTAGCTCTATATTTGGAGATGATGATTAGCTTATAGTGCAGGCCAGACGTCATACCGCCGCGAATCGTCATACCGCGATTCATTCCACAACTGTACGAACGTTGTAGTTTGGGAGCAATTCCTACCAGTGGGGTGGGCTTTGTTGCATAGCAACTGAAAAATCTGGTGGCTACTGACAAAATTCATTATAAAATAGCCATTTAACCTTGAAAGAAAAAATATGCCACAAAAAATGAGGGTCAGTAACCATAGCGAATATAACAAATTTCTAGAAAAAAGAGGAAATATTTTTCATTATATCAACGAAGCCATAGAAAAGTGGTACGAGAATGGTCCAAAAATACCAGGTGGCAACAATATTTATAGCGATAAAGTTGTAATTTTGGTGCACATAATAACTTGTTTATTTAGAATAGGCCTGAGGCAAACAGTTGGGTTTATAGCAGGATACCTTGAGCAAATTGGGAAAAATTTGCAAGTCATCAGCTATTCACAATCATCAAGAAGGTTTAAGAAACTCAATATTAAGATCAATGATTGCAGAAAATAATATGGAAGATATCGAAATTGCTATAGACAGTACAGGAATTAGTATATACAACAACACTCCTGGTCATAGCAAAGAAAATAGCGAAGATAGAAAGTATCGCAGCTATGAACAGACAAGAAAATTGCATGTAATGTTGAATACAAACAGCAAAAAAGCCATAGCTGTAAAATACAGTAACGGTGTCTACTCTGATCACTATGGAGCTTGTGATTTGCTAAAAGAAGTCGATTTTCAGTATGTCATAAAAGTACTATATGCAGATAGGGCATATGACAGAGAAAAGCTCTATAAGCTGTGTAATCAATATGGTATAAAAACGAAAATTCCTCCGAAAAACAACGCAGCAGAGCATCCAAAATTGGATTATATGCTTGATAGAAATGCCGCTATTCAGTTAATGAAATTACATGGTGAGAATGGTATAAAAAGATGGAAAGAAGAAGTAAATTACGGAAAAAGATCGTATATTGAAGGATTTTTCTCAAGGTTGAAGCGAATATTTGGGTTTAGTTTTAGGAGCAAATCTGAAATTAATCGTGAGAAGGAACTGCTACTCAAGTGTTATTTGCTTAACAAATTTACTGAAATAGGCATGGCTAAGTTTGAGATAGCTTCATGAATTTATTGTACGTTACCTACTATCCGAAGAGCGATGCAACAAAGCCCACTGGGATCCAGGAATTCTTAAACTGAATTCTATATAGAACCTCAGAACAAAAATAAAAAATGGGTAGCACAATACTGCCAAGAAATTTCTACGAACGCCCAACTTTGGTTGTAGCCGGGGAGTTACTAGGAAAGATGCTGAAATTTTCTAACTTTAGTGGAATAATAACCGAAGTTGAAGCCTATATAGGAATGAATGACCCAGCTTGTCATGCGGCAAGAGGCTATACTAATCGAACCTCAGTAATGTTTGGTGTGCCGGGGTTTTCGTACGTATATTTTATATATGGAATGTACTACTGTTTAAACATTGTATAGCTCTTTCCACAGAAGTCCGGATATGATAAGATTAAGGATAGATGGCGATAAGGAGGTTGGATGCCGGCAGCATATAGTTATGATTTAAGAAAAAAAGCAATGGAAGCACTAGACGAAGGGGAAAGCAGAGAAGCAGTGGCAGCAAGATTTAAAATTGGACGAACTACTTTGTGGGAGTGGCAGCAAAGAAAAAAAGAAACAGGCGACTTTCAGTCAAAAAAACTCGGTAATGGAGGTTACAATCAGAAAATTATCGACTGGAATAAGTTTATCGAATTTGCTAAAAAACACGGTAGAAAAACTCTGTCGGAAATGGCTAAACTTTGGGGCAACGTTAGTATCCAAACGATCCACCGAGCTCTCAGAAAAATTGGATTTACGCGCAAAAAAAGACATATGGATACAAGGAAAGGAACGAAGAAAAACGTGCTGAATTCTTAAAAATTATAGCAACAAAAGAACCAGAAAACTTAGTGTATATAGATGAGTCTGGGATTGATAACACGGAGGACTATCCATATGGGTATTGCCAGAAAGGACAGCGATTTTATGCCCTAAAATCTGGAAAAAAACTCAACGAATCAGCATGGTTGCAGCCTTAAGTAGAAGAAAGATAGTTGCTCCATTAACATTTGAAGGCCACTGTAATATGGATATTTTTAATGGATGGTTTGAGCAATTTTTGGCACCGATCTTAGAACCTGGACAAACTGTCATTCTTGATAATGCTACTTTTCATAAGTCTGATAAGCTTATCAAGCTCGCTAAAGGAGTCGGTGCAGAAATTTTGTATCTGCCGCCTTATTCTCCAGATTTTAACAAAATTGAGCATCATTGGTTTGCTATAAAAAACAGAGCCAGGAAAAACATTCCTCTATTCGAATCCTTTCGTCGTGCTGTTGATTCTGCCTTCCTATGACCTATTCGGACTATTATGAGAAATGCTATAACAGAAGCAGAAGGGTTCCCAGCAGCAGTGTTAATACGGGGATTAAAGCTTATTGAACCACTTGAAGCAAATTTAGGTGGACCAGGAATATTGTGCAAAAGATTAAATATTACAAAAGAACATAACAAACAGGACCTTACTATAAGCCACGAATTTTGTGTTTATGAATCCCACCTCAAACCAGGTTATATTTGCACTCCGAGAATCGGAATTAGTAAAGGCCAAGAGAAATTTTGGCGGTTTAAGATTTTCTAAACTTAAGACCTTGCGTAGACTATTTGCCAATCGGATAATCACCAGTGAAACAAGCATCACAATATTGTGGTGTAGCATTGTTACGCACCTCTCCTTTAACAGCCTGATATAGTCCATCAATACTCAAGAAGGCTAGGCTATCTACTCCTATAATTTCCTTAATTTCCTCTACAGATTTATTTGCAGCAATTAAATCTTTGCACTCTGGCGTATCTATTCCATAAAAACAAGAATGCTTAATTGGTGGGCTTGAAATTTTGAGGTGAATCTCTTTTACTCCTGCATCCTTTAGCATAACTATTATATTTGTTAACGTACTACCACGCACTATACTATCATCTATTAAAATTATGTTTTTACCTTTCAAAGTGTGCTTATTAGGATTGAATTTTAATTTTATTCTAACTTTACGTACTTCAGCGGTTGGTTGTATAAAAGTTCTTCCTATGTAATGATTACGAATTATTCCCAGTTCCATAGGTAACCCTGAATGCTTTGCATATCCAATAGCTGCAGGTATTCCAGAATCAGGTATTGGTACAATCATATCCACATTGTTTTTTGGTGGACTTTCCTTCGCAAGTATTCTTCCTATTTCTTTTCTTGTATCGTATATAGACCTATTCTCCATTATGCTGTCTGGTCTCGAAAAGTAAACGTATTCAAAAATACAAAAACTTGATTTTTGCTGTGGGAAAGGAAACATTGAGGCTAGCTTACTATCCAAACTGATGGTAACTAATTCGCCTGGTTCTATTTCTCTAACAAACTCTGCATTTACTATATCAAGAGCACAAGTTTCAGATGCAAGAACGTAAGAACCGTTTAACTTTCCTAAAACAAGAGGCCTGATTCCAGATGGATCACGTACTCCAATAACTACTTCTTGATTGATTGCCACAAAAGAATAAGCACCTTGTATTTGCTTTAATGCATATATAAAACTCTCTAAGAAGCTATCTTTTTCACCGCTTGCTGTCAGATGTACTACTACTTCTGTGTCAATATCTGACTGAAAAACACACTCTTGTTTAATTAATTGTTCGCGTATCGGAGAAATATTAATTAAATTACCATTATGTGCTATGGCAAAATCCCCAAATTTGCCACTTTTGCCAAACATGGGCTGCACTCCAAATTTACTACCACTTGTTGAGTATCGAACATGACCTATTGCACAATCTCCAGGTAAGGATTTCTTTATTTCATCTATATCATCAAATACGCTGCTCACTTGACCTTGAAAGTGATAAGAGTGCAGCTTATCGTTGTTACTGGTTGCTACGCCAAAAGACTCTTGACCTCTATGCTGCAAAGCGTGGAGAGCAAGTATAGAGTTAAAAGCAGCACTTTGGTTGCAACTTATACCAAATACCCCACACTCCTCACGCATTTCATCTAGCATAAAAACTATTAAGTAAAATTTAATTTTACTTTAGCATAGGTAAAATACAAGCATTTTGTTGTTCATCTGCTTTTATTGCCAGCAATAATCCTATGCATATTAAGCTTGCGGCAGTTGTACTTCCTCCATAGGACAGAAATGGCAATGGGTCGCCTATCACAGGTAAGAGGCCCATTGTCATTCCGATGTTTATAAAGAAATGAGCACTAAAAAAGGAGAAAATGCCGATAGATACCGACTTAGAAAAATAATTTTTCGACCTATAAGCGATAGAGAAAATTATTCCAAGTAATGAGGTATAAAGCAAAATTAAAGCCATGCTACCTAAAAAGCCCCACTCCTCACTCAGCACTGCAAAAGCAAAATCCGTACGTTTCTCCGGCAAAAATCCAAGTTGAGTTTGACTTCCGTTAACAAAGCCCTTACCAAGTAAACCTCCTGAACCAATAGCTATCTGAGATTGCTGCGCATTATAACCTATTCCAAGTGGATCCACTGATGAATCCAAAAATGACAATATCCTTTGCTTGTGATAAGGACGTAAAAAAGGCCAAATAGCTGGTACTGCAAAAATGCCAAGCGTTCCACATATTATCGAATGAGATCTTTTTATTATTGCTGTGAATATAATTGACATCCCTATAAATAACATTATCATAGCTGTGCCTAAATTAGGTTGCTTTAACACCAAGAACACGGGTAAGAAAATAATTATAAGTGCCTTAAGCAATCTTTTAAATTCCATCATTTTATATACACTCTGCTTATCAAAATAGCGAGCAAGCGCAAGTATTAAGCCTACTTTTGCAAATTCTGATGGTTGCAAACTAATTGATCCAATTCTTATCCACCTTGTTGCACCCATTATGTGTGAGCCAAAAAAATTTACTGCTAATAGTGAAATCGCTTCTGCTATATAAAAAAAGTAGGCGTACTTCAAATAAAAATCTAGCTCTATGAATGACATAGCTATAGCGAGTAGGAAAAAGAAGGAAAATATGACCAGTTGGTGAATCGCAAATGGCACCCACTTTCCTCCAGCAGAAGAGTATTGAACAACAATGCCAACGCAAAACAGCGCTATCACGTTAATGACTAATAACCAATGAATCTTCTTCAGCCTACCCACAATAAAGACCTTATAACCTTAAAGTATAGTAAAATATGAAACAAAGATAAAAATCAAAAAACCAACTTCTCAACTACTAACCGAATTGGAGTGCTATATATTCCAGTTACTACTGTTAAAGCTGCCATAAACAATAGACAGAAAAGCATAGGAAATGGCACATCATTAATTTTGCCTAGTGTCATTCTAGTGCGTGACGTTGCATCATTTTCAAAATACATTTTCTCTACCATCTTCCACATGTATATTAGTGCAAGAAAAGAACCGGCAGCAAAAGCTATCAGGGAAATCCACGCGCGAGATTCGATAATTGCTTTCATTATATACCACTTGCTTACAAAGCCATTTGTTAAAGGCACACCGATTAATGCTAAACTGAGTAGAGTGAACGCAAGTGCTGTATAAGGCATTGATTTCTTGAGTCCCGATAAATTCTCTATTTTTGTTGTATCAAATTTGTAAGAAATACATCCTGCAGCCATAAATAAAGATGTTTTTATTATGCTGTGGTTTACTATGTGAAGAATTGCTGCAAATACACCTGTTTTTGAGTTAAAACTCAGTGCTAAAATTATATAACCAATTTGGCTAATACTAGAGTGAGCAAGCAGTCTTTTTATGTCTTTTGCGGTTATTGCAAATATCGACCCAAATACAATAGCGCAAAGTGCGAGGATAATTATCACATTGTCCAGTAGCGGCTTAAACAAGAAAAAATTTTGATGAAAAACAGTATAAAAGATTCTGATGAAAACATATATCATCACTTTTGTCACTGTGCCTGAAAAGAATATGCTAATGAAACTTGGCGCCTCACTATATGCATTAACCAGCCACCTGCTTAATGGAAACAGTGCCATTTTGATTGAGAGACCAACAAAAATGAACAACGTGCCAAGTTTTATGATGTTGTTATCGTATAATGGAACTATTCTTTCAGCCATGTCAGACATATTGAGCGTTCCAGTCATTGAATACAAGAGCCCGATGCCAAATAAATAAAATGTTGCACCTATTGTTCCACTAATTAGATATTCAAATGCTGCAACCAAGGCTTTTTTATCCCTTCCCATTGAAACTAATACATAAGAAGAAAGAGATGAAATTTCCAAGAAAACGTAAAGGTTAAATATGTCGTTTGTTACTAGAATCCCGAGCAGTCCGCTTAAGCACAGTAGAAATAGAGAGTAAAAACCAGTGATTTTGTTTTTGCTAATCTCTTTTTCGTTAATATAAAAGCTATAAAGCACACTAATCAGCGCTATAAAATTCACTAGGGTTAGAATTAAGGAATTTAACACGTCGATTCTTAACTCTATTCCATACGGAGGAGCCCAATTTCCAAGGTGATAAGTTATAATTTCACCTTTATATGTTTTAATGAGTAGTATTGATGAAATGATAAGAGTGATTGTTGTTGCAATAAAAGAAATAAACCAAGATACCTTGTGTTTCTTGGCAAGAAAGCAAAACATTGATGCAATTATTGGGATAATAACTTGTAAGATTGGTAATTGCATTAAATTGTTGTTAATATATCGTTAAAGTATTAGTATATATAATACTTTTTGTTTTAATACCCTTATGTTATCTAAAATTTGTAATGCAATAAAACGCCTATTACGAAGAGAAGATAAATTTGTAGGAAGAGATGAAAATGGAAATTCTTACTATGAATCAAGTAAAGGAAAAAGGTGGGTTATGTATAGCAGTGTTTCTGAGCCTACAACAGTGCCTCCGGAATGGCATATATGGCTTCACTATACTGATAATGTAGTACCAGTTAATAATAAAAAAAGAAAAGTAAAACATACTCCTAATTTAACGGGTACAAAAAATGCATACTATCCAAACCAAAAAGTGAAAAATTACTATAAAAGCTGGAGTCCTGATAACTAAAGATGCGAAGGTCAAATATACTTGAAATAACCGCTGGATTATTTGTATTAATTTTTACTATTTTTCTGATTTTCTTTGCTATTGATAAGCTATCTTACATAAAGAAAAACTATAAGGATTGCTATAAAATATATGGTCTTTTTGCTAACGCTAACGGTATAGGAGTTGGTGATAGTGTCAAGATCTCTGGTGTAGATGTTGGAAGCATAACTGGTGTATCACTTGACAAAGCTACCTACGTAGCACGAATCGATATGTGTATAAGCAAAGACATAAAATTGCCAATTGATAGTTCAGCTCTGATCACTAGCAGTGGAGTTGTTGGCAGTAAATTTGTTAATATATCACCTGGATCAGATATTAAACTAATCTTGCATGGTGGTAAAATAGAGTATACTCAAGCTGAAGCAAATATGGGTGGAATAATGGACAGAATTCTTGGTATGTTTATAAAGTGAAAATGGCAGGATTCAAAGTATATCCGTTCAGGTAAAGCCTCCTGTAGTTCTAAAGTATTTTAGGAGTTTGCCTTATTTCTTGCCTTTTCTACCGCTTGCTTTGGGGTTTATAGTATAGAAAGTGCCTTAACAGTTGCAGTGCATGTCTATTAATGATAAAATGAAGATTAATTCATTTTGATATTATGATTGGTTTACTGTTTTCCGTACTATTGTTCCTCTGTGGTAGTGATGCACTTGCAAAACAGGAGCCACGTTCAATAGCTGGAGATAATCACATAAAGGTAATAAATTATAACCCACAGGCTATACATAAGTATACGGGTTTTTATGGTTATCAGTCCAGTATATTGTTTGAACCAGGGGAGGTAATACAAAACCTTTCAATGGGTGATTCAACTGGTTGGCAACTCCTTCCTCAAGGTAACAGATTGTTTATTAAGCCTATAGATGATATTGCCGATACCAACGCAACTATAATTACCAATAAAAGAGTTTATTACTTTGAACTTCATGCTGAAGAAGCAACTGGACTAGATGATCCAAGATTAGCATATGAAGTAAGGTTTCTTTATCCACTATTTAGCAGTGATGAGATTTACACAACAAATAACGGTGATATCCTCGAACAAGCTAGTCATACCATTATTCCTGATATAAACGATATTGAAGTTGTAAAGAAGGGTTTAAATTTTAATTATTCCATCTCGCACGTTAAAGGCAGTCAGTCAATAATACCAATCAAGGTTTTTGATGATGGAAAATTTACATATCTACAATTCAATAAAATAAACTCTGATTTCCCGGCAGTTTTTATGGTTGATTCTGCAGGATATGAGTCTTTAGTAAATTTCCGTACAGTTGACACCTATCTGATAATCGAAAGGGTAAGTTCAGTATTTACCTTAAGGAATGGATCGAGTACAGTTTGCCTATTTAATGAAAACATGCCTTTCAAAAAAGGTAAGTGATTACTATCTAAAGGCTATAATGCCCGAGATATGGGTGCAAAGTTTTTTCTATGATGTTCTGTAATTCCATAAAGGCCAATAGCGTTAAGGTGCTCTTTTGTCCCATATCCTTTATTTTTATACCAATTATATTCAGGATGCTTATTGTGCAATTCTTGCATAAGCCGATCTCTCGTAACTTTTGCAACGATTGAAGCTGCTGCAATTGATGTACTCAAATTATCACCATTTACTATGGATTTCACTTGCCATTTCACTTCAGGTGGTTGATTACCATCAACTAGCACATAATCTAACTCTAGGTCCAAGTCTATCAACGCACGTTTCATTGAAAGTTTTGTTGCTTGCAAGATATTGTATGAATTTATTTCTTCTACGCTTGCCATTCCTATACCAAATTTTGCAACGGATATTATTTTTTCATATAGGACTTGCCTACATTGAGGAGTCAACTTTTTCGAGTCGTTGATTCCATCAATAATTGTATTTCTATCAATAAACACTACGGCTGCGGATATTACTGGACCAGCTAGCGGACCTCTTCCAACTTCATCCACTCCTGCTATCACTCCTGATAATTTATTTTCTAATGTAAAGTCTGGGTATTTCATGGGTTTTTATAATAAGAAAGTTATAGTAAAAACTGAACAGATAATAGAAATTATCCAAAATTTCATAACGATTGCATTTTCTGACCATCCCTTCTTCTCAAAGTGATGATGTATTGGTGCCATAAGAAAAACTCTTTTTCCTTCTCCATATTTAAACTTTGTATATTTAAAATATGATATCTGAATAATAACAGATAGAGTCTCTATTACAAAGATTATTCCAATAATGGCAAAAAGCATTTCTCTTTTAATTAGGACACTAGTTAACCCTAAAGCCGCACCTACCGACAAGCTACCAACATCACCCATAAATATTTTTGCTGGATGTGTGTTAAACCACAAGAAACTTAGAATAGCTCCTATAAATGCAATGCAGAATAAAGTAATATTCATATCTGCCTGAGTTATATATGCAATTAGCCCCAAAAAAGCAAAGGAAGTGATAACTTGAGTTGCAGCAAGGCCATCCAAACCATCTGTGAGATTCACAGCATTAGAAGAGCCGACAATTACAAACGCAGCAAACGGAACATATAGATAGCCAAAATCTATTATTACTCCTTTAAATGGGGACGTTTTTGTAAAACCTTCAGCAGAGTATAGCTTAAGTATAAACACACCAACCAGAGCAACAATAAACTGAATAAGTATTTTGGTTTTTGCACTTAAACCTCGATAGTGATTTGTCTTCAATTTTAAATAATCATCAATAAATCCAAGTAGAGCAAAAAATAGAGTTATCAATATCAGCAGCAAAATTTCTGGTGTTAACTGAGCCCAGAGTAAAATTGGTAATAAAGAAGAAATCAGTATTATTATTCCGCCCATAGGTGGTACATTCTTTTTTGTTATTAAATGACTTTCTGGTCCACATGATCTAATTGGTTGCCCATCTTTGCTTATTTTTTTTAGAAGCTTTATAAAATAGGGAAAAAGAATAAACCCAAAAACAAATGAGGTAAAAAATACTTTTGTAGCTAAGATCATCTGCTTACTTAAATTGACTAAGTGTCATACCACCTATAGCTAATAAAGTCAACTTCTGTCATCCTATAGCCTGACCCACAACTGTACGAACATTGTGATTTGGGCCCATCAGTAGGGTGTCATCCCAGTCTGGAATCCACAACTGTACGAACGTTGTAGTTTGGACCACCAGTGGGGTGTCATCCCAGTGCCCAGACACTGTTTCTATGCAACTTAATTAAAAACGTTTGTTTTAGTGTAAGACAATTACCTTTAGCTTATCAGCTCAGTTATAAGAGGTTGTCCGGAAACAAGTAAATTCAAGCATATTCCCTCTTTAACATAACCCTACTCATAGCTAGGTATATGAAATTCTCAGTGGATGTTGTGAGTAAATCATACTCCTTCGATAGCCTTCTATTCCTATTAACCCAAGCAAAAGTCCTTTCTACAACCCATCTTCTTGGCTGTACTTTAAACCCTTGTTCTCTTGTTGGTAGTAGCTCAGGTGGCGTATCTTTGTGCACCCAAAATCTACATGGAGGCCTTGTAACAATTTCAATATCTATGTCATATTCTTCCTTTATGTGATTCTTTGAATTTCTTCCTTGGTATCCCATGTCAGCCCACATTTTTTTAACTTTAGTATATTTTGTTCTCATATTGTTTAATGCTATTTTAATACCATCTCTATCATTTTCGTTAGCAGCGCCTACGTAATACCAATTCCCATTACAGGGCAAACAGATGGACAATGATGGAAGAAAAGCCATACTGAAGTAAGTAAAATAGCGAGGTTTAAATGGCATTAAGATCAAAATTATTGGATGAAAAAGTAGTAGAATCAGCAAAAGAAATGCTGAAGAAAGTAAGGAATAATGCATATGTTTCAAAAAAACTAAATGCTGTAATTGCAGCAAAAAAGTACAGTATAACGGCTGTAGCAAAAATATATTGCATTTCAAGAAGCGCACTAACTTCGTGGGTAAAACTCTTGAAAATTGGCAGAGAAGAAAAACTGTTTGCTCCTTCACAACGTCGTAGAAAAACTAAATTAAATCAGGCTCAACTACAGCAAATTGAAGAGTGGATAGAAGAAAATCCTAATATCACCATTAAAGAAATGAGAATAAGAATCCAGGAAAAGTTCGGATTAAATATCAGCAAATCTACAGTACACCGCCATATGCAAAAGATGAAATTCTCATATATTACACCAAGACCAGTTCATAATGGACAAGATAAAAGCAAACAAGAGGAATTCAAAAAAAAATCTCAATGGAGCTATTAGCAAGTATCCAGAAAAAGAGCTATTTTTCTTTGATGAATCACGGTTTGGCACACATTCAAAAGTTGGACATGGGTGGTTTAAAAAGGGGATTAGAACACAGGTTAAAACAAAATTAGGTAGGCAAAATTTCTATCTCTATAGTGCAGTTAATCCTAGAAATGGAGAGAGTTCTAGCTTATTTGCACCAAATGTCAACACTGATTGCATGAACATATTTCTTGAGCAAATTTCGCAATATCTAGAAACACGAGAGGCTTTTCTCGTTATGGACTGTGCTAGTTGGCATAGGTCAAAAAATTTAAAGGTACCTAAAAATATCGACATTATATACCTACCTCCATACTCACCTGAGCTAAATCCTGTTGAGAGGCTTTGGTTATATATAAAACAGAACATTTTGCGCAATAAAATATACGATACAATTGCTCTACTTGAGGGTGCTTTGTGCAAATTTATTACTTCTCTTGCCAGCTCCACAATTAAACAACTCTGCAATGTTTCCTATTTGACTGGACAACAATGAGAATTGGTATAACAACCTAGTATAAAACCCTGAGTGTCTGTAATTATATGCCTTTTTCTACCCTTTACTTTTTTACTTCCATCATAGCCTTTGATCCCCCCTTTTCTGTAGTCTTTACAGATTGACTATCTACTATACAGGCACTCGGCTGCTCATTCCTTCCTATTTTTCTTCTACTATATTTTGTAATTTCATAATTCATTTTCTCAAAAATTCCCTGCTTCTTCCATTGCCTGAACTGCTCATACACAGTCTTCCATAGCGGAAAATCATTTGGTAAATACCGCCATTGACACCCTGTACGCAATACATAGAAAATTGCTTCTAATATTTCTCTTTTGCTATACTTTGGCGGCCTTCCTCCTTTCTTGTATGATACTCTGAAGTGTTTTTCTATTCTTGCCCATTCCCTTTCGCTTAGATCTGTTGGATACTTTTTTCTCATCTTTACCCCGTACTAAAATTTCAGATATTATAGCCTTTTACTTGTTTCCGGACAACCTCTAAGTATGACGAAAATATGGATAGTGCAATTCAAAGTGGTATAATAACACAATTATCATCAACCATAGATAGTATAGACAGCAAGACAAGTAGTATAGATAGTGAACTTGCAGATCTTAGGAA
The DNA here is from genome assembly GCF_964028505.1 of Wolbachia endosymbiont (group A) of Alloplasta piceator. Lineage (NCBI taxonomy): Bacteria > Pseudomonadati > Pseudomonadota > Alphaproteobacteria > Rickettsiales > Anaplasmataceae > Wolbachia > Wolbachia endosymbiont (group A) of Alloplasta piceator. The sequence goes on along the minus strand of NZ_OZ034793.1, from coordinate 404,164 downwards.
TTCGATTCCAGATATTGGAGAAGCTCCTCCATTACTCCATATTACTGGTGAAGAGAACGGATTGCTTTAATAAAAAAGGTAATAGCCTGATATCAGGCTGTTACCTTCTCCATATGCTATTTTAATATAGCTGAGTTAGGAAATCTATTTTAAAACTTTCGGCATATAGTTCTCATCATGTTTTGCAAACACTGTATCTGCAAGAAAAGTACTATTATCAAACATTTTACCTTGCACAACAACACCACTTTTTTCTGAAAACATTGGTGGAAGTATCCCTTGATATTTTACCACAACGCTTTTGTTAAAATCTGTCATTTGAAAAATTACTTCACTTTCGCTCCGTATCACGCTATTTTCAACAACCATTCCACCAACACGGATTAGTTTTTGACTATTTTGTAAAACTATTGCCTCACTTACTGTATAGAAAAATGAGATGTTTTCTTTGAGCGTTGTTAAAATAAAAAAGACTATGCAGCTTAAAAAGCAGAAAATTCCTGAAGTTATAAGTAATCGCTTATGTTTCTTCTTCATGATTATCTTTCAGGCTTTCTAGAATTTTTCTACTTTTAGTATAGCAAGAAATGGTAAAAATTAGCTCTCCAGCAATCAGCGTAAAACTAATAAGGTAAGCAAAAATTACATATGTATTCATAATGCATTATCAATAAATAACTCACCTGCATCAAAATAAATTAAGCTTCCATCCTTTTGCTGCAACACCAATTTACCACTTTCATCTATATCAGCAAAAATTCCTTCATACAATTTGTCAGCTAACTTTACACTGATTTGCTCATTCATTTTGAATGCTTTTTTTAACCACATTTCTCTTATAGCATAAAACCCGTCAAATAGCCATTGCTTTCTTAGCTTATTAAAATTTATTATTAATTCCTTTAACAGATCCATGTTAGACACAGATTCACCGTAATTGCTAATGCACGTTGTTCCTGGAAGTGGTGCATGATTGACATTAATTCCAATTCCTATAATGATCCAATTCGAATTGGATCTTTTTTCAAGTAATATTCCACTTATTTTCTTGCCATCAATAAGGACATCATTTGGCCACTTATACTGGAGATTTAGACCATTTATAAATGACAGTATAGCATTTCCAACAGCAAGAGCAGTAACAAAAGTCAATTCTGTTAATTTGCTAACTTGATTCATTAAACCTCTTTCTATCATCCCAGTACTTTCCCCAGTGCTTGACACATAACTATGCGAACATTGCAATTTGCAGGTGGTATGTGGTGTCATTCCAGTGCGTGACACTGGGATGACATCATCCTTGGTGGGAATACCACAACGTTTGTACAGTTGTGTGCTTGACCATTCTTCTTGATTTCTAGATTCTAGCGTCACGCGCTGGAATGACACCGAAAGCTGGCTTTCATTCAGATAATCGTTAAAGAGGTTTATTACCAAACTCGCATAAAAATTACCCTCTGGAGAAATCCAACTTTTTCCGGTACGCCCTCTACCCTCTGTTTGTTTATCAGCAACAATAATAGTTTCATTTGATATTCCTTTATCAATTAAATCCAACGCTTCTTTATTAGTGCTTGAAACTTCTTTGTAATGATGAATATGAAAGCCCTCAGGGATCACCTTGTCAGTCCTTTAGTTCAATGAGTGAGTAAAACGTACAAGAAAAGAACGAGGTTGATCAGTGAAGCCACTGAAGTGATAATGAATAGACCCTTAGAATAAGCAACCTTATTACCACTAGCTTTATCAAAATACATAGCTTTTATGATATTTAGATAATAGTAACACGATACAACACTTGCTATTACAAGGATCAAGGACAGGCTGATAAAGCCAGAATTTATTAAACTTTTGAATATAAAAAATTTAGCGATAAAACCTGCAAGTGGAGGTATTCCCGACATTGAGAGTAACAGCACAGAAAGATGAAATGCTACAATTGGGCGTTTCTTCCCTATACCAGATAAATTTGCAATATCACAATCGTCATCGTCAATTTGTACGAGATATGAGAATAGCCCTATGCTTGTGATGATATATATCACCAGATACATTAAGGCACTATCTGTTCCTGCTTGTGTAAAAATAGAAAGTGAAGCAAATATAAAACCAATGTGACCAATTGAACTGTAAGCAAGCAGCCTTTTTAAGTTTTGCTGACGTAAGGCCCCAAAAGCTGAGATAAGCACAGACAATGCTGAAACGTATAAGAAAATAGGCTGAACATAACTTTTTACATTTACTAACTCTTCATTCATCAATCGAATTAAAAATGTTACAAGTGCAGCTTTTGGGGCCGTAGAAAAAAACGCAGTTACTATGGTAGGTGCACCTTGATAGACATCTGGAGCCCACATATGAAAAGGAGCAATAGCAAGCTTGAAACACAAACCAATTAGGACAAAGACTAACCCAAAAACTATTCCATAAGTTATCTGATGGTTTTGCAAGAATGAACCGAGCTCAGAGAAATTGACTTGTCCTGTATATCCATAAAGCAGCGACATTCCATATAGCATAATGCAGGAAGATAATGCACTGAGTGTAAAATATTTCACTCCTGCTTCACATGAATAAATCGAATCTTTATTAAAGCTCGCAAGAACATACAAAGATATACTCATCAACTCAAAAGCTAAATAAAAAGAAATCAGACTATTTGCTGAAACCAAAGTTATCATGCCAAATAGCGCAAAAAGAATCAGCATTGAAAATTCATACTTATAGTCATATTTTGATAAATTCAGCATCAAAAGTATTAAAATTCCTGTGCTGAGAATTAACCCTTGGGCTGACCTGATGTATAAATTGAGTTTTAACAACGAATTAAAGAGAAAAATTTCATTGTTTTCTGCCGAAAGAATTAAAATAATCAAAGTTACCACTGTGCAGCCAAGTGCTAATAAGTTGATAGTTCGGCGGTTAAATATAATCCCAAGCAGCAGCAACACGAACGAGGAGATAATAGAGAACGTTTCCGGCAATATCTGTATATAATTCATAGCGCATTATATTTGACTAACAAATTTGCCATACATGGCTTCAAATAATTCAGTGCAAGGGTTGGGTAAAATCCAAGCAAAATAACAAACACTGCAAGCAGAATTAAGACAGAAAATTCTATGCTATCCAAACGGTTATTTAATAATTTAGAATAGCTAACCCCCCATATTATTTGCTTACATAAATTCAGCATATAAACTGCGCTTAAAATAGTGCCAAGTGCGATAAATCCTGTAAAAAACCCTATGCTCTTAAACATTCCAACCATAGCCAAAAACTCACCTATGAATCCAGATGTTCCAGGTAGCCCTATTGAAGCCATTGAAAATAAAATGAACATAAAACCAAATTTTGGCATTGTGTTTACTATGCCAAAATATTTTGCAATCTCCAAAGTTCCAGTTCGAGTATATAGCATTCCAACACACAAAAATAAAGCAGCAGAAATAAGGCCATGACTAATCATTTGAAATATGCTACCCAGTACTCCTTCCTCACAAAATGAAAAGAGGCCAGCAGTAACGATCCCCATATGTGCTATTGAAGAATAAGCTATTAACTTCTTTATATCATCTTGAGCAAACGCAACTAGCGAAGCATATATCACCGCAATAATGCTCAGCACAACAACGAAATTTGAAAAATACAAACTTGCCTGAGGAAGCATTGGAATAGAAAACCTTAAAAATCCATATCCTCCCATTTTAATAAGCAAGCCAGCTAAAATCACAGATCCAGAAGTTGGTGATTGTACATGCGCATCAGGAAGCCAAGTGTGAAATGGAAACATCGGTACTTTTATTGCAAAAGAAATAAAAAATGCAATCCACAGCAATGACTGCACTTCAAGATCAAGGCTTGGCACTAATGTAGCTAATTTTTGTATATTAAACGTCCCAAAAGTGCTATAGATGTACACCAATCCAAGTAGAAATAATAATGAGCCAGTTAATGTATAAAGAAACAACTTAAACGTTGCATATACCCTGTGTTTTCCTCCCCAAATGCCAATAATAAAGAACATTGGTATTAAAACAGCTTCAAAAAACACATAAAAGCTTATAGCATTCAGTGAAACGAAAAAACCGACTACAACACTCTCAAGCAGTAGAAATAATGCCATATAGGCTTTTAGGGTCGTATAACTCATTTTGCAGTTGTAGAGTATACAAATTACAAACAAGAAAGTTGTAAGCAGAAGGAAAAGCAACGATATACCATCTATCCCTATTCCAACATTTCTAATTGGGTAGCTGACAAACTGAAAGTCCGCATCGTTATAATCAAATTCTATACAAGCTACAATGCTAAGCAAAAATGGAAGTACAGCAAAAAATAGGGCAAGGAATCTTAAGTGTATAGATTGATGATTAATCCTGATTAAGGATAAAATCAATGCTCCTATCAGTGGAAGCAAAAATATACTAAGTAACAACACCTTCTATTTAATTCCAATAATATATAAAGCACCGATTATTAAAGTAACAAACATAATAAATGCATAATCAAATATATAACCAGTTTGTAACTTTATAGAACTTTTTGAACATTCATTAACCAACCTTACAACACCATTTGGTCCAAATGAATCAATGGCCTTAACATCAAACTTCCATAGAAGCCTAGATATAAACCTTATCGGTGCAATTATAACAAACTCATACACCTCATCAAAGTACCATTTATTCTGCAAAAACTTAAGTAAAAATTTACTCTTAATTTGCCTAATTACTTGATATTGGTAAATTAGGTACGCAAGTGCTATTCCACTTAGGCTTGTTAAGGTTGGCAGTAGTTTTATAAAGAAATTATGAACTCCATGCTCATCAATCATCACTAAACTTGATTTCCAAAACGCATTACTAGTTATGTTCAAAATATTTGCTCCCCATATTCCAGAAAATACTGATCCAAAAGCGAGTATCAGTAATGGTATAAGCATAATCTTTGGTGCCTCATGTATATTAATTTTACTTTGTTTTTGGCTGTGGAACACAAGAAGCAATAACCTCCAAGAGTAAAACGCTGTGAAGAATGCAACAACTAAGCTTATTACAAAAGCAAAGCTATCCGTGCTATAAGCATGTTCAATTATCAAATCCTTTGAATAAAAACCTGCAAATGGGAATATCCCAGAAAGCGCAAGAGATCCAATCCACATGAGAGCGTAAGTGCAAGGGATTTTCTTCCAGCAATTTCCCATTTTCTGAATGTTTTGCTCATGATGCATTGCATGAATCACATTGCCAGCACCAAGAAATAGTAGAGCTTTAAAAAAAGCGTGTGTCATTAAATGAAAAATAGCAACATTGTAAGCAGAAAGCCCACATGCCATGAACATATAACCAAGTTGACTGCAGGTTGAATAAGCAATTATTTTCTTTATATCGTTCTGAGTAATTGCAACGGTGGCTGCAAAAAAAGCAGTGAGTGCTCCAACGATAACTATTAATTCTCGTGCCACATTTGATAACTCAAACAATGGAGAACACTTTGCTACTAAAAATATACCTGCTGTTACCATCGTTGCTGCGTGAATAAGTGCAGAAACAGGAGTTGGCCCTTCCATTGCATCTGGCAACCAAACATGTAAACCAAGCTGTGCAGATTTACCCATACAGCCAATAAAAAGTAATATGCATATTATATGAGTTACTTTGAATTCACAGCAGAATGCCCTAATGTTCTGCGTGCCAAGAAGATCAGTTGTGTCAAAAACTTCAGTAAAATTCAAAGAGTGAAATGTATAATAAATAAGAAAGATTCCAATCAATAGTGCAAAGTCTCCTACCCTATTCACAACAAATGCTTTAATTGCTGCATTATTTGCAGAATATTTTTGGAACCAAAATCCTATGAGTAAATAAGAACATAGGCCAACCCCTTCCCAGCCAAAAAAAAGCTGCACGAAATTATCGCTTACAACCAGCACAATCATGCAAAACGTAAATAGCGATAGGTAAGAAAAAAACCTCGACTTCCCCTTATCATGCTCCATATAACCGATAGAGTAGAGATGTACTACCAGTGAAACGGTGGTAATAACAATAAGCATTAAGGATGAGAGAGCATCCACACTAATTGCCCAATTTACTTTTAAGATGCTCAATGAAAACAAAGGAAATAAACTCAAGTGATAATTTTCAGAGAAGGTGAGAAAAACATACCAAGATAAAACTGCAGATATTCCAATCCCTGCCGTTGTAACTAACTGACTTTTTCTAAAAAGTGCTGCAAATAGCGAACCAAAAAGTGGCAAAAATACTATTAATTTCAGTATATCCATCATACTTTCATTCTTTCATTAAATTTGCTTGTTCAACATCTATATTGCCACGGCTTCTATAATATACAACCAATATTGCAAGCCCAACTCCTGACTCTGCTGCCGCAACAGTCAACACAAACATCACAAAAATTTGCCCAACTATATCATTCATAAAGGCAGAAAAAGCAACTAAGTTGATATTAATTGCCAGCAATAATATTTCTATTGATAACAATATATTGATTATGCTCTTACGGTTGATGAAAATACCGCACACTCCAATAGTGAACAAAACAGCAGCAACTATCAAAAAGTGATTTAATCCTATTTCCATTCTACTCCTTTTCCAAATTTAGCCTTAATCAATTTTACAGATGAAGATTGTGTCAATTGCTTTAATACATTCTGTTTTTTAACTCCTTTTTTCTTGTCCTGCAAAGTAAGAGCAATTGCACCGACAATTGCAACAAGCAGCAGAATACCAGAAAGATGAAAAGCGTACATGTAGTCGGTATACAGCAAATTACCAATAGCTTTCACATTATTGGTATTATAGTTTATAACATTGCTTATATTCGGTGCTGAGCTGCGGATTACAAAGCTGATGACTAGAAAAAACACAACACACAACATAGCACCAAGAGTGCAATGCTTTGCAAAACCCTGGCGCAACCTTATGTAGTCAATATCGAGCATCATAACTACAAAGAGGAACAACACCGCAACCGCACCGATGTATACTATCATCACCATCATAGCAATGAACTCAGCTCCAAGGAGAATGAAAAGAACTGCAGAGTTAACGAAGGTGAAAATTAAAAATAATACTGCATGCACAGGATTTCTTACACTAATTACGCATACAGCAGATAAAATGCTGAGAATTGCAAAAAAATAAAAGAAAAAAGGCATCGATACTTTAACTGCAACAATAGTTACTAATTTAAAGTGACTATCGTGGTAAAGTCAATATTATATTAAACGTTTGAAAACATTGTACTACAAAGCTCCAGCTCCATTTTAAATTATTATAAAGCTGAAGAAATAGAAATGAAGGCGTACATATAAGCCATTCCAAACTCCACTTATCCACCCAACAAGCAGAAGTTCTGGTGCCAATACCTCAAATCAAGTTGTTGTTACTCGACATACACCTGAAACTACTAAAACAAAATAGATGTAAAACCTACGTTTAAATATGTAGTACTTGAGTGAAGCATTCTTTAACTGTTCTATTCAATAAAACCTTTACAATATTTCAATCATAGGTTTAACTTTACGGAGTTATAATCTATAGGGCTACGATGAACGATTATCTCTCACTGCTAAATCCAGAACAACAATCAGCTGTAACTAACATAGATGGACCAGTTTTGATACTGGCAGGAGCCGGGACGGGAAAAACAAGAACGATTACTTCAAGAATAGCACACATAATTAGAAACGGTCACGCTTATTCTGATGAGATATTAGCAGTTACATTTACAAATAAAGCAGCAAATGAGATGGTATCAAGGGTACTTGAGCTAACGGGCACAAACATACCATGGCTTGGCACTTTCCATGCAATTGCAGCAAAAATTTTGCGCATGCACGCAGAAATTGTGGGCTTAAACCCCAATTTTACAATCATTGGTGTGGATGACCAATTACAGGTAATAAAAAATATTATCAATGAAATAAATCCTGATTACCTATCAGAAAAATGTAAGACCATTATGAATATTATTCAGCAATGGAAAGAGAAGTGCTTATTGCCATCTGAAGTGGAAGATATTCAATCATTTAGGCCAGTATATGTAACTGCACTCAAGGTCTATCACCAGTATCAGGAAAGGTTGAAATTCCTTAATTCTGTCGATTTTGGTGACTTATTGCTATATAACATACAGCTCTTTAATCAAAAGACCGAAGTTCTGTCCTACTACCAAAACAAGTTTAAATATGTCATGGTAGATGAATATCAAGATACAAATGCGATACAATATCTTTGGCTAAAATACCTTGCAAAAGAGCACTCAAATATTTGCTGTGTAGGAGATGATGACCAGTCGATATATAGTTGGCGTGGTGCAGAAGTTGAAAATATTTTGAAGTTTTCTGATGATTTTAAAAATGCAAAAACCGTTAAACTAGAGTGTAACTACAGGTCAACATCCCACATACTTGCAACTGCGTCATATGTTATCAATCACAATAAGACTCGCTTAGAAAAAAAATTGTGGACAACAAACATTGAAGGGGAAAAGGTAAATCTAATAAAATTATGGGATGGGAAAGCTGAAGCAAGGTTCATAAGCGAACAGATATTGAAACTCAATAAATACAGATTTAGTGACATTGCAGTGCTGGTAAGGGCCACTTTTCAAACTAGAGTTCTCGAAGAGTATTTTATAAAATATTCAATTCCCTACAAGATTATAAGTGGCGTAAAATTCTACGAACGTCAGGAAGTCAGGGATATAATTGCATATTTAAGACTTGTTACAAACAATAACGATGACTTAGCTTTCGAAAGGATAGTAAATCGGCCAAAAAGAAGCATAGGAGCTACAACTCTAAAGAAAATATACACGACTGCTCAGGATAACAAAATTTCTTTTTTTGAGGCAGCAAAAATATTAGTTAATAGTAATCAGGTAACCGAAAGAATTAAACTCTCACTCAACGATTTTTTAAATAAAATTAAAGCTTGGGAAGAAATAGTAAGCGTAAAACCACTGCATGAATTCGTTAAAATCGTAGCAAACCAATCAGGATATATTGAAATGCTTGAAAATGAGGAGGTAACAGGCTTAGCACGAATAGAAAATGTTAAAGAGCTCATCTCATCTTTAAAAAATTTCGATAATGCCACAACTTTCTTGGAGCATATAAGTCTGGTGATGGAAGTGGATAATATGAATAACGATGACACCGTATATGTTATGACTCTTCATGCAGCCAAAGGACTTGAATTCCCGTGCGTGTTTCTACCTGGTTGGGAAGAGGGATTATTTCCTCATCAAAGATCTTTTGATGACAAAAGTGGTAAAGCTTTAGAAGAAGAAAGAAGACTTGCATATGTTGGCATAACCAGGGCAAAGGAAAGGTTAATCATTTCATGTGCAGATAGGAGGGAAATTAACAACCAGTGGCAACCGATGCGCACTTCTCGGTTCATTAAAGAATTGCCAAGAGAAAATGTTGAGGTAATTAAAAGCAACATTGCCTACTGTTGAAGCTATAATTGCAGATAAACATATCTTACAAATCTGAATTACTTCAACTATATGTTTCTCCTGGCAAAAATTCTGTAACCGTTCACACTTAATTCTTCAATCTCATACCAATTTCTATTACATAACAAACAAATAGACAATAGAAGTGAGAAGGTTATACTAATACCAATTCCCATTACAGGGCAAACAGATGGACAATGATGGAAGAAAAGCCATACTGAAGTAAGTAAAATAGCGAGGTTTAAATGGCATTAAGATCAAAATTATTGGATGAAAAAGTAGTAGAATCAGCAAAAGAAATGCTGAAGAAAGTAAGGAATAATGCATATGTTTCAAAAAAACTAAATGCTGTAATTGCAGCAAAAAAGTACAGTATAACGGCTGTAGCAAAAATATATTGCATTTCAAGAAGCGCACTAACTTCGTGGGTAAAACTCTTGAAAATTGGCAGAGAAGAAAAACTGTTTGCTCCTTCACAACGTCGTAGAAAAACTAAATTAAATCAGGCTCAACTACAGCAAATTGAAGAGTGGATAGAAGAAAATCCTAATATCACCATTAAAGAAATGAGAATAAGAATCCAGGAAAAGTTCGGATTAAATATCAGCAAATCTACAGTACACCGCCATATGCAAAAGATGAAATTCTCATATATTACACCAAGACCAGTTCATAATGGACAAGATAAAAGCAAACAAGAGGAATTCAAAAAAAAATCTCAATGGAGCTATTAGCAAGTATCCAGAAAAAGAGCTATTTTTCTTTGATGAATCACGGTTTGGCACACATTCAAAAGTTGGACATGGGTGGTTTAAAAAGGGGATTAGAACACAGGTTAAAACAAAATTAGGTAGGCAAAATTTCTATCTCTATAGTGCAGTTAATCCTAGAAATGGAGAGAGTTCTAGCTTATTTGCACCAAATGTCAACACTGATTGCATGAACATATTTCTTGAGCAAATTTCGCAATATCTAGAAACACGAGAGGCTTTTCTCGTTATGGACTGTGCTAGTTGGCATAGGTCAAAAAATTTAAAGGTACCTAAAAATATCGACATTATATACCTACCTCCATACTCACCTGAGCTAAATCCTGTTGAGAGGCTTTGGTTATATATAAAACAGAACATTTTGCGCAATAAAATATACGATACAATTGCTCTACTTGAGGGTGCTTTGTGCAAATTTATTACTTCTCTTGCCAGCTCCACAATTAAACAACTCTGCAATGTTTCCTATTTGACTGGACAACAATGAGAATTGGTATTAGTTAAAAAAAGTTTGGGAATAGAATGTGAACTTATGGAGCCATTGACATGTACCCTCAAAGCAAGCTTTTTCTAAAGCAAGGTATAAGATTTGCCATACAGGCTTTCAAGAATTTAAGCATCCAAACAGCCTATCAGGATGAACCTGAGTTGGAGAGGCTATAGACTTATTGCAGCAGATGGTTCTGGTATGAGATTACCCAGCTCTGGGGAAATTGTATCCGAGTTTGAACCAAATGGAACAACAGGCACCATTGGCAATTTGTTTGTTGATTTGTGTACTTCGCTGATTTGTAGTGCTCGTCTTGCAGCTTGGAATATAGGTGAACAAACGTTGGCGGCAGAGCAATTACCCGAAGTTATCACTCAAATGCGTTTATTAAATCAAGAGAAATTATTATTTATCTATGATCGTCTTCAGTAAAATTCATTCAGCAGCATTATGATTTGGAAGTAGATTTTATTTTTCGCTTGCAAAAAAGAAATTATAGTAAGCTATGGGAACGCTGGCGAATTAGATTTTGATTTTATATTAGAAAATGAAAAGCTAAAAAATAAAATGAAAGGACAGAAAGTAAGAGTTATAGTGCTGACATTAGCCAACTGAGAAACAGAGTTTTTGACCGAGACTTTGGAGCAAAGCTTATGTGTTAAGGTGGCACATAGAGGAAACGACTCAAAGTAGGAGCAGAGTTAGAGAATTTTTCTGGAGAGGCTGTATTACAAGAATTTTGGGCAAACTTGGTCATGTGCAATATATTATCGCTTCATATATGTGATGCACAAGGGCCTTGGAACCCAGATCAAATTACTGAGTATCGTTTAAATTTTTCAGTTTTATTTAGTGTAATGAGACAGAAACTCTATCAGGTACTTATTGCACCAAAAAACTTTCAAGCCCTTTTTAAGTATACGCGCTAAAGTTAAAATCCGACCGGGACAGCCGCAATAAAGTAGATAAGCCTAAACGCCATCATGTCTTTGGGAGAGTTTGCTAATGAAAGTTCTTAAGTTGACGTCATTGACTGTTCCGATTCGTTATATGACATAAGAGCATCATACATTTCATGCAATGTATTTGAGATGTTTTTTTCCATATGTTGATTAATATGCCCATATATTGTCGTCTCTTCCGAACACTCTGTATCTTTATGTATATGATTTTGTTGCTTTAATTCTTCTCTATCTACACTCTCTATTTGCTCTGACACTAGCATAACTACCCCATATTTTACATAACGAAATAAAAAATTCTAACTGTAGTATGCTTATATAATCTACGAAGTCAATAGTTAAATTGAAAAGTTTCGGTTATAATTTACTTCATATAGAACATGCCCTTGAATTATGCTAAAAATCGCCATAGTAGGCCTACCAAATGCTGGAAAATCGACCCTATTCAACAGATTAGTAGGAAGAAAAGCAGCAGTAGTGAGTAACATTCCAGGAGTGACAAGGGATAGGCGAGAGGGAATGGCGAGAATTAGCGATTTGGAGTTTAAAGTTATAGATACAGGAGGATGGAACGACCAAACTAATTTTTCACTACAAGTTATTGAACAAATCGAATTTTCTTTATCCAATTCAAACATAATTTTCTTTCTTGTTGATGCAAAAGTGCAAAATGAGCGAAATGAAGAGTTTGCAAAGTGGCTGAAGAGAAAAATAAATAAACCTGTAATACTAGTAGCAAATAAATGCGAGAGTCATAAATCCGAAAATGTTGATTATTTGCAGTTTTTTGATTTTCTTGGCCCGGTGTATATCTCTGCCGAGCATAATCTTGGCATGGTTGATCTTTATGATGCATTAGCTGGTGTTATTGAAAATTTTAACGAGAACACTGAGTTACCTAACAATGAACTGAGTAGGCTGAGGATCGCGATCATCGGCCGTCCGAATGTTGGAAAATCAACTTTTTTAAATGGTTTACTTGCAGAAAACAGACTAATAACAAGTTCAGAGCCAGGTACCACACGTGATTCTGTGGATATTACATATGATCATGATGGAGAGTTAATTACTCTAATTGACACTGCCGGAATCCGCAGAAAGGCGAATGTTGTAGATGGCTTAGAATCAAGATTTGTTGAGAAAAGCATGGAATCAATCAAGCGCTCTCATGTGGTAGTTTTAATGCTAGACTCCCTAGTTGGTATTGAGCAGCAGGATTTATCAATTGGTGAAGCTGCAATTAAGGGAGGGAAAGGGATTATTGTTGTTTTAAATAAGTGGGATTTAATAGGTAAGGATGACAGAAGCAGGTTAATAAAATTTGTCAAACAACAGGAAGTAACCAGGTTATTCTTGGAAGTGCCAACTATAACAATTTCTGCGTTAAAAGGCATGCGCTGCGGTGATGTGATAGATAAGTGTCTTGAAGTGAGTGAATCCTTGAACAAGAAGATCAGCACTGCAAAACTGAATAAGTGGCTCATAGATGCTGTAGGAAAACATTCTCACCCTCTTGTAAAAGGCAAAGCAGTTAAAATGAAGTATATCGCTCAAATTGGTACTAAACCTCCAGCTTTTTCTTTGATATGTAACATACCTGAAAGTGTTGATGAAAGTTACAAACGCTATTTAATTAACGATCTCAGAAAAAATTTCTTTGCAGACGGTGTGCCAGTTAGATTGCTTTTGAAAAAAAATAAAAATCCCTATGTAAAATGAATACTCTGCTTTATACTTTCAGGGGTAATTTACTTAAAGTTATGTGTAATAATTCCAGAATTCCTGCAATCTTTCTGCTGTCGAGTGCCGCTGCTCTAATTTTTGCATATGTGCTAGAATATTTTTTCAACATGCTGCCATGCAAGTTATGTACATACGAGCGAATAGTTTACTATATCGCCGGATTACTTGCAGTAGCGTGCATGCTTAAAGACAACAAAATTCTAATCTATGCAATGTTTTGCAGCTACCTCATAGGTGCAGTAATATCTTTTTATCATGTAGGTCTTGAACTCCACTTATTTCATGATGTTTTAGGTTGTACAGAGCAAGCAAGTGGTAACGTTAGTATAGAAGAGCTCAGAAATAATCTACTAAATCCTAATTACTCTCCATCTTGTGACAGACCTCATTACGTTCTAGGTGTTTCCTTAGCAACATGGAATCTAATTTATCTCATAGTAGCTCTGTTCGTATCAGGTAAGGTGTATTGTGGAGAAAGAAAGAAATCTAAATAATTTAAGGTACAGCAACAATCAGTTCTTGCAACAGGCAATTAGAGTAGATCACGCTGGAGAATATGGAGCTATTTGCATTTATTCTGGTCAAAAATTTATTCTTAAGAAATCTTCTATAATCAATGAAATAATTGAAATGGAAGAGCAGGAAAAAAAGCATTTTCACTATTTTAATGAGAAAATCAAAGAGCAAAAAGTTCGTCCTACTGTTTTGTTGCCTGTTTGGCGTGTTTTAGGAGTGTCGCTTGGCGTTGCAACTGCCATTATGGGCAAAAAAGCTGCTATGGCTTGCACTGCTGCAGTTGAAGAAGTTATCGGGGAGCACTACAAAGAGCAAGTTTCACATTTAGAAGATGGGGAATTAAGAGAAACTATAAGTAAATTTCGCGACGAGGAGTTAGAGCACAAAGATATTGCAATTCAGCACAATGCTGAAAGCGCATTTGGCTACAACATTTTATCATCATTCATAAAAACAGGCTGCAAAACTGCTATTTACTTGTCTAAGTTAATTTAACTAAGCAGCTTTCTTAAAGTGTTTTAAATGTTCTGATAACAACAGAAACCAGGAAGGAATTCAAGTGTAACAATTATTTTATAACTATATTTACATATCACCATTATTAATAAATAATTAGTATTTGTAAATTAAATACATCTAAAGTATAGACTGTAAAGGAGGCAAAAGTGCGTTTTAATTTAGAAGAGGGAAATGCTCTTATGTAATACCTGCCACAGGTTCACAACTGTACGAACATTCATTTTTGAAGGTAAATTGCACAGCAAATGGTGTCATTCCAGTCTGTAATCCAGAAATTTTGCTTAGAGGTTGTCCGGAAACAAGTAAAAGGCTATAATATCTGAAATTTTAGTACGGGGTAAAGATGAGAAAAAAGTATCCAACAGATCTAAGCGAAAGGGAATGGGCAAGAATAGAAAAACACTTCAGAGTATCATACAAGAAAGGAGGAAGGCCGCCAAAGTATAGCAAAAGAGAAATATTAGAAGCAATTTTCTATGTATTGCGTACAGGGTGTCAATGGCGGTATTTACCAAATGATTTTCCGCTATGGAAGACTGTGTATGAGCAGTTCAGGCAATGGAAGAAGCAGGGAATTTTTGAGAAAATGAATTATGAAATTACAAAATATAGTAGAAGAAAAATAGGAAGGAATGAGCAGCCGAGTGCCTGTATAGTAGATAGTCAATCTGTAAAGACTACAGAAAAGGGGGGATCAAAGGCTATGATGGAAGTAAAAAAGTAAAGGGTAGAAAAAGGCATATAATTACAGACACTCAGGGTTTTATACTAGGTTGTTACGTAGGCGCTGCTAACGAAAATGATAGAGATGGTATTAAAATAGCATTAAACAATATGAGAACAAAATATACTAAAGTTAAAAAAATGTGGGCTGACATGGGATACCAAGGAAGAAATTCAAAGAATCACATAAAGGAAGAATATGACATAGATATTGAAATTGTTACAAGGCCTCCATGTAGATTTTGGGTGCACAAAGATACGCCACCTGAGCTACTACCAACAAGAGAACAAGGGTTTAAAGTACAGCCAAGAAGATGGGTTGTAGAAAGGACTTTTGCTTGGGTTAATAGGAATAGAAGGCTATCGAAGGAGTATGATTTACTCACAACATCCACTGAGAATTTCATATACCTAGCTATGAGTAGGGTTATGTTAAAGAGGGAATATGCTTGAATTTACTAGTTTCCGGACAACCTCTTATACCAATTCCCATTACAGGGCAAACAGATGGACAATGATGGAAGAAAAGCCATACTGAAGTAAGTAAAATAGCGAGGTTTAAATGGCATTAAGATCAAAATTATTGGATGAAAAAGTAGTAGAATCAGCAAAAGAAATGCTGAAGAAAGTAAGGAATAATGCATATGTTTCAAAAAAACTAAATGCTGTAATTGCAGCAAAAAAGTACAGTATAACGGCTGTAGCAAAAATATATTGCATTTCAAGAAGCGCACTAACTTCGTGGGTAAAACTCTTGAAAATTGGCAGAGAAGAAAAACTGTTTGCTCCTTCACAACGTCGTAGAAAAACTAAATTAAATCAGGCTCAACTACAGCAAATTGAAGAGTGGATAGAAGAAAATCCTAATATCACCATTAAAGAAATGAGAATAAGAATCCAGGAAAAGTTCGGATTAAATATCAGCAAATCTACAGTACACCGCCATATGCAAAAGATGAAATTCTCATATATTACACCAAGACCAGTTCATAATGGACAAGATAAAAGCAAACAAGAGGAATTCAAAAAAAAATCTCAATGGAGCTATTAGCAAGTATCCAGAAAAAGAGCTATTTTTCTTTGATGAATCACGGTTTGGCACACATTCAAAAGTTGGACATGGGTGGTTTAAAAAGGGGATTAGAACACAGGTTAAAACAAAATTAGGTAGGCAAAATTTCTATCTCTATAGTGCAGTTAATCCTAGAAATGGAGAGAGTTCTAGCTTATTTGCACCAAATGTCAACACTGATTGCATGAACATATTTCTTGAGCAAATTTCGCAATATCTAGAAACACGAGAGGCTTTTCTCGTTATGGACTGTGCTAGTTGGCATAGGTCAAAAAATTTAAAGGTACCTAAAAATATCGACATTATATACCTACCTCCATACTCACCTGAGCTAAATCCTGTTGAGAGGCTTTGGTTATATATAAAACAGAACATTTTGCGCAATAAAATATACGATACAATTGCTCTACTTGAGGGTGCTTTGTGCAAATTTATTACTTCTCTTGCCAGCTCCACAATTAAACAACTCTGCAATGTTTCCTATTTGACTGGACAACAATGAGAATTGGTATCAGAGGTTGTCCGGAAACTAGTAAATTCAAGCATATTCCCTCTTTAACATAACCCTACTCATAGCTAGGTATATGAAATTCTCAGTGGATGTTGTGAGTAAATCATACTCCTTCGATAGCCTTCTATTCCTATTAACCCAAGCAAAAGTCCTTTCTACAACCCATCTTCTTGGCTGTACTTTAAACCCTTGTTCTCTTGTTGGTAGTAGCTCAGGTGGCGTATCTTTGTGCACCCAAAATCTACATGGAGGCCTTGTAACAATTTCAATATCTATGTCATATTCTTCCTTTATGTGATTCTTTGAATTTCTTCCTTGGTATCCCATGTCAGCCCACATTTTTTTAACTTTAGTATATTTTGTTCTCATATTGTTTAATGCTATTTTAATACCATCTCTATCATTTTCGTTAGCAGCGCCTACGTAACAACCTAGTATAAAACCCTGAGTGTCTGTAATTATATGCCTTTTTCTACCCTTTACTTTTTTACTTCCATCATAGCCTTTGATCCCCCCTTTTCTGTAGTCTTTACAGATTGACTATCTACTATACAGGCACTCGGCTGCTCATTCCTTCCTATTTTTCTTCTACTATATTTTGTAATTTCATAATTCATTTTCTCAAAAATTCCCTGCTTCTTCCATTGCCTGAACTGCTCATACACAGTCTTCCATAGCGGAAAATCATTTGGTAAATACCGCCATTGACACCCTGTACGCAATACATAGAAAATTGCTTCTAATATTTCTCTTTTGCTATACTTTGGCGGCCTTCCTCCTTTCTTGTATGATACTCTGAAGTGTTTTTCTATTCTTGCCCATTCCCTTTCGCTTAGATCTGTTGGATACTTTTTTCTCATCTTTACCCCGTACTAAAATTTCAGATATTATAGCCTTTTACTTGTTTCCGGACAACCTCTGATACCAATTCTCATTGTTGTCCAGTCAAATAGGAAACATTGCAGAGTTGTTTAATTGTGGAGCTGGCAAGAGAAGTAATAAATTTGCACAAAGCACCCTCAAGTAGAGCAATTGTATCGTATATTTTATTGCGCAAAATGTTCTGTTTTATATATAACCAAAGCCTCTCAACAGGATTTAGCTCAGGTGAGTATGGAGGTAGGTATATAATGTCGATATTTTTAGGTACCTTTAAATTTTTTGACCTATGCCAACTAGCACAGTCCATAACGAGAAAAGCCTCTCGTGTTTCTAGATATTGCGAAATTTGCTCAAGAAATATGTTCATGCAATCAGTGTTGACATTTGGTGCAAATAAGCTAGAACTCTCTCCATTTCTAGGATTAACTGCACTATAGAGATAGAAATTTTGCCTACCTAATTTTGTTTTAACCTGTGTTCTAATCCCCTTTTTAAACCACCCATGTCCAACTTTTGAATGTGTGCCAAACCGTGATTCATCAAAGAAAAATAGCTCTTTTTCTGGATACTTGCTAATAGCTCCATTGAGATTTTTTTTTGAATTCCTCTTGTTTGCTTTTATCTTGTCCATTATGAACTGGTCTTGGTGTAATATATGAGAATTTCATCTTTTGCATATGGCGGTGTACTGTAGATTTGCTGATATTTAATCCGAACTTTTCCTGGATTCTTATTCTCATTTCTTTAATGGTGATATTAGGATTTTCTTCTATCCACTCTTCAATTTGCTGTAGTTGAGCCTGATTTAATTTAGTTTTTCTACGACGTTGTGAAGGAGCAAACAGTTTTTCTTCTCTGCCAATTTTCAAGAGTTTTACCCACGAAGTTAGTGCGCTTCTTGAAATGCAATATATTTTTGCTACAGCCGTTATACTGTACTTTTTTGCTGCAATTACAGCATTTAGTTTTTTTGAAACATATGCATTATTCCTTACTTTCTTCAGCATTTCTTTTGCTGATTCTACTACTTTTTCATCCAATAATTTTGATCTTAATGCCATTTAAACCTCGCTATTTTACTTACTTCAGTATGGCTTTTCTTCCATCATTGTCCATCTGTTTGCCCTGTAATGGGAATTGGTATAACTACCTTACTGCCATCTGCTTGCTGAATAGGGGATTTCATCCACCTTTCAACATACAGTATGACCCATTTGCAGTCTGTGTGCTTCTTGATAGCCTGCAGTGCTAAATTGTGGTCCAGATTGTCGAAAAATCCTGTAACATCAACAGCTTTCTTGGTAATCGTATCCTGTCTCCAATAAACAGCGGTTTTGCTATGTATCCTTGATCAGCAAAAAACTTACGTAAAGTTGGAGCCTTGTATTTAGCTTGAGTGAAAAGATTTAGAGCACCATCACGATCTTGAACACTTGCACTATGAACATCAGCCGCAATAATTAAGCCCACTGTATCTACAACAATATGACGTTTTCTACCCTTTATTTTTTTTTCAGCATCATATCCTCTGGATCCCCTTTTTGAGTGGTTTTTACTGATTGACTGTCAATTATTCCTACTGAAGGTGTTTCATTTTTACCAAACATTTTTCTTACCTCTTTTACTAGCATATTATGTATTTTTTCCAATTTGCCATTACTACGTCACCTGAGAAAATAGTCATACACCGTCTTCCATGGAGGAAAATCTTTCGGCAGCATTCTCCATTGACAACCACCTCTCATTATATACCTTATTGCATTAATAATTGTTCTGATATTGTGCTTTCTTGGCCTCCCTATCTTTCCTTGTGCAACATGTGGCTCCAAAATTTCCCATTCCTTATCACTTATATCACTTGGATACAATTTTCCCTCCTATTTTTTACTTACACTATCATATTTTTTTCCTCATTCCTTTTCAAGACATACTCTTAGACAACTGGACGTCAAGCCTATCCTAGTGCTGCATATCAAGCTCATACTCAGTATGTAAATCTTTGACTAAAGCTACAGCGCATTCTTTTTGAACAATTATACTGATTTTGATTTCAGATGTTGTGATAGCAAGTATTTCTATCTTTTTTTCGCTTAAAACCTTGAGTGTGCGGTGCATCACTTCAGTGTTAGACATAACACCAATACCAATTATTGAAATTTTAGCTACATTATCGTTTATAGCATAATTTTCATTCTTATTCAGTAACTTTTCCATTAAATCAATATCAAATTTGGAGATAACAAAACTTGACCCATGTATCATATCAATTTTAACGTTTGCTCCTGCTATATCTCTTAAAGTACGCAAGTTATTTGCAAGGTTAGTGAAAGTTACAAGAGCTTCATTAGTGCTATAAGTTATTCCAGTCATTAAGTATCTCTCTAGTACATCCCTTTTGTGTAGCACTGTGGTGCCTTCTACTTCCTTAAAAGTGGATAGCACTTGCACTTTAATGTTATGTTTCATTGCAAGTTGTACTGAACGATTATGCAGTATTTTAGCACCAGATGACGACATTTCCAACATTTCATCGTAAGAGATAAATTTGAGCTTGCGTGCCTTTGGAACAATTCTCGGGTCTGCTGTATATATTCCATCAATATCAGTAAAAATTTCGCAAGTTCTAACACCAAAGGCTACCGCGAAGGCAACTGCTGATATATCAGAGCCTCCTCTTCCAAAAGTAGTGATTCTATCATCATTTATACCCTGAAAACCAGCAATGATCGCAGCAGTATAACCCTCAGCAAAAGATCTTTTCACACGTTCAATCTTTATTGTTTTTATTTTAGACTCAGAATAAAAATCATCAGTTACAATTGGTAACTGCCAGGCAAGCCACGATTTAGCATTAACTCCGATCGATTGGAGAGTGATAGCTAATAGACCGCAAGAGATTTGTTCTCCTGCTGAAAGCATAACGTCATACTCTGATAACTCTTGTCTATAACTTAAATTTGAGATTTGCCTAGCCTGAAAAACCATTTGGTCAGTAAATCCTGCAACAGCAGATACAACAACGATTACATTACAACCTTTCTCAATATCGTTTTTTATCAAATTTGCAACTCGGTTTAAATCAGTTAGCGAAGTCCCACCAAATTTTTTTATGATTATTTTGTCCATAGTTACAATATAACTCTCTTCTGAAGAAAAATATAGTTTTTGTAGAGATAGCAGCTTGCAAGCCATTCAGAAAAGGGAAGACAAAGCTATAGCTAACGCGTCATACCACGATTCATTCCATAGCTGTACGAACATTCATTTTTGAAGGTAAATTGCACAGCAAATGGTGTCATTCGCGGTATAGATTCCGCTAACTAGTAGCGGAATGACGAATTTGTTGTTTTAAAATTGTCAGTAAATCTAAGTTAGTTTAGCTATATAGCACGAACTAAACCACTAAGCAGCAGAAGACCTTGCATGACCTCCAAAAAATGCTTTTACTCTTTCAAGATAAGTAGGTGGTTCTGCAGGGATTTCTATTTCATCTATTTTAGAATATATTGCCGCGTCTACGACTTCATCCGTTATTAACTCCCTTAACCTTTGTTTTATCTGCCCTCTCTGAATATGCTCCCCATAGTCGTTATAAAACTTTACATATAATTCCTTAAACACGAATTCTTTTATAGCATCTCTTGTATAAGAAATGCCGTCCTTTACTTCATCACTCACGTTGCTCAAATCCACCCCAGAACTTGGTGAATACAAATTATCAAAATTTTCTTTCAAAACTTTTATTTTATGGTAGTGCTTATCCACATATTTCTCAAGAAATCTTTTAGTAGCATTACCAGCCAACTTCCCCATTAGCTGAGGCTCCAGTTGAGCTGCAAAGTTGTTTTCTGCTTCAAGGCCACTTAATGCATAAATAATACGGAGAAGCATTCCAGGACCACATTGGCGGTTACTTTCTTCAAAGCGAACCAGTAATATAGATTTCAATAGTTCTACGTCTGCATTTTGCTCTCTTGCCGCAATTAAAACTAAATTTATAGCCTGTGTCAATGTCAATCCGGTTTGTGAATCTACCCAATTTACCCACTCCCCAGTTTCATAACCATCCAATCTTAGATAAGGTTCTATCATTCGTTTTTGCTGACTTGTTAAACCGCTTATATAACTTTTAAACTCTTCATCCAACTCATTTAACGGCGTACCATGTTCTTCCTTTAATTTTTTGGCACATTCAATAACGCTTTGCTGAAAACTTCTAGTATGAACGCTCTGACTACTAGTACCCACATCACTTACATTAAACAAAAAGCTTAGCTGCTTTACATTCAAACCCAAAGGTGAAAAGAGTTTTACTGATGGATATTTTATTAACTCAAGAAGTGCTACTGGAATTAGCAGTGCATAATTTAACAATAATAAACCAAAATTAAATATAAGAAACCCACGTAGAGCTGATACCTTTGATGCAATATACAAAAATGGAAGCTGTAGGTAATATATCAAGTGTATACTGAAGAATAAGATTTTGTCCTTTAATTTTATTGTTGGATCTTTATAAACCTCAAACAACATGCTATTGCTATCAATATTGTTGTTTTTAAAGGAGGTATAGTTGTTTATGATCTTCTCTTGCAAGGGAAGAAGCATTTTATTCAGGCAAATAAACGCAGCAATAACAATAAAACCTGTAGCCAAAAATGCTAGTGCAGGGCTAGAAGTGCTTGTAGATAAATAGGCATAAAGACCATCAACAATTAAGTTTTTGTATAATCTTTCAAAGGGACGAACTAGAATCGGGTCAAGGATATAGTTAACAAGAAGATTTAAATAATACACGAGAAACAAAAGTGCAATCAAAAATGCAATAATACTACAAACAATCAAAAATGCTTTTAATCTCGGATTCATAACCCCCTCTTAATAATCTGTTAATATAATCTATTTTAGGAATAAATTGAAAAAAATGCAAGTTTTTATGTTAAAAGATCAATTGAAATTTCTGAGTTTAGGGTATATTGTTAATCTATTTAGATAAGAATTATTGTGTCAAATAAAATAGGTTTTTGGGCTATTTTTGCCTTAGTGATTAGCAGCCAAATTGGCTCTGGAATTTTTATGCTTCCAATTAGCCTTGCTCCATATGGCATGTATAGCCTTATAAGCTGGATAATATCAGGGCTTGGTGCTATATCTCTTGCTTTAGTTTTTGCCTCACTCTGCGCAAAATTTCCGGAAACGGGTGGCCCTCACGTCTATGTAAAGCATGCTTTTGGCCCTGCTGCAGCTTTTTTTGTTGGTTGGACGTATTGGGTGATCTCATGGGTTAGCACAACAGCCGTAATAGTTGTGGGTGTTGGTTATCTTACACCATTTTTCCATGAAGATATTCAAAACGTACATCTGTTTTTAGAGATGTTATTACTTACAATTATTACACTAATAAATTTTAGAGGAGTAGCTACTGCTGGACGTGTTGAGTTTTTATTGACGGTGATAAAAATTTCTGTATTGCTTGTAATACCTATAGCAGCATTGTTTTTTTTTGATAGAAATAACTTCATCATAAGTGAAGAAATATCAAATCTTACAACATCGCAGATTCTTGCCCGTTCTACACTTATTACTCTATGGGGTTTTATTGGAGTTGAATTGGCAACAGCACCTGCAGGGTCAGTTGATAATCCAGCTAGAACAATACCAAGAGCTGTGGTACTTGGAACAATCTCTGTTGCTGTTGTGTATTTTATCAACAATCTTGCAATTATGGGATTAATAAATGGCAATGATTTAGCAAGTTCAAGAGCACCATATGTTGACGCAATAAAAATTATGGCCTCTGGCAATTGGCACTTGATTATTTCTATAACTGCGTTCATTTTTTGTGTTGGTACTTTAAACGCTTGGGTACTAGCTAGTGGACAAGTGGCCCTTGGCCTTGCAAAAGATAAACTGATGCCACAGTTTTTTGCTCAAAGAAACAAGCACGGTTCTCCTTTCTGGGGCATAACAACTAGCTCAGTTGGAACTGCAACTTTACTAATCCTCACTTCAAGCAACAATTTTGCTAAGCAGATCACATCAATTATCGACTTTTCTGTAGTTTCATTTTTATTTGTTTACCTTGCATGCAGTCTTGCTTTTCTCAAAGTTATTGTGCAAGAAAAGAGTTGTTACAAATTTTTAATTGGCAGTATAGCAACAACCTTTTGCTGCTGGGTAATATTTGAAACTTCTGTGAATACCTTGCTGATCGCAAGCTTATTCACTGCAAGTGGCGTACCTCTTTATTTATTTTGGTATCGCAGAGTTTCTGTATAGCAAATGTTATGTATCTGTTCAGCAGAGTGGCAAAATAAGGTAGACGAGAAAAGACAACTATAGGAAGAAATGGGTGTCATGCCAGTGCGTGACACTGGCATCCAGTTCTTTCGCGCAGTTCCATCAAAAACGTTGTAAAGGATTAATCGCTTTCGTGTTTACCAACTTAGTGCCCAATCTGGATCCCAGTGGGCTTTGTTGCATAGCAACTGAAAAATCTGGTGGCTACTGACAAAATTCATTATAAAATAGCCATTTAACCTTGAAAGAAAAAATATGCCACAAAAAATGAGGGTCAGTAACCATAGCGAATATAACAAATTTCTAGAAAAAAGAGGAAATATTTTTCATTATATCAACGAAGCCATAGAAAAGTGGTACGAGAATGGTCCAAAAATACCAGGTGGCAACAATATTTATAGCGATAAAGTTGTAATTTTGGTGCACATAATAACTTGTTTATTTAGAATAGGCCTGAGGCAAACAGTTGGGTTTATAGCAGGATACCTTGAGCAAATTGGGAAAAATTTGCAAGTTATCAGCTATTCACAATCATCAAGAAGGTTTAAGAAACTCAATATTAATACCAATTCCCATTACAGGGCAAACAGATGGACAATGATGGAAGAAAAGCCATACTGAAGTAAGTAAAATAGCGAGGTTTAAATGGCATTAAGATCAAAATTATTGGATGAAAAAGTAGTAGAATCAGCAAAAGAAATGCTGAAGAAAGTAAGGAATAATGCATATGTTTCAAAAAAACTAAATGCTGTAATTGCAGCAAAAAAGTACAGTATAACGGCTGTAGCAAAAATATATTGCATTTCAAGAAGCGCACTAACTTCGTGGGTAAAACTCTTGAAAATTGGCAGAGAAGAAAAACTGTTTGCTCCTTCACAACGTCGTAGAAAAACTAAATTAAATCAGGCTCAACTACAGCAAATTGAAGAGTGGATAGAAGAAAATCCTAATATCACCATTAAAGAAATGAGAATAAGAATCCAGGAAAAGTTCGGATTAAATATCAGCAAATCTACAGTACACCGCCATATGCAAAAGATGAAATTCTCATATATTACACCAAGACCAGTTCATAATGGACAAGATAAAAGCAAACAAGAGGAATTCAAAAAAAAATCTCAATGGAGCTATTAGCAAGTATCCAGAAAAAGAGCTAT
Source organism: Wolbachia endosymbiont (group A) of Alloplasta piceator (assembly GCF_964028505.1). NCBI lineage: Bacteria > Pseudomonadati > Pseudomonadota > Alphaproteobacteria > Rickettsiales > Anaplasmataceae > Wolbachia > Wolbachia endosymbiont (group A) of Alloplasta piceator. The sequence goes on along the minus strand of NZ_OZ034793.1, from coordinate 379,027 downwards.
TTTTCTTTGATGAATCACGGTTTGGCACACATTCAAAAGTTGGACATGGGTGGTTTAAAAAGGGGATTAGAACACAGGTTAAAACAAAATTAGGTAGGCAAAATTTCTATCTCTATAGTGCAGTTAATCCTAGAAATGGAGAGAGTTCTAGCTTATTTGCACCAAATGTCAACACTGATTGCATGAACATATTTCTTGAGCAAATTTCGCAATATCTAGAAACACGAGAGGCTTTTCTCGTTATGGACTGTGCTAGTTGGCATAGGTCAAAAAATTTAAAGGTACCTAAAAATATCGACATTATATACCTACCTCCATACTCACCTGAGCTAAATCCTGTTGAGAGGCTTTGGTTATATATAAAACAGAACATTTTGCGCAATAAAATATACGATACAATTGCTCTACTTGAGGGTGCTTTGTGCAAATTTATTACTTCTCTTGCCAGCTCCACAATTAAACAACTCTGCAATGTTTCCTATTTGACTGGACAACAATGAGAATTGGTATAACAACCTAGTATAAAACCCTGAGTGTCTGTAATTATATGCCTTTTTCTACCCTTTACTTTTTTACTTCCATCATAGCCTTTGATCCCCCCTTTTCTGTAGTCTTTACAGATTGACTATCTACTATACAGGCACTCGGCTGCTCATTCCTTCCTATTTTTCTTCTACTATATTTTGTAATTTCATAATTCATTTTCTCAAAAATTCCCTGCTTCTTCCATTGCCTGAACTGCTCATACACAGTCTTCCATAGCGGAAAATCATTTGGTAAATACCGCCATTGACACCCTGTACGCAATACATAGAAAATTGCTTCTAATATTTCTCTTTTGCTATACTTTGGCGGCCTTCCTCCTTTCTTGTATGATACTCTGAAGTGTTTTTCTATTCTTGCCCATTCCCTTTCGCTTAGATCTGTTGGATACTTTTTTCTCATCTTTACCCCGTACTAAAATTTCAGATATTATAGCCTTTTACTTGTTTCCGGACAACCTCTGATACCAATTCTCATTGTTGTCCAGTCAAATAGGAAACATTGCAGAGTTGTTTAATTGTGGAGCTGGCAAGAGAAGTAATAAATTTGCACAAAGCACCCTCAAGTAGAGCAATTGTATCGTATATTTTATTGCGCAAAATGTTCTGTTTTATATATAACCAAAGCCTCTCAACAGGATTTAGCTCAGGTGAGTATGGAGGTAGGTATATAATGTCGATATTTTTAGGTACCTTTAAATTTTTTGACCTATGCCAACTAGCACAGTCCATAACGAGAAAAGCCTCTCGTGTTTCTAGATATTGCGAAATTTGCTCAAGAAATATGTTCATGCAATCAGTGTTGACATTTGGTGCAAATAAGCTAGAACTCTCTCCATTTCTAGGATTAACTGCACTATAGAGATAGAAATTTTGCCTACCTAATTTTGTTTTAACCTGTGTTCTAATCCCCTTTTTAAACCACCCATGTCCAACTTTTGAATGTGTGCCAAACCGTGATTCATCAAAGAAAAATAGCTCTTTTTCTGGATACTTGCTAATAGCTCCATTGAGATTTTTTTTTGAATTCCTCTTGTTTGCTTTTATCTTGTCCATTATGAACTGGTCTTGGTGTAATATATGAGAATTTCATCTTTTGCATATGGCGGTGTACTGTAGATTTGCTGATATTTAATCCGAACTTTTCCTGGATTCTTATTCTCATTTCTTTAATGGTGATATTAGGATTTTCTTCTATCCACTCTTCAATTTGCTGTAGTTGAGCCTGATTTAATTTAGTTTTTCTACGACGTTGTGAAGGAGCAAACAGTTTTTCTTCTCTGCCAATTTTCAAGAGTTTTACCCACGAAGTTAGTGCGCTTCTTGAAATGCAATATATTTTTGCTACAGCCGTTATACTGTACTTTTTTGCTGCAATTACAGCATTTAGTTTTTTTGAAACATATGCATTATTCCTTACTTTCTTCAGCATTTCTTTTGCTGATTCTACTACTTTTTCATCCAATAATTTTGATCTTAATGCCATTTAAACCTCGCTATTTTACTTACTTCAGTATGGCTTTTCTTCCATCATTGTCCATCTGTTTGCCCTGTAATGGGAATTGGTATTACTTACATTATACTTTCAAGTATGGCGTTTTTTTATTCTAAACGCTTAATAACCGTGACTCAGCCGCTTTTAAGCCGCAACTAATCTAAATTATAAACGTTAAGAAATTTACTAAACAGAAAAAAAGGCAAAGAAACCCTAGGGTAGCTAATTATTCACTATCCATTTTTTAAGTTGGCGTTTTTTGATGTTTTAAATAGCGTACTTCAGCTTGTGTAGCTAGAAATTTGATAAAGACATGAGGTGCACATAGTGCAAAAAATTAAGCATGATTTACGCCAAATACATTAAGTTTTTTTGTCATTAATCCACTGCAGAGATTGCGAAGATAAATAAATAGCTTCAGTTTCATGATAAGGGGGCTGGCGAAGGGTGTCAAGTAAGTTTTTCGTTTCATCCAATGCGCTGCCAAAAGTTTGTTATGCAAGAGATCCCATAAATTGGGTGTCATAATAACTACACCCACATTAATTTTGGTGTACGTGACCTTGAAAGATCGTGATTCAATACTTAAATTATTAGGGTAGTAGGCAAATAATGGAGCTCAAAATGCATAATGTACAAGAAACTGAAAATTTAAAATTTGACGCTGAGGTAGGGAAAGTACTGAATATAGTGATTCATTCACTTTACACCAATAAAGACATTTTTCTGCGTGAATTAATATCAAATGCATCAGATGCATGTGATAAGTTGCGCTATGAATCTCAACTAAACCCTAATTTGCTAGATTTGAGTAACGAATTAAAAATCACTATCAGCTCCAATAAAGATAAGAACGAGCTATATATCACTGATAATGGCATTGGAATGAATAGACAGGATTTAATAGACAATCTTGGTACAATTGCAAGCTCTGGTACGCAAAAGTTTTTGGATGCGATTAAGAATAGCAAGGATTCAAGCCAAACTGTGGAGCTGATTGGGAAGTTTGGTGTTGGTTTTTACTCATGCTTTATGGTTGCATCAGAAGTAATAGTAGAATCAAGAAAAGCTGGAGAGGAGGAGTCTTGGGTCTGGAAATCCAAGGGAGATGGAGAATATTCAATAAGTAAATCAGATAATCAAGTCCCTCGCGGAACCAAAATTACGCTCATTATGCATCCTGAAGAGAGTGAGTTTTTAGATAAATTTCGTGTTGAAAACATTGTCACTACTTACTCTGATCATATAAATTTTCCTGTTGAATTCATAGATGAAGAAGGAAAAAGTGAAAAGTTAAACAGTAAGGCTGCAATTTGGACTAAGCCAAAAAATGACGTTACTCAAGAGGAGCACAACGATTTTTTCCGCAGTGTTGCCCACGTTGGCGGGGAGCCTTGGATGATATTGCATAATAAAAATGAAGGTGCAATAGAATATACAAATTTGCTTTATGTTCCCTCTATTAAACCTTTTGATTTATTCCATCCAGATAGACGTTGCTCTGTGAAGTTATATGTAAATAAAGTATTTATCACTGAAGATAACATACAGATCATACCGCAGTATTTACGTTTCTTGAAAGGTATTGTTGATTCACCGGACTTGCCTCTTAATATCAGCAGAGAAACGTTGCAGAATAATCGTGTTGTTGAGCAGATCAGAAAATCCCTCACTAAGCGCGTGATATCAGAGCTCGGTAGAAAAGCAAAAGAGAATTTAGAGGAATATACAAAATTCTGGACCAATTTTGGTGCAGTTTTAAAGGAAGGTCTTTGTGAAGCTATGCCAACTGATGAGAGAGAAGCACTACTCTCAATTTGCAGATTTCATAGTACTGGTGATGAGAAATTAGTCAGCATTGATGACTATATAAGCAGAATGAAGCCTGAGCAGGAACATATCTATTATCTCACCGGAAATAGCCTCGATTCAGTGAAAAACAGTCCGCAACTTGAGGGGTTCGTCAGTAAAGGGCTGGAGGTTCTTCTGTTCGTTGATCCAGTGGATGATTTCTGGACTAGTGTAATTCATGAATATAAAGATCAAAAGTTTAAGTCTGTGACTCGCGCTGATGTTGATTTGGAAAAATTCTCTTCAGAAGAAGATAAGAAAAATGAAGAAAACAAATCGAATGAAGAAAAAACTGAGGAAACTATATTGCAATATTTTACCACAGTGCTTGGAGATTCAGTAAAAAGCGTAAAAATTTCCAAAAAATTGACTGATAGTCCCGTATGCCTAGCGGTTGATGAAGGTGCTATGGATCTTCGCATGGAGCGTTTTTTGCGTGAACAAAAGCAGCTAAATTACCGCACGCCAAAGGTGCTTGAAATTAACACTAAGCATCCTGTAATAAAGAGTATAATGAAATCTTATGCTGAAAGTGGTGAAAACCCAACATTGGAGGACATGGTTCACTTATTGTTTTACCAAGCTTGCATCGTGGAAGGCGAAGAGATGGATGACGCGAGCAGCTTTGCTAAGAGACTGAATAATTTGCTTGGCAAGATTTCTGTTTAATGCTATACTTAGCTTAGCTTAGCTGCTAGTTAGGAGGTAAAACATGTTTGGTTCCAATTTTAGAGACTTTGTATCACAAGATACAACTTCACAGGGCCAATCAAATTCTGAAAGATTAATCAAAAGTTGGCATGGTTTTGAAAAACCAGATTCTGAAGATTCAGGTATTGAAGAAGAGTTTGAAGTTTTAGATAGCGAAAGTCAAGAGATACCAGCTACTCCATGTAGCACACCCCCTGAAGATCTAAGTTTAGAGAATGCAATACTTGCAAACTTTCCTGATGGTTGTGATAGGTCGTTTACTGTAGAGTTAAAAGATGAAGATTCATATGGTATCATTCCTAAAAACTTAACTTTTGCTGAGATTATAAATATCTTAAATCAAGCTATACAAGAAGATAATTGTGAAGAATTAGACAAGGTTGTACAAAATATTGAAGATTATGAAGGCAGGTCTATTACGCTGGATAATGAAAATCTCAAAGATTTCTGTTCAAATCAACTTAATTTGGAGTTACAAAACGGAAGCAACCATCAACATATATATTCAAATGTACTATCACAATATAAATTTGATCAAGAGGGTTTCAAGTATGATTATTCAGTAAAAGAATTGGTACTATTGGCAATTGCAGCTAATGACAAGCTAGTAGAGCAATATCAGGATTTTCTTTTTGCTGAAGGAAATTTAAGTCTTTTACCTGTACTTGTTGGTGGTCAAGAATACGTTAAAGCTTTTATAGGAAGATTCCATGATACTGATGGGATTTATGATAAATTAAAAGATCAATCCATACAACTTGGCCAATCCAATAAGATTGGCTTTTTCTCAGTTATAGCATTAAGAAAAGAGCAAGAATTATTAAATGCAGTTTTTGTCGAATACGTTTTAAGAGATTTTGGACAGGTGTTAAAAACAAGTAAACCTGATCCTTTGTATGGTGTGCTTGAAACAGCGTCTCTGATCAAAAATGAAGAATTCATCACGATAGTGCTAGATGCATTTGAAAGATATATTAATGAGCTAACTAAAAAAGCCTCAACAGAAGAGTTATTAAAAAAGAGCTTTGCTACCTTGTTAGAAACTGCGATAAGCCAGGAACACACATCTGTCATTGAATACCTGTGCAAACGATACACTAATAGTGCAGATCGTGCCATTTACGATGTATATGAACAAGCATTTGCAGATGATAAAGTTATTACAATACTAGGGCAACAAATCCTGAAAAACATAGGAGCTCGTGGCAGAAAAGAAATTTATGATTTAATTCTGAAAACTGCATTGGATGCTGGTAATATTGCATTTATCGAGCACTTGTGTGAAAAATGTGCTAAATGCAGCAATGATGTTATTAATTATCTTGATCATAAATCTAAAAACAACGAGTTTGATGAAATATATGAATCAATTCTGATTGCATTGTCTAATACTGAAAGTCAAGACATTATAGTCAGTGTTCTAGCTCATGCTCAAATTTATCAAAGCATACTCAATAATAAACAGCAAGTAGTCAGGCAAACCATACAAAATATACTGAGAAATGCAATAAAAGAAGCTAGTTATGGAGTTGTTGTACCCTTATGTCAGCATGTTGACCTAAAATTCGCAGCTCTTCAGGCAATATGCAAGGAAGAATTTGAGAAAGCTTTACCAGTAATTGCAGAACAGCTTGAAAAAATAAGTATGGAACTTTCTCCAAGTATGACTCGTAATGAGTATCAAAAAAATAGAGATACTTTGAGTCATCTATATCTAATTAGAAATTTGTTAGAAAGTAGTAAATTAATCAATACTTCCAGTAAAGCAAATATACAGACACAAGCGAATACACAAGTTAATAAAAGAAGCAGCAGTGATAATGCAGTATCACCTGTTATAAAAGGCGATACGGCTGTAGTAAATGAAGAGAATAACAATCAACCAAGCAGTCAAAGAAACCCAAAATCCAAAAGTGCTGGCAGTCAACAGACAGAAAAAAATGTTCTTGCAGGGGAGGAAGAAAATGCTATCTTAAATAACACAGGGGTTTCAACGCAGGAGCCTTTAATTAATAATTTTGAGGAGGGTGAAATCAAAAAAGGCAGCGGAAAAAAAGGTGTTAAGCAACTTGCCAGTCCTGTTGAGAAAAAGATTGATGGACTTATAAGCAAAACCAGTACTAACTCAAGAGAAGAACTCGAAAATATTCTAAAAAGTAACTCTCCTACTCTTGTACTACAATATGTAAAAAATAAAGAAGGTCCCTTTAAGGGTAAAGTAGAAGAAATTAAAAAAGAAATTAAAAACCATAATACAAAACAAGGTAATGTTAATATTTCACTGAACAACGATTTGCCAAATTCAGGAGACCAATCTACAAGTTCTAATAATACCGGAAGCAATAGTACACTTACCACAACTCCAGAAATTACGGGTTGTGAAAAGAAGTTGGGGGTAAGTGAAGTTTCTTCGAATGCTGACAATGTGTCTACAATTGGAGGTGTTATTAACAGTAAGGAAAAGCCTGCAGCAGTAGAAAAAACTAGTGCTATAAACAATCAATCAACCTCTATTACTGCAACACAAAATACGCAAAAGAGTAAGTGGCCTACCATAGCTACATGGACGTTAGCAGTAGCTGGAGTTGTTTCAGGAGTAGCTATTGCAGTTTATTTGGAAATGCTAGCTGCAGGAATAGCAGTTGGAGCTTGTTGTCTGGTTGCTGCTGCAGTTATATACTGCTGTACACCTAAAAGCCAAGTTGAAAACAACGAGGTTGAAAAATCTTTCAACACGGGGAAAGTACCTACTGCCGTACATGTATAATAAATATAGTAGTTTACCATTTAATAATTTATTATAATTATGTTAATTATCGGTAAATAAGGACTTGGTAAACTACGAAGAAATATTCTTGAATAAAATAAAAGATATAAAAGATGAGGGGCGCTACCGTGAATTTACGCACTTTGCGTCATTACCAGGTAGGCTCCCCCACATTATGGACTATGAAAGAAATAGGGAAGTAATAGTCTGGTGCAGTAATAACTATTTGGGAATGTCACAAAATGAGAGTGTAATTGCCGCTATCCAAAATTCATCTGTTGGTGCTGGAGGAACAAGAAATATATCTGGTACAACAAAAGAGGTTGTTGAACTTGAAAAATCCTTAGCTTGTTTGCATAAAAAAGAGGCTGCTTTAACTTTTGCTTGTGGCTACCTCGCTAACCAGACAACACTTAGCACTTTATCATCTGTTATTCCGGGCGTAGTAATTTTTTCAGACGAGAAGAACCATTCTTCGATGATAGAAGGCATAAAATCAGGAAAAAGGCCAAAACATATATTTAAACACAATGATGTTAATCATCTAGAGCAGTTACTCAAGTCTATAGACAAAAAGACACCAAAAATAATAGCACTTGAATCCGTATATTCAATGGATGGTGATGTAGCTCCGCTTAAAGAAATATGCGACCTGGCAGATCAACATAATGCAATTACCTATTTGGATGAGGTGCACGCAGTTGGCATGTATGGTTCACATGGTGGCGGAATTGCAGAAAGAGAAGGTCTGATGGATAGAATAACCGTTATTCAAGGTACACTATCAAAGGCTTTTGGAGTGATGGGTGGGTATATAGCGTCTTCAAAGAGCTTGGTAGATGTAATAAGAAGTTCCGCTCCAGGATTTATTTTTACCACTGCTATGTCGCCTGTTTTAGCAGCGGCAGCAAAGGCAAGCGTTGAGCACCTAAAATCGAGCAACATTGAAAGGGAAAAGCAAAAGCAAGTCGTTGAAAAAGTAAAAAACTCACTGAGAAATGCAGGAATTAACTTCATTCCAACAGAAACTCATATAATTCCAATAATAATTGGCAACTCAGAGTTATCCAAAAAAGCATCAAAATTATTATTTGATGAGTATGGAATATATGTTCAACATATAAATTACCCGACAGTTCCAAGAGGAACTGAGCGTTTCCGTATTACCCCTACACCTTATCATACCGATGAAATGATAGAGCATTTAACAGAATCTCTTGTAAAAGTTTTCGAAAAGTTGTCTATCTCTGTAGCCTGCTTATGCTATAGCTAGTACAGCCCTACGTCATACCGCGATTTATTCGCGATATCTCAGCATGGATTCCGCTAACAAGTAGCGGAATGACGAGTTTTACGCTTATCAAATTGTAGGTAAACATAAATTACTTTAGCTATAGTTTTATATCTCCAGCAATGATTAGCCCGTTGTCTTCCGTTAGCCTTCCACCGCTTTCTTGCAGAAAAAGTCTACCGAGCAAGGCTTTATATTTGTTAACTCCAGAGTAAATTATTCCACTGTGCCTTCCTGCCGCAAGGTATGCAAAGCCTAAAATTGTTGAACCTATGGAGCGTACATTACTATTGCCAGGCAGCAATTTATTTAACAAATTACCACTTACATCTATTAGACCCCCTTCACGGCTTTTCACTCGCATTTTTACATGACGAGATCTAAAATCCTCAAGAAAAGCACCTTTCTTTTCTTCTGCCCAAAAAGTTTCTCTAAGAGCCGGAGCATCAATTACAGCTGCCACAACTTTATTTTTATGAATGAGACAGACTGATACTGCAAAATAAACCATGCAACTAGAAAAGTTCTCCCTGCCCTCTATAGGCATAATAAACCAGGTATAAGTGTTATCTTTTACTTCTTGATCAGTATCATCTTCAAAAATAAAACCATAGTCTCGTTTGTAGTCGTGCAAGCAATCGTATATGGTTTGCTTGGATTTTGAATAAGTTTTATTAATAAAGTCTGCTGATTTAACATTAGAAATTTGCAATTCATTAAAATCGCGCATAAGCTGCTTGGAAGCATTACGCACAGAATCAAGCATCACATTAATTCGTGGTGATGAGAGGGACATTCTTCCTTTTACTCTTTCACTCTTTCATAATAGCTGTCACCTGGAGTATATACTACAATTTTATCCTCTTCTTTTATAAATTGAGGCACGTTAACGCGCATTCCGTTTTCCAAAATTGCAGGCTTATAAGAAGCAGTAGCAGTTTGTCCTTTAATAACAGACTCTGTTTCTTTCACAGCAAGTGTAACATAATCAGGCACATGCGCAGAAATTATTTTGTCTTGATAAGCTACAACTTTAATTTTCATGTTATCCTGTAAATAAATTTTTTTTTCTCCCAATAAGTCCAAATTTATAGTGATTTGCTCGTAATTACTTGGATGCATAAGATTTACAATGTTTCCTTCAGTGAAAAGGTAAACATATTCCTCTTCATCTAAAATTGCCCTTCTGATTGTTGCATCAGAACGAAATCTTTCATAGTGTTTTGCTCCGGTTTTGATGTTTTTCATTTCGGCTTGTATGTATGCACCACCTTTACCAGGTTGAGTATGCATAATACCTACAACCAAAAATAATCCGCCGTTATGTTCCAACACCTGACCTGGTCTGATATCGTTAGCTCTTTCTGCCATAATTACATTTTCAATTTGATCTTATAATTATAAATAGCTTTATATAAATATCAAAGTCTTTATTAGTCAATAAATTCTGGTATATTTAATACTATATACCTCCCCTTTATATTTATATGTGGAAATATCTCTTTAGTGAAAGACAGCATAATACGTTTTTTTGTGCTGATAACTAAAATTTCTAATATATCCCCTGAGCCGAAATTATACACAGATTTTACATAGCCATATAATTCATTACTTTTCAGCCTTACTTCCATATCTACAAGGTCACTTTGGTAAAATTCATCCTCATCATTTAGCTCTGGTAACTTGCTTCTTTCTATATATAGCTTCTTATTCCTTAAAAGCTCTGCTTCATTACGGGAATTCACTCCGCTTATTGTAGCTATTACTAAATTATCACCTATGACGGATACTGAGTCTATTTTATAATTCTCATCACCACTTATTAGCTTACCATATAAGGAGATATTTTCAGGCTTTTCAGTAAAGGTTTTTACTTTAACAGCTCCTTTAATTCCGTGAGGAGAGGTAATAATTCCTAAGCATACCAGATTGTCGTTCATATTAATGCAAGTATCTAATCAGAAGATTTCTCAGATAAATATTGAGTCAAAATCTCGATGCCTTCATCAATCTCTTTTTCAGTGATAATGAGTGGAGGTAAAATTCTCACAACGTTGTCTGATGTTACCCCAACAGTAAGCAAGCCGCGATGACTTAACTCTTCTGCAAACTTTTGATTGTCTGCTTTCACTTTTATTCCAAGCATTAACTCTTTCCCTCTTACTTCCTCTATTATTGGAAATTTACTTGCTAAGTCTTCTAGTTTATTTTTTAAGTATTTACCTCTAATTTCAACATTTTTCAAAAAGCCGGGGCTGAGCAATTCTTCGAGCACAGCATTACCTACTGAGGTTGCAAGCGGATTGCCACCAAAAGTGGAACCGTGCATACCAACTGCCATATATTTAGCAGCCTTTTCAGTTGCAAGACAAGCCCCCAGCGGAAACCCCCCGCCTATTCCCTTTGCAAGAGCACATATATCAGGTTCCACTCCTATATGTTCGTATGCGAATAATTTTCCTGTCCTACCAGCACCGCATTGTACGCAATCAAAAAATAACAATATGTCATTTTCATCACACAGCCTTCTTAGTTCTTTCATAAAGACTTCATTCATTACTTTGATACCACCTTGCCCTTGTATTGGTTCTATTAATATAACGCCTATACCACTTGAAATTGCTTTCTTTACGCTCTCAATATTGGGCTCGATGTTATCACACCAATCAATGTAGGGATTTAGTAATTCAGAAAATTTCTGTTTATCGTTTGTAGCACAAGTTAAAAAGGTTCTTCCATGAAATGCACCATGAAATGTTAAAATTCTGTGACGATTTTTATTGCCTTTTCCATTTTGATAGATCCTAGCAATCTTAAGTCCACATTCTACTGCCTCTGATCCAGAATTTGAGAAAAATACAGTGTCAGCGAAACTATTGTTTATTAATTTTTCTGCAAAATTATTGGCAGCAGGTATATTATAGGTATTTGATATATGCCATAATTTTTCTCCTTGCAATTTAAGAGCACTAATTAATCGCGAATTAGTGTGACCTAAGCTACTAACGGCTATTCCGGAGTGAAAATCTACGTAGCGCTCACCATCAACATCATATAGGTAGATACCTTTGCCATGAGAAAAATTTATATTAACAGGAGAATAAACTGGCAAAATAGGAGAAATTGTCATAAAATATTATATGCTAAATTTTATTATTAATAACATAAAAGCCGTTGTTTCGCAATGAGTAAGGATATGTATAAGATAGGTAAATTAATGTTTTCTGCACTGGGGAAAAACAAATACACAAAAGTTATCGCATTATTCTCATCAATTTTTATGATTTTATTCAGTGTGATATATTGTAATTATTTACTAAGGAGTAATTTCCTTTCTTCTTACCGTGATTCAAGTGTAAACTTAAAAAGCGTACTGGAAAATGGCATAATAAAAAAATACCATTATTTACTAATAGAAAAGCATCACATTAAATACAAAAATTTTGACTACATAAACCAACTAGTAAAACTACGTGCTGAATTATTACAATCAGTGAGCAAAGTAAAGGATTTCAGCTTAATACTGTATGATCAAAACGGCAGAATAATATTCAGTAATTTTAACACTCAAGATTATGATTATGAACAGTTACTTACAAACGATGAAATTGATAAACTATTAAGTAACCAAGAAATATTTTATACTATAGGAAATACATTAACTTCTATTTTCCCTATATTCCATGAAAATAGCGCTAAACCGTCGTTTTTTTTGAAGATTCTTCGAAGCTACAATAATTCTTATGTTATAGCATATGGCCTATTTTTAGGCTTATTATTAATAATTTTAATATTAATAATGTTCTATTTGCACTTTTCTAATACCAAAATGCTGGCCAAGCAACATAAAACTAACATTGAATTACAGCAGATAAAAGAGGCATTAGAGCAAGAAAATGCAAACAAGCTAAAGTTTTTTGCAAGCGTTACACATGAGTTACGCACACCTCTTAATGCTATTATTGGATTTGCAGAGTTGATCAAAAATGAAACTTTAGGTTCAATGGATAACTCTCAATACAAGGAGTATGCAGACGATATATATAATGCAGGGACGCATTTACTTGCTTTAATTAACGATGTGCTCGATTTTTCTAAAGCTGAATCAAGTAGTTTAACAGTAGAAAAAGTGAAGTTTAACCTGAACAAAATAATTGATTCATGCATAAATATGCTATTACCTAAATTAAGAGAAACTGAGATTAATTTAAAAAAAGAGATACCTAATAAGCAATTATTAGTTATTGCAGATCCTAAGAGAATGAAACAAGTTATAATAAATTTATTATCAAACTCAATCAAATTTACCCCAAAGGGTGGTTTAATAAGAATGGTGGTAAAAGAAAATATAGAAAAAAACTTATTAACTATTGAGTTTCATGACAATGGAATAGGGATAATGCAGCAGGACATATATAAAGTTATGTCTGTTTTTGGCCAAGCAGATTCGGGGTATAGAAACGAAGGTACGGGCATCGGATTGCCGCTAAGCAAGAAATTAGTAGAGTTAATGGGTGGAACTTTTGACATTAAAAGTGAAGCAAAACTTGGTACTACGATAACATTGAACTTCTTTTATGAAGAACAAACATGTGAAGATTCGATTGATTTTTAATAGGATCTATTTGATATGGCCTTACATCAGACGAAAACCACACTTTATCAAAAGCGGCAAGCCGAGAAGGTAGGCAGAAATTCATCAATAAGCCCCCATCAAGAATCTTATCTGTTAGCTATATATAAAATTTGATACTCTGACTACAATATACTACTATAGATAGAAGTGTTATTAATGGAGCAAGGTATGGAATTAGCAGTAGGAAATAATGCACCCGATTTTAGCTTACCAACAGATTCTGGTGAAAATTTATCACTGAGTGAATTTTTTGATAAAAAAAATGTAGTTCTTTATTTTTATCCTAAAGACGATACTCCGGGTTGTACAATGGAGGCAAAAGGCTTTAGAGATAAAATAGATGATTTTTCTTTCCTTGACACAGTGATAATTGGTGTATCAAAAGATAGTGTTAGATGTCACACTAACTTCAAAGCAAAATATTCTCTGCCGTTTTCTTTAGTTTCTGATGAGAATGCTGAAATGTTGGGAAAATATGGTGTTTGGGTAGAGAAAAGTATGTTTGGCAAAAAGTATATGGGAATAGAACGCACTACTTTTTTAATAGATAAAAAAGGTAAAATAGTGAAGATCTGGAAAAATGTAAAAGTTAGTGGACATGTTGATGAGGTTCTGGAAGAAGTAAAGAGAATATAAACTAAAGAATAGGTTAATGGCTACCCATTGCTACATAAAAAAGCTGAAATTACATAATTTTCGTAGCCACTCAAACTTTGAACTGGATTCAGATGATAGCTCAGTTGTAATAACTGGCAAAAACGGTATTGGTAAAACTAATATACTTGAAGCAATCTCGTTGCTTGCTAAAAGCAATGGAATGAAAAAAGCAAAAGCCAGTGAGATACAAAATAGATTCAGTAATGAAGATTGGATAGTCCACTATGATTTTTTTAATGGAATGGATTTTAATTCAATTGGTATCGCAAAGAGTTTTGATAAGAAACTAATACAAATTGATGGAAGAACGCAATCGAGTTATTCATCTTTGTATAAGATATCCAATGTAATATGGCTGATTCCACAAATGGACTATGTTCTTCTTAATTCTCCAAGTGACAGATTAAAATTTTTAGACCGTATAGTCTCACTGTTTGAGGAAAATTACACTTGCTGCTACATGAAATATAGAAAAGCTAAACATGAGCGAAGTAAACTATTGAGGGAGAACATTTTGAACAAAAACTGGCTCTCTAGTCTTGAAAACATAATGGCCGTTAATGCAGTTAGTATTTTACGTATGCGATCGTCTGTTTTAAAGACACTACAAGACACAATTGATAACCATTCCAGTGAGCTTTTTCCGAAGGCAAGTTTGAAATTCAGCAGCCAGCTAACTTTGAACGATACTGCAGAATATTTTCAGAATCGTCTAAAGGAAAACAGAGAAAAAGACTCATTGACTGGTAGAGTAACCTTTGGTGTGCATAACGATAATTTTCGGGTTTTTTGTCAAAAAAGAAACGTACCAATAAATCTGTGCTCCACTGGAGAACAAAAGTTATTACTGCTTTCTATTATTTTATCCAGTGTAAAAGCAAGGTGTATTCATTACAATAAGGCACCACTTCTTCTACTTGATGATATAATGTCTCATCTGGATAAACATTACAGAAAGGCGTTAATGGAGGAAGTGTTAAGTATTCAATGTCAAACTTGGATAACTGATGTAAATCAAGATAATTTCAATAGCTATCTTTATTCTTTCAAGTTTTTTGAATTATCAAATGAATTAAATGCAAAACCTACTTGACAAACTCCGCCAGCCCTCTTATCATGAAACTGAAGCTATTTATTTATCTTCGCAATCTGTGCAGGTTAATGACAAAAAACTTAGGGTATTTGGCGTCTCATGTTTAATTTTTCGCACTACGTGCATCGCATGTCTTTAAAAATTTTTAGGTTTTTACCTATATAAGCCGAAACGCGCTTACAAAGCGTTTAAGACAGCAAAAAACGTCAAATTGACAAGGGAGAATTTGAATGCTAGCTACTACGGGGTTTCTTTGCCTTTTTTCCTGCTTAGTAAATTTCTTAAACACTTGCGGTGTAGGTTAGTTGCAAGTTAAAAGCAGCTAAATCGCTCTTAATCAAGCGTTTTAGAATAAAAAAACGCCGATATTTTAGTACATAGTAAATAGCCAACCACCATGGGGCTTCTTTTGCCTTTTTTTTCATTTGGTAAATTTCTTAAACATTTATAGCTAAACGACAACCGTCATCCTGCTGCTTGTTAGCTGATGAGATACCGCGAATGAATCGCGGTATGACGGTATGCGGCGGCATGACGATAAGCCTTGTCATTCTAGCGCGTGGCGCTGGAATCCAGACTTTAACTGATATGATTACAGAAAGAGAATTTATTAGGTAGTCATAGACACTGAAAGTGGTAAAACTTACCACTTTCAAGTAAAGAAAACTACGTTTGTGCCTCCAACAATTTCTATTACTTATCTGCTACTGCACCGTTTTTACAAATCACACCTCCTGGTGTTATTTTTGAAACGACTACAGGAGCGCCAAAAAACACAGCAGTGAATGCACCGAGTGCAAAAAGCGCTGGCCACGGCATTCTGCCGAATATTGCAAGCAACGCTGCACCAATGATCACTATTGTGATCATTGGTCCACCTATGCCATGAGTATAGCCTATTATATTGCATATCACCAATGATGTTGTATCATTTGTATCAACAAAAGTAGTACTTGTAGGAGGAGCACCTGCATCAAACGCAAAGGAGAGAATTAAAGCTACAAGTAGAAGAAAATTTTTCATTATGCCTCCGATAATTTCTGTTTCATATTTGATTATCTATCACATTGATTAAGTTTAAGTAAATGGTGAGGATTTTTTGCTTAAAAGTATCCTTTATTTCATTTAGAATACTTTTCTTGGTTCGTTTATATTACAGTGCTACAGAAATTTTACAGCATCGTTTATTGCCTTTATCGTGCTTTGATTGACACAATTCATAATGATGGAGTGGAGCATGCAGGGTATTTATCATTTTTAATTCTGTTATCAATATTTCCTTTTCTCATCGTTTTAATGGCTGTGGCGTCAACATTCGCAAATTTTTTAGACCAGTACAACATTGGCTGGGTATTTATCATTGATAACATGCCACAGGATATTTTATCATCTTTGATGCCGCGTATTAGGGAGATAATATCAGGCCCGCCGCAAAGCTTACTAACTTTAGCAATTGTAGGTGCTGTTTGGACCGCTTCATCGACAATTGAAGGGCTTAGAACAATACTCAATAAGGCCTATAAAGTTCCGGTTTCGCCGCCTTATATATTAAGAAGAGTACTAAGTATATTACAATTTTTAGTAATCACGCTTATTATGACTCTAACTATAGTGTTTTCTACACTAGTACCAATGCTAATTGATTTTTCCTATCAGGGGCTAAGTTATACTAGGTATTTACTTATTGAATTTGTACTTTTCACAGTAGTCTCTTGGCTATATTTTATGTTACCAAACATAAAACAAAATTTATCAGACGTATTTCCTGGATCTTGTGTAGCTGTTATTCTTTGGACGATTTCTGCTTCAGCTTTTAAGCAATACTTAAAAGCTTCCTTTGACCAACTGGATTTGATATATGGAAGTTTAGGTGGTGTGGTAGTGTCATTACTATTTTTTTATATGCTAAGTTTGATTTTTATATATGGAGCAAAATTCAATTTTCAGCTAAAATATTTCAATGGATCTCGCTAAGGAGAAAGAAATGGGTAAGTTAGAAGGTAAAGTAGCTTTAATCACCGGAGCTTCAGGTGGAATAGGCTCTGCTGTTGCAAAAAGGTTTATAAGAGAAGGTGCATGTGTGATTCTGATTTCAAGATCTCTTGATAATCTCAAGCCACTATATAATGAAATTGAAGAGCTTGAAGAATTTAAAGAAGGCTCTGTGAAACTAATTCAGCTTGATCTTCTAGACTTTGAGAATGTAAAGATACTGACAAACATGATAGAAAGCCTGAAATTATCAGAATCTGGAGCACTTGATATATTAGTTGCGTGTGCTGGAATTTTAGGCAAACTGAACCCCATTCATGACTGTGAGATTGAAGAGCTACAGAACGTAATGAATACAAATTTTACTGCCAATTGGTACTTACTAAAAAACTTAGATCCAATGCTAAAAAAGTCTAATGCTGGAAGAGCGATATTCATGACCTCAGAAGTGACACTTTCTCCTTCCTCTTATCCATATTGGATGCCGTATGCTGCAAGTAAAGTTGCACTAGAAATAATGGTGCAGATATATGCATCTGAGACAAAACATACAAAATTATGTGTAAATGCTGTATACACGGAAGGACCTGTGGGTAGTGAGCAGGCATTTCCTGGATCTGAATTGGTGTCACCTGATAAACTAACAGATAAATTTGTGGAATTAGCTTCTGAAGACTGCAGCATATCAGGAAAAATCTTACCGCTCAGCAAATCTCCCGAATAAATTACCATAGTATCTGCAAAGATACCGTTAAGCCCACAACTGTATGAACATTGTGATTTGAGAGTAATCTCCACTAGGAAGGATGTCATCCCAGTGCCTCTATGGTGTCATTCCAGTCTGGAATCTAGTCTTTATTATGCAGCCACTTATTTAAAGTTAAGTTTTCTGGATCCCAGACTGGGATGACACCTCTGGGCACTGCCGTCATAAAGGAACCAGTGTCAGCTACTTGAATGACATCATTTGCTGTGCAATTTACCTTCAAAAATGAATGTTTGTACAGCTGTGTGTCAAGCACTGGAATCTGCCACGCAAATTGCAATGTTCGTACAGTTATGCGTCAAGCCTAAAAGTATAGCCTTTCTTATAATAGTCCGAATGCGATAAGATATGTGTTTATGGCTATAGCAGGCCAGTAGCATATTACGGTCTGTTCGGATTATTGTAAAAAGAGCTATAATTAGCTAATAGGTTTAATAAAAATTCACATATACAGGAAAGATTGGTAACATTACTTGAATAGAGACCGTTATTGTAATTATGCCGAAACGCACAGATATAGAATCTATATTAGTAATAGGAGCAGGCCCAATAGTTATAGGTCAGGCATGCGAGTTTGATTATTCCGGAACGCAAAGCTGTAAAGTATTAAAAAGCGAAGGTTATAAAGTCATTTTGGTTAACTCCAACCCCGCAACTATAATGACAGATCCTGAGTTTTCTGATGCGACGTATATTGAGCCGGTACTGCCTGAAATCATAGAGAAAATTATAATTAAGGAGAGGCCAGACGCAATATTGCCAACAATGGGCGGGCAAACAGCGCTCAATTGTGCAATAAAACTTGCAGATGATGGAGTGTTAGACAAATACAACGTAGAATTAATAGGGGTAAATAGAGAAGCAATAAAAAAAGCAGAGGATAGAGAGTTATTCCGCCAATCCATGGATAAAATAGGACTGAAATACCCCAAAAGTATCATTATAAAAAATCAAGAACAAATAAAAAAGGCTTTGGATTACGTTGGATTACCAGCAATCATTCGTTCATCATTCACTCTTGGTGGTGCAGGTAGTGGCATAGCATATAATAAAGAGGAGTTTTTCAATATCGCAGAAAGTGCTCTCAAAATTTCGCCAATAAATGAAGTTCAGATAGATGAATCAATTATCGGCTGGAAAGAGTATGAAATGGAAGTTATCCGCGATTGTAAAGATAACTGCATAATAGTCTGTTCGATAGAAAATGTTGATCCGATGGGAGTGCACACCGGAGATAGTATTACGGTTGCTCCTGCTTTGACTCTGCGTGATGCTGAATATCAACAAATGAGAAATGCATCTATAGCAGTGCTGAGAGAAATTGATGTTAGTGCCGGTGGTGCAAATGTTCAATTTGCAGTGAATCCTAAAGAAGATGGAAGCCTCGTTGTGATTGAGATGAATCCAAGGGTTTCTCGCTCTTCTGCACTTGCTTCGAAAGCAACAGGCTATCCTATTGCAAAAGTTGTAACTAAACTTGCTATTGGCTATTCGCTCGACGAAATACGTAACGACTGTGCTCCAATAATACCAGCAGCATTCGAACCAGTGATTGATTATATCGTCACTAAAATTCCTCGATTTGAGTTTGAGAAATTTAAAGGAACGAATTGTGAACTATCAACCTCCATGAAATCAGTGGGAGAAGTAATGTCTATAGGCCGCACTTTTAATGAGTCACTGCAGAAAGCTTTTCGTTCACTTGAAACTGATCTTACAGGACTTGATGAAGTGTTTCCTGAGAACATTGATATTGATCACGTAAAATCTCAATTAGCAAAATTGCTACCAAACAGATTACTGATTGCTGCTGACGCAATGCGCCACGGAATTAGCATAGAAGAAATAAATTCAATTACAGGTTATGACTTATGGTTTTTGCAGAATATACAGCAAATCATCTTGGCTGAACAAAAAATCAAGGAAAACGGCCTCCCTGGAACTGCATATGAAATGTTAGAGCTGAAAAAAATGGGATTTTCAGATGCAAGATTGGCGAAATTAAGCAATAAGAAAGTAGAGCAAATCGAAGAAACAAGAAAAAAATTTGGCATCAAACAAGTTTATAAGCGTGTAGACACCTGTGCAGCTGAATTTGAATCGAGCACTGCTTATATGTATGGCTGTTATGAGGGAAACATTACAAATAGGACAGAATGCGAAGCGGACATTTCTGACCGAAAAAAGGTTGTCATTTTAGGAAGTGGTCCAAACCGCATTGGTCAAGGTATTGAATTTGATTATGCATGCGTACATGCAGCTTCTGCCGCCAAAGAAATGGGGTATGAAACAATAATGATCAACTGTAATCCAGAAACTGTTTCAACTGACTACGATACCGCTGATCGTTTATATTTTGCCCCACTGATTGCAGAGGATGTGCTTGAAATACTAAGCAAAGAGCAAGAAAATGGCACACTGGTTGGTGTAATAGTTCAAATAGGTGGTCAAACACCTTTAAAGTTAGCCAAAGTGCTTAACGAGAGAGGTTTCAAAATTCTGGGAACTTCGTTTGATTCTATTGACCTTGCAGAAGATCGCATGAGGTTTAAAAATCTTGCTTTGCAACTTAATTTAAAACAACCTGAAAGTTCTATCTGCCATTCAGTAGAAGAAGCGTTAACAAATGCAGAAAAGGTGGGGTTTCCACTAGTAGTCAGGCCATCATATGTCCTCGGTGGTCAATCCATGTCGATTAGACACGATACTCAGAGCTTTAAAGAGTACGTCTTAGATCAAACTAAAATCTTTGAGCATGGTTCGCTGCTTCTTGATAAATTTTTAGTCAATGCAGTTGAGGTTGACGTTGATGCTGTATGTGATGGGGAAAAAGTTTTCATTGCAGCGGTCATGGAGCACATTGAAGAAGCTGGTATTCATTCTGGCGATTCAACATGCTCAATACCGACAAATACATTGAGTGACGAAGTAATAAAAGAGATCGAGCTCCAAACTGAGAGAATAGCATTAGCATTAAAAGTGAAAGGTCTGATAAACATTCAGTTTGCTGTTCAAGAGAATAGACCTCTTGCAGAACCTGTTTGTGATGAGAAATCTTTAGGAAAAGTGCAGATGAGCACCACAGAATACTCGAATGTATTTGAGGAGCGCAGACAAGCTTTGACGACAAAATTGCCTTCAGAAATCGAGTTATGCAAGAGGTCTAGTGATGTATACATACTTGAAGTGAATTTAAGGGCTAGTCGCACAGTTCCTTTTATTTCCAAGGTAATCAATATTCCTATTGCAAAGCTTGCCACTCAGGTTATTTTGGGTAAAAAATTGAATCAGGAAAACAAGCCTTTCAATCATTTTGCAGTTAAAGCTGCTGTTTTTCCATTCACGCGTTTTTCGGGAATTGATACTCTACTTGGTCCTGAAATGAAATCAACAGGAGAAGTGATGGGAATTGACTCATCATTTGAAGCTGCACTTGCAAAAACGCACATGGCTGCAGGATACAAGTTACCAACAGAAGGAACAGCTCTGGTTTCAGTAAAAGATGATGATAAAGAGTATATATTGCCTGTTGTACGAATGTTGAAAGAACTGAGTTTTGAAATATATGCAACCAAAGGTACAGCTTCTTATCTGAATAATAATGGCATTGCTGCACAAACTGTAAATAAAGTGAGAGAAGGCAGACCCCACATAGTTGATATGCTCAAAGATGGAAAAATAAATCTAGTGATCAATACCTCAAAAGGTGTGAAATCAGTTTCAGATAGCAAAGATATCAGGAGAACTGCTATTTTGCAAAATATAGCTTACAGTACCACAGCTTCTGGGAGTAAAGCGTTAGTGCTTGCAATTCAATATGTAAAGAATAGCAAATTGGAAGTGAAATCATTACAGCAGATACAAAACGGTTAAATATCAAAACTAGAATAATTCACTCTCAAAATGCTAAAGAGAACATAATAAAAAGATGGAAATTTTGAAGCAAATAGTATACCTAAAGAATCAACTAGCGTAATTGAACAGCCAAATGCTACAACGAATACTCCACAATCTTACCTAGAGGACACTTCCCTTATATGTTAAGAACAAGTCTTTATAAATATCAAAGTAGTGATATTAAAGACACACAGAGAAGAGGAACCGTCACGCCCCTTGATTATAAGAATCGTTGTTCAGCAAGGTTCTCTTCTCTGGTTTATTATACTGAAAGTTCCGAACAACTGATTGAGCTTTTAGGCTCGTATATAAGGCTGGAAAATGCAGTATATGTTATTATTACGGAGGAATTATGAATTCATCAAACATTATTGCTGGCATTGATGTTAGCAAAAGTAAATTAGATCTCCACATTCACCCACTTGAGCATTATAAAATATTTGAAAACAATGTACAATCCATTGATGAAATGCTGGACTTTTTACGTTTGCATAATGTAACCAAAATTGGTCTTGAGGCAACTGGTGGATACGAAAAATTATGTGCCTATACTTTATGAGGTGTACGTCATTCAACCAAGGTGGGAGAGACTATGCTAAAAGCCTTGGTATTACTACAAAAACTGATAAAACAGACTGCAGTATCATCTCACGTTATATTAATAATACAGATATGCGTGTTAGAGGTTGTCCGGAAACTAGTAAATTCAAGCATATTCCCTCTTTAACATAACCCTACTCATAGCTAGGTATATGAAATTCTCAGTGGATGTTGTGAGTAAATCATACTCCTTCGATAGCCTTCTATTCCTATTAACCCAAGCAAAAGTCCTTTCTACAACCCATCTTCTTGGCTGTACTTTAAACCCTTGTTCTCTTGTTGGTAGTAGCTCAGGTGGCGTATCTTTGTGCACCCAAAATCTACATGGAGGCCTTGTAACAATTTCAATATCTATGTCATATTCTTCCTTTATGTGATTCTTTGAATTTCTTCCTTGGTATCCCATGTCAGCCCACATTTTTTTAACTTTAGTATATTTTGTTCTCATATTGTTTAATGCTATTTTAATACCATCTCTATCATTTTCGTTAGCAGCGCCTACGTAACAACCTAGTATAAAACCCTGAGTGTCTGTAATTATATGCCTTTTTCTACCCTTTACTTTTTTACTTCCATCATAGCCTTTGATCCCCCCTTTTCTGTAGTCTTTACAGATTGACTATCTACTATACAGGCACTCGGCTGCTCATTCCTTCCTATTTTTCTTCTACTATATTTTGTAATTTCATAATTCATTTTCTCAAAAATTCCCTGCTTCTTCCATTGCCTGAACTGCTCATACACAGTCTTCCATAGCGGAAAATCATTTGGTAAATACCGCCATTGACACCCTGTACGCAATACATAGAAAATTGCTTCTAATATTTCTCTTTTGCTATACTTTGGCGGCCTTCCTCCTTTCTTGTATGATACTCTGAAGTGTTTTTCTATTCTTGCCCATTCCCTTTCGCTTAGATCTGTTGGATACTTTTTTCTCATCTTTACCCCGTACTAAAATTTCAGATATTATAGCCTTTTACTTGTTTCCGGACAACCTCTAACCAGACTGCATTCTGTGATTTTTAGCAAAACACGATCTTTCATTTGAGCTTTCTTCAATTTAAAATAAATACAGAAAATTGCTGCCTATAGCTAAACTGACTTAGATTTACCGACAATTTGAAAAACCGTCATCCCGCTACTATATAGTTATTGATATATATTTTCTTTTAAGCTCTTGGTTTTGATCGATAAATGTAATCATTTCATCTTCTAAAGTTTTAATTTGATTACGTAAAATTGCAAGAAGTTCCTCTATTTGTTTGATTATAGATGTATCAGTTACCTGTTGGATTTGGGTTTTTTGTATTTTTGCTATTTCTACAAGTTGGTTTCTACGAGATAATTTTTGTTTCAAGCAATCAATATTACCATTACTAACTGTTAAAGGAGTAAGAGGTTGTCCGGAAACTAGTAAATTCAAGCATATTCCCTCTTTAACATAACCCTACTCATAGCTAGGTATATGAAATTCTCAGTGGATGTTGTGAGTAAATCATACTCCTTCGATAGCCTTCTATTCCTATTAACCCAAGCAAAAGTCCTTTCTACAACCCATCTTCTTGGCTGTACTTTAAACCCTTGTTCTCTTGTTGGTAGTAGCTCAGGTGGCGTATCTTTGTGCACCCAAAATCTACATGGAGGCCTTGTAACAATTTCAATATCTATGTCATATTCTTCCTTTATGTGATTCTTTGAATTTCTTCCTTGGTATCCCATGTCAGCCCACATTTTTTTAACTTTAGTATATTTTGTTCTCATATTGTTTAATGCTATTTTAATACCATCTCTATCATTTTCGTTAGCAGCGCCTACGTAACAACCTAGTATAAAACCCTGAGTGTCTGTAATTATATGCCTTTTTCTACCCTTTACTTTTTTACTTCCATCATAGCCTTTGATCCCCCCTTTTCTGTAGTCTTTACAGATTGACTATCTACTATACAGGCACTCGGCTGCTCATTCCTTCCTATTTTTCTTCTACTATATTTTGTAATTTCATAATTCATTTTCTCAAAAATTCCCTGCTTCTTCCATTGCCTGAACTGCTCATACACAGTCTTCCATAGCGGAAAATCATTTGGTAAATACCGCCATTGACACCCTGTACGCAATACATAGAAAATTGCTTCTAATATTTCTCTTTTGCTATACTTTGGCGGCCTTCCTCCTTTCTTGTATGATACTCTGAAGTGTTTTTCTATTCTTGCCCATTCCCTTTCGCTTAGATCTGTTGGATACTTTTTTCTCATCTTTACCCCGTACTAAAATTTCAGATATTATAGCCTTTTACTTGTTTCCGGACAACCTCTAAGCAAAATTTCTGGATTACAGACTGGAATGACACCATTTGCTGTGCAATTTACCTTCAAAAATGAATGTTCATACAGTTATGGAATGAATCGCGGTATGACGTAGGGAAACCTTTCTTGAGTTAGCTATAGCACTATAAAATTGTCCGCAGGGCCATATAAAAGTCGTGGTGAGTTAATAAATTTTTATGGAAGAAAGGATATATTAGAAAATTGAGGGTTTTAAAGGAGGTAAAAATGAGACTGTATTATAAAGATATCACAGGTCTTATCAAAGAACCCTACCGCTCCAGAGGAAGGGATTATTTTGACAAAAGAAAGGTACAGATTATATCTGTTAATGAATCTCAAGCTAAATCAAAGGTAGTTGGATCAAATGTATATCGAGTAACACTAAAGCACGATGGTCCTCTTTTGAGTGGAACATGTTCCTGTCCTGCATTTGTGTATTATGATCCATGTAAGCATATGGCTGCAACAGGTTTTGCTTTGGTTGCACTTGATAGAAAGGAGTATCGATCGTCTACGCGCCCAGATGAACAGACTCTCTTTGAAAGGTTTTACTAAGAAAAACAAAGCAAGAGCTAATTTCAATAATTACTCGTTCCAGTAAACATTATCCTGAGATTTTTGAAGAACTAGAGGATAAAGAATATGAGCAATTTATTCAAAGTGAACTTTCAAAATCCGAGAATTATGTATAAAACAACCGGAAAGATGGTGAGATCAGGTAATCTATGGCTAAGACGTCATACCGCCGCGGTATCTCTTAGCCGCTAACACGTAGCGGGATGACGAGATGCCACCACGAACCGTCATACCGCGCGATTCATCCGCGGTATCTCTTAGCATAGATCCCGCTAACAAGCAGCGGGATGACGGTTGTCGTTTAGCTATAAACATTAAGAAATTTACCAAACGAAAAAAAAGGCAAAAAAAGCCCCATGATTGGCTAATTACTTACATTATACTTTCAAGTATGGCGTTTTTTTATTCTAAACACTTAATAACCGCGATTCAGCTACTTTTAAACCGCAACTAATCTAAATTATAAACGTTAAGAAATTTACTAAACAGAAAAAAAGGCAAAAGAAACCCTAGGGTAGCTAGTTATTCACTATCCATTTTTTAAGTTGGCGTTTTTTTATGTTTTAAACGCTTTATAAGCGCGTTTCAGCTTATGTAGGTAGAAATTTTATAAGACATAAGGTGCACATAGTGCAAAAAATTAAACATGATACGCCAGATACGTGAGTTTTTTTGTCATTTAATCTGTACAGAGAAGATAAATAAATAGCTTCAGTGTTTATGATAAGGGGGCTGGCGGAGTTTGTCAAGTGGTTTTTTAGCCAAGTTTCCCTGTTATAATGTTCGTTTGCTTGACCTAAGATCCAGGAGTATTTAAACTGAACCCTATACAGTGCTAAAAATGATAGGAAATCTAAGCGGAATAGTTGATGAAGTGCGCAGTGATCACATAATCCTGAACGTGAATGATGTTGGCTATATAGTGCACCTTTCTGCCAAAACTTTAAATGCATGTTCCATCGGAAGTAGAGTTAAATTACTTATCGAAACCTATGCAAATAACAGAGAAAATGTCGCTCAGCTATATGGTTTTATAAGCGAAGAAGAACAGCAGTGCTTGAGGTTGCTTGTCAAAGTAAGCGGCGTTAGCTATAAAACTGCAATGTCAATTTTGGGCAAATTAACTCCAGAACAGCTATTTTTGGCAATTATGAATGAGGATAAAGTAACACTCAAGATGAGTGGACTTGGCCTGAAACTCATAAATCGAATCATCACTGAATTGAGTGGCAAAGTGAGTAAACTAGAAATAAATAACAATAATTTTCATCCAATCAATGAAGATGCCCTTTCAGCATTGATCAATCTTGGGTATGAAAAAATGAAAGCTTATGATACGATAAAAAAATACAGGCCAAATCTGGACACTAAGGATATTATTCGCATGGCGCTTAAGGAGCTCTCAACATTATGAAATCAATATCGTGCGGTAAAGAATATACTGAAGATGCGCGCAATATCAACATCAGACCTGAACAACTTGATGATTTTGTCGGACAAAAAGACTTAATACAAAATTTAAAAGTGTTTATAAACGCTGCACAGACGAGAACTGAAGCTTTAGATCACGTCTTATTGTACGGTCCTCCAGGGCTTGGCAAAACAACTTTAGCACAAATTGTTTCTAAAGAATTAAGAGTTAGCTTTCGCGCAACTTCTGGTCCTTTACTTAGTAAAGCTGGAGACTTGGCCGCAGTGCTTACCACTTTAAATGCAAAAGATGTCCTATTTATCGACGAAATCCATAGATTAAATCGCAGCATTGAAGAAGTTTTATATACTGCTATGGAAGATTTCTGCCTGGACATATTAGTAGGTGAAGGCCCATCTACTCGCACTTTAAGGATAGATCTACCACCATTTACGCTAATTGGAGCAACAACACGGCTTGGATTACTTTCTGCGCCACTCAGAGATCGTTTTGGCATTCCTTTGCATCTTGAGTTTTATTCCTTTGAGGAGCTGGTTAATATTATAAAAAGAGGCGCAAGAGTTCTTTCTGCTGAAATTGAAGAGGATGCAGCACGGGAAATTGCCTGCCGTGCGCGCGGCACTCCAAGAATTGCTTTGAGGTTACTCAGAAGAATAAGGGATTTTGTTGAAGTGAAAGATGATAAAAAAATCACTTATGAAGTCGCTGATTCTGTATTACTAAAATTGGGTGTAGATAAAATGGGACTCAATAAACTTGATATGAATTATCTAAGATTTTTATTCAACACCTCAGGACCTGTTGGAATTGACACTATATCTATTGCACTATCTGAGGATGTTGGCAATATTGAAGAAACAGTAGAACCTTATTTAATCAAAATTAGTTTTGTAAAGCGCACACCAAGAGGACGCGTTTTAACTGACCAAGCAAAGGAGTATTTGAGCCTTTAATATTAGAGAGCTTTTCTACCATAATTCAATTATATATTGATTGGCATAATATCATATACTGGCATTTTGTATCCGTTCAGCGGAGTGGCAGAATAAGGTAGACAAGGTGATCTAAAAAGATAATCATAGAGCAAAAGTGAAATAATATGGTAAACCTTTTAGAACTTTGCAAAAATTTACAGCAAAAAATAGAAAGGTTAGAAGCAAAAATAGAAAGATTGGAAAAAGAGAATGAAAGTTTAAAAGCAGAAAATAAGGCTTTAAAGATAGAAAATGCTGAGTTAAGAGAAAGACTCGGTTTAAGCTCAAAAAATTCATCAATACCAAGTTCCAAAGAGTTGTATAAAATAAAAAAGAATAAGCCGAAAAGCGAAAGGAATATTGGCGGTCAGGTTGGTCATAAAGGAAGTTTTCGCGCCAACATGGATGCAGATAAAGTAGTAAAGATAGAGTTGCCTAATACTTGCGAATGCGGAGGAGAAATTGCAATATGTGAAAAACCATATATTCATCAGAAAGTTGATCTTCCAGAAATCAAGCCTTATGTAGTGGAATATCAGTTAGAACATGGCCGTTGTCGGAGATGCGGAAAGAGAAGAAGTAGCAAGTTACCGGAAGGTGTTACGCCAGATACATTTGGTCCAAGGGTTAAGTCAATAATTGCAGCGTTCAGCGGATTCTACAAAAATTCAAAACGCGAAATAGCGAGTGTCGTAAATGATATCTTCAATTTGAACATAAGCGTCGGTAGCATATCAAATAGTGAACATAGAGTTGCTTCAAAATGCAAAAAAATGTATGAGCAGATCGAACAAGAGATAAGTAGGAGTAAAGTTCTACATATTGATGAAACGAGCCATTATAACAAAGGTAAACTCGCTTGGTGTTGGATGTTTGCAAGCAATACGGCAAGTTTTGTAAAATTTACAGAGTCAAGAGGAATGAAAGTTTTACAAAATAGTAAATTCTGCAATCGCAATAGCTTGGTAATAACTGACAGGTATGCAGCATAGAATTATTTTGCCGATAAAAACAGGCAAATCTGTTGGGCACATTTATCAAGAGATTTTGAAAGATTAGCACATAGTTGGAATATTGAAGTTAAAGTTCTGGGTTGTTACTTGAGAAACGTGGCCACTGAATTATTTGCACTAAAAAAAGCTTTACTAAAAAGTGAGATAGATGTTTTGAGGTTTGTCAGACGTGCCAGAAAATTAAGAAAACGTACAAAGTATTACTTGAAGGAGATATCTCGTTTACCTGAAGCAATTGGAGCCTCTCGAGTTGCAAAAAATGTTCTGAGATCTGAAAGAATGATGTGGAAATTTTTAGATGACCCAGAAAATATTCCGCTGACAAATAACCACGCTGAACGGCAAATTCGGCATTATGTCGTTTATCGCAAAAACTCATATTTTACACAATCAAAGCGGGGAAATACATTCCTTGAGCGGATAATTTCATTATACTTAACTTGGAAACAAAGGGGTCTCAATCCTTTCCAAAATCTCCTATCTATTGTTTCTTAGAGGTTGTCCGGAAACTAGTAAATTCAAGCATATTCCCTCTTTAACATAACCCTACTCATAGCTAGGTATATGAAATTCTCAGTGGATGTTGTGAGTAAATCATACTCCTTCGATAGCCTTCTATTCCTATTAACCCAAGCAAAAGTCCTTTCTACAACCCATCTTCTTGGCTGTACTTTAAACCCTTGTTCTCTTGTTGGTAGTAGCTCAGGTGGCGTATCTTTGTGCACCCAAAATCTACATGGAGGCCTTGTAACAATTTCAATATCTATGTCATATTCTTCCTTTATGTGATTCTTTGAATTTCTTCCTTGGTATCCCATGTCAGCCCACATTTTTTTAACTTTAGTATATTTTGTTCTCATATTGTTTAATGCTATTTTAATACCATCTCTATCATTTTCGTTAGCAGCGCCTACGTAACAACCTAGTATAAAACCCTGAGTGTCTGTAATTATATGCCTTTTTCTACCCTTTACTTTTTTACTTCCATCATAGCCTTTGATCCCCCCTTTTCTGTAGTCTTTACAGATTGACTATCTACTATACAGGCACTCGGCTGCTCATTCCTTCCTATTTTTCTTCTACTATATTTTGTAATTTCATAATTCATTTTCTCAAAAATTCCCTGCTTCTTCCATTGCCTGAACTGCTCATACACAGTCTTCCATAGCGGAAAATCATTTGGTAAATACCGCCATTGACACCCTGTACGCAATACATAGAAAATTGCTTCTAATATTTCTCTTTTGCTATACTTTGGCGGCCTTCCTCCTTTCTTGTATGATACTCTGAAGTGTTTTTCTATTCTTGCCCATTCCCTTTCGCTTAGATCTGTTGGATACTTTTTTCTCATCTTTACCCCGTACTAAAATTTCAGATATTATAGCCTTTTACTTGTTTCCGGACAACCTCTTATACCACTCTCCTGAACGGATACCATTTTTTTACCTCTAAACCTATTAACTAATAAAAGTATAAACTTAGAGGTATTAATTTTGTAATAACAATGCTAATAGATTACCGCAGTTTCAATAAGCATCACCAGAGGATTCTCTATATAATGCTTAAAGGCATTTAAAAACTTTGCTCCGAGTGCCCCATCAACTGCTCTATGGTCAACAGAGAGCGTTACTGTCATTATTTCTGCTATTTCTATTTTCTCATTCATAACAATTGGTTGTTTTTTAGATGCACCAACTGCCATAATGCAAGATTGCGGCGGATTGATTATAGCACTGAAGGCTTTTATACCAAACATCCCTAAGTTGGAGATAGTAAACCCTCCTCCTTGAAACTCTTCAGGTTTCAATTTTCCAGATCTTGCTCTGCTTACTAAATCTTTCACTTCTTTTGATATAGATAAAATACCCTTTTTATCAGCATTTTTTACTATAGGAGTAATTAGCCCATCTTCAAGTGCCACAGCGATTGAAATATCTATATTTGAATATCTCAGTATTTTATTATCTATCCACGAAGAATTTATATCAGGAAATTTTTTCATGCTGAAAGCTGCAGCTTTTATGATTAGATCATTAATTGTTACTTTATTGTTTTCATCTGCTGAGTTAATCTCGTTTTTTAACGATATTAACTTATCAACCTGGCAATCTACAGTTAAATAAAAATGTGGAACATTCTGTTTTGATTCAGTCAGGCGCTGTGCTATCACTTGGCGCATGTTGCTTACTTCAACTATGGTATCTTTCTCAGGACTTTCAGTATGTATACCACTGCCTAAAAACTCCAACACATCAGCCTTAATTATGCGACCATATGGTCCTGTACCTTTTAATTGCTGCACATTAACCCCTTCATTTTGAGCTATTTTCTTAGCTAATGGGCTTATTTTTGTTCTACCTTCTGCATAACCCTCTGTCATCTGAGTAGCTGACACTGGGATCCATTCTTCTTTTCTAGATCCCAGCGTCAAGCACTGGGATGACATTGAGGGGTTGGATTCCAGCGTCACGCGCTGGAATGACACCGAAGAATGACTTATTGGCTTTCCGTTTAAATCTTGGTGTTCTGATTTTTGATTATCAACAGCACTTTTTGTCACTTCCTTTTTAACTGCACTATTGATGGAAGTTGAAGTATAGTTGTTAAGTGCACTTTCATCTTCTCCTTCTTCCAGCATTAAAGCTATTGGTTGATTTACAGGCACGCCACTTGTTCCTTCTGTTACTAAAATTTTTGCTAAAACTCCTTCATCTATAGATTCAAACTCCATTATGGCTTTATCAGTCTCTATCTCAGCAATTACGTCGCCTACTTCAACTTTGTCTTGTTCTTTTTTATGCCACTTTACAATTTTTCCTCCAGTTTTGCTCATTGTCGGTGAAAGAGCAGGCATTAATATTTCTATAGGCATTGATTTCGCATTTAAAGATCTATTCAATTTTTAATTTACTCTTTATCTTATGTCAACCTAATCGTGAATTATGATGAATAAGTCTGTTACACTATCCCTCACGTTATCCCAGTGCGTGACACTGGGATCTTGGTTCAGTACTATTATCCTATTGTTTTTATTATTTAGCCATAGCTTGTTTGCTAACAACTTTGTTTCAACCAAATCAAATAAGATCAACATGAGAACGGGGCCAGGGTTTCACTATCCTGTAAAATGGATATACACTTGCAAAAATCTGCCCCTGAAAGTGATAGAAGAGTTTGAGAGTTGGAAAAAGGTCTGCGATATAGATGAAGACTGCGGATGGATAAAAGGCAATCTTCTTAGTGATAAGCGCTACGCGATTGTAAAAGAAGATACTTATGGATATCAAAAACAGAGTGTAGACAGCAAGATTACTATGAAAATAGACAAGTTTGTTGTGATGAAGATAGAAAAATGCAACGAAGAATGGTGCTTTCTTTCCACCCCAAAACGCAAAGCATGGGTACAAAAAAAACATATATATGGGGTTGATTAGGTTGACAAAAGATCTGAATTAACACTAGTTTCTGGGCCTTCTGTAGCATGCTCTTCAGATGAAGCAGAGGGTTCTTGAGGCTCTGGAGACTGTACAGGGTTATCACAGAAACTCCTTAACATCTCCTCAGCGGATGAATCTAAAATTTGTACAATAGACTTTTCACTCTGCTCTTTTAGCGATTGATCCACTCTAGAAATCAACTCAGAAAACTCGCTACCTGATTTTTCAGCTTCATTTTTTATTTTACTTTCTATGCTTGCAATATTGCCTTGTTCAATTTCTTCTTTTGTTATGTTGAACGAATTTGCAGCATCTTGATATCCAATCTTGCAATTTCCACAACCAATTATGCAAAAAGCAATAGAATTAGATATTTCGCTTGCAGCCCACTTATGTATAGCGTAAGCCAAATAATTGTCATGGTATTTAATGCTAAATTGTTGTTCTATTAGCTCAGAAATTTTATTCTTTAGAGACATAAAGTACCCTCCTTACATTCGTTATACCTTTTTGTTAAGATACAGCAATTACACCATTTACTACATGCTTTACTTTAATTAATTATTAAAACGAGAGCATAATTTTCAGAGTTATATCTTTTTACCTTAACAATTCTTTTTTGAGTTCCTCTTTAATTATCCCACTTATATTCACGTTAAGATCCCCTACCCAAAAATCAGTCATAGTTTCAAGATCGTATAGATCCTCTATTACTTTTTTAATAGCAGCATTTATTTCTTCTTCGTCAAATTCCTTTATAATAGGTCTAATCTTCACATACCCTGGAGAGCCTTTACCATAAATTCCTTTGCTTTTATTAATGCAGCCACCTGCACCAGATCTACTGCTTCTCAAACCACTTCCACACTCTACTGTTTCATACTTGATTTCACCATTTTCTATATATGCTATTTGATTGTCTTGTGTAGACTTCAGTTTATCTGCCTTTACAATTTTCTCCTCTAGCTTTAAATCTTGCTTATGAATTACTGTTTCCTCATAACCCTTACCACCGTATGTTCTATACTCACCTCCACCTGCAACAGTAATCAGTTGCTGGCAATGTTGCTTCTGCGAATTGCACATTTCTATGAAAACAGGTCCCCCGTCCTTATCTGAGAGGTTACTTTCCTGGTTACCCCCTCCCTCTGTGACTTGCACCTTAATTATAGGATAATTAGGATCGATTTTCAGTTTAGCTTTAATATAATCTCCTGGCATCCCTACTCTGCTTTCAGTAGAATGGCATTTTTGATTGTCACAGCCACTACCTTGTATATGACCTGCTTCACCACTTCCCCACGCTTCTATTTTAATACGATCAAATTTTATTGATAAGTCATCTGTATAAACATCTTTATTTTTATGATCATAGGATTTTTCATTATTTTTTTCAAGATCTGGTTTCTTATTTTTCAGATGTTCCTTGATTATCTCTTTTAATTTTTCTTTTAATTTCTTTTTGAGACCTTCTAAATCGAACCTACACAATTTATCAGCGTAAAAGACCTCCGTTCTGTTTGCTTTAATTGGTGCTTCTTGTTGTGTGACAACGCCATTTGTATTTTGTGAAATCTTTGTATAAAAAGGTTGAGTGTTTTCTTTGTCTACATATCGTGTTGAACGGCTGCATGTTCCAGTAAAGCAGATACAACCATCATCACCTTGATTACATTTTTCTCTATGCTCTACATCCGTCAATTTGTATACTACTTTCAGTCCTTTACTAGATTTAAATGTATCGTCTATCTCATCATTTCTTTTTACACAGTAACTGCATTCTCCCTTCTTCTGCTCATTTTCATCAGGGAAGAAAACATACTCTTGCTTATTAAATATTATTTTATCCAACCTCTCTTGAGTTTCTTTCAAAGGGTAAACTATTTCCTTGCTTGGAAGATAATAGAACTGATTTGATTCCTTGGAGTAAACAGCATTGTATTTAGTATATCTTGTTCCCATTAATTTTAGTGGTATTATTTTATTTTCTCTTTTAAGAACAAACTCCTCTGGTTCTGGCTGCCATCCAGAAAGACAAAGCATTTTACTGTTAGAATTTCCTTTATACTTTACTTCTATTTCCGGCTGCCCAGAGTTATTAAATTCACATTGAATAGATTTGTCTTTTAACTTTTTCTCAAAATCATTAAAACTATAAAAACTTCCGCCTTTAGAACATTTAATTTGCACATCAGGAACATAGCCATATTCTTTCAGAACTTTAAATTGTTGCGGATTACTTTCTAATATACCTTCTATAATATTATCAATATTACTATCAGTTGTTTTTGCTACTATTGCTGGTTTTACTACTTTTAAAGATAGGGGGCCAATGTTTATAGGATGGTTGAGGTCAGTATTAACATTAAAAGTACAGGAACCATTACTATAGGTTCCATGTGCTTTAGCACAAGTGCTCTCACTCATCTTCATTTCTACTTTCAATGTATTTTTATTTACTATCTCCACTATCTCAGGTTCTGGAGCAGGTGGTGCAGGAAAACAGCGGACGAACTGTGGATTTTGTTCATTTATACTTTGAGTTCCAAGGTATTCAGCACAGAGCTGGCCCTTTTTTCTATAGGTTTTGAAGTAGTACGTGATGCCATCTTTGTCTAAAATAGAGCGCCACTCAGCTTTATTTTCTCCATACCCTTTAGGGAAATCTAATTTTTCTCCAATCTCTCCGTCTCTTCCTTTCAGATCACCAATGATTACCTTAACCTTAGGATTAAAGTAATCATTGTCTTTATCTGTTATAGGAACAATTCTAACTTGTGGAGGTGAAATTGCAAGTTGCTCGCAAAATGGAGGGGGACTAGGTGCAAGTGGCAGGGGAGCACATTTTACTGCCGTTTGGTAGCAGGTATCACAGACTTTTTCCATCTCCCCAGGACGAAAAATATTCTCACCCGAAAATACTCTAGAACCCCATGAAGAAATTCCTGACGTACAAGCCCCTTTTTGACTGCAAGCACATATTTTAGGAGAGTTAGCGAATCTTCTTTTTTCCTCATCAGTAACACCGTCTGCCCATTCCCATTTAAGACCCCGAGCAATTTCTCCTCCAGCTTTTGTTTTATCCCCTTCCCAATCAATAAAAGCTGCAGCAGAAACTCCAGCTCCTGTACCTTGCGTTCCATATATCTGGCGGCAGGATTCCCCACTTTGTAAGTCATAACAATAACTTTGTCCATCATAAGCACATACTCTAATTTTGGGATTAAAGTAACCATCAACTCCTTGATCTTTTATTGCTTGCACCTTAATTTCCTTTACCCAATCTCCACCAACTATTGCTTCCAACCAAGTATTACTTTCTACAAATGTTGGACAATCAGCATATCCTTGATACGAAAGACCAAGTATCAAAAAAAATATCAATAAGAAATTAAGCCTTACACTTCTCATAAAATACCGGTAACCACTCATTAACTTCTTCTCCTTTTTCCTTTATTGCCTCGTACATATACTTTATCGTCTCTTTGTTAGCTGAAAGTACATGTATTTCTTGCATATTCTTTAAATCTAAATTTAAAGTTACTAATCCTTTATACTGTTTTATCAAAAACAAACCTTCCTGCGTTGGCGTCTGCAGAATTATATTCAGCTCCTCTTTTGATAAAGAAAATGCTTTCATGTATAATCTATTTGCATTGACGTTCGGCATCAAGATTCTTGTATCAACATGTTTATCTAAATATTGAGTAAATTTGCTAGCAAATGCGAGATTTAAATTTTCAGTACTTAGGATTACTACAACATTTAGTTCCGTCATTCTTTGCATCCAGTTATCAAACTCTTTCTCTGTAGGAAAAATATTACTTATCTCCCATGCTTCATCCAAAACAAGTATTGCAGGCGAGCCATCACATTTTGCCTCAAAAGAATATAAAAAATAGTAAAGTATCACGGACATACATTCCTTTTGTTTTGTAAGGTTTGCGGTGTTGAGAGATATAATTTTTGTTTCCCAGTCAATATCTGATTCATTACCATCTTGAAATAAGTAAGCAAAGTCACCATCGTCACACCATCTACTTATCTTACCCCCAAGGAGCAAGAGCACCTCAGAAATTTGTGAAATAGAACGTGATTCCTTGGGTATAGCAAATATAGAATCCACAATTTTTCTTATCTTTTCTTCTACGTCCACCAAGCTCGTATCGGCTACCATTCTTCTGATCAGTTCAACCAACATATTGCGATTGGAAGCACTATCTTCAATGTTTAGTGGATTAAATTTTAGGCTTTTGTCCTTATATTTTGGATCGATTATGTAATATTTACCACTCACTGCTTTAGTAAAAATTATTGATTTTCCAGTGTTATCCAATATGACAATTCTTGGGTTAAACTTTCTTGATTCTGATAATAGAAAATTAATGAGTGAAGTTCTGCCTGAATTTGGAGCTCCGAGTATCGTAGTATGGCCATTATTTCTTTTTCCATGAAAATTAAAGAAGTAAGGATTTCCTTTTTTTGAGAAAAAAATCATTACCGCTTCTTTCCACCTTCTTCCTTTTAATGTACCTGACGTAAAATCGTGCAGCATAGCAAAGCTGCAAGCGTATTTTGTTAAGATATTTTTCGGTTGCGTAATAAAAGCAAAATTGCCTGGAAGTTGTGCCCAAAAATGACTTTCCATATGTAAATCAGTTCTAAACATCATGAAGCCAACTAATGACATTATAGAAGATAAATCACTAATACTTTCAGCTAACTTATTCCTATCATCTGCAAATATTGTAAAAATAATTTTCTGTTGGCAGAAGTCTATACTAGAGGTCTTTTCAAGCTCTATTATTTCTTCAATTCCTGAGCTTTTAAGTAAGGTATTATCCTCACTAATTTGCAGCATGTTGATTTGTTTTTTAAATTCTTTTATTGCTTTGTTATTACTAGTAAATATCATTATTTCTGTAATGATAAATTCAGATTCAAGCTGCAAGCATCTATCTATATTACCTAAAGAGATTTCCCGGTATTCTTTTATGCTGAAAATAGAGCCAAATTTCTGTTGATTTTCAAATATTGTTTGAAACGTATTGAAACCAAAAGCTATTTTAAAATTTCTAATATATTGCGACAGGTCCCTTTCATGTATTGGATAATCTTTGTGCGTTAATGTAACAATATAGTGGAGAAATTCTATCATTTCAGAATATATTTTACCTTCACTAAACCTTAGACTCAGTTTTTTAGCTCCAAAAGGTCCTAAATCATTTTGAATTACGTCAGTTATCTTTTGCAACTCCTGATGGCTTTCTTGTAAAGACAACTTATGCTTATTCTTTATTCTATTGAAAAAAAACGAATTATTAGTATGCTTGCCAAAATCGCTAAACAATATTACAATGTATAGTTCATTTATATACTGTAATTTACTATCAGTTAGTTTATTAAACCACGTTGAATGTAGGTTGTCAGAGAAGTCTTCAGTTTTATTCCATTTCAAGCTCAGTTTATTGCGCTTTCTAACGGTATGAATCCAAACGGTAAAATACAGGCTATTAATATTTTTTGATATGCTTTTTCTAATTTCAGTTCTGAGGTCGCTGTAGTTATCAACAGAAGAATAATCTTCTAACTTGATTATTTTTAACAATTCTCCCTGTTTTGTTAGTATGGTTTCTTCATCGTAATGACAAGCATAAGGAACAAAATCTAAATCAATGCTTTCTAGTAATGCTAAGTTGTTCTTTTTTTTAAGCTTAGAGTTAACTGTTGGTACTTTTAACTGCATATGCGTATTCAATAAAGATAATTAAAAAAGATAAAAATACTATCTTAATTTTTATCTTTTTTTTCGCTATCGGATTGTAATTTTATATCTTTTGCAAAGTTAAATTTTTCTTTTAAGTAGTCTGTTGCCTTTTCTGTACTACCGAACACCAGGACCAGTACACCAAACATTATCATAAAAAAGATTAGACCTCTGAACACTACTGCAAGTATCACTGCAGCTATACACAACCCTATGATTGTTGAAGGACTCATATTTTCTACAGTATCTTTAACTGAAAATGAAGAAATAAAATTTTTTACCGTTTCTTGTATACCCTTTAATTCATCGCTCGCCGAACTTGCTTCGCTAGAATATGATGCAAAAATGAAACTTAATAAGGCTATAAAAACCAAAACTTTATTCAATTGAATGCGCATCAACTAAACACCTTTTAAACATTCCTCAAATATAACAACTTTTATATCAATAGGCAAGAACTGAATTCACTTATCCACTACAAGTAACACATATTTAATTTTTACCGCTGCGAACATGCTGTAAGCTCTTATCATCAACAAGAGGACTCACATTAATGGATGTTAATTTACTTGATAGGAAGTTTGAATGCAATTCAGCTACTGCTGCTATAGCAAGCACTGCAACCATAGCAAGTAGTCCTGCTCCTATCAATCCTGATGTCATTGCTCCTGCAACAATGCACCCTATTGTGGAGAGAGCACAACCTGCTACAAATGCAACGTGAAGATTTCTGTTATTGGGTTGTTTTTCAAGTGGAGTATCTTCACCCTTTTTCTTATTCAAAGGAAATTTCTGCACGATTGTAATGGCGTTTTTTCTGTCCCTTTTTTCTTCGGGTTGCATTGAATCTTTTGCCTGGCTGCCTGTCATCTGAGTAGTTTGACTATTTGTATCCATACTTTCTTTTTCTCTGGATCCCAGTGTCACGCACTGGGATGACACCTGTGGTGACTCTTTCTCAACTTGATCTTCAATCTTTTTATTATATTTAGAAGGAGATCTTCGTCCACTTGGCCCTTTGGACCTTGTTTTAGTTAGGTGTGCTAATTTTGTCTCTCCTTCATCCTCTGGTTGTAAGCCATTATCTCCTTCAACAGAGCTCAATGTTGAGTTTAAACTTTCCTCAGATGAAGTGCTTGCTATTGATGTTAAACTGTTTTTTCTACTATTTATTGGTGATATCGAGTTTTTTTCACTCAGTCCAGGTGAGTCTATTCCACTATCTGAGTCATTGCCACTACTGAGTTTAGAAGTTTGCTTCTCCTCTATTTCTTTCACAACCTTGCTATATTTTTCAAACACTTCCTCTGTAACATCTGAATTACTAAGTATTTTATTATCACCACTTTTTTTCTCAGCTACATTCAAGGGTGTTTCTTGTGTGTTGTTTTGCTCTTCAATATGTTTTAGCTGCATTTGATCTTCAATATTTTCTTCAACAGCATTTGGTATTGAGCTTACACTGCTGCTCCTGTTAGTAATATCCAAAATTGTTTGTACTATTGCTGCCTTTTTTTTTGAGTCTAGTTTTTTTGACTCTGTTATTTCTGCTTTCAACGCTGGAAGAAAGTGTTGGATATAATTATTATAATGTTCTCTTTTTTTCCCCACTGATTTTTCTAACTCAGCTAATGCTTCAGGACTAGTTCCTTGCTTGGATGACTCTAAGTGTTTTGCAATAGCCTGCTCATTTTGTCGTTCTCTCAGTATTTTTTCCAATTCAGCCAATGTTTTAGGACTAGCTCCCTGCTTGAACAACCTTTTGCATTCTTTGGAAGTCTCATCTTGATTTTCTTGATAATTTTCTGCTGTTACCTTTTTGTATATAGTGTTGCTCAATTGTTGGTTAATATCTCCTTCCTTACTCTTAGGTTTTTTAAAGGGACTGTGCATAACATTCCTCCATACATAATAAAATGTATAGATACCTCTTTAGCGTTAATTTTACATTAAAACTGGGCAATTATGCCATATTATAAATAATCGCGGCAACTTGCTTATTGGAAGGTCGCTTAACTATTTGCTTTCTGGGCTTTCTACTTCTACAGATTTGCTATTAATATGATTCTTTGCTTGTTGAACTAACATATCCTCTACTTCTTTTACAGGCTTTTCCCTATCAACCATGCCAACACTTTGGCCGGCCATTAAAGATCCTGTTTCAACATCTCCTTCAATCACTGCCCTTCTTAAAGCTCCAGCCCAGAACTTTTCTATTTCAAGCTGCCCATCTTCTTTTGAGATCTGTCCCTTTTGGTATTCATCAATAACTTCTTTTTGACGCTTCATGAAGTCATCGCTTGCTTTGTTGGCTATAGCTCTTACAGGAATTACAGGAAAATCAGCACTTATCTGTACAGAAGGTATTGCATTACGTGCGGCCGATTTAATAAACACTTCCTTAAAATTTTTGTGGGCAATTGACTCATTAGTGCAGACAAATAATGTACCTATTTGACAGCCACTTGCTCCCATTTCCAGGTAATTAACTATCATTTCACCTCTTCCTATTCCACCTGCAACAAACACTGGTATTTGTTCATTTTTAAAATGAGGCAATATCTCTTGTGCAAGAACAGAAGTGCTAACTGGACCTATATGCCCACCTGCTTCCATTCCTTCTATTATTAATGCATCTACTCCCATTTTTACTAACCTTTTCGCAAGGCTTAATGCTGGTGCAAAGCACATAACTTTAATGCCTGCACCCTTGATTTTTTCTATATTAGGCTTTGTTGGCAGTCCACCGGCAAGCACTATATGGCTCACTTTCGTTTCAATACACACATCTATCAACTCACTCAACTTTGGGTGCATAGTAATTAGGTTTACACCAAATGGCTTGTTAGTTAATTTTTGTGTCTCTATGATTTCTTTTTCCAGTAAGTCTGGGAACATTGCACCACATGCAATCACACCAAAACCACCAGCGTTTGAGATTGCTGAAACCAAGTTTCTCTCTGAAACCCAGCTCATAGCACCACCCATTATCGCAAACTCACTGCCAAGAAAATCTGTTCCTTTTTTCCAGAGGCTACTTAACATATAACCTATATCATGCGTTTAAAAATGTTTTGCTTATCTATAAATGTGTGCTTTAAGGCGCCAAGTATATGTAAGATTATAAAGAGTACCATAAAATATGCAAGCATCGAATGTAGCTCGTTAGCCGTGTTAGCTAGATCTTTGTTTTGATTAATCAACAAAGGGATATGGAAAAAATATTTGATCTGTTTGCCAGAAGCAGAAGACATGACATAGCCAGATAGTGGCATTAGCACCATTAAAGAATATAAACCAAAGTGCACTGCTTTACTTGTATTGATTACAAACCGAGAAAAATTTGCTGGAAGTGGTGGAACATAAGTAAAGACGCGAAAAAATATGCGTACTATGATTAATCCAAGAATAGTGATACCGCAAGCCTTATGAATAGCGTATATGTTGAACTTAATTTCATTGCTAAGTGGTAAGCTTTTCATATAAAGTCCAGAGCAAAGCATACCGATAATAAAAACAGCCATCAACCAATGGATAACTCTTAAACCTAGGCTATATTTATCGTCTTCCATTTTGATTACCCTAAAGTAGCATTTATATAATAGAAAAACTATTTTTCAATCAAAATTATTAAAGCAATTTAGATTTACCGACAATGTAGCTATACAAATTCGACCCAGCCGAGAGTCAAGTAGCAGGCACTGGCATCTAAGTCATAGAAACGGATCAAATGCAAAACTTACTTGACACCCTTCGCCAGCCCCCTTATCATGAAACTGAAGCTATTTATTTATCTTCTCTGTACAGATTAAATGACAAAAAAACTCAACGTATCTGGCGTCTCATGTTTAATTTTTTGCACTATGTGCACTCTATGTCTTTATCAAATTTCTAGGTTTTTACCTATACAAGCTGAAATACGCTTATAAAGCATTTAAAACATCAAAAAACGCCAACTTAAAAAATGGATAGTGAATAATTAGCTACCCTAGGGTTTCTTTTGCCTTTTTTTCTGTTTAGTAAATTTCTTAAACATTTATGACTAAAGGTTAGTTGCATTAAAAAGCAGCTAAATCGCGGTTATTAAGCGTTTAGAATAAAAAAACGCCATACTTGAAAGTATAATGTAAGTAATTAGCCAACCACGGGGCTTCTTTTGCCTTTTTTTCTGTTTAGTAAATTTCTTAAATATTTATGGCTAAACGACAATCGTCATCCCTGTAAAGGTCAAGTATCCCGCTACGTGTTAGCGGCTAAGAGATACCCGGCGGTATGACGGTTCGTGATGGCATGACGATAAGGTTCCAGTGTCAAGCGTTTGGCATGCAAATTTCCTTAAACGTTCGTAAGCTTAAAACTTTACTTTAGATCAAACTGCTGTATAGTGACTTTATAGCTTCAATTTTGTAATGAATATACCTAGTATAGAAAATTGTGATCTTCACAATAAAACCGTCTTACTCAGAGTTGATTTCAATGTTCCTATAAAAGATGGAGAAATTCGTGACGTCACTCGTATTTTGAGAGCATTGCCTACTATTCAGTATTTAGTGAATGCGAGTGCAAAGATTATTATTATATCGCATTTTGGACGCCCAAAGGCTAGAGACAATAATCTGTCGCTAAAAAATATAATTGACACTTTATCACAGTTACTAAATAAAAAAGTGAAATTCATTGATGATTGCGTTGGTGAAAAAGTGCAAAAAGCAGTGAGTGCTATGGATGCAGGAGATATAATATTACTAGAGAATCTAAGATTTTATGAAGGTGAAAAGGAGAATGATGCAAACTTTGCCAGACAATTAGCATCTCTGGCGGATACATATGTCAATGATGCATTTTCTTGCTCTCACAGAGCTCACGCTTCTATTTCACGCATTACAGAGTTTTTACCTTCCTACGCGGGATTTTGCTTGCAAGATGAGCTAAAGTATCTTGAAAAAGCTGTATCGTTTAAAGCTAAACCTATTAATGCGATAGTTGGGGGAGCCAAAATGTCAACTAAGATAAAAATGCTTATAAAGCTAACAGAAAAGGTTGATTACCTAGTTCTCGGAGGTGCAATTGCTAATAATTTTTTGTCATTTAGCAAAGTAAATATAGGGAAATCTTTCTTTCAAAATGGTGTTGACGACCTTCTGCATAATATTCTTGAAACAGCAAATAAAAACAATTGCAAAATAGTTGTGCCAGAAGACGTTCTGGTTGCAGTAAACTCTGATTACAGCACTAGTATTTCAAGAAGAACTGAGTCCATTTTGGACGGTGATATAATTTTGGATATCGGACCACAAACTTTGAGTACAATAAGCAGTATAATAGCAAGCAGTAAGACTCTGCTGTGGAATGGACCTATTGGTGTTTTTGAACATTCAGCTTTTGCAAGTGGTACAATAGGGGTAATGAAAATCGTAAGTGACTTAACGCACAAAGGAAAGTTAACCAGCATAATAGGGGGAGGCGATAGTCTATCTGCAATAAGTGCTGCAGGCTTTACCGATAAGGATTTTACATATGCTTCCACTGGTGGAGGAGCATTTTTAGATTGGTTAAGTGGCGATGAAATGCCGGGAGTTGCTGCTCTGCAAAAATGATTAGATTAAAACTTTTTTAAATTATTTCTTATAGGCTAGCTTTTTTGTGAACGTGATTATGTCGAAGACAGTTAAACTAATTTTGTGTTTAATAATACCAATAATAGGATTTATTTTTTATATTAGGGATCATTATTTTCACACTGACTATGTAGAAGAAAATAATTTTGAACCATTTTTCAGTTCACAACCAGCCACCATTTCCAGAATTAACTGACTTCGATAGAGGAGTGTTGAAAGTTTGTGGAGATTGGGGAGCGCATCCAGATAAAGAAGATTTCAAAATTTTACTTAGTTGTCTGCAGCATCAAGAAGTAGTGAAAGAAATATATGATGAGCTTGATCATCAAATTGTCACACCAGATGCGGATTTGGAGCTATTTAAAGATGAACTGGCTAACATTTGGTTTACAAATAGTGGAAGTGAAAAAGAAACTATAGGGTTTGGACATATTTTTTGTGGTGAGCCAAACGATAAATTAGGTGGCATGCATTTTGTAGGCAGATATGTTGAAGCTCAAGAAGATAAATGGGCAGGTGCGATTTGGAATCCTGTGCAATAAATCAGATATTAAGCCGCCAGTTTATACATTTGGAATGAAATATTTGGGCAAGGATGGAGAAGTGAAAGTTAAATGCCCAAATGGATATGCATATAACCTTCATGCCGATAATTTCTGCAACTAATACCAATTCCCATTACAGGGCAAACAGATGGACAATGATGGAAGAAAAGCCATACTGAAGTAAGTAAAATAGCGAGGTTTAAATGGCATTAAGATCAAAATTATTGGATGAAAAAGTAGTAGAATCAGCAAAAGAAATGCTGAAGAAAGTAAGGAATAATGCATATGTTTCAAAAAAACTAAATGCTGTAATTGCAGCAAAAAAGTACAGTATAACGGCTGTAGCAAAAATATATTGCATTTCAAGAAGCGCACTAACTTCGTGGGTAAAACTCTTGAAAATTGGCAGAGAAGAAAAACTGTTTGCTCCTTCACAACGTCGTAGAAAAACTAAATTAAATCAGGCTCAACTACAGCAAATTGAAGAGTGGATAGAAGAAAATCCTAATATCACCATTAAAGAAATG
The DNA here is from genome assembly GCF_964028505.1 of Wolbachia endosymbiont (group A) of Alloplasta piceator. NCBI lineage: Bacteria > Pseudomonadati > Pseudomonadota > Alphaproteobacteria > Rickettsiales > Anaplasmataceae > Wolbachia > Wolbachia endosymbiont (group A) of Alloplasta piceator. The sequence continues at coordinate 334,516 of NZ_OZ034793.1, read as the reverse complement.
AGAATAAGAATCCAGGAAAAGTTCGGATTAAATATCAGCAAATCTACAGTACACCGCCATATGCAAAAGATGAAATTCTCATATATTACACCAAGACCAGTTCATAATGGACAAGATAAAAGCAAACAAGAGGAATTCAAAAAAAAATCTCAATGGAGCTATTAGCAAGTATCCAGAAAAAGAGCTATTTTTCTTTGATGAATCACGGTTTGGCACACATTCAAAAGTTGGACATGGGTGGTTTAAAAAGGGGATTAGAACACAGGTTAAAACAAAATTAGGTAGGCAAAATTTCTATCTCTATAGTGCAGTTAATCCTAGAAATGGAGAGAGTTCTAGCTTATTTGCACCAAATGTCAACACTGATTGCATGAACATATTTCTTGAGCAAATTTCGCAATATCTAGAAACACGAGAGGCTTTTCTCGTTATGGACTGTGCTAGTTGGCATAGGTCAAAAAATTTAAAGGTACCTAAAAATATCGACATTATATACCTACCTCCATACTCACCTGAGCTAAATCCTGTTGAGAGGCTTTGGTTATATATAAAACAGAACATTTTGCGCAATAAAATATACGATACAATTGCTCTACTTGAGGGTGCTTTGTGCAAATTTATTACTTCTCTTGCCAGCTCCACAATTAAACAACTCTGCAATGTTTCCTATTTGACTGGACAACAATGAGAATTGGTATCAGAGGTTGTCCGGAAACAAGTAAAAGGCTATAATATCTGAAATTTTAGTACGGGGTAAAGATGAGAAAAAAGTATCCAACAGATCTAAGCGAAAGGGAATGGGCAAGAATAGAAAAACACTTCAGAGTATCATACAAGAAAGGAGGAAGGCCGCCAAAGTATAGCAAAAGAGAAATATTAGAAGCAATTTTCTATGTATTGCGTACAGGGTGTCAATGGCGGTATTTACCAAATGATTTTCCGCTATGGAAGACTGTGTATGAGCAGTTCAGGCAATGGAAGAAGCAGGGAATTTTTGAGAAAATGAATTATGAAATTACAAAATATAGTAGAAGAAAAATAGGAAGGAATGAGCAGCCGAGTGCCTGTATAGTAGATAGTCAATCTGTAAAGACTACAGAAAAGGGGGGATCAAAGGCTATGATGGAAGTAAAAAAGTAAAGGGTAGAAAAAGGCATATAATTACAGACACTCAGGGTTTTATACTAGGTTGTTACGTAGGCGCTGCTAACGAAAATGATAGAGATGGTATTAAAATAGCATTAAACAATATGAGAACAAAATATACTAAAGTTAAAAAAATGTGGGCTGACATGGGATACCAAGGAAGAAATTCAAAGAATCACATAAAGGAAGAATATGACATAGATATTGAAATTGTTACAAGGCCTCCATGTAGATTTTGGGTGCACAAAGATACGCCACCTGAGCTACTACCAACAAGAGAACAAGGGTTTAAAGTACAGCCAAGAAGATGGGTTGTAGAAAGGACTTTTGCTTGGGTTAATAGGAATAGAAGGCTATCGAAGGAGTATGATTTACTCACAACATCCACTGAGAATTTCATATACCTAGCTATGAGTAGGGTTATGTTAAAGAGGGAATATGCTTGAATTTACTAGTTTCCGGACAACCTCTTACACACCACTTGCTCATGCTATGTTCTGGGAGGATGGCAAAATTATTAAAGAAATTCTAGTAGCAGCTGAAGAGAACAGTATTCTGAAAGATATTCTTGACGCAACAACAACTATAAAATATCTAGATGGTCAAGAAGAAATTTACACACCGCTTACTTACGCTATATCATGTAAAAATAGCAAAACTATTGAAGAAATTTTAAAAATCTCTAAAGAAAACGGTATTCTGAAAGATATTCTTGATGCAACAACAACTATAAAATGTCCAGATGGTCATGAAGAAACTTGCGCACCGTTTACTTATGCTATACTACGTAAAGATAGTATGGCTGTTGAGAAAATGTTAAGAGTAGCTAAAGAAAACGATATTCTGAAAGACATTCTTGACGCAACAACAACTATAAAACATTCAGATAGCCGGGAAGTAACTTACACACTACTTGCTTATGCTATACTGCGTGAAAATAGTATAGCTATTGAAGAAATTTTAAAAATCTCTAAGGAGAACAGTATTCTGAAAGATATTCTTAACGCAACAATAACTATAAAATGTCTAGATGGTCGGAGAGTAACTGTTACACCACTTGCTTATGCTATACTACGTAAAGATAGTATGGCTGTTGAGAAAATGTTAAGAGTAGCTAAAGAAAACGGTATTCTGAAAGACATTCTTGACGCAACAACAACTATAAAATATCCAGATGGTCAGGAAGAAACTTGCACACCACTTGCTTATGCTATACTACGTAAAGATAGTATAGCTGTTGAGAAAATGTTAAGAGTAGCTAAAGAAAACGGTATTCTGAAAGACATTCTTAATGCAACAATCACCATAAAACATAAAAATAATCAAAAAGTAACTGATAAGTTACTTGCCGCATTACATGATCGCAAAGTTATTCAAGAAATTTTAGACATAGCTAGAGAAAACGATATTCTGAAAGACATTCTTAATGCAACAATCACTATAAAATATCCAGATAGTGAAGAAAAAATCTACACACCACTTACTTATACAATATCATGTAAAAGCAACGAAGCTTTTAATACAACAAGAGCTATAAATCAAGATGGTCAGGAAAAAACTCACATCCCATTTCCTACCCTTGATAAAAGAGAAACTGAATTAAAATTAAAAGAAAAAAGACAAAGTAGAAGAGATGAGGGATTAAATTTTAACAATGGTAGTAGTGACAAAAATGTTGAAATAAAAGTTAATGGGGATATCTTGTTGCAGCATAGTAGTGGAATTGAAAATGAAATAAATCATACTGCTGTACGTAATGATGTAAGGGGGGTAAAGCCTCTAATAGAAAGTAGAGTAAATGTTAAAGTACAGAATATAAATGCAGTGATTGCAACTTCTGTGACATTTAAAATGATTGCAACTTCTGTGACACTTGAGTTGGTAGCTAGTAAAATAACATGTGTACTGTCAAAACCCACCACTAAATTGGAAGAAGTAGCTATAACATATTTTCAAGGTTTAGCACTATATTTGTGAAACTTAATTTATATGTGCTAAACAAGATGCTGATTAGTTTTATAGCTAACCCAAGAAAGGTTTCCCTACGTCATACCGCCGCGGTATCTCTAGATCCCGCTAACAAGTAGCGGGATGACGATTGTCGTTTAGCCATAAATATTTAAGAAATTTACCAAATGAAAAAAAAGGCAAAAGAAGCCCTGGGGTTATTATCTGCTTTAAAATATTGGCGTTTTTTATGTTTTAAACGCTTGACAAGCAAGATTTAGCTGCTTTTAATTGCAACTAACCTATGCTGCAAATGTTTAAGAAATTTACCAAGCAGAAAAAAAGACAAAGAATCCCCGAGTTAGCTAGTCTTTTACTATCTCTGTCGAGTATTGGCATTTTTTGATGTCTTGTAACGCTTTATAAGCGCGTTCAGCTTATTTAGATAAAAATCTAGATGTAGATGAAGTTTTGTAAAGACATACAGTATCTATATACTGCAAAAAATTGAACATAAGACGCCGATACATTAAGTAATCCTTACCTTTTAATCTGCAGATTGGCGAAAGCAAATACAATAGCCTCAGTTTCATGATAAGGGGGCTGGCGGAGTTTGTCAAGGAAGTTTTTCGTTTCTGTGAACCACCTGCTAACCGACAGCTAACATTAACTACCGATATCGTATCTGAAGAAGCCCCCTGGCCATTCTAAAAAATTTAATGCTGAGTACACCTTACTTTTGGCTTCCTCTATAGTGCTCCCTTCTGCTACTATATTTAGCACTCTTCCGCCATCGGAAACTAAGTTACCACTTTCATCGAATTTAGTACCAGCATGAAACACCAACACACCAGGAATGCTTTCAATCTTATCTAATCCTTTAATTACTTCTCCCTTTTGATAATCACCCGGATAGCCTTTACTTGCAACAACTACACAAACTGTAGATTTGTTGTTAAGTTCCACCATTTTGACATTTAACTTTCCTTCTGCAACTGACAACATCAATTTTAACAAATCGCAATTTGAATCAAATCTAGGTAATATAGATTGCGTTTCTGGATCACCGAATCTAACGTTATACTCGAGAAGTTTTGGGCTATCTTTGCAAATCATTAAACCAGCAAAGAGTACTCCTTTATAAGACGTACCCATGTTAACCAATGCTTGAGCTGTAGGGTATATTATTTTTTGGATAATTTTTTGCTTCATGTCCTTACTTATAATTGAAGGTGATGAGTACGACCCCATACCTCCAGTATTTTGGCTTTCATTACTTTCATCAACTCTCTTATAATCTTTTGCACACCCAAGAGTTACTACTTTCAACCCATCAATAAGAGCAAAAAAACTTACTTCTTTTCCAACTAAAAACTCTTCTATGATTATTTCTTCACCTGATTCACCAAATTTTTTCTCCACTAGCATTGAATTTATTGCTGAAAAAGCTTCGCTTTCTGTATTACATATAACCACCCCTTTTCCTGCTGCAATTCCATTTGCTTTCACTACAAGTGGAAACTTTATTTTATTGCTACGTACAAAATCTTTAGCTAACCCTTCATCAACAAAACACTCGTACTTGGCAGTTGGTATACCATATCGTTTACATAGTCCCTTGGTGAAAGACTTCGATCCCTCAAGTTTTGCAGTTGCTTGACTTGGAGCAAAAACATTTATTCCCTCTGCAACTAAATCATCAGCAAGCCCATCAATTATTGGTTGTTCTGGACCAATAACAACCAACTCTATATTTTCTCTCTTGCAAAATTGTGTAACATCCACTGAATTTTGAATATTTACATCCACAAGAACTCCCAAATTTTCCATGGCCTGGCGACCAGGAGTTACATATAACTCAGTCAAGATAGGAGATTTTTTTAGAGCCCAAAGTAGAGCGTGCTCACGCCCACCAGAACCTATAACCAGAACCTTCATCTTTATTTCCTCGCTTTTCTATATGTCAAAATTATTATTTGCTTATAACAGTATCATTACTCATGTATTTTTGCAACACGTTTGGTATTGCAATCGACCCGTCAGAATTTTGATAATTCTCCATTATGGCAATAATCGTTCTTCCTATAGCTAAAGCTGAGCCGTTTAAAGTGTGAATATATTTTTTCATCTTTTTATCAGTTTCTGAAGAGTATTTAGTGTTCATCCTTCTTGCTTGAAATGCACCACAATTTGAGCAGCTTGATATTTCTCTATATTTATCTTGCTCAGGTAACCATACCTCTATGTCATAAGTCCTTTGTGCAGCAAAACCCATATCACCACTACAGAGTAGCATTACTCTATACGGTAATTCTAGTTTTTTTAATATCTCTTCAACAATACTCGTCATGCGCTCAAGTTCATCATTTGATTGGTCTTCAGTTGTGATACTAACCAATTCCACTTTACCAAATTGGTGTTGCCTTATCATACCTCTCGTGTCTCGCCCTGCGCTGCCTGCTTCTTTACGAAAGCACTCCGAACATGCAGTAAAGCGAATAGGCAGTTCTTTTTCTTCCATTATTTTGTCAGCAACTAAATTTGTTAAAAACACTTCACTTGTGGGAATCAACCTCAATTCGTCGGTAGTTAAATACGAATCGTCAGAAAATTTCGGTAGCTGACCAACATTATACATAGCCTCGTTTTTCACCAAAGTCGGGTGGTACAGCTCAGTATAGCCAAATTCATTAACATGCATTTCAAGCATAAAATTTATTAGCGCTCGTCCAAGCTTAGCTAACTGTCCTTTTAATATCGTAAATCTTGATCCGGAAATTCTCGCCGCTTGTTCGAAGTCCATTAAACCTAATTTTTCTCCGAGTTCATAATGAGATTCTGGTACAAAATCAAACTGTCTTTTTCCTCCATATCTTCTCACCTCTAAATTAGAGTTCTCATCTGCGCCTATTGGCACATCTTGCGCAGGAATATTCGGCAAGTTAGATAAAACATTCACTAACTTATCCTTTTCTGCTTGTTCTTTTAAGCTGATTGCCTCTATCTCATTTGTGATGCTTTTTGACAACTCTATTTGCTCTTCACAGGGGCTCTTGCTCATTTTAAGCTTTTTTATTTCCTCTGTGATTTCATTGCGCTGCCTATTCAAATCCTGCAGTTTAGTGGTTAATGATCTTTTCTCGTGATCGATTTCTAATATCTCTTCCGCAGTAGATTCTCTAATTCCCCTGCTTTTCATTGCCTTTTCAAATCCTTCAGGGTTTTTGCGTATATATTCTATATCGTGCATATATTGTGCTATTACTAACATTGTTACTGTACTCCAAAAGCTCTTAATATTCAATATTTTCTCATACTACTAAAATTATTATGGTTGATTTTTTTGTTAGAATTTGTTAAAATTTAATTAACTTAGCGTTCATAGGGTGTAGTATGTTGGGCATTACAAAAAATAATCAGAAAGAGAGCACTTACTTTGCTGGTGAGGAATTCGTTATCTACGCTACTTGTGTATGCCTAGCAGCCACATTCGCTGCTGGCTGTTTAGGGGCGGTAATAGGATCCCCTCTATTGACCTTTCCACTTGCTATGCTCATCTCTAACCCCGTAGTTTGGGTTTTAATGGGAATAATTCTTACAGTAGCATACAAAATGGTTGTTGAACCTTTATTTTACTTAGCGAAGAACTATATTAATGGAAAAAGAGCTTCAAAGGGGGAAAAGAGTGAAGAAAAAGATACAGAACTACAAGATTTGCAAGGCAAGACTCCAGAAAAGCAAGCAAGACCGAAAACTCCTGATAGGGATAGTGGTGTTATTACATCGGAAATAGCTATAGATAATAATTCTTTTTTACATCAAACAGAGAAAGAAAAGAATTATAATTACAAATTAACTACTACTGATATTAGAGATATTGTAAAAAGCAAATATGGGTGGATAGCACACAAAAATAAAAAAGGCTTAAAAGATACTTCTGAAGGTGTGATTTTTGCTTGTCCTGACTCTACATCATCTTTAGAGCAAGAACTAAAAGAATATAAAAATAAAGTAGAACGAGAGGGTAGTGATTTAGTGTTCACTTCAATCCTTAATTTAAATGGAAACCATTGGGTAACACTGGGTGTTTCTTACGACGAAAAGAGTGAAAAGTTTAGAGCTTGCTATTGCGATTCATTTGGTGAACCATTACCAGAAGAGGTATCAAGTGCGCTACAGAAAACTCTAGGAATAGACAATAGTAGTATTAGAAACTCAAAAGCTAAACAACAAGATGATAAGTATAATTGTGGAATATTTGCCTTAGAGAATGCTAAGAAAATTACAGATATGCTGAAAGCAGGCAAATCGTTTGATGAAATTGATGATCAGCTAAAATATGAACTTAGTTCAGAGCAATTAATAGAGAAGAGAAAAGAATTTGCAAAAGCGTTGAAAAAGGATGAACAAAGCAGGGCTGGCACGCCAAGCCCTGTATTAGGTGGTCCAGGAAATATAAGTCGTAAAGATAGCGGAGTAAGTTTAGATTCAGTAGAAAGTAAGCAAACAAAAATTGTTCAATATAATACTACAGGTGATGGCAACTGCTTTTTCCATGCGGTATTTGGTGATAATAGCTCTGGTCAATATAAAACTGAAAAAGCACAAGATATGAGAATGGAATGGCACAAATTTTTAAGTCAATTTAACTCTTTGAATAATCCAAGGATGCCTGAGTTATTGAAGGGACAGATGCAGAAAGTTTTTGGTGCATTCTTAGAAAATCCAAATCATTTGATTGGTATGTCGGACTCAATAAAAGATTTGGTTCAGCATACAAACAGACGGGTAGAGAAGATCAAAAAAAAGACTAATAAATTAATAAAAAAGTTATGTTGTCTTACGACATTAAAAGAAAATGAAGTTATAGGTGATTTAAGAAGCATTAGTGCTAGTAATCTCAATATTAGTGAAAGAAAATATGATAGAAATTATAATAGTGATACTGCAGCAAATTCTTTTCTCAATGGCAAATCCATTTATAGATCTTATCTAGAGGCAATCAGCAGCCAAAGTTACCATGTTTTCATAGAAGAAATTTCTATCTTAGCTTCGCTGGCTAATATTGAAATTGACGTCTACTATAAAAATAATGGTAATGATGTAAATACATTGTTTCTGCCAAATGCGGGAATGATAAATGAAGGTTATCAGAAGAACAACGAGCTATGGGGAAATAAAGAACAAGAAACGGTATACTTGGCACCTGGTCATTATGAGAGAGCTGAGATAGTAGAGGTAGAGCCTTCTCTTATGGAAAAAGTAAGTTCGGCTATACAAAGTGTTGTAACAGTATGTGTAAATGCGCTAGGTTTGAACACATAGAATATATGTCCCTACAAGTAGGAAATTTGACAATTGATTCTCCAGTTATTTTAGCTCCAATGTCTGGAGTGACTGATTATCCGTTTAGAAGTATTGTGAAGAAACTTGGTGCAAGTTTGTTAGTTTCAGAAATGATTGCAAGCAGAGCTATGATTATGCAAACTCATCAGAGTCTGCAAAAAGCAAAAGTCGATGCATTAACTGCTGTGCAGCTTGCTGGGTGTGAGCCAGATGTTATGGCGGAGGCTGCAAAATTAAACGAGGACATGGGAGCAAAAATTATAGACATAAACTTTGGTTGCCCTGTTAAAAAAGTTGTAAACGGTTATGCAGGATCAGCGCTAATGCGTGATGAGAAAAAAGCCGCTGAGATAATTGAAGCTGTGGTCAAGGCAGTGAATGTGCCAGTTACAGTGAAAATGCGCACCGGGTGGAACGATGAAAATCGCAATGCACCGAGACTTGCGAAAATTGCCGAAGACTTAGGAGCAAAGATGATTACTGTACATGGAAGAACAAGGGCACAGCTTTATAACGGTCAAGCAGATTGGAAATTCGTTAGAAATGTTAAAGAGCAAGTAAAAATCCCAGTTATAGTAAATGGCGATATTAAAAATTTAAATGATATTCAGAATGCTCTCAAAGAATCTGGAGCAGACGGAGTGATGATAGGTCGTGGTGCCTACGGTAAACCTTGGCTGATTAATCAAGCAATGAACTTTCTCAGTGGAAGTGAAACTTCTGAGCCAACAGCTTCAGAGAGATTAAGCATCATACTCGAGCATTACGACAATATTCTTGAGTACTATGGAAATGACACAGGAATAAAGATGGCCCGCAAACACATAGGTTGGTACAGTAGCGGGCTTCAAGGCTCATCTGAATTTCGTGTGAGAGTAAATAACATGACAGATAGCACAGAAGTGAAAGAAAATATTATTGGCTTTTTTGGTCAAGAGACACACTAGCTGTACTCAATTCGACTGATCGTATGCCACTACGCTCTCTTCCTCACCAGAGTGTAAATGACAACCATTATCCATCAACCATTCCTCGTCATAAGTTTCAATATCAAAATATTTTTCATATTTATCCACATTATCACAAAGTGAAAGTGCTCTGATCTTATTCATAATCAAACCTGTACCAGCAGGAATTAATCTTCCTACTATAACATTTTCTTTTAATCCACTTAAAGGATCACTCTTCCCGCAGAATGCTGCTTCTGTAAGTACTTTTGTTGTCTCTTGGAAAGAGGCAGCAGAAATAAAGGAGCTAGTTTCAAGACTTGCCCTAGTAATCCCCTGCAGAATAGGAAGATAATGAGTAGGCCGTTTGCCAGAGTTACTCATAGCATCATTTTCCCTATCAACTTCCAGCTTGTCAATGCTTTCGCCAACCAAGTACATAGTATCACCAGGATCAGTAATTTCCACTTTTTGTAGCATTTGTTTTAAGATCACCTCTAAATGCTTATTGTCTATACGAACACCCTGCAATCTATAAACTTGCTGTATTTCAGAAATCATATAGTGCGCTAAAGCTTCTAACCCAAGCACACGTAAAATATCATGGAGATCAGGGTCACCATCCATCAATAGATCACCTTTACGTACAAAATCACCTTCATTGACTATTACATGCTTACTTCTTGATACCAAATATTCAACTGGAGAAATTTGTTCATCTACAGGTTTAATTAATATACTGCGTTTTCCTCTACGGTCTTTTTCAGAAAACGCTACATAGCCATCTATCTCACTAACAATAGCATGCTCTTTAGGACGACGTGCTTCAAATAACTCTATAACCCTCGGTAAACCACCAGTAATATCACGAGTTTTAACTGACTCTCTTGGTGTTCTTGTAATAACATCACCTGCATGAACCTTCTGGCCATCTTGTACATTGAGCACTGCACCGATTGGTATAAAATAACATGCTTCAACGCCACTTGCGAGTGTCATTACTTTACCATTATCGTCAAGCAGCACAATACGAGGACGTAAATTAGCTCCACCAGAATGCAATTTCCAGTCTTTTACTACTTTGCTTGATATTCCTGTAGATTCATCCATCACTTCAGTGATCGAAATTCCATCTTTTAAGTCCTGATAAGACACTGTACCAGTCTTCTCCGTGATAATAGGCAATGTATAAGGATCCCATTCCGCAACTTTATCGCCAATTTTTACTGACCCACTCTCATCTACATAAAGCTTAGCGCCGTAAGGTACACTGTGCTTCAACTTCTCACTACCAAGGCTATCAATCAACACGACTTCACAGGAACGGCTTATCACAATTTTATTTCCGTTTCTATCTATAATTATATTACTATTGTTTAACTTTATTTTAGCATTAATAGAAGCTATAATATTCGAGGATTCAACGCCTCTAGTCATTACTCCACCTATATGAAAAGTACGCATCGTTAACTGAGTACCTGGCTCTCCAACAGATTGAGCAGCTATAACACCAACTGCTTCACCTATTGAAACAATTTTACCAGTTGCAAGGTCTCTTCCATAACATAAAGAACATACACCAGGACTTATTTCACAAGTTAAAGGCGATCTAATTTTTACAACATCAAGACCTGCAATGCTGATTTGCTTTACTTTATCCTCATCAATTAATTCCCCTGCTTTTACTAATAATTCTTTTGTCACTGGGTTATATATATCATTTGCAGCTGTTCTACCCAGCACAACACTCTCTAGAGATGCAACTATAGTACTTCTTTCAACTGTAGCTCTCACAACAAGACCATTTTTTGTTTTACAGTCATGCTTTGTAACTATGCAATTTTGAGATACATCAACTAAACGACGAGTTAAGTATCCAGAGTTTGCAGTTTTAAGTGCAGTGTCAGCTAAACCTTTACGCGCACCGTGAGTAGAATTAAAGTATTCAAATACGTTCAATCCTTCACGGAAATTAGAAATTATAGGTGTTTCTATAATCTCACCAGAAGGTTTGGTCATGAGCCCTCGCATTCCTGCTAGCTGTTTCATCTGTGAAGTAGAACCCCTTGCACCAGAGTTAACCATCATATACACTGAGTTGTACTTACTATTTCCATCATATATAGATATTGCTTTTAACATATCATTAGCTATCATATCCGTACACTTAGACCATTCATCTATAACCTTGTTATACCTCTCACTTCTAGTTATTAGCCCATCTTGATATTGCATAGAGAATTTCTTAATTTCACCCCTCGCGTGATCAACATGTGTAGCTTTAGTTTCAGGTATAACCATATCACAACGACCAAAAGAGACACCAGAAAATGTGGCATACTCAAAGCCAAGTACCATTAATTTATCAGAAAATGCCACTGTAGCACTTTGACCACAGTTACGATATACCAAATCAACTATACCAGTTATTTCCTTGACTGTTAATATCTGATTTATTAGATCGAAGCCTAGATTCTCATGCTTAGGAAAAATTTGCCATAATATTAAACGGCCAGGAGTTGTACAAACAGTTTTATAGTGAGTTTCACCGCTGCTATTAATATACTCCATCCTATACTTTATACTAGAATGAATATGTAAAGTACCATCACTCAAGGAATGCTCAACTTCACAAAAAGCACCAAAAGATGGTAAATTATCTTCCTTAGGTTCTTGTAAAGTCAGATAATATATACCAAGTACTATATCTTTACTAGGAACTATAATCGGTCTGCCATTAGAAGGACTTAAAACGTTATTAGTGGACATCATCAACACCCTAGCTTCAAGCTGAGCTTCCAATGAAATTGGCACATGCACTGCCATTTGATCACCATCAAAATCAGCATTAAACGCCGTACAGACAAGCGGATGAAGCTGTATTGCTTTGCCTTCAATAAGGATTGGCTCAAAAGCCTGAATACCAAGTCTATGTAGCGTAGGCGCTCTATTCAACAAAACAGGATGCTCTTTTATTACCTCTTCAAGCATATCCCAAACTTCTGGTTTTTCTGCTCTTATCAACTTACTAGCAAACTTAATAGTTGGAGCCATACCATACATCTTAAGCTTTGAGTAAACAAAAGGTTTGAATAGTTCAAGAGCCATTCTTTTTGGTAATCCACACTGATTTAGTTTCAAAGTTGGACCAACAACTATTACAGAACGTCCAGAGTAGTCTACTCTTTTTCCTAAGAGGTTCTGGCGAAAACGACCCTGTTTTCCTTTTAACATATCACTAATGGACTTTTTATATCCAACAGCACCAGCTTTATTTACCAAAGTATTACGACGACTATTATCAAAAAGAGAATCAACTGCTTCTTGTAACATCCTTTTTTCATTACGAATCATAATCTCAGGAGGATTTAAGCTCAACAATTTCCTCAACCTGTTATTTCTATTAATAATAGTCCTATAATGATGATTCAGATCAGAAACTGCAGGACGACCACTCTCAAGCGATACCAAAGGACGCAAATCAGGTGGTAAAATAGGTATAGTTGTAAGTATCATCCACTCAGGCCTATTTCCAGATTTAATGAAGTTTTCAACAATACGCAATCTCTTTATAATTTTCTTTCTTCTTATCTCAGAAGCAACAGATTCTAATTCTAGTCTTAAATCCTTCCTAATTTCATGTAAATCAAGGCGCGTTAGCAACTCTCTTATAGCTTCAACACCTTGCATAGCTACAAAACTATCGATCCCATAGCTATCTTTAGCTTCATTATAAGCTTTTTCACTAATAATCTCACCTTTTTCAAAAGGCGAAACAAGAGGATCTATTACGATATAATTATCGCTATATAAAATATTCTCAATATCTCTGAGAGACATATCCAATAATGCTCCAATTCTTGAAGGAAGCGATTTCAAAAACCATATATGAGCAACAGGAGATGCAAGCTCTATATGACCCATCCTTTCTCTTCTTACTTTAGAAGATGTAACTTCTACTCCGCATTTTTCGCATATGCGACCTCTGTGTCTTCTTTTTTTGTATTTTCCACATAAACATTCATCGTCATTGACAGGGCCAAAAACCTTAGGGCAAAATAATCCACCTTTCTCAACTTTGAACGTACGATAATTTGCAGTTGAAACATCTTCTATCTCACCACAAGATATACGCTTAATACTTTCAGGGCTAGCAATCGATATGCTAACCTCATTAAAAGGTTGTGCAATGTTAGTGTGAGATATATCTTCAATCACTACATCATTTTGCTTTAAATCTACATTTAAACATAAAGAACGTAGTTCTTTTATCATCACATTAAAGGATTCAGGAATTCCACATTCAAAATTACTGTCACCTTTTATTATCGATTCATAAATCTTAACTCTACCATTAATATCATCAGACTTCACAGTTAACATTTCCTGCAAAGTATAAGCAGCACCATAGGCTTGTAATGCCCAACATTCCATTTCACCAAAACGCTGACCACCAAAATGAGATTTTCCTCCAAGAGGTTGTTGAGTAACCAAACTATAAGGCCCTACTGAACGCGCATGAATTTTACCATCAACCAAGTGGTGCAACTTAAGCATGTACATGTAACCAACTGTAACCTTGCGGTCGAATTTTTCACCACTGCAACCGTCATATAATACAGCTTGTCCAGAGTTATCTAAACCAGCAAGTTCAAATAATTTTGCTATTTGTTCATCTTTTGGACCCTCAAATACAGGTGCAGCAACAGGAACGCCATCACGTAATTTGCGTGCAAATTCAATGAGATTATTATCACTAATATTACGAATATCATTACAGATAGATACGTTACTGCCATAGCTATAAACCTCAATCAGGAAGTTACGTAAATTGCTGTATGAACTTTTACAAGAGTTCAAATAGTTCTCTACTAACTCATTCAACTCGTCATTTAGTGCATTCTTATTAGGTGTATTTAAAACAGAAGCCGTTATTTCATCATCATCAATATTTTCAATTTTTTTATTATCAAGGTATGCTACTGCAAATTGTGTAAAATTATCATCGTTAAGGGACCTAATTCCCTTGCAAAAAGCACTTTTGATCTTATTGATCTCATCGAGAATATTACTTACTTTTTCCCCTAATTTTCTACAAGCCCAACCTACATGCGTTTCCAGTATTTGCCCTACATTCATTCGTGAAGGAACACCAAGAGGGTTAAGAATAATATCAACAGGAGTACCATCTTCCAAATAAGGCATATCTTCCACTGGCACAACTCGAGAAATCACACCTTTATTTCCATGTCTACCAGCCATTTTATCCCCTGGTTGCAGACTATGTTTCACAGCAATGAAAACTTTTACTGACATCGACACACCTTGAGGCAGGTCATAACCTTCATGTAATTTTTCTACTTTTCGCTTAAACTGTGCTATTGCATGTGATACTTTTTCATCAAAATCTTTTTTTAAGCTCTTAACTTGCTCAGAAATGGATTGGTTTTTTAATCCTATACCCCACCATTGCTCACGTTCAATAGAGTCAAATTTTTCTCGATCTTGAGAACCAGAATTAATAAGAAGTTTCTTCAGTTCATCATAGAAATATTCACTAGTAACATTGATTATATAATCTCGCTCTTCCTCAAAGTCATTTATCTCTTTTTGTTTGATGAGTAATGCCCTTTCATTTTCTTCAACCCCCCTGCGTGTAAAGACTTGTACATCAATTACTGTCCCTTCAACATCTGGAGATGTATATAAAGAGGAATCCGCACAATCGAATGACTTTTCACCAAAAATTGTCATCAATAACTTCGTTTCAGGAGGCAATGAAAGAGAAGGTTTAGGTGTAACTTTACCTACCAGAATATAGCCTGGACCAACTCTTGTACCAATTTTCACTATACCACTATCATCCAAGTGATATAGATTTTCTTCATTAACACCAGGTATAGCACGAGTTATTTTTTCTGATCCTAAAGGGGTATCATGTACAACACAGTCAAATTCTTCTATATGAATAGAAGTAAAGAGATCTTTTTTAACAACTTCACTAGAAATAATAATAGAGTCTTCAAAATTATAACCTTGCCAAGACATAAAAGCGACTAGCAAATTTTTACCAAGCGCCAACTCACCACTGTTAATTGCAGGACCATCAGCTATTACATCACCCTTTTTAACATAATCACCTACGCACACTAGCGGTCTTTGATTAATACAAGTATTATGGTTAGAACGCTGAAATTTCCTTAGATGATAAATATCTACGTCCAAGTAGTTAACCCTTTCTTTATCAAAAGCACGTATAACTATAGAGTTACTATCAGAACTATCAACTATGCCATCGCGTTTTGCTAAAACTACAGCACCAGAGCCAGAAGCTACAAAAGACTCCATACCAGTAGCAACCAGAGGAGCGGTAGGCTTCAATAAAGGTACGGCCTGACGTTGCATATTTGAGCCCATTAATGCTCTATTAGCATCATCATTTTCTAAAAATGGAATCAAGGAAGCTGCAACTGATATTACCTGCTTAGGAGATACGTCAATGTAACTAACTTGGTCGCTACTTACCATGACGAAGCTACCAGCATATCTACAGTATAGCATGTCATCAACAAAGCAATTATTTTCATCAAGCTTTACGCTAGTGTCAGCTATATGATGTGAGCCTTCGTCTATAGCAGAAAGATACTCAATTTGATCAGTAACAACCCTATTGACTACTTTTCTATAAGGGCTTTCAATGAAACCATATTTATTAATACGCGCGTATATAGCTAAGCTGTTGATTAACCCTATATTTTGCCCTTCAGGAGTCTCAATAGGGCAAATTCTTCCATAATGAGTTGGATGAACATCACGCACCTCAAATCCTGCCCGTTCTCTTGTTAAACCGCCAGGACCTAACGCGGATAACCTTCTTTTATGTGTTATTTCAGATAACGGATTAGTCTGATCCATAAATTGAGATAATTGAGAAGAATTGAAGAAATCTCTTAAAACATTAGTTAACACTTTTGGATTAATAAAATCAGATGGAGAAACTTTATCTAAACTAGAAGTGGACATAGAATCAACTATTGCGCGTTCCAATTTCAACAACCCAGTTCTAAATTGATTTTCTATAAACTCTCCAACTGATCTTACTCTTCTGTTTCCTAAATGATCAATATCATCTACAGATCCTTGACCGTCACGTAACAATACTATTTTTTTCACAATTTCAATAATATCTTCATGCGTTAAAACAGTTAAATCCTCATCATAATTTAATCCAAGGTAAGAGTTAAGCTTCAACCTACCAATGTTAGACAAATCATAATATTCCGGACTGAAGAAAAGATTACGGAAAAACTCTTCTACTATCTCTAAAACAGGAACTTCACCAGGACGCAAAACTCTATATATTTCATATAGTGCATCCTGATAAGACATGTTTTCATCTAAGAAAAGCGTATTTAATATATAAGGTCCAACAAACAAATTATCTATGTTCAACACTGATATTTCATCTACAGATAATAACTCAAGCTTCTTTATGTCTTCCAGCTTTATAGATTCACCAGCAGATAAAATTTTCGTAGAGCTAGCACTATCCATTAAATCTTCTGCGAGGAATAAACCACATATAGAATTAAAAGGAACCAGATACTCTTTCAATTCATTATCATATAGCTTTTTAGCTAGTCTTGAGGTAATACGAACGTTAGCTTTAAGCAGCACATTACCTTCAATATCCATTAAGTCGAAAGGCAGCCTCACTCCTTTAAATTTATCAGGAACAAAAGGCACTTTCCAACCATCTTTATGTTTTACATACTTTATTTTCTCATAAAATCTATCGAGTATATCATTATTTGATAGACCCAACGCCTTTAATAAAACTGAAATTGGCAATTTTCTTTTTCTATCAACACGAAAATACAAATGGTCTTTAACATCAAATTCAATATCAAGCCAAGAACCCCTATAAGGAATAATTCTAGCAGAATAGATCAATTTACCAGAATTGTAAGTTTTTCCCTTATCGCTATCAAAAAATACACCAGGAGACCTATGCATTTGTGAGACGATAACTTTTTCCACACCATTAATGATGAAAGTGCCTTTATCAGTCATCATAGGCAACCCACAAAAGTGGACTTTCTGCTCTTCTATAGATTTTACAACGGTTGCAAGTTTAGAATGATCTCCACTCTCTTTAATCGATTTATATTCATCAAGAGAAATACCATCCTGCATAACAACAAGACGTATAGAAGCAATAACCTGAGCAGAAAAAGTTACACCACGCTTTATACACTCAGATTCATCATACTTAGGATCATCTACCCTACAACTTATAAACTCAATAGTAGCCCTACGCAAAGGATCATTTATTGGAAAGATTGTATGAAAGATAACTTCAAGTCTTTCATTACCCTTATTCTTAGGAGCAAAAGAATCATATGATTCTTTTTGAACCTTAACCAAATCCAATAAAGAATCTTTTAAATCAATCGACCTAGAATAAGAAACTCTAGGAACAAAAGCACCAGAAGCGTACATATAAGAAGAATCAACCATTAAAATACCCCAAACTAATTAAAAGAGCTATATCAATATAAAATTAATACATTAAATATTATTCAAGCTCCACTTTAGTTGCTCCTGCTTCAATAAGTTTTTGCTTGATTTTTTCTGCTTCGTCTTTAGGAACATTAGCAGTCAAATCTTTAGGTAAAGATTCAACCAACTCTTTTGCTTCTTTTAAACCCAATGTAGAATTAACCTCTCTCACAGCTTTAATAACTCCTATTTTTTTACTCGCATCAATTTCTTTAATCACAACTTTATACTCAGCTTTTTCTTGAGCAGCAGGAGCAGCAGCATTATCACCAATAGGCGCCCCAGCACCAACAGCTCCACCAAGAAAAGAACCAGCAGGCAACCCTATTTTCTCTTCTAAAACTTTTACAAGTTCAGAAGCCTCTAATAGGTTTAAAGATAATATTTTATCAACCAAATCACTTGTTACATTACTCATAATTACCACCTTACTTAACAACAAATTTATTTTTTAGAACTATAATAATCCAAAACTCTCATAAGCCTCATAGAAGATGAATTAATAGACAACGCTAACCGAGCAGGAATATCATAAGATATTAAACGCATAATTTTAACACGCAATTCATCCAGAGAAGGCAACTTAGCCAGTTTATTAACATCTTCCACTGTTAACAATTCATTTAAATGAGCTGCGCAAATCACAGACATTTTTTCTTTGTTAGCATTAGTAAAATCAACTATTAATTTTGCAGCTTCTACTATGCCACTAGAGTATATAATAGCAACAGGACCGGAAAATTTGCCTGATAAATAAGAGAATTTACCAGTCCTTTCCAAAGCCAAGCGCGCTAGAGTGTTTTTAACTACTAATACCCCACCTGCTATAGACTTCAGACTATTCCTCAGAGTTAATGAATCATTAGCATTTATAGATTTAAAATTTACTAATATCAAGAAATCATTATTTACAAATACGTTTATTGTGCTCTGTATAAATTCATCCTTATCTTTACGCTTCACGGTATCACTCCCTTAAATTATATCTTCCACTTTGCCTATCTTATAAGCTTTACCCATAGTTGAATTTAAAAAAACACCCTTAAAGTAAATTCCTTTCGCAGAAATAGGCTTATTATCTTTAATTACTTTAAGAAAGGCTTTTAAATTTTCTAGCAAGTCATCAATATCAAATTTAATATTTCCTAATTTACCATGAATAACACCATTTTTATCTGTTCTAAATTTTACCTGACCAGACTTAATGGTTTTAATAGCTTCTGCAATGTTAGAAGTCACAGTACCAAATTTAGGGTTAGGCATCAGCCCTTTAGCACCCAATACTTTTGC
This sequence comes from Wolbachia endosymbiont (group A) of Alloplasta piceator, assembly GCF_964028505.1. Classification (NCBI taxonomy): domain Bacteria; kingdom Pseudomonadati; phylum Pseudomonadota; class Alphaproteobacteria; order Rickettsiales; family Anaplasmataceae; genus Wolbachia; species Wolbachia endosymbiont (group A) of Alloplasta piceator. The sequence goes on along the minus strand of NZ_OZ034793.1, from coordinate 315,278 downwards.
AATAGGAGTGATTTTTGCCATAAAATCAGGAGTAGTAATGCACCAATCAACATCTAACTTTCTACCTTTTTTTATTTCTTCAACTAAATCCTCTCCTCCTGCAATATCAGCACCAGCTTTTTCAGCTTCTAATAAATGTTTATCTTGAGCGAAAACAGCTACTTTAATATTCTTCCCGATACCTTTAGGCAAAACTACTGTACCACGCACCTGCTCTTCAGATTTACGTGAATCTACGCCTAAATTGACCGCAATATCAACTGATTCATTAAATTTTGCTGAAGCAGACTCAACAATCTTCCTCAAACACTGCTTAGGATTATCATTATATGTATTCATTTACCTAACCTTCCACAACTTCTATACCCATAGATTTTGCAGTGCCTACAACCATTTTCACTGCTGAATCTTCATTATCCACTTTCATATCAACCATCTTGCACTTTGCTACTTTAATTATAGCAGACATAGGTAATTTAGCCACTAATTCTTTACCAGGATTACCAGAACTTTTACTTAATTTAGCCTCCTGCTTAAGTAAATAAGCCACAGGCGGAGCGCTGACAGTAAAATCATGAGAGCGATCATCCTTTATGGAAATTCGCACTGTTACTAAATCGCCTACTTTATAATTAGCGTTAGCAGCACTAGTAACTTTATTAAAAGCTTCACAAAACTTAGGAACAGGTATACCACGTGGACCAAGTACTGAAGCAATTTTCGGTCCTGGAACTGCTTTCCCAGCTTCCATAAGTAAGTTAATCTTAGCAACTATAACACTCATAATTAATCCTCTATTTTCTCTACTTGAGCCAGATCAAGCTCTATTATTGTCGGCTTACCTAAAATCGATACTTCCACATTAATAATTTTTTTCTCATCGTTTACCATATTTACCTTACCAGTAAAATTTTGAAAAAGACCATCATTAATTTTCACTTTTTCACCTTTTTCATAACCATAACCTAACTTCTTTGTCTCTTGAGCATTATAAAGTGCATTACACATTGAGTGAATCTCATCATCCAAAATCACCTTTGGAATATTACCGTTTTTCAAAAATCCATAAACCTTAAGAGATTTTGGTATATTATTGATAAAATTCAATACTTCATCGCATAAATTCACGTATAAAAAGACATAACCAGGAAAGCATTTCCTTCGTGTAGCAATTTTCTTAGATTTCAACTCTACTTCACTTAGCTCTTCATATGGAATAAAAACTTCCTTAAAGTAATCATTAACACCCAATCTCATAGAATTTTCTAATATATGTTGGCGCACTTTCTCTTCACAATTAGAAGCAACTCTCAAGATATACCATTTATACCTATTAAATTCTTTACACTTTAAACTTATCTCATCATCTAAAATCATCTCAAAATTACCAGATTCGCCACTGCAGAATCCAGGCGTTTGATTCAAAATATTTTTGCTTTCATCACACAGATGCATATATACATACACTTCACATAATTCTTTTATATCAGACTTTGAATTACATACCGTTTGATAAGGAATAAACACTTCCTTAAAATAAACAGCATTACTTACCAATTCGCGTATACCTTGCTCATATCCATAATCAACTTTAATGATATACCATTTATATTCACATTCCATAAATAATTCCAAATAAAGCCTTAATTACGTAAAGAGACATAAAATCCACAAAACAGAAGAAAATCGAAAAGCATAATATAACAATCATTACAACAAATAGAGATGACAACACCTCCTGTTTCTTTACCCAAGCAATTCTTCGTATTTCTTGCTTTATATCACAGAAAAAACCACACAAACTTTTTAACATTTCCACCACAACATTAATGCAGGAGCGATAGGAATTGAACCTACAACCTCTGGTTTTGGAGACCAGCGCTCTACCAATTGAGCTACACTCCTATAACTCAAACTCTCACTCCAAAATTTCAGAAACAACACCAGAACCAACAGTTCTACCGCCTTCTCTTATCGCAAAACGCAATCCCTTATCCATTGCTATCGGTACTTGCAATTCTACTTCTACACTCACATTATCTCCTGGCATTACCATCTCCTTCCCATCTAGCAATTTTATGCTCCCAGTTACATCCGTTGTCCTTAAATAAAACTGTGGCTGGTAATTCGCAAAAAATGGTGTATGCCTTCCCCCTTCCTCTTTCTTTAATATATAAACCTCCGCCTTAAACTTTCTATGCGGTGTTATCGTCCCCGGTTTCGCTAATACTTGCCCTCTCTCCACTTCTTCTCTTTTTGTTCCTCTTAACAATATTCCTACATTGAGCCCTGCACTTCCCTTATCCAGCAACTTCTTAAACATCTCAACACCTGTGCATATCGTCTTTTGCGTCGCTTGCAGACCTATTATCTCTATCTCTTCTCCCGTCTTTATCTCTCCCTTCTCTATTCTTCCTGTTACCACTGTTCCTCGCCCCGATATCGAAAATACATCTTCGATTGGCAATAAAAATGGTAAATCCACAGGCCTTGGTGGAACCGCTACATATTCATCTAACTTTTCCATCAATTTGTCTATTGATTTCTTTCCATATTCGCTGCTGTCATCCTCCAGCGCCTTGAGTGCTGAACCAACCACCACAGGCACTTCATCCCCTGGAAATCCGTATTTACTCAGTAATTCCCTCACTTCCATTTCTACTAAATCTATCATATCAGCATCAGCAACATCAGCTTTATTTATATACACCACGATATATCCAACACCTACCTGCTTCGCCAGCAATATATGCTCTCTCGTTTGTGGCATTGGCCCATCAACCCCCGACACTACCAATATCGCCGCATCCATCTGTGCTGCACCTACTATCATGTTCTTTACATAGTCAGCGTGTCCAGGACAATCAACGTGTGCATAATGCCTTTTTTCCGTCTGATACTCAACATGCGCTGTTGCTATCGTTATCCCCCTCTTCCTTTCTTCTGGCGCTTTATCTATCTGATCGTACGCTACAAAATTTCCATAATGCTTCGTTATCGCCGCTGTTAACGTCGTCTTCCCATGATCCACATGTCCTATTGTTCCCACATTTACATGCGGCTTTCCAAATGCTTCCACTACTGCTGTCATAATTATTACCCTTAATTATACTCTAACTTTAACTCATCAACCACATATTGTGGCACTTGCTCATAACAAGAAAAATGCATACTATACTGCGCCCTTCCCTGAGACATAGAACGCAAAACGTTGATATAACCAAACATATTTGCAAGAGGTACCGAAGCAGTAATTATTTTACTATTATTACCTAAATCGAGCATATCAGCAACATTTCCTCTTCTACTATTTATATCACCCATAACATCACCCATATATTCTTCAGGAGTAATGATTTCAACTTTCATTATAGGCTCCAGCATTTTTGGACCAGCTTTATTTGCCATCTCTTTAAAAGCACCTTTAGCAGCAAGTTCAAAAGCTAAAGGACTAGAATCAACCTCATGAAAAGCACCATCAAGAAGGGTAGCCTTAAAATCAATCAACGGAAATCCCGAAATTATACCACCTTCTTTTATCAACTCCAAGCCATTTTCTACCCCAGGAATATACTCTTTTGGAATAGCACCACCTACAATTTTACTTTCAAATTGAAACCCAGAACCAGGCTCAAGAGGTTCAAATTTTATTTTAACCTTAGCAAACTGACCAGCTCCACCAGATTGTTTTTTATGAGTGTAATCAATTTCAACAGATTTAGTGATAGTTTCACGATATGCAACCTGAGGAGCACCGACGTTAGCCTCAACGTTAAATTCGCGCTTCATTCTATCAACAATAATCTCAAGATGGAGCTCACCCATGCCTTTCAATATAGTCTGGCCACTTTCCGCATTTACTGACATTCTCAAAGAAGGATCTTCTGCAACCAACCTATTTAGAGCAATACCTAATTTTTCCTGATCTGAAGTGGTTTTAGGTTCCACAGCAATTTCAATAACAGGCTCAGGAAATTCCATACGCTCCAATAATATAGGAAAATCAACAGAACATAAAGTATCTCCGGTGGTTGTTTTCTTTAGCCCAACTAAAGCAACTATATCTCCAGCCCTAGCCTCAGTTATATCTTCTCGGTTATTTGCATGCATAAGTAACATTCTGCCAATCCCTTCAGTTTCGTTTTTTAACGCATTTGAAGCGGTAGATTTAGACTTTAATTTACCAGAATAAATACGGATAAACGTCAAGCTGCCTACAAATTTATCCGTCATCACTTTAAATGCAAGAGCAACAAATTTCTCTTTTTCTGAAGGTTTGACCTCAATTTTCTTTTCTGAATCTTTAGGATCAATTCCAACAATTACATCAACATCAATAGGAGAAGGTAAAAAGTCAACCACACCATCTAAAAGTGGTTGTACGCCTTTATTTTTAAAAGCTGATCCACACAACACAGGAACAAATTTTCCTTTAATGGTCCCATTTCTCACGCATTTTTTCAGTAAATCCACTGGCAGATCATTAGACTCAAAGTAAGTATTCATCGCTTCATCATCCATCTCAGCTGCAGCATCTAATAAAAGATTTCGATATTCTTGAGCCTTATCAAGCAAATCAGAAGGAATATCTTCATAAGAAAATTTAGCGCCCAACGTTTCTTCTTTCCATATAATGGCTTTCATAGAAATAAGGTCAATTATACCTTTGAAATCTTTCTCACTCCCTATTGGTAAATGAATAACTAAAGGTGCTGCACCAAGCTTCGTCTTTATCATATCAACACATCGATAAAAATTTGCCCCTATTCTATCCATCTTATTAACAAAGCAGATACGAGGAACGCTATATTTATCAGCTTGACGCCACACTGTCTCAGATTGAGGTTCAACTCCAGCAACTCCATCAAATACAGCAACTGCACCATCCAAAACCCTTAAAGATCTCTCAACTTCAATAGTGAAATCAACGTGACCAGGAGTGTCTATTATATTGACCCTATGATCATTCCAAAAACATGTTGTTGCAGCAGATGTGATTGTAATACCACGCTCTTTTTCTTGCTCCATCCAATCCATAGAAGCTGCACCATCGTGCACTTCACCAATTCTATTTTGCTTACCAGTATAAAATAAAATACGCTCTGTTGTGGTAGTCTTACCAGCATCTATGTGAGCCATTATCCCTATATTTCTGTATTTAGATATTCCAATTTCCATATCACAATTAATTAGCTAACATTAAAAACGAAGATGAGAAAATGCCTTATTAGCTTCAGCCATTTTATATTTTTCTTCGCACATCTTAAACGCACCACCGCGTTTATTATAAGCATCCAGTATTTCAGATTGCAAACAATCAACAGTGGTTTTTCCACTCTTTTTTCGAGCAGCAGAAGTTGCTTTAGCAATCCACCTTAACGCTAAAGAAACCGCTCTATCTTGTCGAACTTCAACAGGTACTTGATAAGTTGCACCACCAATGCGTCGAGAACGCACTTCTATAGAAGGAGTAACATTTCCTACTGCTGTCTCAAAAATTGATAACCCACCTTCGCCTATTTTCTTTTCAGCTAAAGACAAAGCGTCATAGATAATCTTTTCTGCAGTAGATTTTTTACCACATTTCATGATTGTATTAATGAAACGCATCAGCAAAACACTGCCGTAACGCGAATCAGGACTTATTTCTCTTTTTTTTGCTTTATTCCGACGAGCCATAAAATTTAACCAGATTTCTTTACACCATATTTTGAACGAGCTTTCTTTCGATTTTGCACACCACGCAGATCAAGGGCACCTCTTATTATGTGATAACGCACACCTGGCAAATCTTTAACCCGCCCACCACGTATCAAAACAACAGAGTGTTCTTGTAAATTATGACCTTCACCAGGTATATAAGCCGTCACTTCACCATACCCACTAATTTTTACTCTGGCTACTTTACGGAGTGCTGAGTTAGGCTTTCTAGGAGTTGTAGTATACACCTTAGTGCAAACACCTCTCCTTTGAGGGTTGCTTTCTCCCAAAGCTGGTACCTTTTTCTTATGGGTCAATCCTAATCTACCCTTACGTATTAATTGATTTATCGTAGGCATATGTTATAAACTCAAGCTCATTAAAATAACTAGGTTTTTAGTTATAAAATAATAAACCTCAATAGTCAATATAAAAATAAACATTACTACTCTAATAATTAAGCTCAACTGCCTTGAAAGCCATCAGTAGACTTCTTGCACTACCTCCCAAGCCACAACTGTCATTCAGTAGAAACGAAAAAATTACTTTACAAGCTTCGCCAGCCCCCTTATCATGAAACTGAAGCTATTTATTTATCTTCTCTGTACAGATTAAATGACAAAAAAACTCACGTATCTGGCGTATCATGTTTAATTTTTTGCACTATGTGCACTCTATGTCTTTATAAAATTTCTAGGTTTTTACCTAATATAAGCTGAAATGCGCTTATAAAGCATTTAAAACATTAAAAAACGCCAACTTAAAAAATGGATAGTGAATAACTAGCTACCCTAGGGTTTCTTTTGCCTTTTTTTCTGTTTAGTAAATTTCTTAACGTTTATAATTTAGATTAGTTGCGGTTTAAAAGCAGCCAAATCGCGGTTATTAAGTGTTTAGAATAAAAAAACGCCATACTTGAAAGTATAATGTAAGTAATTAGCCAACCACGGGGCTTCTTTTGCCTTTTTTTTATTTGGTAAATTTCTTAAATATTTATGGCTAAACGACAATCGTCATCCCGCTACGTGTTAGCGGGATCTAGAGATACCGCGGCGGTATGACGTGGACTGCTGTCATTCCGCTACGTGTTAGCGGCTAAGATACCGCGAATGAATCGCGGTATGACGGTTCGTGGCGGTATGACGTAAAGCTCGCGTTAGCTATACTTTTATGCTCACCAACTTAGCTGGATCCAAGTAGTCAAGCTACTTGGATCTGCAAATTGCAACGTTCGTACAGCTGCGTGCTTGACACCGGGATTTAGTGCAGCTACCCTAAACTGGAAGCTCATCTTGCTATTCTTGGCTGAAAGGAACATATTTTTAGAATAATGAAAACAATCAGCACTTTAATTCAAGAAGGATCGGAGTTATTATCGTCACATAAAGTTGAATCACCACATTTAGATTGTGAAATCATCATGCAGCACGTACTTGGAGTGGAAAGATCATTCATAATTATGAACCATGCTGATCAAGTGCCGATGGAGAAAGAACTTTTATTTTGGAAATTAACAAAAAAAAGAGCGGAAAGATATCCAATATCGCAAATAATAGGTAATCGTGAATTCTGGAGTAAAAATTTTATAGTTAACCAGCATGTTTTGGATCCAAGACCAGATAGTGAAACATTAATCTCAACAGTGTTAAAATATTACCCAAATAAAAAGCAGAGACTAAAAATTGCAGATTTTGGTACAGGCACAGGTTGTTTATTGATATCCGTACTTAGTGAGTATGAATATGCCGTTGGTATCGGTTTTGAAAAAAGCTTGGAAGCATACAAAGTTGCCTATCAGAACACAAAGAAACATGATCTTCTCAGCAGAGCCAAAATATTTCCAAGCTCATGGACAGAGTGCAGAGGTTCATTTGATCTGATAATTAGCAATCCTCCATATATTAAAAGAAGCAAATTAAAAGACTTACAAGCCGAAGTGCAAAAAGAGCCAAGAATTGCTCTTGATGGTGGAATTGATGGTTTAAACTGTTACTTGAGTATTTTTCCAATATTGAAAAAGTGCCTTAAAAAAAATGGGTTTGCAATATTGGAGATAGGTGAAGATCAAAATGATATTGACAAAATAATACCCTCATACAAATTAGCTTTTCAGGAATATGTACATGATTTGGCAGGAATGAAGAGGTGCATTGTTATGCAAAAAACATAGCTAATGTTTTCTTCCTTCATCCCATATTATCCTATGTCATCCCAGCACCCTCTAGCTAGTCATCCAAGTAGCGTGACTACTTGGATCTATATTTACTATGGTCAAGGCATAGGATGACAGGAACGGTTTTATGCATTTTTTAAAAGGGCAACATGTTTAAGCTTTGCTGGCAAAGTGGAAAGTAAGGCCAGCCTCTATACCGTGTGTGTAAAACAATGTATTACCTATATTTATATCTTCTTTTGCTGCATTTGCTGGTTTACTCTGATCATCAAGCTTCTTTTTACCCCTGTTATTAGGATCATCTATAATTTCTCCAAGCGCATCCGTTGTAAGTTTAAGACCATCACCAATAACACCACCAATAGCACCAAAACCTCTATATCCGATATGCATATTTACATCTTCGTTTATGTGATAATCAAGGCCAGCTTTTAATTGACCTGCGGGTCTTATTGACGATTTTTCAAACATTGTCATTCTTGTTGCACCGACTCCAACCCCAACATAAGGAGAAAAAGAGAAACGGTCACTCTTCCAATGATGATAAACATTTGCCATTAGAGACATGTTTTCAATTTGGTCATGATTAACTGTAGCACTATAGATATAAGTTTTTTTACCAGCATCCTTACCAATGTCCTTTAGGTATGAAACAGTTATTTGACTACTTGTTAAACCAACATTATCCACTTTTACAGAAGAATACATCCCTTCCAATTCAGCTCTATAGCTGTTGTTACCCAATTCTCCTGTGTAACCAAATGCCACATTTGCAGCAAAAGGTGGATTATAATCTCCTTTATACTCACTTAGTGACTGACCTTTTGTGTTCCGAGCATCCCTGTCATTTATAGACAAATTTTTGATATCTGTAGTGCTTGTTTTTAGTTCACCCATGCCATTAAAAAATTGACCATAATACCCACTACCAAAGTAAAACCCTTCTGTTTCACTCGCAAAAGATTGTTGTGACAACAATAAAGCAAGTGCTGTAACCGCTAATGTTTTTTTACTAATCATTACTACTCCCCTAGTTAAAATAGCTAATCTAATACTAATTAATTAAAAATGGCTTAATATGAAAAACCTAATTATTTGCATAACTTGCACTTTTCTGAGCTAAAAATAGGCAAAGTTAACCTTACTTCTCGTCATTTTTTAATTTATCCTCATCTTCAAATTCATCCTCCTCTTCTTCGTCATCAAACCCATCATCGCTCCTATCCTCATCTTCCTCGTCATCATCTTCAAACTTATCGTCGATATCTTCATCATCAATATCTTCGTCTGCAAATTCATCTGATTCATCATATACTGCATCTTCGGTTTTAGTTTCAGCAGGATAATCAACTGAATTAGGTCCCTCAAGAACATTATTCCCCTCGTTATTAACCTTATCTTTGCTCGCAGCGGCAGAAAGAACTTTGTTTGGGTCATATGGTTCTTGTGTAGGCACACGAGTTTGTTTGAGCAGCCTTCTTGTGAAGGTGGTATCACTGTAGTACAAAATTTTCTTTGATTTAATTGGGTAAGTCGACTCTATTAAAATTATCTGATCGTCACGTGGCAACATAATAACTTCTTGAGGCAATAGCAATGCTCTCTGTATTTCAGAGATATGTAATGACCTTGAAGCAGGATTTAAATCTAAAAATTTAGGCTTATTCAACGATTCTTGTTGTACAGTTTTGTTTCCTATAAGTTGCGATATTAAATTAGCTGTTTCAATATTATTGGCTGCAAAAGTTATTCTGTAAGTCGAGTTTGACAAAAAGGAGTTCATCCCTGCTTCTTCGTATATTCCTTTGAGCTGCTCAGTATCTTGAACAATTAAGAATAACCTAACTCGATAACCACGAAAATATGCAATACCTGTTTGAAATTGCTCCATTTTTCCAAGTGTAGGAAACTCATCCATTAAAAACAATACGCCATAAGGCTCGTCATCCGATGGCAATTTTCTACATAAAAACTCAGTTGCCTGTTGGTAAAAAACCTGCATTAAAGGCCTGAGCCTAGTCAAGTTGTCAGGAGTTAAACCAACATAAACTGTAATTTTCTTCTTTTTAAAATCTAGAATATTAAAATCACTTGACGCAGTTGCAGTATCAATCAATGGGTTTGCCCACAATTCAAGTGATGAGTTCATGGTTGATACAACACCTGACCTTTCTTTATCAGCTTTTTGTAAAAAAGCTGCAATATTCATATATGCTACAGGGTGTAGTATTTTACCCATTGTATCAAGAGCAACAGCAAGATTATAAACCACGTCATCACTACGCATCGTACGCACAACTTCACCAAAAGATTTAACTTTCTCTGGTGCAGCAAGTAAGTATAATACCACTCCAACAAATAAGCTTCTTGCTTCATTCTGCCAAAAGTCTTGTTCAGGCATGATTAGGTTAGCTATTTTCTGCACATCGTCAACCATCTGCCCAGGTTTTTCACTAATCCATTGTAATGGATTGTAACAGTGACTTATTCCATCTGGCTGCGCTGGATTCCATACGTATACTTTTTGTCCTTGTCGTTCTCGCCAACCACTTGTTATTTCATAGTTTTCTAATTTTATGTCGTGTACAATTACCGAGTCAGTCCAAAATAATAAATTAGGAATTACAAAGCCAACACCCTTACCAGAACCTGTAGGTGCAAATAACAATGCATGCTGAAACCCATCAGAAATGAAGTATCCTCTTTTATCTTTACCAAGCAATAATCCCTTTTTGCTTCTTAATCCTGCTTTTCGTATGTCTTTCTCTGATGCCCACTGCGAATCTCCATGAAGTGATTCCTTCTTTTTAAATGGTCGCCACTCAATTATCCTTTCTCTTAAATTCCATAAGATAATCATTAAAACAATGATAGGCAGTGCAGAAGATATAATTAATGTGATTTTGAGCTCAAGGCTATATAACTCTGGATGATGCCAACAATATTGTATATGATCAAAAATCGTTGGCCAAAGAGCTTGAGGGAAAGGCGTCAAACTAGGATTAATTGCCTTAAAATCCACAGCATCCGGACCATCAGCAAACAGAACAAACAATATACCAGATAGATAGAAGCAAAACTCAAGTACGCTAAAAGCTACTACACCTCCTATGAGAATATTACGTAGGTGATTTCCATTACTCATAAACTACTCTTCCTTAACTTATGTATAAATTTAAGCATTTTCGCTCGCAGATCTAGTAAATAATATCTCAGAAATGCTTCTTTTGCCCCCACCGGTTCTTTTTAGCTGAATAACAATATCAATCACATTTCTAATGTATGGTATAATTTGGTCTGGAGGAATGCCAAGATTTGCCTGCATAACCATCAATTTTATTTGCTCAAGGGCCATTGTTGGACTATCTGCATGAAGGGTTGATATTGATCCAGGGTGACCAGTATTTATCGCCCTGAGAAAACTAAAAGCTTCCGCTCCACGGAGCTCACCAACTATTATTCTGTCTGGCCTTAAACGTAAGCACGCTTCTATCAAATCTTGAGTGGTTACTTTTGCTCTGCCCTGCCCTCCTTTAGAGGCAATTAGATGGACTTTATTGGGATGATCGTTCAAAACGATTTCCCTTGCATCCTCAACAGTAATAATTCTTTCCTCAGCTGGAATAGCACGCAAAGTAGCATTAGTAAAAGTAGTCTTACCAGTGGAAGTTCCACCACTAATTATAATATTTTTCTTACTTATTACAGCGTATTCTAAAAACTCTTTTATTTTTTTTTGCCTTAACAATAAATCCAAATGACGGTCAACTGGATTATCAGTTGCTTCTGTAACAGTTTCAGAAAAAGCCCCCATTTTTTCGTAATCATCGAGTGCTAACTGCATGCTAGAAGGCTTACGAATCGACATGACTACTTTATCAGGTTCACATGCTGGCGGAAATACTATCTGTATACGATAACCATTTGGTAATGTTGCCGAAAGTAACGGCGCTTCTTCGCTAAGTTTTTGTTCTGTAGCTTGAGCAATCAGTCTGCCAAGAGATTTCAAATGGTTAAGATCGAATACTTCTAATTTTTCACACCTTATTTCACCGCGATTTTCAATCCATACTTCCTTTGGCTTATTTATTGATATTTCATTTACGCCTTCTTCTTGAAATATGCCTTGTAATGGCTCCAAATATGTATCAAGTGCAGCATAGTTCATTTCATTGATTTAATATTGCCTGTGGAGGAAATACTATATCTTGGTTAACAAATACTTTCAATGCAGTGCCTTGATCAACATAAATAGTTGGTTTTTTATCTGTATATCTGCCCACTACATCCCGCATATCTTTAGAAAAATCCTCGATTGATTTCCCGATTGCTTCATCATAAACAGACTTGCTTTTTCTTTGAATTTGTTCTAACAGTTGATTTACAATTTCCAGGCTTATATTTACCTCGTCTTCTTCAATTCCTAGTGCTTTTGCTATTTCCTCTTTCATTATTTTTAGTAAATCTTGTCTGCTTTTGGCACTCCGAATTCTTCCGATAGCCCCAAGGCCTAATTTCCATTTGTCACTAGATATCTTCTTTTCTGGGTCAATAATGAGTTGGAGAGAAGAAAAATCTATTTCGGTTGCAGTGATAGACTTTACTGCATCTCTGATAGTTAGCGTATCAACAAGATTAGAAGCCTTTTGCCCTATAACAGCAGAACCAATCGAAACACCAGCAAGTGTCACTGAAGAGAATAACGCACTTACCATTTTGTTATCAACTATTCCTGCTATTCCTGCTCTACCAAGCTCGTCAGTACTAAGTGATGAGATTGCAATATCTATTCCATGTGGCAGAATCACTCTATTCCAGTTTATATTTACACGAGATTTAGCAACATTCGAGTCAAATGAATAACTGCCTATCAATCTTGAGCCTTTAGGTATTAAAACTGTATCACCAGTTTCTGCATAAACATCTCTACTCACCATAGCACGCAGCATTCCTTGCAGATCAGAGTTTATTGCAGTTTCAAGAACAGCATCAATAATTTTACCTTGAGTAATCATTAAACCAAGCTTTCCTACTCTGGTAGCTTTGCTCGATTGTGCTGAAGTGTCGGATAAAATAGCATCAGCAGCCTTGTTCTCTCCACTACCACCTGAAATTGTCAACATCTGTGCACTACGTCTGTCTCTAGGATAACCGCCACCCCCTATTGTAGGAAACGAGGTAGGTAAATTGCCCATAACATTACTAGAAGGAAAATTTTGCTTTGGCAAAATAGGTATATTTGACACAGGAGTTTCTTTTGGTTTCTCTTCTTCTTTTTTCATCACTTCTTCTTTTCTAATTTGTTTTATTTCTGGTATGATTAGTGGTGTAGGAAGAGGAGGTAAGGGTGGTAAGTGATCAGTTATTATTCTTTCAGGAACCATTACATTATCTGGAACTTGTTCCAACTTTCCTTTTAATTCTTGAACGTTTTGCTTTGTTTCCTCTTTTTTAATAACTTCTGAACCCTCTTTAGGAGAAGGACTAAAATAGAGATAATACACTCCACCAACCAGAAGCACTAAAATAATGACCATCAATGCCCTATGACCTTGATTAGAGCCAACTGTTACTACCTTATTCTCTATTTCTGATTCATCTTCTGAATTGTTACGCCTTTCTTTATTCATATTGCATGTACCACAGCTAAAGTGACCTATTTATAATTTCAACTTCACCATCTTCATAACGCATAAATAGCTTTTTATGTACTCCTTTTATTATAACATAATCATCAAATAACAGCCTTTTACAAGGTTTATCCTCCCCTTCTACAAAAATCTGAGGTATTTTATTATTATTTCTAAATTTTAAATAGGTTAAATAACCATCATCAAATAACTCAATCGGAACTATATCCGCATTACCACCTTCATCAATATATGTATAATTGTACTTCGTATCATTTTCTTGTATTATTTTTTCTAGCTTGTCTGTAGTATATTGCATTTGAGTAGGTAAAGAAACCTCATCTAAATCAACATCAAATTCACCTTCTTCTTGAGGATAATAAAAACGTACTACGTAAGATATATCCTTTTCAGCAGAATAATCGTGATCCACTTTCTTAGCATCAGTACCCGGGTATTTATCGTAGTTTGGCCTTGAGATTAAATCAAAAATGTAATTTCTTTTTTTAGTTGTCGTAATAATCATGTTAGTGCGACTACTAACTTCAAATGGCATGATAAGCAATTTATTGTCATAAGGATTAATTTTCCAACTTGATGCATCACCAACAGCGATATTTTTAACTTTTTCTCCTTCCGCAAATTCAATATAAGAATAGTAACCCTGACTAAAAACCACCGTAAATACTTCATTAGGGCTATACACAAAAGTCTTTATTCTACTATCTATAGAAATAGGCTCATTATAATTAATGGATGCGTTTAAATTGCGACTTACAAGTAAAGCTAAAACTAATAATATCCTATACATATTCATCATCTACTCTATATGAAATAACTTGAAATCCTAATGGGTTAATATATCTTTGCTGATCATCCATTTCAAGCGATGCATATCTATATGACATAATAACTATCTTATTTTTTCTCGTAGAACTTCCATCTTTCCGTGTAAATTCCACAAAAAATCTCACCTGAAGAGCATCGTTACCCAACTTTTGAATTGAGCGAATTTTAAATTCACTTTTGGTATCTGAATATAAATTAAAAAGATCATCCATATTCTGCGATCCTACATAATTTCTAAATTCATTATACACATTAGGTGAGGAAAACAACCTCACCTTTGTATAATAGTTATAATTATAATGATATGGATCAAAAACCTCCCTTGCTTTTACATACTCTGAAATAAAATAATCGTTTAGCGCTTCATCTGCAGAATACTGTTTTACTGTGACAGGATCAACCAATTGCACTATTCCTGATTTCTTGTCAATTTCTATAACAAATGGCTCAATAGTGCTACTTGTGCTAATTTTAAATACGACTAATATGCTGATAGAGATCGTTGCTAATAATATTAATGCAAATAAAAGTAGAATATTCCTTTGAGCAATAACTGTGCTGTAGCGGTTTGAATTCCAATTTATATCCTTATCTAAGGATTCAGTATTTTTTTCTCGCTTAAAAAATCTTAGCATTTTAGTATTCCTAAAAATCTTAACTTATGTTAATAAACATAGCAAATTAACAAAGTAGTTACAGCAAAAAAGCTAAAAAACTCTTAATCTATGGCCTAATTTACCAAACTTTGTCTCCATATATGAATCGTTATATTTATTACGTTCCACAATAAGTGGTAGACACTTTGTAACTCCTATACCACTACTTTCCAATTCTGACAATTTCCTATCATTGTTTGTAAGTAATTGGATTTTGTTAATGTTCAATTTCTTAAGCATTTTAGCTGCAACAGCAAAACTCCTTTCATCATCTTCAAAACCCAATATTCTATTTGCATCAACAGTATCAAGATTATGTCCTCTTTGCATACTGTACGCTCTTAACTTATTAGTTAAACCAATGCCTCTTCCATCTTGCATCAAATACAATATAATACCACTTCCAGAGTCAGCTATCATTTGAATTGCTTGATGTAACTGACTTCTGCAATCGCATGACAAGCTATCTAACAAGTCACCCGTATAGCACGAAGAATGAATTCTCACTAATGGTTCGTCATCTTTATCTGGATTGCCAATGATAATTGCATGATGTTCTCTTCCACCACTTTCGGTTCTATAAGATATGATATTTACTTCTTGAGTCTGTTTTAAAAATAATGATGTTTTGCACACTTCATATACATCCTGATTTTCTTGAAAATTATTTATGAATGACGTGTCCAGTGCAATAACGTCATTTTTCTCGCACCAATTTCGCATTTCATGGTTATTCTCAAAAGTCATATCAGCCACTAACGCGTATGGCAATAATTCTGAGAACTTAAGCAAGGCAATAGCACATTCATCTATTGTCTTTGAGCATTGCAACTCTTTTATGCAATCTTCCTTTGAACAGTTTATTAAATAGAGCAGTTCATCAAAATTATTCACCAACAGACGTTTGCTGTTATGTTCTTTATTCTGAGATATGTATTTTACCTTACTTGAAGTTAAAGTAACATATACATTACTTGATGTAAGCTTGTATTGATTAAATAAATCTCTTTCTAAAGCCTCAGCAGCAGCAAACAATAGGTAATTACTTTCATCATATATTACAATTGGCCGACCGCGCCTGATTTCGCTGATAGCTCTTTCTACCTTATTGCTACTCTGATTTCCTATAAACATTTTTACCCATATTAAACAGCGATAAAAACTGGTGCGGCCGAGAAGACTTGAACTTCCAAGGCCTTATGAGCCACAGCGACCTCAACGCTGCGTGTCTACCAATTCCACCACGGCCGCACTATATTCTAGTTTTTATATAATTATTTTAAATTACTTAATCATTTTAGAATTTTTCATCTAGAGTGTCAATCTGATACTAGAATAATTTAGAAATTGTTTGTATAATTTGATTATGAATTTTGTGATTATAAATTTTAATCATTTAAGATAACCTTACTACTAATTTTTAACTTAGGTTTTTATACAAATGAATATAGCTAATATCTTTATTTTTTTAGCTCTCTCTCTTATAACTAGCTTTCATTTCGTCCATGCACAAATATTATACACATGGTCTCAAGTTATCCCAGAAAATAAACTAAGCATACGCGCAATTACGGACAATGACATGTGTCCCATTGTTTATGTTGATGGCGAGGAAACAGAAATGCTGAATCGCAGCTCAATTAACAATGGTGATCATAACGAAACAGTTTGTGAACTGACAGTACAAACAAGTGCCAAAAACATTAGTATTGAGGATCTACGGGTTCCTATATTACCAAAAAAGGTTAATAAAATTGCTTTCATTGGTGACACGGGCTGTAGAATAAATATGTTATTTCAGCAGGAATGTAATTCGGTAGATAGCTGGCCTTTAAAAAAAAATTTAGATTCAATCGCCCTTCATAAACCAGATTTAATTATCCATGTTGGTGATTATCATTATAGACAAACAAAATGTAGAAATACAAAAAAGTGTGGCGATATTTATGGATATAATAAAGAAGTTTGGTACGCTGATTGGTTTGAGCCTGGAAAGGATATTTTATCACAATCCCCTTTCCTTTTTGTTCGTGGAAACCATGAGAGTTGTGATAGAGCTTATGAAGGATGGTTCAGGTATCTAGATTCATACCCCTTTTCGTCTGAAAAATGTGGAAACTTCGTTTCTAGTTGGTCCTTAGATGCTGGACCGATGAAATTTTTTATCTTCGACTCTTCATCCGGTGAGGATATTTTTACAACCCAAAGCACAATTGATGCTTTTGAGAGGCAATTTGATAAATTGATACAAAATAGTTCTGACAAGCCCATGTGGTTTTTAACTCATAAACCGCTTTGGAGATCTCCAAAAAAAGAATTTTTGACATTAAAAAGCCATGGTAATCTTACACAAATCGAAGCTTTTGGAGATAAATTTCCAAGCAATGTTACTACCATAGTTTCTGGCCACATTCATATAGCCCAGATTTTATTAATGGATAATGTTCCAGACCAAATTATAGTTGGAAACGGTGGTGCATCATTACACGCTCAAGATCAAGAATCTGTTTATCAAAATGTAGAATTTGACTATTTAAATGGTAAAAACTACTTAGCACACGAGGTTAGAAACTTTTTTGGCTTTGGCTTTGCAATACTAAATTTAGATGATCACGAATTTACCTTCTATAATCAACACAATAAGGAAATGTATTCTGCGAAGCTAACAGAAGATTTTAAACTTAAACGGATTAAAACTATAGTCGATTCATTTTAGGATTTGTTATTAGCTATTTTAAAAACGCTACTTAAACATTTTTTTTAATCGATTGATTTCATCAGCAAATTTTGAGTCGGTCTTTATAAAATTTTCTACTTGTTTTACTGCATGTATAACAGTAGCATGGTCTCTGCCACCAAAGTTTCTCCCAATATCTGGTAGGCTTTTTTGCGTAAATTTTTTGGCAAAATACATAGCTATTTGTCTTGGCCTTGCAAGACTGCGAAGCCTTCTATTGGATTGCATATCTGCAACCTTTATATTGAAAAATTCAGCTACTTTCTTTTGTATTTCTTCTATTGTGACTGACCTATGATTTGACCTAAGAAGATCGATTAGGGTTTCACTAGCTGATTCTACCGTCATACTTCTTCCAATTAATGAGGTATGGGTAACCTTATTTAATGCTCCTTCTAATTCTCTTATATTAGATTTTATGTTCCTTGCTAAAAACTCTAGGACATCTTTCGGAACATACATATTCATCTGCTCCACTTTTGCCTGCAATATACCAAGCCTTAATTCAAAAGTTGTTTCATTAATATCTGCCACCAACCCCCAACCGAGTCGTGATTTTATTCTTTCTTCCACTCCATCAAGATCACTAGGAGACCTATCAGCTGATATAACCAATTGTTTATTTTGGTCTATCAATGCATTGAAAGTGTGAAAAAATTCTTCTTGTGTACTATCTTTACCACTGATAAATTGCACATCATCTACCATCAATACATCTACTGATCTAAATTGCTCTTTAAATAACATAATATCTTTGCTTCGCAGCGCTGTAATATATTGGTACATGAATTTCTCTGCTGATAAATACACCACTTTTCTTTTTGCTGATGGGGAATTGACTATGTGCCAAGCTATAGCATGCATTAGATGTGTTTTACCAAGTCCCACTCCACCATATAGAAACAAAGGATTGCTGCCTAATATTGGATCTATAGATTCTGCCACACGCTTTGCCGCCGTAAATGCTAATTCATTTGGCTTTCCCACTACAAAATTATCAAAGGTGAACCTTGGATCCAGCGGCGAACCAAGATTATGATTACTTTCCTCTCTGTTTTTTAGTATAACATTAAAATTTGAATTCCTCTCCTCAATTACTTGAATATCAATAGAACGTATACTTTTATCTTCGCTTTGCCATAATGATAATATTTTTTTCATGTAATGAACTGTAATCCACTCTTTTATAAACCTTGTTGACACGGATAAAAGAACTTCCCCATTTCTGCTACTGACAAATTTTAGTGAACTCAGCCAACTATTATATGTTGCTTCTCCATAAAGATTATAAAGACAATTTTGGATTTTTTCCCAAGTAACATTGTGATCCGTTACTGTAATAATCTGATCAAAAAACACAGTAGAAACCTTAGGGCTAGTTAAGTTCATATACCACACCAAGAAAAAAGCAATAATTAGAAAAATACAAGATAATCAATAGCTTACTGCAAAATGAAAAGCTAATACTACTTAATACATACTAAAAATTATGGTGATTTTTTGATGGGTTGTAAAGGGTATAAAAACATTAAAATTGATCATTTTTATTTCAAAAAAATGAAAAATTTGTAAATGTCGCTTGTATCGAGGATTAGAAGCATGCTATTAAAAACAGTAATACATTATGTATAAATAAGATGTTAAATTTACTGGCAAATAAGTAAAGTATTCATATAAATATAGCTAACCTAATATAGATTTACTGAAGCAAATTTATGATTATATTAAGTAATTTGAGTTGTTATGCTGTATTCGGTATTGAACTAGAGTTTTACATTGAAGGAATAGAAAAAGAATACTTATTTCTGAATAGCATCAAAAATAAAATAGCATCTCTTGAATTTTCTTGCGAGAAGGAGAATTCTACACATCAGTATGAGATAAAAAGTGGTTGTTATACGAACTCCGACAATTTAATTAAGCATTTTGAGTTAGCAAAACAATCACTTACTGAAACAGCACAAAAACTAGGTGGGAATATTTCTTTTAAAGCAAAGCCCTATTTGGATAGAGCAGGCAGTGCATTAAATGTGCATGTTAATCTCGTGAATTCAAATAACGATAACTTATTTTATATCAATGAGCAAAAGTACAGTGACTATCTGATTCATAGTATTGGTGGATTATGTGCAATGATGAAAAAACATATGTTGTTTTTTGCTCCAAATGATGATTCATATTTAAGATTTCAGTACCCGGATATTCACACTCCAACTACGATTAGTTGGGGAATAAATAACAGAACTGCTGCAATAAGAATTCCCTATTTTGGCAACGATTCCAAAAGATGCCGCCTAGAGCACCGTGTTCCTGGAGCAGATTGCAACCTTGAAAAAGTACTCACAGCAATAATTGAAGGTATAGTTTTTGGTATAGAGAACAAAATTGCTCCGCCAAATAGAGTGTATGGCATTGCATCTGATCCTCAATATAAGATGGAGAGTTTGATATAGCAACTACATCTAAAACCCTAACCCGTTAAATGGCTGTTGGATAATTGGCTGTTTTAGCACTTCCCTCACATCATTATTTACATTCCCGCACTGTAATAGCCACTCTGCAGGAGATAGTTTTCTCTCAGGTTTAGATTCTATACTAATATTTGCACTTGGTCCTTCAGGAAGTGGATTACCAAGCGCATCCATGTGTTTAGGTAAAGGTTCCATAACAATATTTGTAGCACTAGAAACGGAATGACTATCTTTAGTATCAGCGCTTTTAGAAAGTGAATTACCTTTGAAATCCATATGTTTAGGTAGTCCATTTTTCATTTCTTCTTCTGCTCTTTTATTTTTTAATTCTTCTTCTAGCTCAGTTTCAGTTCTTTTTGGTTCTTTTACGGTATCTTTTTCTTCACCTTCATCTTCTGAAACTTTATCTCCTGAAACACGAGTAATTTCAGCTTTAGTTCTTATTTTATGAATCAGCGAAAGTAATAAGTAAGTAACTGCAGCAGCAGAAACGATAATGGCTATCTTTGCGGCAATGTGGATTGCTGTTAAAAATATTAAAGCTGATAAAGCTCCAGCTAATCCAGACACAATAACTTTATTTTTGCCTTTTGTTACATTTAGAATTGCCACCATAATAACCTCTCAAATACTGTTCTAGAATTATTATACAGGAATTTTCTTATACTTGCAATTTTGCGAAAATTTTAATTATTTGCATAAAGTTTTAAAGCTACACAAGGATTAATTAATATGCAATGTATCTCGACTATAATATTGTACAAACACACATATTCAGCTAACATTCAACATGCAGAGCTTACTCATAGAGCGAAACAGGGCGGTGGTATTATTACTTATAGTAATTTTTATCTTCGGTTCATACGTTTATGTAAAAATGCCAAGGGAAAGCAATCCTGATATACAGATTCCTATAATCAGCGTGTTTGTTGGACTTCCTGGGATTTCTGCTCAAGATAGTGAAAAGCTATTAGTGCTTCCTGTAGAAAATGAACTAAGATCCATCGAAGGTGTAAGAGAATTGAGAGCTTTTGCAACTAATGATGGTGCTCACATGATACTCGAATTTGGAACAGAGTATGATAATAAAGAAGTGCTCGATAATGTCCGTTCAAAGCTTTCAAACATAAAATCGAAGTTACCTGTTGAAGCGGAATCTCCAATAATAAATGAAATAAACTTGAGTCTATTTCCCATATTAAATGTTGGCTTAATTGGTAATCTGCCAGAAAGAGCCTTAACTGAAATAGCACGCAAGTTAAAGAAAGAAATAGAATCTCTGCCAAATGTTCTCAAAGTTGAAGTGGCAGGTATTCGTAAAGAAACAGTGGAAGTTATAATTGAGCCCACAGTTCTAACAAAATATAACATTCAATCAAACGAAATATTCCAAGCTATATCAAGCAATAATAGACTAGTGGGAGCTGGGTCACTGGCCGGTAAATATTCGATTAAAATATCAGGGTTATTAAAAGATATAGAAGATATTATGAATATTCCTATTAGATCTCAAGGCGATGCAGTTTTGAGAATCAAAGATATAGCAAAAGTATACCCTAGGTTTGAGGATCACCAAGGATTTGCTCGCATTAATGGATTACCTAGTGTCATGCTAGAAATTTCAAAACGTAACGGAAAAAACATAATAGACACAGTAAATCAAGTAAAATACTTAATGGATAAGGCAAAAGATCAATTACCTGAAAATTTAAAAGTGGTGTACTTAAACGACCAGTCAAAAAACGTCCGCGATGTGCTTGATGACTTGGAAAACGGCATAATATTTGCTGTGTTGTTAATATTGATCATAATGATGCTTTCTATGGGAACAAGGATTGCTATTCTTGTGGCACTCTCGATACCCGGTTCCTTTCTCATTGGGATAATAGCTCTTTACTTTATGGGTATAACCTTAAATATCGTTGTGCTCTTCAGTTTAATTATGGCTGTTGGCATGCTGGTTGATGATGCAATTGTGATCAGCGAATATGCCGATAGAAAGATGATCTGCGGAATGGATAAAGTAGAAGCTTTTTACACTTCAGTTCGTGATATGTTTTATCCGGTTCTATCATCAACGTTAACTAAATTAGCAGTGTTTTTTCCTCTATTATTCTGGCCTGATACTGTTGGTAAATTCATGCAGTACATACCAATTACAATAATTCTAACTTTGACTGGATCGCTCATTATGGCTTTGGTTTTTATACCAACACTTGGTGCAATATTTGGTAAGCCTTCGATAACTTCAAAAAAAGAAATAAAAAAAATGAGTGCTATAGAAAGTGGTGAAATAAAAAATGCTGGGCCTATAATAAGAGCTTACGTACGCATGCTAGAGAAGGTTTTGGATAATCCTAAAAAATTCGTATGTGCTACTGTATTCGTTTTGTTTTCATTTAGTGTGCTGTACTTTACTTTTGGTCCTGGAGTAAAGTTTTTTCCGAAAGTGGATTCAGATAATATTTTAATCAGTGTTAAAGCAAAAGAAAGCTTATCAGCCAAAGAACGAGATCTGATACTCAAAGAAGTGGAAGAACGCATTTTGAGCATTGAAAAAGAAATTCATGTTTCTTATGCTAGATCAGGAGCATTTTCAGACAACGTTATCGCCAGAATACAACTAGAACTTATGGATTGGCGCTTCAGGCGCAAAGCTAAGCACATACTAAATGATATAAGGAGCAGTGTGCAAGACATGAAAGGAATAATAATTAATGTTCAAGAGGAAAAGCCAGGACCGTCGGCTGACAAGCCAATACAAATTAACCTCAGCGGGAGTGTATCCAGTTTGAATTTAGCAGCAGAGAAAATTCTAGAAATTATGAACCAACCTTCATCCGGGTTTATAAATATTCAAGATAGCAGATCAGCACCTGAAATAGAGTGGAATATGAGTGTTGATAAGAGTAAGGCTACAAGCTCTGAAGTAAGTGTTGCAACCATTGGCGATTTTATAAAGATGGTTACAAATGGAGTGTTGATTGGAAAATATAGACCAAATAACACGGATGAAGAAATCGATATTGTACTCCGTTTCCCTGGAAAGGATCGCAACATGAAGACTATAGACAATCTTTTTATCAATACAGTTAATGGCCCGTATCCTATGAGCAATATAGTAAAATATGCTCCCGAAAAAAAGGTAAACAAACTAAACAGGATTGATGGATTACGCATAGTGACAATCTCTGCTGACGTTGATACTGGCTATCTTGTTGATGAAAGAGTAAAGTTCATTCAGAATTCTATTGCCCAGGATTGGGACAAGGGAGTAAAAATTGATTTTAAAGGCGACAAAGAAGATCAACAAAAATCAGGAGCATTTTTGTTAAAGGCTTTTATATTAGCGATTACACTAATGATATTGGTATTAGTGACACAGTTTAATAATGTATACCATACATTTATCGTAATGACAGCAGTGTTTTTATCCACAACATGTGTGTTTTTTGTTTTCTTTCTTATCCAACAAGTTTTCGTAGTTGTTATGTGTGGAGTGGGGATAATTGCTTTGGCGGGAATTATAGTGAATAATAACATACTATTACTTGATGCCTTTCATCACCAAATTAAGGTACACAAAAATGACATCAAGCGATGTGTAATAAACGCTGCAATTTCTCGCGTTAGGCCAATATTGCTTACCGTTGCAACCACAGTTCTTGGTTTAATACCGATGATTACCAGGTTAAATATCAATTTTTTTACGCTACAAATCACATATGATGCTCCATCAAGCCAGTGGTGGGTTGACATTTCAACAACCATAGCAAGTGGAATATTGGTTGCAACGGTTTTAACTTTATTCTTTACTCCTGCGTTGCTTGTTATACAAAGACATGAAAAAACTTGACTTAAATTAGCAATCATTTAACATTTAAGATAGTGTTCTTTCCCCGTTGGAGCTATAATTATAACTAATTACATTGGATTTATTTATTATGATTGCTAATCGTAAAAGCAGTGTTAAGCAGAAAAGTAACAAGAATAACATAGTTGGAAGCCTTGATGTAATAAAAACAGCAGGAGAGCTTTCACTTCAAAAAGGTTTAGATTTTGATGTTGTAATAAAGGCACTAGAAAGTGCTATAGAAGCAGTGGCTTATCAAAAATATGGTAGCAAAAGTAAAATTGTAGTTAATATAGATAGAAACACAGGCAAAGTTACTTCATACAGAAAACTAAAAGTTATTGATGACGAATCAAATAGAGAAGAGAATACTGAGTATGAATCAATTACGCTGACACAAGCTAAATTAATAAAAGAAGATGCAAAAATTGGAGATACTGTTAGTGAATTACTCTCTCTTAACACTGATCTTGCTTCAGCAAGAATTGCCCAGCAAAAAATTGCTCAAATAATTAAAGATGAAGAGTCAAAAAAGCAATATGAGGAATTTAAAGATAAGGTGGGAGAAATAAGGTATGGTATTGTTAAACAAGTAGAATATTCAGATCTTATTATAGACATAAATGGCACTAAGGCATATCTTCCATTACGAAATTTAACCGGTGGTGAATCATTTCGTGAAGGCGATAAGGTTAAAACTTATATACAGACTGTTAAGCGCTCTGATGATGGACGTCAAATTATTCTTTCTAGGACTCATGAAGGCTTTTTAGAGGCATTATTAAATCAAGAAATACCAGAAATTGCTGATGGGTTAGTAACAATTAAAGGTATAGCTAGAGACGCCGGCTCAAGGTCTAAGGTTGCTGTTTTCTCTCCTGACAAGAACATTGATCCAGTAGGTGCTTGTGTTGGAGTTAAGGGAGATAGAATAAAAACCATTATACACGAATTAAATGGTGAAAAAATTGACGTTATAAATTACTCCTCAGATTTGGGTCAATTTGTTATTAAAGCCATTACTCCTGCAGAAGTATCGAAGGTTATTATTGATGAAAATGAAAATTGCATAGAATTAATAGTTGCTGAAGATCAATTGAGTTTAGCTATAGGAAAAAAGGGCCAGAATGTAAGATTAGCTTCAGAGCTTGTTGGATGGAAAATTGAGATATTAAGCACTCAGCAAGAATCAGAAAGGCGAAGTAAAGAACTTAGTCAATGTTCAGCTTTATTTGCTGAAGCTTTAAACTTAGAAGAGATTATGGGTCAGCTATTGGTGACAGAAGGTTTTTCAAGCGTAGAAGATATATCCAGCGCTTCAATTAAAGAGCTTGCTTCAATAGAGGGCTTTAATGAGGATATTGCAAACGAACTTCACAATAGAGCAAACAAGTATCTGAAAGCAGAAAATGATAGAAAAATAGAAGAGCTAAAAAGTCTAGGTATGGAAGATGATGTAATCAATTTAACTTTATCAATAGACAATAAAATTGCTCTTAGTAAACATGATATTAAGACTTTAGAGGACATAGCAGATTTATCAAGTTATGAGTTTTGCAGCATACTCTCTTCCTCAGCTGATAATAAGATGAATTCAGAAAATCTAAAAGATACAGTAGACTCAATAATCATAGAAGCACGTAAAAAGCTTGGGTTAATATAATAAAATAATATGAATAATGAAGATATCAGTAATAAAAAATTAACGCTCCAAGGCTTAAGCAAGCTTAAATTAGACCTCAATTTAAACTCTTCAACTAGCCCAAGTACTGGAGCTACAATAGTAAAAAAAAGAAGAAAAAAATCTCATGATGCAGAAGAACATAATTTATTTGACGAGAGTAAATTAGGTTCTTTAACAGAGAAAGAACAAATTTTCCGCATTAATGCTGTGCAGAATGCTGCTTTGCTGAAAGAAAAAAATCAGAGAGAAGAAAAAGAGAAAACAGCAAAAGAAGACAGCAATAAAGAGATTGACGAGAAAAATGAAGCGGACACTTTATCTAAAGAAATAAATAAGCAAGTTTTAAGTGATACTCACTTAGTTGAACTAAAAGAAGATAATATTGACTATGAGGGCGACGATAAAAAGTCTTCTAAAGTCAACAAAGATATATATTCTAAGCATTCTAAACTGGTAATTGCACAGGCAATAGATGAAAAAACTGAACAACCCCCTGTATTTAAGCAAAGATTTGGTATAAGAAGTAGAAAGTCAAAGTTTACCAAGGGTAAAAATATATCAAGAGAAGTTATTATACCAGACAAAATAACTATCAGGGAGTTATCTATTCGCATGGCAGAAGATAGCAAGAGTGTGCTAAAAATGTTCAAAGAAGAAGTCGGTGAGAGTTATAGAGTAGATGATCTGGTGGATCCAGATATAGCATGTGAAATAGTGGAAAAATTTAATCATATGGCTAAACGAGTGAGCGATACCAACAGAGAAAAAGATTTATTTTTTATAGAAGGCAGAGAAAGCCTGCCTAAAAAACCTAAACCACCAATCGTCACTTTTATGGGACACGTCGATCATGGTAAAACCTCATTGCTCGATGCATTTCGTGAATCTAATGTTGCAGAAAGAGAGTCAGGTGGCATAACTCAACACATAGGTGCTTATCAAATAACGACAAAAGATAAGCAAAAAATTACCTTTATTGATACACCAGGACATGAAGCGTTCACTGCGATGCGTGCACGTGGTGCCAATATTACTAATATAGTTGTAATAGTAGTTGCAGCTGACGATGGAATCATGAAACAAACAGTTGAAGCAATAAATCATGCAAAAACAGCAAATGTTTCCATTATAGTTGCTATTAATAAAATTGATAAATCTGAGCCTGGTGATGTAGAAAAAATAATTAATAGTTTGCCTCAATATGATCTCATCCCTGAAGGGCTTGGTGGTGATGTTATGATTGTGCCAGTATCAGCAAAAAAGAAAACTAATTTAGATAAACTAGAAGAGACGATTTTGTTAATCGCTGAATTAATGAAGCTAGAAGCAATAGAAGATTGTCGAGCACTTGGATGGGTAATAGAATCCAAAATAGATAAAGCGAAAGGAATATCAGCCACATTGATAGTTGAGGAAGGAACGTTAAAGGTTGGTGATATATTGGTAGTTGGTACAACATACAGCAAAGTACGTAGTATGGTTAATCACCTCGGTCAAAGAGAAAAAGCAGCACTACCCTCCGCTCCAATTGAAATTACTGGTCTAAATGGTGTGCCAAATGCTGGAGATAAATTTGTTGTTATAAATTCTGAAAAGCAGGCGCGTGAAATTGTTGAATACAGGCTAGAGTTAATCAAGAAAAAGAAAGAAGATTTGGGCGACAATAATTTAGATATATTCAGTCGTAGTAACAGCGAAACAGAAGAACTATCTGTAGTTTTAAAGTGCGATGTAACTGGTTCTATTGAAGCAATATCAAGTTCAATTGATAAACTCGGTAAAGACCAAGTGAAATTAAATATCCTACACAAAGCAGTAGGAGGGATAACAGATTCAGATGTGCTGCTTGCAGAAGCATCAAGTGCAGTAATTTTAGCTTTTAATGTAAAAGTGGATTCAAAAATAAGGGACTTGGCAAAACAAAAAGGTGTAGAAATACATACTTATAACATAATATACGAGCTCATTGACGACATGAGAATGTATTTAACTAAAACGTTAAAGCCTGTTACACGAGAGGTTCGTGTTGGCTTTGCATCTGTGAGGCAAATATTTAACGTATCTAAAGCTGGTAATATCATTGGATGTTACGTAAGTGATGGAGTCATAAGAAAAGATTCTTTAATTAAGGTAATGCGTGGTGGCAAATTGGTGCATGAAGGAAAGTTAAAAGCACTACGTAGATTTAAAGATGATGTTAAAGAAGTAGGTGTAAACTTTGAATGCGGAGTATCACTAGAGGGTAATATCGATATTAAAGTTGGAGATATTTTAGAAGCTTATCAATTAGTGCAAGAAGAAAGGGTATTATAGTAGCTGGATATGAAAAAGGAAATTAGAAACCTAAAAATAGCATCGGTATTGCATAGAGCGATATCAAGAGTCCTAATGGAAGGTAAGGTGTTCAATAAAAATGTAGCGGTATCTGACGTAAAATTAAGTAAAGATTTGAAAAAAGCAGATGTATATATTGTGTTATCTTCATTGAATATTCAAGTAGCTGACTACTTAGATCCAGAAAAAAGACGCACTGGAGATCCTTCTGAGAATAATTGTGATATTAATACTGTTGTTAATGAAATGAACCAATCTGCATGGTCAATACGTAAATCTATATTGTGTTATGTTGATTTGCGATTTATACCTGAACTAGTTTTCAAGCCTGACTTAGCGTTCGATAATTTTGTTAATGTAAGCAAAATATTACATAATCACACTTAATTAATGCATTTCAATCGTTACTTTTCATTAATGAGGTTGCACAGTTTAACGGGTTTGTGGCTTGTGCTATTTCCCAGTTTGAGCGGTATTCTTTTAGCCTCAACTTCTCTATCGTATCAGGTTCTTTTTCTCCTTGTTTTGTTTACTATAGGTGCATTTTTAATGAGACCCGCAGGGTGCATAATCAATGACATTTTCGATAGGGAAATAGATGCGCACGTTGAACGAACAAAATATAGGCCACTTGCAAGTGGTGCATTAAACATAAAGCAGGCTTTAGCTTTACTTTCACTGTTACTGTCTATTGCCCTGGTAATCTTATTATTAACTAATAAAACTACACTCATACTTGGAATAATCTCAATGTGTATGATAGCTACTTACCCTTTATTAAAGCGGTATGTTTGGTGGCCACAATTGTTCTTAGGGTTTACCTTCAATATGGGATCGCTCATGGGCTCAGCAGCAATAACAAACCAGATCAGTATAGAATCCTTGCTGTTTTATATAGGATGCGTCTTTTGGACACTTAGCTATGACACCATATACGCCCATCAAGATAAAAAAGATGATGAAAAACTCGGGATGAAATCTACCGCATTATATTTTGGTGATACAACAAAATCTTGGTTGAAAAGATTTTATTTAATATCTCTTATGACGTGGCTATATGCTGGTATTTTATCATCATTAAATAACATTTTTTATATTGCTCTACTTGCTGTAGGGTTCATATTTCACCGCCAATACAAAAATTTCAATCCTGACGATCCCAGTCAATGCATGTCCATATTTAAAAATAACTCCTACGTAGGGTTGCTGCTCTTTTTCGGCATTCTTTTAGATAGAATTATCACCTAGGTCTCAAGAGTTTCGGCTCTAATGAAATCAATAGACTCAGGTAGCCCGCAGAAACAAAAAAACTTGCTTGACAAACTCCGCCAGCCCTCTTATCATGAAACTGAAGCTATTGTATTTGCTTTCGCCAATCTGCAGATTAAAAGGTAAGGATTACTTAATGTATCGGCGTCTTATGTTCAATTTTTTGCAGTATATAGATACTGTATGTCTTTACAAAACTTCATCTACATCTAGATTTTTATCTAAATAAGCTGAACGCGCTTATAAAGCGTTACAAGACATCAAAAAATGCCAATACTCGACAGAGATAGTAAAAGACTAGCTAACTCGGGGATTCTTTGTCTTTTTTTCTGCTTAGTAAATTTCTTAAACATTTGCAGCGTAAGTTAGTTGCAATTAAAAGCAGCTGAATTTCGCTTGTCAAGCGTTTAAAACATAAAAAACGCCAATATTTTAAAGCGGATAATAACCCCAGGGCTTCTTTTGCCTTTTTTTCCGTTTGGTAAATTTCTTAATGTTTATAGCTAAACGACAACCGTCATCCCTAAGTATCCCGCTGCTTGTTAGCGGCTGAGATACCGCGAATGAATCGCGGTATGACGGTTCGCGGCAGGATGACGATAAGCTCGTCATCCCACTACTTGTTAGCGGCTAAGAGATACCGCGGCGGTATAGCTATAGGATGACAAAAAAAGGGCACTGTGACGAACTTAAATCACAATTATCAGTTAATGCTAATTACGGCATTATAAAAAACGCCAAACTTTTTTCTGCTTTTATGCAAGAAGTCTAGTCCATATATTCCTCCCACTTTTCCGTGACTTTTCTTACTATTTCCTCACTCATTTTAATTTTCTTTCCCCATTCTCGTTTGGTTTCAGGCGGGATTTTATTTGTCGCATCAAATCCCATTTTACCTCCAAGTCCACTTTCAGGGGAAGCAAAGTCTAAATAATCAATAGGTACACTTTCTATCATGATTGTATCACGCACAGGGTCCATCCTCGTTGACATTGCCCACATTACTTCCTTCCAATCACGTACATTTATATCATTATCAACAACGATAATAAACTTCGTGTATAAAAACTGCTTTAGAAAAGAAAGTATGCCCATAACAATTCTTTTTGCCTGCCCTGGATAGGATTTTTTTATCGACACTACCGCTATTCTATATGAGCAACCTTCCGGCGGCAGATAAAAGTCCACTATCTCTGGAAATTGATTAATAAGAATGGGCACAAAAATTTCATTGAGTGCTTCACCAAGAATCGATGGTTCATCAGGTGGCTTGCCAGTGAAAGTGCTGAGATAAATTGGATTTTTGCGCATAGTAATTGCAGTAATATTAAACTCAGGAAATTGCTCAACAGAATTATAGTAGCCAGTGTGGTCTCCGTATGGCCCTTCGTCTTGATAGCTATCCAAACTCACATAGCCTTCCAGAACGATTTCCGCGTGAGCTGGTACTTGAAGTGGAACAGTCTTACAATTTACAAGCTCAAGCGGCTTCTTTCGCAGTAGTCCAGCAAATTGGTATTCTGACAATGTTTCTGGCACTGGAGTTACCGCAGCAATAATCGTTGCAGGATCACTACCAATCACAGCAGCAGCAGGAAATTTCATATTTTGTTCCTTCTCTTTCCATCGTTTGTGGTGACCTGCACCACCACGATGTGCAAGCCAACGCATTAGTGTTGTTTTTTTATCTATAACCTGCATACGATATATTCCAAGATTAAAATTATCTTGCTTTTCTTTCGTGGGTCCTTTCGTTACCACAATTGGCCAGGTAATAAGTGGTGCAGGT
Organism: Wolbachia endosymbiont (group A) of Alloplasta piceator; assembly: GCF_964028505.1. Lineage (NCBI taxonomy): Bacteria > Pseudomonadati > Pseudomonadota > Alphaproteobacteria > Rickettsiales > Anaplasmataceae > Wolbachia > Wolbachia endosymbiont (group A) of Alloplasta piceator. The sequence goes on along the minus strand of NZ_OZ034793.1, from coordinate 284,133 downwards.
TCATTTGGCCAGCATGTTTGAATGGGCAGTAGACTTAGGTCCACTTCATCTCCGGTTAGCACTACCTCTTGACATGGAGCCTTGCTCACGACTTTACTTCGCATCGATAACACGACTTTCAACAAAGGAAACATTTTTATAGCATCTTTAAAGTTTTTTGGCGGCTCAGGTGATTGCAAAAATGCTAAAAGTTTACCAAGATCTCTTAGCTCACCAGGATTTATGTTCAGTCCCAAGGCAATTCTTTCAATAGTACCGAATAAATTCACTAAAACTGGAATCGAATTTTTGCCGTTTTCTGTGACAACATTTTCAAAGATGATAGCTGGTCCTTTGTTTGACAAAACTCTGCGGTGAATTTCTGTCATTTCAAGAACAGTTGAAACCTCCTCCTTAATCCTAATCAGATCTTTTTTTTCCTCTAAGGCTTTAATGAAGTCACGTAAGTTGTTGTACATATTTTAAAGATTTTAAGTCTTTTAAGAAGTGTTTTTCCCAGCACAACCTATTCACTTATTATTATAGAGGCTCTAGAAAAATTATTCTCCAGCTCGCTTTTTAAGTTTTTATATTCAGTAGTGTTTAACTCTTCATTGGTAATAAAGCTTTTCTGTATAGCTACTATATCATTTAATTCTGTGCTGCCATTTTGATGTTTACATGACCTATTTACATATAACCATGGAGAATTTATTTCAAAATTCAATTCTGCACAGTTTTTAATCGCAATGTCTTTTATTACCGTATGCGTTTCACGAGTATGAGGAGTACCTATAAAAATGTCTGACACTTGGTCAGAAACTGTATTTACGACACCATTAAGCAAATTATTTTCTAAAGTTAAAACAAGTCCTAGGTTCGTCCTAAAAACTTTATTTTTTTGTTGTAATTCATACTTAATTGTAAGATCCTCTACATTACGCGAAGTAAGATCAGGCAATTCTAAGAATTTCTTTTCTTTTTCATTAAGATATACCCCACTAATTATATAAAAAACAGAATCTCTTAACTGCTCGTTTGAGTAATATAATCCAGCACTTGCTAAGCTCATAGCTGACTCCCCTTGCATAGTAAGCTGACCACGTTCGTTTACAACATTATCTTGTATAGTTAATTCACTATGGGATATAATTTTTGAATTTTCAGCTTGTACAGCAGGAATTTTTGTGTAGCTAACTTCTTTAGAATCCAATACTAAAGCAACTTTGTCAGCAACATCTGGAAAAATACCTTGTGCCATACTAACCTTATTAGTCGGATCAATCCAATATATTTTTCCACCTTTATTTGTTACTCTGAGCATCGTATGATTAAAATTACCCAGATTAGGTAATGCTTCGGAATTAGGAATGCTAGTAATTCCTCTCATAACTAGAGTAGGTTGAACTCTGTAACCAAGTTTTTGTAAAATAGCAGCCGTACTAACAGAAAAATCCTTACAATCTCCAGTTTGATAATCAGCAATTTTCTCTAAATCTCTTGGAAAAAATCGTCCTGACACTGTACGCCAATCTCCCGTGTATTGAATTTTCTCATTCAACAAAGAAGTAACAACGTTAATTTTCTCTTCATCAGTACTCTCATTGGCAGCAGATTCTGCTATGGCCGTAAAAATTGTAGGAAGTGGCTGAGTAATGACGTTATAATATCCAGGAGCTAATTTTTTTGCTAAATCCTCCCATTTAGATAGGCTTGACAGTGATACCCAAGTATTGTGCTTAAAATTCAATATTCCATTATGTGGCTCATTTATCAAACCTTCATAAATTGCCTTTTTTAAAGTAATGCTTATAGAATGTACACCATTCTTTTTCTCCTCAGCGATCTTTAATACGTTTCTTGGATCATTCACTCTAATCTCTAGAGGCAACTCAGAATTGATTTTAGTATTCTCTGCTTGAAAATACCGCCCATAATAAGAAAAGTGCAAACCATAAAAATTATCAATAGGAACTTTTTTATGAATTTGTTTATATTTTAGATATACTTCTGCACCAATTGTCATTTTAGGAAATGATATGGTTACTTGCCTTAGCTGATCGAAACCTTGAGGACTAGCCAACGCCTTGTCCTCTATCATGTTTTTAGCGACTACGTATTCCCTCCCATTGTAAGCTGTTTTAGCTTCTAAAATAGTGAGGTCTGCACTATCACCATTATAAATAAGACTGTATGGGGAGAATGCACTACGCCCAGATTCCTTGAGTACTTTTGCTTGGAGTTCTGATTCTAATTCATAAGTACCATCCCCATTAATATTAATGGTACTATTAGAAATTTTGATCTCAATGGGAGCATCTTCATACTTAGTCCACCTTGCTTCAACTGGAGGAGTTATAAAAAACACTAACAATGTTAAGTTAAAAAGAGTTTTTAAAAATTTCATTATGACACTCATATAGAATATTTAAAATTATCGGCATATTGACTGAAAAATTGTTTTATTACACCCACACGACGCGACCATACACTGCAATAAACTCAGCAAATGGGAAAAAGAGAAGCTTACTTCCTAGAATGGCTATTTCCTTTTTTTTACCAATATTTATCGCCGCGTTTGTTAGCATTATACATGGCAGTTATAAGATAATCAACTACCAAAATGTTTCACCACCCTCATCACCAAGTCTTCTGATGAACTTTGTGGTAATGTGCTTGAGTTTCATTGTACGTAAAGTTTGTACTTGCAGCAAAATTGGCTATAAAATACACTTGATACAAATGTTTTTATGTATTAACATTAGATGCTTCTTTTAATATACAGATAAATGTATACTAAAAGTTTTATGTTGTAGGTTTTTAAATAAATTGTATGTCTAGGGTATCGTTTTTATTAATTTTAATAATAGCAATAGCAAGCTTGCCGATAATAAATAATTGGCTCTCAAATCGCAGCCAAATGCTAAACGATGATTATATAGGTGAGAAATTAGATAATTATATAAGTAGAAATTTTGATAAGATCATAAAAACTCTCAAAGAGGAGTCGATTAAAAGTAGTTACGCTGCTCGAGATAATGTAACCAAAAGTAAAATTTCACAATACAAGGATCAAATATTTGACCTTACTTATCCTTACTCCGGAAATGAAAATAGTAGTGTTATAGCTGTAGGCTTCCTTGACTATTCTTGTGGACATTGCAAAGCTATAAAGAATGATATAAAGCAGTTAATTAACGACGGCAAAATTAAGTATATCTTTAGGGATGCTCCAATACTTGGTAACGCTTCTTTAAAGGCAGCAAAAAGTGCTTTAGCTGTCTATTTTCTCGATAAAGAAAAATATTTCGATTTTCACCATGCTGCTTTAAGTCACAAAGGAGAATTTTCAGACGAAAGCATATTGGATATAGTGAAAAACATAGGGATTGATGAGGACGATTTTAATGATTCCATAAAAGATAACGCGGACAAAATTGAGCAAATGATAAACAACAGTAGGCTTCTAGTAAGAGATTTGGGAGTAGGTGGTACACCTTTTTTAATAATTGGAGATAGCCTGTTTGTAGGAGCAACTGATTTGAATGTATTACGCAAAAAAGTAGATGAATTAAGTCACAAGCAAGGCTAGTTTCAATTTGCCATAAAATTTTATTTTTTTGCTTGACAACTCAAATGAACCTGAGTATAGTAATTGTGGGTATGACAGCAGTTTAACTCAGTGGTCTCATCCACTTTCCATGGCGTCATTTACTATGTGAAACGCTTTCAAATTACAACATTTTCTTCAACCAAACTATTTTACTTTCTCAGGAGGACATATGTCATTCACAGAAATTAGATTTCCAGAAAATATATCTTATGGTTCCACTGGAGGACCGGAATTTTCCACTGACGTTGTTAGAGGTTGTCCGGAAACAAGTAAAAGGCTATAATATCTGAAATTTTAGTACGGGGTAAAGATGAGAAAAAAGTATCCAACAGATCTAAGCGAAAGGGAATGGGCAAGAATAGAAAAACACTTCAGAGTATCATACAAGAAAGGAGGAAGGCCGCCAAAGTATAGCAAAAGAGAAATATTAGAAGCAATTTTCTATGTATTGCGTACAGGGTGTCAATGGCGGTATTTACCAAATGATTTTCCGCTATGGAAGACTGTGTATGAGCAGTTCAGGCAATGGAAGAAGCAGGGAATTTTTGAGAAAATGAATTATGAAATTACAAAATATAGTAGAAGAAAAATAGGAAGGAATGAGCAGCCGAGTGCCTGTATAGTAGATAGTCAATCTGTAAAGACTACAGAAAAGGGGGGATCAAAGGCTATGATGGAAGTAAAAAAGTAAAGGGTAGAAAAAGGCATATAATTACAGACACTCAGGGTTTTATACTAGGTTGTTACGTAGGCGCTGCTAACGAAAATGATAGAGATGGTATTAAAATAGCATTAAACAATATGAGAACAAAATATACTAAAGTTAAAAAAATGTGGGCTGACATGGGATACCAAGGAAGAAATTCAAAGAATCACATAAAGGAAGAATATGACATAGATATTGAAATTGTTACAAGGCCTCCATGTAGATTTTGGGTGCACAAAGATACGCCACCTGAGCTACTACCAACAAGAGAACAAGGGTTTAAAGTACAGCCAAGAAGATGGGTTGTAGAAAGGACTTTTGCTTGGGTTAATAGGAATAGAAGGCTATCGAAGGAGTATGATTTACTCACAACATCCACTGAGAATTTCATATACCTAGCTATGAGTAGGGTTATGTTAAAGAGGGAATATGCTTGAATTTACTAGTTTCCGGACAACCTCTTATACCAATTCCCATTACAGGGCAAACAGATGGACAATGATGGAAGAAAAGCCATACTGAAGTAAGTAAAATAGCGAGGTTTAAATGGCATTAAGATCAAAATTATTGGATGAAAAAGTAGTAGAATCAGCAAAAGAAATGCTGAAGAAAGTAAGGAATAATGCATATGTTTCAAAAAAACTAAATGCTGTAATTGCAGCAAAAAAGTACAGTATAACGGCTGTAGCAAAAATATATTGCATTTCAAGAAGCGCACTAACTTCGTGGGTAAAACTCTTGAAAATTGGCAGAGAAGAAAAACTGTTTGCTCCTTCACAACGTCGTAGAAAAACTAAATTAAATCAGGCTCAACTACAGCAAATTGAAGAGTGGATAGAAGAAAATCCTAATATCACCATTAAAGAAATGAGAATAAGAATCCAGGAAAAGTTCGGATTAAATATCAGCAAATCTACAGTACACCGCCATATGCAAAAGATGAAATTCTCATATATTACACCAAGACCAGTTCATAATGGACAAGATAAAAGCAAACAAGAGGAATTCAAAAAAAAATCTCAATGGAGCTATTAGCAAGTATCCAGAAAAAGAGCTATTTTTCTTTGATGAATCACGGTTTGGCACACATTCAAAAGTTGGACATGGGTGGTTTAAAAAGGGGATTAGAACACAGGTTAAAACAAAATTAGGTAGGCAAAATTTCTATCTCTATAGTGCAGTTAATCCTAGAAATGGAGAGAGTTCTAGCTTATTTGCACCAAATGTCAACACTGATTGCATGAACATATTTCTTGAGCAAATTTCGCAATATCTAGAAACACGAGAGGCTTTTCTCGTTATGGACTGTGCTAGTTGGCATAGGTCAAAAAATTTAAAGGTACCTAAAAATATCGACATTATATACCTACCTCCATACTCACCTGAGCTAAATCCTGTTGAGAGGCTTTGGTTATATATAAAACAGAACATTTTGCGCAATAAAATATACGATACAATTGCTCTACTTGAGGGTGCTTTGTGCAAATTTATTACTTCTCTTGCCAGCTCCACAATTAAACAACTCTGCAATGTTTCCTATTTGACTGGACAACAATGAGAATTGGTATTACAAATAAGCTATATAAAAAAGCTAGTGACTGTGAAAAAAAGAGGATGTATGAGTTTTTTAAGAAAGGGCTGGAATTAGAAATAATGTTTTGGGATGAGGCATATTACTCTAATATATCTAGCAAAGAATATTAGCAGCGGATTATTTACGTTAACTTGATCTTTTATCGATAACTACAGTGTTCAGTGGCATAATTAGGAGCTGTTACGGGTCAAATCTTTTAAAGGATATAATTGAGCATCCTTTTAATGTTGAGTTAGCGAATAACACCCTAAATATAGAGAACTTCAAATTCTATGCTCAACAAAAGACGTTGTTCTTAGGTGATTATATTCGTACCACCTTAATTACTGCATCCAAAATGGAAGATTATAGTAGTATTATCTCGCTTGCTGAAGTAGCCCAAAGAGTAGTGACTGTTAATAGAATGCTATATGACTACTACTTTACTATGTACGGTATAAGTCGCGAAAAGAAATCTCTTGAGTGTTTTAATTTCACTAATTTTCTTTTATCCATCTCGCATAGTAATACCTATGAGGCTATGACGGTTTTGTATTCTTGCATGTTTATATACGAGACTGTCGTTGATAGCATGAAAAATAGATTCAAGAAAAATAATAGATATAGGGATTGGTTTAATTTTTGTTACAGTGATTCAGTAAAGTCTGGATGCATTATTTTGGAAAATATTGTTGATGGATATTGCAGCAGAGCAAGAGAAAACGAAAAGAGCAGAATGCTTGAGTTGTTTAGAATAACTGCACAATTTGTGTTAGATTTTTTGAACGGTGCATATAATTTTTCAAGATTCAATCAATTTCCTAAGGAACATTGACAATTTTAAGCTAATTTGTATCCTTAATAAGTATTTTTTAAAATGCTATGAAAAGTAAAGAACATGATTTTCATTTAGTGGATCCAAGCCCTTGGCCAATTGCTGTATCAGCAGCAATTCTTATTCTTGCACTTGGATTAGTTGGCGCGCTTCATAAACAAATTGTCGGAATGTTTTGTTTAGTTTTGGGAATCTCCGCAGTATCAGGGGTGCTGTTTTATTGGTGGAGAGATGTAATAAGGGAGGCCATTTATGACAAATGTCACACTGCCATTGTAAAACATGGACTCAAATTTGCAATGTACTTGTTTATTCTCTCGGAGGTCGTATTTTTTATAGTGTTCTTTTGTTCATTCTTTAAAGCCTGGCTTGATCCAGTTTTTTTATTTGAGGCGTTTTCTCCTGCAAAAAAAGTTGAATGGCCCCCTGAGGGAATTTTGCCACCTGATCCGTGGTCACTACCATTCATGAATACATTAATATTATTGCTTTCTGGTACAACAATTACTTGGGCAAATCACTCTTTACTTAAAAATGATAAAAAGAGCATGATTAAAATGCTGTCCATAACTATATTGCTTGGAGTTTTTTTTATAATAGTGCAAGCAATAGAGTATCATGAAGCGAGTTTTTCTCTACAAGAAACAGGAGAAAAGCTTATTTATACATCCAATTTTTATATGATTACCGGTTTTCACTGCGCACACGTTATAATAGGAATAATATTTTTATCAGTGTGTTTATTTAGAGCACGGAAAGGCCAATTTACACTTCAGGACCATTTGTGCTTTGAGTTTGCCTCCTGGTATTGGCACTTTGTAGATGTAGTCTGGATATTTTTATTTTTGTTTGTCTATTGGTTAAGCGTTTATTAAGTGGTTAAAATAATAGGTCTAGATCCAGGAATAAGCAAGACTGGGTGGGCCATTATCAGCCTGAACGAAAAAAATAATATTGAATTTTTGGGCGGCGGTACCATATCAACTGATGGTAAATTGGGTACAGGTGAACGCCTACATACAATTTTTGAACAATTAAAGAAAGTAATTTCCCTATACTCTCCGAATGAAGCTGCGGTGGAGAAAATTTTTGTTAATAAAAATCCTAAATCTTCACTAACTTTAGGATATGCAAGAGGGGTTGTAATTTTAGCGTTAAAAATAACAAAGCTAACTATGAATGAATATGATGCAAACTATGTAAAAAAAAGCATTACCGGAAATGGCCATGCTGATAAGGATCAGATGATATTTATGGTGAAGCAAATAGTTAAAAATTTGAGTATAAAATGCCACCATGCTGCTGACGCTCTTGCTGTAGCAATTTGTCATGCTTATACGAAAGGTTCTTGTTTTGTTGAGTAACTTTTATATGGGATTCAGTTTGAAGATTTCCAGATCTGGAAAAACTATTTGATTGTATTTATCTTGTCTAACGTTCGTTGCAAAATAATACATGCGGAGATTTTATCATCTATTTTTTTCGATTTTGTGATTGATATTCCAGTGATTTTTAGTGTATGAGTTGCAATAGATGTTGATAAGCTCTCGTCTTGTAAGTATATATTTACTTTATATTTTTTTATTATTTTATTTGCAAATTGGATTATGGTTTTACACCATTTAGTTTCTTGCTCGTCTATGTTTAATGGTATTCCTATTACCATTGATCCAGCTTCATTTTCTTTGAATATTCTATGTAGATAACCTAAATCTTTGCTCATATTTTTTCTGTGATATATGCTATGAGCTGTGGCTATGAGCTGTGTTTTATCGCTAAATGCTATGCCTATTTGCTTTTCTCCCATGTCAAGGCACATTATGCGCTTATCTTTTGGAATAGACTTTAGAAACTCATCTGGATTTCTATGTAGCATCTATTAGACTTCCTTTAAAGTGACCTTACCAAAAAAGTGGAGAGAAAGTTAAGAAAATTTTTTACAAAAAGAATAATGAATCAAATTGCTCAGGAATGCAATAGACTTCTTGCATAACCCAAACTAAGTAGAAAAAAGGTATCATCTAAGTAGCTGACACTGGTTTCCATCCAAAAGGGCAGTGCCCCTATGATGTCATTCCAGTGCTTGACACTGGAATCCAGACTTTAATTGTTATACTTGTAAATAAGTCTGGTGAGAATAGACGTTCATCTCAAAATGCAGTATTTTTGTTGAAATAGCTCAACTGGATTCCAGCGTCACGCGCTGGAATGACACCTTTGTGTTTGCATAGCTGTACGAACATTGTGATTTGAGAGCAATCTCCACAAGGGAGGATGTCATTCCAGTGCCCAGACACTGGAATCCAGGAAAAAGAATGGTGTCATCCAAGTAGCTGACACTGGGATGGCTTTGTTGCATAGCAACTGAAAAATCTGGTGGCTACTGACAAAATTCATTATAAAATAGCCATTTAACCTTGAAAGAAAAAATATGCCACAAAAAATGAGGGTCAGTAACCATAGCGAATATAACAAATTTCTAGAAAAAAGAGGAAATATTTTTCATTATATCAACGAAGCCATAGAAAAGTGGTACGAGAATGGTCCAAAAATACCAGGTGGCAACAATATTTATAGCGATAAAGTTGTAATTTTGGTGCACATAATAACTTGTTTATTTAGAATAGGCCTGAGGCAAACAGTTGGGTTTATAGCAGGATACCTTGAGCAAATTGGGAAAAATTTGCAAGTTATCAGCTATTCACAATCATCAAGAAGGTTTAAGAAACTCAATATTAAGATCAATGATTGCAGAAAATAATATGGAAGATATCGAAATTGCTATAGACAGTACAGGAATTAGTATATACAACAACACTCCTGGTCATAGCAAAGAAAATAGCGAAGATAGAAAGTATCGCAGCTATGAACAGACAAGAAAATTGCATGTAATGTTGAATACAAACAGCAAAAAAGCCATAGCTGTAAAATACAGTAACGGTGTCTACTCTGATCACTATGGAGCTTGTGATTTGCTAAAAGAAGTCGATTTTCAGTATGTCATAAAAGTACTATATGCAGATAGGGCATATGACAGAGAAAAGCTCTATAAGCTGTGTAATCAATATGGTATAAAAACGAAAATTCCTCCGAAAAACAACGCAGCAGAGCATCCAAAATTGGATTATATGCTTGATAGAAATGCCGCTATTCAGTTAATGAAATTACATGGTGAGAATGGTATAAAAAGATGGAAAGAAGAAGTAAATTACGGAAAAAGATCGTATATTGAAGGATTTTTCTCAAGGTTGAAGCGAATATTTGGGTTTAGTTTTAGGAGCAAATCTGAAATTAATCGTGAGAAGGAACTGCTACTCAAGTGTTATTTGCTTAACAAATTTACTGAAATAGGCATGGCTAAGTTTGAGATAGCTTCATGAATTTATTGTACGTTACCTACTATCCGAAGAGCGATGCAACAAAGCCCACTGGGATCCAGAAGACTTAATTTCAACCAAATAATAAAGGCTGGATCCCAGTGCTTGGCACTGGAATGACAGCAATCCTACGTCATACCGCGATTCATTCGCGGTATCTCGGCCGCTAACAAGTAGCGGGATGACGGTTATCGTTTAGCTACAAACATTAAGAAATTTACCAAACGAAAAAAAAGGCAAAAGAAGCCCCGTGGTTGGCTAATTACTTACATTATACTTTCAAGTATGGCGTTTTTTTATTCTAAACACTTAATAACCGCGATTCAGTTGCTTTTAAACCGCAACTAATCTAAATTATAAACGTTAAGAAATTTACTAAACAGAAAAAAAGGCAAAAGAAACCCTAGGGTAGCTAGTTATTCACTATCCATTTTTTAAGTTGGCGTTTTTTTATGTTTTAAACGCTTTATAAGCGCGTTTCAGCTTATGTAGGTAGAAGTTTTATAAAGACATAAGGTGCACATAGTGCAAAAAATTAAACATGAGACGCCAGATACGTGAGTTTTTTTGTCATTTAATCTGTACAGAGAAGATAAATAAATAGCTTCAATTTTATGATAAGAGGGCTGGCGAAGCTTGTCAAGTAATCTTTTGCATTTAACCCGTTTCTATGGGTAAAACAATCTGCATACCACTTAGCTAACATGAGTTTTGTTTTGACTTTTTGTGCTAATTTTGCAGAATATTAAGATTATCATTTAAATAAAATACATGACGAAAGAGGATTGGGAAGCGGTAATTGGGCTTGAGGTACACGCTCAAGTTTCTTCTAATGCGAAGCTATTTTCTAGCTCATCAACGGAATTTGGTGCTGAGCATAACACTCAAGTTTCTCTAGTTGATGCGGCAATGCCAGGTACGCTGCCAATACTAAATTATTACTGCATAGAGCAAGCAATACGCACTGGTCTTGCACTTTCTGCAGAAATTAATAAGTATTCTTACTTTGATCGGAAAAATTATTTTTATCCTGATTTACCTCAAGGTTACCAGATAACTCAGTTTTTTGAGCCAATAGTTAAAAACGGTAGAGTATTTATCAACGACAATGAAAAAGAAATAAGAATTGCGAGAATTCATTTAGAGCAAGATGCAGGAAAGAGCGTTCATGAGGAAAGCAAAACTTATGTAGATTTAAATCGTGCAGGGGTTGCTTTAATGGAAATTGTTTCAGAACCAGATCTCCGTTCATCTGCGGAAGCTGCAGAATGCATGAAAAAATTGAGGCAGATTTTGCGTTACATTGGTTCGTGTGATGGTGATATGGAAAAGGGATCACTTCGTTGTGATGCAAATGTTTCTGTCCGCCTAAAAGGCAGTAGCGCACTTGGCACTCGTTGTGAGATAAAAAATCTGAACTCGATACGTTATATTGTGCAAGCTATAGACTATGAAATACAAAGACAAATTGAAATTTTAGAAAGTGGGGAAGAAATAAGTCAAGATACCTTATTGTTTGATGTTGCTTCGGGAAAAACAAAAGTGATGCGAAACAAAGAAGATGCAAGCGACTATAGATACTTCCCTGAGCCTGATTTATTACCTGTTGAGGTAAGCCAGGATAAAATCGATTCTATTAAATCATCTTTGCCTGAGTTGCCAGATCAAAAAAAGCTGCGATACATTGAGGAATTGGGTATCAACGAATACGATGCAAACGTCATTACTTCCGATAAGGCGATTGCTGATTACTTTGAGGAATTGATAAAAAAACATGATTCAAAGCTCGCGGTCACCTGGTTAACTGTAGAGCTTTTCGGTCGTTTAAATAAAGCAGGTATTGATATTGTGAGCTCCCCAATCAAAGCAAATGCTTTGTCCGAACTCTTAGATTTTATCGTTGATGGAACAATCTCTGCTAAACTTGGCAAGCAGGTATTCGATAGTATGTTTGAAACTGGCAAACCTGCATCTTTAATTATAGAAGAGCAAGACCTAAAACAAATAACCGATAGAGGTCAAATATCAGGAGTTATCGACACAATCGTCAATAACAACCAAGATAAAGTTCAAGAATACAAAAGCGGTAAAACAAAGTTATACGGATTCTTTGTCGGCGAAGTTATGAAACTTACCAAAGGAAAAGCCAGCCCTGATGTGGTGAATTCAATTTTGAGTGAGAGATTAGAGTGAGGTGCCTGTAAGATTATCCTGCTCGGCAGTTAAGCGCACCTTTCATGGTATTATGTATCAAGCGAGATGGCTAATGCTGTTTCCTAAACATGCAGTAGATAGAGAGTATTCTTTCCGCCTATTCACAGAGAAAAAATCAGCTAAGGATTTTGATGATATTGTTCTTCGGTATGAACAAGATGGGAAAATAGTACATAGATTCATACAAGTCAAGCACAGGCAGGGTAGGCACAAAAAGATCAGCATAGGTGACTTATTAACACCGGGAAAGAATGGTGCGTTTGGCTTAATAAAATATCTCATTGCTTATTTAAAGATCAAAAGTAGTGGAGAGTTTGAGGGTGAAATAAAGGATTTTTTTATTGCCACAAATGTCGGTTTTGACTTTGAAAGTCTAGCAGATAAGGGAATTTCATTTACAAGAATGAACACAGAAGATGAGTTTCTGAATATAGGCAGTAGTGTAATACCAATTCCCATTACAGGGCAAACAGATGGACAATGATGGAAGAAAAGCCATACTGAAGTAAGTAAAATAGCGAGGTTTAAATGGCATTAAGATCAAAATTATTGGATGAAAAAGTAGTAGAATCAGCAAAAGAAATGCTGAAGAAAGTAATGAATAATGCATATGTTTCAAAAAAACTAAATGCTGTAATTGCAGCAAAAAAGTACAGTATAACGGCTGTAGCAAAAATATATTGCATTTCAAGAAGCGCACTAACTTCGTGGGTAAAACTCTTGAAAATTGGCAGAGAAGAAAAACTGTTTGCTCCTTCACAACGTCGTAGAAAAACTAAATTAAATCAGGCTCAACTACAGCAAATTGAAGAGTGGATAGAAGAAAATCCTAATATCACCATTAAAGAAATGAGAATAAGAATCCAGGAAAAGTTCGGATTAAATATCAGCAAATCTACAGTACACCGCCATATGCAAAAGATGAAATTCTCATATATTACACCAAGACCAGTTCATAATGGACAAGATAAAAGCAAACAAGAGGAATTCAAAAAAAAATCTCAATGGAGCTATTAGCAAGTATCCAGAAAAAGAGCTATTTTTCTTTGATGAATCACGGTTTGGCACACATTCAAAAGTTGGACATGGGTGGTTTAAAAAGGGGATTAGAACACAGGTTAAAACAAAATTAGGTAGGCAAAATTTCTATCTCTATAGTGCAGTTAATCCTAGAAATGGAGAGAGTTCTAGCTTATTTGCACCAAATGTCAACACTGATTGCATGAACATATTTCTTGAGCAAATTTCGCAATATCTAGAAACACGAGAGGCTTTTCTCGTTATGGACTGTGCTAGTTGGCATAGGTCAAAAAATTTAAAGGTACCTAAAAATATCGACATTATATACCTACCTCCATACTCACCTGAGCTAAATCCTGTTGAGAGGCTTTGGTTATGTATAAAACAGAACATTTTGCGCAATAAAATATACGATACAATTGCTCTACTTGAGGGTGCTTTGTGCAAATTTATTACTTCTCTTGCCAGCTCCACAATTAAACAACTCTGCAATGTTTCCTATTTGACTGGACAACAATGAGAATTGGTATAAGAGGTTGTCCGGAAACAAGTAAATTCAAGCATATTCCCTCTTTAACATAACCCTACTCATAGCTAGGTATATGAAATTCTCAGTGGATGTTGTGAGTAAATCATACTCCTTCGATAGCCTTCTATTCCTATTAACCCAAGCAAAAGTCCTTTCTACAACCCATCTTCTTGGCTGTACTTTAAACCCTTGTTCTCTTGTTGGTAGTAGCTCAGGTGGCGTATCTTTGTGCACCCAAAATCTACATGGAGGCCTTGTAACAATTTCAATATCTATGTCATATTCTTCCTTTATGTGATTCTTTGAATTTCTTCCTTGGTATCCCATGTCAGCCCACATTTTTTTAACTTTAGTATATTTTGTTCTCATATTGTTTAATGCTATTTTAATACCATCTCTATCATTTTCGTTAGCAGCGCCTACGTAACAACCTAGTATAAAACCCTGAGTGTCTGTAATTATATGCCTTTTTCTACCCTTTACTTTTTTACTTCCATCATAGCCTTTGATCCCCCCTTTTCTGTAGTCTTTACAGATTGACTATCTACTATACAGGCACTCGGCTGCTCATTCCTTCCTATTTTTCTTCTACTATATTTTGTAATTTCATAATTCATTTTCTCAAAAATTCCCTGCTTCTTCCATTGCCTGAACTGCTCATACACAGTCTTCCATAGCGGAAAATCATTTGGTAAATACCGCCATTGACACCCTGTACGCAATACATAGAAAATTGCTTCTAATATTTCTCTTTTGCTATACTTTGGCGGCCTTCCTCCTTTCTTGTATGATACTCTGAAGTGTTTTTCTATTCTTGCCCATTCCCTTTCGCTTAGATCTGTTGGATACTTTTTTCTCATCTTTACCCCGTACTAAAATTTCAGATATTATAGCCTTTTACTTGTTTCCGGACAACCTCTAACTATTAATGTTCTATAATATACATATTTCCAAACTATGTCAATTATTTCATAAATATCTTTGGTAAAAATTATTTCTGTTATGACTAGCATGATAAGTGTATGAAGCGACTAAAATTGTCATTACAGCGCTTAGTGTACGACAGTGCTCCAACATTTAGGGTTGCAGTTTTCATGGCAGATCTGAGTAGCTGACCCATCTAAGAGGTGTCATTCAAGTAGCTGACACTGGAATGGCTTTGTTGCATCGCACCTTATACGGTAGTAATTTACAATAAATTCATGTAGCCATTTCGAATTTAGTCATTTCAGTGTTGGCTACTTGGATGACACCACCTGCTATGCTGCAAATTGCAACGTTCGTACACTAAAGTATAGTGTGTTACTAACGAAGGCAAACAAATATCTGCTTTATGAAAACGTTAATATTTTTCATTGAAATAATACATAAATACTAGAAAAACCTTGGCAGGTTATTCGCGTTTGATTATCATAGAGAATTATATAAATTAATAAATGATCTATGGCAAGTAACCCAGAAGAAAGAAATAGTGATAAACAAAAAGCGCTAGATAACGCCATAAGCCAGATTGAAAAAGCATTCGGTAAAGGTGCAATAATGAAGTTGAAGCAAAACCCTGTAGAAAAAATAGACACAATATCCACAGGATCAATTGCGCTTGATTCGGCTCTAGGTGTTGGAGGTCTGCCAAAAGGGCGTATAATTGAAATATTTGGCCCCGAGAGTTCTGGTAAAACCACTCTTGCCTTGCACGTGATTGCTGAAGCACAAAAAAAAGGAGGATCATGCGCATTTATCGATGCAGAACATGCATTGGATGTCTTATATGCTCGTAAACTTGGGGTAAGCACTGATGATTTAGTGATTTCACAACCAGACACTGGAGAGCAGGCGTTGCATATTGTTGAGTATTTAGTGTGTTCTGGTGCGGTTGATGTGATAGTTATTGACTCTGTCGCAGCATTAACTCCAAGAGCTGAAATTGAAGGTGATATGGGTGATCAACATATGGGGCTGCAAGCAAGGCTTCTAAGTCATGGGCTACGGAAACTAACCTCTGCCGTTTCAAAAGCGAACTGTATATTGATATTTATTAATCAAATTCGTATGAAAATAGGAGTAGTGTATGGAAATCCTGAAACTACCACGGGTGGAAATGCATTAAAATTCTATACTTCTGTAAGGCTTGATATAAGAAAAGTTGGTGTAATAAAAGACAAAGAAAATATTACAGGTAATGAAACAAGAGTTAAAGTTGTAAAAAATAAAGTTGCTCCTCCATTTAGAGAAGCGAAATTTGATATAATGTACAATGAAGGTATATCAAAACTCGGAGAAATAATAGATATGGGAGCAAAGCTTGGTGTGCTTGAAAAAGCAGGCGCTTACTATTCATATAACAACACACGTCTTGGGCAAGGAAGAGAGAATGTAAAAACTTACCTAAAAACAAACAAAGAAGTCGCAAATGAAATAGAAACGAAAATCAGAGATTTACTCAGAAATCATGATAATTCTATCATAATAGACGAGGATAGTGAGCAACTTTTAGAAGAATCAGTTTTCTGATCTAAACTTAGGCATTAGATTTTGTGTTGGACGGGTTGTTACAGTATGACGGTAATTCTATGTGCTAATATAACAATCTGTAATGTTACCTTGTATCAAAAAGACTTTGCTGAAGCAGTTAAAAAAAGCTTTTCATGAGAAATTATAAATGATAAATTGTTAACAATAGGTTATTGTTAATAAGATTATGTGTTTTGGTTTACCTAATATAAACAGGGAAGGTTATTCATTTATAGTAGTTTCCTTTATAGTAACGTGTATAGCATTCTCTATATCTTGGGGGTTTGGCGTTACGTGCTTGTTTCCGACATTATTGTGTACTTATTTCTTTCGTGATCCAGCAAGAGCTGTGCCAAACAATAAGAATCTTATACTAAGTCCTGCTGATGGTGTGATTTCAAAAATTGAAGAAGTTAATTATCCTTTATCAGCAGAAAACGGAGAGGAGAAGAAGTTTACGCTTGTTAGCATATTTTTAAGTGTTTTGAACGTCCATGTGAACCGTATACCAATATCTGGTACGATAAAGGAAATGAGTTATAAAAAAGGCAAGTTTGTATCCGCAATGAGCAATAGGTCTAGTAATGAAAATGAAAAGCAGGTTATTGTAATTGAATACGAAAAGGGGAAAGAAATTATTGTGGAGCAAATAGCTGGATTAATTGCACGTCGTATCGTTTGTAATTTAGGAATATCCCAGAACGTAAAAGCAGGTGAAAGGTTTGGAATTATAAGGTTTGGCAGTAGAGTGAATATCTATGTTCCTGCTGATACAGAAGTCAGAGTTTCAGAAGGGCAAACTGTTATTGGTGGTGAAACAATTATAGCAAACTTAAATAAGGAAAACGTTCAAGAGAAGCTTACTTTTGACGTTATATGAATAACGATGGAAGTAACAGTAGATTCTTACCTATTACTAAATTATTCCCAAACTTTATAACTTTATTGGGTTTATGTTCTGGTCTCACTTCACTTAAATTTACATTTAATGAACAATGGGAATTCTCAGTAATTTTTATCATCATTGCAGCAATAATAGATGGAATGGATGGCAGAATAGCTAGAATTCTAAAATCAACTAGCGATTTTGGAGCCCAGCTTGATTCTTTTGCAGATTTTCTAAATTTTGGTGCAGCGCCTGCATTTCTTTTGTATTTTTGGAAGCTAAACGAAATCAAAGTCATAGGTTGGATTTTAGTAATGATATACGTAATCTGCATATCAATAAGACTTGCAAGATTTAATGTTTCGCTACACTCAGAACAACCATACTGGGAAAAATTTTTCTTTTCTGGTGTTCCAGCTCCAGTGTGTGCTTTACTTTCTTTGTTACCAATAATTATTACCTTTCAATCTCATGAGAGTGAATACTTACTTCTCATAGAGCGATTTTTTAACACAAGAAACGTAGCTTGTTACTTTCTGGCCATTTCATTTTTTTCGATAAGTCACATTCCAACTTTCTCTGCAAAATATATTTATATTCCCAAAAGCCTATCCTATATATTTGTGTCATTTTTTGGAGTACTTATTGTATTTTTCATCAGTAAGCCCTGGATGACTCTACCAATTTTAGGTATAGTGTATACACTTACTATTCCAATAAGCATCGGGTTTTACATATATTTTACATATAAAACTCGTTAGCTAACAAAAAATAGAAAACTGCATGATTTTGAAGATAAGTGAACTATTAAATTCATTTCTGTATATAAAGATATTCAACATTCCATTTATAATTATTTGGGTAATTGCAACTGGAATCTTTTGTACTGCCCAGTTCAAATTCATTAACTTTAGGTTACTTAAATATGGAATACAGACGCTATTCAATCTAAAGTGTAATAACAGCAACAATGGCATAATCACTCATATTCAAGCGTTTGCAACAGTAATTTCAGGAACAGTTGGTCTTGGAACAATATCAGGAGTTGCAATAGCTATCACAATAGGGGGCCCAAGTGCAGTTTTTTGGATGGTAATTACCGGAATACTTGGTATGTCGATAAAGTTTGCCGAGGTGGTGCTTGCATTTACTTATCGCTCTGAAAATACAACTGGCGGGGCTTTTTATTACATGAAGTACGGGCTTGCAAAAATTGGATTTGCAAAAACTGGTAGATTTCTTGCCTTCACTTATGCGATTATGCTACTTATTGCAATGATTTTGGGCGGTATACCATTTCAAGCAAATCAAATAGCAGCACTATCAAATAACCTCCTAGAATACAACGCATCCATTATTATATCCCTGCTTGTCTTTATTGTAATATTGGGAGGAATAAAGCGCATTGCTTTCGTTTCAACGAGCTTAGCACCAATTATGATAGTGCTATATGTGGGTATGTGTATATATTTAATTTATGTAAACGGAAGTAATTTGCTGAATGCTCTATCCATAATATTCCAAGATATCTTCAATAAATCAGCTATAGGAAGCGGAGTATTGAGCGGATTAATAGCCGGAGTGAGAAGATCAGTGTTTGCTAACGAAGCAGGTACCGGAACAGCAGCTATAGCACATTCAGCTGTAAAAGAAGAAGATCCAATTAAAGTTGGGTGCGTTGCAATGATTGCACCACTTATAGACACAATATTAATCTCATTTTTGACTGGTATTGTGATAATTATCACTGGTATGCATAGCACTGATAACGTGGGTGATATTACACTAATTAGTTCGATATTTTCAACAGCTTTGCCCTTGTTCAGCAAGTTAGTTTTTCCGCTAATGATGTTTTCCTTTGCATTTTCCACAATAATAGCTTATTGTTACTACTGTGAAGTTGCTTTGCTGTATTTATTTGGTAGTAAAAAAATACTGATACCGTTCCAAATTCTTATAGTGGTTTCAGTGTATATCAGCTGTATGTCAAAGAATATAGAATTTATATCTTATCTAGGTGACAGTTTGTTTATGTGCCTTATGATTCCAAATGCTGTTGCAATATATCTACTAAGAAGGGAAGTTTTGAATACAATAGATTCTTATTACAATTCTAAAGGGTATTAACATGATTTATAGATTGCTTTGTATGGTGTTATTTTGCCTATTGTTTAATGATGTGTACGCTGCTTCAGGCTTTTACGAAAGTTATGACGCTGTGTTGAACGGAATAAATAATTTCATGAATGAAGTACTGTTTTTCAAGATCCTTTACGTGCCATTTATAATCCTTCTACTGGTTTTTGGTTATGTGTTTCTAACATTACGGTTTGGATTTCTCAACATAAGAATGTTTAAGCATGCATTTGCTATTTTATGTGGAAAATATGACACGAATCACCATGATGGTCATATTACGCATTTTCAGGCATTTATGACTGCACTTTCAAGCACAGTAGGTCTTGGAACTGTTGCTGGAGTCGCAATTGCAGTTTCAATGGGAGGGCCAGGAGCGGTGCCTTGGATGATGATTACAGGTTTTTTTGGTATGTCAGCAAAATTTGCTGAGGTAACGTTGGCGTTTAGACATAGAACAGAAGATCAGGACCAATTGTTTAGTGGTCCCTTTCAGTATATAAGGAATGGTCTGGAGGAATTTGGATTTAAAAAACTTGGTATTGTGCTGGCTGCCATGTATGCAGTATTCTTTGTATTATCAGGTCTTGGTGGAAGTGTAGCGTTTCAAACCAATCAAATGGTTTCAATATTATCTGGCTATTCAAGTTGGGTAGATGGTCACTCTTGGTTTCTTTCTTCCATAATCTCTGCGCTGCTTGCTCTAGTGATTATTGGCGGAATTAAAAGGATAGCTAGAGTATCTTCTGCACTAGTGCCTATTATGTCACTTATATATATCTTTAGTTGTATTATTATTATTGCATTTAATATTCATAACCTTGGTTATACGTTAAAAATATTATTTTCCACTATGATAGATTTCAATGCTGTTGGTGGAGGGATGGTAGGAGCATTTGTTGCTGGAATTCAAAGGGCAATCTTTGCCAGCGAAGCGGGTGTTGGTTCTGCTTCAATTACTCATGCAACAACTAAAGATGAAGAACCAGTAAGAACTGGGCTTGTTGCTATGATAGAACCATGCTTTGACACAATGTTAATTTGCTGTTTAACAGGAATAACAATAGTAATAACAGGTGCATACCAGACTAGTGTTGGTGAAGGGATATTAATTACTCAAAAGGCATTTGAGACAGTTTCTCCATGGTTTCCTATACTTTTAACCATAGCTGCACCTTTGTTTGCATTTTCTTCGGTAATTTCATTTGTATATTGTTGTGAAATGGGGTGGTTATATTTGTTTGGTGCAAAAAGTATAGTGATATATCGCATAGCGGTAATAATTGTGGCGTTTTTCTCTGGCCTTTCTAAAGACATAATGGCTATTGCTAATATTGGCGGAACTTTATTCTCTTGTTTAGCTCTTATCAACATGACAGCGCTTATACTGTTTAGTAATCAGATTAACGAGGAAGTTCAGTGCTACCTAAAAAGGCTGAGGAATAATAAAATCAATTAAATTTTGGCATATGCGGAGAGGTATAGCTATAATAAGTAAGATTTCCCTACGTCATACCGCGATTTATTCGCGGTATCTCAGCATAGATCCCGCTAACAAGCAGCGGGATGACGAAATTTTGCGATTATTAATCAGTAAATTTTACCTGTGTTAGTTATAGTCCTTACACTATCCTACATACTCGGTTCAATACCGTTTAGCTTAATTATTACAAGAATAAAAGGGATAAACTTAAGAGAAGTAGGTTCAGGAAACATTGGTGCTACAAACGTTGCAAGGACGGGAAATAAATTTCTTGCTGCTTTGGCATTATTTCTGGATTCCTTTAAGGGATTTATTGCCGTTTATATAGCACAACAATTTTGTGATAATAACGATTTTTATATATATGTATCTGCAATTTTAGCAGTTTTAGGACACATGTTTCCTATTTGGCTAAAATTCAGTGGAGGAAAGGGCGTTGCAACCACTCTAGGGATACTGATAGCATTTAACATTGATATTACTTTAGTATTCGTAATAATTTGGATAATAGTCTTTCTTGCCTTTAAATACTCTTCCCTTGCTTCACTCAGTGCTACTTCAACGGCTGTAGCATGGTCCTTTTTTTTTCAGAGGAATTTGTTCTTAACATTACTAATTATAGGAGCACTGGTCTTCCTAAAACACCACAGAAATATTGTGAATCTTCTGCAAGGTAAGGAAAATAAATTTTTATAAGTGTGCTGACTCTGTTGCTATATTACTAACAGATACTTCATGCGAGAAACGACTTGAGACTACTTCTTCTACTTCTTTTATCATTTCTTCCATGTTTTTTCCACTTTTCTTACATGCATCATCAAGTGCTAATTTTAGTTTACGTATATCATTCTCTTCTAGCATCTTATTCATTTCTTTTTTCGTTATCTCTAATTTTTTTAGTAAGATGTTCTCCATTATCTCTCTCTCATCACCTTCATACTGGCCACTTAGTCTGCTATATGCAATGCAACACTTCTTTTCTCGCGGCAAGGTTGACAGACCCCGCAATGTAACATCCACTTGAACTTCTATAGAGTTAACTTCCCTAGCCTTTTCAGCAGCTTCTGACCTAAATTTCTCAACTTCTCCTATTATTATTTTGTTAGCTATTCTTTTAGCTCCATCCAAAGATGAATCCTTGAGAGAAAAATCTGTCTCGAGTAGATCTCGATTTAATAGCTCTAAGAATACTTTTTTTCCGATGTTTTCGAGTAAACTTTCTTGGTCACCTAAACCATGCTCCTGCAGTTTATTTCTCATGTGCTGAACCAGCTCACAACATTGTAATTTATTTAACTTTATAGAGCTAATATTTTTCATTAACGTCAGCACAATTTGTTCACTATATTGAGAAGTAATACTCAATAATTTTCTCATTAAAGGAATACTTACTTCTGAAATAAAATCATCAACTATTTTTTGACTTTCATCTTCTTCATAACCATTTTGAACGTCATACCAAGCCTTAAAAATTTCTTTATTGTTTTTCTTGTTTTTTAACCTGTCTAACATGAACTTACGTGCTTCATTTTGTGCTTCTGAAAGTAATATTTGCCTTGGAGGAGTAAATCTAATTTCTGGATCAGGATGAATACCCTCTAGCGTGCTTAACATTCTATAGATAATACCGGTGAAGCAAGTGTTAGGAACTCGCTCTTTTCTAGAGAAAGTTTGGCTATCAAGCAAATTTGTAATTAACGCGTCTTTTTTATTTTTTACAGCTTCTCTGTCTCCATCATTGCAGGCTTTCAGAACTAAAAGTAAAATCCGTCCACCTGTAAAGCCGGAGCTATGCTTTTGATCATCTTTGCAAAAGTCATTTAAAAATGCAATTACTCTTCCTTTATCTTCATCACTAAATTGACGATAATTAAGTTCATATAAATCATTTATATATTCAATAAATTGCTTGAATTCCCTATCATTAATAACGTCTTTGGATACTTCTTCACCATACTTATCTTTTAATTTATCAATATTTTTAATGATATCATCATTTAATTGATGGGGCAGTAAATGTTCAAGCTTAACATCAAAACTATTAACCATACCACGTAAATTCTCTTTTATACCTTCCAAAAAGAAATTTATAGAAGCTTTAAGCAGCGTAAATGGGTTAAAATCTTTTGGCCTTAGTTCACTCTGCAATAAAATTAATAGCATTGTAAGTGGTATAGTTCCCAGTAACGAAATAAGCAAGAAAGTGGTAGTGAAAGTTAGATATGTTATGAAAGCAGAAAACAAGAGGAAGGCTGCTACCTTGATTGTATTGTTCTTAAAAAATATTTCCCAATATTCCCTTTTGCTCATTTTTTGCTGTTTTGCCGTTTTTATTTCTTTGTAGATATAAAGAGTTTTAATTTCAGACCTGAAGAATATAGT
Organism: Wolbachia endosymbiont (group A) of Alloplasta piceator; assembly: GCF_964028505.1. Classification (NCBI taxonomy): domain Bacteria; kingdom Pseudomonadati; phylum Pseudomonadota; class Alphaproteobacteria; order Rickettsiales; family Anaplasmataceae; genus Wolbachia; species Wolbachia endosymbiont (group A) of Alloplasta piceator. Next base: position 260,889 of record NZ_OZ034793.1, on the reverse strand, counting down.
ACCAAGAGAAAAAAGAACATTAACGGGATTAGTGATAATGCTTAAAGAAACAAAAGTTGCAAAATAACTAACAAACTTTAGCTTGCTAGATTCCTTTGAAGGAAATTGTATTTGAGAAATGCCTATCATAGCCTACCTTTGACATCATTACACTCTAGTAATAGCATAATAATTTAAAACGTCAATGTTTAAGTATTTTATTATCCGCACACTCATCGTATTCGATCTCGACTGTAGAGTGTGCTATCTCGAACCTATTTAGTAGTATTTTTTTTATCTCATACAAAATATCAGTGTGTTGTGCATCTTGCTTTACTTTGGCATGCATGGTAATTATAAAATAATTATCAGACAGTGACCATGCATGTATGTGGTGCACATCTATCACTTCAGGTAATTCTGATGTGATCTTACTTTTTATTTCCTCAGTAGATATCCCTTCAGGTGTACCTTCAAGAAGTATGTGGCAAGAATTCTTTAGAATTTTGTAGCCACTATTCAAAATGATTACACTGACAAATACCGATAAAATCGGATCCACCATTTGCCATCCAGTAAACATGATAATTATGGATGCAAGTATAGCAGCTACAGAACCTAAAATATCTCCTATAACGTGTAGTACAGCACTTTTTATGTTTATATTGCTCTCGCATTTACTATGCAATATAAAAAAGACTATGATATTAGAGATCAGGCCAAGTGTAGCAATTACTAACATTACTTTCCACTCAACATTGACTGGAAAAATAAACCTCTTTATTGACTCAATTATAATGATTACTGCAATGAGGAATAGAGTTAAACCATTAACAAATGCTGCAATTATCTGCAACCGATGATATCCGTATGATCTCTGCAAATCGGATTTCTTAGCTGAAAACCTATGTGCTAACCAGCTTAAAACCAAGGCAAAGAGGTCAGTGAGCATATGCCCTGCATCTGATAATAGAGCAAGCGAATGTGAAATTATTCCACCTACTATTTCCATAAACATTGTTATCGCAACTATTATTATGGAATAGATTAAGCGCTTGGACTGCGCTGCTGAGTGTTTACCGTTATGCACTGCTGTCATATAAAATCTTTTCATAAACAAAAACGTGGGTAACACTGGGTTCGAACCAGCGACCGCTTGCACGTCAAGCAAGTGCTCTACCAACTGAGCTAATTACCCATCGTGGTTTTAGTATAGTGCTTTGGTGGAATGAAAGTCAATAAACCACTTTGCTTTTGTCCTTGTCCAATGTGATTCCGGAATATAGCTGTATAGAATTTCAGCCATATTCTAAATTTTACATATTAAGTTAACTATCTATACTTTATTTATTAAGATATAAATTATATTAATACAGGGATTTACATTTTTTTTAGGGAAATTACTTTATGCTTGATATTGAAAAATCAGCAAATTAGAGGTTAAAATTATGACAATTAGTCAACAAGTAAATAAAAATATAACTAAAGCAGAATATTTCAACAATAACGGCAAAGGGTTTAATTCGCCACATGTTATAGAAGTTGAAGATTTAAATATTAAAGTAGAGGTTTATTCTCACAATTTAAGAGCAAGTAAAGTTGCTAACATTGAAAGTGAGATAAGAGAAACAGCTACTAATTTTAAAAACGCATTCGAGTTAGAACGCGGCAGTTCAGAACAAACATTTAAAATTTACATGTTTGATGACAAGGATGATTACACTCACCTTGGCGGAAGCGAGCGTTTCGGTTCTTACCTTGGAGACGAAGGTGGTAAATGTTACTACAAAGGGAAAGCTGACGTTTTTGCTGAAATGTACGTCTACCAGCAAGGTGGCGTTCATAACCTTCAGCATGAATTTGCACATGGTTTAACTTACTTGGCTACAGGAGGCAAATCTTTACCTACAGTATTAATGGAAGGAATTGCAGACTACTTTGAGCATCATTCAGATCATAAATTCAATTCTCAAGGATCAAGTATCGACAAAACTGAAGCTGCAAATTTGGATTTAGATAAAATTTTAAGTTTAGAATACTCAAAGGACAGCGAAGCAAATAGCTTGGTTTATAAAACAGGTCATGCGTTGATAATGTACTTACAGGAAAAAGATCCTAGTTTATTAAGAGACTACCTAGATGCTTTACGTCAAGGTAACTCAGATGAGTCAAAAAGTTTCTTGAAAGACATAAAAGGACACGATACTGACTTCAAAAGTTGGCTTGCTGAGAATGATACAGAAACTGCAATGGAACATCTCAACGCTTTGCAAGTTACAAAAGGAGATTTCATAGCAATTGGTCAAGAAATAGTGGGTGGAGAAATTAAAAACGTATCCTACTATAAAGCAAATATAGAAAAAATGGATGGAGAAAACGTTGGAAGTTTTTCTCCTGTAGAACACGTTGCATTTTATGATGTTGCTCGTGCTATAAATAGGGCAACAAATGATACACTTGATATATCAAAGGAATATCATTTCCTCAAGGTAGTAAAAACTTCCGATGGACAGGATAAACTAACTTACTCTGACCAACAAGGTAATGAATATCGAAACAGTCAAGAGTATAAAAATCAGGCTTTAAGGATATTATCAAAATATGATACAGAAATTAAGAATCAGGTAGATGAATTTGATAATTTGAATAAAGAACGTGGTGAAATGTATCAAAAATATCATAAAGGAGAGATTACTATTGAAGAGTTACGTAATGAGGAAAATACAAAATACAGACCAGCATTTTTAAAGTTTGATCAACTAAAAAACAAAGCTGTTGATAAGATTGAAAATAATTCCCAAGCAGCAAAAATATTAGATGGGCTGGTCAATATCGATCCAAACTTAATCAGAGGTACTCATATTGATCTACAAGAAGGTAAGATTTTTTCTATGCAAGCTCATGGTCAAGGAGATATGGGTGCACTGTCTATATATGACGGAAATACAAAGCTTGGAGAATTATTGAGCGAATCAGGATTTTTTAAGCAAGTTGAAGGCCAAACTAAAGAAACTTTCGTTTTTGAGGATATATTACACAACTTAAATGTTTCATACGAAGGCGTTGCTTACATGGCAGTTACAAAAGAAAATGGTCATTATAAAGCTTCCCTAATAGATGGCAGAACAGTTGAACGCGATGAATACTTTGATGAGGCGCATTTACATGAAAATGAATTGTTGCATCCTAGCACTGGACACATCCAAAAAGATTTAGATTCTCTGCTCCTTAGAGGTACCAAAATTTTGAATCATCAGGATTCAGAACATGCTCAATATTCTAATGAGCAAAAGGCAAATGGAGTAATCGTGGAAAAAGGAAAATTATTGGATAATAAGGGAACAGATAGAACAGACGATGATGTACACGAAGCGGTTGTAAAGCAAGGAGACGAGCGCTTACATGAGTTCAAAAATATGGGCTTTTATATTACTGAGAAAGGTGATCTATTTATTCATGACCATGGAGCAAATGTAAGGTTTCAACTACCACAAAGTATTACTCACCTAAAATTAGTGGAAAAAGATGGAGCATATAAGCTTGTTCCGGTGACGAAAGATGGGAATGAACATCCAGTAGGTATGCCAAATATATCAGACGAATATAGATACATAGATCCAATATTTGCACATGAATATGAAAAGAGAGATTATTCCCATAAACATGTAAATGTGGGCCTTATAAACTTAGAGAAATATGGCTCTGGCAAACTTTTTGCTATAAAGCACGACCCAAATGATTACCACATACAAAAAAACTCTAGCGGTGAAATAGTTAGAATAAAAGATCAAACATATTTCACTAAAGTAAAATTGTTTGATGGCGACGAAGAAATTGGTATGTTATCTAATAACTTCCATAACTTCAAAGGGAAAATATTCTTTTCTGCTGACTACAACTACAGTTACAACGATTTCCTAGCATCTGTTTCTCCTCAAGTTGAAATTGAAGATATGGGAAATGGAAGTAAAAAAATAACTTTTGATCAAGGCAGTGGCGATATCGGTGATACTAATAGAGGCTACACGGACTATCAGAGAATATTTACAAAAGAGAAACAAACCGAAAGTCCAAAAGGGCAAGTAAGTGAAACTAATACCAATTCCCATTACAGGGCAAACAGATGGACAATGATGGAAGAAAAGCCATACTGAAGTAAGTAAAATAGCGAGGTTTAAATGGCATTAAGATCAAAATTATTGGATGAAAAAGTAGTAGAATCAGCAAAAGAAATGCTGAAGAAAGTAATGAATAATGCATATGTTTCAAAAAAACTAAATGCTGTAATTGCAGCAAAAAAGTACAGTATAACGGCTGTAGCAAAAATATATTGCATTTCAAGAAGCGCACTAACTTCGTGGGTAAAACTCTTGAAAATTGGCAGAGAAGAAAAACTGTTTGCTCCTTCACAACGTCGTAGAAAAACTAAATTAAATCAGGCTCAACTACAGCAAATTGAAGAGTGGATAGAAGAAAATCCTAATATCACCATTAAAGAAATGAGAATAAGAATCCAGGAAAAGTTCGGATTAAATATCAGCAAATCTACAGTACACCGCCATATGCAAAAGATGAAATTCTCATATATTACACCAAGACCAGTTCATAATGGACAAGATAAAAGCAAACAAGAGGAATTCAAAAAAAAATCTCAATGGAGCTATTAGCAAGTATCCAGAAAAAGAGCTATTTTTCTTTGATGAATCACGGTTTGGCACACATTCAAAAGTTGGACATGGGTGGTTTAAAAAGGGGATTAGAACACAGGTTAAAACAAAATTAGGTAGGCAAAATTTCTATCTCTATAGTGCAGTTAATCCTAGAAATGGAGAGAGTTCTAGCTTATTTGCACCAAATGTCAACACTGATTGCATGAACATATTTCTTGAGCAAATTTCGCAATATCTAGAAACACGAGAGGCTTTTCTCGTTATGGACTGTGCTAGTTGGCATAGGTCAAAAAATTTAAAGGTACCTAAAAATATCGACATTATATACCTACCTCCATACTCACCTGAGCTAAATCCTGTTGAGAGGCTTTGGTTATATATAAAACAGAACATTTTGCGCAATAAAATATACGATACAATTGCTCTACTTGAGGGTGCTTTGTGCAAATTTATTACTTCTCTTGCCAGCTCCACAATTAAACAACTCTGCAATGTTTCCTATTTGACTGGACAACAATGAGAATTGGTATCAGAGGTTGTCCGGAAACAAGTAAAAGGCTATAATATCTGAAATTTTAGTACGGGGTAAAGATGAGAAAAAAGTATCCAACAGATCTAAGCGAAAGGGAATGGGCAAGAATAGAAAAACACTTCAGAGTATCATACAAGAAAGGAGGAAGGCCGCCAAAGTATAGCAAAAGAGAAATATTAGAAGCAATTTTCTATGTATTGCGTACAGGGTGTCAATGGCGGTATTTACCAAATGATTTTCCGCTATGGAAGACTGTGTATGAGCAGTTCAGGCAATGGAAGAAGCAGGGAATTTTTGAGAAAATGAATTATGAAATTACAAAATATAGTAGAAGAAAAATAGGAAGGAATGAGCAGCCGAGTGCCTGTATAGTAGATAGTCAATCTGTAAAGACTACAGAAAAGGGGGGATCAAAGGCTATGATGGAAGTAAAAAAGTAAAGGGTAGAAAAAGGCATATAATTACAGACACTCAGGGTTTTATACTAGGTTGTTACGTAGGCGCTGCTAACGAAAATGATAGAGATGGTATTAAAATAGCATTAAACAATATGAGAACAAAATATACTAAAGTTAAAAAAATGTGGGCTGACATGGGATACCAAGGAAGAAATTCAAAGAATCACATAAAGGAAGAATATGACATAGATATTGAAATTGTTACAAGGCCTCCATGTAGATTTTGGGTGCACAAAGATACGCCACCTGAGCTACTACCAACAAGAGAACAAGGGTTTAAAGTACAGCCAAGAAGATGGGTTGTAGAAAGGACTTTTGCTTGGGTTAATAGGAATAGAAGGCTATCGAAGGAGTATGATTTACTCACAACATCCACTGAGAATTTCATATACCTAGCTATGAGTAGGGTTATGTTAAAGAGGGAATATGCTTGAATTTACTTGTTTCCGGACAACCTCTTATACCAATTCTCATTGTTGTCCAGTCAAATAGGAAACATTGCAGAGTTGTTTAATTGTGGAGCTGGCAAGAGAAGTAATAAATTTGCACAAAGCACCCTCAAGTAGAGCAATTGTATCGTATATTTTATTGCGCAAAATGTTCTGTTTTATACATAACCAAAGCCTCTCAACAGGATTTAGCTCAGGTGAGTATGGAGGTAGGTATATAATGTCGATATTTTTAGGTACCTTTAAATTTTTTGACCTATGCCAACTAGCACAGTCCATAACGAGAAAAGCCTCTCGTGTTTCTAGATATTGCGAAATTTGCTCAAGAAATATGTTCATGCAATCAGTGTTGACATTTGGTGCAAATAAGCTAGAACTCTCTCCATTTCTAGGATTAACTGCACTATAGAGATAGAAATTTTGCCTACCTAATTTTGTTTTAACCTGTGTTCTAATCCCCTTTTTAAACCACCCATGTCCAACTTTTGAATGTGTGCCAAACCGTGATTCATCAAAGAAAAATAGCTCTTTTTCTGGATACTTGCTAATAGCTCCATTGAGATTTTTTTTTGAATTCCTCTTGTTTGCTTTTATCTTGTCCATTATGAACTGGTCTTGGTGTAATATATGAGAATTTCATCTTTTGCATATGGCGGTGTACTGTAGATTTGCTGATATTTAATCCGAACTTTTCCTGGATTCTTATTCTCATTTCTTTAATGGTGATATTAGGATTTTCTTCTATCCACTCTTCAATTTGCTGTAGTTGAGCCTGATTTAATTTAGTTTTTCTACGACGTTGTGAAGGAGCAAACAGTTTTTCTTCTCTGCCAATTTTCAAGAGTTTTACCCACGAAGTTAGTGCGCTTCTTGAAATGCAATATATTTTTGCTACAGCCGTTATACTGTACTTTTTTGCTGCAATTACAGCATTTAGTTTTTTTGAAACATATGCATTATTCATTACTTTCTTCAGCATTTCTTTTGCTGATTCTACTACTTTTTCATCCAATAATTTTGATCTTAATGCCATTTAAACCTCGCTATTTTACTTACTTCAGTATGGCTTTTCTTCCATCATTGTCCATCTGTTTGCCCTGTAATGGGAATTGGTATTAGTTAATTTGTAGGTGTAATGTGGCTAGAAATGTTTTGAATGAAAATGAGTACCACGCTTTAAAGCAGTTGTTTTTAACATTTAATATTCAAAAGGAGGATGTGGTAAATTCTGACATTAAGAATATTAAGAAAAAGCTTAGTCAACAATACCGTAAATTATCGTTAAAATATCACTCAGATAAAAACCCAAACAATAAAGAAGCGGAGGAGAAATTTAAGGTTATTGCATTAAATAAGCCATTTTTTGAAGAATTTATAATAGAGCCATTGGAGAAAGGTCTCAATAAAAGAAATAATTTAATAAAAGAATTACGCGGTAAGTTGTGGAGTCGCAGTTATGAAGAATTGCAAAAATACTTAGATGATAAGTGCAGAAATAAACTCTATAATAAGCAGCAGTCAATTAACAATAATGTAACTGCTTATGTAAAATATTCTTCTTATTCAAATCTCTTAGGAGTTCTTTTAGTATCCTTCACATCAATTGCATTTTTAATAATTAATGGTATTTCTTCTAATGTACCAATAGCAGTAGGTTTTCTTGCTCCCTTGTTAGCAGGATCTATTTTGAGTCTAGCTGTTAAGAGCATTTATACTAGAAATGGGAAAGAGTTTAATCATCAGACTAATATTTTATTATTGTTTAACTTTGACCAAGAATGCGAAAATTTTTCAAAGAGTGATAGGACTAAATTAAAGTGGCTAAAAAATTCAGTTATTTTGAGCAACACAATCTGTACATCTTTAATGTTTTTCGGTGTGGGATTAGATTTAGTTGCCAACGGCTTTGGTATAACTAACTCTATGATGTTATCCGGCTTATTACTTTCATTACCATTCACGCTTTTAATTGTTACTTCACCTATTTTAAATGCTGCAAGTAATTATATTCTCAAAAAGACAGCTATAAATTCAATTGAGGAGCAATTTAAAGGTGATGATCAGTTTATAGAAGTCGATAACGAAAAGCCAAGCAGTACTATGAGCAATCAAAGTTATTTCCCCATCGGTCAGTTAATATCATCAAAGTTAGCTATTCTCCATAGCGAAGTCTCTAGCTAGGAACAATGAGCCACAGATCAGTATGGTTTTGACGTTTTGGATAGAGGCTTTTAATATGTGATTTGATATTGCATCGCCAATTGACTCACACTCCATTGCTTTTATTCCTATGTTATTGGCTTTTTCCCTAATCAAGTTTGTATTTGTTGCTTTAGGCTCAGATTTAACACAAACCGCACATAATAACTTGATATATGGTTTTAAGTGTTCTAAGAACTCTTCTACATTTCTGTTACGAGTAACACCAAAAATTATATAGACACCTTCAGCAAAGTTATCTCTTACCCACTGAAATAGTACTCTAGCACCATCATTATTGTGCGCACCATCTAAAAATAATTGCCAATCTTTTGGTAGTAAAGAAATTAAATTGCCCTCTTTTATACGCTCCAGTCGTGCAGGCCAATAAGTGCACTGTAAACCTGAAGTGATATCCTCTTCTCCAATATCAAATCCATATTTTCCACTCAAAATGCTACATGCTGCAATAGCATTGCCTGCATTGATTATTTGGTGATCACCCTTTAAAGACGGCAAAGGAAATTCTATTGATTGAATAGCTGATTGGAAAACCATTTTGTTGTTCTTTTTTTTGCAATTCCATTCAAAACCTCCTCTATACAGAGGAGATTTCTTATTTATTGCATGGAATTCTAGTGTATTCATTATAGATTTTTCTTGTGGTGCTATTACGCAAGGAACATTAGGTTTCATTATTCCAGCCTTTTCACCTGCTATGGTCTCTACAGTAGGGCCAAGATATTCCGTATGATCAAGTGCAATGGAAGTAATTATTGTTAAAATCGGACTATCTATAACATTTGTTGTATCAAGTCTCCCACCCATACCCACTTCAATTAAAGTTATATCGGCTTTATGACGAGAAAAAGCTAAAAAAGCTGCAATAGTTGCAGCTTCAAACAGAGTGATAGGTTGTTCTGCAATTACGGCACGGCATTCTTCTAACAAGCTATATAATTCATTATCGTCGATATAACTGCCTGCAATAACTATTCTTTCATTAAAATTCACCAAATGTGGAGAAGTGTATGCGTGTACCTTATACCCTGCTGCTTGCATTATATATCTTATAAATGCTAGTGTTGAGCCTTTCCCGTTAGTTCCAGCTATATGAATTACGGGAGGCACTTTTTTCTCGGGATTATCTAGTTTACTAAGAAAGCTTTTTATGCGATCAAGAGAAAAATCATTCGGCCTGCTACCAAGTGGCTTAGGCCAATGAGGCATATATATCATAGATTATTGTTACATTTTAATTCACCTATCACACTTGCTATGCCATGCGTGTCAATCTTCTCACTAAATTGAGAACGTTGATTAATAGCAATACTTATTCCACTCATTACAACATCACTTATCAAGAAAGAACTGTGATTTTTAGTAACTTTAAAATCAATATTTGTAAATTCTTCATCACCGTAAGAGAACCTTGTGCCAATTAAGCAAGTTTCATCGTCAACTGCTTTTGTACTCATTATGATCATTTCACTATTACTCATGTATTTAGATAAAATTTTAACGCACAAACGTGTAAGATACACTTCATACTCTCTTAAGAAATCTTCCCTTTCCTTCTGGGTAGTCAAAACCCCATATTTTCCCATGACAAATCGAGATATTTCTTTGAGGTTAACATTATTCTGAATGACCTCCTGAAGCTTTTCGTGTACATGCTCTAGGTTTTTTCTATTTCCTTTTGTAGATATGCTGTCTACTTGTTGCTTCATAGTATGCACAAAAATTTTGTGATCTGTACAACTAGTGTAAGCTCTTGAAGAAATTACAATAAAAACAATAATGATTAAAACTTTAGTAATATTCATAAGATATACTTAAAATGCAAAGTTTGATAAAGATTAAATAATAATCGCTGACTTTTAATATACCTATAGACATGCCCTGTGTAAATCATCTATAATTCAAGTAGGGGTCTGTGCTATGCGTTATGAGTTAAGTTAAATTTCCCGAGCGATAATTTCTAGAGAAGGGAATTGCCTCTGCTGGTTTCGTTGAAACTAATATGCGATGCCCACCTTAACTTCAGGTCTCAGGAATCTACTAAGGCTGACGGTAGATACGGATCCTTTTTTGATTGGTACTAAATTTATGCTTCATCAATACAGAGAACAAGGTACCTTCCTATGTTCGCCTAATGAAGTATTCCAAATTGTAATTGATGTTGAAAGGTATCCTGATTTTGTTCCTTGGTGCAAAGCCGTTTATATAAAAGAAAAAATTGACAATCAAATGGTTGTGGACCTTCTAGCAGCTTTTCATGGAATTAAAGGAAGATATACATCAGAGGTAACCTTTCTTTCTCCAAGTAGAACAAATGAAGGTTGGATAAAAGCTGTATCATCAAATGGAATATTTAAACATCTATGCAATAAATGGCAATTCATTCCCATAGATGAAAATAAAACTATGGTAAAGTTTTATATAGAGTTTAAGTTTAAGTCCAACTCATTTTCAACCCTATTAAACTCAGTATATAAATATACACAAAGTAAAATAATTGCTGCATTTAAAGATAGGGCTGAAAGCCTTGCTAAACAAAAGTTATCTTGACATTATTAATATAAATGTATAATTTTTTTTAGTAAGTTAAGTGTTTAGATTGTAATGATTTTTAGACTATTGTTTTTATTAATTTTCATAAGTGTTAATTCTTATGCAGTTGTTAAGCAAGATTTATACGATAGCCAATACATTCAAAAAAAACCCAATGAAATAACATCAAATGAGCTATTATCGCCATTACCTGATGATAAATTATTAGGAGATCCAAAAGCACCAATTCTAATGATAGAATATGCTTCATTAACTTGCTATCACTGCTCTCTTTTTCATAGGAATGTTTTTCCTAAAATTAAAGAGAAATATATAGACACAGGTAAGATGTTATATATATTTCGTCATTTTCCTTTGGATTACAGAGGGCTAAAGGCTGCAATGCTAAGTCATTGCTACGAAAAACAAGAAGACTACTTTAATTTTAACAAAGCTGTTTTTAACTCAATAGATTCGTGGAATTACTACAATTTAAGTGATTTGACTTTACTACAAAGAATTGCTGCACTAAGCAACTTAAAGCAAGATGCATTTAACCAATGCATTAATGATAAGAAAATAATGGATAAAATCGTAAATGATAAATCACTGGCAATTAATAAACTTGGTATCACAGCCACTCCAATATTTTTCATCAAGCTTAACGATGATAAATCATATATAGAGCATAATAAAGTTAAACATGGAGGGTATAAAGAGCTGAAATATTTCACTAATGTGATAGATAAATTATATGGAAAAGCTATAGTGAAGTAATACCACTGTAGCTTACCATACAAAAGACTCTATGCTGAGTCATTGTTTTTCACTACTGTTTGTTGTTTTTTACGCTCAAACTCTCTTTTTTTACTGTGCCAAGTGTAGTAATACATAGCGATTTTATTCTCTATTAATACTATTGTCCCATCATAAAACTGAACCATATCCATAACTTTTCTCTGAGCTTCATCAAAACGTTCTTTATACTTTTCACGATAAGCTGGATTATGTAGTAACATAACCCCTTCATTCTTGTTAGATTTTTTGTTTAACGTTTCAACTTCACCAGCAATAGTATAAGACATATAACCCCCTCTAATTGATTATAAAAATTATATTTTAAAAAGAGAAATGCGCATAAACAATCCCTTTAATTCTAGCATAATAATCGACTGTTTATTATACTAGTTAACTATAGTACGATATATAATAATTTTTGTCACTTAAAATTTTATACTATGAAATAATAACTTAAAATAAATGTTTTTATTATTTTAAACTATATTATTATATTTATAAATTGTGTATGAATTAAGTCTCCCTAATTTATAATATATGCGTAATAATTTTAGTATAAAATTGTCATACATAAGAAATCTATTTGCAAAAGAATATAAAAAAATAGAAGAATATTGTATTCTTGAAAAAAAGCAACATATTCAAATTGGCCCTGAAGAAGGAAAGCTATTAAGTTTATTTATAAAAATCCAAAAAATCAAAAGTATTGTTGAGATTGGCACGTTATACGGTTACTCGTCGATTTGCATGGCAAAAGCTCTACTAAAAGACGGTCATATATATACAATAGAAAATAATCCTCAACACTCAAGAATAGCAAAAAAAAATTTTAGTGCTTTTAATCTAAGTGATAAAATTACTCTAATAGAAGGCGATGCACTGGAAAAAATTAATGAATTATCAGCAAAAGCACCATTTGACATGATATTTATTGATGCTGACAAAAGTAGTTATCCTGAGTATTTAGATTGGGCAGAGTCATACATTAAACAAGATGGGCTAATCGTTGCAGATAACACTCTACTGTTTAACACAGTATTTTTAGAATCGCCTCCAAAAGAAGTATCAGAAAAATCATGGCATGCCATGAGGGAGTTTAATAATAGATTATCAGATGAAAAAAAATATTTCTCTATATTGATTCCAACTGATGAAGGAATGACTGTAGCTTTAAAGCTAACATAAGTTAAAAATCAAGGTCAGCATAATGTTTAGGAGGGATTAAACCAGAAATCCTCTCTAATAATATCTCACGAAAACAAGGCTTTGATTTAACAATGGAGTACCATTCTTTTAAAATTTTACTTTTTTCCCATGGAAAACTACTTACATAATCCATTACGGAAATATGCGATGCTAAAGTAATATCAGCTAAAGTGAACTTATCAGTTGCAAGCCAAACGTTCTTGTTAATTAAGTGTTCGATGTATTCCATATGGCAAGGCAGGTTATGCTGAGCTGCATGAAGAAATCTAGAGTCAGGGCTGCGGTTAGTAATTACTTTTTCATTCATAATATACTTAGTAACTTCATTGTAAAATTTGTTATCGAACCAATTGATTAGAGCGCGTATTTTAGACTTAATAATAGTGGATGAACCAAGTAATTTGACGTCGCTATTGTAAGTCTCTTCTATATATTCACAAATGGCATTACTATCCGCTATTACAAAGTTATTATCTATTAACACTGGTACTTGCCCGGTTGGATTGATCTCCATAAATTCATTCCGCTTTTCCCACGGATTTTCATACACTAGATCACAGCCTAATTTTTTTTCTTTTAGAAAAGCTCTAACTTTTCGTGAAAATGGACAAAGAGGAAAATGATATAAAATCATAATGTTCCTCTTTTGGTATACCAATATCCTTTTTTTGTTACTCTATGGCTTGACCTACAACTGTACGAACTTTCTTTGTAGTCCACAGAAGTTTGCGTAGCAGGTGGTGTTATTCCAGTGCTTGACACTGGAATCCAGTTCTTGTTATACAATTGCCTAGTGCGCTCATTTACAGTTAAGTTTTCTGGATCCAAGTAGTCAAGCACTGGGATGACATCCTTTTCGGTAAAAATTGCTCTTATATCACAACATTCATACAGCTGTATGCCTAGGCACTGGGATGACATAAATAAGCGCTGAAATGACATAAATAAACATTGGAGTGACAATCTTGTAGTGACTTGCATGACAGCTAACTTCTCGTTTATTTTAAAGTAATGTTGCAAGAGGTCTAACATATAAATTATAAGACTAATATAGGATATACCTTGCTAAATAAAAAAAAAAGTATAATATTTTATAAGGTATGCAGGCAAAAACTCTGTAATTTGGTCAGATCAGAAATGAAGCAGCCATATCAGAACCTTTTTGGGTTGCATACCTATTTCATTATTTGTTTTATCCGAGACTATGAATATAGCATTAAAACATCGTCCTAGTAGCTTCAAAGATCTAGTAGGTCAAGATATATTAGTGCGTGTATTAGAAAATGCTTTTATTTTAAACAAAATCCCACAATCTATACTGCTCTCTGGTAGTAGTGGAGTTGGTAAAACCACCACTGCAAGGATAATAGCTTTATGTTTGAATTGTTCCCTGGGGCCAATTTTTGAACCTTGCGGATCATGTGAAAATTGTCTAGCAATAAAAAATTCAAGCCATCCAGATGTAATTGAAATCGATGCGGCAAGTCACACTAGCATTGACGATATTAAAGTAATCCTGGGAGATATTTGCTATTCACCTATAAGCTCTAAATTCAAAGTCTACATTATAGATGAAGTACATATGTTATCCAGCAGTGCATTTAACGCATTACTTAAAACCCTAGAAGAGCCACCATCTAGTGTAAAGTTCATTTTAGCAACTACGGAAATAAAAAAAATACCAATAACTATTATTGCACGTTGTCAAAGATTTGATTTACACAACATTCCTGTAGCTAAAATAGTGGAACGTTTAAATGATGTTGCACAAAAAGAGAGTTATTCCATTGAAAAGGGAGCATTAGAATTAATTGCACGACATTCTGGAAATTCAATGCGTAACGCCTTGTTTTTGATGAATCAAGCAGTGCTATATAGCAAAGATGGTGCAATATCCACTAAAAATGTGACAGACATACTTGGCCTAGTGGATAAAGATATTATATTCGATCTATTAGGAGCAATATTAGATGGTGATTTACAAAAAGCTCTATCAGTGTTTGACAAGGCGATAAAAACAGCAAACCCACTTAGTATTTTTGAAGGTCTATTGCAAACAATTCAGTTAATATGCCGTTTTTTAATTACGAAAGAGATTGATAGTGCAGTTACAGAGCATGAAAAGAATAGGATAAAAGATTTAAGTATAAAGAGATCTTTAATATTTTTTTCGAGATTGTGGAAGGTGTTGCTTAAAGGTATTCAAGATATAAAAACTTCAACATGCAACGATGTTGCTGCTGAAATGATGCTAATTAGTCTTTGCTATCTCTCTGATCTACCTTCTCCAGAACAGGTGATCAAAAAAATTCTTTCACAGAATGTAGAGCAAGGAAATAGACAGGGCAGACCTGTTGCACCTTCCCCCTCTGTCATCCAAGTAGCTGACTACTCGGATCCAAAAAAATATGTGGAAAGTAAACAACAACCCCACTCTGTCATCCGAGTAGCTGACACTGGGATCCATGTGGAAAATAAACAACAAAATTACGATTTTGATAAGATTTTGCAACTATTAAGGCGGAGTAACCAAATTTATCTTTACAAACAACTGTGTAATAATCTACAATTAATAGATTGTAAACCTGGATATTTAAAATTAAAAGCTGTATCTAAGTTGGATAGTAATTTTTGCAATGATTTAAAAAATTACTTAAGCCAGGTAACTCAGCAAGAGTGGGTTATTGCAGTTGATACAGGTTATATAAACAGGGAAGTGAGTAATTTAAATTATGCACCTGCAGTTAAGGATATCCTTGACACGTTTAAAGGTGCAAAAGTAGTTAATATAGAAAATAAGGAGTAAGTTGTGGATTTTAGTCAAATAATGAAACAAGCGCAAGAGATGCAAAAAAAGCTTGCAGAAGCTCAAGAAAAATATGTTGGAAAAGAGTTTCAAGGCATTTCTGGTGGTGGCAAAGTTTCTGTATTAGTGGAAGTCATAAAAATAGGTAGCTATAAAGCTAAAAAGGTGAACATAGACTTAGAACTTATGAGAAATGAGGAAAAAGATATAGTAGAGGATTTAGTAACAGCAGCGTTTAATGATGCCGTTAAAAAAGCAGAAGAAGATATGGCGAATGCAACTTCTGATCTTGCAGGTATGATGGGTTTACCATCTGGGTTTAAACTTCCTTTTTGAATTTACTACTGAAGTTTCTTTTAGTGTAAGTATTTTTTTTCTAATATTCCCAACGCTAGTACTTCTTCATATAATGTACCTATACTAGCATAGCCCTACGTCATACCGTGATTCATTCCACAACTGTACAAACATTGCAATATGGCACGATATCACATAGTAAACGATGTCATTCCAGTGCTTGACACTGGAATCCAGCCGGCTTTGTTGCATCGCTCTTCGGATAGTAGGTAACGTACAATAAATTCATGAAGCTATCTCAAACTTAGCCATGCCTATTTCAGTAAATTTGTTAAGCAAATAACACTTGAGTAGCAGTTCCTTCTCACGATTAATTTCAGATTTGCTCCTAAAACTAAACCCAAATATTCGCTTCAACCTTGAGAAAAATCCTTCAATATACGATCTTTTTCCGTAATTTACTTCTTCTTTCCATCTTTTTATACCATTCTCACCATGTAATTTCATTAACTGAATAGCGGCATTTCTATCAAGCATATAATCCAATTTTGGATGCTCTGCTGCGTTGTTTTTCGGAGGAATTTTCGTTTTTATACCATATTGATTACACAGCTTATAGAGCTTTTCTCTGTCATATGCCCTATCTGCATATAGTACTTTTATGACATACTGAAAATCGACTTCTTTTAGCAAATCACAAGCTCCATAGTGATCAGAGTAGACACCGTTACTGTATTTTACAGCTATGGCTTTTTTGCTGTTTGTATTCAACATTACATGCAATTTTCTTGTCTGTTCATAGCTGCGATACTTTCTATCTTCGCTATTTTCTTTGCTATGACCAGGAGTGTTGTTGTATATACTAATTCCTGTACTGTCTATAGCAATTTCGATATCTTCCATATTATTTTCTGCAATCATTGATCTTAATATTGAGTTTCTTAAACCTTCTTGATGATTGTGAATAGCTGATAACTTGCAAATTTTTCCCAATTTGCTCAAGGTATCCTGCTATAAACCCAACTGTTTGCCTCAGGCCTATTCTAAATAAACAAGTTATTATGTGCACCAAAATTACAACTTTATCGCTATAAATATTGTTGCCACCTGGTATTTTTGGACCATTCTCGTACCACTTTTCTATGGCTTCGTTGATATAATGAAAAATATTTCCTCTTTTTTCTAGAAATTTGTTATATTCGCTATGGTTACTGACCCTCATTTTTTGTGGCATATTTTTTCTTTCAAGGTTAAATGGCTATTTTATAATGAATTTTGTCAGTAGCCACCAGATTTTTCAGTTGCTATGCAACAAAGCCATTCCAGTGTCAAGCACTGGGATGACAAGAGGGGAGCTACTTGAATGACAAGAAAATGGTACTGGCATAATAAGAAAGAAACACTGAGATGGTGAAAGAAAGAATATACGCGAGCAGCACCCATAGGGTAGCGCGTGACGCTGGAATCCAGTTTTTTCCTATTACCACAAACCGTAGCTTCATTAGTTAGAATAGCATAACTAGCGAGTACGAAACGGAGAAGTTTTAATTTGAACTACAGTTTCAGTGCTATTTAACATATATGCCTTCATACGCAAAAATGCCGTATCCGTTCAGGAGAGTGGTTTAAGAAACAATAGATAGGAGATTTTGGAAAGGATTGAGACCCCTTTGTTTCCAAGTTAAGTATAATGAAATTATCCGCTCAAGGAATGTATTTCCCCGCTTTGATTGTGTAAAATATGAGTTTTTGCGATAAACGACATAATGCCGAATTTGCCGTTCAGCGTGGTTATTTGTCAGCGGAATATTTTCTGGGTCATCTAAAAATTTCCACATCATTCTTTCAGATCTCAGAACATTTTTTGCAACTCGAGAGGCTCCAATTGCTTCAGGTAAACGAGATATCTCCTTCAAGTAATACTTTGTACGTTTTCTTAATTTTCTGGCACGTCTGACAAACCTCAAAACATCTATCTCACTTTTTAGTAAAGCTTTTTTTAGTGCAAATAATTCAGTGGCCACGTTTCTCAAGTAACAACCCAGAACTTTAACTTCAATATTCCAACTATGTGCTAATCTTTCAAAATCTCTTGATAAATGTGCCCAACAGATTTGCCTGTTTTTATCGGCAAAATAATTCTATGCTGCATACCTGTCAGTTATTACCAAGCTATTGCGATTGCAGAATTTACTATTTTGTAAAACTTTCATTCCTCTTGACTCTGTAAATTTTACAAAACTTGCCGTATTGCTTGCAAACATCCAACACCAAGCGAGTTTACCTTTGTTATAATGGCTCGTTTCATCAATATGTAGAACTTTACTCCTACTTATCTCTTGTTCGATCTGCTCATACATTTTTTTGCATTTTGAAGCAACTCTATGTTCACTATTTGATATGCTACCGACGCTTATGTTCAAATTGAAGATATCATTTACGACACTCGCTATTTCGCGTTTTGAATTTTTGTAGAATCCGCTGAACGCTGCAATTATTGACTTAACCCTTGGACCAAATGTATCTGGCGTAACACCTTCCGGTAACTTGCTACTTCTTCTCTTTCCGCATCTCCGACAACGGCCATGTTCTAACTGATATTCCACTACATAAGGCTTGATTTCTGGAAGATCAACTTTCTGATGAATATATGGTTTTTCACATATTGCAATTTCTCCTCCGCATTCGCAAGTATTAGGCAACTCTATCTTTACTACTTTATCTGCATCCATGTTGGCGCGAAAACTTCCTTTATGACCAACCTGACCGCCAATATTCCTTTCGCTTTTCGGCTTATTCTTTTTTATTTTATACAACTCTTTGGAACTTGGTATTGATGAATTTTTTGAGCTTAAACCGAGTCTTTCTCTTAACTCAGCATTTTCTATCTTTAAAGCCTTATTTTCTGCTTTTAAACTTTCATTCTCTTTTTCCAATCTTTCTATTTTTGCTTCTAACCTTTCTATTTTTTGCTGTAAATTTTTGCAAAGTTCTAAAAGGTTTACCATATTATTTCACTTTTGCTCTATGATTATCTTTTTAGATCACCTTGTCTACCTTATTCTGCCACTCCGCTGAACGGATACGAGCTTCTTTATAGCTCAAACAGCCTAAAAAAGTTGCTTGTGGTTACCTTCGCTACTTGTTCTGGTGACTCATTCCACAACTCTGCCAAACAATCAACAACGTATTTCACCATTGCTGGTTCATTCTTTTTTCCCCTATAAGGCTCAGGTGATAGATATGGTGCATCAGTTTCGACTAAAACACGCTCGCGTGGTACATTTTGTGCAATTTCTCTGAGTAAGCTCGCATTTTTAAAAGTAATAATTCCAGAAAATGAAATATATAACCCCAAATCTATAGATTGATAAGCAAGTTCTTTAGAGGAAGCAAAGCAGTGCATTACTCCACTAAAAGCACCGGCTTTCATTTCTGACCTTAACATATCGATCATCTCATTATCAGCGCTTCTTGTGTGAATAACTAAAGGTAGTCCAGTTATTCTTGACGCTTCTATATGTAATGCAAAACTTTTTTTCTGATTGTCTTTGTTGTCAGATTTATAAAAATCTAACCCGGTTTCACCGATACTAATTACCTTTTGGTTCTTGGTAAATTCAACTAATTCATCAACATGTATACACTCACCGTTTTCTATAGCAGCATCAAGCGGATGTATACCAACAGAGGAGTAGACCTGATCATAGGATGAAGAAATTTTTAATAACTTAGGAACATCGTCAATGCTTACGCATATGTTATGCAAAACCTTTACACCATTTTGCTCTGCCCTTGAAATTACTTTTGGTATTTCATCGTCAGAAAAATAAATCAAGTGGCAATGAGAATCTACTATCATGAGCTTATTGTTGAGGCTTTTATTATAGAAGAAAACTCTTCTATCACTGTTTTATAAACTTCTTTTTTAAATGATATAGCACTGGCTACTAAACTATCTATACCTTGCCAACGCCACTCTTTGAACTCTGGATGACCAGTATAATTAATATCAATGTCCTCATCCTCTCCGCAAAACTTCATTAAGAACCACCTTTGCTTTTGACCAGAATATTTTCCATTCCAGCATATTGGTATAACTTCTTCAGGCAAGTTGTAGTATATCCAATCCTTGCTTTTAGTTATAACCTTTACTTTATTAGTACCAACCTCCTCTAGCAACTCACGTAACGCTGCTTGTTCCAGTTCCTCACCATCATCAACACCTCCTTGTGGCATCTGCCAGTAAGAATCGCTATCAAAGCGTTTTCCAATAAAGGCATGTCCTTGTCTGTTAAATAGCATTATGCCAACACAAGGACGGTACTTATCTTTCTGCTCAACCACGAGTACGCTCTGTTTTTAAATGATTTGTTACAGAAGTTTTAATTAATTTTCCATTTTTTTCTTTCTTCATCTCTTCAACAATTTTCTTTGCAACTTCCTTTGCACTCAAGTTCGAGTTATCAATTTCAAGCGAACCCTCAGGTATAAATAGCCTTTTCCCTTCAATTTTCTTTATAGCAAAATCCGGATCAGTAATTTTATTTTCCTGATATCTCTCTTCTGATTGGACACGTCTTACTAGTTTTTCATTATTACAATATAATACTACAGAAAAAATTTCCATGTCCATTTTTTTACTTAAATTTACCACTGAGTTATATAATCTTTGGTCATAGGGATCACCCTCTATCAATTCATTTGTAAATATATAATGTTTTGATTTTACGTAGTGTTTTTCCAGTATTGCTAATACATTTTCCCTAACTGCAAAAATTTTTTCCCATAGGTCATCTGGAACTTCAGCGTTTTGTAATTTAACAATATCAAATATAATATTATTGAATAGATTATTGCTTACTATTACTGCACCAATGATTTTACACAGTTCCTTTGCAGTAGTAAACTTACCACTGCCTGGAAAGCCGATTAAGTAGATGAGAGTCTTGCCCATAATGAATACTAGTAAAAAGCTATTTTCAATTATATAAAAAGTATATACATTGTACATACTAAAAACATGATGATAAAATAGATGCAGGTAATACCTTTAACAAGTAGTTGCGTTGAAAATAGTTCATATTTAGAAATTTTGAGTATATAATTATAAATGAATCATATAACCTGTAAACAATGCTTAGCGATATGGAATCGATAAGAAGTACAATTGAAGAGATAATAGATCAAAATAAAGGTCATGATATAGTAACTTTTGATGTGCAGAATAAAACCGTTATTGCAAAATATATGATTATTGCATCTGGTGATTCAAGCCGTCACGTTAAAGCTTTAGCTGAGCACGTAATAAAAAGCCTCAAGCCACATGATAAAATAGATGTAGAAGGTATGGATGAAGGCAATTGGGTGGTTTTGAATTTTCAAGGCATAATGGTTCACATATTCAGGCCGGAAGTAAGGGAGTATTATAAAATAGAAGAGTTATGGAATTGATTATCCAGATAGCTGGTACACAATTGCACAAACGTTGTAATTTTGAAGGCAACTCCTGCACAGGTAGTGGTGTCATGAAAGTAGCTGACACTGGAATCCAGTTTTTCATGCAATTTCATCGAAAACGTTGTATAGTGTGCTTGTTTATAATTAAGTTCCAGTGTCTGGGCACTGGCTTCTCTATTAGGGTTACCTTCGGCATTAATGACAGGATAGACTGGGGTTTATAAAATGAAACACGCATCTGAATTTTTAAATTTCATCCAAGAAAGAGGGTACCTATACCAATGCACAAACATTGAAGGACTAGATCAATTATTATTGCAGAGCAATTATATAGTTGCATACATTGGGTTTGATTGCACAGCACCAAGTCTTCATGCTGGTCACCTAATTCAGATTATGATGCTCTGTCACCTACAAAAATTTGGTTATAAGCCGATAGTCTTACTTGGAGGTGGCACAACAAAAATTGGTGACCCATCCTTCAAAGATAAAGCAAGAAGCATCTTGCCTGTAGAGAACATCAATCAAAATACATCCAGCATAAGGAGAATATTAGAGAAAATGGTGTCTTTTAATGACAGCAAGACTGGTGCAATGATAGTAAATAACGCAGATTGGTTGGATAACATAAAATACATAGATTTTTTGCGTGATATAGGAGCTTATTTTTCTGTAAATCGTATGCTAAGTTTTGATAGTGTGAAAACCAGGCTGGATAGAGAGCAAACCTTAAGCTTTCTGGAATTTAATTACATGCTATTGCAAGCTTACGACTTTATTGAATTAAACAAAAAATATGATTGTCGTCTGCAGATTGGAGGGTCAGACCAGTGGGGAAATATAGTAAACGGAATTGAACTTGGAAAAAAGTTGAATTTACCTGAGCTATTTGGCCTTACCATGCCTCTTTTATTAAATGCACAAGGAAAAAAAATGGGCAAAACTGAAAGTGGAGCAGTGTGGCTTGATGATAATATGCTAAAGCCTTACGACTACTGGCAATATTTTCGCAACGTTGATGATCAAGATGTTGGACGTTTTTTAAGATTGCTCACTGATGTGCCAATTGATGAGATTAGAAAATTAGAGTCTTTAAAGGATCAAGAAATAAATGAAGCAAAAAAGGTCTTGGCAACAGAAGTGACAAAAATATGTCATGGTGACAAAGAAGCGGAACTTGCACAATTTGCTGCAATTTCTGCTTTTGAGAATGAAGATAGCTCACTACTTCCTGATTACATCATAAAAAAAGAACAAGTTGCAAGCGGCATATCCTTAGTAGACCTACTACATGACACCGGTTTTGAACCTTCAAAAGGCGCTGCAAAGCGTTTAATACAGGGCAACGGATGCAAGATTAATGATAATGTTGTAAACAATATTGATCATGTAATAAATTTCGAAAGCTTTAAAGATCAGCCATTTATAAAATTATCTGCAGGAAAGAAACGCCATATAAAAGTTGTGGTAGATTAGGTCTCGAAGTAAGAAAACAAATTTTATACAAGTGAGAAATTAGATATGGAGCAAATTTTCAAAATTCGAGAATTATGTATAAAACAACTGGAAAGATAGTAGAAAGCGAAATTCTATTATATATAGCTAAAGTGGCTTAGGTTTACCTACAATTTGAAAAACAACAAATTCGTCATTCCGCTACTCATTAGCGGAATCTATACCGCGAATGAATCCATAACTGTACGGACATTGCAATTTGGGCCTACCAGGAGGGCAATGCCTCTTATCCAAGTACCCTCTTCTTGTCATCCCAGTGCTTGACACTGGGATGGCTTTGTTGCATCGCTACTTATGAAAGGCTAACTATAGTTAGGATTATAAGCAACCTATTGAAAATCTTGTTTTTTTGCAATCAATCTGATCAAATTTAAGAATAGTAATTTGTTATTTATATTAATAAATTTAATTCTATTGAAAATAGCTAAAGCATTGAAATTCTTGAATTTTAGCCGGATTAGTGAGTGGTAGTGAAATTTCTTTTACTCAAATTTAGGTATTCACTGACCGTTCTTGTTATAAATACCAGAATAATAAGCTACTGATATTCCCTATCTTTTTTATCTTTAATCCATCATAGCTAGCGATGCAACAAAGCCCACTGGGATCCAGGAATTTTATTAAGTTGGTAAGAGGTTGTCCACAAACCAAGGAATACGTAGTATATAAAGAAAGAATATTGAGGTAAGAGATGAGGAAAAAATATCCAACAGATTTAAGTAAAAGGGAATGGGCAAGAATAGAAAAACACTTCAGAGTATCGTACAAGAAAGGAGGAAGGCCACCAAAATACAGTAAGTGTGAGATAGTAAATGCAATTCTTTATATACTGCGCACAGGATGTCAATGGCGCTATTTACCACACGATTTTCCGCCGTGGAAGGCTGTGCATGAACAGTTTAGAAGATGGAAAAAGCAGGGAATTTTTGAGAAAATGAACTATGATATCACTAAATATAGTAGGTCAAAAATGGGAAGCCGAGCGCATGCATAGTGGACAGTCAATCGGTAAAAACCACGGAAAAAGGGGGGCAAAGGTTATGATGGTGCGAAAAAGGTAAAGGGGAGAAAAAGACATATAATCACAGATACTCAAGGATTTGTGCTTGGTTGCTATGTAGGAGCTGCAAGCGAAAATGACAGAGATGGGGTGAAGATGGCATTGGACAATATGAAGGAAAAATACAGCAATATTAAGAAAATGTGGGCTGATATGGGATACCAAGGAAAAGATTTAAAGGATTACGTAAAGAGAGAATATGGGATAGATATTGAAATTGTCAAAAGGCCTCCATGTAGGTTTTGGGTGCATAAAGATACACCACTAGAACTATTGCCACAACGGGATCCTGGATTTTCAGTACAGCCGAGAAGGTGGGTGGTAGAGAGGACTTTTGCTTGGATCAATAGAAATAGAAGGCTATCAAAGGAGTACGATTTACTTACAACATCTACTGAAAGTTTCATATATCTGGCTATGAGTAAAGTTATGTTAAGTAGGGAATATGCTTGATTTACTGGTTTGTGGACAACCTCTGATATGCTGCCAACACTTATGTTCAAATTAAAAATGTCATTTATGATACTAGCCACTTCACGCTTTGAGTTTTTGTAAAATCCGCTGAGTGCTGCAATTATAGACTTAACCCTTGGACCAAATGTATCTGGCGTAACACCTTCTGGTAACTTGCTACTTTTTCTTTTTCTGCATCTCCAACAACGACCATGTTCCAATTACTACATAAGGCCTAATTTCCGGAAGATCAACTTTTTGGTGAACATAAGGTTTTTCGCATATTACAAGCTCTCCTCCGCATTCGCAAATATTAGGCAACTCTATTTTTACTACTTTATCCGCTTCCATTGTGGCATGAAAATTTCCTTTATGCCCAACCTGATCGCCAACATTCCTTTCGCTTTTTGGCTTGTCCTTTTTTATTTTGTATAGCTCTTTTGAGCTGGGCAGGGATGAGTTTTTTGAATTTAAACCGAGCCTTTCCTTTAATTCAGCGTTCTCTATCTTTAAAGCTTTATTTTCTGCTTTTAAGTTTTCTATCTCTGCTTTCAGTTTTTCTATTTTTTGCTGTAAATTTTTGCAAAGTTCTCAAAGGTTTACCACATTACCTCACTTTTGCTCTATGATTATCTTTATTATCTTGCTTTGTCTACCTTATTCTACCACTCCGCTGAACGGATACAATTTACTAAACAGAAAAAAAGGCAAAAGAAACCCTAGGGTAGCTAGTTATTCACTATCCATTTTTTAAGTTGGCGTTTTTTAATGTTTTAAATAGCGCATTTCAGCTTATATTAGGTAAAAACCTAGAAATTTTATAAAGACATAAGGTGCACATAGTGCAAAAAATTAAGCATGATTTACGCCAAATACATTAAGTTTTTTGTCATTAATCCACTGCAGAGATTGCGAAGATAAATAAATAGCTTCAGTGTTATAATAAGGGGGCTGGCGAAGCTTGTCAAGGAAGTTTTTATGATTTATCTAACGAACTTTACACTTGCTAAAGTTGTACCATCTTGGTAACTTTAACTGAAAGAAGTTATTTTTTATCCAATATGAAAAAAGCCTTTATATTCACATCCTTAATAGCAATTATATTGATAGTTATTACTTATTTATACAGAAACGACGGAACTAATGACTCACAAGTGGTAAATGTTTATTCATCGCGCAAAGAAGAATTAGTACGTACTTTGTTTGATGAATTCACGAAAAATACAGGTATTAAAGTACGTTACATCATTGATGATTATTCTCAGCTACTTTCACGAATGGAAAACGGTGGTGAAGCTGACTTATTTTTGACTGCTGATGCAATCAACTTAATTCTAGCAAAAAAAAGAGGACTTTTATCTCAAGTAGATTCAGGGGTTTTAAAAAGTGTTATACCTGCAAGATTTAGAGACAGTGAAGATTATTGGTTTGGTCTTACAAAAAGAGCTAGGATATTGGTTTACAATAAAGAGTCAGTAGACCCTAAGGACTTAAGTACTTATGAAGATTTAGCAAATGAAAAATGGAAAGGAAAAATATTAGTGCGTTCTTCTACAAGTCCATATAACAGATCGTTAATTGCTTTTATGATTGCAAATAATGGTTTTGAAAAGACGAAAGAATGGGTAAGCGGAATTGTGAGCAATATGGCAAGAAAACCAAGTGGTGGTGATACTGATCAAATTTACGCCGTAGCAGCGGGTGAGGGAGATGTTGCAATAGTAAACAGCTACTACTTTGCGAGAATTCTTTCATCAGAAAATAAAAAGAATGTTGCAGACAAGCTAGGGGCTTTTTTTCCTAATCGCAACGATCACGGTGTAATGGTAAACATCAGTGGTGCAGCAGTAACAAAAAACGCAAAAAACAGGGAAAATGCTATAGTCTTATTGGAATTTTTAGTAAGCAAGCAGGCTCAAGAGTTATACGCTAAAAAAAACCAAGAATATCCTATTATTGAAGGCGTTGAAACTTCCGATATACTAAAATCTTGGGGAAATTATTCACAAAGTGATTTGCCTCTAAGTGAACTTGAGAAGCATCTTTTTGAGGCTGTTATGATAGCGGATGAGTGTAAGTGGAAGTAATCCCCAGCGCCACTAAACATTGGGATGAAAGATTTATGCTAATATACCTTACTCTTGACTCGCTGAACTTTTTCTTCCTTCTAACTTAATTTTGACTTTACTATCTTTTTCCGTTCTTTCACCAAAACAATTGCTGCACAAGAAGTCTATTGAAAAAAGGTAATAAGAAAGTAGAATAGGTTCAAATAGTTGAAAAGGAAACTATGAACAAGAGAAGGAATTTGTTAAACATCTCAGACCTTACAGTCGATGATGTAGAAAATATAACTAAGTTGGCCAACCAGTACCTTAAAAAAGAAGTTGCAAATAGTCATATCTTGGAAAATAAGACAGTAATAAATTTATTCTTTGAAGATTCAACGCGTACACTTGCGTCTTTTGAAATAGCAGCAAAAAGCCTTGGAGCAAATGTTGTAACTTTGCCAATAAGATCTTCTTCTATTAACAAGGGAGAAGATCTAAAAGACATGATCAAAACATTAAATGCAATGAATCCTGATTACATAATAATCAGGCATAAAAGTAGTGGTATCATTAATACACTGGCAAAGTATGTTAACTGCTCGCTAATCAATGCAGGCGATGGAAGTAGTGAACATCCAACTCAAGCTCTTGCAGACTATCTTGTAATCAGCAATCACAAAAAGCAAATAAAGGACCTCAAAGTTGTGATATGTGGAGATATTCTGCACAGTAGAGTTGCAAGATCAAATATAAGATTGCTAAAAATGTTTGGAGCAGAGATAAACTTGGTCGCACCACCAACTTTGATTTGTAAGCATTTTCCTGAAGTAGATTCAGTCCATTATTCATTAATTGAAGGTATAAAGGATGCTGACGTAATTATGCTTTTGAGATTGCAGAAAGAGCGCATGAATAATAGTTCTTCAGAGAAAGAATATTTTTATTTGTATGGACTTGATTCACAAAAGCTATCATACGCAAAACCAGATGCGATTGTTATGCACCCAGGGCCAATAAACAGAGGGATTGAGATTAGCAGCGATGTAGCAGATTGTGTTATTTTACAGCAAGTAGAATTTGGATTGGCAATACGTAAGGCAGTGTTGCACTATTATAGGCCTTGCTAATATTAAAAGATGCTACACAACTAATGCAAAAAGGGGGGGCATGAAATGACAAGGCTTGTAAATGGTTTGAGAATGGCCATTAAGATGTTAAGGCCGAGGATATGGTGTGGAAGTTTTTACGAAAGCCTGAAGTCAATCAACAACCTTGCAGAACGGCAAATTAGACGGCTATCGTAAAAACAGCTTTTTCACCTGGTCGGAACATGGAGAAAGATTTGTGGAAAGAATGTTGTCGATATTTTTGACATCACGTCTCAATGGCCAAAATCCCTTCCAAAAGTTACGACTGCTTAGTTCTTTATTCATTCTCACAATCCGTGAATGGTTACAACCTGGATTCCAGTGGGCTTTGTTGCATCGCTAGCTATGATGGATTAAAGATAAAAAAAGATAGCGAATATCAGTAGCTTATTATTCTGGTATTTATAACAAGAACGGTCAATGAATACCTAAATTTGAGTAAAAGAAATTTCACTACCACTCACTAATCCGGCTAAAATTCAAGAATTTCAATGCTTTAGCTATTTTCAATAGAATTAAATTTATTAATATAAATAACAAATTACTATTCTTAAATTTGATCAGATTGATTGCAAAAAAACAAGATTTTCAATAGGTTGCTTATAATCCTAACTATAGTTAGCCTTTCATAAGTAGCGATGCAACAAAGCCATTCCAGTGTCAGCTACTTTCATAACACCATATTACCTTAACAAAAGCAAATGTTCGTACAGATGTGCATCAGCTACTTTCATCTGCCACCTGCAAATTGCAATGTTCGTACAGTTATGTGTCACGCTACTTGGATGACGCCGTTGAAAGAAATGAACCGCCTTTTCAAAATTGTTTTGAATAGAGGAATAACATTCACAAGTAAAATTTCATATTACCATTTTTTAATTTATGTATTATAATAAGCTTAATCTATAAGAAAAACAAAGTTGGAAAAGTTGGAAGAACTAAGCAAAAACTGGGTGATAAGAGCGGGAAGATTTTTATCTTCATTGTTTTTTTTACTGTTGATTGCGCTATCAATACGTAGTTTTTTATTCGAGCCATTTCATATACCTTCTGGTTCAATGAAAAGCACCCTACTTGAAGGGGATTACATTTTTACTAGTAAATATTCATACGGTTACAGTAAACACTCCTTTCCATTTTCTCCAAACATTTTTAGCGGCAGGATTTTTTATACCCCTCCAAAGCGTGGCGACATAATAGTTTTCAAACCCACAAGAAATGACAGCATCAGGTTTGTTAAGCGAGTAATAGGAACACCAGGTGACAAAGTGCAAATGATAGAGGGAGAATTATACCTAAATGATCAGAAAGTAGAGCGAAGGCAAATTGAAAGTTTTTTTGATTATGAGTCGAATCGTAACATACCAAGATATATAGAAACGCTTTTAAGTGGCAAGGAGCATGAGATTTTGGTAGATAACATTTCTAATAAGCTATCATATAACACTCCGGTTTATTATGTACCTAACGATCAATTTTTTGTTATGGGAGACAATAGAAATAATTCTTTGGATAGCAGGTTTCCTGAAGTTGGTTTTGTACCAATGGAAAATATCATTGGGCGTGTAAGCATAGTTGGTTTATCATTTAAATTAGGAAAGGTCGATTGGTTACCATTTAATTTCAGGTTACCTGTTGCCTTGAGGTTAAATAGGGTATTGCACAAGGTTGTGTAAGCTTTTTCTGTATCCGTTCAGCGGAGTGGCAGAATAAGGTAGACAAGGTGATCTAAAAAGATAATCATAGAGCAAAAGTGAAATAATATGGTAAACCTTTTAGAACTTTGCAAAAATTTACAGCAAAAAATAGAAAGGTTAGAAGCAAAAATAGAAAGATTGGAAAAAGAGAATGAAAGTTTAAAAGCAGAAAATAAGGCTTTAAAGATAGAAAATGCTGAGTTAAGAGAAAGACTCGGTTTAAGCTCAAAAAATTCATCAATACCAAGTTCCAAAGAGTTGTATAAAATAAAAAAGAATAAGCCGAAAAGCGAAAGGAATATTGGCGGTCAGGTTGGTCATAAAGGAAGTTTTCGCGCCAACATGGATGCAGATAAAGTAGTAAAGATAGAGTTGCCTAATACTTGCGAATGCGGAGGAGAAATTGCAATATGTGAAAAACCATATATTCATCAGAAAGTTGATCTTCCAGAAATCAAGCCTTATGTAGTGGAATATCAGTTAGAACATGGCCGTTGTCGGAGATGCGGAAAGAGAAGAAGTAGCAAGTTACCGGAAGGTGTTACGCCAGATACATTTGGTCCAAGGGTTAAGTCAATAATTGCAGCGTTCAGCGGATTCTACAAAAATTCAAAACGCGAAATAGCGAGTGTCGTAAATGATATCTTCAATTTGAACATAAGCGTCGGTAGCATATCAAATAGTGAACATAGAGTTGCTTCAAAATGCAAAAAAATGTATGAGCAGATCGAACAAGAGATAAGTAGGAGTAAAGTTCTACATATTGATGAAACGAGCCATTATAACAAAGGTAAACTCGCTTGGTGTTGGATGTTTGCAAGCAATACGGCAAGTTTTGTAAAATTTACAGAGTCAAGAGGAATGAAAGTTTTACAAAATAGTAAATTCTGCAATCGCAATAGCTTGGTAATAACTGACAGGTATGCAGCATAGAATTATTTTGCCGATAAAAACAGGCAAATCTGTTGGGCACATTTATCAAGAGATTTTGAAAGATTAGCACATAGTTGGAATATTGAAGTTAAAGTTCTGGGTTGTTACTTGAGAAACGTGGCCACTGAATTATTTGCACTAAAAAAAGCTTTACTAAAAAGTGAGATAGATGTTTTGAGGTTTGTCAGACGTGCCAGAAAATTAAGAAAACGTACAAAGTATTACTTGAAGGAGATATCTCGTTTACCTGAAGCAATTGGAGCCTCTCGAGTTGCAAAAAATGTTCTGAGATCTGAAAGAATGATGTGGAAATTTTTAGATGACCCAGAAAATATTCCGCTGACAAATAACCACGCTGAACGGCAAATTCGGCATTATGTCGTTTATCGCAAAAACTCATATTTTACACAATCAAAGCGGGGAAATACATTCCTTGAGCGGATAATTTCATTATACTTAACTTGGAAACAAAGGGGTCTCAATCCTTTCCAAAATCTCCTATCTATTGTTTCTTAAACCACTCTCCTGAACGGATACAGAAGCTCTATAAAACCATTAATTTGCTTATGAACCTAAAGATTTCACCAGCTCTCTCACCGAGTTTACAGACTTATTAAACATTTCTTGTTCACTATCATTCATTTTAACTTCTAGGATCTTTTTAATTCCGTTTTTTCCAATAATTACAGGAACACCAATAAACAAATCTTCTACACCATATTCACCATTAAGGTAAGCAGCACATGGTAATATGCGCCTCTTATCTTTTAAATATGATTCTAACATGCATATAGCTGAAGATGCAGGAGCGTAGTATGCAGATCCAGACTTAAGCAGATCAACTATTTCTTTACCGCCATTGCGAGTGCGTTCAACTATTTCATCGACTTTTTTCTGTGTGATAAGACCCATATCGATAATTTGAGTAAGTGGAATTCCAGCAACTGAAGTACAATTGATTAGTGGTACCATAGTGTCGCCATGTCCTCCAAGCACAAAAGCAGATATATCTTCAACTGAGATATTTAACTCACTTGCAAGAAAGTAACGAAAACGGGAAGAATCAAGCACTCCTGCCATGCCAACAATCATATTAGTTGGAAGGTTTGAAAATTTATGCACCACTGAAACCATGGCATCCAAAGGGTTGGTAACCACTATTACAAACGTGTTTGGAGAATATTTTTTAATATTTTCGCCAACCTCCTTCATTACTTTAGCATTGGTTTGCAGGAGGTCATCTCTGCTCATTCCTGGTTTTCTGGCAATGCCAGCGGTTATTATAATTGCATCGGAGTTTTTTATATCTTCATACCTATTTGTGCCAGTAATATTGACATCAAATCCATCAATAGGGGATGATTCTGCTATGTCGAGTGCTTTACCTTGTGGTATTCCATCACTAATATCAAGTAAAACAACATCACCGAGTTCCCTTAGTGCAATCATATGGGTGAGAGTTCCACCGATATTTCCTGCACCGATTAAAGATATTTTTTTTCTTTGTACTGTCATTTTCTACTCCTTTGTATTTACTTTTATGGTTTTACCTTCCCAAGGCGATAAGCTATCAAACATACGAAAATCTTGCGGTAAATCTATAGGATTATATACAACCTTTTTTGTCTCTATATCATATCTTACTTCCTCATAACCAGTGAGAGGGAAATCTTTTAACATTGGATGACCTTTGAATCCATAGTCTGTTAGAATCCTACGCAAATCAGGGTGATCAGAAAACTCTATTCCATACATATCAAACACTTCACGCTCAAACCACAAAGCCGTACTAAATATCTTCGCTACACTTGGAGGCATGTCGCTTTCACATAACTGAAGCTTTATGTGTACTCTAATATTATGCACAATGCTGAGCAGATTGTATATTAGCTCGAAACGCTTCTCTCTATTTGGATAGTCAACCCCAAAAATATCAACTAATAGTTCAAACCTACACTTTTCATCATCACGTAGAAAGAATAGGTACTTTTCAATTTCATCTAAAGTTGAATATATTACAATAATGCCATCATCTTTTTGAATGCACTCGCATTTGGTCTTTTTTTGTATATACTTTGCAGTTTTATCCATTCCGAGTCCGTTTTATTTTGTTTTGTAGGCATAGCATTCCATATAGCAACGCCTCAGCGGTTGGTGGGCATCCAGGGACATACACGTCAACTGGCACAATTCTATCACAGCCTCGAACTACTGAATAAGAGTAATGGTAATAACCACCACCATTTGCACAACTTCCCATGGAAATAACATACTTCGGGTCTGCCATTTGATCATAAACCTTGCGCAATGCTGCTGCCATTTTATTAGTTAGTGTGCCAGCAACAATCATCACATCTGATTGACGTGGGCTTGCACGAAACATTATACCATATCTATCAAGATCATAACGGCTGGATGCAGTATGCATCATCTCAACTGCGCAACATGCAAGACCAAATGTCATTGGCCACAATGAACCAGACCTTGCCCAATTCATTACATAATCTGTTAAATCACCAAATTTAGTGACAAGAAACCCTTCTTTTTTATAACGACCCCAGTCATCATTAGATAGAATTTGATTTGTCATAAACTACTCCCACTCTAATGCACCTTTACACCATTCATAGATAAAACCTATAGTGAGTATTGCAAGAAATACCATCATAGACCAAAATCCACCATAGCTTATCTTAGATAAAGAAACAGCCCAAGGAAAAAGAAAAGCAATTTCTAAGTCAAATATTATAAATAATATTGAAACTAGATAAAATTTAATGTCAAAATTTTTTCTTGCACTAGATAGTGGATTGAAGCCACACTCATATGTGGAAAGCTTTTCACCATCTGGCTTACTCACTGCAAGAAACATAGGCAATATACCTAAAGCAAAAGATACTACAATTGATACGCAGATAAAGATTACTATGGTTAAATATTCGCTCATTTAACAAAACATATAACACTATGAGTTTACATGCTTTCCTAACTTTTTACCACCTAAAATATGCACGTGAAAGTGTGGTACAACCTGCTCTCCATTTTCACCGTAGTTAGTGACTAATCTATATCCTGTTTTTTCTAGATTATATTTGTGTGCTATCTCTCTTACAGTTTTGAAGAAATCCACTATTTCCTCTTCAGGAGCTTTTAGAATGAAGTCATCATATGAAATATATTGATTTTTTGGTATAACTAAAATATGAACTGGCGCGTCAGGGTACTTATCATGAAAAGCTAGTACATTTTCATTTTCATGTACCTTCCCACAAGGTAACTCACCTCTTAATATTTGAGCAAAGATGTTATCGCTATCATAAGCTTCATTGCTCATATTTTAAGAGCGACCTTTCCCTCTTTCTTCGTTTTTCTCTACATTAGGTGTAGATAGTGGTTTTATCGCTTCACCAGAAGCATCTTCAAGATTTAAAGAGCTTACAAGTTCCCTTACTTTTACCATGTCCTGCTGTTCTTTCAAAAAGGGTTCTATTCCACTTACCCTTTTTCCAGTAATAACTCCTGGTTGTAAGTGATACATATCCCCAGGAACAGTTAGACTATGATGTCTTTCCTCTATTTTTTTAGCTTCACTCATAATACTCCCCTATAACTTATTTTTGCATTCCACAACTTTGCGACTTACCTGCTTTTATAGCTTCTTGCGCCCATTTTTTCTCACCTGAAGCTATAGTTTCTGAAGGCTGACCAACATCAGACTTCACAACTTTGTCTGATGACTGCTTTTGATTATCATAATACAATTTTTCTGCAATACCATTCAGCAATTTTAAGTCTGTATGAATTTTAAATTCTCCACCGGTAATTTTTGCCAGCTTCTTAAGGTCTTCGTCAACTTTATTAGCAATTCCTTTAAGAACAAGCTCTTTTATTTCTTTCTCGCTCTTGCCTGTATTATCAGGATTAGTTTTAATAGTGTTAGCTATTTCCTCAACGTTAATTTCAATTACAATTTTATTTTCTTCTCTATGTATAGTGATGTTTGAATACTCACTTTTTAATGCTTTTATTTTATTCAATTGTTCATCATTCAAACAAGGTATATCTCCCGTCAGAGTTCTTGACACTAAAAAACTTACCTTTCCTATCCCTTTCTTTTGCTCTGTTATTTGTACACCAAGATCCTTACTAGCCTGTGTGGTTTCTATAGGTGGATCATATTCCCTTTCTTCTTCAGGTACATCTATACCAACAGCTTTCTTTAACGAAACTGTAGCATCATGTTTCATTTCACCCGTTGAAGCAAACGGCTTCTTTATAGGGTAAATAAGTGCTTTAGGCACAAGAGCAAACACCCGACCTGTAGCTTCTACACCTGTTTTAACTGCTCCGCCTATCTTAGCCCAAATAGATTCTGCCATACATACCTCCAAGGTACTTTCTATAACTAAATACATTTTAATTATAGACGAAAAAATTTAAACTTCTATATCCATTATAAGATAGAATTATAGGGATTGCAACCGTTATTTGCACATTGTCTAAAACATGTAGTATTTTCGCTACTTTTATTGTTCAATTTATTATAAAGAATACTCTAAATTATGTTTAAATGGAACACAAATAATATCATTGATGCAACTGGCGGAAGAGACGTAAATGGTTGTAATTGGATACATAGCTCAAATATTTCAACGGACACAAGAAGCATAAAAAAAGGTGATTTATTTATTGCCCTCAAGGGAAAGAATTTTGATGGCCATAATTTTTTGCATGAAGCGTTTTTAAAAGGGGCTGTCGCTGCAATAGTGAGTGAGGGTAAATATAAAAATTTCCCTCTCATTATTGTACAAGATACCCTGAAAGCTTTGCACGGTATGGCATCATACTACATTAGAAATGTTCTTGTTGATGCTAAAGTTATTGCAATTACAGGCAGTGTTGGGAAAACCACTACAAAGGATATGCTGCACACTGTTTTATCGCAATATGGAGTATCTCATGTAAATGAAGGTAACTTAAATAATAATATAGGATTGCCTTTGACAATTCTGAAAGCTCCAAAAAACTGCCAGTACTTAATTCTTGAAATGGGAATGAATAAAGCTGGTGAAATAAAAGAATTATCAAAAATTAGTAATCCGAATATTGCAGTTATTACCAACATCGAACCTGCACATACTGAAAATTTTTCATCACTATTTGACGTTGCACAAGCGAAGTTAGAAATTCTGTATGGTATGAAAAATAACGGTACTTTGGTTTTAAGCAGAGATAATAAATATTATGATTATCTCTCATCACACGCCAATAGAAATGTAATAAGCTTCGGTAAAGATAAAAATGCTGAAGTTTGTTTACTAAACTTAATAAGAAACGATGAATCTTCTGTCATTTCAGCACTATCTTCTGTCATCCCAGTGCTTGACTACTTGGATCCAGGAAGTTCAATTGCAAATGAGCATATCAGACGGTTGTATAATAAAGACTGGATTCCAGCGTCACGCGCTGGAATGACATCAAACCGAGTTGCTAATAGATTAAGTTTAAAAATCAGGCTGAGTGATAATCAAATTATAAACTGTAATTTACGTGTACAAGGTGAGCATTTTGCTTATTCGCTACTTGCTGTTGCAGCAGTTGTGCAAAGCCTCGGACTTGATTTATCAAAATTACCACTTGCACTTAAGAATTTTAGTGTAGCGAAAGGTAGAGGCAATATTCATAAGGTCAAATACAATAAAAAATATATACATTTAATTGATGACTCCTATAACGCCAGCCCTACTTCGATGAAAACTGCAATAAAAACTTTGAGTACATATTCTAATCAGAGAAAAATAGCTTTGCTTGGTGATATGTTGGAACTTGGTGATGAAAGCATAGAGTTTCATACAGATTTGGTTAAGATTATCACAGAAAATAATATAGATAAAGTTTATACAGTTGGTAAATTTATGTTAGAATTGCATGAGCTTTTGCCAGATAATATAAGAGGCACGCATTTTAATGATTCTAATCAATTGAAAAGTGATTTAGCTAACATTATTCAGAATAATGATGCAATTCTAGTTAAAGGCTCACGAGGAATGAAAATGGATCTTATTGTACGGGAATTCGTAATAAAATATTAAGCGAAATCATTGTATTAATTTACAGTAACAAATTATTAGGAACTTTAATTGTGACAAAACGTGTAATTATTTTTGGTGGAACGGGGTTTATAGGGAAACACATCGTAAGACGCTTGGCAGAAGAAGGATATTTAATAAAGATATTCACTCGTAATCAGGAAAAAGCTGCTTGTTTAAAATTGTGTGGCAATTTAGGACAAATATCAATATTTAAAGGCGATTTTTTTGATGAAAAATCAGTTCTGGAGGGTATGGAAGAATGTGATGTAGCTATAAACTTAGTGGGAATATTATATGAAGCAAAAAAGCACGATTTTTACGCTGTTCACGTTAAAATAGCTGAAAGGATAGCAAAAGCTGCAAAAATGAAAAATGTACCTATGATGATACATTTTTCTGCTATGGGAATAGAAAATAGCAAGTTGTCAAAATATGCTCAAAGTAAATTGGAAGGTGAAAAAGCTGTAACTTCAGCATTTCAAGAAGCAATAATAATTAGGCCAAGTCTTGTATTTGGTAAGGAAGATAACTTCTTTAATAAATTTGCAAGATTAGCAACTATTCTTCCTTTCTTACCACTAATTGGCAATGGAACGACTAAATTTCAGCCCATATGTGTAACAGACTTAGCTGAAGTGGTATATCGTATTATCAGTTTTAATAAGCAAGACAAGAAAATTTATAACATGGGCGGACCAAAGGTTTACTCTTTCAAAAGCTTATTGAAGTTTATTCTGAATGTTACTAACAGAAAGTGTTTGTTGATCAATGTATCTTTTCCAATGGCAAAGTTAATAGCTTTCTTTTTAGAAAATAAAATTATTTCTATGCTGCTAAAACCAATAACCGGAGATACGAACCCTATGCTTACTCAAGATCAGGTGAAAGTTATGATGAATAGTTCAATCGAAAAGTCAGTTGACCTTGAAACAATGAAGGTTCGACCATTAGCAATTGAAAATGTGGTGCCAGAGTACTTGAAGATTTATAGAAAGTATTGATAGAAGAGTGTGCCCGGTGGGATTCGAACCTACGACCCACAGCTTAGAAGGCTGTTGCTCTATCCAGCTGAGCTACGGGCACACAACATATATAAAATGCTTCTTAGTACAAGTGAAGTCAAGTACTTCGTGTGAATATGATGTTTATCTTGCAACACCTTGTCATTGCAGTTGTGTGTCGCGCGCTGCCAAAATTGGATGTGAGAAGTCTATTTATTTTAGAAAATATTATATAGAAACTTGCTTGACAAGCCTTGCCAGTCCCCTTATCATGAAACTGAAGCTATTGTATTTGCTTTCGCCAATCTGCAGATTAAAAGGTAAGGATTACTTAATGTATCGGCGTCTTATGTTCAATTTTTTGCAGTATATAGATACTGTATGTCTTTACAAAACTTCATCTACATCTAGATTTTTATCTAAATAAGCTGAACGCGCTTATAAAGCGTTACAAGACATCAAAAAATGCCAATACTCGACAGAGATAGTAAAAGACTAGCTAACTCGGGGATTCTTTGTCTTTTTTTCTGCTTAGTAAACTTCTTAAACATTTGCAGCGTAAGTTAGTTGCAATTAAAAGCAGCTTAATCTTGCTTGTCAAGCGTTTAAAACATAAAAAACGCCAATATTTTAAAGCGGATAATAACCCCAGGGCTTCTTTTGCCTTTTTTTTCATTTGGTAAATTTCTTAACGTTTGTAGCTAAACGACAACCGTCATCCCGCTACGTGTTAGCGGCTAATACCAATTCCCATTACAGGGCAAACAGATGGACAATGATGGAAGAAAAGCCATACTGAAGTAAGTAAAATAGCGAGGTTTAAATGGCATTAAGATCAAAATTATTGGATGAAAAAGTAGTAGAATCAGCAAAAGAAATGCTGAAGAAAGTAATGAATAATGCATATGTTTCAAAAAAACTAAATGCTGTAATTGCAGCAAAAAAGTACAGTATAACGGCTGTAGCAAAAATATATTGCATTTCAAGAAGCGCACTAACTTCGTGGGTAAAACTCTTGAAAATTGGCAGAGAAGAAAAACTGTTTGCTCCTTCACAACGTCGTAGAAAAACTAAATTAAATCAGGCTCAACTACAGCAAATTGAAGAGTGGATAGAAGAAAATCCTAATATCACCATTAAAGAAATGAGAATAAGAATCCAGGAAAAGTTCGGATTAAATATCAGCAAATCTACAGTACACCGCCATATGCAAAAGATGAAATTCTCATATATTACACCAAGACCAGTTCATAATGGACAAGATAAAAGCAAACAAGAGGAATTCAAAAAAAAATCTCAATGGAGCTATTAGCAAGTATCCAGAAAAAGAGCTATTTTTCTTTGATGAATCACGGTTTGGCACACATTCAAAAGTTGGACATGGGTGGTTTAAAAAGGGGATTAGAACACAGGTTAAAACAAAATTAGGTAGGCAAAATTTCTATCTCTATAGTGCAGTTAATCCTAGAAATGGAGAGAGTTCTAGCTTATTTGCACCAAATGTCAACACTGATTGCATGAACATATTTCTTGAGCAAATTTCGCAATATCTAGAAACACGAGAGGCTTTTCTCGTTATGGACTGTGCTAGTTGGCATAGGTCAAAAAATTTAAAGGTACCTAAAAATATCGACATTATATACCTACCTCCATACTCACCTGAGCTAAATCCTGTTGAGAGGCTTTGGTTATATATAAAACAGAACATTTTGCGCAATAAAATATACGATACAATTGCTCTACTTGAGGGTGCTTTGTGCAAATTTATTACTTCTCTTGCCAGCTCCACAATTAAACAACTCTGCAATGTTTCCTATTTGACTGGACAACAATGAGAATTGGTATTAATTGCAAGTAATGCATTGGGTTTGGTGAGTATGGGTTTTGCGTTATAGAATGAAGCACTTTTTGTGAATTTGTAAAGAAAACTGGATCCAAGTAGTCAAGCTACTCGGATGACACCCCACTGGTGGCCCACACTACAATGTTCGTACAGTTATGAAATGAATCGCGGTATGACGTGTTGCTTGGGTCAGCTATAGTATTTCTTAAAATTAATAATAAATTTCTTGTATCCGTTCAGGAGAGTGGTTTAAGAAACAATAGATAGGAGATTTTGGAAAGGATTGAGACCCCTTTGTTTCCAAGTTAAGTATAATGAAATTATCCGCTCAAGGAATGTATTTCCCCGCTTTGATTGTGTAAAATATGAGTTTTTGCGATAAACGACATAATGCCGAATTTGCCGTTCAGCGTGGTTATTTGTCAGCGGAATATTTTCTGGGTCATCTAAAAATTTCCACATCATTCTTTCAGATCTCAGAACATTTTTTGCAACTCGAGAGGCTCCAATTGCTTCAGGTAAACGAGATATCTCCTTCAAGTAATACTTTGTACGTTTTCTTAATTTTCTGGCACGTCTGACAAACCTCAAAACATCTATCTCACTTTTTAGTAAAGCTTTTTTTAGTGCAAATAATTCAGTGGCCACGTTTCTCAAGTAACAACCCAGAACTTTAACTTCAATATTCCAACTATGTGCTAATCTTTCAAAATCTCTTGATAAATGTGCCCAACAGATTTGCCTGTTTTTATCGGCAAAATAATTCTATGCTGCATACCTGTCAGTTATTACCAAGCTATTGCGATTGCAGAATTTACTATTTTGTAAAACTTTCATTCCTCTTGACTCTGTAAATTTTACAAAACTTGCCGTATTGCTTGCAAACATCCAACACCAAGCGAGTTTACCTTTGTTATAATGGCTCGTTTCATCAATATGTAGAACTTTACTCCTACTTATCTCTTGTTCGATCTGCTCATACATTTTTTTGCATTTTGAAGCAACTCTATGTTCACTATTTGATATGCTACCGACGCTTATGTTCAAATTGAAGATATCATTTACGACACTCGCTATTTCGCGTTTTGAATTTTTGTAGAATCCGCTGAACGCTGCAATTATTGACTTAACCCTTGGACCAAATGTATCTGGCGTAACACCTTCCGGTAACTTGCTACTTCTTCTCTTTCCGCATCTCCGACAACGGCCATGTTCTAACTGATATTCCACTACATAAGGCTTGATTTCTGGAAGATCAACTTTCTGATGAATATATGGTTTTTCACATATTGCAATTTCTCCTCCGCATTCGCAAGTATTAGGCAACTCTATCTTTACTACTTTATCTGCATCCATGTTGGCGCGAAAACTTCCTTTATGACCAACCTGACCGCCAATATTCCTTTCGCTTTTCGGCTTATTCTTTTTTATTTTATACAACTCTTTGGAACTTGGTATTGATGAATTTTTTGAGCTTAAACCGAGTCTTTCTCTTAACTCAGCATTTTCTATCTTTAAAGCCTTATTTTCTGCTTTTAAACTTTCATTCTCTTTTTCCAATCTTTCTATTTTTGCTTCTAACCTTTCTATTTTTTGCTGTAAATTTTTGCAAAGTTCTAAAAGGTTTACCATATTATTTCACTTTTGCTCTATGATTATCTTTTTAGATCACCTTGTCTACCTTATTCTGCCACTCCGCTGAACGGATACTCTCCGGAAACTTGACGAAAATAGAACTGGAACTCATCAATGAAAAGTATATGCAAGTTCAAGTTAATAGAGAAAGAAAAATTATTCTCGCTATACCGTAGGTGCGTTCCAAGATTATACTGAAGTTTTTATTGCACTCAAAATCTTCGTTTTTCCTAATCTCTAGAATTATCAATGCATCATCACTTAACCAGCCTGAGTGAGCTAGTCCATTCAACGTTGATTCAACTAGATTGCTATTGTAAGGTGGGTCTATAAAAACTACATCGCACTTTGAAATAGGTTGTGGCAATTTGTTAGCACTACAACAAATTAGCGTGACATTGTTCGTAATTCCAAAATCTTCTGCTGTTTTTTTAGGCAGTTGCAAATTGTAATAATCTGAATCCACCATGAATGCATGTTTAGCGTCGCGAGAAAGCGCTTCAAATGAAAAAGAACCACTACCACAGAATAAATCAAGTACATTCAAGTTATAAATAGGTTTTCTTGAGGAAAGCATATTAAATATTGCTTCTCGGACAATACTCATAGTTGGCCGTGCAGCTAAATGCTTACCTGTAGTTATTTTTCTTCCGCGATATTTGCCTGCAATGATGCGTAGCATATTAAATAAGCTCCAAAATAATTAATTATTTATACTATATGATTAATGTCAATATGGCTTTAGCAGTTTAATAGAGAGAAGCTATCGAGTCGCTTGTAAGAAAAACACAAACACAAGACTCATCAGTTATCTTTTTCTGATTTGCCTGCTGCATTAATTGCTTGACCAATCTCATCTTGTAAATCATCATGATCATTTTTTTCATCATGATTTAGCCCTTCAATTCTGCTTTCTAACTCTAACTTAATTATAGTATTGATTTTATCTATATTATCAAGAAAGCCTCTACATTCTTCTTCACTATACTCTTCACCAGATGCTTTTTTTTCAATAAATAGGTTTTTAAATCCTGCTAGATCAGAATTCTGATCGGTATTTAGTACAACATTTCTCTCTATGAAGCTAAGATCTGACAGCAGTAAGCTAACCTCTAACAGATCTTCACTTTTCACGCTTTTAAGGTCTTCAAGACTTTCTAAAATACTAAACACCTTAATCCTTTCTTGTACAATCTCTTTGTCTTCCTTATCAAATTCAGACAATAAACTATGATTATCTACAAATTTCTCACTCAAAGCTTTATTCAATTTAGCAAAATTGACATCCTTGTCAAGTGATGTGTTATCCCGCAACAAGTCTACCCTTGCCCTACGCGCATTTAAAATGTCGTCGTAGTCATTTAACTTTATGTTGCCATCTTTGTCTTGCTGCAATTTATAATAATCAAGGCCTTTGAAATTTTTATTAGTCTTCATCTTCAATCCTCTTCTCATCTCCTTTTGCATCTGGTTTCCTCATTGGTTCCGGTAATTTCCTTTTACTGTCTTCTCGATTTCTTTTTTCCTCTCTTTCAGCACGTTTTTTTATAGCTTCCTGGGTATTCATTCCAAAAAGTGCCTTAACGTACTCTTCTGGATTTTTTGGTTCTTTAAATAAAGGCTTAAGATTATAAACTTCGTCTTTTCGATCTCTTTCTTCTTTTCTTCTAGCTCTTTCAGCACGTTTTTCTACAGCTTCTGGAGTGTTCATTTCAAAAAGTGGTGAGAGGTTGTAAACTTTATCTTGATTTCTTCTGCCTTCTCTTTCAGCACGTTTTTCCATACCTTCAAAAGCAGATCCAAAATCATCAATTTCATCTGGGCCTTTTGGTTCCGTGCCTAAATTTCGTGTCACTTCATTTGATTGATCAGGCTTATCTT
The DNA here is from genome assembly GCF_964028505.1 of Wolbachia endosymbiont (group A) of Alloplasta piceator. Lineage (NCBI taxonomy): Bacteria > Pseudomonadati > Pseudomonadota > Alphaproteobacteria > Rickettsiales > Anaplasmataceae > Wolbachia > Wolbachia endosymbiont (group A) of Alloplasta piceator. Next base: position 218,173 of record NZ_OZ034793.1, on the reverse strand, counting down.
CTTCTGTTGGCTGATCATGCTGTAGTTGATTAGGCTTGTCTTCTTGTTCTGTGCTTAGTTCTCGTACTACCTTATCTGGCTGACCTCCCCCTCGTAGTCGAAGAGGGTCGCCTTCTTCTAGTGGCTGATCATGGTTATCTCTTACTAGTTCCGTGCCTAACTCTCGTTCTACCTTATTTGATTGATCAGGATTGTCTTTTTCTGGTTCTCTCTTACGGCCGATAGTGTAATCATGAAGCTTCTCTAAGAAATCTCGCCTATATTCTTTTGCTCTATAGAGTAGGTTATGATCATAGCCATGCTTTCCTATAGAGTCAAGGCCATGCTCCCAAGTAAATTTCATAGCATCTTCTATTGTATAGCCCAAATGTGATCCTACATATCCTTTGTAATATTCTAAATATTTACCGATCCTTCTATGCGTAATATCTTCCTTATCAACTCCAAATGCCCTGTAGATTTTTTCCTCAAGTTTATCAACGTCATTTTTAGGTGATGTTGCAAATTTTGTTGCTTCAATAGTAGCACCTACAAATTTACGTGGCACATCAATAGCGTATTTCAGCACTCCTCCAACTCTTGGTACTCTCCCCAGCAGATTAGCTGCACCTCCAGCTAATCTATCCGGTAAATGAGTAGCCCAACTGCCTAAAGACTCTAACCCTCCACCAATTTTATCTTGCACTGCTGATTTGCCAAAATATAAGATTTGACTTACAAAAGACGCATCTGGGTCGCCATGTGCAGTAGCGCTTGGAGAATGCTTAGAATACATACTAGATATATTGTAAACGCTGAATCCACCACCAGCGATACTTGAGCCCATTTGTTGTACGAACGTGCGTAAGGAGAACATTAAAAATGAAAGCAAGAATAATACAAAGATTTCCCCTGCATTGATTAAATAACCTCTCTGTATGTCTTGCACCCTTTGGTAATCACTATTTTCTCGATAATCTTTGCAATCCTCACAATCTTTACATTTCTTACAGTATTCACTGTTGGGATCCCTATATAAATCATGAAGTTTCAGTCTTCCACAACCTTGTTGTTCTAATACTCTTTGCACCAAAGACTTTATCTCTCTTTTGAGATCTGGTCTTATGGTACCTTTTCTGTAGTCATCCACTATTTTCCTATAATTTTTACACTTTGCTTCATCTTGCTGAGATCGACAGTAAAGCTCTGTTATTTTACTATTCATACCACCTATCTTTTTGTCTATATTGTTGATCAACAGTAGAATATCAGCTTTTTCTGATGCATATGATAAACTATTTGTTAAGCGTACTAGATCTTTTGCTCTACAGTCATTCTTCACTATCATATCACTTTCTGCAATATAGTGGTCTGCTGGATTCTTCTCAGTACCAGGAATTGGGTTAAAGAAAGGATAATCTATATAACGAAACCCTTTTTCAATGTAATCAGGTGGAAGAGGGATATATCCAGCGCCGCCAGTAAATTTTATTGTACCACCTTCTCTGCTTAGTTTTTCTATACCTTCTATATTTTTATCTATGTTAAGTGGAGAAGCTTCTCCAAGAGTGTAAGGTACAAAAATTTGCCCTGGGGTCCAACCAAAATACTGTTTATCAATGATACAAAAACCACCAAACACCCATTTTGGAGCACATAACCTTACCTCGAACCATTTATTGTAGCATACAGTAAAACCTAGTTGTCTATAAAAGGTATTCATTATAATGGAAGCCAGTAATGACAAGAGAGCAAATATCATAATCGACTTCAAACAAAAGCTGATGCAGAATTTTATCCAACCTTCAAATAGACTTTTCAGTGGTGAGAATAAAATAGAGATTAGGAACAGCGGCATGATAGCTATAAGAAAAGCTATACCCATAAAACCAGAGAGGAATATTATGTAAGCATATAAGCACAGCAAGAAATATAAAACTATCCCTATGAAAATTGCCGGTATCATCAGAAGGCTTGCCCACATTTGGTAATGCAAAAACGCTGCAAACTTTTTCCAAACAGAATAAGCAAAAAACTTATTGAACATGTCCTCCATGAAGCTAAACAACTTAGCTTCATCTCCTTGAGCAATACTTCCGGTGTTCATGTTGGGAGCAAAGTTAGTAATTATACTTATCAATTGTTCAAGACCTTTAACGAATAAAACAAGAAAATGATCATAGAAAAATCTAAAACTTCCAGGAGATATAAGCACTATTACTAGAGTGATTTTCATCATTCTGATGAGCATATCATGCTTAGTCTCTTGTATCATGCCAAAAAGATAAAGAAGCGATGAAATCATTACAAATAGAACAAGCAAGGAAAGAACAAAATTGTGAAAGCTCGTACTTTTTTCAGCTATATTTTCGAACATAGCTTGTGCAGCTGCAGGATCGTTACTGTTAAAATGCTCTTCACAATTTTTGTTAATCAATAATACACATTTTAGATAGTTATAAATATAATCAAAAAACCCAAAACTACTTGGCTGCTGCACTCCACTTAAGAACTCAAAAGAGTAGCCACCTACATTATCTAAGTAATATCTATCTAATATTTTTACATATATTTTCCATCCCTTTTTTAACTTCAACTCATTACAATTTCTGTCCTTTAATTTAGTGTTATCTCTGTCTAAAGTAAAAAATCCATTGTCGCCCTCTGCTGTGGAGTTATAACCTAGATGTACAGTAGGATATTGAGGATCGCGCATTAACTTTAGATTTTCGTTAGGATCATCTTTCCCCGTTTGAAACAAAAGATAAGCACCATGACCGTTGGTAAACCAACATGGAGCACCACGTGATACTGTATTTGCACTATCATCTTCATTAATGCACTTGCAATTTACAGTGCAACTTGCATTAGGCTTACTTGAAAATTTTTGTATGCTAGGTTTATAATCATTACAAACTAAGTGAAAATTAGGTAAACTATTATCACTTTGTTTACCTTCAAATTTAGTTGCATATTTTAACTGCTCCAAGCTTTGTAAGGTATAACTGCCTTTTTTAGATTCCTTCTTGTTATTATTACTCCAAGATGTCCATGCACCATTAACTCGCACTTTTAAACTATCTCCATTGGTTTCGAGTCCGGTATCCTCCCACTTCACCACTTGGTTATGGCGAAAACCATAATTAATTTCGCCAGTTTCAGGATCAATAACTTCTCCATCTCCTGGAATAAACGCATCGTGGTCGCTTGAAAAATGAGCGCTTACTGCAATAGGTTTAGGACCAAAATAGTCAGCAGATATACACCTTGGAAAAGGTATATCGTTTTTACTACAACCTGTGATCAGCACATAAGCTGCAAGAAGTAATACCCTAAACCAACATTTGCCTAAACGTGATTGCATATCTAAACTTTTTCCAAATACAGAATAAATTTCTAAAACTTTACTTAAAATATCTTTTTAATTAGTTACTCCATAATATCATTTATATCTTACTCCTCTCCATTTTCTTCCTTGTTTTTAGCTTTAGCACTAGGATCACTTCTTATTGTTTCATCAGAATTTTTTTGCTGATCTGATTGTTTTAATGTTTTAGGTCTATCACTCGTTGTTTTATCAGAACTTCCTTTAGAATCTTCTTTTTTGTCTGGTTGCTTTGGCGTGTTAGGTAATTTAGCCTCAATTTTTCCCCGATCTTTACTCATTTTCTGCTTGATACTCTGTATCATACTTTGGGTCTTATCATCAAGGCCAACGGTTGACAGCATAGCTTGCGATGCGCTCTTAGCAACTGTACCAACACCGCCAGTAACTCCATAACCAGAGCTAAATAGTGTTTGTACCATAGTTTCCGATATAGAAACAAAAGCTTCCATTGCACCGGCAATAATGAGGTATATAAACGCCTGGATTAGGTCTATAGGTAATGCTGCAAAGTGTCCACCAGCCCTTTCTCCGCTACTGAGTGCAACATCAACGCTAGTGCCAGGACTGTATCCAAGAGGCAGTATTGATTTCATCAAGCACAGATCATACGATAAGAAATTTACGCTAATTAAACATTGATAGCATGCAGAAAAATTTGTGAGGTTATATAAAACTGAATACATCAACTGATTTAAAAGAGATAAAAATGAAAATAAAATGACTGGTTCTAATGAAACATGAGCCAACGTTTTTATCCAATTATCAAACAAGGGTTTAGTCTTTTGAAATAGAATAAATACGATAAATAAAGGTGTTAATGACAGTAAAAACGCCACTAGAACAGTAGATATTACATATTTAAACGTAGCGCTAATAATGCATTTTAAGAACATAAAAGTAGCGTAGAGTATTGCCAAAAATGCAATAAAGCCAAAAGGACCAGAGAGCATCAATGATAAAAACTTTAACCAAGTTTCTGCTGTGAATAATACTCCTGCTGTCAAGTCTAAGAATGCAAATTTTCTCCCCCCTTCCCCTATATAGGCAGAAAAGCTATCAACCAAATAAGTGCTACCATCTATAAAAAGTCTGGATAAAGTTGTACCAAAAAGTTCCCAGCTTCTATCGCTAAAGGCAAAAGCTATAAATGCTATCTTGAACATTCTTACAATGAAATCAAATTTACTTAGCTGTATTGTTCCAAGCATATAGCCAACGACAGTAAATATAACGTATAGAGTAAGCAAAGCTCTTACCCCTTGAAGAAGACCTCTTGCATATCCTTTGTATGAATCTTTAACGCTGTCCCCAATTACTTCTTCTTTTATAAGTTTAAATACCCCGTTTACATTCGATGAAATAAAATCATTAATTTTTCTTTTAACAAATAAAGTTACTGTGTACTTATTATTTTCATAATATTTGCCATTTTTATCTGTAATGTCATCTCTCTCTACGTTGCTTACATTGATGCCGAAATATATCTTCTTAGATTCTTCGTTCTGAAAGTGTTCTCCGCTTATTACATCTAATATGGTGTACTCATCTTTTCCGTTTACTCTTTCTCTCACTCCTACCACTTTAAAATCATTAGTTCCCACACCATGCAAATCTTTAGGTGGCTCATCACCTAAATATACATATAATTTTTCGCCATTAATATATTCACATGATCTAGTCACTTTAACATGGTACCCACCTCTATTAGCTCCATAGTGACCATAATCTGCAATGGCAAGCATCACACTGCTACCAGGTGTTACACTTCCTATTGGATAGTCATGATTTAATTTTAAGGAAAAATCTTCAAAATTATCACTGATTTTTGAGCATACTAGTTTATCATTTTTCTCCTTTCCTGCTCCTCCTCTTTTTGGAAGACATTGAATACCTTTAGCATCGCCCTTCATATCATTACGCTTGCCTTCAGAAATACTTGCATCACCTGGATCGCTTATTTTTGCAACAAGAGCCTCAGCCCAAGATTTATCATCTTCAGTAAAACTACCTGCTTTAACATTCCCTTCCATTTTTTCTAGATAAGAATACATATCACATTTATTTCCTTTATCGTACTTCTTATACCTTATAGAGGAGACACAGTTCCGTTCTCCTGCTTGACCTAAACCATAGTTCCATATACCCTTCTCAGTATAGCATATATTTTGATGGTAACAGTTAAGCTCATAGGAGGAGTACTTTTTTCTCTCATCAAGACTACAGTTTTTTCCATCACATAACTCGTTCAATCCTATTTTAGCGCGGCGTAAATCAAGTAGTGAACCATATACCCATGGTTCGTTGTCTTGAATATAACCTTTATTAAAATGCACCTTATTATCATATGGGGTATACCCATTGCCAACTAGCACTTTGCTTTCCTTTGCTTTTGTTTTATCAAGAGGTAAAAATTGTATTTTATTTTTTGTACCATCTTTACCATCACAAAAAAACTCTCCCCCCTGATGTACTTCACTCACTGTAGCTTTCTTATATACAGTTTCCTTACGGTCATTTTCTACAGCTTTATAACAATTGTCATCAAAATTGATGCCTTTCCCTTCTGGATTGTCGTAATCAATTGTTATTTTTCTGGGAACTAAGCTGAAGCTTAACTTGTCACCAGGATTTACTTTAATTCCAGTGTCCACATAACGTCTATTGCTGCCAAATCCTTTGCCACCACATAGTTCGTTTTTACTTTCATTAACACCATAATTGTTAGGTACACTATTAATATCCGCAGCCTTACTATAATTTGGTTCTGAGCCATCAGCACAAAAGCTAGCTGGCACAAGTACTTTCCTTGGATTTTTGTCTTCTTTAAAAGGGCAAAAATTTACTGATCCATCGAGGGTGAATTTGATTTTCTCACCCTGACTAATTACCTGACCAGAATCAACCCAATGAATTTTATCGGCTTTACGAACTGGAACATCCACATTAACGCTGGTGTTTTTGCTCTGCAACCCAGGCTCGACACAATCCATATTACAACCAGTGATTGCAAGACACAGTATCAACAATAGTGATCTTTTACTTATCATTGCTGTCTTCCTTGTGGTATCTGAGGCGTTGACCTTTGAGTCCCTTGTGGTATTTGAGGTCTTGACGTACCTGACTGTTGAGAGGCATCTCCTCTTTCTCTTCTTTGAACGCTTTGTTCATCTAACCCTACTGTTCCCATTAAGCTTTGTTGATACTGTCTTCCAGGTTCGCTTGCTACATAAGCACCAAACAACGAGTCAGATATTGCCGAAGAAGCTTCAACTAAAGCTTTCATAGCGTGTCCCAAAATAACAAAAGCCATCATAGCGGTAATATTAGGTGTATATTTGGAAGCATAACCATAAAAAATACAAGGGTTAAAAATCTTTAGGTTAATATTAAGTATACATGTAGAGCAGACCTCAAAATCAAATACTGAATACACAATATAATCCATAACCTGACTTATCAGTGATATAAAAATTAAAAGGACCACTGGATGAATTGCAAATCTTGCTAAATTTTTAACCCAGTTTTGAAACATCTGCCTAGTATACGCAAATAAAAGACAAATAATAAAAATAGGTGCTAAAGAAAGTAATAACGCAACTATTGCTATAGATGTAATAAAAGAAAATAAGGCATTAAAAATAGATAAGCTCACTGTGATTAAACCCCAAATCACCAAGCAAAAAGATACAATGCCCAAAGGGCCAGAAAATATAAGAGATACTATTAACAATACTGAATGCGATGACAAGAACCTATTGAGCGGCAAATCAAGAAACTCAAAAACATTTGAAGTAGTGCCTCTAAAATTTGCTATTTCTATTAGTTGTTTTGGAGTGTTAATAAATATAGAGAATGCGTTGTTATAAAAAAAGTCCCAGCTATTATCCTGCAATAGCTGGGCGATGATTCCTATCTTTACGCATATAATTAAAAACTCATATATAGAAATATGAGTTAATCCAAAAAAGTAATAAAGAGTATATAAGATTATATATAGTACTAATAGTGATATTATAGTAGATCTAATGGTATTTGTTCTGCTTGATTTTATAAAACTTTCGTAAAGAGACTTCACAGGACTAGTATCAGAGTGAATTGCGTTAGGGTCTTTATAATTAGAGCCGAAAAATGCAGTTTTCACTTTTTCATCAAAGAAATTATATATTGCACTAAAAGTTTTTGTAGGTGGCTCTTTAGTTGTTAGGTTAATACTAAACTGACCTTCATTTTTGTAATCGCAGCCATGGTCTCTTATTCCATAATATATGGTGCCTTTTTTTTCTTTTAACTTTTCCTTTAAGCCTTCCATGTACTCAGTATCATGAACTTTGCTGATATCTACAGATATATCCGCTTGGTTTTCACCAGGCTTATGCTCAGGAAGTTTGTCAGAGACGCTTATATACAAACTATTCTCCAGACTGTGGTTCTTCGCTACTCTTATGTTGAAACCACCTTTGTCATTTCTATCATAGCAGTGCTCGTCATTTCTACTACATAAACTAAAAGTTAAACTTGGTGTTCGATGGTATTTTTCTATCTTATAATCACAGTTAGTGCATATGCCACCTGTTGGAATGTGTTCAAAATCTTCACCATCCATGTGAACACGTAATAGTGTAATGTCAGTTTTTACCTGTTTTTCCTTTAATACGTTACTAATAGTTTCAGCAATAACAGATTCACCACTAGAATTTAAAGCATTGAATATCTCACCTTCTATACTATTGTATTCAATGTATGCGCAACCTTTGTTTCCGCTGTCGGAAGGAAATTTACATATACGTCCGCAGAGTAAATTCAAAATGCGCGTATCTGTTTTGTTTTTCTGATCACTTGAAAGCTCACTGCAGTTTACACTTTCTCCTTGTTTTATAGAATTAATAATGTTTGTATCTTGACTTAACTGCGAAAAATCTGAATCCCAGTACTCTTTTCCATTCAACCATTGCGCATCGCCTATTATATATTTATTAGGACATATTTCACCCTGACATCCTTCTCGATTTAAAACATGTGCAAAATGTTCCGTTTCTTGTTCGCTGCACTTTTCATCAATTTTCACATACCTGATTTTTGTCTCACTCTCTTTATCTTTACACACTTTACTTCCAATAACACTAAAGCTTATCGTATCGCCTTCCTTAAGTGCAAATGGTAATGTAACGCTATTTTCCCCAGGCCCAATTGCAAAATCTTCATACTGCTTAGGGCAAAAATTAACCTTACTAGGCACTATACCAATCTCTGTTACTCTTATTCTATCTGAGATATTAACACCGGAATCAACCCACTTCTGCTCTGTTGACACTATATCTAGTTTTTCACGCAAACCTGATAAATTTTCTGGCTTAATACAGTGATGTTCCCCGCAGCCTGACAGAAAAAAAAACGGTATTATCAGCAAAAATTTTAGCATAAATCCAACTCATTCAGTGCTTTTGTTAACACTCTCGGAGCTACTAGAACCAGAACCTCGAGATTTACTCTTGTCTCCACCACTCAACTTCTTAGCAGCAGCACCAGCAACTCCAGCAACACCCCCAGCAGCAGCTTTGGCAGCAGATAAAGCTTTGCCCACCATTTGTCCAGGTGTCTGACCTGAGCCAAGTGCTGCTCTATGGTTACCAGCAAGTTCAGCAGCCATGCCAGGAAGAATGTTTAAAAAGTGGTAAAAGAGGAATAATACTAAACACAATTTTAATAATTCTCCGATGAGAGAGCTGCCAAACTCCATGTATGTAAAGTCGAATAGACCAAGTATGCTGCTCTTTTTAAAGCTATAATTTTGCATCATACATGCAAGAGTAGTTTCATTTTTATCACATTCCCCATTTTTCAATTTAAACCACTGTTTTTTCTTACTATATGAGATTTCTGCTTGTTTCTTTTCATATGACTTGTCCGGTTGTTCATTTTTATATGACTCGTCCAGTTCAAAATTTAAATTTTTAAAATAGATTTTATCACATGCTATGAACATAAAGGACAAAAACGCAAAAAGGATAACCGGGTATAAGCTATAGGTAATCAACTCTTTCACCCAGCCTTCAAAATATCCTTTGGTGTGTTGGAATAAAACCATAGGAATGAACAAAGGTGATAAAATGATGATTACACTTAAAGCAACTAGAGATAAAATAAATACATAGCACAGCCACAAAATAACCATCATCATCAGAACGGCCATAAATATACAGACAAGAGCTACTAAAATTTGTCCACCAGCAAAAATAATACCGATTACCGAACCTGCAACTAATAAGACAGGAGCAGCACCAAGCAAGACTGCTAACGTTGCAACACCTCCAGTACCAATTTTGCCACCAATTCCATCTAAAGGGGCACCTAAATAAAATAAAATTCTACAATCAAGCCTATCCCAAGGTGCAAGATAACTGTAAGATACCCTCTTTCCTGCACGAGTATATTCATAATCTGTACCTGCTTTATAATTACATATGCCTTTACTTTCAGATGATGCTTTTAGCACTATCTCTGACAAACCATTTGAGAGACGAGTTAATTCTCCATAATAATGAGACATGGTACTGCCTGTTGTGAAGTAAATCACTAAAGCGAATTTTATGATCAACATATACATTTCTTGAGGCCTCTGAACTCCACCAGACATGGCTTTTATAGAGAACAGTATTAAAGCTAAAACTAAAACAGCAGTTACAGTGTTTTTCAGCCTTTTCTGTGCTACAGATATAAAACTCTCACCATTTGGTGCACCTTTACCTGCAACTAAATTATCTAACGATTCCTTAATGCATTGCACTATCATAGAAGTTACGGGAATAGGAGCTAATGATTTACTCCCTGCCTGGTTATAACAAGCTTCAGAAACATACGAGCTAAAACAGCCAGCATTATCATAACCTACAAAAATTTTCCCCCCTTGTCCGTTGAGTCTTTTTTCTTTAGATCTGATAATAGTTTTATAGTCATCATTATTACCAATAGGAACTTTTTCCTCTCCTGTACCATCTTTATTTTTGAATATCATCACAGATTTTTCACACATAGGAGCAAGTGGGTCAGGTGGCAATTCCGTGCACCCCATATCAACCCCTTGCGGCCAAGGAGTCATTTCGATACCAAGCATTTTCACACTTGCTAACTCCACACATAATCTGCCCATTTTTCTTACTGCTTTAAATGTAGCTCCATGTATGGGTTCGCTCTGTCCTGCTTTGAGAACTTTACATTTCAGCTCACCATCAACCTTCGGGGACCATGACCCATCTACATATCCAGTATCTTTCTCCCTGACATCAAAATCTATGTATCCAGTTTCTTTTCTGAAATCAAAGTCTTTCTTGTTAAAAAGATTACCAAAAGTTAAAGGGTTTCGATGACATACTTCTATATATTCACTGTATTGCACACCGTTTTTTGGCCAGTAATAACTCTCTGTACTCTCCTGAACGTTAGAATTTAAGGCTTCTTTTTCTGCTCTTTTCCCGTCATAATCTTTTTTGTTCACGTCTTCCCGAGCTTTATTTTGCAAACAAGAAAAATATTCCTCTTCTGTTTGGTAATTTTCATTGGTGCAGCCACTATAACCTGTGTCTTCTAATTTAAAATTTTTGTATTTTCCATCATGATCACGTGCAACTGGGTGTTTAACAAAACTATGTTCACAAACAACAAGCCCTCCTATCGCTTTCCAGACTCCAACAATTGCAGCTATCATTCCAACAATAACAAGAGCGGTAAACAAACCAGCAGAAGAAACGATCAAAACAATGCCAGTAAATATTGCGCCAACAGCAATCGCTATTCCAGCAAGTGCTGCAGCTGTTTTAAACGCTCCACAATCAGGATTAGAGGCACGACTAAAACTGCCAGTGGAATTAAATCTGCTAACAAATTCTGTCTTGTCAGTACCACTTACTCCATCTGCAAGCACTGGATATGAGAGTAAAAAGTCTATATTTAGTAAAAATATCGCAATTAATAGCAATGACAGCTTAGTCTTAAACATTTTTTACCTTCTGATAAAATATAGGCAACCATACTTTTGGGTTGTCCCCAACTTCATTTAATATATCGTGTAACAATAGAACACTTTCTGCACGTCCGGATAATACGTTGATTATATCATCCAGGCCTTTTAAGTCTATTCTAGCTACTACAGCATTGACTCCTTGTTTCACCAAAAAGAATCTAGTACTCGGATCTGTGTGCTTAATTAATATATATTCACGTTCAGTTAACATAAAAACATCCCGATAGACACTAGTAGCTTTCAGATTTGGTAAAAAAATCTGTGTCGCTGTTTGTTGTACAAGCGTATCGCTAATAGTACTTTTACTTGCATCCTCAACACTCTGAGTAGCAAAAATCACAAAAGCATTTAGTTTTCTCAGTACCTTCAACCAGTCTTTTATCTTGGGTGCAAAAACTGGATTATCTATTAACGCCCATGCCTCATCAAGAACGATAATAGATGGAGTGCCATCAAGAGATATACTAATCCTATGAAATAAATAAATCAAGACCGGTCCAAGAGCAACAGGATCTTTGAGCAAGCTAGCCATCTCAAAACCAAATACTCTTGCTCGTGAAAAATCTAGCAAATCTTCTTTATTGTCAAATATTGCAGCATGAGAACCATTATCATGCCACATAGATATTGCCCCAGCTAGAGTATCAGGACCTGCAAGCCCTAAAAACGGTACGAGGTTTCTCAAGAATCTGTCTTCTTTTCTTAATTTAAAATTTCCTTCAATTGCATCATTAATTCGTGCAATATCTTCTGAAGTAAATTTATCATTATATACCGAAATTAAAGACTTTATCCACTCCATTAAAAATGTTCTATTATCAGAGGTATCATCAAGTTGTAAAGGATTAAAATTTGTTTTAGTTCTTGGTTCTATTACAGTATAGATACCACTAAGTGCTCTTAAGAAAATCTCTGCACCGCGATCTTTATCAAAAAAGAATATCCTTGGAGAAAACTTCATCGCTTGGGCACACAGGAAATTCATTAAAACAGTTTTACCAGCACCAGTTGGGCCAATTATCATAGTGTGTCCAACATCCCTTATATGAAAGTTGAAAAAAAATGGAGTACCAGATGTCGTGTCAAAAACTGTAACGGCATCTCCCCAGTGGTTATTGAATTTATTACCAGTAGGATAATTATGTTGAGATGCAAATCCAGCCAAATTAAGACTACTTATTGTAGCTTTTCTCACTATATAATCGAAATTACCAGGAATTTGCGCCCAAAATGCTGGTTCAAGGTTAACTCTCTCACGTATAGGGTAAACACCGCAATTAGAAAGCTCTGATTCTACCAACGACAGAGCGTTATCCAATGATTTAGGACTTTTTTCTATACATAAAATAGTCAGGTGATGTTGACCAAACGCAATCTTACCACTCATTGCGTCATCAAGCGCTTGAGAAATTTCTGCTATTTGAGAAATAGCTTTATCTGCAGACTGTATCATTCGATTTTGCTGTATCTGCATTTTTCCAATCGCCATTTGCCTGTTTATAAATTGAAAAGATTGCGTAATTATAAACTCGTAAGGAAGTTGTAAAAACGAATCAAGCATTCCTGCAGAAGTATGATTTCCATATTCTTTGATACTAATTATTCCAGCATATTTACTCTCATTATGAGTCACAACCTGTATCATCTTACGGCCAAAGAATAACCTATGTACTGGTAAGTATCTTGATATTTCAGTTCTTAGCGGAAAAAGCGTATTTGTAACGAAGCCACAATTTACGATTCTAGATAGAAACTCCATTATTTCGCAGAACAAACCATCTGGAGTTTCTTTTACTCCAAGAATTTTAGGCGAATAATTTCTAAGGCTTGTCACTACACGATTTGTCGTTTCCTCTAAATCTTCATACGTGGCACGTATATCACTTTCCCAAGCATGTTTTGAAGTTACATGTCCGAATTTTTTTAGTAGATGTGACAAAAATTCTACTCCTTTTGTGTCCGCTCTACGGATAATCGTAATGTATAGGTCATTAATAAATGATTGCCTTGTTGCGTGTTTTTCTCTCCATTTTAGATTTACGTGATTAGCGAAAAAATTCGGCAAACCTTGACTTGCAAATTCATCAGAAAAAATATTTTTCTTACGTCTGATAGTATGAAAATACAAACTAAATGCCGGAGATGAAATGCTTCTTAGCATCTGATTCCTGATGTTCTTCTGTATGACTAAATCCTCGTCATCGGCAGTTTCAAATGCAAAACCACTTAATTTTATAACCTTAACCAACCAATTTTCTTTTGTCATCAAGGTTGTGCTATTCCAATAGCAAGAATAAGGAATAAATTCAGCAGCGTGAACTTCCCTGTTCAGAGTAGATTTATTCTTTGATTGAATAGCCCTAAACCTCAGCATCACACAACGTTAAGCAATATCATAAGAATTGGCTCCATGGTAAAAACGATTTAAACATTTCGAGCACTTTCCCAATTTTACCATAAATAATTCAATAAACAACGGTTCTTTTGCAGAAGCTATATAACCAAGTCCATGCATACCTGGTAACATTAAGAGAATCACTCTTAAATCATTTGAATTAATGAAAATTAGCATGCAAATCAGGACGTTTAATATTGCAAACATATAACTCACACCAAAGAGCATTGCAGGTCTTGTAAGACCTTTAAATAATTGATCTGTTTGTATACTACCTGTGGACATATCTTTAACCTTCTAATAATAGCTCTAACACTAATACTATATCATTATATTAAAAATCCATTGAAACTAGTAGCACTTTAAGTTAAGATACATTATTTAATCCCGATAATGACAAGTTGGCCATTTCAAGAAGCAGAAAAAATATTGCAAGAGTTTCCTAATAAAAAAGAAATAATATTTGAAACTGGTTATGGACCCTCTGGTTTACCCCACATAGGAACCTTTGGAGAGGTTTTCCGCACTACAGTTATTGTAAATGCATTAAAAAAAATAGCTCCTGGTATAAAAACCAAAATCATTGCAGTTTCAGATGATATGGATGGTTTGCGAAAAATACCAGATAATGTGCCAAATCAAGAGATGCTAAGAGAGCACTTAAATAAACCATTGACTATGATACCTGATCCATTTGGCACTCATCAGAGTTATGGTCATCATATGAATTCATTGTTGTGTAAATTTCTTGATATGTTTGAATTTGAATACGAGTTCAGGAGTGCAACAGAGTGTTATAAATCTGGCGTTTACGATGAAAAACTTTTACTCTTACTGAAAAATTATGATAAAGTGATGGACGTAATGCTTCCATCATTTCGGGAAGAAAGACAGCAGACTTATAGTCCATTCTTGCCAATATGCCCAAAAACTTCTCAAGTTTTACAAGTTCCAGTAATTGAAACAAATACAGAGAAAGGAACAATCACATATGAAGACCCAAACGGGGAAAAAATAGAAGTTCCAGTGACAAAAGGAAAATGTAAACTGCAATGGAAACCTGATTGGGGAATGAGGTGGGCCGCATTTGGAGTAAATTACGAAGCTCACGGAAAAGATTTAACTCCATCTGCTGTGCTTTCAAGTCAAATATGTGAAATACTTGGAGAAAAGCCACCACTTCTGTTTTGCTACGAGCTTTTCCTTGATAAAGAAGGAAAGAAAATATCAAAATCAAAAGGAAATGGCATTTCAATTGAAGAGTGGCTAACTTACGCACCAACAGAGAGCTTAGCATTGTACATTTTTCAGAGTCCTAAAAAAGCTAAACGTTTATATTTTGATGTGATACCAAAATCAACTGATGAATATTTAGAATTTGTAAAGCGTTATCATGAGAACAAAGAAAAGGATATAAATAATCCTGCTTGGCACATTCACCAGGGCAATGTTCCCAGTATAGAAACTTCAGGCATAAATTTCTCACTACTTTTAAACCTAGCAGCAGCTTGTAATGCTGAAAACAAAGAGATCCTATGGGGTTTTATATCCTCTTATGCACCAAACGTTACACCAGAAAATAATAAAATGCTTGATAGACTTTCAGACTTTGCAGTAAAGTATTATCACGATTTTATCAAGCCAACAAAATCATATAAAACTCCAAATGAAAAAGAGAAAGAAGCGTTACTAGATTTGAAGGACACTTTACATTCTCTATCTATAACTGCTACTGCTGAAGAAATTCAATCTCAGGTATTTTCTATTGGAAAAAAATATGATTACACTAACTTACGTGACTGGTTTCAGCTATTATATGAAACGTTACTTGGCCAAAAAACCGGTCCAAGAATGGGATCTTTCATAAAGCTTTATGGAATGGATAATACGATTTCTCTCATAGAAAGCGCTATTAAATAGACTTCTTGCATAACCATATAACAAACTTTTATTGGAAATAGAAACGAAAAAACTTACTTGACACCCTTCGCCAGCTCCCTTATCATGAAACTGAAGCTATTTATTTATCTTCTCTGTACAGATTAAATGACAAAAAAACTCACGTATCTGGCGTCCCATGTTTAATTTTTTGCACTATGTGCACCTTATGTCTTTATAAAATTTCTAGGTTTTTACCTAATATAAGCTGAAATGCGCTATTTAAAACATCAAAAAACGCCGATTTAAAAAATGGATAGTGAATAACTAGCTACCCTAGGGTTTCTTTTGCCTTTTTTTCTGTTTAGTAAATTTCTTAATGTTTATAATTTAGATTAGTTGCGGCTTAAAAGCAACTAAATCGCGGTTATTAAGCGTTTAGAATAAAAAAACGCCATACTTGAAAGTATAATGTAAGTAATTAGCCAACCACGGGGCTTCTTTTGCCTTTTTTTTCGTTTGGTAAATTCCTTAATATTTATAGCTAAGAGAGCCCAAGAGAGGTGTCATTCCAGCGCGTGACGCTGGAATCCAAAAAAAAGGATGATGTCATCCCAGTGCGTGACACTGGGATGGCTTTGTTGCATCGCTCTTCGGATAGTAGGTAACGCACAATAAATTTATGAAGCTATCTCAAATTTAGCCATACCAATATCAGTGAACTTATTGAGCAAATAGCATTTAACAAGTAGTTCCTTCTCTCTATTTGTCTCAGATTTATTCCTAAAACTAAACCCGAATGTTTGTTTCAGTCGCGAGAAAAAACTTTCTATATAAGATCTTTTTCCATAACTCATCTCTTTTTTCCACTTCTTTATACCATCTTCATCATATGACTTTATGAGCTTGACTGCAGAATTTCTCTCAGCCATATAGTCTAACTTTGGATGCTCTGCTGCGTTGTTTTTCGGAGGAATTTTCGTTTTTATACCATATTGATTACACAGCTTATAGAGCTTTTCTCTGTCATATGCCCTATCTGCATATAGTACTTTTATGACATACTGAAAATCGACTTCTTTTAGCAAATCACAAGCTCCATAGTGATCAGAGTAGACACCGTTACTGTATTTTACAGCTATGGCTTTTTTGCTGTTTGTATTCAACATTACATGCAATTTTCTTGTCTGTTCATAGCTGCGATACTTTCTATCTTCGCTATTTTCTTTGCTATGACCAGGAGTGTTGTTGTATATACTAATTCCTGTACTGTCTATAGCAATTTCGATATCTTCCATATTATTTTCTGCAATCATTGATCTTAATATTGAGTTTCTTAAACCTTCTTGATGATTGTGAATAGCTGATAACTTGCAAATTTTTCCCAATTTGCTCAAGGTATCCTGCTATAAACCCAACTGTTTGCCTCAGGCCTATTCTAAATAAACAAGTTATTATGTGCACCAAAATTACAACTTTATCGCTATAAATATTGTTGCCACCTGGTATTTTTGGACCATTCTCGTACCACTTTTCTATGGCTTCGTTGATATAATGAAAAATATTTCCTCTTTTTTCTAGAAATTTGTTATATTCGCTATGGTTACTGACCCTCATTTTTTGTGGCATATTTTTTCTTCAACAGTTAAATCGCTATTTATAATGAATTTTGTCAGTAACTGCCAGTTCTTTTCACTTGAGCGATGCAACAAAGCCCACTGGCATCCAGCTTTCTTTATAAATTCACCAAAAGTGCTTCATTCTATAACGCAAAACCCATACTCACCAAATCCAATGCATTACTTGCAATTAAGTTTCCTGGATCCCAGTGGGCTTTGTTGCATCGCTAGCTATGATGGATTAAAGATAAAAAAGGTGGAGAATATCAGTAGCTTATTATTCTGGTATTTATAACAAGAACGGTCAGTGAATACCTAAATTTGAGTAAAAGAAATTTCACTACCACTCACTAATCCGGCTAAAATTCAAGAATTTCAATGCTTTAGCTATTTTCAATAGAATTAAATTTATTAATATAAATAACAAGTTACTATTCTTAAATTTGATCAGATTGATTGCAAAAAAAACAAGATTTTCAATAAGTTGCTTATAATCCTAATTATAGTTAGCCTTTCATAAGTAGCGATGCAACAAAGCCATCCCAGTGTCTGGGCACTGGGATGACACCATCATAAAGGAATCAGTGTCAGCTACTTTCATGACACCATTCTTTTTCCTGGATCCAAGTAGTCGAGCTACTTGGATGACAGCTAGCCTGACAACCGTCATCCCGCTAACAGGTAGCGGGATCTATGCTAAGAGATACCGCGAATGAATCGCGGTATGACGGTGTAGACGATGGTTAAGTATCCCGCTGCTTGTTAGCGCCGCGGCGGTATGACGGTTCGTGGTGGTATGACGTAGAGTGCTTAGAAGCTGTTATTTTGCTATAAATGGCTGTAATGGCATCATCTATTTTATTGCTATCACAGCCTGTTTGTGCAAGTTCAGCATTCCCACCACAGTTCTTTTTAACTGCTATGGATATTAGTTCTTTTGCGCTAATCTTATTGATTAAGTCTTTACTTACTTTAATAATCAAGACTGTTTTATCTTTTTCTGTTGCCGTAAAAGCTATTACCGTTTTTGGTTTTTGTTGCTGCAAAACAAACTCTCTTATTACATTTGCTGGAATATCAGTGAAAGTGTGGCTTATAAAATTTATTCCATTTATTTCGGTGCTTTTTATATTCTCTGCACTCACAAGCTTTTTATATAGGTTTTTTATTTTGGTTTCGGATTTTTTGTGTTCTTGACTTAAAATACTTAATCTGCTTGTTATTTCACTCACTGGCGCTTTTACGAATTCTGCAACTTTTTTTAAGTTAATTTCATTATCACGTACATAATTGATTGCTTCCTGACCAGTTAAAGCTTCAATTCTCCTCACTCCAAAAGCAACAGAACTCTCTGTTACTATCTTAAACAAACCAATTTCTCCAGTATGTTCAACGTGTGTGCCACCACACAGTTCCCTTGAATCTCCAATCTTCACTACTCTTACTTGATCGCTATATTTTTCGCCGAATAACGCCATAGCTCCTTCGTCTATTGCCTGATTCATGCTCTGAATTTTTGTAGACGTAGAAAGGTTTTCTCTGATTAGAGAGTTTACCATATCTTCTACTAAGAATAGCTGATCCTGAGTAACTTGAGTGTTATGACTAAAGTCAAATCGTAACTTATCCGGTGCAACTAGGGAACCTTTTTGAGTGACATGATCACCTAGAATTTTTCTGAGTGTAAAGTGCAGAAGATGTGTAGCTGAATGATTTCTTCTTAAGGTTTGCCTTCTTTCCTTGTCAATGCTTGCTGCAACTGTGTTACCTTTACAAATTGAACCGAACTTAACTATGCATCTGTGCAAATATAGGTCATTAACCTTATTGGTATTCTCGACTATAATAATACTTCTATCAGATTTGATCAGATTGCCAGTATCTCCCACTTGTCCACCTGACTCGCCATAAAAAGGTGTTTTATCAAGTATAATGGTTATCTTTTCTCCCTCCTTTGCAGAATCAATTACTTCATTTTTAGAGGAAACTATAGCTAGTATTTTCGCATCACTTACTTCATTGAACTCATAACCAACAAATTTTGTTTTGCCAAATTTATTGATCAAATCAAACCATACTTGCTCAACAGATTTTTCACCAGATCCAGCCCATTTAGCACGTGCTCTCTCTTTTTGTTCTCCCATTGCATCATCAAAACCCTTTTGGTCAAAATTTATTTTTTTCTCTTTTAAAATATCAAGTGTAATATCCAAAGGAAATCCGTAGGTGTCATATAGCTTAAACGCTGATTCTCCAGGCAAAGTATCGCCCGATTTTAAATCTGTAGTGAATTTCTCCAGGAGATTGATACCTTTCATCAAAGTGTCTTTAAAGTTTTCTTCCTCTGATTTTAACGTCGTTTCTATTAAGCTTTTAGCTCTGACTAATTCAGCTCCCATATAAGCCGAACTCGTGCTATCTATCAACACTGGAAAAATACGATGGAGTAGGGAATCATTATATCCAAGCAGGTGAATATAACGTGTGGCTCTCCTAATTAATCTGCGTAATACGTAATTCCTGCCCTCATTTCCAGGAAGCACTCCTTCTGCGATGAGAAATGCAGCCGCGCGAAGATGATCTGCTATGATCTTATGCGCTATTTTATTTTCCGTTCTTCCACAGTACTCTTGTGATTTACTTATCAGAGCAGAAAATAGATCAATATCATAGTTATCATGGACGTTTTGCATAACAGCCGCTATTCTTTCAAGGCCCATTCCAGTATCGATGCATTTTTTTTGCAATTTGTGTAAATTACCTTCTTCATCTTTGTTAAACTCCATGAATACCAGATTCCAGATTTCAACAATTCTATCGCCCTCTTGTAAATTAGGACTCCCATGGTCATAAAAAATTTCAGAACATGGACCGCACGGACCAGTGCTTCTCATACTCCAAAAGTTATCATCCGTTGTAATTCTTATGATTTTATCACTTGAAAAGCCACTTATCTTACGCCAAATCTCGTACGCCTCATCATCAGTATGGTAGACGGTTATGGATAGTCTGTTTTTATCAAGAGATAACTCTTTAGTGATAAATTCCCACGCAAATTCTATCGCAGTTTCCTTAAAGTAATCACCGAAGCTAAAATTTCCGAGCATTTCAAAAAATGTGTGATGCCGAGTTGTATAGCCAACATTTTCCAGATCATTGTGTTTACCGCCTGCTCTTAGGCACTTTTGACTTGAGACAGCACGTTTCATTTCAGTTTTTTGAGCACCAGTAAAAATATTTTTAAACTGCACCATACCAGCATTTGTGAACATGAGCGTTGGGTCATGTTCTGGAATCAAAGGAGAAGAAGAAACCTGCTCGTGGTCATTATTTACAAAAAATTTTATAAATCTTTCTCTGATTTCGTTTAGCTTCATCGTTTTTATTGAGGTTATCTATAAATAATAAGTTGTAATGGAAATAAAATCAATACCACTCTCTAGATCTCAGAACTTCTAGTGACATGCACCTTGTGGTAAGAAAAAATCAATATATTCACGATAAATTTACCTCATATCTGTGTTTTATATGTGGAAATTGGAATGGAAATTTATGTAGGCAAAGAAAAAAGAATAGCAAATGTGGTGACTCAACACTGGAATGACATAAAAGGATCAGACAGAGATTGGCCAGAAAGGCATGAAATAGACACTGCAGAAATAATGGAATCATGGCAGCATTGTTTTGTCATTGAAGTCAAGGATCAAGGTTATATTTGTGAAAATGCAGGAGAAAAGGCTGTTGAATTCTATGGTTTTGAGAAAAAGACGCGCATTGATAATAAGTATGCAATTGATGCACCATTTTTGCGACTATATAAAATAGATGCAGTTATTGATAAACTTGATACTGTAATAGAGAGTAAATGCCCGATCAATGAAGAGGAAGAAAGTGAAAGTGTTAAAATGAGGCAAGTATTGTTGCCACTTGGGAATAAAGAAGGTATAACACACATATTGGGCGTAATTACTTTTAAACTCCTTTAATATACAATTTTAATTTGATTCTTTAATAAAATTATTTATACTAATGCTTAATTACTATTAAAGAACTCAATAGTAGTGCTTGTAAATTTATTTGGAATATGAAGAAAATAAAATTAAAAACCAAATCTTCTGTGAAAAAGCGCTTTCACCTTACAGCTAAGGGTAAAGTTATTTCTACTCAGTCAGGCAAAAGGCATGGCATGGTAAAGAGAAGTAAATCTAATATTCGTAATCAGCGCGGTACAACGATTCTTGGTAAATCTGACTCGCGTATAGTTAAGCTTCATATGCCTTACGGTATTTAACAAAATGGAGGTAAAATAAAATGGCTCGGGTAAAACGTGGAGTCACTACTCACGCTCGTCATAAAAAAATATTGAAACTGGCAAAGGGTTATAGAGGGCGCGCAAAAAGTTGTTATAGAATTGCATTACAAAGAGTTGAAAAAGCACTGCAATATGCTTATAGAGACAGAAGAACCCGTAAACGTGATTTCCGTAGCTTATGGATAATACGTATTAATGCAGCAGCAAGAGAGCATGGGCTTACTTATGGTAGGTTTATGCATGGTCTTACACTTGCCGGCATTGATTTAAATAGAAAAATTCTTGCTGAGATGGCAGTTAATTATAAGGATGATTTTGCCAAATTAGTAGAAACTGTAAGTGGTAAATTAGCGGAGAATTCTTAAAGCAAAAACACCATGAGAATTATTTTCATGGGATCACCAGGATTTGCTGTTAATTCTCTGAGCTTGTTACTGAAATCAAAGAGCGAAGTGGTGACAGTATACACCAAGGCTCCAAAACCTTCGGGGCGTGGACAGAAGCCAATGAAATCTCCAGTACATGTTATCGCTGAAGAAAGTAACATAGAGGTATGTACTCCTATCTCTCTAAAGTTCTCGGCAGAGCAAGAAAAATTTAGAAATTTCAAGCCAGACGTTGCAGTTGTAGCTGCGTATGGATTGATACTTCCAAGAGAAATTTTGAATATTCCTAAATATGGTTGTATTAATATTCATCCTTCATTACTACCGAGGTGGCGCGGTGCAGCTCCGATACAGCACACAATTTTAGCAGGAGATCAAGAAACCGGGGTTAGCATTATGCAACTGGATGAAGGATTAGATTCCGGCCCTATTTTAAAACAGGAAAAATTTCTTATCGAAAAGAACGATAATTACAAGACATTGCATGATAAATTATCTAAGCTAGGCAGTGATTTACTGCTGAAAGTGCTAAACGAAATTGAAAAACAGCTTCCCTTAAAACAGAACGATAACGATGCATGTTACGCTGACAAAGTGGAAGACTATAAAATTTATGCAAGTGATTCCTGTGAAGTTGCTTATAGAAAAGTTAAAGCGTTTTACCCAAAAGCATTCATCAAGATAGAGAATAAACGTATCAGGATACTTGATGCTGATTTTGAAGCTCTCGCTTCAGAACAAGGTAAGATTGTTAACGATAATATGCACATAAGTTTAAAAGGTGGCACTTTAATTCCTAAAGTTGTACAAATGGAAGGGAGAAATCCTTGTAGTATTGAAGATTTTATTCGTGGCTTGAAATCAAGCATGGTAAAAAAATTTATAGAATAGACTGCTTTGAAGGGAGGGTTAGGAGGGCTAAAGCAACTTCTACAATTTGGTATTCCGCTGCTTGTTAGCGGAATCTACAACAAGATACCGCGTTTTGGTGTACGAACATTGCAATTTGCAGGTAATTTGAGTAGTAGATGGTGTCATTCCAGTCTGGAATCCAGTTTCTATTGTACAGCCACCTGGTGTGCTCATTTAAAGTGAAGTTTTCTGGATCCCAGACTGGGTGACATCTTTCTTGGTCTCTTGTATCACAATGTTCGTACAGTTGTGGATACCGCGGCGGTATGACGTAGTAGCTATATATAGACAAATTTTCTTTTCTTAGATATAATCTTAAAAAACTTTCCATATAAAAATGAAAATAAAAAGAGCTTTAATATCAGTATACGATAAAACGAATATAATTGATCTTGCATCGTTTTTAACGCAGCAACAAATAGAAATTCTTTCAACGGGCAATACTTATAAAGCACTATCTGATGCCGGAATAAAAACGCAAGAAGTATCAGATTATACGCAATTTCCAGAGATACTGGGTGGTAGAGTAAAAACTTTACACCCTAAAATTCATGGAGGAATACTTTATGATCGAGAAAAGCACAAAAAGGAAGTGCAAGATCTAGAAATTGAGCCAATAGACCTGCTTATAACTAACCTATACCCATTTTGGGAGACAGTAAGTAGCAGCTCAAATGAAGAGCAAATTATAGAACAAATTGATATCGGCGGGGTGGCATTAATTAGAGCTGCAGCAAAAAACTTTCGTTTTACTTCAGTTATTTCTAGCATTCAAGACTACGAAGCACTAAAAGCTGAGATGATAAAAAATAACAATGAAACAACATTGGAATATAGAAAACACTTAGCAACCAAAGCATTTGCTCTCACTGCACACTACGATTCTAATATTCACAGTTGGTTTTTATCCCAGAGTAAAAATAATGAGTTACCAGAGTTTTTTGCTCTATACGGGCATAAAGTACAAGAACTCAGGTATGGTGAAAATCCCCATCAAAAAGCTGCATTTTATAGTAATCAATTTACAGAATATCCGTTGGAAAAACTACATGGAAAAGAGTTGAGTTATAATAATATAGTAGATATAGAGTCCGCACTTAACATAATTTCTGAGTTTAAAGAGCCTGCAGCAGTGATAATCAAGCATAATAACCCATGTGGCGCTGCTATTGGTAATAATGCTTTGGAAGCATATGAAAAAGCTCTATCGTGCGATGAAGTAAGCAGTTTTGGTGGTATAGTTGCCTTAAACCGGGAGATAGATTTAAAGCTAGCGGAAAAATTAAACGAGATATTTTTGGAAGTAGTGATAGCACCATCGGTAAACAATGAGGCACTAAAAATTTTACAAAGAAAGAAAAATTTAAGAGTGATTATTCATAAATCTTTTCAACAAAATGTGAAATACCAAACTAAAAATGTTATTGGTGGGTTTTTGGTGCAAGAAAATAATGACCACACAATAAAAGCAGAACAAGTAACAAAGTGCACTACAACAGAAAAAGAAAAGGAAGATCTTATTTTTGCCTGGAAAATATGTAAACATGTGAAATCCAACGCAATAGTTATAGCAAAAGATGGTTGTGCTATTGGCATCGGCGCAGGGCAAACAAGCAGAATAGATAGTGTGAACATTGCAGTGAAAAAAGCAGGTGAAAAATGTAAAGGTGCAGTGCTTGCTTCAGATGCATTTTTTCCATTCCCAGATAGCATAGTAGAAAGTGCAAAACATGGAATTACAGCTATAATTCAGCCCGGCGGCTCGCTGAAAGATCAAGATGTGATAAAAGCTGCAAATGAAAATAAAATTGCTATGTTTTTCACTGGCGTTCGCAGTTTTTTCCATTAGGCTTTGTGTCTTATCGTCATACCGCCGCGGTATCTCTAGATCCCGCTAACACGTAGCGGAATGACGAGGTATAAACCATCGTCATGCTGCCGCGAACCGTCATACCGCGATTCATTCGCGGTATCTCTAGATCCCGCTAGCGGGATGACAAATATACCGCCGCGGCGCTAACAAGAGATCCCGCTAACACGTAGCGGGATGACGGTTGTCAGCCAAGTAGCCCCCTATGATGTCATCCCAGTGCTTGACACTGGGATGGCTTTGTTGCATCGCTACTTATGAAAGGCTAACTATAATTAGGATTATAAGCAACTTATTGAAAATCTTGTTTTTTTTGCAATCAATCTGATCAAATTTAAGAATAGTAACTTGTTATTTATATTAATAAATTTAATTCTATTGAAAATAGCTAAAGCATTGAAATTCTTGAATTTTAGCCAGATTAGTGAGTGGTAGTGAAATTTCTTTTACTCAAATTTAGGTATTCACTGACCGTTCTTGTTATAAATACCAGAATAATAAGCTACTGATATTCGCTATCTTTTTTATCTTTAATCCATCATAGCTAGCGATGCAACAAAGCCCACTGGGATCCAGGAATTTTATTAAGTTGGTAAGCATAAAAATAGCCATTTTATGTAAAAATACAACATTTTGATGATTATGAAAAAGCTGGATCCCAGTGTCAAGCACTGGGATAACATCATAGAGGCACTGGAATGACACCTTCCTAGTGGAAATTGCTCTCAAATCATAATGTTCGTACAGTTGTGGATTCATTCGCGGCATCTCATCAGCTAACAAGCAGCGGGATGACGGTTGTCGGTAAATCTTTTAGCTGTAGAAGTTAACTTTGCAGTTAACTTCTACAGCGTTTCAAGATATAGTTTTGATAATAAAGTGCTCGAATATACATGAAAACCATTTTAGCTGTTGAAACAAGCTGCGACGAAACTGCAGTAGCGATTGTAAATAGTGACAAGCAAGTCCTTGCTCACAAGATTCTTTCTCAAGTAGAACACAAAAAACGCGGTGGGGTGATTCCTGAGATAGCTTCACGTGCTCATATGGAACATTTAAGTGGCCTGATAAAAAGCGCTGTAAAAAAATCTAACCTTAACTTTTGTGACCTCAATGCAATTGCAGCAACATCAGGACCAGGACTCATAGGTGGATTAATAGTTGGTACAATGATGGCTAAAGCAATTGCACATGTGGCACAAAAACCGTTCATTGCAGTGAATCACTTAGAAGCGCATGCATTGGTTATTAGGTTACTGCATGAGGTAAAATTTCCATTTTTAGTCCTACTAATATCAGGTGGTCACTGTCAATTTTTAATTGCACAGGATGTAGGTAAATACATTAAACTTGGAGAAACGCTCGATGATTCACTAGGAGAAGCATTTGATAAAGTTGCTAAGATGCTGGGTTTAAGCTATCCCGGAGGGCCATTAATTGAAAAGTTAGCTAAAAAAGGCAATGGTGCAAGATTTAAATTGCCAAGGGCAATGATAAAACGTTCTGGATGTAACTTTTCGTTTTCTGGAATTAAAACAGCAGTAAAAAACTTAGTGCAAGAACTTAAAATGAGCGAGCAAGATGTGTGTGATGTATGTGCTTCGTTTCAAGAGTGTATTAGTAACATACTGCTGGACAGGGTTAGTAATGCGATTATTATGGCCGAATCTTTAAATATCAAAATCAATGACTTTGTGATTACCGGTGGAGTTGCAGCAAATAATTTCTTGAGAGAAAAATTAAAACAACACATAAACTTAAACATATTTTTTCCTCCCAACAACCTATGTACAGATAATGCAATAATGGTTGGATGGGCAGGAATTGAAATGTTACAGAAAAGCTATATAGATTCTCTCAATTTTGCACCAAGACCTAAGTGGGAGTTAGAGAGTTATTAAAAGCTCTCAATTCTGAATTATAGCTAAAGTGACTTAGGTTCTCTAATTGCACATAAGTCAACAATAATTTTCACACAAATCAAAACAGCATATCTTCTCCATAATCCTTGGTAATTTTACATAAGTTAAAAGTAGCATATGGTTCTCTCCGCGGTCTGAGATGACAATAAATTTGTCAAGCCGCATTATACTTGTTAGGCGGAAGTGGACGGCAACATATTTACCACGAAGTCTAACTAAGTTCTTGCTTGTCCCTTCCATCGGCATTGCTATCTTTATTTTCAATAAAATTATTGTCCTATGCTCTTTTGATGTTTATTGATAATAAAATTCTGTTTTATCAACCAACATCCTATGCATAATTACAGCTAATTTTCTTGCTACTGCTACGATTGCTTTTTTCATTCCTTTTTTCTTCGCAACCCCAGTTTTTTAATTTAAATGTCCTCTTGGTAACTGTAAGCATTGTTTGTGCAGCTTCATATAACATACTTCTACATTCCGCTGGTCCCATCTTTGATATGCTGCCATGCCGATCAACTTCTCCAGAAGAATATTGCCTTGGTGTCAACCCTATATATGCTCCAACTGTATCAGATTTCTCAAACCTATGTGGGTTATCAATTGCAGCTTTATACGTCATTGCTACTATAATCCCCACTCCTGGAACAGTAGTTAACAATTTACAATCATCGTCTTTTTCACCTTGTTCTGAAAGCATTTTGTCAAGCTTTCTTAATGACTTTTCTATTGCTTCCAAACTACAAACTAACGCTTCAATTGAACTCCTACTGATTTCATCCAAATTATTTATTGCCTCTTGTATTCTTAGAGGTTGTCCGGAAACTAGTAAATTCAAGCATATTCCCTCTTTAACATAACCCTACTCATAGCTAGGTATATGAAATTCTCAGTGGATGTTGTGAGTAAATCATACTCCTTCGATAGCCTTCTATTCCTATTAACCCAAGCAAAAGTCCTTTCTACAACCCATCTTCTTGGCTGTACTTTAAACCCTTGTTCTCTTGTTGGTAGTAGCTCAGGTGGCGTATCTTTGTGCACCCAAAATCTACATGGAGGCCTTGTAACAATTTCAATATCTATGTCATATTCTTCCTTTATGTGATTCTTTGAATTTCTTCCTTGGTATCCCATGTCAGCCCACATTTTTTTAACTTTAGTATATTTTGTTCTCATATTGTTTAATGCTATTTTAATACCATCTCTATCATTTTCGTTAGCAGCGCCTACGTAACAACCTAGTATAAAACCCTGAGTGTCTGTAATTATATGCCTTTTTCTACCCTTTACTTTTTTACTTCCATCATAGCCTTTGATCCCCCCTTTTCTGTAGTCTTTACAGATTGACTATCTACTATACAGGCACTCGGCTGCTCATTCCTTCCTATTTTTCTTCTACTATATTTTGTAATTTCATAATTCATTTTCTCAAAAATTCCCTGCTTCTTCCATTGCCTGAACTGCTCATACACAGTCTTCCATAGCGGAAAATCATTTGGTAAATACCGCCATTGACACCCTGTACGCAATACATAGAAAATTGCTTCTAATATTTCTCTTTTGCTATACTTTGGCGGCCTTCCTCCTTTCTTGTATGATACTCTGAAGTGTTTTTCTATTCTTGCCCATTCCCTTTCGCTTAGATCTGTTGGATACTTTTTTCTCATCTTTACCCCGTACTAAAATTTCAGATATTATAGCCTTTTACTTGTTTCCGGACAACCTCTAAATAAACAAGTTATTATGTGCACCAAAATTACAACTTTATCGCTATAAATATTGTTGCCACCTGGTATTTTTGGACCATTCTCGTACCACTTTTCTATGGCTTCGTTGATATAATGAAAAATATTTCCTCTTTTTTCTAGAAATTTGTTATATTCGCTATGGTTACTGACCCTCATTTTTTGTGGCATATTTTTTCTTCAACAGTTAAATCGCTATTTATAATGAATTTTGTCAGTAACTGCCAGTTCTTTTCACTTGAGCGATGCAACAAAGCCATTCCAGTGTCAAGCACTGGAATGACACCGTTATAAAGAAACCAGTGTCAGCTACTTGAATGACACAGTCTTTGCTTAAACCCGTAACGTTCGTACATTTTGCTAAAAGTTCAAATATCAACATCATGCACGTTGAGTGCATTGCTATTAATAAAATCACGGCGTGGTTCAACTATATCACCCATTAGTATTGAAAATATGGAATCAGCTTCTTCACAATCTTTTATTTCAACCTTTAGTAAAGTTCTAGCCTCAGGATTTAACGTAGTATCCCATAGCTGATCAGCATTCATTTCACCAAGACCTTTAAATCTCTGCAGAGTTAAACCTTTTTTACCATAGTCCATTATTATTTTTGCAAGCGTACTTGGAGAAGTGATTCTT
Organism: Wolbachia endosymbiont (group A) of Alloplasta piceator; assembly: GCF_964028505.1. NCBI lineage: Bacteria > Pseudomonadati > Pseudomonadota > Alphaproteobacteria > Rickettsiales > Anaplasmataceae > Wolbachia > Wolbachia endosymbiont (group A) of Alloplasta piceator. Next base: position 189,108 of record NZ_OZ034793.1, on the reverse strand, counting down.
ATTTCAGTTTCTTGTGACTTTAAAAATGAATCACCATTAAATAAATTACTTATACCATCAAGCAAACTTAATATGTTTTGCATATCTTTGCCTTCAAGCATACTAAGTGCAAATATATATTTGTCTGCCAATCCTTGAAACAATTTAGAGATATGAATTTCTTTTTCTTCATCTTTTATTTCCACTTCCCAAGTGTATTCGCTGTACATTAACTTCAAATACTTTAATATCTCATCAGCCGATGATAGAGCATTCTTTTTACTTAAAATTAGCAATGACTCTAAGAGATTTTGTGGTATTTCTCTATCATAATTTTTGCTAATATTAGAAATGCTAACGCATTTATTCAAAATAAGGCGCAAATCGTTAAATTCTGTAGCTGTACTACTTAGTGTTAATCTTTTAACTGCTGAGTTTATTATATACTCTTCAAAAGTTTCGTCATCTTTAATATAAGTGTCTTTAGCATTCTTTGTAACTTTATAGAGGGGTGGCTGTGCTATGTATAAGTAGCCTTTTTCAATAACTTCACGCATGTGTCTAAAAAAGAAAGTCAGAATCAAAGTTCTTATATGTGAACCATCAACATCTGCATCTGTCATGATGATAATTTTATGATATCTAGCTTTTTCAATATCGAAGTGTTCACTCCCTATTCCAGCACCAATTGCAGTAATTAAAGAGCCTATTTCTGCAGATGAAAAAATACGATCTAAACTTACACGTTCTACGTTTAGAATTTTTCCTCTTAAGGCAAGCACTGCTTGTGTTTTACGATTACGCCCCTGCTTTGCAGTACCACCTGCTGAATTACCCTCTACTATAAATAATTCCGATAACTCAGGGGCTTTTTCCTGGCAATCAGCAAGCTTTCCTGGCAGAGTTGCAATATCAATATTGTTTTTGCTTTTAACTAGCTCTCGTGCTTTTCTTGCGGCTTCTCTTCCTTTTGCTGACCTAATTGCTCTTTCTACTATGCTTGCCGCCAATTTGGGATCAGTTTCAAGGATTGTGCTCAATTTATCAGAAACTATACTTTCTACAACTGCACGTGCTTCAGAACTAACTAGTTTATCTTTTGTTTGTGAAGAAAACTTAGGGTCAGGCATCTTGAGAGATAAAACACAAGTTAAACCTTCTCTAACGTCCTCTCCAGTTAAATTTACTTTTGCTTTCTTTAAAAACCCTTCATTAGTTGCATAGTTATTGATACATCTAGTTAGTGCAGATCTAAATCCTGCCAAATGCGTACCACCATCTCGTTGCCGTATATTATTAGTGAAACACAACATATTCTCATAGTAGGAATCATTCCATTCCATCGATATTTCCAAGCTGATGCCAAGATCTTCTGCATCTCCTTTCATACTGGCAATTTTAGTTACATGTGTCTTATTCTTATCTAAATACTGCACAAAATTTGCTGTACCAAAATTGTCTTTAGATTGATTGCTCTGATTGAAATGAGATTCTGTATATGGTTCATTGCGCAGATCACGTAAAGTAATGTCGATATTTGAATTTAAAAATGCTAATTCTCTTATACGACTTTCAAGCGTTGAGTAACTGAAATTAATGCCATTAAAAGTCTCTGTTGATGGCATGAACGTGACTTTAGTTCCTCTTTTGTTTGTATTTTCGTTGACTACCTTTAAAGGTTCAATAGACTCACCATCTTCAAAACGCATAAAGTGTTCTTTCTTATTGCGCCAAATAGTTAATTCCAACCAGCTTGATAATGCATTCACAACTGAGATTCCAACACCATGTAATCCCCCAGAAACCTTATAGGTATTGCTGTCAAATTTACCACCAGCATGGAGTTGAGTCATTATTACCTCTGCTGCTGATATTCCTTCTTCTTCATGAATGTCAGTTGGAATGCCACGACCATTATCAGTTACAGATACTGAACCATCTGCATTTATACTAACTTCAATTTTATCACAATATCCAGCTAAAGACTCATCTATTGCGTTGTCAACAACCTCATATACCATGTGGTGCAAGCCAGATCCATCGTCAGTGTCACCAATGTACATACCTGGACGTTTCCTTACAGCATCAAGACCCCTTAAGATTTTTATTGCATCGGCATTATAACTATTTTCCATGGTATTGCTTCGTTTATGAATGTTAATTAATATTACATTCATATATGCTGATTAGCAACATTTTTAAACTGATAACCCATATTAAAAGCACAATTTTACGAATGTTTATTTTTGAAGACAGCAAATAGTGTCATTCCAATGTGTCTTCCAGGTGGAGATTAAATTATAACGCTCATGCAGTTGCGTAATTAACAGAAGAATCTATAATTCAGTTTACGTATTTTCTGATCTCAGCCAAAATCTTATCAGATTGACTTTCGTCTGAATTTAAATCGGCTGCAAAGTGTGTAACATATTTTCCTCCAGGGCCAATAAGATATATTATCGAAGAATGGTTGATTTCTTCTTCTCCACCAACTTTGCTTGCATATACTTTGTATTTCGCAACTACTTCGTCTATTTTTTCTCTTTCACCAGTTAACATTTGTATTCTGTGGTCAAATTGCTGCTGAAATTCTTTAAGTCTTTCCGTGCTATCGCGCTCAGGATCAACTGTGATAAAAAATGTTTGTAGCTTGTTGTTAGTTTTCTCATCTAACTTTGCAAGTGTTTCTGAAATTATTCCAAGGTTCATAGGGCAAGTTCTTTTGCATGAGGAAAACCCAAAGAAAATCATCATGTATTTATCTTTAAAATCACTACTGCGCAGGATCTGTCCGTCCTGATTAATTAAAGAAAAATCTCCGCCTATCTTAACTTCTGCGTTGTGAATCGCTACTGGGGCAAATATGCCTTTTTTAGTGAAATAACAATAACCTAAAAAAACAACTGCTAATGCTGCTAGCACATTAGATAACAATCTTACAAACCTTACCATTAGAATGCTCTCAGTAAAATTAAATTGTATCTTTATTGGTTGATCTATTCAATACATTTATTCCAAAGTGTATTGTTAATTTTGTCTAACAGTTTCTTATGTTCATCAATTTCTTCACTATTTGGTGAATGTTCTCTGGGAGTTAGATTACGCGCTTTATGCTGAACGAATGTAGAGTTACTGTCCTGACTGCATTCATTATCAAACAGAAAGGTTTGTAACCCTCCTGTAAGTTCAACATATACCTTTGCAAGCAATTGAGCATCAACTAGTGCTCCGTGCAATTCTCTATTCTCTAGCGATATATCAAAACGCTTACATAATGCATTCAAAGAAGCAGGTGATCCTGCGAATTTTTTCCTCGCAAGAGGTAATGTATCTAGCACTCTATCTGAGGAAATTAACCCAGCATTCAGCTTGCTTAACTCCATGTTAAGGAACTTAACATCGAATTCAGCGTTGTGAATTACCAAAATATCATTAGATATAAAGTCAAGAAATTCAAGTGCAACATCTGAAAATAATGGTTTATCTTCTAAAAATTCTTCACTAACACCGTGAATCTTAAATGAGTGATAAGGTATATCTCTTTCTGGGTTAAGGTACCGATGGAATACTTTACCTGTTGGAATGCGGTTAATTAATTCCACACACCCTATTTCAATAATTCGATGACCAGATCCAGTGTCAAGACCTGTCGTTTCAGTGTCAAGTACTATTTCGCGTAGCTTGCTTTCCATTTCAAAAAAAACTCATCTTACTTGTCATTTGTCTTATCGTTACTTGTCTTTTTATAGTGAATAGAAACAAGCAACCAGCTTGGGTCTGATGAATTAACACTTTTTTTGAATTGCCATACATCCTCAACTTTATTAATGGTGGATGTACTACCTGATATGATATCCCCTTTATTATTCTTAACGAAGTTAATTTGCTCTGAAAGGAAATATACTGCAATAAACACTGCGTTTTTTACTAGCTTTATTTCTAAAATCTTTTGTGAAACAATAGAAACAATTATAGACTCGTGCACCTCTTTACGATGTTTAATCTTCTCTGCAAAATTATCATATAAGTCTTTATCGAGAAGTGGTTTTAACTGAGACAAATTTCCTTGATTGAAACATTTTATTATTAATTCAAAAGCTATGCTTGAACCTTCTATAAAGTGGGAAATAGAAAAATCTTTGTTTTTTTTTAATATTTGTTTATAAGTAACTTTTATTGAATTTTCATCATTGCTATCAATGTAACCCTCAATGTTTTCTACTACATCTTGTCTACTTCGGCTTACATCCAATACATTAGTTAGCTTTTTTAGGTTGAGGTTGGCTGACCTTCCTAAAGAATTATACAAACGTGAAAAAATGAACGCCGCTAATAAAGCATATATTACAAGCTCTATCATAGTAACTCAACTCCTTGGCATATAAAGTATCCGAACATTATTAATTATTAATGAAAATATGTTTTTCATATCAACTTATAATCAGGTTTGCTATTCGTTTGTAAATGAATATATTATATAAGAAAGTATTAAATATCTCAACTTAATTAAAGGAGACGTAAGAAATGCCACAACAAAAAATGAGAATTCACGGTCAATATGTTAAAGATCTATCATTTGAGAATCCGAATTCGCCATTCCTTTCTTCTAGTAAAGCTCCAGATATTAATGTAATGGTTAATATCAATTCAGCAAAATTAGAAGGGACGAAAAACAAAGAAGAAGTGAATGAAGAAAAATCTTTCCATGAAATTACTTTGCATATAGAAGTCAAAGCAACGGTAAAAGATGAAGGCATAAAAGATGGCGTAGCTTTCATTTGTGAGACGAAATATTGTGGTATTTTTTCAATAGAAAATTTAAAAGAGTTGAGTGAGGAAGAGGTAAGACAAGCTTTGTTTATTGGCGGACCTACTTTTCTTTTCCCTTTTGCAAGAGAAATAATTGCAAGAGTTACAAGTAGTGGTGGATTTCCCCCACTGATGCTAGATCCTATAGATTTTGAAACTATGTATGAGCAGCAAGGTCAACAACAAAAAAGTAACGGTAGTAATTCCAATTTTAACTAATATGATGTAACTTGATGAATAATTCTTTAAACGCAAAAACGACTTTAAACATTGACGGGAAGTCATACAACTATTTTAGCCTAAGTAGTGTTAGTGAATTTTTAGGAATAGATGTGACTAAATTGCCCTGCTCACTTAAGGTTCTGCTTGAAAATTTATTGCGCAATGAAGATGGAGTAAACGTAAAGCTGGATGACATAAGAGTGCTAGCAGACTGCGTTAATAAACACACTAATCACGAAATTAGCTATAAACCAGCAAGGGTGTTGATGCAAGATTTTACAGGGGTTCCTGCTGTTGTTGATCTAGCTTCAATGCGGAGCTATGTTAAGAAAAATGGAGGAAACCCGAGCAACATAAATCCGTCTGTACCGGTTGATCTTGTGATTGACCATTCTGTTCAAGTAGATAGTTATGGAAGTGTTTCCGCATTCAGTAAGAATGTTGAGCTAGAAGTAAAAAGAAATTTGGAGAGATATCAATTTTTAAAGTGGGGGGAATCGTCCTTCACAAATTTTAGAGTAGTGCCGCCTGGCACAGGGATTTGCCACCAAGTGAATCTTGAATATTTAGCGCAAGTTGTGTGTAATAATGATGGAGTCATATATCCTGACACTTTAGTTGGTACTGACAGCCATACTACAATGGTTAACGGATTATCAGTTCTTGGTTGGGGTGTTGGAGGCATAGAAGCTGAGTCTGTGATGCTTGGTCAACCAATTAGTATGGTGATTCCAGAAGTAGTTGGATTTAAATTAATTGGCAGATTGCCGGAAGGAGTAACTGCGACTGATTTAGTGCTGACGGTTACCAATATCCTAAGAACAAAAGGCGTTGTTGGTAAGTTTGTAGAATTTTATGGTGATGGTTTAGATTATTTATCTTTGGCAGATAGAGCCACTATAGCAAACATGGCCCCAGAGTATGGTGCAACTTGTGGGTTTTTTCCAATTGATCAGAAAACACTCGATTATTTACATTTAACAGGGCGACCAGAAAAGCTGATTAAGTTAGTTGAGGCTTATGCGAAAGAGCAAGGATTGTGGCGTGGCAATAATGAGTTAGCATTTTTTGACGCACTAGAACTTGATTTATCGAGCGTGAAGCCAGTAATGGCTGGTCCTAAAAGACCACAAGATAAGGTTTTTCTTTCACAAGTGGCAGAGTCTTTTTCTAAATCATTTTCAGTTAATGAGTCAAAGGAAAGCGATAAACTCCAAGATGGAAGTGTAGTTATTGCAGCAATAACAAGCTGCACTAATACCTCAAATCCAAGTGTGATGATTGCTGCAGGTCTTGTAGCTCGTAATGCAATTAAACTTGGATTAAAATCAAAGCCTTGGGTTAAAACTTCTCTTGCTCCAGGGTCACAAGTTGTAACAGAATATTTAGAAAAGTCTGGATTGCAGGTAGATCTAAATGCTTTGGGTTTTAATCTAGTTGGATATGGTTGCACAACTTGCATTGGGAATTCTGGTCCACTTAATAAAGATATAGAAAATGGCATTAAAAACAAAAACTTAACCGTTGCTGCAGTTTTATCTGGCAATCGTAACTTTGAAGGAAGAATTCATCCGTTAGTCAAAGCTAATTACTTGGCATCTCCGCCACTTGTTGTTGCATATGCACTTGCTGGTACTGTGCAAATTGATCTGACAAAAGATTCAATATGCAAAGATAAGAATGGAAATGATGTCTATCTCAAAGATATATGGCCAACAAACAATGAAATCGAAGATTGTGTTAAAAGTGTGGTAACACGTGAGATGTTCATACAAAAGTATAAGGATGTTTTTTCTGGTGATGAACATTGGCGAAAGATAAAGTGTGAAAAAAGTGAAATCTATAATTGGGATGCAAACAGCACTTACATACAAAATCCGCCTTATTTTGATAACTTATCACCTAAAAATAATAAAATCGATATAAAGGGTGCACAAATATTAGCAATGTTTGGCGATAGCATAACTACTGATCATATTTCCCCTGCGGGAAATATTGCCTCGAGTAGTCCTGCCGGTCTATATTTAAAAGGGCTTGGAATTGAACCACAGGATTTCAATTCATATGGATCTCGTCGTGGTAATCACAATGTAATGATGCGTGGGACTTTTGCTAACATTAGAATAAAAAATGAAATGGTTAGCACCGAAGGTGGATATACAAAATATATTCCTTCTCAAGAAACTATGCCAATTTTTGATGCGGCGATGCGCTACAAGGAAGCTCTCATCATTGTGGCAGGAAAGGAGTATGGCACAGGTTCAAGTAGGGATTGGGCAGCAAAGGGTACTTTATTGTTGGGGATTAAAGTTGTAATTGCAGAAAGCTTTGAGCGTATACATAGGTCCAACTTAGTTGGTATGGGTGTTCTTCCACTTATATTCCAAAATGGAATAACCAGAAAGATATTTGATGGTAGCGAGGTAATAAGCATAAAAGGTGAAATAGTGCCGAGTGGAAATCTAGAATGTATCATCAAAAGAAAGGATAATTCAAGGCAATCAATTCAACTCAAATGCTTTGTACAAACCGCAACTGAGACTAAATACTTGATGTGTGGTGGAGTGTTGAGCTACATACTTGCACAATCTTTTTGATTTAGTGAAGTTATTGCATGGACTTCTTTTAGCCAGCCCTGATCCCTTTGTAAATAGCAATTTGCTCTGCGCAAAGTTATGATATAATTTCACCATACATATGGTGTCGGAGTATTTTTTGGAGATAATTATATATGATAAGCTCTATACAAGAACCTAATGAACTCAGAAAACGTTTACAAGGATTTTATCGTACTGATGAAAAGAGTTATATACGTTATCTTGTAGAAAAAGCAGAGCTTTCGGCTGATTCAAAAAATAGAATTTATAATATAGCAAAACAAGTTATTGAAAAAATCAAACACAATAAATTAAGTATTGTAGATTCCTTTATGCAGCAATACTCGCTTTCCAATGATGAAGGAATAGCGCTTATGTGTCTTGCTGAGTCACTACTTAGAATACCAGATGATTATACAATAGACGAGCTAATCAAAGATAAAATTGCCAATCAGGAATGGAATAAATATTTAGGGCACTCTTCTTCGTTGTTTGTTAATGCTTCCACATGGAGCTTGATGATAGGTAGCAGTATATTGAGAGATAATGAAGGCGATTCGAAGTTCTATTACGCAATTTCTAAGTTACTTAAGAATTTAGGAGAACCGATCATTCGCAAAGCAGTAAAACAAGCAATGTCTATGCTTGGTAATCATTTTGTTGTTGGAGAAACCATAGAAGAAGCTTTAAGGTACGCAAAACTAGATGACAATAGTAAGTTTTTATACTCTTTTGATATGCTTGGCGAAGCTGCTCACACAACTGAGGATGCAGAAGAGTATTTTAATTCATACATGCACTCAATAAAAGCTATAGGTGAATCCACTGAAATAAATGATTGTTTTAAATCCCATGGAATTTCAATCAAACTTTCTGCTTTACACCCACGTTATGAATTTAGTCAATTTGGCCGAATTGCTGGTGAGATATTCACTAAGGTTTTAGAGCTCTGCCGCGAGGCAAAAAAATACAACATTTCACTATGCATAGACGCAGAAGAAACAGAAAGGCTTGAAATTTCCTTAATCTTGTTTGAACAATTACGGCTTGATGAATCACTTTCTGAGTGGGAAGGGCTCGGCTTGGCTGTACAAGCATATCAAAAACGTGCTTTATCTGTTCTTGACTTTGTAGAGGATGTTGCTATTCGATCAAATCATAAAATTATGGTGAGGCTTGTAAAAGGTGCATATTGGGATTCAGAAATCAAGTGTACGCAAGAATTGGGATTAAATGATTACTCAGTATTTACAAGAAAAAGCTATACTGACGTATCTTACCTCGTGTGCGCACAGAAACTTTTGAGTAAACCAAACAGCTTTTACCCATGCTTTGGAACTCATAACGTCTATACTTTTGCCTCTATCATGGAACTTGCTGATAAAAACCACCCTGGATTTGAATTTCAACGCTTACATGGAATGGCAAAAGACTTATATGATTATGCAATGTCAGAGCTTGCAACAAATGTTAGCTGTCGTGTCTACGCACCCGTTGGGGAACATAGTGACTTGTTGCCTTATCTTATAAGACGCCTTCTTGAAAATGGAGCTAATAGTTCGTTTGTTAATCAAATAAGTGATCCTAACGTTAAAATCGATGAGTTAATTTCAGATCCACTGGAAAAAGCTATAAATTTTAATTATGAACCTCATCCAGGCATTCCATTACCACAAGATATTTTGGGACCAGAAAGAAAAAATTCCTTGGGGATGGATATTAGTGATTCTGTGATAGTCTCACAATTTGCAGATGATATAAAGGGTTTTAGTGAAAAAAAGTGGCAAGTTGGACCAATAATTGATGGAAAAGCACTATTTGATAATGCTGAATTTATCGAAGTAGTGAATCCTGCACATTTGGAAAATGTAATTGGAGAAGTGTCAAGTGCAACAAGCGATCAAGCTTTAAACGCTCTTGAAATAGCACATAGTGCTTTTGCTAAGTGGCAGAATGTTTCAGCAGAAGAGCGCGCTAAATGCCTTGAAAAAGCTGCAGATTTGCTTGAGGAAAGGATGAAAGAGTTAATTTACATTCTGATTGTGGAAGCAGGAAAAATTTTATCCGATGCAATAGCAGAAGTAAGAGAGGCAATCGACTTTCTGCGTTATTATGCAATGATAGCAAAAAATGAACTGAGCGACTGGAAAAAATTGCCGGGCCCAACAGGTGAAGATAACTTCATCTTTTTTGAAGGCAGAGGAGTTTTCTTATGCATATCACCGTGGAATTTTCCGCTCGCTATCTTCATTGGGCAGGTCTCAGCTGCACTTGCAGCAGGTAATGCAGTGCTGGCAAAACCGGCAGAGCAAACGCCGATTATTGCCTACGAAGCTGTTAAGATACTACATGAAGCTGGGATACCAAAGAATGTGTTACACCTCATTCCTGGGGATGGTGGATATTTAGGCAAAATATTAGTTCCAGACAATAGAATTGCCGGAGTAGCTTTTACTGGCTCAACACAAACTGCTCAAATAATCAATAAAATGCTTGCAAATAGGGATGGTCCTATTGTGCCACTTATTGCTGAAACAGGAGGGCTCAATGCTATGATAGTTGATAGCTCTGCTCTTTTAGAGCAAGTGGCTATGGATGCTTTGCTTTCTGCGTTTCGTAGCAGTGGTCAACGCTGTTCTGCGCTTAGAGTGCTGTTTATTCAAGAGGACATAGCAGAGAAGCAGATAAAAATGATATGCGGTGCAGCGCAAGAACTCAAGATTGGTGACCCAATACAACTTAGTACTGATATTGGTCCAATAATTGATAAAGCATCTATCGATATGCTCACTCAACATACGCAAAAAATGTCAGAGGATGAAGATTCAAATCTGTTATTTAAAGTACCCATGGATACGAATTCTCATAATGGTTATTTCTTTCCTCCATATATTTATGAGATACAAAAAATTTCGCAATTAAAGCAAGAGGTATTTGGTCCTATTTTACATATCATACGTTTTAACAAGTCACAATTAAATGAAGTTATAAGTGATATAAATAGTACTGGATATGGGCTTACGTTTTCTTTGCAGAGTCGTATACAAAGTCAAATTGACACTATAAGTAAAAAAATATCAGTTGGAAATGTCTACATCAACCGTAACCAGATAGGTGCAGCAGTTGGGATACAACCATTTGGTGGTAGAGGACTATCTGGCACTGGGCCAAAAGCTGGTGGTCCTCATTATTTACAGCGTTTTTCTACAGAAAAAGTTGTAAGTGTTAACACTACAGCATTTGGTGGTAACACTACACTTATGTGTTTGGATTAATTTGCAGGCCCTAATTTTTCTTACCCCTAAACTAGACGTTCGTGCAGTTATGTACACAGCGCTAAAATCCGAAAAGGACCAGCTCATGCACTGAAATAAATCGTATCCGTTCAGCCAATGGCGTCAACTTAAGAACTTTCATTAGCAAACTCTCCTAAAGACATGATGGCGTTTAGGCTTATCTACTTTATTGCGGCTGTCCCGGTCGGATTTTAACTTTAGCGCGTATACTTAAAAAGGGCTTGAAAGTTTTTTGGCGCAATAAGTACCTGATAGAGTTTCTGTCTCATTACACTAAATAAAACTGAAAAATTTAAACGATACTCAGTAATTTGATCTGGGTTCCAAGGCCCTTGTGCATCACATATATGAAGCGATAATATATTGCACATGACCAAGTTTGCCCAAAATTCTTGTAATACAGCCTCTCCAGAAAAATTCTCTAACTCTGCTCCTACTTTGAGTCGTTTCCTCTATGTGCCACCTTAACACATAAGCTTTGCTCCAAAGTCTCGGTCAAAAACTCTGTTTCTCATACCAATTCCCATTACAGGGCAAACAGATGGACAATGATGGAAGAAAAGCCATACTGAAGTAAGTAAAATAGCGAGGTTTAAATGGCATTAAGATCAAAATTATTGGATGAAAAAGTAGTAGAATCAGCAAAAGAAATGCTGAAGAAAGTAATGAATAATGCATATGTTTCAAAAAAACTAAATGCTGTAATTGCAGCAAAAAAGTACAGTATAACGGCTGTAGCAAAAATATATTGCATTTCAAGAAGCGCACTAACTTCGTGGGTAAAACTCTTGAAAATTGGCAGAGAAGAAAAACTGTTTGCTCCTTCACAACGTCGTAGAAAAACTAAATTAAATCAGGCTCAACTACAGCAAATTGAAGAGTGGATAGAAGAAAATCCTAATATCACCATTAAAGAAATGAGAATAAGAATCCAGGAAAAGTTCGGATTAAATATCAGCAAATCTACAGTACACCGCCATATGCAAAAGATGAAATTCTCATATATTACACCAAGACCAGTTCATAATGGAAAAGATAAAAGCAAACAAGAGGAATTCAAAAAAAAATCTCAATGGAGCTATTAGCAAGTATCCAGAAAAAGAGCTATTTTTCTTTGATGAATCACGGTTTGGCACACATTCAAAAGTTGGACATGGGTGGTTTAAAAAGGGGATTAGAACACAGGTTAAAACAAAATTAGGTAGGCAAAATTTCTATCTCTATAGTGCAGTTAATCCTAGAAATGGAGAGAGTTCTAGCTTATTTGCACCAAATGTCAACACTGATTGCATGAACATATTTCTTGAGCAAATTTCGCAATATCTAGAAACACGAGAGGCTTTTCTCGTTATGGACTGTGCTAGTTGGCATAGGTCAAAAAATTTAAAGGTACCTAAAAATATCGACATTATATACCTACCTCCATACTCACCTGAGCTAAATCCTGTTGAGAGGCTTTGGTTATATATAAAACAGAACATTTTGCGCAATAAAATATACGATACAATTGCTCTACTTGAGGGTGCTTTGTGCAAATTTATTACTTCTCTTGCCAGCTCCACAATTAAACAACTCTGCAATGTTTCCTATTTGACTGGACAACAATGAGAGTTGGTATCAGTAACTACTAATCCACCATTCTCGGTGATTTTTTTGTATAGATCAAAATTTTCTTTTGGGTACACCACATCAATTCCGCTTGCTGTAACAGCAATAGTGGGATGATTTTTGTATATTACACTGTTTGCTGCAGTATCGATTCCTTTTGCAAGTCCAGAAACGATAACAAAACCAGCTTCGCTTAAATCAAGTGCCAACTTATTGGCAAAATTTCTTCCATTCATTGAAGAGTTACGCCCACCGATTATTGCAATTATCTCACGGCTTAATAATGATATATCACCAAGCGCAGTTATTACAGGAGGACAACTAGAGATATTTCTTAAAAGATCAGGGTAATCTGGGTCACATGCGGGTATAATTTTAGCTCCAATTCTTTCTGCATTATTGATTTCTTCTCGTGCATCTTGAATGCCATACACCTTATTATTAGCCACCCTATTGAGATATTTTAGCACCTCATCTAGCGATCCATGTGTTCTTAGTATACTAAAAAACTTTGTTGGTCCTATAGTTCTAGCCAAGCTTAACCATACTTCTAATTCTTTGTTGTTCAATTTATTTATCTTCATAAAAGGCTTGAATTTCTTATCAATTTAGTGTACCCAAGATAATGCAAATATACAGTGTTTTATGACGCATTTTGTTACAGATAAATGCATAAAATGTAAATATACGGACTGTGTGGAAGTATGTCCCGTTGACTGCTTCTATGAAGGTAAAAACATGCTCGTGATTAACCCAGATGAATGTATTGATTGCGGAGTGTGCATACCTGAGTGTCCAGTAGATGCAATTGTAACTGATGATTCCATAAAAGATATTTTAGAACTAGATGAAGAGTTACTGAACAGTGAACAAAAAATCTTCAAATCATTTTACAACATAAACGTAGAATACTCACAAAAATGGCCAAATATCACAGCTAAGAAGCAACCTCTCTATACTGCAGAAGAGTATAAGGAAAAAAAGGATAAAACAGCTTATTTTGACGAAAATTTAGAATAATGCTACTGAAGGAAAAAGAAAATTTCTCTTGTATCTCACAATTATTGTTTTGCATTGCTGAAAGTGGCTGTATTGTTTATGTCCTTGATAGCATAACTAGTTTACTTGAGAATACAAATAGTAATACAGCAATTTTACTGCTATTTAACTGTTAATAGGTACATTAGACGGATCATATGGGGTATAAAATGGATATTAAAGTAAAATATGCGGGAATAACTAAGCGTGCTGCAGCTTATATAGTTGACCAAATTATATTCCTAGTCTGTTATTCATTATTTTATTTATTAATTTTATTCATATTATCAGGAGAGCCCCTTGCCGATGTTTTTAATTATGTCTTTCCTGATATTGACACTAATAGTGACCTTATATCAGAGCGATATGAAATATTAGAAGACTTAGATATATTATTGAAAGATTTAGTATATATAGCATTGGAAGTATTAATGATAACAAGACTTGGTTGGACTCCAGGAAAGTTGCTACTTGGTATATACATAAAAGATGCAAACACACTTAAAAACGCTGCTTTAATGCAAGTAGTGATGAGAAGCACTCTCAAGGCACTTTTGTGGGTACCCACCTACATTTCTGAGTGGTTTTTTATTTTACCAATATTGGTTCTAATGTTTGCAATATTTGATAAGCGCAAGCAGCTTTTCTACGACAAAATTACAAAAACAGTAGTAATGGATTATAGGTCTGAAGCATGCTACCCAAAATTAAACTATGTATATGTGGGAATAACTAGGCGTGTGTTAGCGCATATTATTGACAGTCTTATTATTAAGGGAATTCCTTTATTCTGTTTGATTCTTGTAAGAGTGGTTTTTCACATTGCTAGACCTAAATTATTAATTATACGTATTTGCTTATCTTTTTTGCTATCGATAGTATTCGGAGTATTCATGATAAGAAGATTTGGTGGTACTCCAGGACAATTGTTATGCGGTATTAATATCAAAGATGCAAATACACTTGAAAATGTTACTCTAGTGCAAGCAATAGTTAGGCATATTTCATTTGAAGTTATTTGCTTCCCCATATTCATCACGAGAAGGAAATTTTTTGATAAGTATACCTCTGAATGGTGGTTTGATCCTTTATTAGGCTTAATCTTTATGACCACAATACTAATTTTCATATGTGCAATATTTGACCAACGCAAGCAGTTTCTTCATGATAAAATTGCAAAGACAGTGGCAGTAGATTATAAACCTCCAAGCTAACTTTCCCTTCTGTTTACAAGGTTCATATATGTAGTTATAATTAATAAGGTTCTTCTAAGAGTGCCCATGGTTCCAACTATAGCAATTTTAAGTGGTGGATTTTCTTGTGAGAGAGAAATATCACTTATGAGTGGAAGAGCAGTAAAGAAGGCACTTGATAGCCTTTCATATAATGCAATAGAAATAGATGTTGACAGCAACATTGCTGAAAAGCTTAAAAAAATTAATCCGGGCCTTGCTTTTATCGCTCTGCATGGACCTTATGGTGAAGATGGCTGCATTCAAGGTTTATTGGAAATCTTAGGTATAAAATATACACACTCAGGAGTTATGGCTTCTGCTGTTGCTATGAACAAGGCAATGTCAAAGCATATATTTTGGTCCCTTAGTATTGATACTCCAAAAGGTTATGTAATTAGCCGAGAAGATCTACTAAAAAATAATATTAAAATTGATTATCCGTACGTCTTAAAACCAATTAATGAAGGCTCTAGCATCGGAGTACATATTGTTTCCTCACATGAGGATTATTTAAAACTGAAATTTGATGTCATTCCAGCGCGTGACCAGGAAAAAAAAACAGTATCTGGCTACTTGGATGACAAGGAAGGAGCTACTTCTATGACAAAAGATTTGATGATCGTAGAAGAATACATACCGGGCATAGAGTTACATACTGCTGTATTGCTGGATGAAGCAATTGGCACTATGGAAATACGACCAAAAAATAAATTCTATGATTATGAAGCAAAGTATACAGATGGATTTGCAGAACATATATTTCCTGCTGAAATTCCTGACAATATATATAAAATGACCTTGGAACACGCACTGAAAGTTCATCAATTTTTAGGATGCAAAACTATTTCCCGCTCAGACTTTCGTTATAATCCCAAGAATAACACTTTAAAAATGCTTGAGATTAATACACATCCTGGCTTTACTGAGTTATCGTTAGTGCCAGAAATTGCAAAATTGGCAAAAGGAATCAATTTTAATGAATTAGTTAAAATTATTATTGAAGATAGTTTGCAGCACAAAAATATTAGGGATTTAAGTCATGTTGAGCAGTATTACTAGAAGCCAAAGGAGTTTTTTGCGTAAGTGTGCCTTGGTTATTATCACAGCACTTTTTCTTACGCTAATACTTTACAGCTCACTTGATAAAATAATAAATCGATTTAATTACTACTTTACTTGGTATAATGACTGCCTATCTAGTTTATTACTCAGTAGTGGATTTTCAATCGACGAAGTAGTCGTGAGCGGCAATAAATTTACAAACAAAAAGGATATTCTAAGTTTGACAGATAGAACGCAACCTATCCTGTATATATCACTTTCAAAACTTGCCGGTAACATACAATCCGTAAGCAGGTGGATAAAACACGTAAGAGTTCACAGAATTTTGCCCAATACTCTACGCATTAATATAGATGAGCATAAACCGTTTGCTCTCTGGAAAGATAATAACAAAACCTCGGTAATTGATTTCGAAGGCAAAGTGATCGTAGATAACTATCCAGTAGATGATCTTGTTGTAATTACAGGACAAAACTCGTTATCAAACCTAGAATTTGTTAGAGATGTGTTAGAGAGTAAAACTCAATTAAGTGACCACATTTCTTCTTTTGCTTATATAGGGAATAGAAGATGGAATATCATACTTGATAACGATTCCACAGTAAAACTGCCTGAAGATAACCCTTATAGTGCATGGGAATATTTAAACCACTTGCAAAATACAACTGATTTTACTTTCAGCGATTGGAGTATTATTGATATGCGTATTACTGATAAAATCTTTGTGAAGAGGTGATCTGCTGTCATCCAAGCAGCGGGATACTTAACCGTCATACCGCGATTCATTCGCGGTATTGAGCCGTTAACAAGCAGCGGAATGACAGCAATCCTACGTCATACCGCGATTCATTCACGGTATCTCTTGGCATAGATCCCGCTAACACGTAGCGGGATGACGGTTGTCGTTTAGCTATAAATATTTAAGAAATTTACCAAACGAAAAAAAGGCAAAAGAAGCCCCGTGGTTGGCTAATTACTTACATTATACTTTCAAGTATGGCGTTTTTTTATTCTAAACGCTTAATAACCGCGATTTAGCTGCTTTTTAATGCAACTAACCTTTAGTCATAAATGTTTAAGAAATTTACTAAACAGAAAAAAAGGCAAAAGAAACCCTAGGGTAGCTAGTTATTCACTATCCATTTTTTAAGTTGGCGTTTTTTTATGTTTTAAATGCTTTATAAGCGCATTTTAGCTTATATTAGGTAAAAACCTAGAAGTTTTATAAAGACATAAGGTGCACATAGTGCAAAAAATTAAACATGGGACGCCAGACACGTGAGTTTTTTTGTCATTTAATCTGTACAGAGAAGATAAATAAATAGCTTCAGTTTCATGATAAGGGGGCTGGCGAGGTTTGTCAAGGAATTTTTATGCAAGAGATCTATTGAAATGCCCCTGTAAAATTATACTATTAATTAGTGCACTGTAAATTTAAAATTATAGATATGTTAAGCAGATTGGTAATTTTGCTATTAGTTTTTATACTTCCTTTTTCTTCATACTCATACCAGTTTAGAACCAAAGCAAAGCAAGCAGTAGTCTTAGATTTAGCTTCAGACTCATTCATTTTTGACCATAATTCTGATGAAAAAATGGCCCCATCTTCAATGAGCAAGCTAATGACTTTATATATAGCCTTCGATTATCTAAAAGCTGGAATAATACACATGGAGGATAAATTTCGAGTAAGTAGAAAAGCGTGGGAAAGGAGAGGCTCTTCTATGTTTTTGAAAGAAGGTCAATCCGTTACGGTGAGGGAATTACTTGAAGGAATTACAATAGTCTCAGGCAATGATGCCTGCATAACACTAGCCGAGGGCATTGCAGGATCAGAAGAGAATTTTGTGGCTGAAATGAATGAAGTTGCACAAAATTTGAATCTGAATGACAGTCATTTTGTCAACTCAAGCGGGTGGCCAGATGAAGATCATTTTATGAACGCAAAAGACTTGGTAATGCTGGCAAAAAGGATTTTCACCGATTTTCCTGAATATTATGATTTATTTTCTGAACAATATTTGACATATAATGAAATTGTACAAAAGAATAAAAATCTTCTACTTTTTCACGACATTGGGGTTGACGGTTTAAAAACCGGTTATACAAATGCTGGTGGTTACGGCATTGTAGCATCTGCAAAACGAAATGATAGGAGAATTTTTGCTGTCGTAAATGGCTTAAACACTGAGAAAGAGCGAATAGAAGAAGCAAAAAGACTGATACAATACTCCTTAAATCATTTTAACACCAAGAAAATATTCGCTAAGGATAGCGTAGTTGAGGAAGTAAATGTTCTCTATGGAAAAGATAAAAAAGTGCCTATTACAGTTGCAAACGATGTTACCATAACTTACAACCGCAAATTGCATGACCAAATTAAGGTGCGTATTGAATATAAAGATATGATACCTGCACCCATTAAAAAAGGTCAAGAAGTGGGCGAAGTTTTTGTAGAAATACCAGGTATTGAGCAACAAACTACACCACTTTATGCAGCAAATGACGTGCAGGAATTGAATTTCGTAGAAAAGTTTTTTAGGATGTTGTTTTAAGTTTGATATTAAAGCAATTTCGAAAGAGAGATCTATTGCACTTTAGTGTAGTTTTAACTAACAATTTCTGTTACAATACAAGATTGAAGTGTTACGAAAATGTGCTGGTTATATTTGTTGCTGTCTAGTATCCTAGAGATACTGTGGGCTGTAACACTAAAGTTTAGTAACAGTTTTACTAAAGTTGTGCCTTCGATTGCAACATTGGTAATTATGATCATTAGCATTTATTTTTTATCTCTTGCAGCATGCTTTCTACCTATTAGAGTATGCTATGCAGTTTCCTCTGGAATATGCACAATTGGAATAACTATAATTGGTGCAACCACTTTCACAGAGAATATTAATTTATATCAAGTTTTATGTATCGTTTTAATTGTAATAGGAACCATAGGGCTAAAGCTCTCTATTTAAACCTAAAAATTTATGCATGAATTGGATATATTTACTCTTATCGTCACTAATTGAAGTGTTCTGGGTCATAACACTTAAGCATAGTTATGGATTTACTCATCTCGTACCATCAATAATTAGCATACTCTCCATGGCTCTTAGTACATATTTACTTTCGCTCGCTACACGTTCTATACCTATCGGAGTATGCTATGCAATTTGGACTGGAGTGGGCGCTATAGGAGCTTCGATACTTGGAGTTTACCTATTTGATGAACCAGTTAATTTATTCGAAGTAATATGCTTTATTTTAGTTACATTCGGGATTATAGGATTAAAATTGTTTGATACTGCAAAACAAACTGTTGATAAAATGGAATAAAAGATCCCACTGGGATGAAAGAAGCAGATACTCCATATTGTCATGCAAATTGGAATCCAGACTTTTTTCTATATAGCATGGTGAAGACGGGAAACCGTAACCGTTCACACAATGGCGTCAACTTAAGGAAAAATGTCAGAGATTGTGTATAAAATTTCTCTCTAAATTTTTTATCATTAAATTATCCAAAGAGTGCAAGGGACAGCACTTTTGTTTCTATTTTATTGCAACAAAAAAGTTTAAAATGTGTCTTTTTTAGGTGAGGCATGCAAAAAGGAAAAGATCTTATCTTACAAATTAAAAATGCAATATACTCGAAAACTTTTCAGAAAATCCATTGTGTTGAGTTTTACACGAACAAGAAAACTTCCTTTTTCGACAGTATTTTCTATGATTTTAAAGTTAGTTAAAAAAAGTTTGGGAATAGAATGTGAACTTATGGAGCCATTGACATGTACCCTCAAAGCAAGCTTTTTCTAAAGCAAGGTATAAGATTTGCCATACAGGCTTTCAAGAATTTAAGCATCCAAACAGCCTATCAGGATGAACCTGAGTTGGAGAGGCTATAGACTTATTGCAGCAGATGGTTCTGGTATGAGATTACCCAGCTCTGGGGAAATTGTATCCGAGTTTGAACCAAATGGAACAACAGGCACCATTGGCAATTTGTTTGTTGATTTGTGTACTTCGCTGATTTGTAGTGCTCGTCTTGCAGCTTGGAATATAGGTGAACAAACGTTGGCGGCAGAGCAATTACCCGAAGTTATCACTCAAATGCGTTTATTAAATCAAGAGAAATTATTATTTATCTATGATCGTCTTCAGTAAAATTCATTCAGCAGCATTATGATTTGGAAGTAGATTTTATTTTTCGCTTGCAAAAAAGAAATTATAGTAAGAGGTTGTCCGGAAACTAGTAAATTCAAGCATATTCCCTCTTTAACATAACCCTACTCATAGCTAGGTATATGAAATTCTCAGTGGATGTTGTGAGTAAATCATACTCCTTCGATAGCCTTCTATTCCTATTAACCCAAGCAAAAGTCCTTTCTACAACCCATCTTCTTGGCTGTACTTTAAACCCTTGTTCTCTTGTTGGTAGTAGCTCAGGTGGCGTATCTTTGTGCACCCAAAATCTACATGGAGGCCTTGTAACAATTTCAATATCTATGTCATATTCTTCCTTTATGTGATTCTTTGAATTTCTTCCTTGGTATCCCATGTCAGCCCACATTTTTTTAACTTTAGTATATTTTGTTCTCATATTGTTTAATGCTATTTTAATACCATCTCTATCATTTTCGTTAGCAGCGCCTACGTAACAACCTAGTATAAAACCCTGAGTGTCTGTAATTATATGCCTTTTTCTACCCTTTACTTTTTTACTTCCATCATAGCCTTTGATCCCCCCTTTTCTGTAGTCTTTACAGATTGACTATCTACTATACAGGCACTCGGCTGCTCATTCCTTCCTATTTTTCTTCTACTATATTTTGTAATTTCATAATTCATTTTCTCAAAAATTCCCTGCTTCTTCCATTGCCTGAACTGCTCATACACAGTCTTCCATAGCGGAAAATCATTTGGTAAATACCGCCATTGACACCCTGTACGCAATACATAGAAAATTGCTTCTAATATTTCTCTTTTGCTATACTTTGGCGGCCTTCCTCCTTTCTTGTATGATACTCTGAAGTGTTTTTCTATTCTTGCCCATTCCCTTTCGCTTAGATCTGTTGGATACTTTTTTCTCATCTTTACCCCGTACTAAAATTTCAGATATTATAGCCTTTTACTTGTTTCCGGACAACCTCTTAACAGCTTCCAATTTGAATTCTGCCGTATATTCTCTTACCATTTCTAATCCTCCAAAATTCTATTTTACCCAAAAAAACTCTTTTCTTTCTCTCCACTTTTTCTGGGTAAGGTCAGTTTACTGGCCTCTCCATGAGTGAGATTGAAAAATTAAGTGGAAATCTGTGAACGGTTACCTTGGATGACAGAAAAGAGTGTTGGAAGGAGGCAATATTAAAAACTTAATTTCAGTCCAGCCAAGAACACATAACCAGAGTTGTTATTTTCTATTTTAGGCTCTTTTGTACTAAACTTTACAATATCGAAATAGTATGAAGTACCTAAAAAAAGAGAATTTTCAAGACTTAAAGCATATGATGTTAACTCGTTTGTACCTTCGCCTGCAATATCCCTACCACTACTAAAATATGTTAAGCTCGATTTGTAAGAATCAGAACGGTAAGCGATACCTGCATTCATATAATACGTATTATTTGTTTCAGGATTACGCTTCTCACCAGATTTACCACCATTACCATACGAAAAAATGTAATCAAGATCGAACAATTTTAGCTTCAAACCAAAATTCCAGTGTAGTAATTGATTGCGGCATTCATAATTTTTAGAAGTCCCATCTGAGCAATCAGTTAAATTTTCTCTTGCAAATTCACCAGTTAAGGCAGTAGTAAAACCTATATCATCTGACAAGCTGTTTTTATAGGAAAGGCCAGCAGCAATTAAATTGCTGTACTGTAAGTTATTTTTTCCTGGAACATAACTGAATCCGAGTTGAAAGTTATAGATTTCAGGGGAGATGTAGTTAATTGATGATTGTTTTAACCCTAGTTCGAGTTCATTATAATCGCTATAAATATTGGGCTTGACCCAGAACACCTTGTCTCGATCATATCCAGGGTCACCATCTTTTTTATGATCACCGCGCAAATTTGCATAGTTTGTCCAATGACCATTTACTCCTCCAGCAGCTGCATAAATTTTTGAAGTGTTAATTAACATGCTCTGACCAACTAAACTTCTTTTACCATATTCAATTGATCCAAGTTCCTGGTTTTTTATGATAAAATACCATTCCTCCATGTCTAACTTTTCTATGTCTAACGCTTTTAGGTTTGCAATACCAGAAACCCCTGCCTTAACATTAACCCCCATTTGAGTATTTGGATAAACTTGCTGTAAATAAAGAAAGCGCAAGTATGAATAACTTGAAGTTTTATCCTTAGGCTTAGCATTGAAAGAATCTCTGTTGAAGGCGTAGCCGAATCTCAAATCTATTTTTCCGTCTAGTTCTGCATAAAATATTTCCTTATCCAAAATTGTTTTAGAGCTAGCACTATTCTGCAAAAACAATGATGAAAGCAGTGCTACCAGGTAGTATTTTAACTTCATAAATAAACTTAAATCTTTATAAAAATTTAAGTTTAAACTCAATATAAATAAAAAACAACTTTTCAGAAGGCACCGCTGGTAGATTTTGCTGCCTGTTTTTGAGCTATATTCCCATAAATTATTGATACACTTGGTAATTTTTGCATTAATAACTGCTTATTAATGGCAGAATGTATACGATTAATTATTTTAGATGTACTTTTTACATCGCAGTTAATCAAAACAAAAAGCACTTTATTCTCATCAATATACCCTAGAAAATCATCACTACGGCAATTTTTATAAAAATGTTCTATGACAACTTTCAGTGCATCATTTGTCTCGCTACAGCTACTATTTAAGCCAATTATTCCTATAGCTGCATTAATTTGATGTTGAAAGGCGAAATTCAATATAACGTATAACTCTAGAATAGTGGACTCATTGCCCGGTATATCGAATAAGTCATGGTTTTTATATTTTTTACCCATTAGATATTCATCTCTAAAGATTCCTAATTTATGGGACAAACTGATATCACGTATTAACAGCTCATAATTTATTTTATTACTGGCAAATTGTGCAGTGCGGAAAACTTTTACTTTTGTCCTGATATCTTCTCCTTTAGCATCAGTTAAGGAAAAATCTATCACTTTAGGTAATATATCAAGTAAATCGTGCCCATTTTCGGTATACTCTAAATAATTCTTCACGTTGTCAGCTGCTCTTGTGCTTAAGATATTAATTAATGGCTTATTAAGCAAATTCTCCTCTTCATATTTTAACAAATCCCTTGCAACTTGATTGAGCCCTAAAATTAACACGTTTTTTTTCTTATTATCCTGACAAACAGATACCACAGCATCATCTTTTCTTCTTGCAGTTATGAAATCATCCATACTTTCATTCTATACAGCGTATTTATAAGTATAATAAGATTATATTAAGATTTACTTACTTATTGATATGCTTAATTAGGTATAGACAAAATGTCATACGGGATGGCTTTGTTGTAGAAGAATCAAGATTACTGTTTATAGACTTCAAGTTACTGCAAAAAATATTTTAAAACATAGTGATATCTTGACTTTACCTAGTTAATATTCCAAATTATAAAAAAACAGATAGTTCTATGACGACAAGTCTATTACAAGGCAAAAAGGGATTAATAACCGGAATAATAAATAAGAGATCAATAGCATACGGTATAGCAAAAACTCTCTCAGAGCACGGAGCAGAACTTGCAATCACCTACCAGAATGAAATAATAAAAGAAAAACTATCACCAATAGCAGATGAACTAAATGTGGAGCTAATATTACACTGCGACGTTTCAAATGAAAAAATCATAGATAACGCTTTCGAAATAATAGAGAAAAAATGGGGTACTCTTGACTTTTTGGTGCATGCAATAGCATTCTCCGATAAAAATGAGTTAGATGGTAAATATGTCAATACTTCACTGGATAACTTCCTCAATGCAATGCATATATCGTGCTATTCTTTTACTGCTTTAGCGCAAAGGGCTGAAAAAATGATGTCAAATGGTGGTAGTTTACTTACTTTATCTTATTATGGCGCTGAAAAAGTTATGCCAAATTATAACGTTATGGGTTTATGTAAAGCGGCACTTGAAGCAAGTGTAAAATATATAGCATGTGATCTCGGGCCACAAAATATCAGAGTAAATGCAATTTCCGCTGGTCCAATCAGAACTTTAGCATCTTCTGGAATAAGCGATTTTCACTCCATATCAGAATGGAATAGAAATAACTCTCCGCTCAGACGCAATGTTACAATAGAGGATGTTGGCAAGGCAGCGTTATACTTATTAAGCGACTTAAGTAGTGGCACTACTGGAGAAATTTTGCACGTTGATTCAGGATATAACGTTGTGGGAATGAAGGTGGTTGACTGAGATCTAAATCCTTAATTCAAAGCGCTAGTTCCTTCGGGTTCATACACAACTCTATCAGGAGTTTTGTGACTGTGATTGCAGAAAACATCGAACATAAAATTCCTATTGATAGAGTGACAGAAAAGCCTCTTATTGCTCCACTGCCAATAATGAACATTATTCCTGCAGCAATTAATGTAGTGATATTTGAATCCAGTATTGTCTTTATAGCGTTTTTAAACCCTTCTTCAATAGCACGTTCCACTCTCTTGCCAGATTTGATTTCCTCACGAATTCGCTCAAATATTAAAACATTTGCATCCACCGCCATACCGACAGTGAGTGCAATACCGGCAATTCCAGGTAAAGTTAGAGTTGCTTCAAGCAGAGTGAGAATTGATAATATAAGAACTACATTAGAAAAAAGTGCAACAGAGGCCAATACACCTAATTTGCCGTAAGTGATGATTATAAATAAAGCCACGGCTATAATAGAGATTGTTGCTGCCATTTCCCCTGCCTTTATTGACTCTTCTCCAAGACTTGGGCCAATGTTTTTTTCTTCAATTATTTTAAGTGGTGCTGGCAGTGCTCCAGATTTTAAAAGTATTGCAAGTTCGCTTGCTTGTTTTTCAGTGAAATTACCGCTAATTTCTCCCTCTCCATTTAAAATTGGCTCACGTATTGTAGGTACTGTTAAGACTGTGTTATCCAGAACAATTGCAAAAGGTTTTCCCACATTTTCTTTAGTGATTTTTGCGAATCTTTTACTCGCTATGCTGTCAAATTTAAAATGCACTGTTGGTTTACCTAAGTGACCAAATCTAACTGATGCGTTAACCAGCGAATCACCACCTATTTCAGTTTTGCGGAATATTGGATAAGAATTACCTAAAGAATCCTTGAGCATGACAGTGGTTTCATGGTCTATATCCTGCACCTTGGCTATGTTAGTGTTTGCCAAATGAAAAGCTAGCTTAGCAGTTTTGCCAAGCAGAGATTTTATCTGCTTGGTATCTTCTACTCCAGGCACCTGCACTAATATTTTATTCTGCCCTTGTTTTTGAACGCTGACTTCCTTTGTGCCAAGTTTGTCCAAACGGCGCTGGACATTGTTTATTGATTCTGCAGCTACTTCACTGATCAAAGAATTTTTATAATGGGGTTTATACGAAATGAGAATTGAAGAATCTTTTCTATTTAGCTCTAAATTTGGATTTATCGCATTAATCAACACAGATGCTTTTTTATAATCATCAATATTATTTAAAGTTATAACGCTATTTTGTACGTTAGATTCAATATCTTTTGTTAGCAATGTCTCTTTTATTTCGTTAGCTAGCATGCTTAGCTTTTCCTTAAAATAGAAGTCTAAGTCTATGTTTAAAAGCAAAGATGCCCCTCCTTTCAGGTCAAGGCCTAAGTTTATTCTTTTTTTCGAAATAAAAAGCTTATTATCAAAGAAATTTGGCAGTGTTATGTATAAAGCAAATAAACAGATGCATAATACTGAAAAAGATTTGACTATAAGTCTGTTGTACATAAGTTGTAGGTTTAAAATTGTAATAATTGATTGTAAGTTAAAAATAGATTTTTGTAAAATTCTCTATTTGACCTTACCCAGAAAAAGTAGAGAGAAAGTTAAGACGTTTTTATCATGAGAATAAATTGTGCAGGAATGCAATAGTTAATAGTAGAATGTCTACGTTATTTGTTATAAAAGATTTCTATGTATTCAAATATGGCAGTTCTGGTTTGTTGAGCGAGAAGTATCAATAAGCAGCTCCCTTTTAAGTGAACTTTTCTGCAACAGAGTTATCGTAACAACAGCCCTTATGGCTCATGCTGGAAATGATGTTTTTTGTATTCAATAGAAATTGGTAATTTTGAGAGGTATACTGTGACCCTTGATCGCTATGTAACAGCAGATTTTTATCGGGTTTGCGTTTATCAACGGCCATCAATAAAGAATCTATAACTAATTATCATGTTACTCATTAACCACCATGCGTGAATATAGGTCAATTATTGCCGCCAACAACCTTCTTTAGTTTTTATGTAGGTAATCCCAAACTTTATTTGGCTGATCAGTAGTAAAATTTTGATCCAATGTGTTAGGAGCCACAACTCGGTTGCTTATTTGCTGTTTTTTATTTTTGAACCTTCGTCTAAGCTTGGTTTTAATGCCATTTTCTTGCATAACACTTTGTACTGTTTTAATTTTTGCCTGAAGCTTTTAATTCAGCGTGAATTTTAGGGGCTCCATATCTGCATTTAGAATGCTTGATGTATTTTTTGAATATCTGCTAGAAGCCCTTCTTTTGCTAATTCTTTACTGCTTTTTTCCTTAGCAACCCATACCACCAGTACAAAACCCTACATAGTTCCTGTGTTTTATAGCAATTTCTATATAAAAGAATACTTTACTCTTTTTCTTTGCCCAGGGCTTTTTTTAAGATGTCTCTTTCTCTTATTAGCTCTTTTTTTAGATCAAATCTTTCTTTGTCATAAGGAGCCTTTGCCTGGAAATGCGTATGCTCCAGACATTTTTCCATCATATTTTCTTACTTAACATACTGCCATCTATACCTAGATCTTTTGCTATTTTTGTACTTGCTTGACCTGTTTCTTTAACCAGCTTAACAGCTTCTAATTTGAATTCTGCTGTATATTCTCTTCTATTTGTCATATTTTGAAAAAACGTTTTATTTTACTCCAAAAACGTCTTAACTTTCTCTCTACTTTTTCTGGACTACTCCGAATCGGTTGACAAATTGGACGCTTGATAAGCATAATTTGGAGCTTCTTGTGTAATGACTATATCATGAGCGTGACTCTCTCTTAATCCTGATGCAGTAATAGTAACAAATTTACAATTTTTTTTCATCTCTTCTATATTCCTATTACCAGTATACCCCATTGCAGCTTGCAATCCGCCAATCAATTGATGGATTACTCCTGAAGCTGGACCTTTGAATGGAACTCTTCCTTCCACTCCTTGTGGAACTAATTTGAGTTTTGAATCTTTATCTTGAAAATAACGGCTAGCTGAACCTCGTTTCATTGCACTAATAGATCCCATTCCTCGATAGCCTTTATATGCTCTGCCCTTATACATAATAATCTCACCTGGGCTTTCGTCAGTGCCAGCAAAAATCGAACCAATCATCACAGAGTCAGCACCAGCTGCAATAGCTTTTGCAACATCTCCTGAGTATTTTACCCCACCATCAGCAATTAGTCTGACGTTTCTTGCTCTACACGCCTCTGCAACATTCTTGATTGCAGAGAATTGTGGCACACCAACACCTGTAACTATTCTGGTTGTACAGATTGATCCTGGTCCTATTCCGACCTTCACTGCATCAACACCCGCATCAATCAACGCTTCAGCAGCCTCCTTTGTTGCAATGTTTCCGCCAATTAATTGCGTATTAGGATACATCTTTTTTATTTCCCTAATGGTATTGATAACGTTTTCGGAATGACCGTGAGCAGTATCCACAACAACTACATCAACTTCTTCTCCGATCAAAGCTTCACATCTGTCTATACCATCTTTTTTACCAGTGCCAATTGCAGCGGCAACTCTGAGACGCCCTTTACTGTCTTTACATGAATTTGGGTATCTATTGTATTTTTCAATGTCTTTAACCGTAATTAAACCTATACAACAAGAATTTTCATCTACGACCAAAAGCTTTTCTATTCTATTTTCATGCAACAATTTCATTGCTGAGGCACTATTCACTCCCTGCTCCCGCACTGTCACTAACTTATCTTTTGTCATCACTTCGGAAACTTTTACATTCATGTTCTGGTCTTCAATAAATCTCACATCTCGGTTAGTTAAAATTCCAACTAACTTGCGTTGATCGACTACAGGAATGCCAGAATAATTGTGCTCTCTCATTAATGAAATTGCTTCCGCAACTGTTTTATCCGGTGAAATCGTAATTGGGTTATACACGATCCAACTTTCATATTTTTTCACCCTTCTTACTTCTAAAACTTGTTCATCTATTGATAAATTCTTATGTATGCAACCTATCCCTCCATGTTGGGCAATAGCTATTGCAAAGCCCGATTCAGTAACAGTATCCATTGCAGAGGATATGAGAGGGATATTTAGTTCTATACTATTTGTTAAATAAGTTTTTGTATCTGCATCGCAAGGCAATATATTAGAATAGGCTGGCAAAAGAAGTATATCGTCAAACGAATAACAAGCTTCCATTTTTTTCATAGGCTTTATTTAAAGCTTATACGCCAATTAATTAAATTGCAATAGGCAAAATTAGCTAGGAGCCTTTAATTGTATAGCTCTAACTGTTTTTAGGAGATAGAAAAGCTATATGGTTGCTAATACATTTTATTGCAGAATAAGCATTCTATAGCTAACCCAAGAAAGGTTTCCCTACGTCATACCACGATTCATTCGCGGTATCTCTAGATCCCGCTAACAAGCAGCGGGATGACGGTTCTTCAAATCGTTAAGGTGTCATCCAAGCCTCCTATGATGTCATTCCAGTGTCCCTATGATGTCATCCCAGTGCCCAGACACTGGGATCCAGGAATTTTATTAAGTATAAAAGTAGCCGTTTTATGTTAAAATACAACGTTTTAATGATTATGAAAAAGCTGGATTCCAGACTGGAATGACATCGTTTACTATGTGCCATATTGCAATGTTCGTACAGTAAGCCATAGGATGACAGAAGCGGAGCTATAGAAGCCGGTGTGGCTCTGTCGTATAGCTCTCACTGTTTTTAGGGGATAGAAGAGATACCAGAATATATAGCTGCTAATATATTTTATTGCACAATAAGCATTCTACATTATTTGCCAGCAAACAGAACTGCTCAATAGTTAAGTTTTCTGGACGTTCATTTCCACTCAATTTAGCGTTTTCAAGGACAGTTTCAGCGTGGTTCGTTATATTTTGCAAGCTATTTCTCAGCATCTTTCTTCTTTGAGAAAAAACAGCACGTGTTAATCTTGTTAAGGTTTCCAAATTTACTGCAAATTTTGGGATAGGCAAAGGATTTACTGTAATTACTGAAGAATGTATTTTTGGTCTTGGAAAAAACTCTTTAGGTTCAATATCAAATTCCTTTTTTATCTCACATAGTAACTGGCTTAGCACTGATAAGGAACCATAATCTTTAGAATTGGGTCTTGCCGTAATGCGATCTGCTACCTCTTTTTGAAACATTAATGTCAAGTTCGTAAAAAATTTTATATTATTTAACCACTTTAAAAATAACACTACCGAGATATTGTAAGGCAAGTTAGCAATAACTTTAACTGGACGTTCTATCAGCTCTTCTTCTATAACGTGCAGTGCATCTGCTTCTATAATTTTATACTTTCCTTGATGCTCATTTAGCAGTTGATCATGGTGTTTTACTAAATCTCTATCTTTTTCTATAGAAAGTAGAGACTTTGGATTATGCACCAATATTTCTCTTGTTAATGCACCATATCCAGGACCAATTTCAATGACATTAAAATTTTCCAGACTACCAGCTAAAGCGACTATTTTTTTTGTTATCTCACTCGATAAAATAAAATTTTGTCCTAGACTCTTTTTTGGCTTCAGTAAAAATTTTCTCATATTATTTTCATTATACAGTATTTTATAAAAATTAGTTGACGAAAATTCATTGATAATTGTATATTATTAATGTGTTTAACGCCGGCTTAGCTCAATTGGTAGAGCAACTGACTTGTAATCAGTAGGTTGTCAGTTCAAGTCCGACAGCCGGCACTCTCGCCCATATAAGTAAAGTTGATGTCCTTTTTAATAGTAGCAAATTGGAAAATGAATGGAATGCGTTCTTCATTTGTTGACTTTATAGGCAAACTTAACAACAAGAGCAACGAAATTACCTCTAAGCTAGTGATTTGCCCTCCTTTTACGTCATTTCCAAGCAGTATAGAGTTGAACAATAATATTAATATAGGAGCACAGAATTGCCATCATAAAAAGTTCGGTTCTTACACAGGTGAAATTAGTGCAGAAATGTTAAAAGAACTAGGGTGTACTTACGTAATACTTGGGCATTCTGAAAGGGCTAATGAAAAAGATAGTGAAATAAAACTTAAGTCGGAAATAGCAATAGAATCAGGCTTACACCCAATTATCTGTGTGGGTGAAAATTCAGAAGATTATAAGAAAGAAGTAATAGAATATCAATGCAAAAACCGCTTGCCAATACACGGTGAATATACCGTAGCATATGAGCCAATATGGGCAATAGGCACAGGTCATGTGCCAAATAATGATGCAATTGCTGAGGTGATAGAGGTAATAAAATTGTGTACTAGTAAAAAACACATTATATATGGTGGTTCAGTCAGTTCAGAAAATATAGAAAATTTGTTAAATATTTCAAATTTATCAGGAGTTTTAATTGGCAGTGCAAGCTTAGATTTCGATCACTTTTATAAAATTATACAACAAGTTGAAAAAAAGTTTTCTCTTATCAATTCTAAAATCAGCAACTAAGAATCCTATAACAAATGGCATCATTCCAGTGTCAAGCATATGTCTGTACGAGCATCTAGTATAGCTAAAGTAATCTAGAAAATTAACGATATTTTATTCCCCGGTGAACGCTCTATTTTGTTTTCCAACTCTAGTTCCAAAAGAGCCATTAGAGCTATGTTGGTAGAAAGTCCGCTTGCTAATATAAGTTCATCTATATCAACAGGTACAGAGTTAATATGATCAACTATAACAGATTTTGCCTGTTGTAATTTTTCTTGTTTTTGGTTAACAAAATGGTGCTCAACATCAAATAGGTTTTTTTGCTGCGGAGGTAAACTAAACCTAATACTCTCTATTATGTCATCAGCGGATTCGATAAGCTTAGCACCGTTTTTAATTAAATAATTACTACCACTACAGCGTGAATCTAAAGGGAAACCAGAAACTGCAAACACCTCTCTCCCTTGATTTAAAGCAAAATCTGCTGTTATTAGAGAGCCAGAACGTTTCGATGCTTCAATCACTGCAACACCCAGCGATAGACCAGATATAATTCGATTCCTTTGAGGAAAATACTGATACCAATTCCCATTACAGGGCAAACAGATGGACAATGATGGAAGAAAAGCCATACTGAAGTAAGTAAAATAGCGAGGTTTAAATGGCATTAAGATCAAAATTATTGGATGAAAAAGTAGTAGAATCAGCAAAAGAAATGCTGAAGAAAGTAAGGAATAATGCATATGTTTCAAAAAAACTAAATGCTGTAATTGCAGCAAAAAAGTACAGTATAACGGCTGTAGCAAAAATATATTGCATTTCAAGAAGCGCACTAACTTCGTGGGTAAAACTCTTGAAAATTGGCAGAGAAGAAAAACTGTTTGCTCCTTCACAACGTCGTAGAAAAACTAAATTAAATCAGGCTCAACTACAGCAAATTGAAGAGTGGATAGAAGAAAATCCTAATATCACCATTAAAGAAATGAGAATAAGAATCCAGGAAAAGTTCGGATTAAATATCAGCAAATCTACAGTACACCGCCATATGCAAAAGATGAAATTCTCATATATTACACCAAGACCAGTTCATAATGGACAAGATAAAAGCAAACAAGAGGAATTCAAAAAAAAATCTCAATGGAGCTATTAGCAAGTATCCAGAAAAAGAGCTATTTTTCTTTGATGAATCACGGTTTGGCACACATTCAAAAGTTGGACATGGGTGGTTTAAAAAGGGGATTAGAACACAGGTTAAAACAAAATTAGGTAGGCAAAATTTCTATCTCTATAGTGCAGTTAATCCTAGAAATGGAGAGAGTTCTAGCTTATTTGCACCAAATGTCAACACTGATTGCATGAACATATTTCTTGAGCAAATTTCGCAATATCTAGAAACACGAGAGGCTTTTCTCGTTATGGACTGTGCTAGTTGGCATAGGTCAAAAAATTTAAAGGTACCTAAAAATATCGACATTATATACCTACCTCCATACTCACCTGAGCTAAATCCTGTTGAGAGGCTTTGGTTATGTATAAAACAGAACATTTTGCGCAATAAAATATACGATACAATTGCTCTACTTGAGGGTGCTTTGTGCAAATTTATTACTTCTCTTGCCAGCTCCACAATTAAACAACTCTGCAATGTTTCCTATTTGACTGGACAACAATGAGAATTGGTATGAGGCTTTGGTTTAGTAGCAAATGGAAGCTCAGAGGTTGTCCGGAAACAAGTAAAAGGCTATAATATCTGAAATTTTAGTACGGGGTAAAGATGAGAAAAAAGTATCCAACAGATCTAAGCGAAAGGGAATGGGCAAGAATAGAAAAACACTTCAGAGTATCATACAAGAAAGGAGGAAGGCCGCCAAAGTATAGCAAAAGAGAAATATTAGAAGCAATTTTCTATGTATTGCGTACAGGGTGTCAATGGCGGTATTTACCAAATGATTTTCCGCTATGGAAGACTGTGTATGAGCAGTTCAGGCAATGGAAGAAGCAGGGAATTTTTGAGAAAATGAATTATGAAATTACAAAATATAGTAGAAGAAAAATAGGAAGGAATGAGCAGCCGAGTGCCTGTATAGTAGATAGTCAATCTGTAAAGACTACAGAAAAGGGGGGATCAAAGGCTATGATGGAAGTAAAAAAGTAAAGGGTAGAAAAAGGCATATAATTACAGACACTCAGGGTTTTATACTAGGTTGTTACGTAGGCGCTGCTAACGAAAATGATAGAGATGGTATTAAAATAGCATTAAACAATATGAGAACAAAATATACTAAAGTTAAAAAAATGTGGGCTGACATGGGATACCAAGGAAGAAATTCAAAGAATCACATAAAGGAAGAATATCATGTATGGTCCCAGAGTGTGATGGTGTGGATTTAGTATAAATAATTCTGGAGACTGTGTCCACTGATAACATATAAATTCATAAGGAGTAAGACCCTTAAGAGTTTTGAGTCTCTTTGCATAATTATAAGCCATAACAAAGTTATAAAGGTGTTCTTTAAGTTGCTGGTGCGATTGATAGTAAT
Organism: Wolbachia endosymbiont (group A) of Alloplasta piceator; assembly: GCF_964028505.1. Taxonomy (NCBI): domain Bacteria; kingdom Pseudomonadati; phylum Pseudomonadota; class Alphaproteobacteria; order Rickettsiales; family Anaplasmataceae; genus Wolbachia; species Wolbachia endosymbiont (group A) of Alloplasta piceator. The sequence continues at coordinate 155,822 of NZ_OZ034793.1, read as the reverse complement.
ACTTCTTAACTGTAGCATCCTTTAAAGTTTTATTCATACGCTCGACTTGCCCATTCGTCCAAGGATGGCTAACTTTTGTCAAACGATGTTCAATAACATTCTCTTCGCAAACTCTATCAAATATATGTTGGAAAGCATACTTATGACGCTTCTGGTTTGTAAATTGTATACCGTTATCTGTCAAAATAGTATGGATTTTATACGGTAAAATTCTAATCAAATTACGTAAGAACTCAGCAGCTATGGGTTTTGTAGCACTGTTACACAACTCAACATAGGTAAATTTGGATGTCCTATCAATAGCAACAAACAAATGTAATTTGCCCTCCTCAGTTCTAACTTCAGCAATATCAATATGAAAGTAACCGATAGGATATTGTTTGAATTTCTTTTTTGACTTAACTTCTCCATCAACAGTTGGTAATCTGCTAATGTTGTGTCTTTGTAAACAACGATGCAAGCTAGAGCGAGTCAAATGCGGAATTGTAGACTGCAGAGCGTAAAGGCAATCATCTAGTGGCAGTAGTGTATACTTGCGAAATGTAACTATTATAGCTTCCTCTTCTAGCGTTAAAACAGTTGATCTTGGATGCTTTGGACCCATATCAGCATCTTTCGTAAATGAACGTTTTCTCCACTTAATAATAGTTTTTGGATTAAGGTTATAATGCTTGGAGAGTTTTGCTATGCTCTCTTTTCTATTTTGTATTGCTCTACGAATCGTCTGTGTTGTTTTGGCGCACCCATGTAATATCTGTCCCATAATGACTCCTTAAATGATGATGATAGTATACCATCACTCTCTGGGACCATACATCTAACTTTAAAATCATAGAAAATACTGTCGAAAAAGGAAGTTTTCTTGTTCGTGTAAAACTCAACACAATGGATTTTCTGAAAAGTTTTCGAGTATATTATATTTTTAATTTGTAGAATAAGGTTTTTTCCTTTTTGCATATTTCACCTAAAAAGGACACATTTTAGACTTCTTTGTTGAAATAAAACAGAAACAAAAGTGCTGTCCCTTGCACTCTTTGGATAATTTAATGATAAAAAATTTGGAGAGAAATTTTATACACAATCTCTGACATTTTTCCTTAAGTTGACGCCATTGCCTGAACGGATACAACTTAATTTTTAATCTGCAGGAGTCAAGTTGAGAATGTCCAATTTTCCACTTTCTTTATAGCATAACATACTTCAGCGCCTCTTGCTCCTCTTGAAGTCCAATGGGCTCACCACTTATGTGTAAATTAATCGTTAATGTTGTACACGTTCTTTTCTTTTTCTACTCTCTCTTGCTCTTCAATACAATATATAGCAAGCGGATTAGCTTTAAGTCTTTCGACTCCTATTTCTTCTCCTGTTCCATCGCAGTAACCATAAGTGCCTAATTTTATTTTTTCTAACGCCTCCTTAATTTTTTCTTTTCTATCTTTTCGACGCTTGATTAATTCCTCGTTTCCACTATCTCCATCAGAATAGTATGTATCAATACTATTCTCTTCTAGTTCTTGTTTCTCCAGCTCAGCGAGTATTGACTGTAACTTTAAGCTGAAGTATTCCAGTTGTTTTACGCTCATATATTCTTCATCTTCTGAAGGAGTGTAATCTTCTGGTGACTTTATTTTTGGTAACTTTTCCATAATTGCATTATCAAAAAAATAATAAAACCTATATAATTTATGAACAAAAAATTATACTACCTCAAAGTAAACACTATAATTTATAATAAACATTTAAAAGCCTAGTATGATCGACTCAGTAAAAAAATTAGTAATAGATGATAAGAACTTTACCTATATAGTATGTATTTTTATCATAATGTTAAGTTTATCTTCATTTACACTTAAAAACAACAATAAACAAGAAGTTATGTTAACATTAACATGGATATGTGCTACATTTGTTTTGCAGATCTCTACAAATAATTTGTTTACATCTGATTATCATGATGGAATATTAGAGCAAATCTTTGTACAGCCACTCTCTTCTAGGCTTATAGTTGCTTATAAAATTTTCGCTCACTGGCTATTATTTGGATTACCAATTTCAGTGATTTCTTCCATATTCAGCTTTGCAGTTCTATGCAATAGTATTGAACACTCAATAGCAGTTGGAGTGTCTTTATTATTTAATACGCTGATAATCATTAATATTTCAGCTACTGGAAATGCATTGATGATTGGTCGAAACAACTTAGCATCAGGAGTATCGCAAATTCTTGTTTTGCCAATGATAATGCCAACCTTTGTGTATTTTAAAATGCTAACTCAATTTGAAAATTTGTCCTTGAATATTTATACACTACTAATCACCATCTTAATTTTTGTTATTTTGATTGTTAACAGCACCATAACTACTCACATGGCACTAAAATTTGCTGTGGAACAGGATTGAAAAATCTTACTGTTATTCAGTAGACTTCTTGCATAACCTAGAAAAAAGGCAAATAGTTATTATAGATTTAGGTTTATCGACAATTTGAAAAACCTTCATTCCAGCATCCTTCCCTGTCATCCAAGTAGCCCTTCGTTGTCATCCCAGTGTCAAAAACTGGGATAACAGCTAACCTGACAACCGTCATCCCGCTACTTGTTAGCGGCTAAGAGATACCGTGACGGTATGACGGTTCGCGGTGGCATGACGATAAGCCTCATCATCCCGCTACGTGTTAGCGCCGCGGCGGTATGACGATTCGCAGCGGCATGACGAGAAAGGGGCTACTTGGATGATACCTTTTTTCTACTTAGTTTGGGTTATGCAAGAAGTCTATTCCTTCATAAGGAGAAGTAGTTAAAGGAATTTACTCTATTTCTCCCTCTTTTTTTATTATTTTTAATCTATAGTTAACGTAAAAGAGATATGCAAAAACTCTATTGATCCATAGTCTGCAAATTATTAATAACACTTACTTTAAAGAACCTCACTTTACGCTGATCTTTGAGCGCTCTTCTGTGGTATTTTGTAAGAGTATAACTTGTGAAATCGTCTTCCCTATAGATTAAAGAGTTACACTGCTTTATATGTGATGCTATCCACTCTGCATAGTCCTGATGATCGGTTGCAATGAATATTTCCCCTGTTATAAGTATTTTTTTTGCTAATAAATTTAAAAATTCCGTATTAATTAATCGTCTTTTATTGTGACTTCTTTTTGGCCATGGATCTGGAAAGAGAATAAAGAATCTTTCAACACTGTTATCAGGAAAATTTGCAATCAATTCTCTTGCATCTTCTGTCCACATTAAAATATTTTTTATGTTCTGTATTTCTATGTTTGTCAGCAAGCGAGAAACCCCCTTTAAGTAGGGCTCACATCCTATAAATAATAGATCAGGTTCATTGAGCACCTGGTAAAGCATATTTTCACCGTTGCCAAAGCCTATTTCTACCCATATTCTTTTTTGTGAATTTACAATTTTCTCTATAGATTCCTTGCTGTTTTGAATAGAATATTTTTCCAATATTTCATCAACATCAGGTTTTAGCCTGGACCTTCTGGAGAACGATCTAATCCACTTGCTATTCTTAAATAGCATATTCTTGATACATATATAATTTTCTCACTATATTTTATATAGCTTAAACAATTCTCGAAATGAGTTAATGAAAAATTACTTGTCAATAATTGTTAATATTATATAATATATGAGTTCTAATAAAGTTTAAGTTAAAGGTATGAATAATAATAATCCAGTCGTAAATCTACCGGTTACTATCAGAAAGCTATCATCAAACAAATTTATAGAAGAGATATGTCAAGGCCAATTTGAGGATCAAGATAATACCTTGTTTGAAGATTCTTTTGTTAACAAAATTAAAGAAGGAGATGTGGTAGAAGGTGTAATTACAAGAATAAACCCTAACGACGTTGTGGTTGATATTGGTTTAAAATCTGACGGGAGAATTCTGATCAAGGAACTCGGTTGTAATGATGAGGTCATTATTGGCTCGAAAATCAGAGTTTATGTGGAAAGAATTGAAGATTATCATGGTAATGTTGTTCTTAGTCGTGAAAAAGCAATTAGGGACGAAAAATGGAATAAGTTGGAAGAAGATACAGTTACAAGGGCTGAAGTAAGCGGAGTTATTAAACGCTCAATTAAATGTGGCTTTATTGTTGATCTTGGTGACGGAATAAGCGCTTTTTTACCGCTGAGTCATGTGGATTTGAAGCAAGTAAAAGATGCGAAGCACCTTATTGAAACTGAACAAAAGTTCATCGTGCTTAAAATGGATAAGAAGCAGGGCAATATTGTAGTATCAAGAAAGCTGGTGTTAGAAAAATTGCACGCTGGTGAAAAAATTAAATTTTTAGAATCTTTAAATGAAGGTGATATAATAGAAGGGAAAATAAAAAGTATCACTCATTACGGTGTATTTGTCGGTATTCATGAATCAGATGTAGTGGGAGTTATAGATGGATTGTTACATATTACAGATATCTCTTGGAGTAGGGTAAGTCATCCGTCTGCAGTTTTTACTTGTGGTCAGACTATAAAAGTTAAAATTATAAAAATAGACAAGGAAAATGGTAAAATTTCCTTGGGTGTGAAGCAGCTAGAAGATAGCCCTTGGCAAGATGCAGAGTCAAAATATCCAGTTGATAGTGTGCATAAGGGTTATGTAACAAGCATAGAAGATTATGGATTATTTGTTGAGCTTAGACCTGGAATTGAAGGTTTAGTGCACTCGTCAGAAATAACTTGGGTTAAGAGTAATTTACCAGTTAGTAGTCTCGTAACAAGGGGACAAGAAGTATATGTAAAAATTCTCAGTATTGACATTGCTAAGAGTAGGATGAGTTTAAGCATGAAAAGGTGTGTAGACAACCCTTGGCAAGTATTTATCAATAAATATCCTCCTGGTTCTATTGTTTCTGGTGAAGTGAAGAATAATACCGGCTCATATGTATCTGTTGCTTTCGGTGATTCTGAAATAGATGAGAACGTAGAAGGGACAATATATGTGAAAGATTTTAGTTGGTCTAAAAATGGTTCAGATGAGATAAAGAAGTATAATGTAGGTGATAAAATAGAAGCAAAAGTAATAAGGGCTAACGTGAATCGGGCAAGAATTTATCTTGGAATAAAACAAATAGAGTATGATCCTCTTGAAGAACTGATAAAGAAAGTTAAGGTAGGTGATAAAATACAGGTTATTGTAGGTAAGAGAGAAGATAATGGACTAGTCGTTGAAGTTGAGAACGATGTAACCCTTCTAATAGATCAAGAGCATTTACCAGAGAATAAAAAATTCTCTATATCAGAAAAAATAGAAGTTGAAGTATTGGGTGTTGAAGAATATAACATAGCATTATCTGCTAAGTGATAAGGTTTACTTATTTTGGCTTCATATAAATGGCAACAAAGTCTGATATAATAGCGAGGGTAGCAAAAAGACATCCTTTTTTAGATAAGATTGTTATAGCAGCTATAGTTGATAGATTTTTTGGGATACTTTCAAGCACATTGAAACATCATAATAGAGTTGAAATTAGGGGGTTTGGTTCTTTTTCAGTTAGAAGTTATAACTTGAAAGAAACAAGCCATTTAATGTTACAGAAGTTTACAAAGAATCAATACTTTAAAACATATTTTCGTAGCAGTAAAAAATTATCTGATTTGATAAATGAATAAAAATTTATACCATAAATAAGATGAAAGTAGGGGTTTGAGTTTATACTGTACGATAGAAATTTTTAGCACCATATGCAAGTAGTAGAAATAGTTATACGTAATAACACATATAAAATATCTTGCGAAAGTGGGAAGGGGAATCATTTATTACGCCTTGCTAATAGTTTTGACAAGTTAGTTAGTTCTGTATCTCAAAAAACTGGAGGTAAGGGTTCGGATGCATTAAATTTCTTACTTGCAGCACTAATTCTTGAGGATAAAATTTTAGAATTAACAAAGCGATTAGATGAAGTAAATCAAGAGCGCGAAAAGTATAGAAACGAGAAAAGAATAGAATATACTGAGGTACTAGATAAGGTAAATAAGATTATCACTAATCTTGAGTGCATAAAGGATTAGCTTCAATAAAGCAAGCAATTAAATTGACTATCTGACTATTCAAGCCAGGAGGGAGGTTTGTCTTACGAGTTATGTAACAATATAATTCGTAATCATCAAGATCAACTATTTTTTCGTATTCGATTAGTTCGCTTAAGGAAAATTTATCAAGATATTTCAATGCGAAATGCCCTAAAAGTATATCGGTTTCTTTGCAACCCCTATGCCAGCTTCTATATATTAATTTTCTTCTGAGTAGTGAGGTATCTGTCATTACAATTAAACTTTTTTTAATTTAAAAGTTAAACTAAATACTTGTCAAGCGAGGCGCATTTTAATATACTTAACATTTTGTTAAGATCTAAATATACAGGTGGAATTAATTTCTAATCTTATCCATCAATTTAGCGATGGAATATATTATTTTTTATCATTTTCTTTAATAATTTCTGTCATAGTATTCGTGCATGAATATGGGCATTATGTTGTTGCCAAAGCATGCAAAGTTAAAGTTGAATCTTTTTCCATAGGTTTTGGTCCTGAAATTTTTGGTTTTAACGATAAGTCTGGAACTAGATGGAAATTAAGCGCTGTTCCATTGGGTGGTTATGTTAAAATGCTAGGAGATACTAATGCAGCGAGTGTCCCAGCTGATCAACAAGAATTAACGGAAGAAGAAAAATTGTATTCATTTCATACAAAACCGCGTCATAAAAAAGCAGCAGTAGTTTTTGCAGGGCCTTTTGCAAACATGGTATTTGCTGTTATAGCTTTTACAATATTTTTTAGCATAGCAGGTTATTATCGCACTCCACCGGTGATTGAAAATGTAATCGAAGGTAGTGCAGCTAAGCAAGCTGGTTTGTTGCCAGGTGACACTATTACACAAATCAATGAGCATAAAATAAAATACTTTGAAGATATTTCACGTGTGATAATGTCGAATCCTAAAACAAGAATGGAGATTGAGTATAGCAGAAATAATGAGAAGCACAGGACCAGTTTAACTCCATTAATAATCAAGGACAAAGACGTTTTTGGCAACACAATAGAAAGACAAACTATAGGGATTATTTCAGTCAATACATTAAAGCAGTCGTCTTTTCTTGGGGCTGTGAGCTTATCAGTAAGTGAAACTTACCACACTATGTGCTTAACGATCAAAGCTCTCTTTCACATTATTGTTGGTAAAAGGAGTATCAATGAAATAGGTGGACCAATAAAAATCGCAAAATATTCAGGACAATCAGCTAAAAAGGGATTTATTATGGTTCTATATTTTATGGCAATCATTTCAGCTAATTTAGCTGCAATTAACTTGCTGCCAATACCACTGCTAGATGGTGGGCATTTATTTCATTATATCATAGAAGCGGTTATACGTAGGGATTTAAGCTTGAAATGTCAAAAATATGCAGCTATTTTTGGTGCTTTAGTGTTGTTTTTGCTTATGGCAACTGGAATGTCAAATGATATTAGGGATCTTTTTTGAAATAAAATATGAAAAAGCTATTTTATATACTGGTAGTGGTTTTTATTTCTTTTCCTGCCCTGCTTGTTGCTTTAGGAACTGCGGAAAAAGTGCAGGCGAAAGATGTCAAATGTATTGGTAATGAGAGGGTAAGCAACCAGACAATAGGGTTCTATATAAAACTAAAATCTGGTGATTATATAAACGACGATGATATAGACTCAATTATAAAAGATCTATATAAAACAAAGTTATTTGCTAGTGTTAATGCTTACATAGATGATAAAAAAAATTTAGTAATAAAAATTCAAGAAAATCCACTAATTAACAAGATAATATTAAAGGGTAATAAGTTATTTAATAGCAAAGAGTTACTAAATAATGTGATTCAGTCAAAATCGCTAACTATTTTCACTGAAACAAAATTGCAAAACGATTTAATGAATTTAATCACTACTTATAGAAATAACGGTAAGGTTGGCGTTAAAATTGAATATGAGTTGGAGAAGCTCGATAGTCATAGGGTCAATCTAATTTTCAAAATAAAAGAAGGCAAAACCTCTAAAATTAAGGATATAAGATTTATAGGCAATAAAAACTTTTCTGAAAATGAGCTAGAGCAAGTTATTAAAAGACATAGTAATGACATATTTAGTAAGTTATTTAGAGCCATTTTTAAAGGCGAAAATCATTATTCACCGCAATATCTATTGATTAACACAGAATTGCTCGATCGTTTTTATTCGTCTAAGGGATATATTCAAAATAATATTCAACCAATTGTTGAGGTTGATAATAACAATCAAACAGAGTTAACTTTTTTGATTGACGAAGGACAGCAGTATTTGTTTGGAAATAATGAGGTTAATATTGAAACTGAAATTCAGGATTTGAGCCTAAAAGAAGAAATATTGGATTTTATAACAGAGGAAAACGATAAGATATTTAATAGAGTTAAAATTAATAATACAGTAGAAAAAATAAACAAATATTTAAATGAAAAAGGATACATATTTGCAAAAGTTAATCCAGAGTATGCACAACGTGACAACGTTGTAGATGTAACCTACAGAGTGCTGCCGGGTAAAAAGATTTATATAAATCAAATTACAATTGATGGTAACGATCGCACTTTAGATAAAGTGATCAGAAGTAAGCTAAGTGTAGCAGAAGGTGATGCATACAATATATCTGAGATTCAAAAGTCACGTAAAAAACTAATGAGTAGTGATTTTTTTGAAACAGTGAAAGTAAATAGTTACGCAGTTAATGACAATACAGTAAATCTTGACTTAAATGTTAAAGAAAAAAACACTACTTCGTTGTATTTGGGAGGCGGTGTGTCTCTTCCTGGTGGAGCATTGATTAAAATTGACCTCAAAGACCGTAATTTATTTGGTACTGGAAAAGAGCTCTCTTTTGCTCTTGAAAAAAGTCAATACGTATTTTCTACTGATTTAGAGTTTGTTGAAAATAATTTTAACGATTCTGATACGTCACTAGGCATGGGTGTATTTTATGAAAAACAAGATAAACCAAACACTACTTTTGATAGTTGCGATATGGGATTTTTTACAAAGTTATCATATAAAGTCACAGAGAACTTAACTAATTCCCTTCGCTATTCTTATAAGTATAATCATATACACATGGATAATAAGGGTGGACAAGACACCGATATCTCTGAAATAATACTGGACCGAAAAGGTAAACATCAGATTTCATCAGTGGGATACACGTTGGCATATAATAAACTGGATAATCTATATGCTCCAAAAGAAGGGTATTTACTGCGCTTAAGTCAGGATATTTCAGGATTGGGAGGAAACGTGAATTTCCTAAAATCTGAATTCTTATCTTTTTATACGCACCCTATATTAAGCAAAATTGACGATGATATAACGCTACGCTTTAAGATGGCGGCAGGTCATATTTTTTCTTATACTGATGAAAATCTAAACATTGGCCAGCACTTTTTTAAAGGGGGTAATGAGATTAGAGGGTTTGACCTTTCCGGTATTGGACCAAGAGCAGAAGACAAAAATAAAAGCTCATTAGGAGGCAAAACTTATTTTAATCTAACACAGCAAGTGGATTTTCCTCTACCAAAACTATATGACTATGCTGGTATCAAAGGCTCACTATTTGTTGACTATGCGACACTTTTTGGCTTAGATGATAAAAATAAGAAGTATGAAGGGAAATACTATGATAGCAAGCTTGTGAGAGTGTCACCAGGTTTTGGCTTTTCAATGCTTTCTCCTTTTGGTAGACTTAGATTGGATTTCGGGTTTCCTTTAGTAAAGGAATCTTATGATATAATACCATCACCAAATGTTAAATTTTCTATTGAAGCGGGGATTTGAATGAAATATATACAGTTATTTATATCAGTTATTGCCTTAATTATTTCCTTATTTGTGGGGTATAAGTTTGTAGGATATCAACCTCAGAACACAAAAGCTGCAATTATCGATAGTGACAAAGTCATCAATGAATCTCTTGCTCTGCAAAATATACAACAACAAATAAAGGAGCAGAATTCTAGATTACAACAAGAATTTGAAAGTGAGTTAGAAAAACTTAAGCCATCAAAAGAAGAATTTGAACTTTTGTCAGAAGAAGCAAAAAAAGAAAAGACAGAACAGTTTAATAAGCACACTGTAAATACTAGAGATAATTACGCTAAAAAAATGTTACATTTAGAAGAAAGCTATAGAGACGCAGTAGAGAGTGTTTTTAACAAGATAAAAGAAGTCGCTAAAAAAACGGCAGAAAAAAACAACATAGATTTGGTACTATTTATTTCAAAAAAGAACCAAGTTTTATACTCCATGGATGAAGTTGATTTATCAGATGTGGTATTAAACAATATAAACAAGAAAATACCTGAATTTGCTTTGAAAGGCATTGAGTAGGCTTATGCAATTTAATATCAGTGATATTATAAAAATATTACCACATTCTTATCCGTTTCTCTTAGTAGATAGAGTTATAGAGTGTGATCCTGGTAAAAGTATAAAAGCAATCAAAAATGTGACTTTCAATGAGCCATTTTTTATTGGCCACTTCCCTGGTCATCCAATAATGCCAGGAGTCTTGATAATTGAATCTCTAGCTCAGGCATCTGCTATATGTGTTCTAGGTAAAGAAACAATAGAAAATAAAGTTGTTTACTTGAGATCCATTGAAAATGCAAAATTCAGAAAGCCAGTTACTCCAGGGGACACATTGATTCTTCAAGCTAACATTCAAAGTGTGTGTTTAGGTGTACACAAATTTAGGTGTATTGCATCTGTTAGCGAAGAAAAAGTTGCAGAAGCAACAATCTCAGCAGTACTGCAAAATAAATAAAATCTTCATCTGTAAGAAACAGCATGTACACTTTATAGTATAGCAATGAAGCTGAATTTCAAAATCTCATTTTCGAATCTATATACTCGCAATGGATTAACAAAATTAGATGAGACATTTTTGAATTATATTAAATCATGTGATGAGAGCTTGTTTTGTTCATTAATTGAAGCAAGAGAAAAAGCAGCTTCTTCTTCGATGTCATCCCAGTGTCACCTCCCATCATCCCAGTGTCACCCCCCGTCATCCCAGTGCTTGACACTGGGATCTAGAAAACAAGAAGGACGGTCAGCTACTTGGATGACAGATAGTCAGTTAATAGTAGAACTCTCATATTTACTTGATGAATTTATTGCAAAACTTTTCAATGTTGAAAAAGAAATAGAGGAGCTAAAGAAAAAGCACAACGACTTTGCTGTAATATATAAGTGCAAAAGATTATTTGTCCAACGCTATGCATTGAAGAAATACACTAATGTGGCGAATATAGATATTACTAACAAACTAAGTCATTTTCTCACTTTGCCAACAACAGAAAAAAATTTTGCTGAGCAGGTGATGCATTGGTTTGAAGATAAAGAAAATCACAAAGAAGAAATAGAACTTGCAGCACAATATGCAGTGTGGAGAGTAAAAAATAAACAGAGTATATTATTCAGTATTCATAAAAAAATCGACCACGAAAACCTCATACCATTTTCTAAAAAAGAAGTGGACAAAGTTGAAGTGCTGTATTCAAATGAAGTAAAAAGACGATACGGTTTTGATCTAACAAGCAAAAAGGTGAGTTTGAATAAAGCACTAGATAATGCTCACTACTGCATATTTTGTCATAAGCAAAGTAAGGACAGCTGCTCAAAGGGGCTAATTAATAACGACAATACTTTTAAACAATCTCCACTAAAAGTTGAACTGCACGGCTGCCCACTAGAGCAGAAAATATCAGAAATGAATCTGGTGAAAAGCGAAGGGTACAGCATAGCAAGTCTTGCAATTGTGATGATAGATAACCCATTATGCGCAGCCACTGGACACAGAATATGCAATGACTGCATGAATTCGTGCATATATCAAAAACAAGAACCCGTAAATGTGCCAGCAATTGAAACAAGGATTCTGGATGATGTGCTCAGTTTACCGTACGGATTTGAAATATATTCTCTGCTCAGCCGTTGGAATCCTTTAAATTTTCAGCGTTCATTGCCAAGAGAAAACACCGGAAAAAACATTCTAATTGTAGGCCTTGGTCCTGCTGGTTTTAATTTAGCTCATCATTTGTTGAACGATGGGCATAACGTTATCACCATTGATGGACTAAAAATTGAGCCTTTGATCGATAATTTCCAGCTAATTAAAGATTTTGAACACGAAAAATTGAGTGAACGCACGGCAGGAGGGTTTGGTGGGGTGGCAGAATATGGTATTACTTCTCGGTGGGATAAGAATTACTTAAAGATTATTAGATTACTGCTGGAAAGACGTGAGCATTTCGCACTTTATGGAGGCATTCGTTTTGGTGGCACGATTAATGTTGATGACGCGTTCAACTCGGGTTTTGATCACATTGCCCTAGCACTTGGCTCTGGCAAGCCACGAATGATCAAAATAAAGAATATACTAGCTCGTGGAGTGCGTATGGCATCTGACTTTCTTATGTCGTTACAACTGACTGGCGCTCTTAAATTTGATTCTATAGCAAATCTGCAAGTTCGTATGCCGATAGTTGTAATAGGGGCTGGGCTTACTGCGATTGACACTGCCACTGAAGCTTTAGCGTATTATCCAATTCAAGTAGAAAAATTTCTTCTTCGTTATGAGATATTAGTTGATAAGTATGGAAAGGACTGTGTTGAAAAAGATTGGACAGAAGAAGAGCGCGAAATTGCGAATGAGTTTATATCACACGCACAATTGATCCGAGAAAAGCAAAAGTTAGCAAAAAAAGAGAATAGAGAAATAAAAATATTAGAGTTGATGCAGAGTCTCGGGGGAGTGAAAGTTATATATAGAAAAGAGCTAAAAGATTCACCAAGTTATCGATTAAATAGCGAAGAGGTGCAAAATGGGCTGTCAGAAGGGATTTACTTTATTGAAAACTTAGAGCCAGTTGAAGTTGTGACGGATAAATATAACCATGCTGAATCAATAAAACTGATAGACACAAAATCCGGCGAAATCAAACGTATAAAAGCACGTTCTATTTTTATAGCAGCAGGTACTGAGCCAAATACAGTTATTGCAACAGAAGATAAAAAGCATTTTAAATTAAGTAATGGGTATTTTACTCATTTGAATTCATCAGGAAAAGAAATAGACCCAATATTTTCTCCTAAAATGCAAAATAAAGATAGAATATTAGTGTATAAGCAAGGCAATAAAACAATCAGCTTTTTTGGTGATCTTCACCCTTCGTATAGTGGCAGCGTCGTGAAAGCTATGGCAAGTGCTAAGAACGGCTACCCTATTATTTCTCAGCTTTTGAGTGGAGTTAATAGCTTCGTTTCTGTCATTCCAGTGTGTGATGTTGTGGGCCAGAAAAAAAATGCGTGGTCAAGTGTTGAAGACCTGGCTAATAAAGAATTATTTAATAGAATCAAAGAGCAATTCACTGCAAAGGTTATAAAAGTTCAATATTTAACAGACAAAGTTGTGGAAATAGTGATCAAAGCACCACTTGCGGCAAAGAATTTTAAGCCTGGGCAATTCTTTAGATTGCAAAATTTTGAAACCAATGGCAGAAAAGCCAATAATACAAACCTTGCTATGGAAGGTATAGCCGTAACCGGCACTGAAGTAGACAAAAAAAAAGGAATTATTTCCACTATTGTGCTGGAAATCGGCGGCTCCACTAATTTATGCAGACACTTAAGAGAAGGCGAGCAAATAATTCTTATGGGCCCAACTGGCAGACCTACTGAGGTTTACTAAGTCTCAATATTAAAGTGATGCCAAATTTTATTTCAAAAAGTAAATAATTTACTAACGCTCGTGCACAAATTAAAAATAAATTATGCACGAGTGTAGCGTTATGAATTAGGAGTGCTATATTAAAGCTTACCTCACTATTAAAGCTATCGGTCAGATTAGATTAAAAACCTAATCTGACCGGTTTCTCTATAACCCTCTAAACTCTGATATAATTGTATGATAATTAGTTTAATTAGTGGTTAATATGCAAATTGATTTTATTCATATATTGAGATAGCATAAACCATATTGGTTTTAATTATTGTGCAACTTTATAAATCGTCACTGTTACTTCTACTGACTGTATTAATAGTTATAGTCCTAAAATTACCTGAAAATTTGAGCATTGCAGTAAATTGGTCTCTCCCAATTCTAGATTTTGATTTATCTTTTCGTACCATACTAATATCTTTTTTATCAGTTGCATTTTTAGCTGTTCTACCAGCACAAAATTTGACTTTTTCAGAGATGCTATCTTTTGCTGCTTACACTATTAGTTCACTTTATGCAGTTTTATCTGAACATATGATATTGGTTATAATATTCTGTGAATTAATGACCATCAGTGCATTTTTTATTATCGCAGCTAGCTGTAGAGATAGTGGACCTGCAATAAGGTACGCTTGTGTACACTTTTTCGTTGGAGTTATATTAATAGCAGGATTGGCACTTCAAAGCACTAACCTGATAATTTTGGGTTTATTGATAAACTGCGCTTGTTTTCCTTTTTCGTTTTGGGTTGTTGATGCATATCCTGCTGCATCGCTACATGGCACCACATATCTCTCTTTATTTACCACTAAAGTCTCTTTTTTAGTGATGCTTTTACACACTTATAACCTATGGCAAGATTGTACTGAAATATTAGCGCTTGTAGGCACCATCACTGCAATTTACAGCATTATATTTGCTTCTCTTGAGCAAAATATTCGCAGATTTTTATGCTATAACGTTGTAGGACAAATGGGCTTGCTGATTATTGCAGGAAGTTTGCTCAGTCCTTCGGAAAAAGCAATACCAATTTTGATACTGCATATAATCTTCTCTCTTGTTTATCAATCATTATTGTTTGTGGTCAGTAATTCGATTATTTCACAAACAAAAACAATTAGTTTTAATGGAGTGGGTAAACTGATGTCAGTGGAAGGCATGTGTGCTATAATCGCAATACTTACAATGGCTGCATTTCCTGGAACCGTTGGATTTATCAGTAAATCATATATCACAGCTGAAATTGAAATGAACACTGTTGCCTTAAAAGGGTATAAAAATTTATATAAGCTTCTAAATTTGCTGCTTCATTTAAGCGTGGGGCTAAAGTTTCTTTATTACTTATTTATTGCAAAAAGTAAGTCAAAACCTTTAGCAGAGAGAGGAGGCAAAATGACTATGATTATTTTAGCATTTATATGCGTAATCGCTGGCAATCCTTACTTACCTATTTACAATAAGCCTTCAATTTTTAATCTTGCGTACAACACAAAAAATATTTGGTCGCAATTTAATTTATTACTATGTACCACTTTATTGTTTATTCCTTTACGCAAGTTATTTTACCCGAGAGTAAATTTTAAAATGGATGTTGATTGGATTTTTAGAGCTTTCATACCCTATATTATCTTGCTGTTCAATCAGTTAGTCTCTAAAACTAGAGAAATGTTTGCCAGCGTAGTGCAAAACTTGACTAATCCACTTACTGGTTTATACTTTAATAATATTACTAAACTTAAAGAAGTGCTGGGTTATAACTCAGTGAGTTTTGTTTCAGCTTCTTCTCTCTTTTTAATGAGTATTCTACTAATGCTATTATGTTTAAATCGTTAACTGAAAGTTTAAATTCTGTATTTAGTAAACTGAGAGGAAAGTCAATCATTTCTGAAGATGATTTTAATCTTGCCATGCGTGAAATACGCATAGCCTTAATTGAAGCTGACGTTTCACTTGAAGTTGCAAAAAAATTCATCAACGACATTAAAGATAAAGTGATTGGGGAAAAAGTCATAAAAAGTGTTTCTCCAGCACAAATGATAATTAAAATTGTACAGGATAATTTAGTTGCAGTTCTCGGATCAGAGAAAAGTGACTTAAATCTAGCAGTTAAACCCCCTGCTGTGATTATGATGGTGGGCTTACAAGGTGCAGGTAAAACAACTACCTCAGGAAAGCTTGCTTTAAAACTAAAAAAGCAAAAGAAAAAAGTGATGCTTGCCTCTTTAGACATTTATAGGCCTGCTGCCCAGAAACAACTTGAAGTGCTAGGTAAACAAATAGATGTGCAAACTTTACCTGTAGTAATAGATGAGAAGCCCATTACAATTACAAAAAGGGCAATAGCAATAGCAAAGAACGATAATTATGATGTATTAATACTAGACACTGCAGGGAGGCTTCATATTGACAATAATATGATGAATGAGTTGAAAGCCGTAAAGGAAATAGCTTCACCTGCAGAAGTTATTTTAGTAGCCGACGCAATGATAGGCCAGGATGCGGTCAACATTGCCAAATCATTCAATGAGGTAATAGGTGTAACCGGCATTATTCTCACCCGTGTTGATGGTGATGCACGTGGTGGTGCTGCTCTTTCTATGAAAATGATCGCCGATTGTCCAATTAAATTTATTGCTTGTGGTGAAAAATTAAGTGACCTCGATGATTTTTATCCCGATAGAATTGCAAAAAGGATACTTAGCATGGGGGATGTTGTATCATTGGTTGAAAAAGCTGCTGAGATTGTTGGTCAGGAAGAAATTGATAAGTTACAAAAGAAAGTGAAAAAAGGTAAATTCGACCTAAACGACCTAGTGGGAATGTTAAAAACTCTGAGTAAAATGGATGGCATTAGCAACATAATGAAATTCATTCCTAGTTCATTTACAAAAAAGCTAAGTAGCAGTGTGCCAGATGACAATAAAGTGAAAAAATATATAGCCATCATAAACTCAATGACTGAAAAAGAAAGGCAAAATCCAGATATTTTAAATGGCAAAAGAAGACTTAGAATTTCTAAGGGGTCCGGAACAACTGTAACTGACATTAATCTTCTAATTAAGCAGTATAATCAAATGAGCTCTATGGTAAATAAGTTCAGTAAAGTTGACCATAGTAAACTCAAAGAATCTGATTTGATGGATATGCTAAGCAGAAAGTAAGTGACCTTACCTTTAGCTATATCAAAAGCCGGCTTAGGTCTCGCAAAAAAATTTACAGCTTCTTGCTAGCCAAGAAATTGTATCCGTTCAGCGGAGTGGCAGAATAAGGTAGACAAGGTGATCTAAAAAGATAATCATAGAGCAAAAGTGAAATAATATGGTAAACCTTTTAGAACTTTGCAAAAATTTACAGCAAAAAATAGAAAGGTTAGAAGCAAAAATAGAAAGATTGGAAAAAGAGAATGAAAGTTTAAAAGCAGAAAATAAGGCTTTAAAGATAGAAAATGCTGAGTTAAGAGAAAGACTCGGTTTAAGCTCAAAAAATTCATCAATACCAAGTTCCAAAGAGTTGTATAAAATAAAAAAGAATAAGCCGAAAAGCGAAAGGAATATTGGCGGTCAGGTTGGTCATAAAGGAAGTTTTCGCGCCAACATGGATGCAGATAAAGTAGTAAAGATAGAGTTGCCTAATACTTGCGAATGCGGAGGAGAAATTGCAATATGTGAAAAACCATATATTCATCAGAAAGTTGATCTTCCAGAAATCAAGCCTTATGTAGTGGAATATCAGTTAGAACATGGCCGTTGTCGGAGATGCGGAAAGAGAAGAAGTAGCAAGTTACCGGAAGGTGTTACGCCAGATACATTTGGTCCAAGGGTTAAGTCAATAATTGCAGCGTTCAGCGGATTCTACAAAAATTCAAAACGCGAAATAGCGAGTGTCGTAAATGATATCTTCAATTTGAACATAAGCGTCGGTAGCATATCAAATAGTGAACATAGAGTTGCTTCAAAATGCAAAAAAATGTATGAGCAGATCGAACAAGAGATAAGTAGGAGTAAAGTTCTACATATTGATGAAACGAGCCATTATAACAAAGGTAAACTCGCTTGGTGTTGGATGTTTGCAAGCAATACGGCAAGTTTTGTAAAATTTACAGAGTCAAGAGGAATGAAAGTTTTACAAAATAGTAAATTCTGCAATCGCAATAGCTTGGTAATAACTGACAGGTATGCAGCATAGAATTATTTTGCCGATAAAAACAGGCAAATCTGTTGGGCACATTTATCAAGAGATTTTGAAAGATTAGCACATAGTTGGAATATTGAAGTTAAAGTTCTGGGTTGTTACTTGAGAAACGTGGCCACTGAATTATTTGCACTAAAAAAAGCTTTACTAAAAAGTGAGATAGATGTTTTGAGGTTTGTCAGACGTGCCAGAAAATTAAGAAAACGTACAAAGTATTACTTGAAGGAGATATCTCGTTTACCTGAAGCAATTGGAGCCTCTCGAGTTGCAAAAAATGTTCTGAGATCTGAAAGAATGATGTGGAAATTTTTAGATGACCCAGAAAATATTCCGCTGACAAATAACCACGCTGAACGGCAAATTCGGCATTATGTCGTTTATCGCAAAAACTCATATTTTACACAATCAAAGCGGGGAAATACATTCCTTGAGCGGATAATTTCATTATACTTAACTTGGAAACAAAGGGGTCTCAATCCTTTCCAAAATCTCCTATCTATTGTTTCTTAAACCACTCTCCTGAACGGATACCATTTTTGAAGGTAAACTGCACAGCAAATGGTGTCATTCCAGTGCTTGACACTGGAATGGCTTTGTTGCATAGCAACTGAAAAATCTGGTGGCTACTGACAAAATTCATTATAAAATAGCCATTTAACCTTGAAAGAAAAAATATGCCACAAAAAATGAGGGTCAGTAACCATAGCGAATATAACAAATTTCTAGAAAAAAGAGGAAATATTTTTCATTATATCAACGAAGCCATAGAAAAGTGGTACGAGAATGGTCCAAAAATACCAGGTGGCAACAATATTTATAGCGATAAAGTTGTAATTTTGGTGCACATAATAACTTGTTTATTTAGAATAGGCCTGAGGCAAACAGTTGGGTTTATAGCAGGATACCTTGAGCAAATTGGGAAAAATTTGCAAGTTATCAGCTATTCACAATCATCAAGAAGGTTTAAGAAACTCAATATTAAGATCAATGATTGCAGAAAATAATATGGAAGATATCGAAATTGCTATAGACAGTACAGGAATTAGTATATACAACAACACTCCTGGTCATAGCAAAGAAAATAGCGAAGATAGAAAGTATCGCAGCTATGAACAGACAAGAAAATTGCATGTAATGTTGAATACAAACAGCAAAAAAGCCATAGCTGTAAAATACAGTAACGGTGTCTACTCTGATCACTATGGAGCTTGTGATTTGCTAAAAGAAGTCGATTTTCAGTATGTCATAAAAGTACTATATGCAGATAGGGCATATGACAGAGAAAAGCTCTATAAGCTGTGTAATCAATATGGTATAAAAACGAAAATTCCTCCGAAAAACAACGCAGCAGAGCATCCAAAATTGGATTATATGCTTGATAGAAATGCCGCTATTCAGTTAATGAAATTACATGGTGAGAATGGTATAAAAAGATGGAAAGAAGAAGTAATACCAATTCTCATTGTTGTCCAGTCAAATAGGAAACATTGCAGAGTTGTTTAGTTGTGAAGCTGGCAAGAGAAGTAATAAATTTGCACAAAGCACCCTCAAGTAGAGCAATTGTATCGTATATTTTATTGCGCAAAATGTTCTGTTTTATATATAACCAAAGCCTCTCAACAGGATTTAGCTCAGGTGAGTATGGAGGTAGGTATATAATGTCGATATTTTTAGGTACCTTTAAATTTTTTGACCTATGCCAACTAGCACAGTCCATAACGAGAAAAGCCTCTCGTGTTTCTAGATATTGCGAAATTTGCTCAAGAAATATGTTCATGCAATCAGTGTTGACATTTGGTGCAAATAAGCTAGAACTCTCTCCATTTCTAGGATTAACTGCACTATAGAGATAGAAATTTTGCCTACCTAATTTTGTTTTAACCTGTGTTCTAATCCCCTTTTTAAACCACCCATGTCCAACTTTTGAATGTGTGCCAAACCGTGATTCATCAAAGAAAAATAGCTCTTTTTCTGGATACTTGCTAATAGCTCCATTGAGATTTTTTTTTGAATTCCTCTTGTTTGCTTTTATCTTGTCCATTATGAACTGGTCTTGGTGTAATATATGAGAATTTCATCTTTTGCATATGGCGGTGTACTGTAGATTTGCTGATATTTAATCCGAACTTTTCCTGGATTCTTATTCTCATTTCTTTAATGGTGATATTAGGATTTTCTTCTATCCACTCTTCAATTTGCTGTAGTTGAGCCTGATTTAATTTAGTTTTTCTACGACGTTGTGAAGGAGCAAACAGTTTTTCTTCTCTGCCAATTTTCAAGAGTTTTACCCACGAAGTTAGTGCGCTTCTTGAAATGCAATATATTTTTGCTACAGCCGTTATACTGTACTTTTTTGCTGCAATTACAGCATTTAGTTTTTTTGAAACATATGCATTATTCCTTACTTTCTTCAGCATTTCTTTTGCTGATTCTACTACTTTTTCATCCAATAATTTTGATCTTAATGCCATTTAAACCTCGCTATTTTACTTACTTCAGTATGGCTTTTCTTCCATCATTGTCCATCTGTTTGCCCTGTAATGGGAATTGGTATAAGAGGTTGTCCGGAAACAAGTAAAAGGCTATAATATCTGAAATTTTAGTACGGGGTAAAGATGAGAAAAAAGTATCCAACAGATCTAAGCGAAAGGGAATGGGCAAGAATAGAAAAACACTTCAGAGTATCATACAAGAAAGGAGGAAGGCCGCCAAAGTATAGCAAAAGAGAAATATTAGAAGCAATTTTCTATGTATTGCGTACAGGGTGTCAATGGCGGTATTTACCAAATGATTTTCCGCTATGGAAGACTGTGTATGAGCAGTTCAGGCAATGGAAGAAGCAGGGAATTTTTGAGAAAATGAATTATGAAATTACAAAATATAGTAGAAGAAAAATAGGAAGGAATGAGCAGCCGAGTGCCTGTATAGTAGATAGTCAATCTGTAAAGACTACAGAAAAGGGGGGATCAAAGGCTATGATGGAAGTAAAAAAAGTAAAGGGTAGAAAAAGGCATATAATTACAGACACTCAGGGTTTTATACTAGGTTGTTACGTAGGCGCTGCTAACGAAAATGATAGAGATGGTATTAAAATAGCATTAAACAATATGAGAACAAAATATACTAAAGTTAAAAAAATGTGGGCTGACATGGGATACCAAGGAAGAAATTCAAAGAATCACATAAAGGAAGAATATGACATAGATATTGAAATTGTTACAAGGCCTCCATGTAGATTTTGGGTGCACAAAGATACGCCACCTGAGCTACTACCAACAAGAGAACAAGGGTTTAAAGTACAGCCAAGAAGATGGGTTGTAGAAAGGACTTTTGCTTGGGTTAATAGGAATAGAAGGCTATCGAAGGAGTATGATTTACTCACAACATCCACTGAGAATTTCATATACCTAGCTATGAGTAGGGTTATGTTAAAGAGGGAATATGCTTGAATTTACTAGTTTCCGGACAACCTCTGATACCAATTCTCATTGTTGTCCAGTCAAATAGGAAACATTGCAGAGTTGTTTAATTGTGGAGCTGGCAAGAGAAGTAATAAATTTGCACAAAGCACCCTCAAGTAGAGCAATTGTATCGTATATTTTATTGCGCAAAATGTTCTGTTTTATATATAACCAAAGCCTCTCAACAGGATTTAGCTCAGGTGAGTATGGAGGTAGGTATATAATGTCGATATTTTTAGGTACCTTTAAATTTTTTGACCTATGCCAACTAGCACAGTCCATAACGAGAAAAGCCTCTCGTGTTTCTAGATATTGCGAAATTTGCTCAAGAAATATGTTCATGCAATCAGTGTTGACATTTGGTGCAAATAAGCTAGAACTCTCTCCATTTCTAGGATTAACTGCACTATAGAGATAGAAATTTTGCCTACCTAATTTTGTTTTAACCTGTGCTCTAATCCCCTTTTTAAACCACCCATGTCCAACTTTTGAATGTGTGCCAAACCGTGATTCATCAAAGAAAAATAGCTCTTTTTCTGGATACTTGCTAATAGCTCCATTGAGATTTTTTTTTGAATTCCTCTTGTTTGCTTTTATCTTGTCCATTATGAACTGGTCTTGGTGTAATATATGAGAATTTCATCTTTTGCATATGGCGGTGTACTGTAGATTTGCTGATATTTAATCCGAACTTTTCCTGGATTCTTATTCTCATTTCTTTAATGGTGATATTAGGATTTTCTTCTATCCACTCTTCAATTTGCTGTAGTTGAGCCTGATTTAATTTAGTTTTTCTACGACGTTGTGAAGGAGCAAACAGTTTTTCTTCTCTGCCAATTTTCAAGAGTTTTACCCACGAAGTTAGTGCGCTTCTTGAAATGCAATATATTTTTGCTACAGCCGTTATACTGTACTTTTTTGCTGCAATTACAGCATTTAGTTTTTTTGAAACATATGCATTATTCATTACTTTCTTCAGCATTTCTTTTGCTGATTCTACTACTTTTTCATCCAATAATTTTGATCTTAATGCCATTTAAACCTCGCTATTTTACTTACTTCAGTATGGCTTTTCTTCCATCATTGTCCATCTGTTTGCCCTGTAATGGGAATTGGTATGACTTAGATTTACCGACAATTTGAAAAACCGTCATCCCGCTACGTGTTAGCGGCTGAGATACCGCGGCGGTATGACGGTTCGCACCATCACACTTTGGAACCTTACAGATATTGAGCAAATCCAATAATATCCTTGATTTCTTTTATATTATGGGTTGCAATTTCTGCTGCTTTCTTTGTGCCTTTTTTTAATATTTCATGTAAATGGAATTGGTCTTTTAAAAGATCATTCATTTTCTCACGTATGGGTGATATAACACTGATAATTAAATCAGCTAACTCTTTTTTGAAGTGCTTCATGTCATGTTTGTTCACTTCTTCACATACTTTTTCCGCATTTACATTACTAAGCACTGAATAAATGTTTATCAAATTGCTTATTTCTGGTCGGCACTTTAAAGTAGCAAAGCCTAGAATTGAATCTGTTTTTGCTTTTTCTATTTTTTTGACAATTAAGTCATCCGTATCATCAAGGTTAATGCACGAATGTTCTGAAGGATCAGATTTACTCATCTTGCTTGTGCCATCCCTTAAGCTCATTATCCTTGATGTGCAATCCAAAGTTAAGATTTCAGGTACGATGAAATAATCCAGCTTATAATGATTGTTAAAAGCTGATGCAATATCACGTGCAAGCTCCAAATGCTGTTTTTGATCATCACCAACAGGAACGTATTTAGTTTGATACAACAATATATCTGCAGCCATAAGTACTGGATAACTATATAATCCAAGAGAGGCTTTTTGTTTATCGCTGCCAGCTTTATCTTTAAATTGAGTCATGCGATTAAGCCAACCAATTGGTGTATAGCATCCAAGCAGCCAGCCCAGTTCTGCATGACCACTAACTGTGGACTGACTAAAAATAATGGACTTTTCTGGATCTATTCCGCATGCAATATAAGCTGCTGCTGTTTTGAAAATATTACTTTTTAATTCACTTGCGGGAAGCTTATTTGCTGTGATTGCGTGTAGGTCGACAATACAAAAAAGAGATTTGTATTTATCCTGTAAGTCTATCCACTGTTTGATTGCACCAAGATAATTACCTAAATGTAGTACGCCACTTGGCTGGATACCGGAAAAGACAATACTTGTCATTATACATTTACCTCATGCTAATCGCTTCCACAATCAGCAGATTTCTTAGAAAGAATAACCATTGCAGGACGGAGCAACCTATTTTTGATAGTATAACCAGTTTGTAGTACTTCTACAATGGTGCCAGGCTTTTTTTCATTGTCTTCTCTTTCCACAACAGCTTGGTGTAAATTACTATCAAAAAGCTCACCAAGTGGATCTACTTCCTCTATTCCATGTTTTTTTAGATCATTTATAATTTTTTGATAAGCTACTTTAATCCCCTCATGAACAGGATCACCGTCTTTCAAAATTTCCATTACTCTTTTTAAATTGTCGCACGAGTCGATCATATCACGTGCAAGTTTTGTGACTGCGTAGTCACTTGCATCGCTAATTTGCTTTTGCATTATACGTTTGACGTTTTCATTATCTGCAACAGCACGGCGTAAATGATCTTCAAGCTGAACTGCACGTTCTTTTAATGTATTGAGATCTTCATTTAAATCATCAGTTTGCTTATGGTTATCACTTTGTTGGTCGTCACCTTTCTGCCTACTTACCATATCAGCAAACTTCTTCTTTTTCTCCTTACTGCTATCTGACATATCATTACCCTTAAGAATCTAATAAATATATAACAATTAATCTGAAAATATCAAGCGCCAGCTACATTCGTCTTTCTATGCTCGCATTTAAAAAGTTAATTAAAGTAGTTTTATAAAAAGAATCAGAAAAAGTACTAATATCATTTTGTGCCATATTAATGTAGTGTCTAGCTTTTTCCATAGAAAGCTGAATGGCATTATGGTGATTAATATAGTGTAATGCTTGGTCAAAATTGTGTCTAGCTGAAGAAAAGCATTTTTCCCAGAATGTTTGCTCTGCTGGACTGCCCTTTTCGTATGCTATAATAGCAGGTAAGGTGACTTTACCTTCGAAAAAGTCTTTTCCGACTTGTTTTCCAGAAGTGCCTTGATTAGCAGTATAATCGAGCATATCATCAACTATTTGAAATGCCATACCAAAATTAAAACCAAAATTCTTTAGCCTCTCTGTTTCGTCATTTGTTGCACCAGATACTGTTGATGCAGCTTCACAGCATGCAGAAAATAAAGATGCTGTCTTTTCTCCAATGATATCAAAATAATTTTCCCTGACTGTGTGGGGGTCAAAGCGTGCTGTCATCTGCTTTATTTCACCCTTCACAAGTAAATGCGATGCTTTAGATAAAATAGAGAGAATATTTAAATTTCCACACTCTATAAGCCATCTAAATGCTAGAGTCAACAATAGATCACCAACTAAAATGCTTGATTTATTTCCCCAAATCTTATTCGCTGTTTTAACTCCATGGCGTGCCTCACTTTCATCGAGCACATCATCATGAAGTAAAGTAGCATTGTGTATAAACTCTACCGATGCAGCAACGTTGATCCTATTCTCCCCAGAATAGTTTAGCATTTTACATATAATAAAAACTAGTTTAGGCCTTATTTTTTTTCCACCTGACCTAACAAGATGAGATATAATATCAGTAGCAAGCTTAGCATCTTCATCATTGACATTTTTGAAGACAAAGTCATTCATAGCTGACAAATCAGAAGATACAATATCGTCTAATTTATCGCTGTTTGTTAAATCAGTATTTAGCATTTTAAGAGACTTATGCCTCTTGCCCTTGTGCTTTCTCGTTCTCTACTTTCTTCTTTTCTGTTTTCTTTGGTTCTGTTTCTAAAGTTACTATGCCTTTTTTGATAAACCACAGTACTCTTTCAGTTGCCTGCGCGCCTACACTTAGCCAATGTTTTAATCTATCAGCTTTCACCACAACACGATTTTTATTGTCTTTTGGTAACATTGGATCATATTGTCCTATTTTCTCAATAAAACGCCCATCTCTTGGTGCTCGTGAATCAGCTACAACTATCCTATAAAAAGGGCGTTTCTTTGCGCCAAACCTCGCCAACCTTATTTTAACTGCCATGTTAACCTTTATTCATATATTAGCCACAATTTTATACAATGAGCCGTTTTAAGTCAAATGAATTATACAACTTTTGCACCTTATAATATAATTACCAATAATGTAGGGCAGTGCCGGGTGTACAGCTATACGAACATTCATTTGTGAAGGTAAATTGCACAGCAAATGGTGTCATCCCAGTGCTTGAAACTGGAATCCAGCCTTTTTTTAATCATTAAAACGTTGTATTTTAACATAAAACGGCTACTTTTATGCTTACCAACTTAATAAAATTCCTGGATCCCAGTGTCTGGGCACTGGGATGACATCCTTTCTAGTGAAGATTGCTCTCAAATCGCAATGTTCGTACAGTTGTGTGTCTGGGCACTGGATGCGTTTGAAGCAACTTATAAGATTTTTGATTATATATCATCAAGTATAGCGTGATTAACTTCGACTTTATACTTTGATTCCAGATAGCTAATTAATTGCTCTTTTAGCGATATCATCACACGTTTTCCGGTGTCAAGCATGTTTAATTTGCCATTTGATGAATGCATTTCTTTTAGAACACCTATTATAATTTCATTATTGTATTGAATAGGATCTGTCACTGAACCAGTTGTTTTCATATTGAAAATCTCTTCTACAAAAGAAAAGGGGTAGTTTTGTTGATCCACTTTATTGCGGTGCATCTGCTGACCTTTAACTAATTCCACACCTTGAATTTCTTCCAAATCTGTTTTTTCTCTTAGTTGAACTGCAACCTCTTGCCCGAATTTAAACATTCTTTCTTTTATAAACTCACTACGCCAAAGCTCTACCGCTAATGCCTTGCCTTCTTCAAAACTTTGCAATTTGGGTGGAACGATATCGACGATTTTTACACTAACAACAGCGTCCCCAACGCCCTTAAAATAACCTTTCTGATCCTTTTCTCGCGAAAAAATGAAAGAAATCAAATCACCAGAATCTCCTACGTTATTACCGCTTTGATCTTTTCCACTCGCATCTACTGGACCAATAGTTTGTATAGGTAAATTATATTCACTCAATATTTCTTCAATTTCTGAACCATTGTATATCTTATAGTTCACTTGGTTTATGAAATCATTGACTCTTTCAAAAGACTTTTGGTTAGTTAGAACTGACTTTATGTCTTTTTTTAAATCAACTAAGTCTTCATCAGAGATTTGATGCGCACTTTCCACTTTTACTATGTGCCAACCAAAACTGCTTGCTAAAACTTCACTTACTTCACCTACTTTAAGAGCAAATACCTTCTCTCTCACGTCTTCTGGTAAAAAATCCTTAGTTATATTATTTACTCTAGTTTCCTCAAGTTTTGCTTTGCCAAACTCTTCTACTATCTGTTCAAAGCTTGTTTTACCCTCCTCAAATGCTCTTCTTGCTGTCTCAGCTTCTTCTTTGGTAGAAAATATTGCATTGAATATATCTCTTTGATTTTTAAGTTCTTGTTGTTCTATTATACCATCAACTTCTTCATCTGAGATCTTGATTTGATCTTCAAAATACTTTTGGCCTAGGGAAATATATTGCGCAGTTCGATACTCAGGATAATAAAAATGGGATTTATTTCTTTCGTACAAATCAAGTAAGGCTTGATCATCTGGTTCAGGAATGTTTGTAACTGCATCTTCAGTTATTTTAACAATATCAACTACTCTAGTTTGGTAGCGACTTTTGTATATCTGCTCATCAATTTTCTCGCCAAAAGTTACTGGATAATTATCTTTAAATAATGAAGTCATGAACATCATTGCAGGCAGGACTTTCTCTAGCTTTGCTATATACTCTTTCTCTGTCATATGCAGGTCATTTAGCGTTTCATAGAATTTATTTTTGTCAAATTCACCTTTATCATTTTGAAAGTATTTGGTGTTTTTAATATGGTTTTTTATAGATTCTTCTCCAACTGTCAACCCCAGCTCACTAGTTAGGTTAAACAATAGTTTTTGCTCTATAAGTGCGTTAAGCAAATCATATTTCAGCTTTTTTACTTGTTCTCTACTCGCATCAGATCCAGAAATTTGCTTTTCATAATTTTGATATAGTGATTTATACTCATCTGACGTTATAACTTCTTTTCCAACCCTAGCTACCTCTTCTTTTTCATCATCACCTGATAAAAGGTTGCCAATTCCCATGAAGATTAACAAGCAAGCTAAAAGGACAACGGTTACTTTAGTGAAAAAATTTTTAACATTCATTTTAAACCCAGTTAATTAATGATTAATTATAGAATAGTGATAATTTAATGCTTGTAAACCTGTTGCTTTATTAGCTAATATATATAATATTACAATATATTAACTTAAAATTTAACTCTCTAATCTTAAATAGGAACATATGTTTAACTGAGTTATACTATACCTTAGGAAGGGGAAATATTTTGTTTGAAATATGCTTAAAGGTAAGCGCATTTAATTAACTTAAGAGGTGGGAAGTGACAAACAAGAAGTTATTGAATGACAAAATTAATGCTTTTTTAGTTTTAATAGTTTATATTTTAGCTCTGTATAACAGTAAGGGATACTTTAAATGGGAGATGCTTTTTTGATGTCAATGGAATCTTCTAAGGGCAATAACGATAGAAATAAACAGTTTCTAGTGCAAATAGCTGCTTGGTTAGTAGACAACACTGGTTTAACTTTTAATCAAATAGCACAATGTTGCAGGTTGGCCCTTGAAGAAGTACAAGACATAGCTGATGAGGAAATAGAAGTAGAAAAATATAACCCTATTATTTCTGGAATAATTACTGAAAAAGAAATCGATGATTGCAAAAAAAATCCAAATCGTGTACCAAATTTGATTATAAAAAATATAAAAAAAAGGAGTAAAGCGATTGGTAGCATTCTTGGCTTTGCCTCTACGGCAAGACGTAGAGATAAACCTGATGCGATTTATTATTTAGTAAAAAAATTTCCTATCTTGGACGATAACGTTATAGCTAAATTAATTAGTACAACAAATTACACAGTTGAGCAGGTAAGAGATGGATCTCATCATAACATGCAAAATATAAAACCCCAAGATCCTGTACTACTCGGCTTATGTAGTCAAGAAAATTTAGAAGCAGAAGTGGAAAAAGCAAAAGTAGAAGAGGAGAAGCAAGAAAGGTTAAAAAAATATAAAGAATAGCTATTGAAAATCCTCAAATTTTTGTGTTTTGTTAACATTAAATTAACTTGACTTGCTAGTGTTTATTAGTATAATGTAAGTAAAGTACGGGGTTTAATGATAATTAAGCTTAATACGCACTGAAACTAGCTCAGCCTAATTTATTATCTTATAGTCACATTTTAGGTTAGTAAGCATCAATTAAAATTTTTGGAGGATTATGACAACAATCAATGAAGATGTTTTGGCAAAAGGAAAGGTTACAGCTCAACCTGAAAAAAGTGAGCAAATTTACAATAACGATACAGTAAAACAGATGGTTAATGAAGGTACTGAGAAAAACAGAAAAACATTAGATCTGAGCGAATTAAAAGAGAAAACAGCAGAAGAATTGTTAGAGTTAGCTGAAGAAAGAAAAATTTCAACTAACGGTAAAAGCAATGGTAGAATGCTAAAGCAGGAAATAATATTCAGCTTAATGAAAAAAATGAGTGAAGAAGGAGGCATAACCACAGGGAGTGGAATAGTGGAAATATTGCCTGATGGTTTTGGTTTCTTACGTTCAGCAAGTGCAAATTATGCCCCAAGTACCGATGATGTTTATATTTCTAACGGGCAAATAAAGAAGTTTAATTTACGTACAGGAGATATGGCATATGGAGAAATAAGGCCACCTGGTGATAAAGAGAGATATTTTACTTTAACTAAGGTTCAAAGTATAAACTCTACTGAAGTAAGTGAATTAAGAAAGTACGTCCATTTTGATAATTTGCTTCCTCTTTATCCTGAGGAAAGCATAGTACTTGAGTGTAATAATGGTGATGATAAAAAAGGCTTAAGCATGCGTGCTATAGATATAGTAGCTCCTCTTGGAAAAGGGCAAAGAGCGTTAGTAGTTGCTCCACCTCGCACAGGAAAAACTGTATTGCTTCAGCAAATGGCTAACTCTATAGCTATAAATCACCCTGAAGTAGAATTAATAGTGTTACTTATAGATGAAAGACCTGAAGAAGTAACAGATATGATACGTTCTGTAAAAGGTGAGGTAGTAAGTTCTACGTTCGATGAGCCTGCTTACCGTCACGTACAGCTTGCTGAAATAGTAATAGAAAAAGCTAAAAGAATGGTTGAGCATAAAAAAGATGTGGTAATTCTACTTGACAATATTACTAGACTTGCACGTGCTTATAATGCGGTTATTCCTTCGTCTGGGAAAGTTCTAACTGGTGGTGTAGATTCAAACGCACTGCAGAGACCAAAACGCTTTTTTGGAGCAGCTCGTAATATTGAGAATGGGGGTTCTTTAACTATAATCGCCACAGCTCTTATAGAGACTGGTTCAAAAATGGATGAAGTTATTTTTGAAGAGTTTAAAGGTACAGGAAATGCTGAGATCATACTTGATAGAAAACTTTCTGATAAACGTATATTTCCAGCTATTGATATTACAAAATCCGGAACAAGGAAGGAAGAGCTATTAGTTGATAAGGCTATACTAAATAAAATATGGGTGGTGCGTAGGATACTCAATCCTATGGGACCCGTTGAAGCAATGGAATTTTTACGTGACAAACTACTTTTAACAAAGAGCAATGCTGACTTTTTTAACTCCATGAATCACTAAAAGTAAGCCAGTTATGATGGATATGCTGAGCAAAAAGTAAAACGCTCTTATAGCTAAAATAATTTGGATTTACCAAAATATATTTATAGTTAAGTTGGCAATTTACCTTAAGTTAGCGCGTGACACTGGAATGACACCCTTGGTGGCAGACAGCTAAAGGAAAATATCAACTAGGTTTATAATCTATCACTACCGTGTTTGCAATTTTGTCGTGAAAAGCTTGTTTATGTTCATCACCTACTGCACATACTAAAACTAAGATTAGTATAGCTAAGAATAAAATGGGATTACAAAGTGATATGCAATAAATTATAAAAAGAGCTATAGTCCTTTTCATTGCTTGCATTGTAGTGATTGACTCAAATGTATCTTTGTCTTTTACGCGCATGCTAAATAACAAGTGTCCTGGAGTGCCGCCAAATTTTACTAGCATGAATATATGAAATATACATGGTATCATTAAAAATAAAGAAAATACAATCGTGGTGATTACAATTATTGCACCCATGATCCCTTTTATTGCGTGTGTAAGTGAGAAACCCACCGCCATTAAACCAAATGGTATTGCGATAAATAAAATACAATCAACTATAAATGCTAGAGTACGTCTTGTCATCGTTGAGTAGTTTACTTTTTTATCCATGTACTACCTATAAAGAAAAATATCAACTAGATTTATAGTCTATCACTACTGTTTTTGCAATTTTATCGTAAAAAGTCTGTTTGCGTTGATCAAATACTGCAAACAAAAATAAAATTAGCACAATTAAAAGATATAGAAAAGTATAACCATGATAATGCAGATGAAGCAAAAAGCGAAAAATAATCCAGATGCTTCCCTTAGAAATACATCTTATTGTTGCTTGCATAAGGGTAACATTTGTAAATGTATTAGCATCTTTAATATGCATACCACACAATAGTTTTCCTGGGGTACCACCAAGTTTTGTTACCATTAATATTTTGGATATTGTTAGTACTAATGTTGCGACCACTGTAGAAACTATAAATGGTATTTCTGTTGCTAGTTGTGCGAGTTCCTGAAAAGAGTCTTTATCTTGATCTTGTAATGATACGATGAATACACCATAGATAAAACCGAAGATAAAATGAGGGGAAAATGTGATGAGGTCAAGTATTTCTGCTACAATACGCCTTGTAAATCCTACATAATTTACTTTAACATTTATTTCAGTATTCATAACCCCACCTATATTTCATAATATCATCATATAATATAAAAATACGTTATTAAATAACCGTAAATATACTAACTTGGGTAATATTAGCTACTTGTGCCACTCTATTATTTAAATTAATATTAAATCATTTATAACTAGGGAAGTTATGTCAACACCAATCACAGTTGCATATGGCGACGGTATCGGACCAGAAATCATGGAAGCGGTGCTGTCGATATTGCGCGAAGCAGAAGCGAAAATCTCAATAGATATTATTGAAATAGGGGAGCGTGTTTATAGTAAAGAATGGTCTCACGGAATTTCTCCAAGTGGTTGGGAATCAATTGAAAGGACAAAAATATTATTAAAATCTCCGACAACAACTCCTCAAGGTAAAGGCCACAAAAGCTTAAACGTTGCACTCAGAAAAAATCTAGGGTTGTATGCAAATATCAGACCATGCATTTCATATCATCCTGTTATAGAAAATAAATTCGATAAGTTTGATATCGTAGTAATACGTGAAAATGAAGAGGACGTTTACACCGGAATAGAGCACAGGCTCACTGGTGACTCTTACCAATGCACTAAAATTATTACTAGATCCGGCTCAGAAAAAATATGCAGGTACGCTTTTGAATATGCAAAAAAACATAGTAGAAAGAAGGTAACTTGTCTTACTAAAGATAACATAATGAAAATGACTGACGGAACTTTCCATGCGGCGTTTGATCGTATTGCAAAGGAATACCCGGACATAAAGGCAGAACATTATATAGTCGATATTGGGATGGCACGTGTTGCCACAGAACCGGAGAATTTCGATGTTATAGTAACCGAGAACTTATATGGCGATATATTATCGGACATTGTGGCGCAAACCTCTGGATCTGTTGGACTCGCTGGAAGTAGCAATATAGGTAATGAATATGCAATGTTTGAAGCAGTGCACGGTTCTGCTCCTGATATTGCAGGAAAAAACATAGCTAATCCTTCTGGACTTTTGAATGCTGCAGTGCATATGTTGGTCTACATCAGTCAAGTGAGTACTGCAAAACTAATTTACGATGCATGGCTCAAGACTTTGGAGGATGGAATACATACCGCCGATTTATATAAAGAGAAAAAGAGTAAACAGAAAATTGGTACCAAAGAATTTGCAGAAGCCGTTATAGATAATCTAGGAAAAAAACCGCAAACATTATCTGAGCTTACAGTCGGTAGCAGTACAAATAGCAAAATAAGTGAAATACAAAATAGCTATGAACAGGACTATAAAACCAAAAAGCTAGTAGGTAGTGATATAGCGCTTGCTTGGGACAAATCCAGCAACTTTGACCAAATAGTTAGGTTATTTGAATCGAGTAATCTGCAAATGATAGCAATATACTCAAAAGGTCTTGCGATTTGGCCAGGAAACTCAAAACCTTCAAGTGATCAAATAACCTGTAGGTTTATCGCAAATAATGAAAAGCAAGCTATTACAAATAGTGATGTGAATAACTTGCTAATCAAACTTGAAGAACACAATTTTGACGTGGTGAGAATGGACAAATTGTATTTGTATGATGGGAAAGAGGGGTTCTTTGTTTAAATATTTAAAAGAGGTGTGGTAAATGAAATGGACTCAAAAAAAGTAGAACTAATATTTGAAAAGTTTCAACAATCAAATCCTGCGCCAAAAATAGAGCTAAATTATACCAATCATTTTACGTTACTGGTTGCGATAGTTTTATCAGCGCGGACAACTGATGTAAGCGTTAATAAAATTACAAGAGAACTATTTAATATCGCTGATACGCCAGAAAAAATGCTGAGCTTTGGGCAGAGTGAGCTGAAAAAATGCATAAGCAGTATTGGTTTATATAATTCCAAAGCAAAAAATATAATCGGGCTTAGTAAAATATTGGTAGAACGATACAACAGCAAAGTACCTACTAATTTTGATGATTTGGTGTCTTTGCCTGGAGTGGGGAGAAAGAGCGCTAATGTGTTCTTAAATTCGGGGCTGGGCATTCCAACATTGGCAGTTGATACTCACGTTTTTAGAGTGAGCAATAGAATTGGGCTTGTGAAAGAAAAAGATGTGTTTAAAACAGAGCAATCTCTTTTAAATGTGGTTCCCAAAAAATACCTACTTTATGCTCATCATTGGCTAGTTTTGCATGGTAGATATGTTTGCAAAGCACAGAAACCTTCGTGTGAAACGTGCATAATTCATGATTTATGTGAATTTGAGTGCAAAAGGTATAAAGTCTAGTATTTCTTCTTTTGTCATCCAAGTAGCTATAGAAACGAAAAAACTTACTTGACACATTTTGCTGGAATGATACAAGTTATGTATCCGTTCAGGAGAGTGGTTTAAGAGGTTGTCCGGAAACAAGTAAAAGGCTATAATATCTGAAATTTTAGTACGGGGTAAAGATGAGAAAAAAGTATCCAACAGATCTAAGCGAAAGGGAATGGGCAAGAATAGAAAAACACTTCAGAGTATCATACAAGAAAGGAGGAAGGCCGCCAAAGTATAGCAAAAGAGAAATATTAGAAGCAATTTTCTATGTATTGCGTACAGGGTGTCAATGGCGGTATTTACCAAATGATTTTCCGCTATGGAAGACTGTGTATGAGCAGTTCAGGCAATGGAAGAAGCAGGGAATTTTTGAGAAAATGAATTATGAAATTACAAAATATAGTAGAAGAAAAATAGGAAGGAATGAGCAGCCGAGTGCCTGTATAGTAGATAGTCAATCTGTAAAGACTACAGAAAAGGGGGGATCAAAGGCTATGATGGAAGTAAAAAAGTAAAGGGTAGAAAAAGGCATATAATTACAGACACTCAGGGTTTTATACTAGGTTGTTACGTAGGCGCTGCTAACGAAAATGATAGAGATGGTATTAAAATAGCATTAAACAATATGAGAACAAAATATACTAAAGTTAAAAAAATGTGGGCTGACATGGGATACCAAGGAAGAAATTCAAAGAATCACATAAAGGAAGAATATGACATAGATATTGAAATTGTTACAAGGCCTCCATGTAGATTTTGGGTGCACAAAGATACGCCACCTGAGCTACTACCAACAAGAGAACAAGGGTTTAAAGTACAGCCAAGAAGATGGGTTGTAGAAAGGACTTTTGCTTGGGTTAATAGGAATAGAAGGCTATCGAAGGAGTATGATTTACTCACAACATCCACTGAGAATTTCATATACCTAGCTATGAGTAGGGTTATGTTAAAGAGGGAATATGCTTGAATTTACTAGTTTCCGGACAACCTCTAAGAAACAATAGATAGGAGATTTTGGAAAGGATTGAGACCCCTTTGTTTCCAAGTTAAGTATAATGAAATTATCCGCTCAAGGAATGTATTTCCCCGCTTTGATTGTGTAAAATATGAGTTTTTGCGATAAACGACATAATGCCGAATTTGCCGTTCAGCGTGGTTATTTGTCAGCGGAATATTTTCTGGGTCATCTAAAAATTTCCACATCATTCTTTCAGATCTCAGAACATTTTTTGCAACTCGAGAGGCTCCAATTGCTTCAGGTAAACGAGATATCTCCTTCAAGTAATACTTTGTACGTTTTCTTAATTTTCTGGCACGTCTGACAAACCTCAAAACATCTATCTCACTTTTTAGTAAAGCTTTTTTTAGTGCAAATAATTCAGTGGCCACGTTTCTCAAGTAACAACCCAGAACTTTAACTTCAATATTCCAACTATGTGCTAATCTTTCAAAATCTCTTGATAAATGTGCCCAACAGATTTGCCTGTTTTTATCGGCAAAATAATTCTATGCTGCATACCTGTCAGTTATTACCAAGCTATTGCGATTGCAGAATTTACTATTTTGTAAAACTTTCATTCCTCTTGACTCTGTAAATTTTACAAAACTTGCCGTATTGCTTGCAAACATCCAACACCAAGCGAGTTTACCTTTGTTATAATGGCTCGTTTCATCAATATGTAGAACTTTACTCCTACTTATCTCTTGTTCGATCTGCTCATACATTTTTTTGCATTTTGAAGCAACTCTATGTTCACTATTTGATATGCTACCGACGCTTATGTTCAAATTGAAGATATCATTTACGACACTCGCTATTTCGCGTTTTGAATTTTTGTAGAATCCGCTGAACGCTGCAATTATTGACTTAACCCTTGGACCAAATGTATCTGGCGTAACACCTTCCGGTAACTTGCTACTTCTTCTCTTTCCGCATCTCCGACAACGGCCATGTTCTAACTGATATTCCACTACATAAGGCTTGATTTCTGGAAGATCAACTTTCTGATGAATATATGGTTTTTCACATATTGCAATTTCTCCTCCGCATTCGCAAGTATTAGGCAACTCTATCTTTACTACTTTATCTGCATCCATGTTGGCGCGAAAACTTCCTTTATGACCAACCTGACCGCCAATATTCCTTTCGCTTTTCGGCTTATTCTTTTTTATTTTATACAACTCTTTGGAACTTGGTATTGATGAATTTTTTGAGCTTAAACCGAGTCTTTCTCTTAACTCAGCATTTTCTATCTTTAAAGCCTTATTTTCTGCTTTTAAACTTTCATTCTCTTTTTCCAATCTTTCTATTTTTGCTTCTAACCTTTCTATTTTTTGCTGTAAATTTTTGCAAAGTTCTAAAAGGTTTACCATATTATTTCACTTTTGCTCTATGATTATCTTTTTAGATCACCTTGTCTACCTTATTCTGCCACTCCGCTGAACGGATACCTTTTGTTTTCCTTTATTGTTGCTACTACATCAGTTAAAGACACTGTAGACAAAAGCTTAATTTTAGGTTCATTTATCTTAAGACGCTTTGCTCTGAGGCTCACTTGCTCTAAAGATTCCTCGCCGGATACATAAAGACATTCAAAAGAGGAAAGTTGCACAACATTAGCTGCAATTCTAAGCAAAAGGGTAGATTTCCCAATTCCAGGTTCGCCACCAATTAAAATGCTAGCACCTTGAACGATACCTCCACCAAAAACTCTATCTAATTCTTCTATTCCTGTTAAAAAACGACTTGGAGTGATAATTTCGCTACCCGATAACGTCTTTATTAAAATTGGCGCAGA
Organism: Wolbachia endosymbiont (group A) of Alloplasta piceator; assembly: GCF_964028505.1. NCBI lineage: Bacteria > Pseudomonadati > Pseudomonadota > Alphaproteobacteria > Rickettsiales > Anaplasmataceae > Wolbachia > Wolbachia endosymbiont (group A) of Alloplasta piceator. The sequence continues at coordinate 119,165 of NZ_OZ034793.1, read as the reverse complement.
TATACTTCTTTTGCCCGTTTTTACTGCTATTTCCTCAACAACTGTATCCCAATTGTCACATGCAATACACTTCCCTACCCACCTGCCAGTGCTGTGACCACAGGATTGACATACATATACAGTTTTCATCAAAGCCAAAATTATTTTGTTGTAATTGTAATAAAAATTAGCTGAATATGCGAAGTAAATCTATAGCTAACCCAAGAAAGGGTTCCCTATGTCATACCGCGATTCATTCGCGGTATCTCTAGATCCCGCTAACACGTAGGGGAATGACGAGGTCATGCCGCCGCAAACCGTCATACCGCCGCGGTATCTCTTAGCCGCTAACACGTAGCGGGATGACGGTTGTCGTTTAGCTACAAACGTTAAGAAATTTACCAAATGAAAAAAAAGGCAAAAGAAGCCCTGGGGTTATTATCCGCTTTAAAATATTGGCGTTTTTTATGTTTTAAACGCTTGACAAGCAAGATTAAGCTGCTTTTAATTGCAACTAACTTACGCTGCAAATGTTTAAGAAGTTTACTAAGCAGAAAAAAAGACAAAGAATCCCCGAGTTAGCTAGTCTTTTACTATCTCTGTCGAGTATTGGCATTTTTTGATGTCTTGTAACGCTTTATAAGCGCGTTCAGCTTATTTAGATAAAAATCTAGATGTAGATGAAGTTTTGTAAAGACATACAGTATCTATGTACTGCAAAAAATTAAACATAAGACGCCGATACATTAAGTAATCCTTACCTTTTAATCTGCAGATTGGCGAAAGCAAATACAATAGCTTCAGTTTTATGATAAGGGTGCTGGCGAAGGGTGTCAAGCAAGTTTTTTGTTTCTATTCCCAATGTTATATGGTTATGTAAGAGGTTGTCCACAAACCAGTAAATCAAGCATATTCCCTACTTAACATAACTTTACTCATAGCCAGATATATGAAACTTTCAGTAGATGTTGTAAGTAAATCGTACTCCTTTGATAGCCTTCTATTTCTATTGATCCAAGCAAAAGTCCTCTCTACCACCCACCTTCTCGGCTGTACTGAAAATCCAGGATCCCGTTGTGGCAATAGTTCTAGTGGTGTATCTTTATGCACCCAAAACTTACATGGAGGCCTTTTGACAATTTCAATATCTATCCCATATTCTCTCTTTACGTAATCCTTTAAATCTTTTCCTTGGTATCCCATATCAGCCCACATTTTCTTAATATTGCTGTATTTTTCCTTCATATTGTCCAATGCCATCTTCACCCCATCTCTGTCATTTTCGCTTGCAGCTCCTACATAGCAACCAAGCACAAATCCTTGAGTATCTGTGATTATATGTCTTTTTCTCCCCTTTACCTTTTTCGCACCATCATAACCTTTGCCCCCCCTTTTTCCGTGGTTTTTACCGATTGACTGTCCACTATGCATGCGCTCGGCTTCCCATTTTTGACCTACTATATTTAGTGATATCATAGTTCATTTTCTCAAAAATTCCCTGCTTTTTCCATCTTCTAAACTGTTCATGCACAGCCTTCCACGGCGGAAAATCGTGTGGTAAATAGCGCCATTGACATCCTGTGCGCAGTATATAAAGAATTGCATTTACTATCTCACACTTACTGTATTTTGGTGGCCTTCCTCCTTTCTTGTACGATACTCTGAAGTGTTTTTCTATTCTTGCCCATTCCCTTTTACTTAAATCTGTTGGATATTTTTTCCTCATCTCTTACCTCAATATTCTTTCTTTATATACTACGTATTCCTTGGTTTGTGGACAACCTCTAAGAAGTCTAATAGCAAATTTTTAAGTTCCTCTTTAACTCTTTAACCAGCGGGCTCGCATGAGGAGAGGAGAGTAAAGGTCCTCTTCCATAGATATCTTCACACTTTTTTCTTCTTCTGTAGTTGGCGGATGAGTAAGAAAGTGAACCTTTGGTGCACCACTAATTATTGCCATCGGTGTTTGCTCTGCCCCTTCTCCCATAACTAAAACAGCAGATGTTGCCAGTGCATCAAGAAGATTGACTTGTGTTACTTGCAGTGGTTGATTATAAAGATCTGGCTTGCCTATATAGGAATAAAGTGGTTCAAATCCACACCAACCAAGAGCAACGCCCGTAACCCCAAGGCGCATAGGTGTTATGTTACTATCTGTAATCAAAATACCAAGATGTTTTATGCAGTGTTTTGTCTTGAGATAGTTCCATATTGATAGAGCTGTTTTCTGAACATCCTTTGGGTATAAAATATACATTTCATTACCATTTGATTCATCAATACCAGCAGATGGAATTAAGATATTGTCTTTGATTGTTAAATAGATGCCGTAAGAATTATGGTCTACATCAACAATTGCATCAGCTTCTCTTTTGATTAGCTCTTCTTTAGAACAAGCAGTTTTGCAAACCACTTGTTTTTGACAAATAGAAATGATTTTTGATGTGATAGCAAGAACAACTTCCTCTCTTAGCAACTCTGAAACATAGCAATCAAGAACCTGCTCTAATACTTCTCCACATTCAATGCGGTGGGTATAAATTGCTTCAACATGCATATTAACGTGTCAGCTTGCATATAGTATAATCTTTTGTTTGAGCAAGAGCGGTTTTATACCATCCATCAAGAAGTGTTAAGTTGAAATATACATCACCTTTATAAAGTCTGTGAATTTCTGTTATGATAAACTCTGAAATTAGATCATACTCCAAAAAAAGGTGCGCTATTTGTGCTCCACCAATCATGAAGACTTTAGAACTACTTTGGATTGACAAAAACTCTTGCATAGAAGAAATAATAGTGCATTTTACTCCTCTGTTAAAACAAGAATTTAATTTGTTACGAGAAAAAACAACAGGGATACGATCCTTCAATATGTTTTGAGGCATAGTTTCAAATGTTTTTCTTCCCATAACAATAACTTGTTTGTCAGTCACCTGACGAAAATGATCTAACTCACTTGGATAATGCCAGGGCAATCCATTATTTATTCCAATTACCCCCTTGGGATCAACAGCCATAATTCCGATAACTAGCATCCCTGTAAAGCAGCTTGAGCTACAAAGAATCGCATGTGATCACGCACATTATGCACTCGAAGGAAATCAACCTTGTTGTGCAATGCAGATGATAAAGCAATTGTTTCTAAATCTCGGTTAAAGACAGGTTCTGTAGAAAAAGAAGAAATAAATGACTTTCTAGAATGACCAACCAGAACTTTGCAGCCAAAATTTTGTAACGTTTCTATACTGCGTAAAATCTGGATATTCTGGTACATAGATTTGCCAAAACCAATACCAGGATCAATAATGATCGAGCTTTGATCAAAACCTAGAGCTAGTAATCTATTAATGTTCCTTTCTGCCCAATTACTTATGGTATCAATTGGATCAATGTCACTTGGGATAATGTTGTCACTATGTGGTGGTATGGAGAGTGAATGCATAATAACGATACTACATCCACTGCTAGCAATCGCTTTTAAGGTATTATCATCTAGATCTCCCTTCTGATCGTTTACCCAGGCAATGTTGTAGTGCTCCAAAACGTTCAAAATAACATCTGGCCAGAAACTATCAATGCTGACTTTAATGTCACCAACTTTCATATATTGATTAAGGTCATCAAGCACTGGTTTTAAGCGTGCATACTCTGCTTTTGGAGTTTGTATTGAGGAGCCAGGTCTTGTTGATTGAGCACCAAGTTCAACTATGCTTGCACCATCTGATAACAGCCGCAGTGCCTGCTTGGTTGCTTGATCTGCATCATAATAAAGACCACCATCTGAAAATGAATCAGGAGTAATATTGACAATACCTATAAGCTCTGGTGAAAGCGTAAAACTCCTTAAAAAGCAATCCTTAATGTTAGGGTTAACAGTACCAAACGTTTTGTTAACTACTGCCATGGGACTCAGCATTGCCATCAAGTGAAGCAAAAATGGTCTGTTTATCAATTCTGGGTGAGGAATCTTAAGGTAGGGTGTATCAAGTGTCAGGTCATCCCATAACAAAATATCCAAATCAATAACGCGAGGTGCCCATTTTTCATAGACCTGCAGACGGCCAATGTCACATTCAATTTGTTTAAGGCCCTTTAACAGCTCTTCAGGAGAAGAAGAACAACTTCCATACACAACCATATTTAGAAATGGCCTATCCCACCCAGGTGGAGCATCATTTGGTAAAATAGCCTTAGTTTCCAGAATAATTGAAGATTTTAAATTTTTAAAATAGCCTTCCTGCAGTAACTGAGCAGCCTTTTGTAAATGGGAAAAGCGATTCCCCATATTTGAGCCAATAGAAATGTAAATCATTCTTGCAACGCATTACGATAAGTAAAGAAAACACCTCCATGCACACTGGGGACAGGTGGTGCAACTTTGTGAATAGTTACGCCTATAGAAGAAATAATAAGCTTTTTTTGCATCACAAGGTTATTAATGGTCCTGTATATATCATGAGTTAAATGCTCGATTAAGTTGAATTGCTTGCTTTGAACGAGAGATTGAATACTCTGAACTACCTCCAAGTAGCATATAGTATCCTCAAGCCGGTCAGTTGTAAGTCCTAAAGGGGGGGATTTAAAGGTAAAATCAATATTAACACTAACTAATTGAGAATGATACTTCTCTTCTGCACTATAGCCTAAATGAACCCAAAGCCGTAAGTCAGATATAAGAAGATTACATGCAGACATTGCATTCCAACATCACTGAGTTTAAGCTACTTACAACTACTAACACACGCTAGCATTCATCATTCCATCAAGAAAACCCCACAAGAGCCTTGCTCCCTTTTGAGCACTCTGCATAACTTTATCTTGCTCTTTTTCATCTAGATCTTCAATAAGATTTGCACATTCCTCAGAATGCCATTCATCAGCATGCATATGGACCGTAAAAAATTGAAGAGAACGCTCATCACTTATTGAATAGTGTTTTTTTAAACCTTCAATTTTAGACTTAGAAACCTCTGGAGTTTGACGTTCATAAGCATAAAGTGCACCCAAACCGGAAGCAAAATCTGATCGTACAATATCAAAGTAACCGTCAACTAATTCTTGTGTCTCCTTAACTTGTGCATCTTCAAGAAGATCAGACCGTGCTACTCCAAGTCCTTCAGCAAAACGCTTCCATAACTCTGGATGATTTTCATCACCTTGTTCTTCTTCTATCAAATTACCAAGCAAAACCTGTCGCATTTTTAGATCTGGGCACAAAAAATGTATACCACTGATATAACGAGGAAACGCAGCAACGTGGTGATAATATTCTTTAGCATAGGTTTGTAAAGCTTGCAAGCTTAAGCTTCCTGTATTCCATGACTGGTAAAATGGATGATTTAGTAAGTGCAATTCATCTAACTTGTTATTTAGAGACTTAGTAAATTCCATCATTTCCCCCATTACATTAATATATAGTTCATATACTATAGTTTTCTCATTGTTACGATCATGCTAAGATCAATACAATGGTGGGATTGGTAGGACTCGAACCTACGGCCAATTCGTTATGAGCGAACTGCTCTAACCGACTGAGCTACAATCCCTTTTATCAATATTTATAATACACACAAAAGCAAATTTGTCTATTAGCTTATTTCACTATCAACCCAACTTGACAAATCATTTGTTGCACCAATTTTGCGTGCAATTTCCTTACCATCTTGAAATATGATTAAAGTGGGTATAGATTGCACTCCATACTTACTTGGCACTTCAGTCCCTTCATCTATGTCGAATTTGCAGATCTTAATCTTGCCTTTTCTGTCTTTAGCCAATTGTTCGATACGTGGCATTAGACTTTTACATGGCCCACACCATTCTGCCCAAAAGTCTATCAGAACAAACCCTTTATAGTCAGTGACTTCAGATTTGAAATTTTGATCATTTACCGATGTAATATCATCACTCATAAAATACCTAAATTTTTGTAAAATATAGCGTATCTATTAGCAGTTAATCAACTAAATTCTTACCGCAGAGCTTGAAAAATTGCCCTAAAGTGTTTTGCACAAACAAAAAACTTCTATTACATCTGGTGGTTAAAGATATCCACGTTTTCCCAACCCATTAAGTCTAACTCAATACGAGTAGGAAGAAATTCAAAGCACTTTTGGGCCAATTCTTTTCTATTTTCACGTTCCAGCATTAAGTCTAGCTTTTCCTTTATCCTGTGGAGATACAAAACATCAGATGCAGCATAACTTTTTTGTTTGTCTGTTAAATTTTCATTTCCCCAATCAGAAGATTGCTGCTGCTTATTTAGTTTGGTATCAAGCAGCTCTAAGCACAACTCTTTTAAGCTATGATTATCTGTGTAAGTACGAACTAAACGTGAAGCTATCTTTGTGCAATAGCACGGAAGTGCCCAAGTTTCCAAGTAATAACGTATTATGCTTACATCAAATCGCGCGAAGTGAAATATTTTAGTTATATTTTTATCCTCTAATATTTTTCTCAAATTTGGCGCTGTATAATCGTTCTTGAGTTGAACTAAGTGAGCGTTGCCATCATTAAAAGAGAGCTGCACAAGGCATAATCTATCTCTGCTATGAAGTAGCCCCATTGCCTCGGTATCAACAGCTATAGACCTTATATCATCTGGTATTGAACTAGCTGGCAAGTCGTCTTTATATAAAAATATTCCCATAAAATTAATACATTTTTTGGCACAATTGAAAACCTATGATAATCAAAAATGAGTCTTAAGTATACGAAAAGATCATAGAAGGAACCACGCAAATTTATGGGCTCTCACATTTTTCGTGTACACGGGGTTTACAAATCGCTGTATATGCCTATAATTAAGTAAATTTAGGTTAATTTAATTGCGGGAGTAGCTCAGTTGGTAGAGCGCAACCTTGCCAAGGTTGAGGTCGAGGGTTCGAACCCCTTCTCCCGCTCTTTGCTTTCAAAATCATTTCGTCAAAAATCCCTTGACAAACTCCGCCAGCCCCCTTATCATGAAACTGAAGCTATTTATTTATCTTCTCTGTACAGATTAAATGACAAAAAAACTCACGTATCTGGCGTCCCATGTTTAATTTTTTGCACTATGTGCACCTTATGTCTTTATAAAATTTCTAGGTTTTTACCTAATATAAGCTGAAATGCGCTATTTAAAACATCAAAAAACGCCGATTTAAAAAATGGATAGTGAATAACTAGCTACCCTAGGGTTTCTTTTGCCTTTTTTTCTGTTTAGTAAATTTCTTAATGTTTATAATTTAGATTAGTTGCGGCTTAAAAGCAACTAAATCGCGGTTATTAAGCGTTTAGAATAAAAAAACGCCATACTTGAAAGTATAATGTAAGTAATTAGCCAACCACGGGGCTTCTTTTGCCTTTTTTTTCGTTTGGTAAATTCCTTAATATTTATAGCTAAGAGAGCCCAAGAGAGGTGTCATTCCAGCGCGTGACGCTGGAATCCAAAAAAAAGGATGATGTCATCCCAGTGCGTGACACTGGGATGGCTTTGTTGCATAGCAACTGAAAAATCTGGTGGCTACTGACAAAATTCATTATAAAATAGCCATTTAACCTTGAAAGAAAAAATATGCCACAAAAAATGAGGGTCAGTAACCATAGCGAATATAACAAATTTCTAGAAAAAAGAGGAAATATTTTTCATTATATCAACGAAGCCATAGAAAAGTGGTACGAGAATGGTCCAAAAATACCAGGTGGCAACAATATTTATAGCGATAAAGTTGTAATTTTGGTGCACATAATAACTTGTTTATTTAGAATAGGCCTGAGGCAAACAGTTGGGTTTATAGCAGGATACCTTGAGCAAATTGGGAAAAATTTGCAAGTTATCAGCTATTCACAATCATCAAGAAGGTTTAAGAAACTCAATATTAAGATCAATGATTGCAGAAAATAATATGGAAGATATCGAAATTGCTATAGACAGTACAGGAATTAGTATATACAACAACACTCCTGGTCATAGCAAAGAAAATAGCGAAGATAGAAAGTATCGCAGCTATGAACAGACAAGAAAATTGCATGTAATGTTGAATACAAACAGCAAAAAAGCCATAGCTGTAAAATACAGTAACGGTGTCTACTCTGATCACTATGGAGCTTGTGATTTGCTAAAAGAAGTCGATTTTCAGTATGTCATAAAAGTACTATATGCAGATAGGGCATATGACAGAGAAAAGCTCTATAAGCTGTGTAATCAATATGGTATAAAAACGAAAATTCCTCCGAAAAACAACGCAGCAGAGCATCCAAAATTGGATTATATGCTTGATAGAAATGCCGCTATTCAGTTAATGAAATTACATGGTGAGAATGGTATAAAAAGATGGAAAGAAGAAGTAAATTACGGAAAAAGATCGTATATTGAAGGATTTTTCTCAAGGTTGAAGCGAATATTTGGGTTTAGTTTTAGGAGCAAATCTGAAATTAATCGTGAGAAGGAACTGCTACTCAAGTGTTATTTGCTTAACAAATTTACTGAAATAGGCATGGCTAAGTTTGAGATAGCTTCATGAATTTATTGTACGTTACCTACTATCCGAAGAGCGATGCAACAAAGCCATCCCAGTGTCACGCACTGGGATGACACCCTCCTAGTAGAAACGCTTTTGTAATTGCAACATTCGTGCAATCTTTAGCCATAAACATTAAGAAATTTACCAAATAAAAAAAAAGGCAAAAGAAGCCCCGTGGTGGTTGGATATTTACCATGTACTAAAATATCGGCGTTTTTTTTATTCTAAAACGCTTGATTAAGAGCGATTTAGCTGCTTTTAACTTGCAACTAACCTACACCGCAAGTGTTTAAGAAATTTACCAAGCAGGAAAAAAGGCAAAGAAACCCTAGGATAGCTAGTATTCAAATTCTCCCTTGTCAATTTGACGTTTTTTGCTGTCTTAAACGCTTTGTAAGCGCGTTTCGGCTTATATAGGTAAAAAGCTAAAAATTTTTAAAGACATGCGGTGCACGTAGTGCGAAAAATTAAACATGAGACGCCAAATACCCTAAGTTTTTTGTCATTAACCTGCACAGATTGCGAAGATAAATAAATAGCTTCAGTTTCATGACAAGAGGGCTGGCGGAGTTTGTCAAGTAAGTTTTTTCGTTTCTGTGACCAGTTGGACTTAAAGTCTACACAAAAAACGTTTACAACCAACGTTCAACATGGTAAATTAAAAACGGTTTATTCCTCGGTAGCTCAGTGGTAGAGCAGTTGGCTGTTAACCAATTGGTCGCTGGTTCGAATCCGGCCCGGGGAGCGTTTCTCTGTGAAATTCTAGTGTTGATTTTATATGAACATTAAATCAGTGGTTTTATGTATACTAGATGGCTGGGGAAATGGAATAGAGAATAATAAATACAACGCTATCAGCAACGCAAATCCACTCTGTTGGCAATATATTAGCTCTAATTATCCAAAATGCAGTTTATCCGCCTGTGGAGCTGATGTGGGGTTACCTGGTGGTCAAATAGGTAATTCAGAAGTTGGCCATATGAATATTGGCAGTGGTAGAGTAGTAATGCAAAGCCTTCAGCGCATTAATCAAGAGATTGGAACAATAGAAAACAATGCAAATCTACAAAGTTTTATTAGTAATCTAAAAAGTAAGAACGGAGTATGCCATATAATGGGATTAGTGTCAGATGGCGGTGTTCATTCGCATCAAAAGCATATTTCAACTTTAGCAAATAAAATATCACAGCATGGAATAAAAGTGGTGATACATGCATTTTTAGATGGCAGAGACACATTGCCAAATTCAGGAAAAAAATGCATTCAAGAATTTACAAAGAGTATAAAGGGAAATGACACAAGAATTGCTACTGTTTCTGGGCGTTACTATGCTATGGACCGTGACAACAGGTGGAAGAGAACAATCGAAGCTTATGAGGCTATCGCATTTGCAAAGGCACCTTGTCATGATAATGCAGTATCGTTGATTGAGAATAACTATCAAAATAACATAACTGATGAGTTTATCAGGCCCTCAGTAATAGGTGATTATCAAGGTATAAAACCAGAAGATGGAGTGCTGTTGGCTAACTTTCGTGCTGATCGAATGATACAATTAGCAAGTATTTTGCTTGGCAAAACAGATTACGCTAAGGTAGCAAAATTCTCTTCAATTTTAAGTATGATGAAGTATAAAGAAGATCTCAAAATTCCTTATATTTTTCCTCCTACTTCTTTCGCTGATACTCTAGGACAAACAATAGAAGAAAATAAATTACGACAATTACGTATCGCCGAAACCGAGAAATACGCTCATGTGACTTTCTTTTTCAATTGTGGAAAAGAAGAACCTTTCTCTGGTGAAGAAAGAATACTCATTCCCTCACCAAAAGTTCAAACTTACGATTTGCAGCCCGAAATGTCAGCCTTCGAGCTCACAGAAAAGCTTGTAGAAAAAATTCACTCCCAAGAATTCGCACTGATAGTTGTAAATTACGCTAATCCTGATATGGTAGGGCATACAGGTAATATAAAAGCAGCCGAGAAAGCTGTGCTAGCTGTAGATGATTGTCTTGCGAAAGTGCTGAATGCTGTTAAAAAGTCAAGCAACACCGCATTAATTGTTACTGCAGACCATGGTAACGTGGAATGTATGTTCGATGAAGAAAATAATACACCTCATACAGCACACACTCTAAATAAAGTGCCATTTATTGTGTCTTGCGATAATCTAAAACTAAGAGACGGAAGGTTATCTGACATTGCCCCTACTATTTTACAGCTACTTGGAATTAAAAAACCAAACGAAATGACAGGCAGTTCGTTGATTTCTTGCATTACCCTCTGTCATTCCAGCTAGGCAGCGTTATGCACCGGAATGACATCAAATAGATGTGTTTTAACTTAATCCAACTTTTAAATTTTTCGCTGTTAGTACTAATGATTCATTAAAGAAGCTGTCAATATCACCAATACTATCTATATTTTTTGTACTGATAGATTGGTCAATTCTTTTGACCAAATTAGATAAAACTTTATTAGGGCCAATTTCAACAAATTTGTTAATGCCACGGCTTGACATATACAAAACCATTTCTCTCCATTTCACTCTGCTTACAACTTGCTTGGCGAGTAAAGTTTTTATAACTTTGGGATCACTCTCCTCTTTAGCTGTAACATTTGATATCAAAGGAACTATAGGACGGGTTATTTTAATACCCTTCAAAAACTCCAAAACTTTTTCATCAGCAGGTTTCATAAGAGATGAATGAAAAGGCCCACTAACCTGTAATTTAATTAGTTTCCTCACACTCGAGTTTTTGAATAAATCGGGTAACATTTCAAGAGCTTCTCTAGTGCCACTTATAACCACTTGTCCGCCACCGTTATCGTTTGCAATTTCACAAATTCCGTCAATTTGAACTGATTTCAATACATCTTCCACTTCATTTATCTCTGCTCCAAGCAACGCAACCATTCCGCCTTTACATTTCAGTGAAGCTTCATGCATTGCTTCGCTGCGAACTTTCAGCAGCTTGATTGCAGACTCAAGCGTTAACGCTCCTGCAGCACACAGCGCTGTATATTCGCCAACTGAATGCCCACAAACATATTTAACATTGTGATCAGTGAAAAGAGATTTGCCAAACACATGCTCCATAACACGTAGCATTGCAATTGATACTGCCATTATAGCTGGCTGAGCGTTTTCTGTAATGGTTAATTCTTCAATAGGACCGTTGAAGATTAAATGAGACAGCTTTCTATCCAATATGCTATCTACTTCATTAAATACTTGTCTTGCAACAGAAAACTCACTATATAAGCTCTTTCCCATTCCTACAAACTGAGAGCCCTGACCGGGGAAAGCAAAAATCATGATAGTTATTATTTATTCCTTATTAGATATACTACTTTATTTATTTTTTGTCAATATTTTAGAATAATGATTGACTTAGTGAATTAAGTTCACTAGAATATTAACTGACTAAAAATTTATAAACAACAATGAATTATCATAAAATTATTATAGTTATGACAGACGGTCAAGAGTTTGAAACTCGTTCCACTTATGGAAAGGAGGGAGATAGGGTAAAACTTGATAGAGATCCTCTTACTCACCCTGCATGGACTGGAAGTTTGACAAGCGGGTTAGCAAGTAAAACTAGCAAATTAGCTAAGTTTAACGATAAATATGGAAGCATTTTCTAATTTTCCTCCTCTTTAAGTTTTAGAGAGTTTACTGAAGCATGCATAAATACAAAAATATAGGCTATGTTGTTTCTCCATCACCAAAATCGCAGGAAGTGTCTAAACTATTAAAGAAACTTAATTTTATCAATATAACAGAAGAAAATAAGTCCGAAATTGATCTACTGATAGTTGTTGGCGGTGATGGCTTTATGCTGCGTACCTTGCATAATTACGTTATAGAAAATAAAAACATGCATGTGTATGGGGTAAATACCGGCAATGTTGGGTTTTTGATGAATAAATGCTTTAGCCGCAGTGAAGATTTAATTGATCATATAGAACATGCAACTTCAACTCAGTTAACTTTGCTAAAAATGGAAGCAACAGACACAAGTGGCAAGAGGTATCACTACATAGCGGTAAACGAGGTATATGTTTTTAGAAAAGCAAACCAAATAGTAGAAATGAATATCACTATTAATGATAAGCTAAAAGTAGAAAAATTTAGAGGGGACGGAGTAATATTATCTACTCCCACAGGTAGCACTGCATATAACTTCTCTGCCGGTGGCCCAATCTTGCCGCTAAATTCAAATTTACTTGCATTAACCTCTATCAATAGCTATTACCCAAGGCATTGGAATGGAGCGTTAATATCAAACGATACAATCGTACAAATTGACATTAACGACACAAAAAACCGTCCAGCACTTGTAGTATCAGATTACAAAGAATTTCATGATATATCACAGATAAAAATACAAAAAGACCATGAGAACACAATCACTTTGCTTTTTGACAAAGATTACCCTCTGAATGAAAGAATCTTTGATAGACAATTTCTATACTAATAATTATCCGTAAATTGGTATTTACTATATCTTAATAACTATAGCGTAATCAATGCAGCATAGTAATTAACTTTGGAGTGAATATGCATGGGTCAGTCGAAAAATCAACAGTAAAATTAACTTCTTACGAACAAACAGGTGACAATAGCAAGATAACACTAAAAGATCCACCATCGTCTGAAGAAGCAGGAAATGCTATCTCAAGTGTACTGAATGTAGTACCACGTGTGCAGGGAATGTCACATGAAGAATCAGATGATGAGGAAGTGGATCCTACTTATGCATCTGTAAATCGACAAAAAGATGGTGATGGAGCACCACCGATTTTGCCAAAAGCTCCAGGTTTACAAGACAAAGAAGACAAAAATTTGTTTGGTCTTAGTACTGAAGTACTACCTCCTTCCCTAGAAGAAACAAAAGGTGAGACTCATGATTGGGTGTCACAAACAGCAAGTTTAGGTTTAGGAGGATTATCTGGTAATGGATCAGAAGAACATATTTATGCAGCTATAGACCCAAATGCAAAATCTTCGAAAAAGAGTTTAGACAGTGGAATAGGTGGTCAAAACTCAAAAGATGATTTAGGTGCGTCTTCAAATACTTTACCATCGTATAAAAGCAAAGATGACTCTGAAGAGTCTTTGTCACTAAATTCTGATATAGGTAGCACAACAAATAAAAAAACAAACAGATTCTTGCCAAGAGCAAAGTATGCCATGCAGCAGAAGGGTTTTATAATTTTTGGTGCAAGTGCTATTATACTCAGTATATCTGCAGCTTTATTATATTTACAAGATAAAGCAAAATTTATTGCATTTTTTACAAACAGCCCAAAATATATCACTATACCAGTTATCGCACTTGCTGCATTGCTTACAATTGGTCCAATATTTTTTGCAACAAGGCAATTTATAGATACTGAAGAACATTCCATTCAAAAAAAAGATGCGGATAAAATTTTAGCTGAGGTGTTGGAGCACCAGCCAAAAGATAAAGCTATAAAATCTGTAAGACTGGAATATAGCAATGGCACTCATTCAAATTTTGTACTTAATGCTTGGGAAGCTAAACAAGGCTTCACTAACATTGACGAAAAAGTAATTACTAGAACTAATAAAATAAAATCAGTAATTAACGACAGACCAATATTTACTGCATTATTTACTGGTGTAGTTGCTGCAAATATAGCGTTTCCTCTAGGGCTACTTGCAACACATGGTGTTAATGGTGTACAAAAATTTTACCAAAACCCTTTGACTAATAACATAGGATTATCATTACTTATAGGTTCTGGTATACTTGCATTACTCATTGTGGGTTTTGGCATACATTATTATAGAAAAACAAATTGCACTAATCTTATATATTCGCAGGAAAAGATTGACCCTGAAAGCGTTAACAAGAAATTCATTGAAGAAATAAAACACGAAAGAACAAATGTTCTTGGGGAAAACCACGGTAAAGACGCTAAACGCAGCAGCTTAACGCTTGAGCAAGTTGTGGTTCAATCTCATAATTGTAAGGATGTTGTTTATAGTGTCGGTTAATAAAATGCATGATATAGCTAGTGCAGCCCTACGTCATACCGCTGCAGACCGTCATACCGCGATTCATTCGCGATATCTCTAGATCCCGCTAACACGTAGCGGGATGACGATTGTCAGGGTAGCACCTCCCTCCCCTGTCATCCAAGTAGCTGACTGACCTTACCCAGAAAAAGTGGAGAGAAAGTTTGGAATGTTTTTCACAAAGAGAATGATGAATCAAAATGCTCAGGAATGCAATAGTTAATAGTGACGTTGTTTGTTATAAAAAATTTCTATATATTCAAATATAGCAGTTTTGATATGCTGTTTAGAGTGCCGAGAGGTGTCTATTGGTAACTCCCTTTTTAGAGAACTGAAGAAGCTTTCCACAACAGAATTGTCGTAACAACAACCTTTATGACTCATCTATGTTTTTTATGGATAAGAGATATTGATAACCTTGCACAGTATATTGTGAACCTTGATCACTATGTAATAGTAGATTTTTGGCAGGTTTACGCTTGTTAACGGCCATTAATAAAGAGTCCATAACCTATTGTTTATTTATTGAACTGCTCATTAACTACCATGCGTGAATATAGATCGATTATTGTTGCCAAATATAGCCATCCTTCTTTGGTTTTTATATAAGTAATCCCATACTTTATTTGGTTGATCGACAATAAAGTTTTGGTCTAATATATTGGGAGCTACTGTCCGTTTGTTGTTTCTTAATTTTAAATTTTCTTCTCAATATAGCCTGAATACCATTTTTCTGCATAATACTTTGCACTGTTTTTAAGTTGCAACTTTTACCCAAAGCCTTCAATTCAGCATGAATTTTAGGAGCTCCATATCTACATTTAGAAGCTTGATATATTTTTTGAATATCTGCTAATAACTCTTTATTTGCTGATTCTCTACTGCTTATTTTCCTTGTAGTCCACTTATAGTAGCCACTAGCAGAAAACCCTACATAATTCCTGCACTTTATAGTGTTTACTATGCTCTTTTATGAAAAAATATTTTACTCTTTTTGACTGGCCAGGGCTTTTTTTAAAATGTCTCTTTCTCTTGTTACTTTTGCTAACTCTTTCTGTAAATCAAATCTCTCTTTGTCATAAGGTGCTACATCTGGAAATGCATTTGCCGCTGACTTTTTTTCGTTATATTTCTTCATCCATTTTCCTAATACACTATCCCTTATTCCTAGATCTCTTGCTACTTTTGCAACTGGTTGACCTACCTTTCTTTGTTCATTTGCCAGCTTAACAGCTTCCAATTTGAATTCTGCCGTATATTCTCTTGCCATTTCTAATCCTCCAAAATTTTATTTTACTCGAAAAAACTCCTTTCTTTCTCTCCACTTTTTCTGGGTAAGGTCAGTCTGTCCAGGTTCCAAGATCGGTGTCAAAAATTGCTCAAACCATCCATTAAAAACACCCATATTACAGTGGCCTTCAAAGGTTAACGGAACAACTATCTTTCTTCCACTTAAGGCTGCAACCATACTGATTCGTTGAGTTTTCTTTCCAGATTTTAAGGCATAAAACCGCTGTCCTTTCTGGCAATATCCGTAGGGGTAGTCTTCGGTGTTATCAATGCCAGACTCATCTATATACACTAAGTTTTTAGGTTCTTTTGTCGCTATAATTTTCAAAAATTCAGCACGTTTTTCTTCGTTTCTTTCCTTGTATCCATATGTCTTTTTTTGCGCGTAAATCCAATTTTTTTAAGGGCTCGATAGATCGTTTGGATACTAACGTTGTTCCAAAGTTTAGCCATTTCCGATAGAGTCTTTCCTCCGTGTTCTCTGGCAAATTTGGCAAAGGTACCCCAGTCGGTAATTTTGTGATTGTAACCCCCATTTCCAAGTTTTTTTGATTGAAAGTCTCCTGTTTCTTTTCTTCTTTGCTGCCACTCCCATAAAGTAGTTCGTCCAATCTTAAATCTTGCTGCCACTGTTTCTCTGCTTTCTCCTTCGTCTAGAGCTTCCATTGCTTTTTTTCTTAAATCATAACTATATGCTGCTGGCATTCAACCTCCTTATCATCATCTACCCTTATCCTATCACATCCGGACTTTTATGGAAAGAGCTATATTTTTATCAATTCTGCAATCATTTATCTTAATATTAAGTTTCTTAAACCTTCTTGATGCTTGTGAATAGCTGATAACTGCCAAATCTCTTCCTATTTGTTGCAAATACCCTTTTATAAACCCGACTGTTTGTCTTAAACCAATTCTAAAGAAACTGACGATTATATGCACCAAAATCACAACTTTATCACTATAAATATAGTTGCCGCCCTGCATTTTTGGACAATTCTCGTACCAATTTTCTATGGCGTCATTGATATAACAAAAAATGCTTCCTCTTTCTTGGAGAAATTTGTTATATTCATGGCAGTTACTGACTCTCATTTTTTGTGGCATATTTTTTCTTCAACAGTTAAATGGCTATTTATAATGAATTTTGTCAGTAACTGCCAGTTCTTTTCACTTGAGCGATGCAACAAAGCCATCCCAGTGTCACGCACTGGGATGACAAGAAGAGGGTACTTGAATAAGAGGCATTGCCCTCCTGGTAGACTCAAATTGCAATGTTCGTGTAGTTATGGATTCATTCGCGGTATCTCATCCGCTAACAAGCAGCGGAATGACGAGGTCTTTCGATAGTAAATCTTACCTATGTTAGCTATACCAAAAAATCAAGAGTAAAAAAGTCGTGTAACTCTATTTATTCATTAATAAAATCTTTGTCTTCTCCTAAAAATTAGTTAAAATGTAGGATATTTTGTGTTATTAAGTTAGCACTTGACTTAACTTTAGTTGTTACTTAGACTGCTAAAGTGGAATTTTAATTTTTTTTACGAGGACAATTATGCATTATAAAAAGTTTTTTTCAGCAGCCGCTTTAGCAACGTTGCTAAGTTTATCAAACTCTGCTTTTTCAGATCCTGTTGGTCCAATAAGTGATGAAGAAACTAGCTACTACGTTCGTTTGCAATACAACGGTGAAATTTTACCTCTTTTCACAAAAGTTGATGGTATTACCTATAAGAAAGGCAATAGTAATTACAGTCCATTAAAAGCGTCTTTTATAGCTGGTGGTGGTGCGTTTGGTTACAAAATGGACGACATCAGGGTTGATGTTGAAGGAGTTTATTCATACCTAAACAAAAATGATGTTACAGATGCAAAATTTACGCCAGATACTATTGCAGACAGTTTAACAGCAATTTCAGGACTAGTTAACGTTTATTACGATATAGCAATTGAAGATATGCCTATCACTCCATATATTGGTGTTGGCGTTGGTGCAGCGTATATTAGCACACCTTTGGCAACTGCTGTGAGTAGTCAAAATGATAAATTTGCTTTTGCTGGTCAAGCAAGAGCTGGTGTTAGTTACGATGTAACTCCAGAAGTCAAACTTTACGCTGGAGCTCGCTATTTCGGTTCTTATGGTGCTAACTTTGATAAAACTGACAAAGACGGCAAAGGGGAACTCAAAGTTCTTTACAGCACTGTTGGTGCAGAAGCTGGAGTAGCGTTTAATTTCTAGTCTATCTCAATCTTGTTATCCCAGTGGGTTTTTTCTTGTCATCCAAGTAGCATGACACTGGGATCTAGAAAAAAGAAATGTGGATTCCAGTGTCAAGGCACTGGAATAACACTATTTGCTATGTGTTTAAGCTATAACGTTTACCATTGTACTGGTAGAATATCATCTAAAGTTACATGATGTTATCCAATTAGCTAACACTGCGGCCTACTGTCTCCAAGAAATTAGATGGAAAATTTTTACTTTTTTCAAATCAAAGCTTGAATTTTTGCTGGAAAATCAATATATTATATGCATGAAGTTTTAATTTAAGTTGTTATGTTGACCTCAATGGCAAACTTATGTGTCGATAGCAGAACCAATCTCATGCAATATATTGCTAGGGTGCAAAAATTTCCTATGCTGTCTCAAGAGGAAGAGGTACGATTAGCAAAAAATTGGAACCAATATAAGGATGTTTCTTCTGCTCATAAATTGATTACCAGCCATTTGAATTTGGTAGTGAAAATTGCAATGAAATTCAAAAATTATGGACTATTGTTGATGGACCTGGTAATGGAAGGAAATATGGGTTTAATGCATGCAGTGAAAAAGTTTAATCCTGATTTAGGGTTTCGTTTTTCAACTTATGCGGTGTGGTGGATTGAAGCTTCAATAAAAGACTTTATATTGAAATCTTGGTCGTTTGTGAAAATAGGCACAACGCAAGCACAAAGAAGATTGTTTTTTAGTTTACGTAAAATAAAAAAAAGAATTTTACAGTATACAAACAGGGAAACCTTAAATAATGAAGAAATAAAAGCAATATCTAATGAGCTTTCTGTATCCGAAGGAGACGTTCTGCAGATGAATTACCGTATGGCTTGTAAGGATCAGTCGCTAAACGATTGCATAAAAATAGGTGATGACTCTAAAAGGGAGCTACAAGATATGATCCCATGTAACTTGGTTAGTCAAGAAGTAACCTATCAGAATCATGAAGAAAAAGAATTAAAAGAAACAATTTTAAACAATGCACTAGCGAGCCTCAACGAAAGGGCAAGAGACATTTTTATCAGTAGATATTTGTCTGAAAACATTCAAACTCTGGATGAACTTAGTAAAAAATATTGTGTTTCAAGAGAAAGAATAAGGCAGTTGGCTGAGCAGGCGATGGCTAAGGTAAAACAATATATACAATCTGAAAGTTTGAAATTTGGTTTGCATGCGTAGTTTTTTTATATTTCTAATATTTTTTTCGATAGGCGCTTTTGCATCGGTTAGTGATGTACAATTGAAGGAAAAATATAAAGATTGGCTCGTGTATACTGCATTGGAAGATGGAGAGAAAGTATGTTATATTGTATCCTATCCTAAAAAAAAAAGCGAATATTATACAACCAATCGCAAGCCGTATGTAATGGTTAGTTATGTTGATAAAAAAGCAGATGAGGTAAGCGTTACCTCTGGTTTTCAGTATGATAAGGAGCCTGTAGCTCTCAATATCGACAAAAAAATTAAATATACACTGCCCATAATACAGGGAAGTTTTGCGTGGGCAGAGCATACAAAAATAGATCAAGATCTCATTCTAAAAATGAAGCAGGGATTATCAATGGTAGTTAATGGAAAAACAAAAACAGTGACCATTGATGATACTTATTCCCTACTTGGTTTTCAAAAAGCGTATCAAAAAATGCATGATTTATGCCATACAAAGTAAATTATTGTAACAGAATAGGTAATTTTCCAGTTGTAGTATAAAACAGACTGCCCTTTCGATAAATAGCACTTTACTTTATATGGGATGTGGATATCATTTAAAATATATTTTTGAGAGTTAGCAATGTCAGAGGTTGCAGGTGTAGATACAGAAATCAAAAAGCAAAATTCTGTGTGCGAGCAGATGCGTTTTAGCGTGAGCCGCACAAGTCTTTTAAATACATTATCCAGAGTAAGTGGAGTGGTTGAAAGGCGTAATGCAATAGATGTTTTGGCGTGTATAAATATCAAAGCACAACACGGCAGCATAAAATTAATGGCAACTGATCTTGACATTTCAATGTTTGCCTCACTTGCTGCAACCGTATTAACAGAAGGAGAAGTAAAAATTTCAGCGCATACTTTACATGACATAGTGAAGAAGTTACCCGCTGATTTGGATGTCAATTTTGAAGTAAACAACCAAGGAAAATTATTGATGTCTTGCGGAAATGCAAACTTTTCTTTACCGAATGTAGTTTCAAGCAGCTTTCCTGCTCTTGAAGAAGACAATTATAAACATGATTGTACTCTACTAAATACAGACCTGATAGACTTATTAACTAAAACAAAATTTGCTGTATCACTAGATGATACAAGGTATAATTTAAATGGAATATATCTACATACAGATGAGCAATTTCTGTACTGCGTTGCAACTGATGGCCATCGTTTATCATGTATAAAGAGGCCAAAGCCTGGGAACATCAATGGCGAATTTGGTGTGATCATTCCACGTAAAACTGTTATGGAGCTGTTAAAAATATTGGACGATTGTAATGAAATTAAAGTAAAACTCTCAGACAGAAAAATCAAGTTTACATGCGGTGAATATATTCTAATATCAAAATTAATAGATGGAACTTTTCCAAATTATAAAGCAGTTATTCCAGCATCTCAAGATAAGCATATGATTATTGAAAGTAAAAAACTTTCAGACGTTATAGATCGAGTTTCCGTTGTTGTATCTGATAAAGTAAAATCTATTAAATTCTCACTACAAGAAAAGCTGCTAACTCTGCATTCAAACTCCCAAGAGTGCAGTGATGCAACTGAATCCATAGAAGTGGACTACAATGAAGCCCCTATAGAAATAGGGTTCAACTCGCGTTATTTACTTGATGTTCTATCCTGCATAAAAAATAAATGTAAGTTTAGCTTAGCCGATGGTAATAGTGCTACAATTATCACTGATGAAGACGATTCAAGTGCATTATATGTAGTAATGCCAATGAGAACTTAAACTCGTCATCTCGCTGCTTGTTAGCGGAATCTGGAGATACCGTGGCGGTATGGCACTTATTTCACTAGCTTTTATTAAATTAGTAATCTATCTTTACCAAATATAAGCCAAAAGGTGGTGCAGTAACTCCAGCGGCACTTCTTTTGCATTGGTTTAATATATTTAGCATTTCTTGCGGATTGGTTCTATTTTTTCCAAATTCAACTAAAGTACCCACAATAATCCTCACTTGGTTATGTAAAAAGGAAATAGCAGATATTTTGATGTGTATATGATTCCCATTTTGTATTATATCGATATCATCAATTGTTCTTATCGGATTTGCGGCTTGACAATCTTTTGAACGGAAACTTGAAAGGTCATGTTTTCCAAGTAGATGTTTAGCAGCTTCACGCATAATATTTACATCAAGTGGGCTAAACACTTGCCATACATAACCCGTCTCCAGAGCGGCAGGAGCATAGCGATTAACTATTCTATATTCGTAATATCTTTTTTTTGCTGAAAACCGTGCGTGAAACGCATCATCTACAACTTCTGCATTAAGCACGACTATAGGAATTGATTTTAAATGATAGTTTATTGCATTCCTTATTCTATAAAGCTCAAATTCCTTTTCCATATCAAAATGAGCAACTTGTCCTAAAGCATGAACTCCTGCATCAGTCCTGCCACCACAGTACAAAGTAACTTTCTCACCACTAAAATTAAATATAGCATTTTCTATCTTCTCCTGGATTGAGTTAGCAGAGTGTTGCTGTTTTTGCCAACCAGAGAAATTACTACCATTATATTCTACCGTTATTTTGTATCGCACTGCATTACATCAAGCTCTATCTAAAATAGTCATTTTCTATCTTAACATAATTTATGGTCAAGCCTACAGTGCTGCCACTCCCATAAAGTAGTTCGTCCAATCTTAAATCTTGCTGCCACTGCTTCTCTGCTTTCTCCTTCGTCTAGCGCCTCCATTGCTTTTTTTCTTAAATCATAACTATATGCTGCTGGCATTCAACCTCCTTATCATTATCTATCCTTATCACATCCGGACTTCTATGAAAAGAGCTACTAGAGGTTGTCCACAAACCAAGGAATACGTAGTATATAAAGAAAGAATATTGAGGTAAGAGATGAGGAAAAAATATCCAACAGATTTAAGTAAAAGGGAATGGGCAAGAATAGAAAAACACTTCAGAGTATCGTACAAGAAAGGAGGAAGGCCACCAAAATACAGTAAGTGTGAGATAGTAAATGCAATTCTTTATATACTGCGCACAGGATGTCAATGGCGCTATTTACCACACGATTTTCCGCCGTGGAAGGCTGTGCATGAACAGTTTAGAAGATGGAAAAAGCAGGGAATTTTTGAGAAAATGAACTATGATATCACTAAATATAGTAGGTCAAAAATGGGAAGCCGAGCGCATGCATAGTGGACAGTCAATCGGTAAAAACCACGGAAAAAGGGGGGGCAAAGGTTATGATGGTGCGAAAAAGGTAAAGGGGAGAAAAAGACATATAATCACAGATACTCAAGGATTTGTGCTTGGTTGCTATGTAGGAGCTGCAAGCGAAAATGACAGAGATGGGGTGAAGATGGCATTGGACAATATGAAGGAAAAATACAGCAATATTAAGAAAATGTGGGCTGATATGGGATACCAAGGAAAAGATTTAAAGGATTACGTAAAGAGAGAATATGGGATAGATATTGAAATTGTCAAAAGGCCTCCATGTAAGTTTTGGGTGCATAAAGATACACCACTAGAACTATTGCCACAACGGGATCCTGGATTTTCAGTACAGCCGAGAAGGTGGGTGGTAGAGAGGACTTTTGCTTGGATCAATAGAAATAGAAGGCTATCAAAGGAGTACGATTTACTTACAACATCTACTGAAAGTTTCATATATCTGGCTATGAGTAAAGTTATGTTAAGTAGGGAATATGCTTGATTTACTGGTTTGTGGACAACCTCTAAATCGTGAAAAAGAACTGCTCATTAAGTGCTATTTGCTTAATAAATTTACTGACATTGGTATGGCTAAATTCGAAATGGCTACATGAATTTATCGTAAATTATTACCGTATAAGGTACGATGCGACAAAGCTATCCCAGTGTCAGCTACTCGGATGACACTGTCATAAAGGAACCAGTGTTAGCTACTTGGATGACAACCATTGTGCTTGAGGCAAAATTGACTATCACTTCTTTTTATAGAGCTTGCTCCAAACTTTGTTGTTAGTTAATACAAAAAACACTGTTAAAATTATAAAATACGCCACTACTTTTAATCCAAGTTTATGCCGGCGCTCTAATTCTGGCTCTGCTGCCCATTGTAAAAAATTTATCACATCATACGCCATATTTTCAACTGTGGCTTGCCTTGCACCATCATATTCCACCATTTCTTCAGAAAGTGGTGGCGCCATAGCTAATCTGCCTGTTGGAAAATACGAATTAAAATATAAATCATTTTCATCGTGTTCGCCGTTTTGATAGCCTGTTAACAATGAATAGACATAATTTGCACCATCATGCCTTGCTTTAATAATTAATGATAAGTCTGGTGGGACTGCACCATTGTTGCTTGCTGCAGCTGCTTCTTTTGTATCAAAAGGTGCAATAAAATAATCCGAAGGTATTCCAGGTCTATCGAACATTTCACCCAAATCATTTGGGCCATCTTTAACTTGATAAGAAGCTGCAATCTGTTTTACATCTTCTTCAGAAAAACCAACATCTTGCAAATTACGAAATGCTACCCTATTCATTGAATGACAAGCAGCACAGACTTCTTTATACACTTTATAGCCACGCTGAATTGACTCTCTATCGAAAGATCCGACAATTCCATCAAATTTCCAGTCTATTTTCTTATTTGGTGATGATTTAAATTCTTCTGCAGATATAAGACTAGATAGAAATAACATGCAGAAGATTGCAAATACATTAGATCCCATGCATAACCACTGTTTTAGTAAATTTCGAATTGATGTCATGCAAGTAGCTGACACTGGAATCCAGCTTATTTCATCACTGACATTATGGTTATCGCGCACTCCTAGAATCTGTTGTCCATTGCATGATTTGTAAGTATTTTTATACCTGGATCCTAGTGTCAAGCACTGGGATGACAACGGAAGATAGTGGAATGACACTGTGTGTTGTATACAACGTTCATACAATTGTGTACATGATGCTGGAATCCATTTATTTTTTTTCTGGATCCCAGTGTCAAGCACTGGGATGACAAAAGAGGGCTCTGGGATGACAGAAGAGAGTTCTGGGATGACAGAGAATTTTGTAAGAGATCTGCTTTGAATTGACATCACCTCATCTCCGGCACAGAATCACTTAAGGTTTTTGGTGGTTCTTTTGGCTTTTCATACTTACTAAGCAGTGGTAAAACTATCACAAAGTATGCAAAGTAATAAAGAGTAGATAGCCTACTCATAGTGATGTAAGGCTCTTTTACCTCTTGTCCTCCAAGCCAGGCAAGAAGTACAAAATTTATTGCAAAAACCCAAAAAAATTTCTTAAACACCGGGCGATAAGCACCACTTTTAACTTTTGATTTATCAAGCCAAGGTAACAAAAACCACACTAAAATAGACGCAAACATGGTAAGCACACCAGTAAGTTTATCTGGAATTGAACGTAGCATTGCATAAAAAGGTAAAAAATACCACTCTGGCACTATGTGTACCGGAGTTACCATAGAGTCAGCTTCTATATAATTGTCTGGATGCCCAAGATAATTGGGAGCATAGAAAACAAATGCGAACAAAACTACAAAAAACAGACCAAAAGTTATGCAATCCTTGACTATATAATAAGGATAGAGAGGGATGGTATCCTTATCTGATTTTACCTCCACTCCACTTGGGTTACCAGAGCCAAACCTATGCAGAGCTATCACATGAAGCATAGCTAAAGCAATAATAACAAAAGGCAGAAGATAATGCAGAGCGAAAAAACGGTTAAGTGTTGGGTTATCCACTGAAAAACCACCCCATAACCATATAACTATTTTATTGCCAATTAAAGGTATAGCAGAAAATAAGTTGGTTATAACTGTTGCACCCCAGAAACTCATTTGTCCCCAAGGCAATACATATCCCATAAAGGCAGTTGCCATCATTGCAAAAAATATAAATATTCCAATAAACCACACCATCTCTCTCGGTCTTTTATAAGATCCGTAATATAATCCACGCATTATATGAACATAGACTACCATAAAGAAGAGCGATGCTCCAACAGCGTGAGTGTAGCGTATTAACCACCCGTAATTCACATCCCGCATTATGCGCTCTACACTATTAAACGCATAATCAACATGCGGAGTGTAGTGCATAGCAAGAAATATACCTGTTATTATTTGTAAAATTAGCGCTATACCAGCCAAAGAGCCAAAGTTCCAAGCATAATTTAAGTTTTTTGGTACTTGATAAGAAGCGGTGTGTTTTAGAAAAGAAAATATAGGCAGTCTATATTCTATCCACCCTAATATGCCTTTTTCTTCTTCTATCGTTGTTTTTTTTTTAGTATCATCTTGCATAACTTAAAGCTTTCTCTACCTTTAACTCGTTTTATTGTAGCAGCTTATCCTTTATGCACAAATAAAAACTTTAAAGCAATATTAATTACCTCTTCAGCAACCTATCACGTGCCGCGTTTAACTTTTGTGCAAAATATTCCGAGCCTCCCTTATCTGGATGAACTAACTTCATTAAATTTTGATATGCTTTATTGATTTCATTTTGACTTGCCTCAGGATTCAGCCCCAGTATCTTTAATGCTTCATCTTTGGATATGTTGTCACCAGTGTAATTTTCAGTATAACTTCTACTGCTATTAAATTCGTTCAAAAACTTACTCAATATAGAGTTCATCATGAAACTTATGTTATTTTTTTTTGTCAGGAAAAGAAAAAATACAACAACGCTAGGCAAGACAAATGTAATTACTATGAATACTAAAAAAAGAAAAAAGATGAATGACATGTATATTTTTTTATCATTTTATGATTAAATAGTAACAATTATAATTGTCATGGTAAATAACATGTTCATCCAGATTGAAGAAACACCAAACCCAAATACGCTAAAATTCCTTCCTGGATTTGCAATTCTAAACGAAGGAGAAACGGCTGATTTTTCAAATGCAGATGAAATAAAAAACTCCAAGTTAGCAGCAAATCTTTTTCAAATAGAACATGTGGTAAGAGTGTTTTTTGGTCATGATTTTATTTCAGTAACAAAATTGGGTGGAATTAATTCGGATACACTAAAAGTAGAAATTTTAACTACAATCATGGATCACTTTACTTCAGGTGGAAAAGCGCTAGATAAAGAAGGAGTGAATGATAATAATATATCAGATGAGGAATTTTTCGATGAAAATGATATAGAAATTGTAAATAGAATAAAAGAATTGATGGAAAGTTATATCAAACCTGCAGTTGCTCAAGACGGTGGTGATATCAAATTCCGTGGCTATAAAGATGGAATAGTTTATGTTGAGCTGCAAGGAGCCTGCTCTGGATGCCCAAGTGCTGCAATTACCCTCAAGCAAGGAGTGCAGAATATGCTGAGCTACCACATACCAGAGGTTGCGGGTATAGAGACCACACTATGACTAATCAAACGGTTAGAGGAACAAAAGATCTCCTGTTTGATGAATGGTACAAGTTTAAATACATTCAGCAAACAGCAAATAGAATCTCAAGTCTATACGGCTTTTTGCCCGCCCAAACTCCAATATTTGAATACACGGAGGTTTTTACAAAAACCTTAGGTGATAGCTCAGATATCATCACTAAAGAGATGTATAGCTTCAATGATAAAGGGGGAAAGAGCATAACTTTACGTCCTGAGTTCACTGCAGCGATTGTTAGGCTACTCATTGAAAAAAAACTGCAAACACCGATAAAATTATTCTCAACAGGACCTGCATTTCGCTATGAAAGGCCGCAAAAGGGAAGACAAAGGCAATTTCATCAGATAAATTTTGAGGTTTTTGGCATAGAAGATCCAAAAGCTGATATTGAATTGATATCACTCGTTCAGCACTTACTAACTGAATTTGGCATCAATAAAAATGTAAAGCTGGAAATCAACTCTTTAGGTGATGGTGAAACAATAACTAAGTATAGAGAAGCTTTGATCTTATACTTTACAAAGTATCAAAATGATCTATCAGAAGATAGCAAAAATAGGTTGATCAAAAACCCACTCAGAATACTGGATTCCAAGGATGAGAAAGATAAATCAATAATTTCTGATGCGCCTAAAATCAGCAATTATTATACGAAAGGGTCCTCAGATTTCTTTGAACAAATACTAAATGGATTAACAATTCTTGATATACCTTATACCGTAAACAATAAACTAGTTCGAGGTTTGGATTATTATTGCCACACAGTGTTTGAGTTTGTTACAGAGGATTTAGGCGCACAAGGGGCAGTTTTTGCCGGTGGAAGATACGATAATTTAGTATCTTCAGTGGGTGGAAAACACACTTCAGCAATAGGATTTGCAGGAGGTATTGAACGCATAATGGAGTTAATCAATTATTCTCCGAAAGAAGAGCGACCTATTTACCTAATTCCAATCGGTAGAGAGGCTGAAGAATATGCCCTAACACTTGCAAATGAATTGCGCAGAAATGATTTGTATGTGATCTATGAATATAGCGGAGCGCTTAAAACCCGAATGAAAAAAGCAAATCAAGCAAATGCTAAAGTTGCTTTAATTTTTGGCGATGAAGAATTGAGTAGTAAAACTTTAAAGATTAAAAACATGGATACAGGTGAAGAAAAAATAATTGCTCGCGATAACACAATAGAAAACATCTAATTAGGAGCAATGCAAATGTTTTTCTCAGTCAGCTATAGAAGAAAATTCGTCTGCACAAGAATTTTTCATAGCATTCAATGTATCATAATCTGTAAAATCTAATTTTACTGGTGTGATAGTAATAAATCCTTCTTTTATTTTATTTACACTACCACTGCCTGAGTGCTCTCGAGACCAATTTAAGCTAAAAGAGCCATTCGAATTTTCAGTAAAAATTAAATCCCCATCAATGTTATATTCACCTTGTTCAGCAAATTCTACTCCTTTTACTTTTTCTGTAGCAGGAAAATTTACACTCATCACTATGTTTTTAGGCCAACCAACCTTAACGAGCTTGGCAATAACCTTTGGTGCAAAAACCTTTGTATTGTGCCAGTCTATTTTATCATGATAAACTTGGCTCAGTGCAATAGAAGGTATAGACCTTGCAGCACCTTCCATTACAGCACCAATTGTTCCTGAATAACAAATATCGTCCCCGACATTTGATCCAATATTTACTCCGGACAATATTAAGTCTGGTTTTTTATTCATAACTTTATTTAGCGCAATAATGACACAGTCTGCAGGAGTACCAGACACACTAAATTCCCTTTCACTATGTTGTTTTATTCCAATAGATTGTTTCACTGGATAATCAAGAGATCTTGCAGCTCCGCTTCTATCAGTATCTGGTGCCACTATCCATATTTCTGACGCAAAATTCCGTGCAACCTCTTTGAGTAATTTTATTCCTTCACTTCCAAAGCCATCATCGTTTGTTATCAATGTTATCATATACAATACTCAGCTATACAGCTCCAAATTATGTAAATCACTGGCTGTAAATAAACTCATGAGGCTTTAAGTTTCTTTGCATAACTACGAACTGTAACAAAGAACCTGCTGTAAATCAATAGATTTCTTGCACAGGCCATAACTGTCATTACAATAGAAACGAAAAAACCTACTTGACAAACTCCGCCAGCCCCCTTATCACGAAACTGAAGCTATTTATTTATCTTCGCAATCTGTGCAGGTTAATGACAAAAAACTTAGGGTATTTGGCGTCTCATGTTTAATTTTTCGCACTACGTCCATCGCATGTCTTTAAAAATTTTTAGGTTTTTACCTATATAAGCCGAAACGAGCTTACAAAGCGTTTAAGACAGCAAAAAACGTCAAATTGACAAGGGAGAATTTGAATGCTAGCTACTACGGGGTTTCTTTGCCTTTTTTCCTGCTTAGTAAATTTCTTAAACACTTGCGGTGTAGGTTAGTTGCAAGTTAAAAGCAGCTAAATCGCTCTTAATCAAGCGTTTTAGAATAAAAAAAACGCCGATATTTTAGTACATAGTAAATAGCCAACCACCACGGGGCTTCTTTTGCCTTTTTTTTCGTTTGGTAAATTTCTTAATATTTGTAGCTAAACGACAACCGTCATCCCGCTGCTTGTTAGCGGGATCTAGAGATACCGCGAATGAATCGCGGTATGACGTAGGACTGCTGTCATTCCAGTCTGGAATCCAAAAAAAAGGATGATGTCATGAAAGTAGCTGACACTGGTCTCCATCCAAAAGGGTGTCATCCGAGTAGCTTGACTACTTGGATCCAGGAAACTTATACCAATTCCCATTACAGGGCAAACAGATGGACAATGATGGAAGAAAAGCCATACTGAAGTAAGTAAAATAGCGAGGTTTAAATGGCATTAAGATCAAAATTATTGGATGAAAAAGTAGTAGAATCAGCAAAAGAAATGCTGAAGAAAGTAATGAATAATGCATATGTTTCAAAAAAACTAAATGCTGTAATTGCAGCAAAAAAGTACAGTATAACGGCTGTAGCAAAAATATATTGCATTTCAAGAAGCGCACTAACTTCGTGGGTAAAACTCTTGAAAATTGGCAGAGAAGAAAAACTGTTTGCTCCTTCACAACGTCGTAGAAAAACTAAATTAAATCAGGCTCAACTACAGCAAATTGAAGAGTGGATAGAAGAAAATCCTAATATCACCATTAAAGAAATGAGAATAAGAATCCAGGAAAAGTTCGGATTAAATATCAGCAAATCTACAGTACACCGCCATATGCAAAAGATGAAATTCTCATATATTACACCAAGACCAGTTCATAATGGACAAGATAAAAGCAAACAAGAGGAATTCAAAAAAAAATCTCAATGGAGCTATTAGCAAGTATCCAGAAAAAGAGCTATTTTTCTTTGATGAATCACGGTTTGGCACACATTCAAAAGTTGGACATGGGTGGTTTAAAAAGGGGATTAGAACACAGGTTAAAACAAAATTAGGTAGGCAAAATTTCTATCTCTATAGTGCAGTTAATCCTAGAAATGGAGAGAGTTCTAGCTTATTTGCACCAAATGTCAACACTGATTGCATGAACATATTTCTTGAGCAAATTTCGCAATATCTAGAAACACGAGAGGCTTTTCTCGTTATGGACTGTGCTAGTTGGCATAGGTCAAAAAATTTAAAGGTACCTAAAAATATCGACATTATATACCTACCTCCATACTCACCTGAGCTAAATCCTGTTGAGAGGCTTTGGTTATATATAAAACAGAACATTTTGCGCAATAAAATATACGATACAATTGCTCTACTTGAGGGTGCTTTGTGCAAATTTATTACTTCTCTTGCCAGCTCCACAATTAAACAACTCTGCAATGTTTCCTATTTGACTGGACAACAATGAGAATTGGTATCAGAGGTTGTCCGGAAACAAGTAAAAGGCTATAATATCTGAAATTTTAGTACGGGGTAAAGATGAGAAAAAAGTATCCAACAGATCTAAGCGAAAGGGAATGGGCAAGAATAGAAAAACACTTCAGAGTATCATACAAGAAAGGAGGAAGGCCGCCAAAGTATAGCAAAAGAGAAATATTAGAAGCAATTTTCTATGTATTGCGTACAGGGTGTCAATGGCGGTATTTACCAAATGATTTTCCGCTATGGAAGACTGTGTATGAGCAGTTCAGGCAATGGAAGAAGCAGGGAATTTTTGAGAAAATGAATTATGAAATTACAAAATATAGTAGAAGAAAAATAGGAAGGAATGAGCAGCCGAGTGCCTGTATAGTAGATAGTCAATCTGTAAAGACTACAGAAAAGGGGGGATCAAAGGCTATGATGGAAGTAAAAAAGTAAAGGGTAGAAAAAGGCATATAATTACAGACACTCAGGGTTTTATACTAGGTTGTTACGTAGGCGCTGCTAACGAAAATGATAGAGATGGTATTAAAATAGCATTAAACAATATGAGAACAAAATATACTAAAGTTAAAAAAATGTGGGCTGACATGGGATACCAAGGAAGAAATTCAAAGAATCACATAAAGGAAGAATATGACATAGATATTGAAATTGTTACAAGGCCTCCATGTAGATTTTGGGTGCACAAAGATACGCCACCTGAGCTACTACCAACAAGAGAACAAGGGTTTAAAGTACAGCCAAGAAGATGGGTTGTAGAAAGGACTTTTGCTTGGGTTAATAGGAATAGAAGGCTATCGAAGGAGTATGATTTACTCACAACATCCACTGAGAATTTCATATACCTAGCTATGAGTAGGGTTATGTTAAAGAGGGAATATGCTTGAATTTACTTGTTTCCGGACAACCTCTAAGAGATACCGCGGCGGCATGACGGTTCGTGGCGGCGTGACGATAAGCTCGTCATCCCGCTGCTTGTTAGCGGGATCTATGCTAAGATACCGCGGCAGTATGACGGTTCGCGGCGGGATGACAAGAAAGGAGCAACAGAATGACAGAGAGTAATGCAAGAAAATAATTGGATTTTTTGTAATGCTACGGAGTCCAGTGTTTTCTACAAATTTTTACGTGATTTGTTAGCAAAATTGACAGTTGCTGAAATACTGGATAAAACGCTTGTATAGTGTTTAGTAGAGAAAAGTTATGAAATATGAACAGTGGATAAAAATATTAAGTGCAGTAAATGCTGATGGTGATTTAAATCAGAGTAACATAATCGAAAAGATAAAAGAGAGGTTACAGAGGATAGATTTAAGTACATTCCAGGATTGGAAAAATGATAGATTTAACATAAATTATAAATTCACCCTATATACAGGTCTTGCCTCTTTTAAACTTACATTGTTATATTTGGCTACTAGGGATGGCTGCAAAAAGGTAGTAGAAGCTCTGATATCAAATGGAGCTGATGTTAATACGAAAGATATGAATGGACTGACCCCTTTATATTGGGCTGCCAAAATTGGTCACAAGGAGGTAGTAAATGCTCTAATAAAAGCGGGGGCGGGGGTTAATATTAATGCAAAAAGTAAGAAGGAACAAACTTCTTTGCATAGGGCTGCTGAAACAGGCCATACGGGTGCAATAAATGCTTTATTAGCAAAAGGGGCTGATATTGATGCAATAGATGATAATGGAGAAACTCCTTTACGTTTGGCTATTAAAAATGGCCATACAAAAGCAGTAAATGCTCTATTGGAGGCAGAAGAATTTAATATTAATACGAGTGATGGTTTATGGAATTATGGATGGGCTCTTTTACATTGGGTTATTGCAAATGACCATAAAAAGATAGTAGAAGTTCTAATAGCAAGTAAAGCTAGTGTTAATACGAAGAGTGAAAATGGATGGACTCCTTTACATTTGGCTGCTGAAAATGGCCATACGGATGCAGTGAATGCTCTATTAGCAGC
This sequence comes from Wolbachia endosymbiont (group A) of Alloplasta piceator, assembly GCF_964028505.1. NCBI lineage: Bacteria > Pseudomonadati > Pseudomonadota > Alphaproteobacteria > Rickettsiales > Anaplasmataceae > Wolbachia > Wolbachia endosymbiont (group A) of Alloplasta piceator. The sequence goes on along the minus strand of NZ_OZ034793.1, from coordinate 86,570 downwards.
AGAGGCTGATGTTAATTTACAAAACGCGCGTGGCAAAACTCCTTTACATTGGGCTACTGTGAATGGCCATACAGATACAGTGAATGCTCTATTAGCAGCAGAGGCTGATGTTAATTTACAAAACGCAGATGGCAAAACTCCTTTGCATTTGGCTGTTGAAAAGAAACACAAAAGTGCAGCGGAGTTTCTGATAGCACATGAAATTAAGTTACAAGGTTCCAATGCACAAAAGCCAGAATATCTAGTACAACATAATTCTAATTTTACAAGGGAAATGTCAGAATATTGGAATAGGTGCCTAGGTGAATACGAAAAACTTGAGGAGGAAGATAAGTTACTACATGACTTTTTGAAGGAAAGTGACACTAGTACATTAGTAAGTATATGGGAAAAAAATGAAGATATATGCAGTAAGTTTGATAACCAAAAAAGCTTACAAAGGCAATATCCAGAATATGCTTATACTCTAATTAATAAAGCTAACGAAATAAAAAAAGAAATTTTTCTGCACAATCATGAGCCGCTAATTGATGCTTTATCAACGCATTATAGGCGTGATTTTCAAGCAATGATATTTGCTGGTATAGAAAACTTTTTTAAAGTTCACAAAGATGACTTTAGAAAAGAGTTAGGAAATGGAGGAATCACTCTAATTAACTTCGTAGATTTTGAAAATTTTGCAGAAAGGCATGCTCCTACATTGAAAGTAAGAGCGTTTGCAAAGGTTATAGAGAATAACCTATCAAGCGAGAGCCCTGATGATCAAAACATTGATCAAGCTTGTTCTTCTAGTGTTGATGAGCAAGTTCCTCAGCCTGTAAGTGAAATAACTGGCATTATTAAACACATAGGTGCAAGTAATAGTGAGGCTTCTTCAGAACTCGAAAGTAATGGTAATCAACAAAGTACACAACCAGAATTTTTAACAACCAACGGTAACTCTAGTAGCATAGCTTCTGAAAGTGGCAGTACTAAAATACTAGTTTCAGATCAAGAAAATGACATCCAGAACAATAATATACAACCAAGTTCACGAAGTGAAAAGAGGAGCAAACTGCCTATTGTAACTGCCTCTGTACTGGCAGTGGCTGGAGTTGCTTTAGGAGTAGCTATTGCAGTTCACTTAGAAATGTTAGCGGTGGGAATAGTGGTTGGAGCTTGTTGTCTGGTTGCTGCTGCGATCATATACTATTGTAATCAGCCTTCAAAGTCACTTGAAAATAGCAACGTCCAAGGGTTTTCTGGAAACCATGAACAACCTACTGTGTAAAATTCACAAGACCTATTAAAATATTTTTTTACTTTTCATCGTATATTTCTCAACATATTATCTTTAAGTACTAAAATAATTAACAATATGGCATTATTAATAGTTGAATCACCTGCGAAAGCAAAGACAATAGGTAAATATTTGAGTAAAGAGTTCAAAGTAGCTGCATCCTTTGGACATGTGAGGGATCTTCCAGCAAAAAACGGCTCTGTCGATCCGGATAATGATTTTGCTATAAAGTATGAAACCATTGAAAAAGCAGAAAAATATATAAAAGAGCTAGTAAAAGCCGCAAGCAAAACATCAGATATATATCTTGCAACAGACCCAGACAGAGAAGGGGAAGCAATGGCTTGGCATGTGATAGAGACATTAAAAGAAAAGAAAGCAATCAGTAATGAAAACAACATTTATAGAGTAGTCTTTAATGAGATAACAAAAAGAGCAGTACAAGAGGCTATAAAAAATCCACGTGAAATAAATATGGATTTAGTGCGTGCACAACAAGCACGTAGAGCTTTGGATTATCTAGTTGGGTTTAGTTTGTCACCACTGCTGTGGACAAAATTGTCGGGGAGCAAGTCTGCAGGACGCGTGCAGTCTGTTGCATTAAAGATTATATGCGAACGAGAAGATGAAATTAGTAAATTTATAACACAGGAGTATTGGAGCATAAAGGCAGAAATGCAAAATAGCAAAGATGAGGCTTTTTTTGCTATGCTAAGCCACTATGACAATAAAAAGCTAGAAAAATTTGATATTAAGAATGAAGAAGAAGCAAAGAACTTAGTCAGGGAGATTGAGTCAAGGCAATATGCTGTAAGCACAGTAGAACGCAAGCAAGTTAAGAGAAACCCACTTCCTCCGTTTATTACTTCAAGTCTTCAGCAAGATGCAGTGAATAAACTGTATTTTAATGTGAAAAGTGTTATGCGCATAGCGCAAAATTTATATGAAGGTATCGATATTGGTGGTGAAACTGTAGGGTTGATAACTTACATGCGTACAGATGGGTTTCATATTGCAGATGAGGCTATAAACTCAATTAGAGGGTCAATTAAGTCATTATATGGTGATAAATATTTACCGCAGTCTCCTCGTAAATATGTAAAAAAGGTCAAAAATGCTCAAGAAGCACATGAAGCAATTCGTCCAACTGATATCAATAGAACGCCGGGTAGTATTAAGGATTACTTAACGCCAGAGCAATTTAAATTGTACGATTTAATCTGGAAAAGGACCATTGCAAGTCAAATGGAGTCGGCGATCCTTGATCAAGTGGTAGTTGAAATTAGTTCTACTGATCAAAAAGTAGTTCTGCGAGCAAGTGGGTCGAGTATATTCTTTGATGGTTTTTATAGAGTCTATCAAGATAACATGGAAGCCGAAAATGAAGGCCTGCTACCTGCCATGAAGGAAGGGGAAGCATGCAAGCTGATTTCAGTTGAGCCAAAACAACATTTCACTCAACCGCCACCTCGTTATAGTGAAGCAAGTATCGTAAAAAAAATGGAAGAAATCGGTATAGGTCGACCATCAACTTATGCAACAATTATTTCGGTATTACAAGATCGTGAGTACGTTTCATTGGATAGCAAAAGGTTTATTCCAAGCAGTCGTGGTAAAATCGTTACTATATTTTTAGAAACTTTTTTTCAGCGTTGTGTAGAGTATGATTTCACAGCACAAATGGAAGAAAAGCTTGATTTAATTTCAAATGGACATGCAGATTGGAAAAAAGAATTAGGCCACTTTTGGGTGCCATTTTTTGGTCATGTAAACTCTGTTAAGCAAATGACGCATGATGAAGTTTTCAGCGGCATTCACGATTTGGTAATCGATTGGTTTTGTTCAGAAGAAGGAAAAAAAGAGGTGAATACGAAATGTCCTGCTTGCTTAGGTGGCATATTGAAATTGAACTTTGGAAAAGCCGGGGTGTTCCTTGGATGTTCTAACTATCCTGAATGCAACCATACAAAAGAAATTACGGGCAGTAACGACAATTCAGAATATCCAAAAAGTTTAGGTATAGATGATATAACAAACCAAGAAGTGATGATCAAAAAGGGTCCTTTTGGACTTTATCTGGAGTTTAATAACGAGTTAAAAAAGAAAAAAACGGTTTCCATACCAAAAGATATAAATGTTAATGAGATTGATCTGAGCACCGCTACTCAGTTACTTTCCTTGCCAAAAGTAATCGGAGAACACCCTGAAACCGGAAAGGAAGTAAAAATAGGCCTTGGGCGATTTGGGTACTATATTTTCTATGATGGTAGATACTTTTCTCTTAAGAAAAGCTCCAAAGAGGTGCTGAATACAGAATTGAGCGAAGCTGTACAAATTATTGCAAACAGTCCACGCAAAGAGTTAAAATCTCTCGGGGTTAATGAAAAGGGAAAAGAAGTTTTTATCTGCAACGGTAGGTACGGATTCTATATAAAATGCGGTAAAACAAACGTTGCTTTGGGCAAGAGTGCAGATATTGAGAGTATAGATCTGGAGAAGGCTTTAGAGTTGATTAAGGGTAAGAAGTAGACTTTTATTGAAATATTAGGTAAAGTTAAAATATACTCTAATAATGCGGTGGGATAAATGATATTTTACACACAGGGCGACACTCCAGCTTTATGTAGGTTAGATTACACGGATGTAAGTAAGTTAGTAGGCATACCAAATATCACAAGACTTGATTTAACTGAGTGCAAGATTAGTGTTGAAATTGTAAAAGAATTAGCTGAGCTCAAAAATCTTACTTCACTTCATTTAGGTAAGTGCAAGATTAGTGTTGAAGCTGCAGGAGAATCAGCTAAGTTCACAAATCTTACTTCACTTAATTTAGCTGGGCACAAGATTAGTGTTAAAGATGCAAAAGAATTAACCAAACTTACAAATCTTACTTCACTTGATTTAGGTAAGTGCAAGATTAGTGTTGGAGTTGCAAAAGAATTAACCAAACTTACAAATCTTACTTCACTTCATTTAGCTGGGTGCAATATTGGTGTTGAAGTTGCAAAAGAATTAACCAAACTTACAAATCTTACTTTACTCAATTTAATTGGTTGCAAGATTAGCAATGAAGTTGCAAAAGAATTAGATAAACTCAAAAAAAATCTTCCTTCACTTAATATAATTGGTTACAAGATTAGCGGTAAAGGTGCAAACGTAAAATTGCAGGATGAGGTATCAAACTCGCAAGAAAAACTTAAAAGCAGTAGCAAATACTATATTTGTGGAGCAACAGTTGGTTTAGTTATTGGTCTAGTTGCAGCATATTGTTTAGGGGCTGCTGCTTTAACTCCTGTTGGTGTTTCTGTTGCAGCGTTTATTGCATCTGCTGTGGTTGGCGCGTTACTCGGAGCTGGGGTGGGTTATGCTGTGAGTACATATCTTGAAAGCACTGAATTAAACAATATGCAACCACGAAGGAGTTGTTGAAGATCCGTGTTAAATTCTAGTACAGGAGCTTTTTTCTAATGCTAAAGTTTACAGTTGAAACAAACCACTTGGCCACGTGGAACTGATTTCAGTTTATCAGTTGAAACTTGATTTGAGCAGAATATGCATTTTATTGTGTTGCTTGGAGTAAGTGAGTTATCAACAGCAATTCTATCATCAAAAACAAAACATTCTCCTTTCCAATTACCATTTTTATTATCAGTTTTTTCAAGGTAAGAAAGAATGCCGCCTTTAAGATGGTAAACATCACTAAATCCAAGGCTTTTCATATATGCTGTAGATTTTTCGCATCTAATCCCACCAGTGCAGTACATAGCCACTTTCAGGTCTTTACTCTCAGAAAATGACTCTGTCCACTGAGGAAACTCACGGAAACATTGTGTGTGTGGATTAATTGCATTCTTAAACTTGCCTAATTTCACTTCATACTCATTTCGTGTATCTATTACTAAAACGTCAGGTTGAGAAGTAAAATCATCCCAATGCTCTGGATCAACATATTTACCCTTAAGGGAAATATCAAGATTGCCTACACCAAGATTCACAATCTCTCTTTTTAATTTTACCTTCATCTTGCTAAATGGTTGATATTCTGCTGCACTCTCTTTCCATGTAAGGTCCCTTAGCCTATAATCAGAACGTAGAAAATCGAATATTTTATCAATCGCGTTTCTTTCACCAGATACGGTTGCATTAATACCCTCTTCTGCAAGGAGTATAGTACCCTTTAATTCAATGTTGTCGCATGCAGTTTTTATTTCGTCTTTCATGTCATAATAATTAGAGAGTTCTACAAAGTGATAGAAAGTTGCAATGACGAAGCTCATGATTATTCACTTATCAACTAAAAACATGATATACAAAATTATAAAGATATTCAATAGTACGGCTGTTAATTACTGGATATCTTTAGTTTTTACATATAACATTTTAATATCAAATATAGATCCAAATTAATGTTTTTGAGAGTATTTAAAAATATATTCTTATTTTCAGTAAGTATATTATTCGTCTGTCCTATACTATCGTTAATATCGATTCTATTTACAGAATCAGCAAATTCTGGATGGGTAATCAGCACACTTTTCCCTGAATATATACTGAATACGTTAATTTTGATGATAGGAGTGGGGGGAATATCCTTTATATTTGGAGTAATTCCAGCTTGGCTTACCACATTTTTTTCATTTCCTGGAAGTAAAATTTTTGAGATTGCTTTGTTCTTTCCAATATCGATTCCTGGATATATAGTAGCGTTCGTCTATGTAAATACACTAGAGTTTTCAGGTCCGGTGCAGAGCTCATTAAGAGACATTTTAGAGTGGAGCAAAGGTGACTATTGGTTTCCTGAAATAAAATCCCTAGGTGGTGGAATATTAGTAATGGGATTCAGCCTATATCCATACGTTTATATGTTAGTCCGCTCAAGTCTAAAGAATGTTAGTAACTCAGTCACTATTGCGTCAACACTTGGGTTCTCCTCATTGAAGAGCCTGTTTTCTGTCATCATACCCTCCATACGCCCATCAATTATAGCTGGGTTGTCTTTGGTACTAATGGAAGTAATTACAGATTTCGGCACACCACAGTTTCTTGCTATCGATACTTTTACGACAGGAATATATCGCACCTGGTTTTTACTGCATGACAAATATTCAACTACTGTTTTAGCAGTTGCAGAGTTGATTTTCGTTGCAACACTAATAGCTATCGAAAAAAAACTACAAAAAAAAGGAATATCCTACTCTTCAATCAATACCAATTCAGATTATCACAACAAACGGAGTATAAGTGGCGCTATACCGTTGATCTTTGCTTATCTTATGTGTGTATTGCCGATATTAATAGGTTTTATTTTGCCAATGATTCCGCTCATATATTGGAGCATAGAGAAGGGGTTTTTCATATACGAAGCAAGATTCTATAACATAATAGCAAATAGCATTAGTTTATCATTTATCACCGCATTAATCTCAATTAGCATTGCAATAATGATTGGATATACGGCGCGTAAAAATAAGGTAATCAACAATATAGCGCGTCTCATTTCTTTAGGCTACGCAATTCCAAATGCAATTATCGCAATTAGTATAATAATATTTTTAAGCAGAATATCCTCTTTCATTACTCAATATGTTGTGGAAATTAGCTTAGTAGGAACTATTGGCGCATTAGTTTACTCATATTTATTCCGTTTTTTTGCTATATCTTTCAAGGCGGTAGAGTCAGGGCTCAAAAAAACACCAAATGAAATTGAGTGGACTGCATATACTATGGGTCATGGACCTATTTCCACATGTTTGAATGTTCATATCCCTCTCATCAAGAAGAGTATATTATCGGGATTTTTGCTCGTATTTATGGATACTATCAAAGAGCTCACAGCAACACTTATTATAAGACCATTTAATTTTGAAACTATATCAACTAGAATATATGAACTTGTAAGCGATGAGCGCTATAGAGAAGCTGCCCCATTTTCGTTAATAATAGTTATAATAGGCTTAATCTCTACAATAACCTTATTTACACTTGATGATAAGGATAAAAAATAAACGTAACTGTTCACAGATTTCCACTTAATTCTTCAATCTCACTAATAGAAAGGCCAGTAAACTTAACAATAGTGTTGACATCAACATTATTAGCCAGCATTGCTTTTGCGACTTCAATTTTCCCTTCAATTTTCCCTTCAATTTTCCCTTTCTCTATACCTTTTTGTATACCTTTCTCTTCAGCAAGATCAAGTCTGTATTCAAGAATAGCTTCTTCTTTGCGTAGATCCATTATCCTTTCTTCATAGGCTACTAAATCTTTTTCGTTCCAACGAAACTTGTCTAATTCATCATATGCTAGCTTTATTATTGGCGCTTTTTCTGCTATCTCTTTTAAGTCCTCTTCTGTTGTTTCTTCTGCGTATTTAAAAAAGAAACACCACCTTTCTACTATACTTTCTAACTGCTCTACTTTATTTTTTGCGAATTTAGGCAACTCAATAAAGACAAACTGAAAATCTTTTAAGTAATGGCCGTTAGTTTTTATATCACGTATATTGTGAGTAGAAATATAATCAACTTCTTCAGGAAGTAAGTTACAATTTGATATAGCAATAAAGAAGACTTTCTTTAAATCAATGTAGTTGCCAGATTTATCTAATTGTCTTGAGTAGGCTTTAGCGGCATATAATTGAGCGCGTTTTTCGAAGCCCTTGTCTCTAGCGAGCTGCATTTCTGCTATATATCTATTTCCGTGAGAATCCTTGCAGAGAACATCAACAATACTTTGTTTATCAGAGGCAACTTCGGGATCCATAATAGTGCTAAGAAACTCAACTTCTTGTATTGCATTTATCTCAGTAAACCCTAAAATATCGTTCAAAAAGTGGATCAGGATATTCTTATTTTTTTCCGTTCCAAAGATTTTTTTGAAACACAAATCATTGCGAGGATCGAGAAATTTTGAAAGAGCCATGGCAAAAATGCTTGAAAATATTAATAATTATACACTATTATTAACAATTATTCAACCATATTTTTGAAGATAGCTAGTTTCTGTATTTATTTTAAATTGAAGAAAGCTCAAATGAAAGATCGTGCTTTGCTAAAAATCACAGAATGCAGTCTGGTTACAAATAAACTATTTTGACAGTTAATGGGGTCTAGTTTTGATGTATGGACTATCCAAAGAAAAGGGTGGTATCATAACTTCAAAAACTTTTATGCTTTCTTCATTCAGAAATTCATACTTACCCTGCATTATTCCTGACGGTACATTTAAGTATGTTCCACTTGTGTATTTAAATACCTCTCCAGATTTTATCACAGGCTGTTCTCCGATAACACCAACTCCGGCAATTTCATTTACTTTGCCCTTATAATCTATTATTTGCCAATGACGACTTAACAATTGAATAGTTGATTGGCTTTTGTTTTTTATCTTAACGTTATACATCCATACATAGCAATTTTCATAAGGAATGGATTGCTCTTCAATGTAAATTGGTAAAACTGTAACTTCAACAAAGTTGGTAGTCAATGTGTATTCTAGAATCATTATAGAATATTCATGATAAAAAGATAATATTCTAATTATATGCTTTTTTCATAGATTTTTCAAGTATACTTTAATTAGGAAATATCAATTTATAGTATGAACGAACCAGATGCGCTTAGCAAAAAAGTAATAGGAATAATAGGTGGTGGACAATTAGGTAAAATGACTGCTATCGCTGCAACAAAACTTGGACAAAAAACACATGTTTTTGCCAGTGCTAAAGACGATCCGGCTTGCTCTGTTGCTGATGATTTCACAATAGCAGATTTCTCTGATAAGAAAGCTCTTGAATCTTTTGCACAGAGTGTGGATTTAGTTACTATTGAGTCTGAAAATATTCCATGTAGTGCAATTGATATCGATGTAAATTTTTATCCGGGTAAAAAAGCGTTACACATTTCGCAGAACAGACTGAGAGAAAAGGATTTTATTAAAAACTTGGGTATAAAAACTGCTAACTATAAGAGTATACAAAATTATAATGAGCTACTGAAAAGCAGTAGAGCTTTTGGCTATCCAATAAGGCTGAAAACAACAGAAATGGGTTACGATGGAAAAGGACAATATGTGCTTGAGAATGATTCTGAAGTGAAGCAATTTGCTTCCTTTGATTGGAATACAGAGTACATTCTTGAAGCAAGTGTTGATTTACTGAAAGAGGTTTCAATAGTCGTTGCAAGAGATAAAAACTGTAAAGTAGCTTTTTTTCCTATAGCAGAAAATTACCACGTTGATGGAATACTTGATACTTCAACAGTGCCAGCTAAAATAGATAGCAAATTAACTCAAGAGGTACAACGAGCTGCAAAGAAAATAGCAAATGCGCTTGATGTAATAGGAATTCTGGCTATTGAATTTTTTGTTACTAAAGATAACGAATTGTTAGTTAATGAACTAGCTCCCAGACCTCACAATTCTTGCCACTGGAGCTTGGATGCATGTAACGTTAGTCAATTTGAACAGCTAGTTAGGATAATATGCGGGTTACCTATGCAGGAAGTAGTATTACGCTTTCCTTGTATGACGAAAAATATAATAGGTAATGATATATATGATTCTCATAAGTATTTGAGCAACGAAAAAGCTAGTTTAACCATATATGGGAAAAAAGAGGTTAGGGATAAGCGTAAAATGGGACATGTCAATATAGATTTAAGTTAACAGTTTTTCTACGTCATACCGCCACAACTGTACGAACATTGTGATATGATGAGATGTTACATAGTAAACGGTGTCATTCTAGCACCTCTTTTCCCGTCATCCCGCTGCTTGTTAGCGGGATCTCATTTCACTTTGTGAAGGTGTCATCCGAGTAGCCTGACTACTTGGATCCAGGAATTTTATTAAGTTGGTAAGCATAAAAGTGGCTGATCTTATGTTAAAACACAACGTTCTTGATGAGATTACAGCAAGGCTGGGTTCCAGCGTCAGCTACTTGAATGACAGCAGTCCTACGTCATGCCGCCGCGGTATCTCTAGATCCCGCTAACAAGTAGCGGGATGACGATTGTCGTTTAGCCATAAATATTAAGAAATTTACCAAATAAAAAAAAGGCAAAAGAAGCCCCGTGGTGGTTGGCTATTTACTATGTACTAAAATATCGGCGTTTTTTTTATTCTAAAACGCTTGACTAAGAGCGATTTAGCTGCTTTTAACTTGCAACTAACCTACACCGCAAGTGTTTAAGAAATTTACTAAGCAGGAAAAAAGGCAAAGAAACCCCGTAGTAGCTAGCATTCCAATTCTCCCTTGTCAATTTGACGTTTTTTGCTTTCTTAAACGCTTTGTAAGCGCGTTTCGGCTTATATAGGTAAAAACCCAGAAATTTTTAAAGACATGCGACGCACGTAGTGCGAAAAATTAAACATGAGACGCCAAATACCCTAAGTTTTTTGTCATTAACCTGCACAGATTGCGAAGATAAATAAATAGCTTCAGTTTTATGATAAGGGAGCTGGCGAGGCTTGTCAAGGAAGTTTTTCGTTTCTATTCCCAATAAAAGTTTGTATGCAATAACACAGAAGCATGCACTGCTATTCCTTCATTTCTTCCAATATAACCTAATTTCTCTGCAGTGGTTGCTTTGATATTTACAAATTCATCATCAATTTCTAATGCTTTTGATATGAATTTCTTCATTTCTACTTTGTAAGGCGATATTTTAGGCTCTTCACAAACTATAGTAATATCTAAATTAGACACGCTGTACCCTTTTTCTTTTGCTTTTTTAGCAGCAAAGTCAAGAAAGTGAGATGAATTGCAATCTTTCCATTCAGAGGAACTAGGAGGAAAGTGCTCTCCTATGTCGCCACATCCCAGTGCTCCGAGTATTGCATCAACGATTGCATGTATTGCAACATCACCATCAGAGTGCGCTTCTATTGCCATGTTGTGTTCAATTTTCACACCGCAAATTTTTATAAAGCTTTCAGCACCATTTTGAACTTTAATGAACTTATGTATATCATAACCGGCTCCGACACGAAATTTTGGCTCTTCAAAAAGAAGCTTTGCCATATTGATATCCTCTTTTGTGGTTAACTTAAAATTGCTTTTCTCACCTTTAATAATCGCAACATGTTTTTTGTGCTCTACCATTAGTGATGAATCGTCAGTAAATTCTTTGACTGATTGATGGCATGATAATAATTCTTTGAAATTAAAAATTTGAGGGGTTTGTATGGCTCTGAGCTTTCCTCTTGAAATCGTAGATTCAATAAAACTATTACTCACCAATGACATAGTGTCTTCAACTTCTATTGCTGGAACTACTCCTGTATATTGATCATTAATCATAGATTCAACCAAGTTATCTATCAGAACATCTGACACAAAAGGCCTACAAGCATCGTGTATAACTACAAAATCTGGGTTAACTTTTTGTAAGCTTTCAAGCCCTAGTTTAACTGAACTTTGCCTGTTTTCTCCTCCGTATACAGGGCTTAGTAATTTAGTGTCTGTAATTAGTGATATAGCTTTCTCATAGAAACTTTCATGGTCTCTATTAATTGCTATTCTTATGTAATCTATATATTGGTTAGCCAGAAATCTTTTAATTGTATGAAATAAAACAGATTTACCTGCCAGTTTTATATATTGCTTAGGAATCGTAGAATTGCATCTACTGCCTACTCCCGCTGCAACTATTAATGCTGCTATTTTGTATTTCTTAGCGCACATATTTCTTTTTGTAGAAGCTTTCCTCTCTATCCAAGATTCTTTCCGAAAAATAAAATTTCTGACATCATATAAAAGTTACTTCCCCTATTAACTAGCATAATTATAATAGCAAAAGAGATATTTAGAGAGCTCAAAATCTATCTTTGCCTGCGGATTAAACAACTAAATTTTAGTAAAAAACGATAGTATTACAAATCGTAAAATACTTTCAACATAGGAAAAATAAATTGCATATTTTTCAGTAAATTAGCTATGCTAAACACATGCAAAAACGTCATATAACTATTTGTTTCATACTGCTTTTTATAATAGGGATGTTATTCCTGATGCGTACTATGATTTTTCCATGTTTAATATCTATTATTATTGCATATTTGTTTAATCCGCTAGTAATTAAGTTTGAAAAGTATAGAATACCACGTTCATGTTCTGTAATTTTTATAATACTTGTTTTATTAATAGCTTTTATACTAGTCATAACATTTGTTTTACCTATTATATATGCTCAAATTACTTCAATATTAAATTTCTTAGTGAGTAAAGTGCCTTCATTAGAGCTTAAAGTAATCCCCTCTGTATTAGAATTTCTTAATATAAAAATCGAGGATAGCTTATTTGATCACTTATCTAAAAATCTAGCAGAAAATTACAGCAACTATGTATCTTATTTCATGAATGCTCTTGATATTGCTAGTAACTTTATAATCCAAGTGTTAAGTTCAAGCTTTAACACGGTATCATTAATGGTGATTACTCCTGTAGTGTTTTTCTATATATTACGTGATTGGCCTTTAATTATAGAAAAAGCTAATAAATTAATCCCTATTCCTTACAGGGGAAAAATTGCAGATTATTTTTTCAAAGTGGATTTCATTATATCTAATTATCTAAAGGGGCAGGTAAATGTATGTATTGTCATGATGATCTTTTACTCTGTAAGCCTGAGCATAATCGGATTGAAACACTCTATTGTTATTGGAATTTTATCAGGAATGTTAACGTTCATACCTTACGTAGGGCCATTATTATATACCATTATTGGGTTTTTGAGCGCTATCACTCAATTTAGTGGATGGTTTGAAAGTGCTGCTGTTTTGCTATTATTTGGTGTTGGGCAATTAATAGATTCAAACATATTAGTTCCTTTATTAATAGGAAAAAAAGTTCATATACATCCAACTGTAATTATTCTGGGAATTACTATATGCGCTTCATATTTTGGATTTATAGGTATATTACTTTTTATTCCAATAATAGCAATGTTCAATGTATCAGTAGAATATGCAATCAATAAATATTTTAAAAGTGAGCTTTATAAAAACGGCTAACAGACCTTTTGCATAATCAATTTATGGTAAGAGGAGAAATGAGCCCAGAATACCTGACACATTTGAGGAGCGTAAGTAAATTTCTGCGCAAAAATTACTACCAGAAAGAGGTTACGTAAGAGGTTCAACGTGCAATTAAATTTATTTAACAACAATCAAGCTGATTATAGTCGGCAGAATTACATCGTCTTAGATGAAAATAAGCACGTGTATAATTCGGTAGTTAATGATTTATCTTGGAAATGTCTGATTCTTTTTGGACCTAAAAGCTCCGGTAAAACTCATCTTGCTCATATTTGGCAATCAATAAACGATGCAATTTTTATCAATGTGAATAACTTCGTAAGCGAGATTAGGTATAGCGATGCTTTTATTTTAGAAGACGTACAAAACATTAAAGATGAAGCAATGTTATTACATTGTTACAATTACATGAAAGAAAGTGACAAGAGGCTGCTAATCACTTCTTCAATTTCACCAAAAAAGCTTAACTTCAAATTAAGAGATTTAAGTTCTCGAATATTATCAACTATCAGCGTAAAAATTTTGCCTGCAAGCGAGGAATTATTAAGAATTATGCTAATAAAACGATTTTCAGATAAACAGTTAAAAATTGATTTAAAAGTGATTAATTATATTTTAGCAAGAATAGAACGTTCTTTCTATAGCATTGATAAAATTATAGAGAAGATAGATAATGAATCTATAGGGTCGAATGTGACCGTTCCTTTTATTAGCACTTTATTAAAAAAAGATGCCATTTGATTTCTTCTTTTGTAAAGGTGTATATTAAAAATTTATTAACACCCATAACACTAACGTAATTGAAATCTCTATCTGTCCATGTTAGAATTATAATCAATGTTATGTTATAATAAATATAGATAGATACAGCTAAGAAGTATTCTATATTTATAGTAGAGCTCACTTTATAAGGTGTTTTTTATAGATTTAACGTTATAATTTAACTATGATAAGAGTAAGATTAAATTTAAGAAAAAGGTTAAAGCAAAAGTTTGTGATGTTCACTCTATTGATAAATGCTTTATTTGTCTCATATTTTCTCATAAGAAACACAGGGAACACTTCTAATCAAATTATAGCCAAAGAAATAAATATAGGAGCTGATAATGAAAAATAAACAGTCGCAAAATAAAAAAGAAAATCTTTACATAACATATTACATAGATGCTTTAGCTTCAGAGAGGTCCGCTACACAAAATACTCTGGAAAGTTATCGTTCGGATTTACACCAGTTTGAAGAATTTTTATTGGAAAGCGGCACTACCTTGGTTGGTGTAAACAAAACCAATATTAAAGATTATGTGAAATCTTTATGTACACAAAAAAAATATAAAAGTAGCTCTATATCAAGAAAAATATCCGCTATGAAAAATTTCTATAAGTGTCTATTTAATGACGGAATAATAGATTTTAATCCAGCGCCGGCTAATGATGCTGAATTAAAGAATCCAAAAGTTTCTCGTCCTTTGCCTAAGTATTTAAGTGTCGAAGAAATATTTTTGCTAATGGACGCAGTGAGAAAATCAGCAAGCGAATCGAATAAAGAGATAAGCAGTAAAAGGCTATGTGCGATTTTAGATATCCTTTACTCTTCTGGAATGCGTGTTTCTGAACTAATTAGTATGAAATTATGTGAAGTGTCGCATTTAATAAACAGTAATAACAAAGAATGCTATATAATAATAAAAGGAAAAAGTGGTAGAGAGAGGCAAATTCTTTTTAATGAACAAGCATTGCAGAGCCTTAGAAATTATTTATCAGTTCGTGACAATCTGCTCTCTAACAGAAAGGAGTCTGATTGGCTATTCCCAGGTGATAAACCTAATAAACCAATTACAAGGCAGAGGGTCGGTCAATTAATGAAGGAGTTAGCAAGAAAATGCAATATTGATGAAAATAAGATCTCTCCACACGTGATTAGGCATTCTTTTGCTACCCATCTACTGGATAGCGGAGCAAATATTGTGTTGATACAGAAAGTTCTTGGCCATACTAACCTTTCTACAACACAAATATATACTCATATTGCTAACGAAAAGTTAAAGGACAAATTAGCTGATTCGCATCCTATTACTCAGATGATCAATAATTAAATTTATTGTTTTTAATTTGTAATAAAGTTAAATTTAAATAAATTTATGTGAGTTTGTGATTTCAAGTTTATTGTTTAATTTCTTTCTTATATTATGGGAGGTATTCTATACTTTCATTACTCTCCCTGTAATTTTCTTTTCTGAGTGTGTAATAACCATTTTCCTCGTCTGTTCGGTGAGAGTTGTATTATTCATGCTGCGTTTATTATGTGGCATTAAATATGAAGTGAGGGGAATGGAAAACATCCCTAAGCAACCTTTTATCATTGCATCTAAACACCAATCTCCATTTGAAACATTTATTTTTATACTACTATTTAGAAAAGCGGTTTTTATTTTAAAACGTGAATTGAAATGGATTCCATTCATTGGTTTGCATCTTATAGCGCTGAAAATGATTTTTATTAACCGTTCAGATGGTATCAGTTCTATACGCCATATAATCAAACTAGCAAAAATGCGTATAAAAGAAAATAGAAGCATAATAATATTTCCTGAAGGTACAAGAACAACTATAAACCAAAATATAAAATATCAACCAGGTATTGCTGCTTTATATAGCGTATTATCTGTTCCTGTGTTACCGGTTGCTTTAAACACTGGTTTGTTTTGGCCAAAAAGCATACTTTCTCTGAGAAAAAATCCCGGAAAGGCAGTAATAGAAATATTGCCCCCAATATATTCTGGGTTAAACAAAAATGAATTCTTGCAAAGTTTAGAAAAAATTATTGAAGAGAGAAGCAGTAGATTAACCATAGAAAAAACTGATATTGCAAATTAACAAAAAAACTTTATAATTAAAAGGAAAGTACAGTATTTTAGGTATTAATATATGGCAAATCATAAGAGTGCTAAAAAAATGATAAAGGTAATAGCAAAACGCACTTTAATAAATAAGATGCGGAAAAGTAAAACTCGCACCGCTATTAGAAAATTGGTTGATATAATCAAGTCTGGCGACAAAGAAAATGTTGTTCTGGCATTTCGGAATGCTGAATCTAATTTACACAAGTGTGTGAATAAAGGTGTTATTCATGGGAATACTGCTGCGCGTAAAATAAGTCGCTTAAATGCAAAAGTAAAAGCATTGATGACCGCTTAATACGGTTAATGTAAAGTTAACTGTATTAATATATACTCCTCAGTTTGTATATTCTGTATAAAATTTAAGTAGCTTAAGTAATGGATAAAAAAGTGCTATTAGAACTAAGTAATGGATTAAAAATCGAGCTACCTGTATTAAGCGGAACAACAGGTCCTGATGTGTTAAATATCAAGGATTTATATAAGATGACAGGATTATTCACTTACGATCCAGGGTTTGTTTCTACAGCTTCATGCTCTTCTACAATTACATTCATTGATGGAGATGAAGGAGTTCTTAAATATAGGGGACATAATATAGCTGATTTGGCAGAGAATAATAATTTTACTGCTGTGATTTATTTATTGCTCTATGGTGAATTACCCAGTTCAGAGCAACACAAAAAATTTCTTCTCAAAATACAAGAATCATCCAAAGTATCAGAGCAAGTTACAAATGTAATTAAAGCATTTCCAAAAACTGCTCACCCTATGTCAATCTTAGTTGCATGTTTTGCAAGTTTGTCAGCATCTTACCATGAAAAGCATGGCAACAATATCAATGGTGAAGATCTAGATTTTGGAATTTCTGCAATAGCGCAAGTTTCCACAATTATTGCAATGATTTATAGGCATATCAACAATCAGGAATTCATAAATGCTAACAATGAATTAAGTTACAGTGAAAATTTCTTAAAGATGATATTTGGCGATGCTGTTGATAATGATAAAAGCACCCTTTTTGCAAAAGCTCTGGATAAAATATTTACTCTCCATGCTGATCATGAACAGAATGCTTCTACGGCGGCTGTCAGATTGGTGGGATCGGCTGGTTCTAATCTGTTTGCAAGCCTCTCTGCAGGAGTTGCTACACTTTGGGGACCAGCACATGGTGGAGCTAATGAGGCAGTTATAAATATGCTAAAAGAGATAGAGCAAAGTGGAGATATAGATAAATTCATCGAAAAAGCTAAAGATGATAAAGATCCATTTAAATTGATGGGATTTGGACATCGTGTTTATAAAAATTATGATCCGCGCGCGCGTATATTGAAAGGCGCTTGCCATGAGGTTCTAAGTAAACTAGAACAAAATAATGAACTGCTTAAAATTGCAAAAAAACTTGAAGAAATAGCTTTAAAGGATGAATATTTTATTGTGCGTAAGTTATATCCAAATGTTGATTTTTACTCAGGTATAATAATGAATGCTATCGATATTCCCTCAAATATGTTCACGCCTATTTTTGCACTTGCAAGAACCACTGGTTGGGTTACTCAGTGGTATGAAATGATAAATGATAAAGAAACTAAGATCTGTAGACCAAGGCAACTCTATTTTGGTAAATAAATTTATTTTCACTTCATTAGACTTCTTGCATAACCCAAACTAAGTAGAAAAAAGGTGTCATCCGAGTAGCTGACACTGGTTCCTTTACGACGGAAGTGTCCAGAGGTGTCATTCCAGTCTGGAATCCAAAAAAAAGGATGGTGTCATTCCGTATCCGTTCAGCCAATGGCGTCAACTTAAGAACTTTCATTAGCAAACTCTCCTAAAGACATGATGGCGTTTAGGCTTATCTACTTTATTGCGGCTGTCCCGGTCGGATTTTAACTTTAGCGCGTATACTTAAAAAGGGCTTGAAAGTTTTTTGGTGCAATAAGTACCTGATAGAGTTTCTGTCTCATTACACTAAATAAAACTGAAAAATTTAAACGATACTCAGTAATTTGATCTGGGTTCCAAGGCCCTTGTGCATCACATATATGAAGCGATAATATATTGCACATGACCAAGTTTGCCCAAAATTCTTGTAATACAGCCTCTCCAGAAAAATTCTCTAACTCTGCTCCTACTTTGAGTCGTTTCCTCTATGTGCCACCTTAACACATAAGCTTTGCTCCAAAGTCTCGGTCAAAAACTCTGTTTCTCATACCAATTCCCATTACAGGGCAAACAGATGGACAATGATGGAAGAAAAGCCATACTGAAGTAAGTAAAATAGCGAGGTTTAAATGGCATTAAGATCAAAATTATTGGATGAAAAAGTAGTAGAATCAGCAAAAGAAATGCTGAAGAAAGTAAGGAATAATGCATATGTTTCAAAAAAACTAAATGCTGTAATTGCAGCAAAAAAGTACAGTATAACGGCTGTAGCAAAAATATATTGCATTTCAAGAAGCGCACTAACTTCGTGGGTAAAACTCTTGAAAATTGGCAGAGAAGAAAAACTGTTTGCTCCTTCACAACGTCGTAGAAAAACTAAATTAAATCAGGCTCAACTACAGCAAATTGAAGAGTGGATAGAAGAAAATCCTAATATCACCATTAAAGAAATGAGAATAAGAATCCAGGAAAAGTTCGGATTAAATATCAGCAAATCTACAGTACACCGCCATATGCAAAAGATGAAATTCTCATATATTACACCAAGACCAGTTCATAATGGACAAGATAAAAGCAAACAAGAGGAATTCAAAAAAAAATCTCAATGGAGCTATTAGCAAGTATCCAGAAAAAGAGCTATTTTTCTTTGATGAATCACGGTTTGGCACACATTCAAAAGTTGGACATGGGTGGTTTAAAAAGGGGATTAGAGCACAGGTTAAAACAAAATTAGGTAGGCAAAATTTCTATCTCTATAGTGCAGTTAATCCTAGAAATGGAGAGAGTTCTAGCTTATTTGCACCAAATGTCAACACTGATTGCATGAACATATTTCTTGAGCAAATTTCGCAATATCTAGAAACACGAGAGGCTTTTCTCGTTATGGACTGTGCTAGTTGGCATAGGTCAAAAAATTTAAAGGTACCTAAAAATATCGACATTATATACCTACCTCCATACTCACCTGAGCTAAATCCTGTTGAGAGGCTTTGGTTATATATAAAACAGAACATTTTGCGCAATAAAATATACGATACAATTGCTCTACTTGAGGGTGCTTTGTGCAAATTTATTACTTCTCTTGCCAGCTCCACAATTAAACAACTCTGCAATGTTTCCTATTTGACTGGACAACAATGAGAATTGGTATCAGTTGGCTAATGTCAGCACTATAACTCTTACTTTCTGTCCTTTCATTTTATTTTTTAGCTTTTCATTTTCTAATATAAAATCAAAATCTAATGCGCCAGCGTTCCCATAGCTTAGAGGTTGTCCACAAACCAGTAAATCAAGCATATTCCCTACTTAACATAACTTTACTCATAGCCAGATATATGAAACTTTCAGTAGATGTTGTAAGTAAATCGTACTCCTTTGATAGCCTTCTATTTCTATTGATCCAAGCAAAAGTCCTCTCTACCACCCACCTTCTCGGCTGTACTGAAAATCCAGGATCCCGTTGTGGCAATAGTTCTAGTGGTGTATCTTTATGCACCCAAAACCTACATGGAGGCCTTTTGACAATTTCAATATCTATCCCATATTCTCTCTTTACGTAATCCTTTAAATCTTTTCCTTGGTATCCCATATCAGCCCACATTTTCTTAATATTGCTGTATTTTTCCTTCATATTGTCCAATGCCATCTTCACCCCATCTCTGTCATTTTCGCTTGCAGCTCCTACATAGCAACCAAGCACAAATCCTTGAGTATCTGTGATTATATGTCTTTTTCTCCCCTTTACCTTTTTCGCACCATCATAACCTTTGCCCCCCCTTTTTCCGTGGTTTTTACCGATTGACTGTCCACTATGCATGCGCTCGGCTTCCCATTTTTGACCTACTATATTTAGTGATATCATAGTTCATTTTCTCAAAAATTCCCTGCTTTTTCCATCTTCTAAACTGTTCATGCACAGCCTTCCACGGCGGAAAATCGTGTGGTAAATAGCGCCATTGACATCCTGTGCGCAGTATATAAAGAATTGCATTTACTATCTCACACTTACTGTATTTTGGTGGCCTTCCTCCTTTCTTGTACGATACTCTGAAGTGTTTTTCTATTCTTGCCCATTCCCTTTTACTTAAATCTGTTGGATATTTTTTCCTCATCTCTTACCTCAATATTCTTTCTTTATATACTACGTATTCCTTGGTTTGTGGACAACCTCTCAAATCTTACTATTACCAACAAATATGAGGTTCGTGAGCAAGTCGCCATCCTTCTGCTAAATCAAAGAGACGTTTATATCCTTTCCAAAGAGTAATTGGTCCTGGTTTTGGGTCGCTTTTTCTTGCTAAATGACCTCCAAGTTCACGAAACGGCTTCTTTTATAGTAGGGGCTATATTTGGACATGGTTTCCTGTGTATTTTAACATATAAAACTTTCCATTCTTCCTCAGCTAATAAGGCAGTACATGGTAATGTTGGGTTAGTTCTTGCAATTGATGTAATAAAGAAAATTCTCCAAGCAATAATGCTCATGACTGTTAAATACCTCATTAATCTTTCTGCTGTTCCAAGTCTACATTCCTCAACTTTGAGACCGGATTTAAAATTTTATGTAATATCTCTATTTTCCATCTAAGGCAATTGTAAGTTAAAAACGTGATATAAAAGAGATAAGAGAGAAAGATAACCCTGCTCACTAGGAATAGCGGGCGTGCGCGACCGAAAGGAAATTGGTATTACAACCGTTGGTATCAAGGTACGCTAGCCCTATCTCTCGATACGTTTGAATAGTTGCTTGGGACATATATATGCACCCGTTTACAATCTTAAATTAACTAAAACTATCGAGGTTTATTATGGTTACATCTTATCAAAATTTTATTGGCATTGACATCGGAAAATTTAAAAATGTCGTTGCAATTCACAAACAGAAGAATGCTGTCGAATTTGATAATAATGCTTCTGGTTGGCAACAATTATTTCAAGAGTTTTCAGATATTCTACCTAATGCTTTAGTGACTTTAGAAAATACAGGGAAATATGAGCTTGGCTTATCACATTTTCTTACCGACAAAAATATTGCCGTGCATCGAGCTAATACTCGTAAAGTAAAAAGCTTTATTTTATCTCACGGAACTTTAGCAAAGTCTGATAGATCAGATGCAAGAGCTCTTGCTCAATATGGATTTGAACGCCATAGAACTATCTCTCTATTTGTACCTACCTCTACAGAACAATCAACTTTGGCTGCACTTTGTCAACGTCGTGATGATATTACGCAAATGAGAACTCAAGAAAAATGCAGACTTGAAGCACCGGAAAATGATCATATAAAAGAAAGCTGTCAAAAGACCATTGAGTTTTTCGATAGTCAAATAAACGAACTCAATGATACTATACAAAAGATTATTGATGAAAGCCGCGCATTACAACAACGCCAAAAAATTCTTAAAACAGTTCCTGGAATAGGTAAAAAGTTATCACAAGATTTTTTGTGTTTAATGCCAGAGCTTGGTTACTTAAATAGAAAAGAAGTAGCAAGTCTTGCCGGAGTTGCACCGCATCCAAAAGAAAGTGGTAAAGCTGTTGGTTACCGAAGGATTACAGGTGGTAGAAGTAACGTTCGTTCAAAGCTGTTTACAGCCGCTATGGCTGCTACAAGGTCAAAATCTATACTTGGCGCCTTTTATTCTAAGCTTGTTGAAAGTGGTAAGAAGAAGATGGTGGCTATAACAGCCCTAATGCGTAAAATTATAGTAATTGCTAATACAAGACTTAAAGAAGCAATTAATTTGCATACTTAAAAATCTTCACAACGGTAACTGAAATTGGCTAATGAATATGTGCGTCCACACAGACTTAAAGCACATATTCATTAGCTTAAGCAGAAATTGCTGTGGTAGCTGTTTGATATAAAATTCTATTTCTATGACAAACGGGTTTTTATTGCCCATATAATTTGCAAAATTACACAAATAAAAAAATTTTTAAAAAACATAGTTGATATCAACTAATTTTTTCAACAGCTTCATCGAAAGTATTAACTGAAAGATTCGTTAATAGCATCCATTCTAGCGGTTTTTTTTAAGGGAAGGGGAGTTTTCTCAACAACATAAACTGCATAAAGTGGTAATTTAGGTAGTTCTTCCGTCTTATGCCTAATATTATTCTTAGATGGATTCATCATAAACTTTCCAAATCTAACTTCCAAACGTGCTGTTCTTTTTGGCTTATTATCTTTTACAGGAACTTCAACTTCTACCGTACCTGCACAATGAGAGGATTTAATAAATGCCCATAACTTCTGCTCACCTTTTTCAGGATATCGAGATTTTCTATTTACTGCTCTATCTCTGCATGCTCTAACTAGCACTGCCGAATTAAGACTATGTGCAAGCTCAAAAAAGTCATATATATCTGCTTCTCTATCGCATACAGTTATAGTCTCAGTTTGAGTTGGATCAATAATATTATTTGTTTTTCTTAAAGTTTCCAACCACTTTACGCTTTCTTTATCTTCAATGCGATCGCTCTTTTTTTTAAGGTTCTCAGTTTCTTCAGGTCTTGAATAAACTTTTTGATCTAGTATCCCTAGTACCAAACCTTCTATACTAACGGCAAGAGCTGTATGCATTATAATACCTTTTGCAGTATCATAACTGGACAAATTTGCTAATCCGCTTGTTTTTTTATGGTTATTATATACAATGTAACTGGTATCTTGAATGACAAGAACCCTCTTGTGAGCTTTTGTTCTCTCAACTGTTTTATCAATGTGTGAAGCTAGAATATCGACTTCTTTTACGTTCTCATTTTAAAAAAAACGATATGCTGCTTTTGCTTCTGACCAACTTCCGCATG
Source organism: Wolbachia endosymbiont (group A) of Alloplasta piceator (assembly GCF_964028505.1). NCBI lineage: Bacteria > Pseudomonadati > Pseudomonadota > Alphaproteobacteria > Rickettsiales > Anaplasmataceae > Wolbachia > Wolbachia endosymbiont (group A) of Alloplasta piceator. The sequence continues at coordinate 63,380 of NZ_OZ034793.1, read as the reverse complement.
CCTCATTAATTGAGCTTTCAGGTAAACTTATCAAACTGTCAGCAATATTTACTAATCGGTCAGTTAATCTTTTATCTCCAAGTACAGCATCTCCAAATTCATTTTTAGCCCATTCATTACTCTCGTTTGCCATTTTTATACCCTCAATATTTGCAAACTCTAATATTGTAATACTTTATTTATAAGTACATTTATATTTGTGGGTAATAGTAAGGAATGACACCGTCTTGGATGGAAACCAGTGTCAGCTACTTTCATGACAGAGGGGGGTGGGATGACAGAAGATGATGGAGTGACAGGGAGTAATACAAAAAGTTTCGTCATCCCCATTGAATCGGCTTTAAAATCGATGTTCAAAGTTGAAATTTCCCTAGAAGATGCGGGAAAAATCAGAAAAGGTCAGGAAGTTGTATTAAATAACTTGCGTAATTTAAAGAATCATGATATTTGTTGTACGGTGGTGGGTAGTGTACCTATTGCAATCTGCAGTTTTATTTATGGTTGTGTGAAGCCTATTCGTGTTTTTAATATTTAAAATGAGGTTTAGATGTCGATAACATCCGAAAAGAAAAAGAGTTTGATAAATATATATGCAATTAAAGAAGATGATACAGGCTCATCTTTTGTACAATGTGCAATTTTGACCGAGAGGATCAGTAACTTAACTGAGCATTTTAAAGTGCACAAGCATGACCATCACTCTAAGCGTGGTTTACTTATATTGATAGGTAGAAGACGCAAGCACTTAAATTATATAAAGCGTAAATTTGGTAATGAAGCCTATCAGGAATTAATAGAGAAGTTAGGCATTAGAAAATAATCGAGGAATTTAATATGTTTAAAATTATAAAAAAATCTATAGAGTGGGGTGGTCGTCCCTTATCTTTAGAAACAGGAAAAATAGCACGCCAAGCTCATGGTTCAGTAGTTGTAAATTACGGTGATACTTCTGTTTTAGTAACTGTTGTACGTAAAAAGAAGGAAGAAAGCGTTGATTTCCTACCTTTAAATGTGCAGTTTATCGCAAAAAGCTATGCCATGGGTAAGATCCCTGGCGGGTTTTTTAAAAGAGAAGGCAAGCCATCTGATAGAGAAACTTTAATCTCAAGAGTAATAGATAGAAGTATAAGACCACTATTCCCAGAAGGATTTCATGATGAAATTAGTGTGGTGTGCAATCTATTAACTTATGATACAGTCAATCCTCCTGAAGTGCCAGCATTGATTGGTGCTGTTGCAGCTCTTGCAATTTCTGGTGTTCCCTTTCACTTTACTATAGCTGGAGTGATGGTTGGTTGTGATGAAAATAATAACTATATACTCAACCCTTCTGTTCAAGAGATGAAAGCAAGCAGCTTGGATCTGTTTTTGTCTGGTGATGAAAATTCAATTTTAATGGTTGAATCAGAAGTGAAAGAGCTCTCTGAAGAAAATGTTTTTAATGCAATAAAATTTGGCCATGAACACCTTAAGCCTGTCATTAAGCTCATAAAAGAGTTTGCTGATACAATTGGCAATAAACCTGAGAGCTTTGCCCCTATTGATGCATCAGATATAACACAAGAGCTCGAAAAATACGGTAAAGATTTTGAAAAAGCATATTCGCAAACAGTAAAACAAGAGCGAGTTCAAGCTCTAGAAGCGATCAGAGAGAATATATTGAATACTCTTAAAGAAACTGGAAAAGACGAAAAGTTAATTACGTATGCAGTAAAAAACTTTGAAAGATCTTTAGTACGTGAAATAATTAAGAAGAAAAGTGTAAGGATAGACGGTCGTAAGCATGATGAGATACGTCAGATAGAAGTTGAAGTTGATATTCTGTCCAAAACTCACGGTTCTGCACTATTTACAAGAGGCAATACTCAGGCACTGGTTGTTACTGCTCTTGGCACCACTCAAGATGAGCAAATTGTGGATGATATTGAAGGGGATAGACGTGAGCATTTCATGTTGCATTATAACTTTCCCTCATTTGCTGTTGGAGAAACTTCTGCTGCGCGTGCACCAGGAAGAAGAGAAATCGGTCATGGCAAACTTGCTTGGAAAGCAATTCATCCTGTTTTACCCGATAAGTCTGAATTTCCTTATACAATAAGAGTAGTGTCCGAAATTTTGGAGTCTGATGGTTCTTCTTCTATGGCAACAGTTTGTGGGACTTCTCTTGCTTTAATGGATACGGGTGTGCCAATAAAGGCCCCTGTTGCTGGAATTGCTATGGGTCTCATCAAAGATAAAGACGAGTATGTAATACTTTCCGATATACTTGGTGATGAAGATTATCTTGGTGATATGGACTTTAAAGTAGCAGGAACTAGTGAAGGGGTTACGGCGCTACAAATGGACATGAAAATTTCTGGTATAAGCTTTGAAATTGTTGAAAAATCTTTAGAACAGGCAAAAGCTGGAAGATTACATATTTTAGAAAAAATGAATGCAGTGATTTCAGAACACAGTGATGATGTCAAAGACCATGCACCAAGGATGTTATCATTTTACATAGATAAAGACAAAATTTCTGCTGCTATAGGTTCTAAGGGGAAAAATATACGCAGTGTGTGTGAAAGAAGTAATGCAAAAATTGAAATAGGAGATGATGGTAAAGTTTCTGTTTTTGCTACGAGTGGCACTGAAGCTGAAATTGCAAAGAGTATGATGATTGATTCAATAACAGAACTAGAACAAGGTTCTATAGTTGATGTCAAGGTTGTAAGAATAGAGAAGTCTATTGTAGAGCTTGAATTTCTTAATGGCAGAAAAGGAAAAATGCACATAAGTGAAGTAGCTAATGAACATATAGATTCTATAGAGAGCGTACTTAAACAAGATGATACTTTCAAAGCACTAGTAATTGACTTCGAAAAAGGTGGGTGTCCAAAGTTGTCAAGACGTCGGGTTGATCAAGAGACGGGAGAGTTTTTTGAAGGTGAGCTTTACAACGAGGAAAGGAAAGATGGTCCAAATGACAGGGATAATTATTACAATAATTCATTTAGTAGAAAACCTGGAGGAAGTCACCATAAGAGGCCTCCTCGTCCTCGTTCTGGTTTCAGCAATAGAAATAGGCCGAAATTTGGTAATAATGATTCATCATCAGGTTTTTATTAAGAGTAAACTTCTTGCGTTACCTCTCGTCATTCCAGTGCTTAACACTGGAATGACACCCTTTCTGGTGAAGGTTGTTCTCAAATCACAATGTTAGTACAATTGTGGTGTTAGCTATAGCTAACCCAAGGTATCCGTTCAGCGGAGTGGTAGAATAAGGTAGACAAAGCAAGATAATAAAGATAATCATAGAGCAAAAGTGAGGTAATGTGGTAAACCTTTGAGAACTTTGCAAAAATTTACAGCAAAAAATAGAAAAACTGAAAGCAGAGATAGAAAACTTAAAAGCAGAAAATAAAGCTTTAAAGATAGAGAACGCTGAATTAAAGGAAAGGCTCGGTTTAAATTCAAAAAACTCATCCCTGCCCAGCTCAAAAGAGCTATACAAAATAAAAAAGGACAAGCCAAAAAGCGAAAGGAATGTTGGCGATCAGGTTGGGCATAAAGGAAATTTTCATGCCACAATGGAAGCGGATAAAGTAGTAAAAATAGAGTTGCCTAATATTTGCGAATGCGGAGGAGAGCTTGTAATATGCGAAAAACCTTATGTTCACCAAAAAGTTGATCTTCCGGAAATTAGGCCTTATGTAGTATAGCATTTCTCATAATAGTCCGAACAGGTCATAGGAAGGCAGAATCAACAGCACGACGAAAGGATTCGAATAGAGGAATGTTTTTCCTGGCTCTGTTTTTTATAGCAAACCAATGATGCTCAATTTTGTTGAAATCTGGAGAATAAGGCGGCAGATACAAAATTTCTGCACCAACCCCTTTAGCAAGCTTTATCAGACTTATGAAAAGTAGCATTGTCAAGAATGACAGTCTGTCCAGGTTCCAAGATCGGTGTCAAAAATTGCTCAAACCATCCATTAAAAACATCCATATTACAGTGGCCTTCAAAGGTTAACGGAACAACTATCTTTCTTCCACTTAAGGCTGCAACCATACTGATTCGTTGAGTTTTCTTTCCAGATTTTAAGGCATAAAACCGCTGTCCTTTCTGGCAATATCCGTAGGGGTAGTCTTCGGTGTTATCAATGCCAGACTCATCTATATACACTAAGTTTTTAGGTTCTTTTGTCGCTATAATTTTCAAAAATTCAGCACGTTTTTCTTCGTTTCTTTCCTTGTATCCATATGTCTTTTTTTGCGCGTAAATCCAATTTTTTTAAGGGCTCGATAGATCGTTTGGATACTAAGAGGTTGTCCGGAAACAAGTAAAAGGCTATAATATCTGAAATTTTAGTACGGGGTAAAGATGAGAAAAAAGTATCCAACAGATCTAAGCGAAAGGGAATGGGCAAGAATAGAAAAACACTTCAGAGTATCATACAAGAAAGGAGGAAGGCCGCCAAAGTATAGCAAAAGAGAAATATTAGAAGCAATTTTCTATGTATTGCGTACAGGGTGTCAATGGCGGTATTTACCAAATGATTTTCCGCTATGGAAGACTGTGTATGAGCAGTTCAGGCAATGGAAGAAGCAGGGAATTTTTGAGAAAATGAATTATGAAATTACAAAATATAGTAGAAGAAAAATAGGAAGGAATGAGCAGCCGAGTGCCTGTATAGTAGATAGTCAATCTGTAAAGACTACAGAAAAGGGGGGATCAAAGGCTATGATGGAAGTAAAAAAAGTAAAGGGTAGAAAAAGGCATATAATTACAGACACTCAGGGTTTTATACTAGGTTGTTACGTAGGCGCTGCTAACGAAAATGATAGAGATGGTATTAAAATAGCATTAAACAATATGAGAACAAAATATACTAAAGTTAAAAAAATGTGGGCTGACATGGGATACCAAGGAAGAAATTCAAAGAATCACATAAAGGAAGAATATGACATAGATATTGAAATTGTTACAAGGCCTCCATGTAGATTTTGGGTGCACAAAGATACGCCACCTGAGCTACTACCAACAAGAGAACAAGGGTTTAAAGTACAGCCAAGAAGATGGGTTGTAGAAAGGACTTTTGCTTGGGTTAATAGGAATAGAAGGCTATCGAAGGAGTATGATTTACTCACAACATCCACTGAGAATTTCATATACCTAGCTATGAGTAGGGTTATGTTAAAGAGGGAATATGCTTGAATTTACTAGTTTCCGGACAACCTCTAATATGGAAGATATCGAAATTGCTATAGACAGTACAGGAATTAGTATATACAACAACACTCCTGGTCACAGCAAGGAAAATAGCACTGACAGAAAATATCGTGGCTATGAGCAAACGAGAAAATTGCACGTAATGTTGAATATAAACAACAAAAAAGCCATAGCTGTAAAATACAGTAACGGTGTCTACTCTGATCACTATGGAGCTTGTGATTTGCTAAAAGAAGTTGATTTTCAGCATGCCATAAAAGCACTATATGCAGATAGAGCATGTGATCATACGCGTCAAGTTAAGAGATTGTGAGCAAATTTAGAGAGGTTAAAGTGGATACTCTAGCCCTTCTACGTTTGTCTTTTAATGAAAATCGCGACCAAGTTATAGTGAGTTTTTTAAGAAATGCTTTTAAACTATTAATCTTGGTTAATACTAAAAATAACTCTCTAACCCGCCTTTTTAGCTCAATAAATGCCTTTGTTAAGCTAAGTTCTGTATTCTTTTTCACTTCTGTGCAACCAACTATGCCGTAAAATATAAGAATTGCGCACAATTTAGCATATAGTTCACATAATACTCTGCATGGCTTTCCTTTTAGCTTATCAAGCCTGATATGACTTTTATACAATTTAAATAATTTGCCACCTTACTCTGTAATACTTGCTCAGCACTAATTTTATTTTCTGGAACATTAGTTATACCAATTCAACAATTTTTGATTTCTTTTAGAGGATCCTGCGATCTTGCTAATCTATTAGCTTTCCTTCTTCTGGCTATAGACTGTTCTTCAGTTAGTTTCTGACATATAATTCTTACTCTAATTTTTGCTTCTTTTCCTAACAATACCTCGTTTTCTAAAAATAACTTATCCTCTAAACATTCTAATAACTCCATTTTTTGATTTGTTTCTACATCATATACGTTGGTATCGACGACTTATGAAATAAGCTCCTATTTCATTGATTTGTTTAAAAGAACTTGGCACAAAATAACCGAGATCAGATATTAGCAAATCATTGCTTGATATATTACTTAAATGTTTCCTATATCCCTGGTCTGATCTTATTCCCTCCGTTAAATTAAGTTGGTCTATTATCTGATTCATGTAATCGAAAACTAATTGTAACTTTATTCCAGACTTAGTATTGCTTTCATAGCCACTGTAGCTAGTACCATAACCTTTATACATCTCTTCCATACTGTTAGGTAGAGTAATATAGCTACTGTCCAATAATTTAACACTATTAAATTGCTGTAAGATTTTGCAATCAACTTGCAAGATATTTTTAAAGAGAACCACAGATTCATTATACATCCTTTTCATAAATTCCACTGCTTCTTCAGTAAATCTAAAATCCAAACCTTGTTTTGTTATATCTATCGAGTCCTCGTTTAGTAATTGACACATTGTTTCTACGCTACAATTATCAACTCCTATATTACCCAAGACCATGGCTTTTACGAATGATGAACCTTTTAGCTTTCTCTTTCTTTTTATAAACCTTGTTGTAATTGAGATTTTCTCTGCTTTTTCATTAAAAAATTCTTTGAGCTTTTTTGATAAGCAAGTTATTTTATTCATTGGTTCTCTCACTAAAAGTATATCTGGGAGAACTTATACCTTATTATTCTATCTCTTTCATACCTTTATTTCCTTAACTTGACGCGTATGGAGCATGTGATAGGCACAAGTTTTATAAGTTGTGTAACAAATATGATATAAAGACAAAAATTCCACCAATAAACAATGCGGCAGAACATCCAGAAATAGATTATATGTCTGACAGGAATGCTGCTATTAGGTTAATAAAATTATACGGTGAAGATGGCATGAAAGAATGGAAAAAAGAAGTAAATTATGGGAAAAGATCTTATATTGAAGGGTTTTTCTCAAGATTAAAGCAAATATTCGGATTTAGTTTTAGGAATAAATCTGAGATAAATCGAGAAAAAGAACTGCTAATCAAATGCTATTTGCTTAATAAATTCACTGATATTGGTATGGCTAAATTTGAGATAGTTACATGAATTTACCATAAATCACCATCTCATAAAGTGTGATGCAACAAAGCCATCCCAGTGTCAAGCACTGGGATGACACCCTTTTGGATAGAAACCAGTGTCAGGTACTCGGATGACACCATTTACAACCACTCTCCTACCCTTTCTAGCTGTTTATAGCTGTTAAATCTCAAGAATTTATCAAAATATGGAGAGGCAATAAAGGGTGTGGAATCACTTAAATAGTTAGATAAAAAATCAGGCAGATCATTTTTTAATTCTTGCATTTTGTATCTATAATTTTGTATAGAAATAACTTTTATTTTATCATAATCAAGTTTCCAATAAGCAAGTTCTGAGACTTCTCTTTTTGTTATATGTTCTACCGCTAAGGCTTGTAAAATTAATTGCGGAAAAAACCCCGACATCACTTCTTCATTGGAAGGTGGTGTACCAAGCTTATAGTCTATAATTGCTACTTGCCCACTTGGTAGATACTCAACTCTATCACATCTTGCTGTCAGTAAGATTTCTTGTGGGATCAGATCTCTATTCGTCATCCAAGCAGTTTCATACTGATCACAAGAACCAGTGTCACGCGCTGGAATATGAAATATCGGACAGGAAAAGCTCTTTTCCAACTCAACATAATTGCTTCGAGTTTCATCAAATTCGACAAAAGATTGAATTATCTTTTGTAGTCTTACCCACCACATATTTGAAAAATTAAACTGACTAGTCGAGAATGCTTCTCGTGCAATGCTCATTGGAGATTTTTTGTTGCGTAAATATCTTGCAAGAATGTTGTGTACCATAGTGCCAAATTCCAATATCGATGGCTTAAAATTCAAGTCTCTTAATTGTTTAAGGCCCAGTATATACTCAACGTAAAATGAATAAGGATTACGAATTAGCTTTTCTATTGCACTGCAAGACATCACCTGCATTTTTTCTTTTCTAACTTCGGTTTGAGGTTTTGGCATAGGCTGAGTACATGGAACAGTACATTCAGGCGTATTTAATATCCTTAGCCAATCACGATAAGGATATTTTGACCCCTGCAACAGAATTTCCAAACGCTGCAATAGCATTGGTTTTCTATGGCTTAGCGATCTTGTAATATAAACCTTACTTGCACAAAACAAATTGTGTAAAGTATAAAAAAAATACCCCTGCTCTTCTTGCGCAGAAGGAAGATTAAATTTTTCTCTCGTAAGTGCATTCAAAAGCGGACTTTGAAAGCTTGGCGCTTCATTAAATCCAGCAAGTATCACAACTTTGTTGTGATATAAGCTGAATTTATTCAAGTCACTTGCTACAGAGAAAAACTCTTTCTCTAAAAATAAGGTCAGAATTTGGCTATATAACTCTAAGGAGCATTTAATTTCTACACCCTCACATGCATTTGAAAAATTACAGGTAAAATTACCTATTTCACTATTTAGCTCTGAAAAATTTATACCAGATAGTATATTAATACACTGCAAATGAGTTGCTACCACATCAAAAATAGAGCAATTTATAGAACGAAGTAAAGGATTAAATATAACCTCTAACTTACTGATAATAAGTAATATATCTTCTTTGTATTTTAGCTTTTTATGGGCATTGATAGCATTTATAATATCGCTCAGGCCATTTGTACTAAAGTTGCGTAATATCTCTATTTCAAATTCAGATAAAATCCGAGTGTACTCTTCTTGAGTGTAACCAAAAGTCACTAGCCTATGTTTAAGGAGCGAAAGTAATGACACACTGCTCCAATTTGAGGTCAAAACTTCGATACTATAAAGCAGAAGCGTTATATAAGGGTAATTTTCCGGTATGGCACTGTGTTGCCTTGATAAACATGCTATACGAGCTGCAAGTAATTTATCAAAGACGACCAAAGAAATGTTTTCATAACCTTCATTTTCTATAATTAATGATGTCACTTGTGCTTCTTCCTCTCTGGAATCACAAGTGATGACTTCAATATTGCCAACATGTCCACTACTAACTTTGCTTAGATCGGCAGTTGTATCAAAGACGTAATCTAGATATTCCTCAGGACTTCCTGTTATCCCAGCCCTTTCTTCTGTCATCCAAGTAGCTGACACTGGGATCCAGTTTTCATTATACAGCCACCTGGTGCGCTCATTTAAAGTTAAGTTTTCTGGATCCCAGTGTCTGGGCACTGGGATGACACCAGAACACGCTTCTGGCAGAAAACTAACATCCCTTCTATCCACTTTTAAATAATCGAGTAGATCTTTCAGGCAATATTGATAGTGTTTTTTATCAAGCAATTTCCAGTCTTTCTCTTTAATTTTCAAATTCAGGTTAGGCAAAATTATTTTTCCAAATGGCAGATCATATATAGCCTTAATTAACGACTTATCCTTTCCAATTCCAACAAAGATTATATGTTGGTCTTTTTGTAAAGAGGTTATCATATTGTTTATGTAATCACTCTTATGTTTTAATATATCTACTACTTCTAAATCTTTTAAAGTTTTACTCCAAGTCTCAGTGAGTAAGCTTATGAAATTCTCTATTTTTTTTGAATGTTCATCAAATTGATAACAATCCGTTGTTTGGGTAGATTGAATTTTATCAAGCAATGATGGCAGGCTATAAGCTAAATCAATTGGGAAATTATCATTATTTTTTCTATTCCATTCCAATATGAATTGAATGAGTAGCAGCGTCCTTTTTATTGGACTTATAACTTTAACTCTATCAAGATTTAATATTAAATCTTCCTCATCAATGTTCTCTAGCGAAACTATCTCTGGCAAAATTATGCATTTTTCAGCGTTATAATTCTTGAATGCACTCAGCAGCGCTATCACATCCCTCTTGCAAGGAAGTATGACCTTTATCTCGGGAATTTTTTCTCTTTCATATTCAGAAAATATGTGCTGAACCAGCACATCAAAAAGGGATTCATCCACATTAACAGTAAAAACTCTTCCCACTAACAGTAACAATTAATACAATACTTTTATTGTATAGAAATTATTTAAAATATAAATGTGCTCGCAGTTTCTTATGCTATGATATATTAAAGTCTTTCACAATATTACATGGCAAACATCAGAATAGAAGTTTTAAATAAATGTGAACAATTTGGCCGCAGAAGGGTAGTTAATGTTTACTTGATTTACATAAGCAAAGAATTACCATCAAAATTACATGAAGAAATTTGTGGGCTATTTTATAATAAAGTCATACAAGACTGCCGTTATTATTCCTACAATGAAAACCTTGAAGAAGTTCAATATAACTTCATAGAACCACAAGCAAAGTGGGGCTTGGAGATAAGCTTTTTACCTGGCATGACTGACAATGTAGGCAACACAGCGAAACAAATTGTTAGAGAATATTTAATAAACAAGGACTACATTGATGAAAATGTTTGTATAAAAGCAAGAAGTTCAAAATTGATTCTAAGTCAAGCAACTGAAGATGATATAAAACAAGAATTTAATCCTATCACTGAGTATTGCATTCTTGTTTATAAAGAAAACGGCAATTGCTATTGGAGGCATTACGGTAAATTAAAAGGTGTCATTCCAGTGCCCAGACACTGGGATCCAGAAAATTTCAAGCAATTGTATAATGAAAACTGGATTCCAGTGTCAAGCACTGGAATGACAGAAGGTAGGGTTGGGATGACAGAGGATAGTACTAAGTCCGTTGACCTCAATGTAAGTGACCAAGAGCTTGAAAAGATCAGCAGAGATGGAATCGATGGTAATGGCACTTTAGGGCTCTCTCTGGCAGCAATGAAAGCTATAAAGGATTACTTTAAAAAACTTAATAGAAATCCATATGATATTGAACTTGAGTCCCTAGCACAAACTTGGTCTGAACATTGTAAGCACAATATCTTTTGCTCTCCCATTGATGAAATAAAAGATGGCCTATACGCACATTATATCAAGCGTGCAACGCGTGAGATAAATTCTGACATATGTGTGTCAGTTTTCTCTGACAACGCAGGAGGAATAATTTTTGATGACGATTACTTGATTGTAGATAAAGTTGAAACTCACAATAGCCCTTCAGCTCTTGATCCATTTGGTGGAGCAATGACTGGAGTGCTTGGAGTAAATCGTGATATAGTTGGTTTCGGTAAAGGCGCAGAGCCTATAATGAATACCTATTACTTTTGCTTTGCCAAAGAAGCAAAAGGCAAGTTTTATAGGGATAAAGAGCGCACTGATGAGATCTTACCGCCAAAATATATAATGAAAGAAGTGATTCACGGTGTTAATGTTGCTGGTAATTGCTCTGGTATTCCAACACAACTTGGATCGGTATATTTTGACGATAGATTTTGTGGAAAGCCGTTAGTCTTTGTTGGCAGTGTCGGAATTATTCCACGCAACATAAATAACGCACCTTCACACATCAAAGGGCCTAAAAACGGCGATAAAATCGTAATTATTGGCGGAAGAGTTGGAAGGGACGGAATTCACGGTGCAACGTTTTCCTCAGAGGCTTTGTCGGGAAACAGCCCTTCAACAATTGTGCAAATTGGTGACCCTATAACACAAAAAAAATTATCCAACGCCGCCTTGGAAGCAAGAGATCTTGATCTTTATAATGCAATAACGGATAATGGAGCAGGCGGTCTATCATCATCTATTGGTGAAATGGGAAAAGACGGATTTGAAGTTGATTTGAGCAAGGTTCTCCTTAAAAACGATGGTATGGCTCCGTGGGAAATATGGATATCAGAATCACAAGAGAGAATGACCTTAGCAGTGCCAGAAGAAAATCTCCCTATGTTTAAGCAAATCATGAAAAAACATGATGTGGAGGTTTGTGTGATTGGAGAGTTCAATGAGAGTGGTAAAGCTGTTGTTAAATGTCCTAAAGGGAAAGTAATAATGGATATCGGAACTGAATTTCTGCATGATGGTAATCCTAAAGTGCATTTACAGACAAAGCCGTGGTCTAAGGAGTCTGCTGTATCCTTTCCTGTCATCCCAGTGCTTGACACTGGGATCCAGCAGGTAAAGCCTGCAAACATTTTACGCCAAAACTCATCTAATGGTGGAATTGAATGTGAAATGGATTCCAGTGTCAGCTACTTGCATGACACCCTTTGCGTGTCAGCTACTTGCATGACATCAAGCCAAGAAACTGAACTAAAAGAAATGCTGAGCAGACCAAACATTTGCAGCAAAGAGTTCATAGTGGTGCAATATGATCATGAGGTTCAAGGATCGTCAGTGTTAAAACCACTGCAAGGCAAGGGAAGAATGTGCAGCGAAGCTATTGTCTCAAGGCCTGTTCTTTCTTCAAATAAAGGTGTTGTAAAATCGCAAGGATTTGGCTCAAGTTATGGAGAAATTGACACCTACCACATGGCAGCATGTGCAATTGACACCGCGATACGCAACTATGTAGCCGCAGGAGGAAATATAAATCATCTAGCGTTGCTCGACAATTTTTGCTGGTGTGATGCTTATAATCCAGAAAGGCTATGGCAGCTAAAGAGAGCTGCAGAGGCTTGTTACGACTTTGCAACTGCATTTAAAACACCATTCATATCCGGAAAAGACAGTATGTTCAATGACTTCAAGGGATATGATGAAAATGGCGAGAAAGTGATAATCTCCGCACCACCTTCATTACTCATCTCAGCAATTGGAATTATAGAAAATATTGAAAATGCGGTATCGCTTGATGTGAAAATGCCGGGAGACTTGATATATGTACTTGGAGAAACACTTGATGAACTTGGTAGATCTGAATATCAGTTATATAGTGGAATAGGTAATAACAACGTACCAAAAGTTGATGCAAAGAGCGCTAGGAAGTTGTATGAGCGTTACAACCAGGCAATAAAAGATGGCATAATTGCCTCTGCAATTGCACCAAACTTAGGCGGATTAGTTATTGCTCTGGCAAAATCGCTAATTGCAGGAGACCTTGGTGCTGAAATCGATCTTTCACTAGTGCCAATAGGAAAAATACAAAATACAGACATAATAAACAAGATAATAATGTTTTCTGAATCGCAAAGTAGAATTTTGGTTACTATTGCACCACAAAATCAGAAGAGGTTTGAAGAATTGTTTGAAGGTGCAGTTTATTCATGTATTGGCAAAGTAACAGAGAAAAAGGTGCTAAACATAAAGGATGTTTTAAAAGTAGATCTGAAAGATGTGGCATGCTAATATAAAATATTTTTCTTATTATGCTAAATAACTCTTTTACTATATGTAATGTTTATTTAGAATGAATGTATGTTATTAATTTTGGGTAGGTAATTATGTCTATTTTATCGATACTCCTGTTTATCAGTCTTTCTTTACTCAACACTTCAAATAAATTGATGATATGTGCTGCCTTATTTGTGGGAGCTGCTTTAGTTGTAAATTCAATGGTTGAATTTTATGGCAGAAGCAAAGCTACGTACAACTTAATAGTGTGTACAGCGCTATGTTGTGTTTTTAAATGGCAAAGTTTTAATTTGATGATATTGATTTCATATACTGCAATTTTAGTATCTCTTCTCTCAAGCATAATTATTTTTGAAAAATTGAAGTCCAAGTTGAATTTTCATATGGCAAATTTCATTACTTTAATTATAGCATCAGTGGTTGATAGTGCCGTTGTATGTGTTGGATTACTATACAAATTTTCTGCAGGTAAATGCTTATCAATATACATTAGAGATTTAATTTTTAAGTTTTCTTATGTGTCAGTATTGAGCATCTGCTTGTTTGTAGGAATGTATTTATTTTGCTTGGCGAACAAGAAGTATTTTAAGATTTCCACATAACCTGTTTTCTGATATAGCTAAACTGACTTTGGGTCCTGGGGGTGTATTTGGTGGTCCTAATACGTAACAACAGTTTAGAATTTATAGGTAGCCTAAACTCACAACTGTACAAACACTATGATTTGAGCCTATCAGGGGGGTGTCATTCCAGTCTGGAATCCAGAAATTTTGCTTATAACTGAGCTGATGAGCTAAAGGTAGTTGTCTTACGCTAAAACAAACGTTTTTAATTAAGTTGCATAGAACCAGTGTCTGGGCACTGGCCCACTGGTGGGAATTGCTCCTAAACTACAACGTTCGTACAGCTATGTGCTTGACACTGGGATGACATCATCAGGGCACTGGCCTACTTAACCGTCATACCGTCGCGGTATCTCAGCCGCTAACAAGTAGCGGAATGACGATTTATCAAACGCTGCCTAATTTTCCGTAACAGTTGAAAAAATCAATAGAAAATCAATATATCACTATAAATTCACGTATTTTGAGGCTATAATGGTTAATACGTTATATGGTATAATATGGACGATTTTATCAGAGTTAAGGGCGCAAGGGAACATAATCTGCAAGGTGTAGACGTCAATATACCGAAAAATAAGCTAGTTGTTATAACTGGGCTAAGTGGTTCTGGCAAGTCTAGCCTTGCATTTGATACGATTTATGCAGAAGGCCAACGCCGGTACGTTGAAAGCCTGTCAGCTTACGCGCGTCAATTTCTCAACATTCAGGATAAACCAGATGTTGAGTCGATTACAGGTCTCTCTCCTGCAATATCTATCAACCAGAAATCGATCTCAAAAAATCCAAGGTCAACAGTTGGAACTGTTACCGAAATTTACGATTACTTGCGCTTAGTATATGCACGAATAGGAGTTCCTTATTCACCTGCAACTGGATTACCAATAACAAAACAAACGGTGTCTCAAATTGTAGACACTATAATTGCGTTACCTTTAGAAACTAAGATATATATACTTGCCCCTGTTGTGCGTGGTAGAAAGGGAGAACATCTTAAAGAGATATTGGAAATTAAAAGACAAGGTTACGTAAGGTTCAAAATAGATGGTGAAGTGTACAATGTAGATGACTTGCCTAAACTCGATAAGAACAAGAAACACGACGTTTTTGTGGTTGCAGATAGAATATCAATATTGGGCGATATAGGAAATCGACTGCCAAGTAGTATAGAATCCGCACTAAAACTTGGTAATGGTCTAATGTATGTAGAAATAGTAAACCTACCTGACAACCATAATTCCGAGTATAAAAATGGTCAAATTCTAACTTTTTCAGAGAATTTTGCATGCCCCGAGTCTGGTTTCACTCTTGAGGAAATAGAACCAAGATTATTTTCTTTTAACAGCCCTTACGGTGCATGTGGTTCGTGTAATGGGCTTGGTAAAAAACTAAGTGTTGATATAAAGCTAATAGTACCGGATGAAACTCTTTCAATATCTGAGGGTGCTTTAAAGCCAGTGGGATCAATGTTCCGTCAAGTGCACACAGGTTATGGATTTCTAAAAAGTGCAATTCTATCACTGGCTGAAAACTACAAATTTAACCTTGATATTCCGTGGAAGAACATAGATCAAGAAGTAAAAGATATGATACTCTTTGGCTCTAATAAATTTCAAGGTTTGATCAGTATCTTGGAGAACCAGATGGATTATGATGAAACACTTGTTGAGCGATATTGCTCTGTCACTCACTGCAGAGAATGTACTGGCTATAGATTGAAAAAAGAAGCGCTTACAGTGAAAATTGATAGCAAACATATAGGTGAAATATCAAGGCTCAGCATCGATGAATCCCTTAAATGGTTTGAAAATTTGCCAGACAAGCTCACAGAACAACAGAAGCAAATCTCAAGTAAAATATTAAATGAAATAATCAAGAGGCTAGCATTTTTAAAGAATGTAGGGTTGAATTACCTAACGCTTGATCGAGAATCTAGCACTCTCTCTGGTGGCGAGAGTCAGAGGATCAGGCTTGCTTCACAAATTGGCTCTGGTTTAACAGGAGTGCTGTACGTGCTTGATGAACCCTCGATAGGCCTTCATCAATGCGATAATGATCGGTTAATTGCTACACTGAAAAACTTGAGAGACATGGGTAACACTGTAATCGTTGTTGAGCATGATGAAGATACAATAATGGCTGCTGATTATGCGATTGATATTGGTCCTGGAGCTGGCGTAAATGGTGGAAAAGTTGTTGCAGAAGGAACACCAGACCAGGTGCAAAGAAATTCAGGGAGCATAACAGGGCAATATTTGAGTGGAGAGAAAAAAATTTTAATTCCAAGAAGAAGAAAGCAAGCAACTCGGTTCATAAAAGTAATAAATGCATGTGAAAATAACTTAAAAAATGTGAACGTTAAATTTCCTATAGGGAATCTTATTTGTGTTACTGGAATATCAGGAGGGGGAAAATCAAGTTTAGTCATAGAAACGTTATATAAATATTCAGCACATAAGATACATCATTCGTCTGCACGGTATGGCCAATGCGATAAGATAGAAGGCCTTGAATATATAGATAAAGTTATAGAAGTTGATCAGTCGCCAATTGGTAGAACTCCTGCGTCAAATCCAGCAACATATGTCGGTATGTTTACTCATATAAGAAATTGGTTTGCAGGTCTTTCGGAGTCAAAAGCAAGGGGGTATAATATAGGCCGGTTTTCATTTAATACCAGAGGGGGAAGGTGTGAGGCTTGTAAAGGTGATGGGCACTTAAAGATAGAGATGCATTTTCTACCGGACGTTTACGTGAAGTGTGAGCAGTGTAAAGGACGAAGGTATAATCGGGAAACATTGGAAGTTACTTATAAAGAAAAATCAATCTCTGATGTGCTTGATATGACGATAGATCAAGCTTGTGATTTTTTTGAAAACCTTCCAATGGTAAAAGAAAAGTTGGTTTCTTTGCAGGAAGTGGGGCTTGGCTATATAAAACTCGGACAGTCGTCAACAACGTTGTCTGGGGGTGAAGCACAACGAATAAAGCTGTCCAAAGAGCTATCAAAACGATTTACCGGAAGAACATTGTATATTCTTGATGAGCCAACAACTGGATTACACTTTGAAGATATAAATAACTTACTAAAAATACTCCATAGATTAGTCGATCTGGGAAACACTGTTATAGTTATCGAGCACAATTTGCACGTTATAAAAACTGCAGATTATATAATAGACATCGGACCAGAGGGCGGAATAAAAGGCGGAGAAGTGATTGCTACTGGAACTCCAGGAGAAGTGGCAAAAATTCCAGAAAGTGTTACAGGCAGGTATCTTAAAACGTATTTATTATAAACTATTTCTTAATTATATTAGGCTAGGTTGCATATTTATGATTTGGAGATAAGAATGTCAGTATATCGATACTTTAGAAGGTACGTTGAATATGGAGTTGTACCTGCTAAGAAAGCAGAAGATAACACACTAGTTCCAGAAAATAGTTTCTATAAATCTGTACGTTACGTTGATAATGTGCTAGGACCTGTGAAAGATGTAATTTGTGGAGTTGAGAGTAAAGACAATTATAACAAGTATTATCAAGATAATGATAAACGTGGGTCACAGGGCAGAGAAAGTGTATTCATTGTGTGCACTTGGTGCTATTTTAGCAGCCAACATAATATTGCAACCTTTATGTTTGATACTATAACTAAAGTGACTTAGGTTTACCGACGATTTGATAAACGACAAATTCGTCATCCCGCTGCTTGTTAGCGGGATCTAGAGATACCGCGGCGGTATGACGTAGGAAAACCTGACTTGCACTAGCTACAGCACTCAGCAGTGGCTCAGTTTGAACTATATTGAAATGAAATAAAAAGTGAAAGAGTGTAAGCTTAAGTTACTTTAGCTATACTATATAAATTATTTTATAATATATTTAATGAGTTGTGAACCTTCTCTTACTAAAAAAAGCTACAAATCTCATATTTCCAAGCGTATGCGTAAGTTGCGAATGTATCATTGATGAAAATCTTAATCTGTGTAGTGAATGCAACAAAAAAATCAATTTTCTAACTAAGCATTACTGCAATGTTTGTGGCGTAGTAATCTCAGACAATATTTATACGTGTGGTAAGTGCATCATCAATCCTCCACCGTTTAAAGTATTAAGATCAGTTTTTGCTTATGATCAACATAGTAGAAACATGATTATAAATTTCAAATTTTTTGATAATTTGAATTACGTAAAAATCTATGCAAAGTGGATACACCAAGCTAATCAGGATACATTTCAGAACGCAGAGGTCATAATTCCTATACCGTTACATAAAATGCGCTTGTTTAAACGTAAATATAATCAAGCAGCGTTGCTTGCAAAAGAGTTGAGTAATACCAATTCTCATTGTTGTCCAGTCAAATAGGAAACATTGCAGAGTTGTTTAATTGTGGAGCTGGCAAGAGAAGTAATAAATTTGCACAAAGCACCCTCAAGTAGAGCAATTGTATCGTATATTTTATTGCGCAAAATGTTCTGTTTTATATATAACCAAAGCCTCTCAACAGGATTTAGCTCAGGTGAGTATGGAGGTAGGTATATAATGTCGATATTTTTAGGTACCTTTAAATTTTTTGACCTATGCCAACTAGCACAGTCCATAACGAGAAAAGCCTCTCGTGTTTCTAGATATTGCGAAATTTGCTCAAGAAATATGTTCATGCAATCAGTGTTGACATTTGGTGCAAATAAGCTAGAACTCTCTCCATTTCTAGGATTAACTGCACTATAGAGATAGAAATTTTGCCTACCTAATTTTGTTTTAACCTGTGCTCTAATCCCCTTTTTAAACCACCCATGTCCAACTTTTGAATGTGTGCCAAACCGTGATTCATCAAAGAAAAATAGCTCTTTTTCTGGATACTTGCTAATAGCTCCATTGAGATTTTTTTTTGAATTCCTCTTGTTTGCTTTTATCTTGTCCATTATGAACTGGTCTTGGTGTAATATATGAGAATTTCATCTTTTGCATATGGCGGTGTACTGTAGATTTGCTGATATTTAATCCGAACTTTTCCTGGATTCTTATTCTCATTTCTTTAATGGTGATATTAGGATTTTCTTCTATCCACTCTTCAATTTGCTGTAGTTGAGCCTGATTTAATTTAGTTTTTCTACGACGTTGTGAAGGAGCAAACAGTTTTTCTTCTCTGCCAATTTTCAAGAGTTTTACCCACGAAGTTAGTGCGCTTCTTGAAATGCAATATATTTTTGCTACAGCCGTTATACTGTACTTTTTTGCTGCAATTACAGCATTTAGTTTTTTTGAAACATATGCATTATTCATTACTTTCTTCAGCATTTCTTTTGCTGATTCTACTACTTTTTCATCCAATAATTTTGATCTTAATGCCATTTAAACCTCGCTATTTTACTTACTTCAGTATGGCTTTTCTTCCATCATTGTCCATCTGTTTGCCCTGTAATGGGAATTGGTATAAGAGGTTGTCCGGAAACTAGTAAATTCAAGCATATTCCCTCTTTAACATAACCCTACTCATAGCTAGGTATATGAAATTCTCAGTGGATGTTGTGAGTAAATCATACTCCTTCGATAGCCTTCTATTCCTATTAACCCAAGCAAAAGTCCTTTCTACAACCCATCTTCTTGGCTGTACTTTAAACCCTTGTTCTCTTGTTGGTAGTAGCTCAGGTGGCGTATCTTTGTGCACCCAAAATCTACATGGAGGCCTTGTAACAATTTCAATATCTATGTCATATTCTTCCTTTATGTGATTCTTTGAATTTCTTCCTTGGTATCCCATGTCAGCCCACATTTTTTTAACTTTAGTATATTTTGTTCTCATATTGTTTAATGCTATTTTAATACCATCTCTATCATTTTCGTTAGCAGCGCCTACGTAACAACCTAGTATAAAACCCTGAGTGTCTGTAATTATATGCCTTTTTCTACCCTTTACTTTTTTTACTTCCATCATAGCCTTTGATCCCCCCTTTTCTGTAGTCTTTACAGATTGACTATCTACTATACAGGCACTCGGCTGCTCATTCCTTCCTATTTTTCTTCTACTATATTTTGTAATTTCATAATTCATTTTCTCAAAAATTCCCTGCTTCTTCCATTGCCTGAACTGCTCATACACAGTCTTCCATAGCGGAAAATCATTTGGTAAATACCGCCATTGACACCCTGTACGCAATACATAGAAAATTGCTTCTAATATTTCTCTTTTGCTATACTTTGGCGGCCTTCCTCCTTTCTTGTATGATACTCTGAAGTGTTTTTCTATTCTTGCCCATTCCCTTTCGCTTAGATCTGTTGGATACTTTTTTCTCATCTTTACCCCGTACTAAAATTTCAGATATTATAGCCTTTTACTTGTTTCCGGACAACCTCTAAGATACAAGTAATACAATTAGATGAGTTTACTGAAACAGAAGCTTTGAGGTTTGTGAAGAAGGCTTTGAATATAAGAAATAATTTACAAGATGAAGAAATAAAAAAACTAACAAAAGAATTGCAGTATTTTCCATTAGCTTTGGGGCAAGCAGTAAAATATATAAACGAAAGCAATATTGTACTAAGTCGTAGAAGTAAGAAAAAAATTAGTGTTAGTGAGTACCTGAAAGAATATGAAGAAGAAGCAGAAAAACTGCTTGACTTTGAATCCAAATATAAAAGTGACTGTTATACTAAAACAACATTTGTAATTTGGAAAATTACAAATGTCCTACCTTGCTCCTGATGATATTTGTATAAGAGAAATTTTTTCAAATAAAGTTACTTTTAGCTCATGGTGCATCCTTATAACTATTGAAATTTTGCATTTAATTTATAGCTCCGCTTCTATCAGGGCATAGGATGACAGAAGTGGGCTTTAATAGCTGTAGTACTATAGCTGTTATACGCCAAAAGTAAGTATTAGATATAACAAATAGAAGAAATTAGATAGAATGATTAAAGGGGCAAGGATATAAAGGTTTAACTTAAAATAACCTGATAAAATTTGAATCACACTTCCAAGTGCTGGCACCCACGAAAGTAATGCAACTGCACAAATCAGTAGATTTCTTACGATTTTTGGTGTTTTATGCTCGTTCTCTAGTTTGTGGTATGATTTTCGTATAGAGATTGTTATTCTACCTAAGTACCAGTTAACTATTCCACCAAGGCTTGATCCTAGTACTCCAAAAAATAACATAAGTAGTGGAGTGTGATACGACCTGAAATAAAGCATGGTATTGAACACAAAACCTTGATGTATGGGTAAGACTAATGATGATACTAGACTATCTGTGAATAACAGGAAGTAGTTTTCCATATGAATTTACCAGGTTGTTGTACCATCTTCATTGTCAGAAATTGTAATCCCCATTTGTTTCAACTGATTTCTTATTTTGTCTGCAGTATCGTAATTTTTATTTTTTTTTGCAATTTTTCTTAAGTCTATCAACCTTTCTATTTCTTGATGATTTACATCCACAGCAAACCACTTTTCATAACTTGACTCAAGAAGACCAATAAATCTGGCACTCTTAACAAAACTCTCAGTTAATTTAAGCTTTTCACTTTCATTACTCATTTTGTTGATTTTTGCAGCCATTTCATGTAATATAGCTAGAGCTTCAGGGATGTTTAAGTCGTTTTTTAAAGCGTCTATAAAATCTTTAGAAATCTCTGCGTTACTTTCATCAATATTCGTTATATCTAAACCACGTAATAACCGATAAAATTTGTTTAAGGTTTCCTGTGCATCAGAAATAACGTTTTCTGTCCAATCAAGTGGTTTTCTGTAGTGAGTTTTGAGCAGTGCATAGCGTATTACTTCACCCTTTATTCCACTATCTAGCAAATCCCTTACTTTGACTATATTAAATAAGGACTTGCTCATTTTTTCTTCATTTACTGTAAGAAAGCCGTTATGTATCCAGTATTTTGCAAACATTGATCCAGCAAATGCGGACTTACTCTGTGCAATTTCATTTTCATGGTGAGGAAATTGTAAATCTATGCCGCCACCATGAATATCAAAATCTTTGCCAAGGTAAGCATATGACATTGCTGAGCATTCTATATGCCATCCAGGCCTGCCCTCTCCCCATGGGCTATTCCAATAACTTGAAAGTTTGTAGTCAATATCATTTGCAGGCTTCCACAGCACAAAATCTCCAGGGTGCTTTTTATTTTCATTAACTTCAACTCTGCTACCTGGAACCAATTCATCAGTTTTTTTTCCTGATAAAGCACCATATTCATGGTAAGATTCTATATTAAAATACACGTGTTTGTCAGATTCGTAAGCGTGGCCTGATTGCAGTAAATGTTCAATTAATTTTATAATATAATCTACGTTTTCCGTTGCTTTTGGCTCGTGTGTTGGCTCTTTACAATTTATGCTTTCCATATCATCATGAAAAGCTTTAATGTAATATGTGGTTATACTTTCTATGTTGCTATTTTTCTCGCTTGCTGCATCAATTATCTTATCATCAATGTCGGTTATGTTACGCACATAGGTAACTTTGCCATAACAAAACTTGAGTAGCTGAAATAACACATCATACACAACAACAGATCGTGCATTGCCTATATGTGCTGTGTCATATACTGTTGGTCCGCAAACATACATTTTCACATGATCTTTATCGGTTGGTGTAAAAAGTTCCTTTTTTTTTGTTAAGGTGTTGTAAAGCCTAACCATATACAAAGCTTTTGAGAAAAGAAAATGCCCCAATTATAAGTTGTGGCCCTTTGACTACTACAACAAGAGTAAGCAATAACCCACACAATGATATTAGAACTCCCAATATGGATAGAAACCCATCTTTACTCATGATACCAAGCGAAATAAGAGTCGTACCAATTGCAGGAATGAAGTTAGTAAGAGGTAGTGGAAGAGCTATTGATAACGCACAAAGCAGCATTATAAAAGCTAAAATTTTTTCACCGGGCCCATAGAAAATAAAAGACATTCTTGGTCTCATGAACTTTTCTATTTTTTTTAATGCTGGAGAAGTTTTCTCTACCACAAGGGCTAGTGTTGAACGCTGAAAAGATCTTCTTTCTAGCCAACTGGGCATCCAAGGAGAATCAAATCCAAATAGAAGCTGCAGTGAGAATAAGATTAAAGGTATAGAAAGAATAGTTGTATAACCAGGTGGAACCGGTATAGGCACCGATAGCGGCAAGGAGAAGATGATTATTAAAATACCAAAACCACGCTCATGCAAAGCTGTTTTAATGTCAAACAAAGTTACTTTATCGCTATCATTGTTATTGGTATCTGCAACTTCTTTTAGAATATCAGAAGCTAATTTATCACTTTTAGTCAACTTATCATTTTTTGACACGAAAAACCTTTGATAAAAATAATTCTTAACACAATTATTGTTTTATTTCAATATGCATTATTCATTTTGCGCTAGTAATTCGTTCTTTTGTTAAAGTGTTGTAAAGCTTTTAAGAAGAGAAAGTGCTCCGGTTATAAGTTGTGGTCCTTTGACTATTACAACAAGAGTAAGCAACAACGCGCACAATGATACTAAAACTCCCAATATGGATAGAAACCCGTCTTTACTCATAATGCTAAGTGAAATAAGAGTTGTGCCAATTGCAGGAAGGAAGTGAGTAAAAGGTAATGGAAGAGCTATTATTATTGCACAAAGCAACATCATAAAAGCCAGAATCTTCTCACCAGGCCCATAGAAAATGAAAGACAGTCTTGGCTTCATGAATTTTTCTATTTTTTCTAATACAGGGGAAGTTTTCTCTACCACAAGAGCTAGTGTTGAACGCTGAAAAGATCTTCTTTCTAGCCAACTGGGCATCCAAGGAGAATCAAATCCAAATAGAAGCTGCAGTGAGAATAAGATTAAAGGTATAGAAAGAATAGTTGTATAACCAGGTGGAACCGGTATAGGCACCGATAGCGGCAAGGAGAAGATGATTATTAAAATACCAAAACCACGCTCATGCAAAGCTGTTTTAATGTCAAACAAAGTTACTTTATCGCTATCATTGTTATTGGTATCTGCAACTTCTTTTAGAATATCAGAAGCTAATTTTTTATCTTTAGTTAGTTTCTCACTTTTTTGCACAATTATCCTTTAATAAAATATTCCTCTTAAGCTAACATAGTTGTTGCTGTATTTCAATATTTGTTATTTATTTCATACCAACACTTCATCTCTTTCATTCTTTAACCTGACTAAGTTTTTAAACAGATGACATGCACTAAGGTGCATGTCACGAAGTATGAGGACGCTAACGATCTGGTTCATTAGACGATAATTTTTCTGAGTCCTTAAGCTCCTGTTTAAGGTTTTTGATGCCTTTTCCTAAATCACCCATAACTTGCGGTAATCTGCCTGCACCAAACAGAACTAAAATTATTATTAAGACTAGAAACAATTGCCATGGTCCTAAACTCATTTTCACCTCCATTTAAAATATTGACCTTTAAATATTAAAACTTGACTGAAGTCAAGTAACACATAGATTATATCACCTTTATTTAATTATAAATCAAGGTTTTTTAATTATTTTATAACAATCCCAAACTAGATTATTTTCTTGCAGCGAATAAGTGGAAACTTTTCGCTTAACTGTAGAGTAGAAGAGAGCTCACTAAAAAACTTTGCTAGCGTATCATCTTTAGGCTTATGGTATATATCGCTAGAAACTCCTGATTGAATAATTTTACCATTTTTCATCACGTAGATAAAATCTGCAACTTTCAATGCTTCTTGCGGGTCATGAGTTACCATTAGCACAGGGATATTTTTACTTCTAAAAAGGGACAATATATGTTGTCTTATTCGGCACTTGAGCAGTATATCTAAATTAGAAAATGGTTCATCTAACAACACAACATCAGGGTTTTGTGCCATCACTCTTGCTATTGCAACTAATTGTTGCTGTCCTCCAGATAAGGCGTTAGGGTACATATTTTCATATTTTTCTATATTGAGTAACTTCAAGATTTCCAATGCAATTAGGTGCTTTTCTCTCTTGGAAGAGCTGCGGATAGCAAAGGTTATATTTTCTACTACTGTTTTATGAGGAAATAATGCAGAATGCTGAAAAATCAATCCGATATTTCTATGCTCTATAGCGACTGATGCCTTATTACTTGCAACTAACCTATCATTTATAAAAATAGTTCCAGATTTTGGATTTTCTATCCCCGCAATTAATTTCAAAATTGTTGACTTGCCACAGCCAGAATGCCCCAATAAACATGCAACATTTCCTTTCTTTACTTTAATGTTTATATTGCTTAAAGCAAAGTCGTTTTGATTGTTATAGAAATAACCAATATTGTTAACTAGCATTAATCTTACTTAAACCATGTTATTAAATATAATAGCATTATACTCAAGAAGTACAGAAATGTTTTTTGTCGTCATAAATTGGTTATGCAAGAAATCTAGAAAAGAAAGGATTTTTTGCTATAACTTTACATGAATGGTAGGAAACACGGGACTATAGCTCAGCAGGATAGAGCGTTGGACTCCTAATCCGAAGGTCGTGCGTTCGAATCGCACTAGTCCCACCACATTGCTTCACAAATTTTATGGAGATTTTTTTTCACAAATACGCACACCTTTTTTTGCGGTTTTAAGATATAAATTCCCTAATAATAAAACGGGTTTTGTGTCATTCCAGTACTCCTCTCTTATAATTCACGTATTTAAGAATGACTTCTGCTAAACCTTTACTAATTCCAGGTACGTTTTGAATTTCAGCCAGAGAAGCTTTGCTTATATTTTTCACTGAACCAAAATAAGACATCAACGCTTTTTTTCTTTTGTTGCCAATGCCGGGTATTTTGCTTAATTGTGAAACTATAAACTGTTTATCGCGTTTTTTTCTATGTGAAGTTATCGCAAAACGGTGGGCTTCATTACGCAGCGATTGTAAGTAAAGCATGACTTTGCTGTCATTTGCCAGACTGAATTCTTCCCTGCCCAGCATATAAAATCTTTCATTTCCTGCGTTACGATCAGGACCTTTTGCCATACAAGCAAAAGGAACGTTTATATTCAATACTTCCAGTACATTCTGTACTATGGAAACATGTCCTGGTCCACCATCAATCAGTAAAAAATCAGGTATTATGCCTTTTATATTGCCGGAGAAACGTCTGGTTAGCACTTCCCTCATCATTTTATAGTCATCGCCTGAAAATTTTTCCTTTATAGTAAATTTTCTGTACTCACTTTTTAAAAAACCCTCCTGCCCTGCAACAACCATTACACCAATTTGTTGGTTTCCAAATATATGGCTATTGTCATAAACCTCAATACGCTTTGGAATATTTGGTAACAAGAAGATTTTGCTAAGCTCCTCAAGCTTTTCTAGGTTATTCCTATAATCGATAAGCTTCTGCTCTAAGCTATGCTGAGAGTTATCATAAACAAATTTCAATAAATCACGCTCTTTTTTATTCTTTGCATGCAGAACTTTTACTGGCTTTTGAGCAACCTTATATAGTGCTTGTTCTATAATTTCCTTATCCACAATAGAATCTGGAACGTAAATTTGTATTGGAGGTATGTTAGCTGAATTATAAAAATTGACCAAAAAGGTGGATAAAATTTCATCATTTGAGTGATCACCACAGTTCTCGGGAAAGTAAGGAGTGCTGCCGTAGTTGTCTTTATTTCTGAACGATAACACACTAATACATGCTAGATCCTCTTCACGTACAATACTGAAGAAATCTGCATCTTTTTCAAAAGAAAAATCCGTGTGCTGTATTTGAATTTGCTCAAGAAACTTTACCCGATCTCTATATATAGCAGCAAGCTCATAGTTTTCTTCACTGCTGCACTTTCTCATTGTGAAAAGTAACTGTTCTTTCACTTCCTTATTTCTTCCAAGCAATGTATTTCGTGCCTGTTTTACTGATTGGCAGTAGTCGTCTTTTGTGATTTTGTTTATGCATGGTGCTGAGCAGCGCTTAATTTGATATTCAATACATGGTCTTTTTGTTGAGGAAAAGTATTGATCTGAACATACTCTTAGGAGAAAAGCTTTTTGCAATGACAATATAGTTTGCTTAACAGCAGCGGCAGATGTAAAGGGACCATAATAATGAAACTCATTTTTCTTAAATTTGCCTCTATATTTTGCTATTCTTGGATAATCGTGCTTGGAAATTGTTATATAAGGATAAAATTTTCCATCCTTGAGCACAATATTATAAAGTGGTTTCAATGATTTTATTAGCTGTGCTTCAAGAAGCAGTGCTTCGATTTCATTCTCAGTGATGAATATTTCAACCTTAATAACCTGTAAGAGCATAACTCTAATTCGTTCAGAAAGGTTTTCGAATTGAAGGTAGTCGGATAATCTCGACTTTAAGTTTTTTGCTTTTCCAACATATAAAACTTTATTCTTATCTCCGACCATCTTATACACGCCACAGGACTGTGGAGATGATTTGATTTGTTCTTTATATTGCCTGAGCATTTATCCATTGCTTAACCTGTATGAGGTTAAAATCTGCTACTAAATGAAAGATGGAAACTACATTTTCAAGCAAAGATAATCTGTTTCTTCTCAGCTTATCAGAATCACAGTTAATCTTTATACTGTCCATAAACTGATTGATAAACGGAGCAAAACCAGCAAGTTCATCAAGTGCTACATTAAAGTGGTTATTTTTTATCGCTTGTTTTATGTTTTTACAAGCAGTTATAGCACAATTTGATAGCGCAATTTCTTCACTTTCAATCAAAAACCTCTTACCGTAAGATGCACTATAAGTAGTGCCATCACTTTTCCTTGCTTTGCTCATCATGTTACTGACTCTTTTGTAAGTGCTTAGAATTTGTTCACCTTCTGGAGTACTAAGATAACGATCCAATATAACAGTTTGCTTTTCTGCTGTCAGCAGATCATTAATATCGATTTTATATAGTATTGAATCTACAACATCTTGCCTTATATCTCTATTTTTTAAAATAACCTTGAATCTTTCTAAGCAAAATCTAAATACTAGTTCTGAAATTTGTTTTCTATTCGGCTTATCAACTGACGCTGTATTTTTATTAAATAGAAGCCTTGAATATAAAGATACTGACTTGTCTATCATTAGCCTAATTAGAACATGCAAATTATTTTCAAGTATTGTCCTAATTATACCAATTGTCATTCTCCGCAAACCAAATTGATCATACGAACCAGAGATTTTCTCACCTGCTGCAATTAAACCAACTAAGCTATCCACTTTGTCTGCAATTGACACAGCAATTGCAGAAGGAGATTTAGGACACTCCTGCTCTGGCCCGATTGGCTTATAATGCTCAGTTATAGCTTCCACTATTTCTCTATCTTCTTGAAAATAAGAAGCATAATATCCACCCATTACTCCTTGTAATTCTGGAAACTCTCTTACTATCGATGTTGCCAAATCAGCTTTTGCCAAATATGCAGCACGTTCAACTTTTATCAGCGAAGCATGTGGAATAAATATAGCTATATACTTTGACAAAGCCGTAATACGCTTCACCTTTTCCCCCACGCTGCCAAGTGAAGCATGAAATAATATTGAACCTAATCTTTTGACATAATAATCTAGATTTTCCTTTTTATCTTGAGATATTAAAAATTGGGCATCAGCAAGACGTGCTTCTAATATTCTTTCGTGTCCTTTAACAACTTCACCATTGTTGACGTTGACAACAGTGACAAAGTGTGAAATTCTCTTTCCATTACTTAAAGCAAGGTATTTTTGTTGTGTATTAACTATACTAAGTATTACTTCCTTCGGTAATCCAAATGACTTTTCTTGATTCACTTCACCAAACAGTACGATTGGCCACTCTATAAGCCCTGTCAATTCATTTAGTAAATAATCATTTTTCTCAAGTTGTAAATTCTGCTCTTTTGTGAATTTATTAATCTGATCTAGTATAAATTGCTTTCTTTTGTCCATTTGGAGAATTACACTGTTTTTTTCTAGCAATTCAAAATAGTCTTTAGGTGTTTTAACAGCAAGCGCCGTACCACTTGAGAGAAATCGATGGCCATATGTTGTGTTAGATGCTGTAATCCCTGCAAAAGATACAGGTATTATTTCATCATTTAAAATGCATAAAATGTTTTTAATTGGCCTAACCCACCTTTCTTTTCCTTTGCCCCATCTCATACTTTTTGGCCAAGAGAAATTTTTTAATATTTCTCCTAGTTGATTTTTAAGAAACTCTTGAATGTTAAATGAGCAGCTTTCTCTTTTAATGAAGTAAAAATCTTCATTATTTACTTTTCGAACGAGCAAATCTTCTTCATTTTTCTGATATTTTCTTAAAAAACCTTCGATAGCACTTTTTGGTGCGTTAATGTTTGGTCCCTTAACTTCGTTATTGGAATCCTTTAGCTCCAAAGCATTTATGTTGTCGACAAATAGGGTAATGCGACGTGCCGTTATAAAAACCTCCATTGATGTAAATTTTACATTATTTTTGTTAAAAACATTGGCAATACAGCTCTTAACTTGAACTGTAGCTGAATTCTGCATTCTCGGTGGTATTTCTTCTGAAAGGCACTCAAATAACAACTGCAACGACATACGCTATTTACTCATGTACAATTCACAACATTTTTTTGTTAGCTCTCTAACTTTACCAATATAAGCTGTACGTTCATTCACACCAAGCACACCTCTTGCATCAAGCAGATTAAGTAGGTGACTAGTTTTAATACATTGGTCATAAGCTGCCATTGGTAGCTCCTTTTCAATAAGGAACTTACACAATTTTTCCGTATCTTCGAATTGCTGCTGTACCACTTTAGTATCATAATAATCTAACGCTAGATAAGAAAATTCATATTCTCTTTGTTTAAAAATATCTCCGTAAGTTACACCGTTATCGTTCCAAATTATATCGTAAACATTATCTACACCTTGTATGCACATTGCTAAACGTTCCAACCCATATGCCACCTCACCAGGAATCATCTTGCAGTCAATCCCTCCAACTTGCTGTATATAAGTAAGCTGTGTTACTTCCATTCCATTGCATGTAACTTCCCATCCAAGTCCTGATGCACCAACACTTGGGTTTTCCCAATCATCTTCAACAAACTTAATATCATATTTTTCTGTAGATATGCCAAGAGCTTTTAAGCTATCTAAATAGACGTCTTGTAAATTATTACCAGATGGCTTTATTATAACTTGATATTGGTGATGTTGATACAAGCGATTAGGATTATCACTATAGCGCCCATCTGATGGCCTAATTACTGGTTGTAGATATGCAATTTTTGTCGGTTTTGTATCAATTGCAGACATAATTGTTGCAGGATGTAATGTACCAGCACCAACTTCAGATGTGTATGGGTGAAGTATAACGCACCCTTCACCAGCCCAAAAATCTTGTAACTCTTTTATTATACTTTGTAAGTTCACACAAATTGTACACTTTTTATACTAAATATATAAATAAATAAGTACTATTCAATATTTATTTTTTTTGCAGCACTATGTAAATAATCACCTAAAACTGCTGAACTTTCCCTCACATACTGAATTATGCTTTTATTTAGGACAATTGCATCACGCATAGTTAAATCGCAGAATATAAATGCTGTTAAATACAGTAAAATCACCGCATAAAATGTGTGAAAAATCCCCTCAAATGTAATTGACATTGCATTATTATAGCTGAGCTGTATTGAACTTATTGGCCATGGTTTTATCACTTCTACGACATTAAAAAATACGTAAGGTATCATAAGAAAAAAGAAAAAGTGCATAAAATCATTAAACCAAAATGGGCATTGAAACATCTGCTTACATATATTCCCATAGAGTTTACTTACAGCATAATAAATTGACATTATTGCTGGCATTGAAAGTGCTACAGTCAGTACTTGCCCTGACGCTATTTGTATTACTATTTCTTCACCACTGTTTGCTGAAGGGTCTTGAGCATGAAAAATAAATATTCCAATTAATTGCATTACTAACATAACTATTGCCAATTTTGTAAAAACAGCAGCTACAACTATTCCTGAGTCTGGCATTTTATATAGTAAGTATTCGCCTCCATATGTAAGAATTAATATAACATCGACAATAAATAATATTAAAAAAGAAGACCAATAGTTCTGCCAACTTGGTAAATATCCTATTCCTAAAAGAGAGCTTACTGTTTTGGCAGGAAAAACCTTACCTAGCATCTTTCCCAAAAATTTAACAAAAATCCCCATGTTCTAAGTAACACTTGGTTTATATTATTTATAATACTGTATTGTAACGGACTTATCAACAACTTAAAACATGTATTGGAAAACTTTAAGTAATATGCAGCAACAGTAGAAGAACGTGCGCCAAAAATTTAATAATTTTATAGGGCTTATGCACTTAAATTTTTTGCAATATCAAGTGCAGCGTAAGTGAATATTGCACTTGCACCCGCACGTTTGAAACCAATCAAAGATTCATAAATCACCTTGTCATAATCTAGCCAGCCATTATTTGCAGCAGCTTTTATCATTGCGTACTCACCGCTTACTTGGTAAGCAAAAATCGGAAAATTAAACTTATCACTTGCTGTTTTGATAATATCCAAATATGGCATACCCGGTTTAACCATAATAAAATCTGCACCTTCATTTATATCCATTTCAATTTCGCACATTGCTTCGCGCGCATTTTTATAATCCATTTGATAACCACTTTTGTCTATAGAATGTGATAGCCCACATGAACCAACGACTTGCCTGAATGGAGCATAGAAGCTAGAGCAGTATTTCACTGCATAAGATAATATTAATACGTCTTGAAAGTTGTTATCATCTAATGATTTTCTGATTCTTCCTATTCTACCATCCATCATATCAGAAGGAGCAACTATATCACATCCTGCTTTCGCTAAAGCAAACGCTTGCTTACACAGCACTGATATAGTTTCATCGTTTTCTACATCCATCTGATTATCTTTTAAAATGCCGTCATGGCCGTGAATAGTGTATGGATCCAATGCAACGTCTGCAATAATACCAATTTCAGGTACCTTTAATTTTACAGCACAAATTGCTCTGCAGATTAAGTTGTCAGAATTATATGCTTCCTCAGCGTTTTCAGATTTTAGTTTACTATCAACTACAGGAAAAATTGCAACAGCATTAATCCCTAAATCTTTAGCTTCCTTAACTATAGACACTAATCCATCTATTGAATAACACTTTACGCCTGGTAAGCCAGAAATTGGTTCAGTTGTTTCTTCTCTGTCATGAACAAACAGAGGAAGAACCAGATCATTTACTGATAAACTATTTTCACTTGTTAAATTGCGAACCCATTTGCTCGAGCGCCTGCGTCTTAATCTTGTATTTGGGAAATTAAACATTGGATCCAGGCAAATTCCCAGTAAAGAGCAACACCCCTGAAATGAGTATCACCCAAAACACTGATATTGGTAAAAATACTTTCCAACCAAGGCGCATTAGCTGATCATATCGATAACGAGGTATTGTTGCTCTAATCCAAATAAATACGAATAAAAGTATAACTATCTTCAAAACGAACCAAATCAAACCTGGAATTTTATAAAGCAAACCAAGCTCTAACGGAGGATACCATCCCCCCAGAAAGAATATTGTCATCATAGCACTTGCTAAAATCATATTTGCATATTCTCCAAGAAAAAAGAGGGCAAAAGGCATGGATGAATATTCAACGTTATATCCAGAGACAAGCTCTGCTTCAGCTTCTGGTAAATCAAATGGGTGACGATTAGTTTCTGCAAGCAAAGAAATAAAAAATATTATTCCTATAGGCATTAGTAGTAAATCAACCCAAAATGGCATATTATGTTTTGCCACTACCATTTCTCCAAGATTCAATGTTCCAGTGGTAATAACGACTGTAGCAACTATTAAGCCTATTGAAACTTCATATGAAATCATCTGAGCAGCCGACCGTATAGCGCCAAGAAATGCATAATTAGAATTGCTTGACCAGCCTGCAATAATTACGCCGTATACTCCCAGCGACGATATAGCTAGCACATAAAGCACTCCAACATTAATATTTGCTATAACCTTAGGAATCACTACTTGCTGGCCATTTTTTACAATTACTTCAGCACCAAACGGTATAACTGCCCAGGCAATTAATGCCAAGATAAAGGTAAGCATTGGAGCCATAATGAACAGTATGGTGCTCGCTCTAAATGGTATTATCGGCTCCTTAATCAGGAGCTTAATAGCATCTGCAAATGGCTGCAATAGCCCAAAAGGTCCAACTACACTTGGGCCGTGCCTCAGTTGAATTGCAGCAAGGACCTTACGCTCAAAGTATGTCAAATATGCAACTGAAAGTAGTAGCGGTACTAAAATAAATAAAATATTAACTAGCGTGTTCATAAAAAGCTTTAGTACAATCTGCCATTATTTTTGAAGCGCGACTTATTGAATCCGTCATATAAAAATTACACTCCTTTAAAGTAAAAGGTGTATTACTTAAGCTTATTTCACCGCTGCTGATTGGTACCCATGTGTTTTTTACCACTTGATCAGCATTTCTAAACTGTGGACCGATAGTATCTAATTTTTTTCTCACGTCAAATAAACTATCATATGGTAAGCAAAGATCCAAATATTGCGAGAGATTTTTAATAATTAACCAATCCTCCTTTGCTTCACCTGGAGGAAATACAGCTAAATTTGTTCTTTGCACTCGACCTTCAGTGTTTACATAAGTTGCATATTTTTCTGTATATGCAGCACCAGGCAAGATAACATCTGCCACATGTGCACCCTTATCACCGTGATGACCTTGATAAATTACAAATGTATTTTCTAATTTTGATGTATCAATTTCATCTGCACCAAGAAGATAAACCACTTCTATTTCACCACTTTCTGCATGTTCCAATATTTGATTAATATCCCTTTCGCCTTTTTTAGGAACAAACCCAGTATCTAGCCCACCAACTCTTGCTGCAGCTTTATGCAGCATATTAAAGCCATTCCAGTCATCTCTGACCATGTTAAATTTTTCTGCAATTTTGCCAGCTAGAACTAGAACTGATTCAGAATCGTCTCTTACTAATGCATCTTGACCGATAATCAGCATAGGGCTCTGAGCAGCACTCAGCAGCTCACAGAACTTATGATTTCCATTTGCTATTTCACTCAAAATATCAGGATTATCGCCCAATTTCTCAACATGATACAAATATTCAATGTTAGGACCAACACTTGCAACAGGAAAGTTGCCCTGTAAATATCTCTTTCTCAATCTTACGTTAATAATCGGTGCTTCTATCCTTGGATTTGTATTTATAAGCAGACATAAATCTGCATTTTCTATACCTTCAATAGTGGTATTGAACACATACGATCCACGATTACTTGGTATAAGCTTTGCACCATCTTGCCTACAGTCTATATTCCCCGAGCCGAGCTTCTGCATCACTTCTTTGAGTAGAAGCATAGACTCACAATCTGCTAAATCACCTGCAATTGCAGCTATTTTATTTGATTTTGTATTCTTTAATTTCTTTGCAGCAACAGTTAATGCTTCATTCCAATCAACTGGGGCTAATTTACCATCTTTTTTTATATAAGGTCGATCAAGACGCTGAACTTTTAGTCCATCATAGGCAAAGCGGGTTTTATCTGATATCCATTCTTCATTTACCTCTTCGCTCAGCCTTGGTAATATCCTCATAACCTCCGGGCCACGATAATCAACTCTAATTGCGCTGCCCACAGCATCTAGCACATCTATAGTCTCACAATGTGATAGCTCCCATGGACGCGCTGTAAAGGAGTAAGGCTTTGAAGTTAAAGCCCCTACCGGGCAGAGATCTATGATATTTCCAGATAATTCAGAACTAATATGCCTTTTTATGTAAGTGCTAATCTCTACATTTTCTCCCCTTCCGATTCCTCCAAGTTCATTTGTACCTGCAACATCAGACAAAAATCTAACACACCGAGTGCAATGAATGCATCGATTCATCGCAGTCTCAATCAGTGGTCCGAAGTGTTTTTTTGGCACAGCCCTCTTATGCTCATCAAGTCTGCTGGTTCCTTTCCCATAAGCCATCGTGATATCTTGCAAATCGCATTCACCACCTTGATCGCAAATTGGGCAATCAAGCGGGTGGTTAATTAGCAAAAACTCAAGCACACCTTCACGTGCTTTTTTAACCTTAGGGGTATCAGTGTGAATAACCATCCCTTCTGCAACTGGCATTGCACAAGAGGCTACTGGTTTTGGAGGTCCACCCTCCACTTCAACCAAACACATTCTGCAATTACCAGCAATTGCTAAACGCTCATGATAACAAAAACGTGGAATTTCAACGCCCACGACTTCACAAGCTTGAATTATAGTGAGCCCATGCTCTACTTCACATTCCTTAGAATTAATAGTAACTTTAACCACAACTATTATACAGCTTCCCACTTTATAGGATTGCCGCTTACCTCATCTTCAACCAGATTGCCGTTGTCATATTGAGCAGACATATAATTCATGCGCGAATCACGATCTATATATCTAACAGGTTTTACCGGTTTATCTTTATACATTTTTTGCTCAGCTTTCTTACGCTGAGTAGGGTTATTTTTACTAGCTGTCTTTGCTTTCCCACCTGCTGCCATATAAACTCCTAAAAACTTTTCATTCTATTTTAACACTTAAGTATATAGCGTCAATATTTAATAACTTTAAAATTTCAATAGATCTCTTATTATAATCATTTTACAATCATTGTTTAAATAAAAAGTTACCCCTTGATGCCATTCCAGCGCATGACGCACAGCTGTACGAACATTGCAATTTGCAGGCAATTTGCGTGGCAGATTCAAGTAGCTGACACTGGTTTCCATCCAAAACAGCAGTAGCTCTTTTGGTGTCATTTCAGTGCTTGACACTGAAATCCAGGATTTTGATTGGATACTGAGTTGGTAAGCATAAAAGTATAGCTAACGCGAGCTCTACGTCATACCGCGATTTATTCGCGGTATCTCAAAGCATAGATCCCGCTAACAAGCAGCGGGATGACGATTGTCGTTTAGCTATAAACATTAAGAAATTTACCAAACGGAAAAAAAGGCAAAAGAAGCCCTGGGGTTATTATCCGCTTTAAAATATTGGCGTTTTTTATGTTTTAAACGCTTGACAAGCGAAATTCAGCTGCTTTTAATTGCAACTAACTTACGCTGCAAATGTTTAAGAAATTTACTAAGCAGAAAAAAAGACAAAGAATCCCCGAGTTAGCTAGTCTTTTACTATCTCTGTCGAGTATTGGCATTTTTTGATGTCTTGTAACGCTTTATAAGCGCGTTCAGCTTATTTAGATAAAAATCTAGATGTAGATGAAGTTTTGTAAAGACATACAGTATCTATATACTGCAAAAAATTGAACATAAGACGCCGATACATTAAGTAATCCTTACCTTTTAATCTGCAGATTGGCGAAAGCAAATACAATAGCTTCACTATCATGATAAGGGCGCTGGCGAAGGGTGTCAAGTAAGTTTTTTCGTTTCTAACGATTGTTAACATGCTGCAAAAAACTATGCAAGAGGTCTACCACTTTATTAGGTATTTGTGCAGTTATTGGTGTTATCAAGATACTCCCTAATCTTCTTCAAGTCCTCCCAGGCTAAACGTTTTTGTGCCGGTTGACGAAGTAGGTAAGCTGGATGAAATATAGCGGCTGTGGTGATTGAATTGGACAAATATTGGTTAGTGTACGTATGAAATCTGCCACGCAAATTCGATATAGTTTTTGTGCTGTCAAGAAGGCTATAACATGCGATTCCCCCGACCAAAATTAAAATTTGTGGTGAAACTAGTGCAACGTGTTTTTCGACAAATGGTCTGCACATATCAAGCTCTAGGTCGGTTGGCTTTCTATTGCCAGGTGGACGCCAAAATACAGTATTGCTTATGTATACCTTAGTGCGATCAAGATTGATTGCATTTAACATTTTATCGAGCAACATTCCACTTGCACCACAAAATGGTATGCCTTGAAGGTCTTCATTTGCTCCTGGAGCTTCACCAACGAGCATAACTTTTGCGTTTGGATTACCATCGGAAAAGACAGTATTAGTTGCAGTTTTTTTTATTTCACAACCTTCAAATGACTTCACTACACTTCTTAGTTCATCCACACTATTACATTTGCTTGCAAGTTTCCTTGCTTCGATTATCCAGTCACTTGGAAACATGTCTTTTCCATCTTTAGTGTCATCCCAGCGCATATCTGCATCTTTCTTCTTGGTCCCAGTTTGGATAACAGAGGGTTGTACACTCTCTTTGCTCTCCAGCTTTTTTTCCTCTTCACCCTCCATTAGTGTGCAATCAACGCCCACTTCATGGTAAAATTTTAATAATTCTAGGTCTTTATTGCTCATAATGCTTTTTAACCTTTTGTGCTTTTTTCATGGCCATATCATACTTTAATTTAGATAAATGTCTAATATATAATATGCCGTTTAAGTGATCTAATTCATGCTGAATACACCTTGCAAGCCAACCACTAGCTTTTAGCGTCTGTTCTTCGTTATTTAAGTCTCTGTATTTCACAGTTAAATACTTTGGACGCTTAATTTCATAGCTTTGCTCTGGAATTGAAAGGCACCCTTCCTTGAGAGTCACTTGTTCATCAGATAATTCCGTAATTTCTGGATTAATCATGCAAAATTTGCCAATTGATTCATATCCTGCTGGCTCATTTTCAATTGTTTCTAGCTGAACATCCACAACAAAAATTCTCTTTAACACTCCAACTTGCACTGCAGCAAGGCCAAGACCTTCTGCATCATACATAGTTTCGAACATGTCGTTTACTAATTCTTTAATTTTATCGTTTATATCTGTTACTTCACTGGCACGTGTGATTAGTCTTTCATCAGGGGCAATTACAATTGGTAATATGGACATAAAAATTATAATTCTATGTTTTGCTTTTCCTTTTGTCCAGAATTTAGTGTATATTAAAATGTTGCTATATCTATAATAGAAATATAAATTATTAAAGAAAGCTACAATTTAAATGAAATTGCGTAATAAGGTTAACTAATGTACTCTGCAGTAATAGCAAAACCAAAGAGAAACGTTTTTGCTGTTTTAGACATAGGTACAACAAAGATTATTTGTCTAATCGTTAAGATAAATAGCAACTTCAGCTATAAAGTAACAGGAACGGGTTATAAGATTGCAGAAGGTGTAAACGGTGGATCAATAACTAATGTAAAACACGCAAATTACTCCATCTCATCAACTATAGGTTTAGCTGAACAAGTATCAGAAGAAACCATAGATCAGATATATGTGAACATTGCTGGATGTGGCATCTCATCTTTCAATGTACATAATGAAATTATTGCAGCTAACCATGAGATTTCTGAGCGTGATATAAGACGTGTAGTTTTTCAAACATTTGAGAAATATATTGAAGACAATGTTATCATTCACAATATACCACTAAAATATCACTTAGATGACATGACTGACATAAAAGAAGTTGGTGGATTGTACGGAAAAAGACTATCTGCTGATGTTAATGTTGTCACTGCTTCGCGTCCAGCGCTTACCAATATTGAAAACTGTATTACCAATAATGGTGGATTAAATATGGCAGGTTGTATTGCTTCTGCATATTCTGCAGGTCTTGCCTGTCTGAGTGGAGATGAAAAAGAGCTCGGGACTGCTATTGTTGATATAGGCGGTGGGTGCACTGCAATTGGAATTTTCAAAAGAGGGAAACTTGTGTATGCAAGCAGCGTTCCAATTGGTGGTGTTCATATCACTCGAGATATTGCTTACGGGCTATGCACAAGCATAGAACGTGCAGAGTATATAAAAATACTGTATGGCAGCACTATCGTAACTTCAATAGATGAGAATGAGTACATTACAATGCAAAACAACGAAAATGATGAACCTACTCAAGTATTCAAA
Organism: Wolbachia endosymbiont (group A) of Alloplasta piceator; assembly: GCF_964028505.1. Classification (NCBI taxonomy): domain Bacteria; kingdom Pseudomonadati; phylum Pseudomonadota; class Alphaproteobacteria; order Rickettsiales; family Anaplasmataceae; genus Wolbachia; species Wolbachia endosymbiont (group A) of Alloplasta piceator. The sequence goes on along the minus strand of NZ_OZ034793.1, from coordinate 24,450 downwards.
TCTGAGCTTATTAACATCATAAGACCAAGAGTTGAAGAAATACTTGAAATGGTAAGAGAGCAATTTCAAGAGCAGAAAGATCCAATTAATAAAGTAGTGATCACAGGTGGAACTAGTCAACTCACAAGCATGAAGGAAATTGCAGGCTATATATTCAATAAGCAAGTTCGAATTGGGTGCCCTGAGTCTTGTAGCGGTCTTGATGGCGAATATGATAAAAATCCTGTATTTTCTGCTGCTATAGGCTCTATAAAGCTAATAGTTGACACTTTTTATAAAAATAATTCTGGTATTTTAGGTCAGGATGGTAAAATGAGTAAATTGTATAATTGGGTTAAATCAAAAGTTACAGTCTAGATTTCTGTTTTACCACCTTTCATACAAATGACTTGACACTAGGATCCATAGGACTTATTTTTATAATATGTAAAATTATTATGTTTATGTACTTGCGAGTAAGCGTACCAATTACAATAAGACATGGAAAATATGAACATAACTATACACTCACAAGAAGATTTTGAATTTATGCGCAAGGCTGGCAGGCTTGCTGCTGAAACTCTTGATTTCATTGCACCGTACGTAAAGGTAGGGGTGACAACTAATGAGTTAAATGATCTATGTCATGATTTTATAATTAATGCAGGTGCAATTCCAGCACCACTAAACTATAGGGGGTATCCAAAATCGATTTGCACTTCAAAAAATGCAGTTGTGTGCCATGGTGTTCCCGATAATAAACCACTTAAAGATGGAGATATTTTAAATATTGATGTCACGGTGATTTTAAATGGCTGGCATGGTGATACAAGTCGCATGTTTTGGGTTGGCAAGCCATCAATAAAAGCAAAACGCTTGTGTGACGCTACTTATCATGCATTGATGGAAGCAATCAAACAAGTTAAGCCCGGCAATAAGTTAAATGAAATAGGGCTTGCTATAGAGAAATATATTAGAGATTTTGGATATTCTATCGTACGCAGCTACTGCGGACATGGTATAGGAAAAGTCTTTCATGCTCCACCAAATGTAGTGCATTTCTATGATCAAGATGAAAATCTCGTCTTGAAGGAAGGTATGTTCTTTACAATAGAGCCAATGATTAATGCTGGAAAACATGAGACTCTGCTCAGTAAACTCGATGATTGGACAGTGACAACACGCGATCTTTCACTTTCTGCTCAATTTGAACATACGCTCGGAGTAACAAAAGATGGTGCTGAAATATTCACATTATCACCTAAAAATTGGCACTTCCCGCCTTATAATTAGATTTTTTTAAATTCTGCTATACTGCAACTATACTTGGTTTACTTTGGGTAATTTTGAAGAAAGCTCACCCTTAATTTGCGATATAGCAACTAGCCCAATTAATGCACAGAAAATCATGTAAAAACTAGCTGAAGTCTCTTGTCCTGTAACCTTGATAATTGTTGTGCATATAAATGGTGCAAGGCCGCCAAAAAATCCAGCAGCTATATTTCTTGATAAACCAAATCCACTGTACCGAACCTTTGTTGGAAATAATTCGCACATAAGTGCACTGACAGGACCAAGCGATGCAGCTATTGGAATTATAAAAAGAATGTGTGCCAGCAAGTAATTGCCACTACATAACATTGAAAAAACTGGATAACTCACTATTACAAAAGCTATAAATGCAAATTTCATAACTTTTTCTCTTCCTACCTTATCAGAAAGTATTGCAAACAATATTGTCAATCCTCCGAGCGCAATTTGACTCAGTATTTCCACTATATGATTAAAATGAGTATTTACTGTTAATATTTTATTCGTAAGCACATTGAAAAATACCAAATATATATAGAGAGACGCATTTTCAACCAAGTCAATACCTATTGATATTAGAACAGGCTTTTTGTAATTGTTTAATAACTCTTTTAGTGGCAATTTAGACGGATTTTTTTGTCTTTTATACTCTGGGCTTTCATCAAGTATATATCTCATATATATGCTAATTAATCCCATTGCTAAACTGAAAATGAAAGGTAATCTCCACCCCCAAGATTCAAAATCAGATACTTTTTTGCATATGAGTACCGCTATCAGGCTTAATACTGAACCAAAAATTGCGCTTAATACTTCAATGCTGCCAAAAAATCCTTTTTTGTTTTTAGGAGCATGTTCTATTAAAAATGGTGCATTTCCTGCTTCTCCTCCAAGAGATATACCCTGCAATAATCTTAAACACACTACCAGCATTGACGCTAGTATTCCAATGCTTTGATAACCTGGAACAAAAGCAATTAATACGGTTGATAAAGTCATTAATATAATCGAGAGCAATAAGGCAACTCTTCTGCCATGCTTATCACCAATGTGACCAAATATAGCAGCGCCGATTGGTCTCATTAAGAAACCCACTGCAAACACTCCAAAAGCTTTCAATACGCTGGTTAGTTGATCATCTGATGGAAAAAACACACCACCTATTATGTTTATTAAGTGGCCAAAAAGCATGTGGTCATACCACAATAAAGTGTTACAAATCAAACTCGAGAATATTGCTTTTGTTATTTGCTGCATAATCTTCTATAGTTTGTTTAGTATTTAGTAATATACATTACTTTTTTTTATATAATAGAAAAATTTGAACATTATACTAATAATGGTATCTTATTAAATCTTAATATTTTTATATCATTGACTATATTCAAGTATTTTTATATTATTGCCTATATATTTCCATATGTTTTAGTGGGAAGCTATTTTTATTTGTATGCACAGAGTCTCTTGATGGAGCACTATGACACACACTCCAGTTTTGTTAAAAGAGATGCTATCACTACTATCACCGCAGGATGGTGGCATATACGTGGACGCCACATTTGGAGCTGGAGGGTATAGCAAAGCAATATTGGAGTCAGCTGATTGCAAAGTATATGCAATTGATAGAGATGAAACGGTAACTAAGTTTTATGATGATTTAAGCGTTAGATATCCAGATAGAATAAAACTATTCATTGAGAAGTTTAGTAATATTAAAAGTATACTAAGCAGCGTTGAGCCATCTCCTGTCATCCCAGTACTTGATACTGGAAAAAATAACTGGTCACGCGCTGGAATGACATCAAACGGGGTGGATGGAGTGGTCTTTGACATCGGAGTTTCATCTATGCAGCTTGATAACGGAGATAGAGGGTTCTCATTTTTACATGATGGTCCACTCGATATGAGCATGGATAACTCTTCTTATATAAACGCTTCAACGTTTGTTAACGCTTTACGCGAAGAAGAAATCGCAAATACTATATATAACTACGGAGGCGAACGTCATTCTCGCAAAATTGCAAGAGCAATAATAAATGCACGGAAGAAGAAAACTATCAAAACTACATTTGAGCTTGCGGATATTGTACGTTCCGTGGTATTTCGTGGAAAAAGCAAAATTGATCCTGCAACCAGAACATTTCAGGCAATCAGAATATGGGTAAACGATGAGCTGGGAGAACTTGAAAAGGGTATTAAAGCTGCATCTGAGATTTTAAGTGAGAATGGCAAATTAATTGTCGTCACCTTTCATTCCTTAGAAGATCGTATAGTCAAAACTTTTTTTAAAGATTTATGTGCTACTGATTGCAAGACATTCTCTCTGCTAAATAAAAAAGTGATCGAAGCAAGTATAGAAGAAGTAAGTGCAAATCCGCGTTCACGCTCAGCAAAACTAAGAGCTATACAGAGGTTGTCGTGAGAACTTTCTGCATCATCTCAATAGCTGTGTTTTTTCTTAGCATTGTAGGATTATTTAAGGTAAAATTACATGTTCAGTCGTTAAATAGAGAGCTAATAAAAATAAAAAGTGAAATTAATTTAGTGCAAAGTGATATAAAAGTTTTACAAGCAGAATGGAGCTATTTGAATAATCCAAAAAGACTTGCAAGCCTTGTAAAGAAATACCTGAAAAATAACTCTTTAATACTGGCTAGCCAGGTTAAAAATCTTGACTCTTTAAATGGCCGCAGTGTGTTAGCACAACTTAAAACCCAGAGTTAAATTGGTTATACTAAGCTTTATCTTTTACAGATAAGCACACCACAATAAACCTTACTTTAGTATGAAATTGCTTGCGTAAGATTTTGGCAGCCTCTTAACATTTTTTGGCATTTCAATTATGTATTTAACGTTGCATTTTTTTGCGTAGAATACTGCTTTTTCAAGAGAATCAAACTTTAATACAATCTGTTTTTTGGGATCTTTTGAGCCAACCCACCCCATCAAAGGTTCAATGTAGTAGGAGCCAGATTCAATTTTTAGGTGCCAGAAATTTGTATTACCTAAACCAGATTGTGTTGCAGTTCTTGTTGGTTTATAAATCCTAAAAACTACTTTATCGTCAATGCCCATAGTTCTTGTTAAATAAGTTTAAATATATATCTAAATAAATCCTTTCACAAACAATTAGTATGAAAGAATGAAGTTTGAAATAAATATTTTTATGTTATATTATTATTAAATTATATTAAAAGGATTAGCTGAATAGGAGTAATCGATGACGCAACAGGAAATAGTAACAATTAATGCAGAGTTACGTAACGTGACAAAAACAAAAGCGGTGCATTCTCTAAGGAAGAAAGGAAACATCCCTGGAATAATATATGGAAAGGGCCATGATAATGTAAATTTGACATTGTCTGCAAAGGAATTCACGAAGCAATATAAATCAGGTTCTCTTTCTGCACATTTGATAGAGCTGAATATTTCGGGCAAAAAGGAATATGCTCTTGTTCGCGATATCCAATTGCATGTAGTAAAGGATACTGTGCAACATGTTGATTTTCAATTTGTTGATAAAGGCAGTGAAATTAAAATAGACATACCTCTATCATTTGTGAATGAAAGTAAAGCCCCAGGGATCAAGTTAGGTGGAGTGCTTAATGTTTTGTGTCGCTCTATTGCTGTTAAATGCTCTCCTGATAAAATACCTCAGGTTATTGAAGTTGATTTATCCGGTAAAATGATTGGCCAGTCTATACATATTAATGATGTAAAATTACCAGAAGGTGTTAAGTTTGTAGCCCATGAAGAAGAAAATTTTACCATTGTTACAATTTCTGCTGCCGATAGTGACGTTGAAGAACCTCAAGCAGAAACAGAGGAATAGTGCACCTGATAGTTGGGCTTGGTAACCCTGGTAGTCAATATGAGTTAACTCATCATAATATCGGCTTCATCACCGTTGATGCAATCTGCAAATATTGGGGTTTTCAGTTGTTCTCTAAAAAAGCCGATTATCTGATAACCTCTGGCATAATTAATGATAATAAAATCATGTTAATAAAGCCTTATTCATTTATGAATAATTCAGGCATCCCTGTTGCAAAAATACGAAACTTTTACAAATTATCGCTAGATAATATCGTTGTCATACACGATGACGCTGATTTGGAACTTGGAAGAATAAAAATAAAGAAAGGTGGTAGCTCTGCTGGACATAATGGACTTAAATCCATAGATAGTTTTATTGGCAACGATTATTGGCGCTTGAGATTTGGAGTGGGTAGACCTGAAGATCAAAGAAGCTTAGCAGATTATGTGTTATCAAAATTTTCAAATTTTGATAATGTTACTCCCTTAGTGGAAAAAATAGCAAAAAATATACACTTAATGCTGCAAGGAGATAATACAGCTTTTATCAATTTGATTGTATAATATTACGAAACACAGGAAAGTGTATGGTCCCAGAGTGTGATGGTGTGGATTTAGTATGAACAATTCAGGAGATTTTGTCCACTGTAAAGATATAAACTCAAAAGGTGTAAGACCCTTAAGAGTTTTGAGTCTTTTAGCATAATTGTAGGCCATAACAAAGTCATAAAGATGCTCTTTGAGTTGCTGGTGAGACTGATAGTAATACTTCTTAACAGTGGCATTCTTTAAAGTTTTGTTCATACGCTCAACTTGCCCATTTGTCCAAGGATGGCTAACTTTTGTTAGACGGTGTTCAATGTCATTTTCTTCACAAGCTCTATCAAATATATGTTGAAAAGCGTATTTATGGCGTTTTTGGTTGGTAAATTGTACACTGTTATCTGTCAAAATAGTGTGGATTTTATATGGTAAAATTTTAATCAAATTACGTAGAAACTCAGCAGCTATAGGTTTTGTAGCACTTTTATGCAACTCAACATACGTAAATTTGGATGTTCTATCTATTGCAACAAACAAATATAACTTTCCTTCTTCTGTTCTGACTTCTGCAATATCAATATGGAAATAGCCTATAGGATATTGTTTGAATTTCTTTTTTGGTTTAACTTCGCCATCAACATCTGGTAGTCTGCTAATGCTGTGCCTCTGTAAGCAACGATGTAGACTAGAGCGAGTCAAGTGTGGGATTGAGGTTTGCAAAGCGTAGAGACAATCATCTAATGGCAATAGAGTATGCTTACGAAATGCAACAATTACAGCCTCCTCTTCTAAAGTTAAAACAGTTGATCTTGCATGCTTCGGACCCATATCAGCGTCTTTGGCAAAAGACCGTTTTCTCCATTTAATGATAGTTTTTGGATTAAGGTTATAGTACCTGGAGAGTTTTGCTATGCTCTCTTTACTATTTTGTATTGCTCTACGAATTGTCTCTGTTGTTTTGGCGCACCCATGTAATATTTGTCCCATAATTCCTCCTTTGATGGTATTGTTTTCTCATATTTTATCATACCATCACACTCTGGGACCATACATCCCCCCTCCCCCCCTAATTCCTATATCAAACCTTTCTTTACTAGATTATATAGTCAATATAAAAAGCCATATAAAATTGCTTCCACTGCTGCCATGAGGAAATTGCTTATTCTTGCTAACTCTTTAGTCAGAGATGACAGGGTTTTTACTGAGGAATATAACTCTCTGTCTGTTTCTATCTAAGAGCCAGTATAGCTGTGGATAAGCACGTTTATACAGATAAAAGTACTTATCCACAGCTACATCAATTTTTCTATTGACTTTTAACACAACTGCTAAACAGATGCATTCGTCATCCCGCTACGTGTTAGCGGCCAAGATACCGCGGCGGTATGACGTGGGAAACCTGACTTGCATTAACTATAAAATAGTGATTTATATAAATCCCATAGCATGCCGAATGAAGCGTTTTTTGAGGAAATTTGAATTTTCAACTGCAATCAAGCCAAGATTTCTTAGTGCTTTAGCGCAGAATATTCTGTTGGAAAACATCCTATTTAATCCATCAGTTGCAAGCGCCATTGTAAAATTATCAAAGTATCTGTTACGTGAAATTTTCTTTAATAAATAACTACTGCCAACATCAATACCAGATGCTTTTGCGGCAACTACGTGCTTTATAATACTTTCTACATCTCTAATTCCAAGATTAAGCCCTTGACCTGCAACTGGATGAATTGAATGTGCTGCATCGCCGATAAGCAAAACTCTACCCTTATATGACTTTTTTGCGAAAACAAAACTTAAAGGATAAAGTTTTCTTTCACCCTCTAGTTTTATCTTTCCTAAATAAGAACCAAATCTTTTTTTAAGCTCTATAATAAATTCTTCTTCAGACAGATCCATTAGCATTTTTGAAATTCCAGATTTTTCTGTCCAAACTATCGAAGAAGTATAGCCATCCTTTATCGGTAGAATTGCAAATGGACCGCCAGGAAAAAAACGCTCTACAGCTAAGTTTTGGTGATGCAGTTCATGCTTTACATTAAATACTATGCTACTTTGTTTATAGTCAAATTTCACTGTCGGTATAGAAAATAACTCTGGTAATTTAGAGTTTTTGCCTTCAGCGCAGATAAGTAGCGATGATATTAATTCCTGGTTATTATCAAGAATCACTTCCACATATCCTGAATCACAAGCAATTGTTTTATAGGAATGTGGAGAGTATATATTCAGTTTATTTAGAAAATTATTGTTGATTGCATTCCATATAGTAGCATTGTTGATAACATAACCCATTGGCTCTTCGCTAACCATTTTATGATTGTAATGCACAGTAACCGCATCTAATATGCATATATCAAGTATTGGCTCAGCTTCACTTTCCACAAACTGCCAAATCCCTAACTTTTCCAATATTTTTTTCGAGCCTTGAGAAATAGCAAATGCTCGATTATCATCTACTACACGTGGTAGACTATTTTTTTCAATCACAGCTACAGACACAGAGTCACAACTGAGGCCAATTGCAGTAATAAGACCAAGTAACCCACCACCTGAAATGATTACATCATAATTCATTTTATTTACGCTAATTGTAAAATTATATTTTATCTGTTTTGAAAATAGTTTAAACAAACTTTATATATAAATTAAATTTTTTAGATCCCAGTGTCAGCTACTTGGATGACATCTAAAGACACTCCACCTTGTCATTCCAGCACGTAACGAACAACTGTACGAACATTTTGCGAAGGCAGTGTGTTAAATGCTATGGCCGGTTTTGCCTCAAACATAAAGGTGTCATCCCAGTGCTTGACACTGGGATGGCTTTGTTGCATCGCTAGCTATGATGGATAAAGATAAAAAAGATGGAGAATATCAGTAGCTTATTATTCTGGTATTTATAACAAGAACGGTCAGTGAATACCTAAATTTGAGTAAAAGAAATTTCACTACCACTCACTAATCCGGCTAAAATTCAAGAATTTCAATGCTTTAGCTATTTTCAATAGAATTAAATTTATTAATGTAAATAATAAATTACTATTCTTAAATTTGATCAGATTGATTGCAAAAAAACAAGATTTTCAATAGGTTACTTATAATCCTAACTATAGTTAGCCTTTCATAAGTAGCGATGCAACAAAGCCCACTGGGATCCATTCTTCTTTTTTTCTGGATTCCAGCGTCACGCGCTGGAATGACAAAAGCTGCTAATTTTTCATGTAAATAATGGTTATGCAAGCAGTCTATTTTGTAACTAATACCAATTCTCATTGTTGTCCAGTCAAATAGGAAACATTGCAGAGTTGTTTAATTGTGGAGCTGGCAAGAGAAGTAATAAATTTGCACAAAGCACCCTCAAGTAGAGCAATTGTATCGTATATTTTATTGCGCAAAATGTTCTGTTTTATATATAACCAAAGCCTCTCAACAGGATTTAGCTCAGGTGAGTATGGAGGTAGGTATATAATGTCGATATTTTTAGGTACCTTTAAATTTTTTGACCTATGCCAACTAGCACAGTCCATAACGAGAAAAGCCTCTCGTGTTTCTAGATATTGCGAAATTTGCTCAAGAAATATGTTCATGCAATCAGTGTTGACATTTGGTGCAAATAAGCTAGAACTCTCTCCATTTCTAGGATTAACTGCACTATAGAGATAGAAATTTTGCCTACCTAATTTTGTTTTAACCTGTGCTCTAATCCCCTTTTTAAACCACCCATGTCCAACTTTTGAATGTGTGCCAAACCGTGATTCATCAAAGAAAAATAGCTCTTTTTCTGGATACTTGCTAATAGCTCCATTGAGATTTTTTTTTGAATTCCTCTTGTTTGCTTTTATCTTGTCCATTATGAACTGGTCTTGGTGTAATATATGAGAATTTCATCTTTTGCATATGGCGGTGTACTGTAGATTTGCTGATATTTAATCCGAACTTTTCCTGGATTCTTATTCTCATTTCTTTAATGGTGATATTAGGATTTTCTTCTATCCACTCTTCAATTTGCTGTAGTTGAGCCTGATTTAATTTAGTTTTTCTACGACGTTGTGAAGGAGCAAACAGTTTTTCTTCTCTGCCAATTTTCAAGAGTTTTACCCACGAAGTTAGTGCGCTTCTTGAAATGCAATATATTTTTGCTACAGCCGTTATACTGTACTTTTTTGCTGCAATTACAGCATTTAGTTTTTTTGAAACATATGCATTATTCATTACTTTCTTCAGCATTTCTTTTGCTGATTCTACTACTTTTTCATCCAATAATTTTGATCTTAATGCCATTTAAACCTCGCTATTTTACTTACTTCAGTATGGCTTTTCTTCCATCATTGTCCATCTGTTTGCCCTGTAATGGGAATTGGTATAACAAAAGAGGACTTTGATTCGCATGTTTCTCACGCTTATTCTATTGTTTAACTATACTTTGAGCAATGTCTTCATAAATCTCTGCCAAATCCTCACTTAGCATTAAAGGATTTCCGCAATCAGAAGCATGGCATATTTGTGGATCTAGAGGAACTCTGCCTAGAAGTTTGATGCCCAGCTCCTCAGACATTTTTTTTGCACCGTCTTTTCCAAATATGTATATTTTTGAGCCGCTTTGAATGAAATAACTCATATTTTCTACAATGCCAATAACCGGTACGCTGAGCTTTGTAAACATATCATAAATTTTGCGAGCATCGATTAAAGAGAGCTCCTGTGGAGTTGAAACTATTATCGCCCCAGTTAAGTTAAAATTTTCCATAAGACTTAAATGCACATCGCCAGTTCCAGGTGGTGTATCAATTATCAAATACTCTATATCGGACCATTTTGTTCCCATTAGCAGACTATAAAGTGCTTTTGTAATCATAGGTCCGCGCCATATTGCTGCACGATCTTTATCGATAAAATAGCCAATTGAAATAGTATGCAGTCCATACTTTTCTATAGGCATTGCTTTACTATCCTGTATTTCTGGCTTTAATTTTTCAGCGCCAAGCATTTTAGGAATTGAAGGACCATATATATCTGCATCAACCAGCGCAACTTTATGTTTCAACTTTGCTAATGAGAGAGCAAGATTTAGCGCAACTGTGGACTTGCCCACACCGCCTTTACCAGAGGCTACAACGATTATATTTTTCACTCCTTCGATATGTAATTTAGCTTTTTGTTGCCCAGTTTGTTTTTGACCAGTAGCAACCACGGTCACTTTTGTCACCCCCGGTATAGCTTTAACAGCTTGCTCACAATTTTTTCTTAATTCTTCATTTGCTTGCGTGTTACCGGCAACTTCAAGCACAAAACCAACATCTTGACCTTTAATAATAATTGAGGATATTATGCCAAGAGCGGTCACATCTTTACCGCTTTTTTGCTCTATGACTTTTTTTAAGTTCTCTCTTACAATTTTTTCGTTGATCATTAGCCTTTTAGGTGATTTCTTCCTGAAGTCGTTTAATCTCAGCTTGAGGAAGGCCGGTTGTCTGAGAGATAATATCAATAGAGATGTCAGCCTTAAGTAGGTTTTTTGCTACTTCAATCTTTCCCTCATCAAGTTTTTTAGCGAGGATGCCTTCTTCTTTCCGCAGATCCGTTATTCTTTCTTCATATGCTACTAAATCTTTTTCATTCCAGCTAAACCTGTCTAATTCATCGTAGGCTAACTTTATTATTGGTGCTTTTTCTGCTATTTTCCTTAAGTCTTCTTCCGTAGTTTCATCTGCATATTGTTGTCTAAGTGAAGAAGGTCGCCCCTCCTCACTCGACTTCAAAACCGTACGTGAGACTTTGCGCCTCATACGGCTTCTCTCCAATTTGGTGCTTTTCATGCACACCTCCTGTGTAATTCATCGTGACAATGTCCATGTAACAAAGATAAGTTTTTGATCATGTTGTTTCGTCTATTCCGGTCTTTGTGATGTATTTCTATTGTATCATCACTTTTAAACCATAGTCTACAATTATCACATTTACTTTGTTGTAACTTCAATAGTTTTATTACTCTTAATTGCTTATCTGGTATTTTTCTCAGACGTTTACCCCAATATACCCAATCACCATCATATGGAGATCTGGTTTTTTGCACTTTGATATGTCGTTTAATATCATGATCGCTGTGTATAATAAGATGTATCTTGTTACTTGTCATAAAACGCCAGTTATCGTTATTATACTTTTTAAAGTATTTTCTTTTTATCCAGCATTTCCCTTTGTTTGGGTGCCTAAAGACTGACCTTACCCAGAAAAAGTGGAGAGAAAGAAAAGAGTTTTTTTGGGTAAAATAAAATTTTGGAGGATTAGAAATGGCAAGAGAATATACGGCAGAATTCAAATTGGAAGCTGTTAAGCTGGCAAATGAACAAAGAAAGGTAGGTCAAACAATTACAAAAACAGCAAAGGATTTAGGAATAAAGGGTGGTTTATTAGGAAAATGGATAAAGAAACACAACGAAAAAAAGTCGGCAGCAGATGCATTTCCAGGTAGAGGTAACATGGCTCCTTACGACAAAGAGAGGTTTGATTTACAAAGAGAGTTAGCAAGAGTAACAAGGGAAAGAGACATTTAAAAAAAAGCCCTGGCCAGTCAAAAAGAGTAAAATATTTTTTTATAAAAGAGCATAGTAACTGCTATAAAGTACAGGAATTATGTAGGATTTTCTGCTAGTGGCTACTATAAGTGGACCACAAGAAAAATAAGCAGTAGAGAATCAGCAAATAAAGAGCTACTCGAAGCTATTCAAAAAATATATCAAGTTTCTAAATGTAGATATGGAGCTCCTAAAATTCATGCTGAATTGAAGGCTTTGGGTAAAAGTTGCAATTTGAAAACGGTGCAAAGTATTATGCAGAAAAATGACATCAGGGCTATACTGAGAAGAAAGTTTAAAATTAAAAAACAACAAACAGATAATAGAGCTGTAGCTCCCAATATACTAGATCAAAACTTTATTGTTGATCAACCAAATAAAGTATGGGATTACTTACATCAAAACCAAGGAGGGATGGCTATATTTGGCAGCAATAATTCTCACGTATGGTAGTTAATGAGTAGTGCAATAAATAAACAATTGGTTATGAACTCTTTATTAATGGCCATTAATAGGCGTAAACCTGTTAAAAATCTACTGCTGCACAGTGACCAAGGTTCACAATATACTGCGCAAGGGTATCAATATCTCTTAGCTGTAAAGAATATAGATGAGTAATAAAGGCTGTTGTTACGACAATTCTGTTGCAGAAAGCTTCTTTAGCTCATTGAAAAGAGAAATACTTATTGATACTTCACAACACTCTGCTCAACAAACTAGAACTGCAATATTTGAATACATAGAAATTTTTTATAACAAACAACGTCACTATTAACTATTGCATTCCAGAACAATTTGATGCATCATTCTTTTTGTAAAAAACATTCCACACTTTCTCTCCACTTTTTCTGGGTAAGGTCAGTTGGATTTTCACCAATTGTATTCTAAACGCTTACTTGGCGCACCCATAACAAAAATGCCTGAAAAACGTTGATAATTATATACTATTATTAATAATTATTCAACCATATTTTAAGCTTACAATTTTGAGCTTAACTGACGCTTATGGATAGGGGCAACTCTATCACCCTGTGTTATGTTTATTTTCTAACGGACGCTGATTTTTGTATCGTAATTTCTTGCTATAAATTGGTTATATAAGAGCTGGCTTCTAAAATTTTATAACCCTAATTTGAATTAACAGACAGTAGAATCGAAAGATTATTACAAGGAGAAATCTACACAGATCGACCCTTTTGTGAATCTGCGTTTCTGCTTTCTTCAACTTGTTTTGCAAAAGATGTTTCCGGTTTCTGAAGTGGCTTAGCAATTTCACGCACAACGGCAATAACTGCTGTTAAAAACGTTTTTAACAATGCACCTAAAGCTCCACCAACTGCTTCCCTGCCATATATACGAGCTTGCTTTTCGTTACCGTCAGCAGTTTCCCCTGCCCTCCTTCTTGGATCCATCCTATGAGCAATCACCGAAAACAACACTCCCCTGATTGAAGACTTCACTTTTTCCTTTGCTTCGTGGACATCCCCATCTTTTGCTGTTTCATGTCCATGACTTAAGTGTTTAGCGTTCATTAGCTCCTTTTGTTGCTGGGCAAACATGCTACTTAATACTTCTTCTATCACTTGCTTTCTTCTCTTCTCTCTAACTCTTTTCATAGATTCTGATTTATCGCGAGTGTGTTTGGTAGTTTCAAATTCTGCATCAATATCTTCGGACGCAGCCTGACTATATAAAGTCTCTATGAGCCTGTCTATGCTTCGCTTTATTTGCATAGTCCTTTCGTAACTATCTAAATTATCAATTCCTTCGTCGATCTGATTTAGAATATCCTCAAAAACTTTCAAATAGTCTTGAATATATTGTATTATGTATTGCTTATCTTCCTCTTTGTGTTGTTCTTCTTGATTTTGCTGATTTTCATTTTCTAAACTTTTCTCTCTTTTATCATCGTTATTTTCTTCAATATCATCACCGTCTTCCTCGAAAAGGTCTTTGTCGTTCATGATTTTTTTTAATTTAGTTAAAATTCTCACCAGTTACTATTGTATATGAAAAAATTAAATTAACATTAATGAAAAGCGTTTACAACTTCAGCACTGACTAAAACGACAGTAAAGCTGTCAAAAGTAACAGGATCATAACACCTCTCATACAATTCAACTGAACACCTAAGCCTTATCTTTTCCTTAGCATTAAAACTAATTTCATAATCATTATTAGAGTTTAGCATAGCAGAATTACGTAATAATTCATCAGCTAATACAGAGTCTAAAATTCCATTAATTTTTATCGTAATGTGTCTGCTTCCAGCAGAATCCAATACTTTTCTCCAGCCAAAAGAAGAAATATCTTTCACCTCTTCTCTGTTATTACGCAAAGTAAACCTTAGGTTTCGTATATTATTTAACACAATAAAATTATTGTCATGATCTTTAATTTTTAGCTGTAATTTGCTCATTATCACCTCCTTTTATTAAAATATCAAAATTAATTGTTGAATGTAAAATTTCATCGTGTTGATCCATAGCACAATTACTTTCTAAAATGGCCTCATTATTAAAACCTTCAATGCTCTTAAGTATCAAGTTAATATGCCTTATAATGGCAAACATACTGCCTATATGATGGGTATATATGTCGCATGAAAATCTTGCCTTTGTAGCAAAATTGGACAGCATATGCAGGTTATTATAATTCACTACGCGCAATCTTAGAGGTTGTCCGGAAACAAGTAAAAGGCTATAATATCTGAAATTTTAGTACGGGGTAAAGATGAGAAAAAAGTATCCAACAGATCTAAGCGAAAGGGAATGGGCAAGAATAGAAAAACACTTCAGAGTATCATACAAGAAAGGAGGAAGGCCGCCAAAGTATAGCAAAAGAGAAATATTAGAAGCAATTTTCTATGTATTGCGTACAGGGTGTCAATGGCGGTATTTACCAAATGATTTTCCGCTATGGAAGACTGTGTATGAGCAGTTCAGGCAATGGAAGAAGCAGGGAATTTTTGAGAAAATGAATTATGAAATTACAAAATATAGTAGAAGAAAAATAGGAAGGAATGAGCAGCCGAGTGCCTGTATAGTAGATAGTCAATCTGTAAAGACTACAGAAAAGGGGGGATCAAAGGCTATGATGGAAGTAAAAAAGTAAAGGGTAGAAAAAGGCATATAATTACAGACACTCAGGGTTTTATACTAGGTTGTTACGTAGGCGCTGCTAACGAAAATGATAGAGATGGTATTAAAATAGCATTAAACAATATGAGAACAAAATATACTAAAGTTAAAAAAATGTGGGCTGACATGGGATACCAAGGAAGAAATTCAAAGAATCACATAAAGGAAGAATATGACATAGATATTGAAATTGTTACAAGGCCTCCATGTAGATTTTGGGTGCACAAAGATACGCCACCTGAGCTACTACCAACAAGAGAACAAGGGTTTAAAGTACAGCCAAGAAGATGGGTTGTAGAAAGGACTTTTGCTTGGGTTAATAGGAATAGAAGGCTATCGAAGGAGTATGATTTACTCACAACATCCACTGAGAATTTCATATACCTAGCTATGAGTAGGGTTATGTTAAAGAGGGAATATGCTTGAATTTACTAGTTTCCGGACAACCTCTAAGACAGAAGTTCATAGTACTACTAATGTTGTTGCACAAGCTGCTGAAGAGAAAACTGCATCAAACGACAATAGTGAAATGCAGTCTGATCAGCCACAAATTCCAACAAGGGCAAAAAGGTCAGCTTCAGTGGAGGAGAAAGAGCAAGAACAGGTAGTATTAAAAGACACAATTCTCAAAATAGAAAAGAGCTACGAGCAGGACTCAGAAGGGAAGCATAAGGCAAATGTAACGATAAATTATATGGAGCTCAAGGCCCACAAGGAGAGAAAGGAGACACCGGGCTAAAAGGAGATAAAGGGGATACTGGTCCTAAAGGAGCAGATGGTAAAGATGGAGCTAAAGGGCTAAAAGGAGATAAAGGGGATACTGGTCCTAAAGGAGCAGATGGTAAAGATGGAGCTAAAGGGCTAAAAGGAGATAAAGGAGACACCGGGCTAAAAGGAGAGAAAGGGGATACTGGTCCTAAAGGAGCAGATGGTAAAGATGAAGCTCAAGGCCCACAAGGAGAGAAAGGGGATCCAGGAGCAGATGGTAAAAGTCCAACAGCTGCTGAAATAGCTGCTGAGAAAGCCTTACAAGAGCATGTAACAAAGATAAGCATAGAAAGTCCGGAATTTAAAAGAGCTGTGCAAGAGGAAATGTCACAACCGTATTTTGAGCCTCCAACAAGTGATGATGCTGCACTTAATTGGACTTGGTAATACAGCTTAGATCCAAGTAGTCACGCTACTTGGATGACGTCATACGGTCCTCGGATGACGGAAAAAGGACTCGGATAACACCCTACAATGTCATTCCAGCGCGTGACGCTGGAATCCAGCCTTTTCATAATCATTAAAATGTTGTATTTTAACATAAAACGGCTACTTTTATGCTTACCAACTTAATAAAATTCCTGGATCCCAGTGTCTGGGCACTGGGATGACAAAGGAGAGCAGTGTCAAGCACTGGGATGACACCCTACCAGCAGAAGTTACTCTCAAATGTTTGTTCATGCTAGCTACAAACATTAAGAAATTCACCAAATGAAAAAAAAGGCAAAAGAAGCCCTGGGGTTATTATCCGCTTTAAAATATTGGCGTTTTTTATGTTTTAAACGCTTGACAAGCGAAATTCAGCTGCTTTTAATTGCAACTAACTTACGCTGCAAATGTTTAAGAAATTTACTAAGCAGAAAAAAAGACAAAGAATCCCCGAGTTAGCTAGTCTTTTACTATCTCTGTCGAGTATTGGCATTTTTTGATGTCTTGTAACGCTTTATAAGCGCGTTCAGCTTATTTAGATAAAAATCTAGATGTAGATGAAGTTTTGTAAAGACATACAGTATCTATATACTGCAAAAAATTAAACATAAGACGCCGATATATTAAGTAATCCTTACCTTTTAATCTGCAGATTGGCGAAAGCAAATACAATAGCTTCAGTTTCATGATAAGGGAGCTGGCGAAGGGTGTCAAGTAAGTTTTTTGTTTCTGCGGGCTACTTGAATAACGCCACATAAATTAATAAATAGGAAAATTACTACAAATCTTTTCAACTTTAGTTTTTACCGTTCTTTCAATATCAGGGCTATTTCCGCTGATTAATCCCTGAACCACTTCATTTATTAGGCCGGCTATTCCTTTAAAATTTTCTGCCTCAAGTCCGCGTGTTGTCTCAGCAGCAGTGCCAAAACGGAGCCCTGAAGTGATGGTCGGCTTTGCTGTATCAAATGGTACAGAGTTTTTATTACAGGTAATACCGGCTCTCTCAAGGCTATCTACAACGTCTTTTCCAGTTAATTTCTGCGATCTTAAGTCAACTAGCACTATATGAGAGTCAGTGCCACCGGTTATAATGTCAAGTCCATGCTTTTGCAATTCTTGAGCCAGCACTTTCGCATTTTCCACGACTTTCTTGCTATAAGTCTTAAACTCTGGTGCTAATGCTTCTTTAAATGCAACAGCTTTTGCAGCTATCACATGCATAAGTGGCCCGCCCTGCAATCCTGGAAAAACTGCAGATTGAATTTTTTTGTGTAATGCTTCATCATTGGTCATCACTATTCCACCACGAGGACCACGCAAAGTTTTGTGAGTTGTGGAAGTCATAACATGTGCATATTCAGCAGGGGATGGATATTCGCCCGCTGCAATAAGCCCTGCATAGTGAGCAATGTCTGCAAGCAAATAAGCACCAACTTTATCTACAATTTCGCGAAAGCGTTTGAAGTCCATTCTTCTCGGATAAGCAGAAGCACCAGCTATGATCAATTTCGGTTTATGCTCCAGCGCCAGCTTTTCTATCTCATCCATATCCAGCAAGTAAGTGTCTTTATTCACTGTATATTGAATTGACTTAAACCATTTACCAGAAAGGCTTGGTGCCGCACCATGAGTTAGATGCCCACCGCAATTCAGTGACAATCCAAGTATCGTATCACCTGGAGCAAGTAGTGAAGCAAACACTGCTTGATTCGCCTGAGAACCAGAGTGAGGTTGAACGTTTGCAAATTTTACACCAAACAACTTACAAAGTCTCTCTATAGCCAGACTTTCAATTTTGTCCACATGCTCACAACCACAGTAATATCTTTTACCTGGATAACCTTCTGCGTATTTATTAGTCAGAAAAGAGCCTTGTGCCTCCATTACCGCTTTGCTTGCAAAATTTTCTGATGCAATTAATTGCAATTGTGATTTTTGGCGTTGTAATTCTTTTTCTATAGACTGATAAACCTCGTTATCAAAAGACTTTAAACTATTTTTAGAGCCACAGATTTTTTTTAAAACACTCATCATAGATCAAACCTCGCTTTAATTTTAAGATGCACAAGCAATTTTAAGACTGCCTATCCTGCTTTTTTAACCATAAGAGCCCAAAAACAGCTATCAGCAAACATACAGGAATAATAGATGTTGCTTTTATCAGCAATTCAGCACTATACACAGGATTTCCTTGTATCACTGTCCTATCCCAACACAAATCTATTATTTTTGCGATCCCAGTGTGAAAAAAATAGCCAAAAACCATGACTATCATATTTGACACAGCTGTAGTTAATCCTATTAAGTTATTATTTACATAACTTAATGCTTTGTACAGTGTTACTATTTGATATCCAGAAGCGAAACCTATAACAAGAAGTGCAGGCAATACAATATACAATCCGCCAGCCTGTGTAAAAAGTAAAAGGAAACTAGCAATCATTGCAAAGGAACAGACAATAATAACTTCATAATGTCTATTTGGATATTTTTCTAATATGTGAGCAAAAGAGAGCAATCCAGCTGCAAATCCTACATATATAACAGAAGAAATTGAAGACGCTAGATCACCGGCCATTTGATATACCTCACATAAAAAAGCTTTTGTCCAAGCATCAGCAAAACCTTCTAGTGGACCTACCATTAAGCCACCAAAAAAACTAATTAGAATGATATATTTATTGAAAAGCACAGTTTTTAGATCCTTCATGCTAATTTTTTCTTTTCGAAAGTCGTAAGCATTGTAAGGAATAACTAAAAATAAAGATAAAGCGAGTAAGAAACCAAACCCTGAAAGAATATAAATTACGTAATTCCAACCAAACTCATCAAGCAAAAGTTCTATTGGTAGACCACCATATATTGCCCCTAATAGCCCTATAATAACAGATATGCTTGCCATTTTTGCTGATTTTTCTCGCGAAAAATACATACTGGCAACTTTAAATACTCCTATTGCTGACGCAGACGAGCCAATCCCAACAATTATTCTACCTAATACTGAATAATACCACTCATCAAAGCACACAAGAGGTAATGTTCCAATAGATACCAAGACAGCACAAATAGGTAAAACAATTTTTGGACCGAATCTATCAAAACAAAGACCAACAGGGATATGAACTAGTGTAAATCCCACATAGTAGAGACCATTAAATTGCCCTAAATCTGCAATGCTTATATTAAATTTTGTTATTAATACAGGCGCAATTATGTTTGGCATGACACGTAACACATACTGGTATGCATAGAAAAGAGATACTATCAACCATACAAAAAAATTACTTTTCGACATACCTACCACCTAATAAAACCCAATTACAATTAAAACAAAAATATCAAAGTAAAATAAAGTATTATATTTCATAATAACAAGAGCCTTAAATTAGTACATCTAACGATTTTATCATACGAGCCTTCGATAAATTATCTACTTATTACAATCAACTTCTCTAAAATCTTTATTTTTTAACCATAAGAGCCCAAAAACAGCCACCAGCAAACATACAGGAATAACTGATGTTGCTTTTATCAGCAATTCAGCACCATACACAGGATTTCCTTGTATTATTGTTCTATCCCAACACAAATCTACTATTTTTGCGATCCCAGTGTGAAAAAAATAGCCAAAAACCATAACTATCATGTTTGACACAGCTGTAGCCAGGCCTACTAAGTTATTATTTACATAACTTATCGCTTTGTAAATGGTAACCACCTGATATCCAGATGTGAAGCCAATAATAAAAAGCGTAGGTAATACAACATACAAGCCACCAATCTGAGTAAAAAGCAAAAGAAAACTAGCGATCATTGCAAATGAGCATGCAATTATTACTTCATAATGCTTATTTTTATATTTTTCCAATAAATAAGCCAAAGAGAATGATCCTGTTAACATTCCTATCAATATTACGGAAGAGAGAGAAGATGCCAAGTCTTCATTCATTTTATATACTTCAAAAAAGAATGCTTTCACCCAACCATCGGCAAAACCTTGCATTGGACCGACCATGAGTCCACCAAAAAAGCTAATTAGAATAATATGCTTGTTGAAAAGTATGTTTTTTAAGTCTCTAATGCTAACTTTTTCCTGTTGAGCATTGCTTTCAGGCGTTACTAAGAACAGCAACAGAGCAAGTAAACACCCAAATGCTGAGAATGTATAGATAACATAATTCCAGCCAAATTTATCGAGTAAGAAGTCTAAAGGTAACCCGCCACATATCCCTCCCAAAATTCCTATAATTATAGATAAGCTGGCCATTCTTGCTGATTTTTCTTGCGCAAAATACATGCTTGCAACTTTAAAGATTCCAATTGCCGAAGCGGATGACCCAATTCCCACAATTATTCTTCCAATTATTGAATAACTCCACTCATCAAAGCATATAAGCGGTAGTGTTCCGGTAAATGTCAAAACGGTACAAGCAGGTAAAACAAACTTTGGTCCAAATCTATCAAGGAAAAGACCAATAGGTATATGAGCTAGCGTATAGCCTACATAGTATAACCCACCAAACTGGCCAACATCTGCAATACTTATGTTAAATTTTGTTATTAATTCAGGCGCAATTATGTTTGGAATTACGCGTAATATATATTGGTATGCATAAAACAGTGACGCCAACAACCAGATTAAAAAATTCCTCTGCAATACTTTACCCCAAAGCTAGCATTATAGATACTCTGTTTATAGAAAACAATATTCTTATGAATACTTATTTTAATTTACCGGAATTTTATACAGTTGAACTCATAGCGAACATAAGTAGTTTATGCATTAACTAAATTTTCCAGGTTCAAGTTTGGATGATGGAAAAAGTTCACTTTTTCTATTTTTAAAAGAGACCTTTTATTTTACTTATAATTTTTTCTACCATATCTACAACTGGCTCATGAATAAGGTATATGAAAAAAATTACACCACAAATGATAAGTATATTTATGATTTTACCCTTATTCATCTTTATCTTGAGCTTCACTTTTGTTACAAGATCCATTTTATTTATGTTTTTATTTCATGCTGACAATTATATCTTAAATACCATAATTTTCAGTAAAATTTGACTTCAGAAGTATTCTATTAATTCAATATTAACCTTTTTATGTGTAAAATAGTTAATATAATATTAAAGCAGGCTGATGAATATAAGCACGATAGATAATACGCTGCAAAATTACATAACAAAATACATTGAACAAACATTCGCTACACACGTGCTAGGCAATAGATACGACAAATTGTATAGGAAACTTCTAAGTGGTATAGAAGAGATAATAAAGCTTGCTGTAAATGAAGCAAAACACTACGATGAAAATTTAGAAGATCTATATAACGATTCAAGATTTAATAAGAAGTTTATTCAAGCTGTTGCTAAACATCAGGTGTCGGAATTTTTAAATACTTATCCGAAAAGAAAAGAAATTGTTGCAGAATTTTACAATGAACATCACATTAACGAAAGTGATTTAAAGACTCTGGAAAAGGGGAAAGATTTAGTAAATAAAATAAATAACATTAACTTACTGCAACAAAATGAAAAAAATGAGGAATTCAATATTAGAAAGACACTTGCTCAATCAATAAAAATGCCTTCCATAGAAAAACACAAGTTAGAACATTCAAAATAACCTTGGCGAAGTATGGCAAAATATACAACTTATGGATAGTCTATTTCATTTTAACTCCTGGCACGCTTTAGTAATACTATCACATCCAATTTCTAATTGTTCCTGAGAGGTTGCATAAGAAATTCTGATAAAATTTTCTAGACCAAATGCAATTCCTGGAACCACAGCAACCAAATGATCTCCCAGTAAGTATTCAGTAAAATCTAAATCATTATTTATTATCTTACCACTTTTTGTGCTTTTACTGAGCAATCCTTCACATGAGACAAATAAATAAAACGCACCTTGTGGAACAGACGCTGATAATCCCGGGACAGAATTTAGCTCTTTCACCATAAAATCTCTACGACTCTTAAAAATCCTTGTTCTTTCTTTCAAAAAACTATGATCACCGTTTAATGCTGCTGCTGCTGCTGCTTGTGCTATCGAATTTGGATTAGAAGTGCTTTGAGACTGCAGCGTAGAGATAGCTTTTACCACATCACTTCTACCTGCAATATACCCTATTCTCCAGCCTGTCATTGCATAGGCTTTTGATACTCCATTGACTACAAAAACTCTATCATAAAGCTTCGGCTCAACCTGAGCGATAGTAAAAAACTTTTCGTCGTATATTATATGCTCATAAATATCATCTGTAACGACATTCATATGTGGATATTCAAGCAATATTTGTGCTATGTCTTTCAATTCATCACATGTGTACACAGCTCCTGCAGGGTTGTTCGGTGAGTTAAGAATTAACCATTTAGTTTTTTTAGTTATCCTGCTTTTCAATAATTCCGCTGTCAGTTTAAAATTTTGTTTGCATTCTACTACAACTGGCAAGCCGCCAAAAAGACTTACCATATCAACATATGAAACCCAATAAGGAGCTGGAATAATAACTTCATCTCCAGAGTTAATTGTTGCCATGAACAAATTGAATAACACCTGCTTAGCACCTGTACCAACACAGATTTGGTTAAGCGTGTACTCGAGTTTATTATCCTTTCTTAACTTATTAATTATTGCTTCTTTCAGCTCACGCGTTCCATCAACAGCAGTATATTTAGTCTTACCTTCACTTATTGCTTGAATAGCTGCTTTTTTTATATGATCTGGAGTATCAAAATCCGGTTCTCCTGCAGCTAAAACACAGATCTTTTTTCCTTCATTTTTCAACTTATTTGCCTTATCAGTTACAGCAATCGTAGGTGATGGTTTTATTAGGAACATTCTTTTTGCAAGGTCTGACATATTTTACTGAAGCTAAATTTAAATGATAAACCCCGTACAACAAAAAAGCTAGGAATTTTGTGTATTGTATTAGTAGCTTTTTACCAGGTTTACCAACGCAGCAATATTTTCAACTGGAGTATCAGGGAGTACTCCATGTCCAAGATTAAATATGAAGGGTAAATCTCTAAAGCAATCTATTATACGTTTTGCTTCTTTGATTGCTTCCGTTTTATTATAGGCTAAAAGATTAGGATCAAGGTTTCCTTGTAGAGGGATGTTTAGATTCGCTTTCGCCCATTTTATTGGAACATTATAATCTATACTTACTGCAGATACACCTGTTTGTTCGCAGTAATCTTTATAAAGATTTCCAGCAGACCTTGGAAAACCTATTATTGGAAAATCAGAAAATCTATCCTTTATTGCCAAGATAATTCTCTTTGTTGGTTCGATAACATATTCTTTAAACAATGGTTCCGATAACGCACCAGCATTACTGTCAAATAGCTGAATAACATCTGCTCCAAATTCTATCTGTTTAATTAGATAAATAATCGTCACTTCCGTTATTCGTTCAATTATTTCCTTCAAACACGAAGGATAAAAATTTAATACTTTGGAAAAAGTTTTGCTGCTCCCACCTTCTATGATGTATGAGGCTACTGTCCATGGTCCACCAGCAAATCCTATGAGAGATTTTTCTTTTGGTAATTGGCTTCTGACTTTTTTTATAGCGTTTAGAATTGGTAAGGTTTTAGTTTCAATTTCTTGTGGACCCTTCAATTCCTTAGGACTTTCCACGGGTTTTATTATTGGACCTACACCGCGTACGAAATTCACGTCACAACCCAAAACATCAGCTATTATTAAAATGTCTGAAAAAATTATCGCCGCATCCATGTCAAATCTTGTCACCGGCTGTAACGTCAATTCTGTCACTAAATCTGTGTTGTAGCATATCTCCATAAAATTATTCATATTTTCTACTGCTTTGCGGTACTCAGGAAGAGACCTGCCAGCCTGACGCA